>CALRPN020000070.1:0-47278 GCA_943370055.1 Archangium gephyra
CAGTCGAGCCGCCCGCAGTCGAACCGCCCGCAGTCGAGCCGCCCGCAGTCGAGCCGCCCGCAGTCGAGCCGCCCGCAGTCGAGCCGCCCGCAGTGGAGCCGCCCGCAGTGGAGCCGCCCGCAGTGGAGCCGCCCGCAGTCGAGCCGCCCCCAGTCGAGCCGCCCCCAGCCGAGCCGCCCGCTGTTGGCTCATCCCGAACGCAGAGATTGGTCGCTACGTCACAGTGAGTTGAGGCGAAGCAGGTCTGGTCGCAGGTTCGAGCACCGGGCCCACACCCAGCAACAAACACTGCAATGGAAGCCAAAGTCGCGAGGGCGCGAGTCATCGTGGTCCCTGGGCAGAAGGTTCACTGCCTCATACCCCACCACTTCGCGCCGACGCGTCAGAACGACATCGAGAACGAGCTCATCACGCCACCCTGCACCGGCACGACGACTGCCGACGCGGCAGGCGCCTCACCACCCGGGTTGATCAGAAACACCACCGCACCCGCCGCAAGCGCGACACCACCGGCCACCGACAACGCGACGCCGAGGTTCTGCGACTGCGCCGCCTGGTTGTACGTGGTGAACGCCTCGGGGTTCGTGCACTGCGCATCAGGGCACAACATCTTCACCTTCGCTGCGCCTGCCGACGCCTGCGCTCCGAACACGCCGCCGACGACGAGCGCTGCGGCACCGGCACCCGCGACGGCGACTCCGGCGATGCGACCCGGCGTGAAGAACGGTTTTGCTTCAGCCACCACGACGGGGGGCTCCACGGGCGGTGGAATGACTTCGGGCTTCTTCGGCTCCGGCGGCGGAGCGGTCACCATCGGCACCACGGGCGGCGGCTCCACCTTCGGCTGCGGAGGCGGAGTCAGCCCCAGCGTGCTGCGCAACGTCGTCGAGAAGTCGCCCGACAGCTTCGGCTCGGCTTTCGTCACCAGTGTCGCCATGGCTCCATCCGCCTCGACGACGCCCAGCGACTTGCCGTCTTCGTCGATGGACAGACCCTCGACCCGCAACGTCGCCTCGTCGAGCACCGCGCCGACCTCGACCGTCACCAGCACCGCAGCATGCTTCTTCCGCGCAGCCTCGACGAGACACACGCGCTTGGCCTTGCAGGTCGTCAGGTCCTCGACGGCGGCTGCCATCGGCACGCCCTTCAGCTTCGAGGCCACCTCGGTCGCCGTCGCCATGGCCTTCGGGCTCGTGATGCCAGAGCGGCGGCTCAACACCACCCAGGCCTGAGGTGTTGCTGCGTGAGAGGTCGAGACGACGGCGCACAAGGCAAGTGAGAGCATGGTGATTCTCCTACAGCGACGACGTGTCTTCCTCGAGGCGCAGCAAGGTGACTTCGAGGCTCTCGAAGTCGGCCTTCGACAGGGAGTCGGCCTGGCTCAGCTTCGACTTCACAGCGGCGAGCGTCTTGCGCAGCAGCGCCACGTTCTCGCCGGCCTTCTCTGCAGCGGTCAGCTTCGAGTCGAGCTTGCGCACCATGGCGTCGAGGCGGGCAGTCGGGCTCTTCGCGGGCTTCAGCGCCGCTGGCTTTGGGGTTGCGTCCGGCTTCACTGCGACGGGCTCGACCGGTGGCGGAGCCGGCTTCACCGGCACGGGCTGAACCTCGGGCTGGGCCGCGACCGGTTCGACGGGCTTCGGAGGCTCGACCGGCTTCGGCGGTTCGACCGCAGGGCTGGGCTCGACTGCCTTTGGCGCGACGACGACGGGCTCGAGGACGGGCTGCGTGAGGGGTTGTGGATCAGCTGGTGGTGTCGTCGACGAGCCACCCGAGACGACCACGCCAACGCCGACGAGGGCGGCGAGGACCAGCCCACCCAGCGCGACGAGCGGCGCCTTCGAGCGACCCACGACGGGCAGCTCCTCTTCGGGAATCCGCACGGGCTCGAGGCTCTGAGCCGTCGGAGCGCGCTGCTCGGGCGAGTTGAACTCCTTCGTCTTCGCGACGACGGCGGTGCTGAGCAGCGCGTTCGGCGGCACTTCCTGCGTGGTGGCGAGGTCCAGACGGCCGGGCTCGACAGTGGCGGGCTTCACCTCGATGGAGAGTGCGCGCGCGTCGACCGAGGTGGCCTGCGCCTTCGCCTCGGCCGCGGGATCCACCATGGTGGCCTTCACGTCGAGCGGCACCACGTTTCGGGGCGCGGCGTCGGTGCCGAACATCTTCTTCAGCTTCACGATGCGCTGGCGCACGGCCTCGGCCGATTCGGGTCGAAGCTCGGGCTTCTTCTCGAGCAGCTGTGCGACGAGCGCGTCGAGCGTGTCGGGCACTGCGCGGTTCAACGTCGACACGCGCGGCGCCGGTTGCTGCGCGTGCTTCATCAGCATCTCCATCACCGAGTCCGCGGTGAAGGGCTGCTCGCCGGTGAGCAGCTCGAACGCGAGCACGCCGATGGCATACAGGTCCATCGCGGGGCCGACGATGCCGCCGTTGGCCTGCTCGGGCGCCATGTACGCGGGGGTCCCCAGCATGATGCTCGCGCGCGTGGCCGGGGTGTGGCCCAGCACGCCGAGCTTCGCGATGCCGAAGTCGAGCAGCTTCACGTAGCGCGACCCGTCACGCTGGCGGCACAGGAAGATGTTCGAGGGCTTCAGGTCGCGATGAATGACGCCCGCCGTGTGCGCCGATGACAAGGCAGAGAGCACCTCGTCGAGAATCACCAGCACGTCTTTGAGCGGCAGGCGGTTGTTCTGTTTCTTGTACGTCGCGAGCACGGCCTCGAGCGGTTCGCCGTCGAGGTACTCCATGACGATGCATTGGCGGCCGTCGGGCAGCTGGCCAAAACCAAACACGTCGACGATTCCGCGGTGGCCCACCTTGTTCACAGCGCGCGCTTCAGAGACCAGGCGCTCGACGACCTCGGGGTTGTCGGCGACTTCGTGGCGCAGCACCTTGATGGCGACGCGCTTGCCGATGACGTCCTGCTGGCCCTCGTAGACGATGCCCATGCCGCCGACGCCGAGGCGGCTCGTCACGCGGTAACCCGACACCTCGGAGCCGATGACCGGGTCACGCATGGTCGTCGGCTCGAGGCCGACTCCGTCGCTGTCGTCGTCGTCAGTCATCGGGAAGCGTCAGGGAACTGGGCGAACGTAGACGTCGCTGAAGGCATTCTGGTCTGCCGCCGAGAGCGAGTCCTGCATGTCGAGAACGGCGTACTGACCGCCACGGGAGAGGCGCACGTAGTTGCAGCCGGTGGTGCCTCCCAGCGCCCGCACGACCGGTTGAGAGAGGTTGGTGATGGCGGTGGGAGCACGCCAGGCGAAGCAGTCACGCGCCGCACCGTTCGCGTCCATCGGGACGCCAGGCAGGTTGGTGGCGTTCGAGATGAACGAAAGCGTGAGACCATCTTCGCTTAGGAAGGTGTTCGAACTGTCTCCGTTACCCGAGGTGATCACGGTCGAAGCTCCGTTGATGGTGTCGCGCCGGAAGATGTCACGCGTGCCGCGGAGGACACCCGTCGCTGGATCGGCGCGGGTGTCGAAGAAGAACGACGTACCCGCATTGTTCGCCAGAAGATTGGCCGCGCTGTCAGTTCTGAAGGTGCAGGTCAGCAGCCCCGCATTGTTGTCGCGCGCCAGCCGTGTCGGAACGGGCGTGGAGGGATTCATGTCGACGAAGTAGCCGTGTGAGCAATCGTCGGTGAGAGTGCCAATGACGTGGCCAAATGTATTGTAGCCAACCCACCGGCCCTGTCCTGAGAAGAAGCTGGCCCCGGCGTTGTGGCCGTTCCTACCTCCGGTGACGACCACAGCTGTTGGGGTCAGTGAGGCCATGCGCATGAGCGGCAGCTGTCGATCGAAGATGTAGATGTCGGCCTCATTCTGGACAGCATCTCCGGGGTAGAGGCCCGTCGCTCGCGTCGACCACATCACAAGCCGGCCATCACGAGAGAGCGACGCGCCACCAAAGGCTTCCGTGTTGCCCTGCGGCTGCGTCAGTGCGTTCGAGGTGATTCCATAGCTCCGCGTGTTGCTTGTCAGGTCGATGAGAATGACGTCGTTCCCCGCGCCGTTGGTATCCGGAACGATAGCGGGCCCGCTGGTGACGAACGACGCGAAGCGACCATCTCCTGAGATGGTTCCACCAAAGCCACCCTCCGCGAGCTGCTGACCTGCGGGGCCCGTCGAGAGCCGCGTCGTAGTGTTGGTGATGAGGTTGCGCAGGAAGACGTCGGGCTGGCCGTTCGTGTCATTGGGCACGAGGTTGGTCGCGGTCGAGCTGAAGACGACGAACCTGCCGGAGTCGTCGACGTGCGCGTCGTTGCTGTTGCCGTTGCCCGCGCCGCCGTCGAGACCAACCGAGACGAGCACGGGAGCGTTCACACACGACGTCGCACGAACCTCACACCCGTCCGTCGCCAATCCGTTGCAGTCGAGGAAGCCGGGACTGCACACCGTCGTACAGCTGCCCGCCGCGCAGGCCGCCGAGCCATTCGCTCCACCCGTGCACGTCACCCCGCACGCACCGCAGTTCGCGACATCGGTCTGCACGTCGACGCACACGCCGCTGCTCGCCGCGCTCGCCACACACAACGTGCGCCCGGCCGTGCAGCTCGCCGAGTCGACGTTGCGGGTCGACAGCCGTGACACCTCGCACGCGTTCAGCGCCACATCGTCATAGATGCGCAGCTCGTCGAACGCGCCGCTGCCCGTCGAGTCGTACCCGCGGCCCGCCCAGTACGGAGTCGCCTTGGCGAAGTCCGCGACAGGCACGCCAGCGTCGACCGAGTACGTCAGCTGCCCATCGATGTAGATGGCGTGCAGTCGGCCTTCGCGGGTCACGACGAGGTGGTGCCAGAGGCCATCATCGCGCCGCGCCGGGCTGGTGCCGTTCAGTGGCACGTAGCGTGGGCCGTTGCCCTGGTCGAACTCGGCTGAGGCTCCAGCTGCGTTGCTGCGAATCGAGAGGAACGTGCCGCCGCTGCCTTCGTTGCGGTTGCCGAAAATCTCGCCCATGCCGTTGGGGCCCGTGCCGAGGTACCAGAACGACACCGACAGGTCGCGACCCGAGGCCGCGATGGAGTCGCCCGGCAATTCGACGAAGCGCCCGCCCGACGCCGGCGAGATGGAAGCGGCAGCGCCGAAGGCTCCAGACGTCACCGCGCCGGGAACCGTGTTGCCCGCCGGAGAAGTCTGGAACGGACCAGCCGAGACGAAGCGGCCAGCCTTCGCGCCCGAGCTTCCACCATCAGGCAGCATGCCGAACCCACCCAGCAGGTTGCCCGCGACTGCCGACGGAACGACCTCTTCGAACGTCCACTCCCGGCTCGGGCGCGTGCGCACACCGTGCTCGATGCGCAGCAGGTCGAAGCGTGAGCTGCCCGTCGTCGGAGCGACGGTGTTGTTGTTGCCGAAGACGACCTTCGACCCCGACGCCGCTCCGGGAACCGCTGCCGACAGTAGCAGCTCGTTGCTGGCGCCCTTGTTGTGCACCGACAGCTGCGCGCGCGTGCCGTCGTCGAAGATTTCGAACACGACGGGAGCTCCGACCGCGAGCCCGCCATCGAACACCGCCGTCGCGACCGAGACGCCGTTGTTGCGCAGCTCGAGCTCGGTCGGCTTCACGATGAACTCGACGCCGGCGTCGAGCTGGAACGCGCCGCCCGGAGCACCGCTGGTGCGAGTCCACACGTGCGCCCAGTCGTTCGCGACGCCGCTGATGAACTCACCCGTGATGCGCACGGCAGACGAGCTGGCGACCGCGTAGTCCTGGGCGGCCACGACGAGGGCAGCCCGGTTGACGACGAGCTGACCCGCAGAGACCGAGACCTGCGCGCCACCATCGGCCGAGACGACTCTCCACTTGCTCGCGTTCGGAGCGGCACCCGACGAGAAGTCGTCGAACGTCGCGGGGCGAATGCTGCCGACGCAGCGGCCGAGCGTGCAGGTGTCGGTGCCGGAGCACGCGTCACCATCGTCACACGCCGCGCCTTCGGCCTTCAGCGTCGCGGTGCAGCCACCATCGGCGGGAATGCAGACGCTCGTCTCGAAGCAGGCAGTGGGCGTCGCGCACGTGGTGGGTGCCGTGCCGACGCAGGCGCCGTTCTGGCAGACATCGGTGGTGGTGCAGGCGTTGGAGTCGTCACAGCTGCCCACGCGGTTCTGGTACTCGCACGCGCCGTTGGTGGTGTTGCACGTGCCGCCCGTCTGACACGAGCCCGGCATCGGGCAGGTGCGCAGCGAGACGACGCAGCCCGCGTCGGTCGCCGAGACGATTTCACACGGGTTCGACGAGGCGATGCAGGTGCCGGCGTCGAGGCCCATCGAGGGGAACTGCACGCAGTTGCCCGCCGCGCAGTACTGGCTGGCGCTGCAGGTGCGGCCACACATGCCGCAGTTGCGAGGGTCGTTCTGCTGGTCGAAGCATGAGCCGTTGCAGCCCATCGTTCCCGTGGGACAGGGCGGCGGGCCGGCGTCGACGACGAGCACGCGGCAGTTTCCAGCAGTGCAGTACTCACCCGTCGCGCAGGTGGTGGTGCAGTTGCCGCAGTGGCCGGGGTCGTTGCGCAGGTCGAAGCACACGCCGCTGCAGAGCGAGAGCGGTGACTGGCAGGTGACGCCGGCGTCGTTGGAGCCGCCTCCGCCGATGCTGGCACAGGCGCCCATCACGCACGCTTCATTGGAGCCGCACGAGCGGCCGCACGCGCCACAGTTCGTCGGGCTCGAGCGCGTGTCGACGCACTGGCCGCCGCACGTCGTCTGTCCCGTCGCGCACGAGGCGACACAGGCGCCGGCGGTACACGCGCTGCCGGCCGCGCAGGCGTTGCCACAGGCTCCGCAGTGCCGGCGGTCGTTCTGGGTGTCGACGCACACGCCTTCACACGTCGTGCAGGGCGTCGGTGCTGGTCCAACGCACGCCGAGAGAACGGACAGCAGTGCCGCCGCGATGAGCGACGTTCCACGCAGGCGAATCGTCATGAAGTCTCCCCAGAGAGTGAAGCGCATGAAGCCTACCGTTGCTGGTGGCTGGTTCGAGAAAAGAGAGCGTGTTTCCAGATATTTGCGATCCAAACCCCACGTTGGGAGCTCGGGGCAGGGTGCTACAAGGCCCTCGCTTCTCGAAGTTGCCTCGAGTGGAGGGGACCCCCGCGGTGATTGTTCGCAAGTACCTGAAGTTGTCAGTCGTCGCGCGCGTGCAGGGGCCACGTGTTCTGGTGGCCGCTGGTTGGGCTTCGTTACTGGTGGCGATCTTCGAGTTTGGTCCTGCGCCCTGGCTCGCCGTGCCCAACACCGCAGTGGGCCCGATGGCGACCGCGCTGGCCATCTTCCTCGCGTTCCACAACAACGGCTCGTACGACCGCTGGTGGGAAGCGCGGAAGCAGTGGGGCCAGCTGGTGAACTCGAGCCGCACGTTCGCGCGCCAGGTGAAGTCGTTCATCGACGACGTCAGCGTGCACGGCGAGCTGATCCACCGGCAGATCGGCTTCGTGCACGCGCTGCGGTTTCACCTTCGCAAGCAGGCTGATCAGCTGCACGAGCTCGAGCCGTTGCTGCCGAAAGGCGAGCTCGACGAGGTGAAGAAGGCCAGCAACGTGCCGCTCGCGCTGATGCAGAAGCAGTCAGACCGGCTGCGGGCGCTGCGGAGCTCGGGAGCGCTCTCTGATTTTCGCGCGGTGCAGCTCGACCAGACGCTCACCGACCTCGCGAACGTGCAGGGCGCGTGTGAGCGCATCAAGAACACGCCGCTGCCGAGGCAGTACGAGTTCTACACGCGGCTGTTCGTCTACTTCTTCGTGCTCATTCTGCCGGCGACGATGCTCGAGTCGCTGGGCTGGCGCACGCCGCTGTTCACCGTGCCGACGAGCTTTCTGTTCTTCGCGCTCGAGGGCGTGGCGTCGGTGAACGAAGACCCGTTCGAGAACCGAATTCAAGACACGCCGATGACGGCGCTGAGCCGCACCATCGAAATCAACCTGCGTGAGCTGAACGGCGAGAAGGACCTGCCTCCGCCGCTGCAACCCGTCGATGGATACTTGATGTGAGCCCGTCATGAACCCTCCTGTCGTCACTCCTCCTGCAGAGCTGCCTCTCGCCGAGCGCCTCGTGCGCGTGAACTTCACCGAGCGGCGCGTGCGCAACGCGGCGGGCGTTCCCGTGGTGCCTCCCGAGTACGCGGCCGACACCGGCAAACGCGTGGCCCTCATCGACGTGCGCGACGAAGGCGACCTCACCGGTCCGCTCGGCCACATTCCCGGCGTGGTGCACGTGCCGCTCGCCGACGTGGCCCGCATTCCGTCGGTGCTGGGCATCGATCAGGTCACGGTGCTCATCTCGAACCACACCGACCGCGCGGGACGGGCGGCGCTGTTCCTCGAGGCGCTCGGCATGCCGTACGTCGCCGCGATGGAGGGCGGCATGGCGGTGTGGAAGGCGATGGGGTTCTCGACGTCGCGCCTCACCTTGTTCAAGGACCGGCCGCTCAAGATGCTCGACCCGCCGCCGCCGCCACCGGCCGATGGGTTCCTCACGCGCGAGATGATTCACGCGCACGTGGGCCGGCGAGGCAGCGTGAAGTGGATGACGCTCGCGGCCTTCCTCACGCGTGGGCGGCGCAGCTGCGTCGACGGACGAGATGACCACGGCGTCATCGGCACGCCAGGTGGAGACACGGGAGAGCTCGCCCTCGCGCTCGCGGCGTACGAAGCGACGACGGGCGTGACGCTCGAGCAGCACCACGTCGACGCGCTGGTGCAGGCGTGGGCCGATACTTTCGGGCGCTTCTATCTGCACAGCGACACGCCGACGGTGAACACGCTGATTCCCAAGCTGCGCGCCGACCCGCGGTTGACGAAGATTCTGGAGCCGCTGACGCAGCCGATGCAGTGGCGCACGTTCCTGCGTGGCCCGCCGGTGGAGGCGCGGGAGCCGTTGCTCGACTGGTACATGAAGCCCGAGGCGATGGGCTGCGGGCACCTGAAGTTGATGACGCTGCATCCCGACACGTATGGCGTGCGGCCGGGGCTGGTGCCGCAGGTGCTGCGCGCGTTCTGGACGACGCGGTGGAAGGGCGCTCCCGAGCCCGAGTACGTGGTGCTCGGTGGCAGTCACGGTGAAGGAGCCGTCGTGAACGTGACGCTCGACGAGAAGCTGTGGACGTTCAGCAAGGTGCCGCTGTTGTCACCGAGCGTCGACGGCCTGCAGATGTTCGTGAATCACCCGCAGGTGGCCAGACAGCTGCGCTCGCACGTCGCCGAGTTCCTGCTGCGCGTGGAGGCGCTGTTGCCTGCCGTGCCGAGTCAACGAAATGCGCTCGTCGAGAAGGTCTACGAGCTGGGCCAGCGGCACCTCGAGGCGACGCTGGGCGTGTTGGCGTCAGGCCTGCCGATGTTCGAGGTGCAGTTCCACGGTGGAGAAGACTTCTCGGTCACCGAGCTGGCCGCGGCGGACCCATCGAAGCGCAAGAGTCATTGAGCCGACTGTCCAATTCGGGCTCACTCGTTCATCTGATTTGCTCCAACGGGCTGACAGCCCCTCATCCGGAGTTCCAACATGCCGAACTACCTCGTCCTCATGAAGTCGCAGCGCACCGAGAAGCCTGTCGCTGGAAACCGCCCTTCGCCTGAGCAGATGCAGCAGATGTTCGCGGCCTACAAGGTGTGGATGACCCAGTTCAAAGACAACATCGTGAACATGGGCGACAAGCTGCTGCCCGGCGGTCGTGTGCTGACGATGAGCAGCTCAGGCCTTGCCGACGGCCCGTTCATCGAGGGGAAAGAGGTCATCGGCGGGTTCATGATCATCTCGGCGAAGGACGAAGCCGGCGCCGTCGAGGTCGTGCGCGCATGCCCCGCGGTGCAGATGCCTGGCGCGGTGCTCGAAATTCGCGAGCTCTCGGGCGCCACGATGTGAGCGGTGACGCTGGCGAGCTGGTCGAACACTTCTTTCGCCACGAGTCTGGCCGGCTCGTCGCCACGCTGGTGCGACGGGTCGGGCTGCAGCACCTGGAGCACGTCGAAGACTCCGTTCAGGCGGCGCTGGCGACGGCGCTGACCGCGTGGACTGCGCACGGCACGCCGCGGGAGCCCTCGGCGTGGTTGTTTCAGGTCGCGCTCCGCAACGTGCTCGCGACGCTTCGGGCGAATCGACGTCACGGCGAGCTCGAAGCGTCGGCTTCAGTGGAGTCGAAGTCACCCGAGCCCACGGCCACCTTCGAGGCCGAGGTCAGCGACGAGCTGTTGCGCATGATGTTCGTCTGTTGCGCCGAGACGATTCCACCCGAGTCGCGGCTGGTGTTCACGCTCAAGACGCTCTGTGGCTTCAGCACGGGCGAGGTCGCCGCGCGGCTCTTCACCTCGGAGGCGAACGTGCACAAACGCCTTCAGCGCGCACGAGACGCCCTGCGCCAGTTGCCCACCGAGCTCGACTCACTCGAGTCCCTGCGCGCGCGGCTGCCCAGCGTTCAAGGTGTGCTCTACGTGCTCTTCAACGAGGGGCATCTCTCGGTGAGCGCGCCACGCGGCATTCGCGCCGAGCTGTGCGACGAGGCGATTCGGCTGACGAGTCTGCTGGCCGCGCACCCCTGCGGCGCCGAGCCCTCGACGTTCGCGCTGCTCGCGTTGATGCACCTGCACGCTGCGCGGTTGAACGCGCGAGGCGGTGAGCCTGGGCTCTTGCTGCTCGAGGAGCAGGACCGCTCGACGTGGGACGTCGCGCACCTGCAGCAGGGCGCGCTCTGGCTCTCGAAAGCAGGGCAGGGCTCGGTGCTGACGCGGTTTCACGTCGAGGCAGGCATCGCCGCCGAGCACTGCTTCGCGCCTTCGTT
Source organism: Archangium gephyra (assembly GCA_943370055.1). Lineage (GTDB taxonomy): Bacteria > Myxococcota > Myxococcia > Myxococcales > Myxococcaceae > Xiheimicrobium > Xiheimicrobium gephyra_A. The sequence continues at coordinate 10,762 of CALRPN020000070.1, forward strand.
CGTCGAGACGAACTGGCGTGCCGTCGCCGCGCTCTACGAGGTGCTCGAGCGCATCGATCCGTCACCGCTGCACACGGCGAATCGGGCCGTGGCCGTCGCTCAAGTCGATGGACCGGCTGCAGGGTTGTCGCTGCTGTCTGCCGTGGAGCCGCCCCCGACAGTCGAGCGCCACTTCATGTGGAACGCGGTGCTGGCTGATCTCTGCTCGCGGGCCGGTGAGGTCGAGCGGGCGCGACTTCATCGGGCGAAGGCGCTGGAGGCGGCTCCGTCTGAGGCGATTCGCGCGACGCTCGAGCGGCGGTTGGGAGCACCATCGAGTACGGCCTGACCCACCCCGAAATGGCGTCAGGAAATCGGTTTGCCCTCGGTGCGGAGTAGCGTGCCGCCCGATGCGTTCCACCGCGCTCCTTCTCGTCGTGCTCGCTGGTTGTGGCGAGCAGGCTGATCAGCCGGAGCAGCTGCGGCAGGCGCTCTCGTCGAGCGTGGTGATCAGCGAAATCTACGGCGGTGGCGGTTCGAACAACGCGCCCTTCGACTCCGACTTCATCGAGCTCTTCAACCGCGGGAGCAGCACCGTCAGCATCAACGGCTGGACGCTGCAGGTCGCGACCGAAGCGAGCCCGACGTTCACGGCGGTGCCGCTCACCGGCGCCATCGACGCGGGCCAGTCGTACCTCGTGCGCATGGGGCCCGCGGGCACTTCGGGCGCGCCGCTCCCTGCCGTCGACGCGACCGCCGCAGCGCCCATCGGCATCACTGGCGGCAAGGTGCTGCTGGTCTCTGCCGGCACGGTGATGAACGGCGTGTGTCCGACCTCTTCACTCATCGTGGACCTCGTGGGCTACGGCCCGAACGCCACGTGCTTCGAAGGCGTGCGCGCTCCGTCACCGTCGGCGACGGAGTCGTTGCAGCGGCGAGACGATGGCTGTGTCGAACGCGACAACAACGCGGCCGACTTCGTGCTCGCAGGGCCAACGCCCACGCCCCTCACCACCGCCGAGAGAGTGTGCAGTCGCGATGCGGGCATCTTCCTGAACGATGGCGGCTTCGTGGAGCCCGACGGCGGCTGTCTGGTCATCTCGTCATTCCCATCCGTCGCCACGCGGGGCGGCTACGACAAGGTGAACCAACGCACCTTCGCCCGGCTCTTCACGCAGGAGCCCACCGCCTCGAATGGACAGATGGAGCGGCTCTCGCTCGAGGCCGCGTTCTTCAGCGGGCTCATGGTGCCTGCGACGCGCGCTCTCGGCGGTACCTCGCAGGCGTGCGAGCTGTGCGTCAGCTACGGCCGCCGCTGCAACCGCACCACCTGCTTCGAGGAGTTCTTCGCGCAGTCGGGTGAGGCTTCGGTCGTGCAGGCTGATCAGCTCGCAGACGGAGGCCGGCTCGTCGGCTCCATCGCCAACGTGCGCCTCGTGCGCTGGGACTTCGCCAATGACCGGCCCGTGCCCGGCGGGCAGTGCGTGGTGTTCCCGTCACTCGCCGTCGACGTCACGTGGCCCGACATCGTTCCGATGGGTGGCGGACGCGCTGGCGATGGTGGTGCCGATGACGCAGGGGTCGATGACGGAGGGACTGATGGAGGCACTGATGGAGGCACTGATGGAGGCACTGAACTGCAGCCTCCAGGCAAGGGCTGTGGCTGCGGCGCCACCACCGACTCGTTGGCTTTGATGCTCGTCGCGTTGCTGATCAGCCGGCGATTCGCTGGTGCCGGCTGACGCCGTGGCTACCGCTCGTTCGCCGGCGTCCAGGTCGAGAGCGTCGCTGCGTCACCCACCACGGCCTCGAAGCGCCACGTCTCGGTGACATCGTACTGGCTCGCGTAGTCGCGGTCGAAGACGTAGCGCCCCGAGACGTGCCAACCGTCGTCACGGCGCGCGGCGCTCTCGAACACCAGCGCTTCGTCTTGCGAGAGCCCGGGACGCTCGGGCTGTTTCTCGCACACCAGCTCGAAGACGCGCTCGACGACGTCCGACGGCAGATCGCCTGGGCGGTCGACGCTCCACGAGACCCGCAAGTTCTTCGTCGCCAGCGCTTCGTCGAAGGTCACTCCACGTCCTCTTCGTAGTGCGGCGTCGGCCGCGGTCCGGGAATCGCCGGCTTGCCCTGTGACGGCGTGCCGGTGCCCTGCTTCGAGATGGCCTGTGAGAGCCGCTCTGCGAACTCCTGCGCCGAGTGATGGCCACGCAGCTTGAGCAGGTGGTTGCGCGCGGCGACCTCGACGATGGTCGTCATGTTGCGGCCGGGGCGCACTGGCACCACCGCGTGCGGCAGCTCGGCGCCCAGAATGTTCATCGACTCCTGCTCGAGGCCCAGGCGGTCGTACTCGGCGCCCGAGGTCCACTCGACCAGCTCGATGACGAGCTCGATCTTCTTGCGGTCGCGCACCGACGCCACGCCGAAGAGGTCCTTGATGTTCAGAATGCCGAGCCCACGAATCTCCATGTGGTGCTGAATCATCTCGTTGCCGTGGCCGTACACGTCGCCGCCGCGGCGCACGAGGTTCACGATGTCGTCGGCCACCAGCCGGTGCCCACGCATCACGAGGTCGAGGGCGATCTCGCTCTTGCCGATGCCCGACTTGCCCAGCAGCAGCACGCCCACGCCGAACACGTCGACGAGCACGCCGTGCAGGCTGCCCGAGGCGGTGAGCGTCTCTTCGAGGAACGACTGGACCTGCGAGATGAACGCCGACGAGATGAGCGGCGTGCGCATGAGCGAGAGGCCCGTGCGCTCACAGCCCTCGAGCAGCGGCTTCGGCACCTCGAGGCCCTTCGTCACCACCACGCAGGCCAGGTTCGACTCGAAGACTTTTTGGAGCACCGCGACCTGCTCTTCGAGGGTGAGCCGCTTCAGGTAGCTGATCTCGGTGTTGCCGAAGACCTGCAGGCGCTCGGGGTGCAGGTGCTCGGTGAAGCCGGTGAGCGCGAGGCCGGGCTTCTGAATGCGGGAACTCGAGATGCGCCGGTCGAGGCCCGATTGCCCCGCGACGAGCTCGAGCTTCAGGTCGTACTGCCTGTCGTCGAGCAGCTGCTGAATCGTGCACGACGGCGTCGTCGAGGTCGTGATCATCCCGTGAACTCGTCTTCCCGCGCCTGCAGGCGCTTGGCGAGCGCGCGCACGAGCTGCAGCGACATCGACCGGTTCGAGCGCAGCGCGTCTCGGAAGTCCTGCTCCGAGAGCACGAGCAGGTCGCAGTTCTCGAGGGCGACGACGGTGGCCGAGCGGGGCGCGGGGTTGATGATGGAGAGCTCTCCGAAGCAGTCGCCGCGCTTGAGCACGTTGACGCGCTTCGAGCCGCGGCGGCCGTCACGCCGGACTTCGCAGGTGCCGGTGACGACGAAGTACGCCGCCGCACCGCTGGCGCCTTCTTTGATGACGACGCTGCCAGTGCGGTGCTGCTCGACCGTGAGCCGTGACGCCAGCTTCTCGAGCTCGCCGTGCGGAACGTCGGCGAGCAGCGGCATGGCCTTCAGCGCGTTGGTGCGTTGCGTGAGTTCGTCCATGGACGCGGGAGTTACCACTGATTTTCGCTGATCTCCTCAGTTCGACTCAGGTGGAGCGCCCGCCACGTCTCACGGTCGTCAGTTCGACTCGGCTTGGTGAGCCACAGTTGCTGCCACACAACGCAAGTCCGAGAACGCTGCACGACGGGCAGTCAATCGTCAGGTCGCGCTGTTCCGTTCTCAGAAGCGCGCGACAGGAATGCTCGCTTCGGGAGCCGCGGGCGTGAGGCTCGCCGCCACCACTGGCACCACCGCTCCCGCCACCAGCCCCAGAGCCCCAACCAGCGCAGGTAACGCGAAGAACGCGATGGGCCCCGAGAGGAGCAGCGGCAGCACCATCATGCTCAGCCCGATGATGGCGACCGACACCACGGCCGCGGCCACCGCCGTTCGCCGGGTCGTCTCCTCTGCTCCACTGAGCGAGATCATCGCCACGGCCATCACCGCGAGCGTGGCGGTCATGACCAGCCCTGCGACGAGCGAGGCGAGCGGAACGCCGACGAGGATGGTCCACAGCAGGCTCGTGGTCGAGCCATCGCCGAACGTCGAGCGGATCACCTCCGTTCCGATGAGCAGACTCGCGGCGGTGCCTCCGAACCCGACCCCTGACGTCACCAACGCCGCGACGGTCGAGCGAACCATGACCTGCCCTCCATCACGCTCGAGCAGCGACGGTCCGCGCGCCGGCTCCAGCGCCACCCGTTGAACGGTCCTGGGCGTATCGGAGCGGTCGGCTCGCGTGACCTCTTCGAACTCGAACGACTCTGAAGAAGCGAGGATGAGCACGATGACGGCAGAGAACATGGGGCGCGTGCACAGCAACCCACATGCCGCCCACCACCCGAACCATTCCGCCGTGATGCGATGCCGGGAGCCACGACGGCTCACGACATTCGTGTCGTCATCCTCACCGGCCGGGCGTCTGCGCCGCCATCACGCCGACGTACTCCTCGGCCGAGATGGAGTTCTGGAACTTCGTCGAGTGAATCATCGCGTGCTGAGGGTTCACCACGCGGGGCGCGAGCTCCTTGGCGACGTCGAGCTGCGTGATGCCGTGGTCGGCGAAGGCGTCGATGACGAGGCCGAGCTGCGCGGCCGTCACGAACTGCCGGGCGAACATCTTCTGCGCCATCTCTTCGCGGACAATCGTGTTGCGCTGCGCGCGCAGCGTCTGCAGCACGCCAGCGAACGTCGCGCCGTCCATCGGAAGCTGGCCGTTCTTGCTCATCAGACAGCCCGGGTCGCTCGGGCCCGTGCCGCAATCACGCGCCACCTGCTGCACGTACACCGGCTGCTGCTGCACCACGACGCGCTCCCGCACCATCACCGGGGCTGGTTGCTGCACGATGACGCGCTCGCGCACGATGACCGGCTGCTGCACGACCACCGTGCTCGTCTGCACCACGCCGCCGACGCGCACGTTCGCCTGCACGCCAGGCATCACCACCGACGCGCCGAGGGGGCCGACCTGCACCGCGGCTCCCACGTTGCCGACCTGCACCGCCGCGCCAGTCACCTCGACCTCTTCGACCTCCTCCACCTGCGCGAAGGCCATCGACGACAGACACGACACCACCACTGCGGCACGCAGCATGCGCTTCATTGGGACCTGCTCCTGTGTTCGGAACCGAGCGCGTGGTTCGCGCCGGCCTGTCCTCTGTCTTGGGAAGGGCGCTCGGGAATTATGAAAGAAACGAGCGGCACGCCGGTTGCGCTGCGGCCGCGCCATGCGTTGGCTCTTCGTGGTGCTGGTCGTGACGGCGTGTGCTGATCCGCTCGTGGTTTCCACAGGTTCGGGCGAGGTCGAGATGGGCGGAGCCGTCGACTTCCCGCCAACCGCCCTCGGATTTTCGAGGGTTCGGCCGCTGACGGTGACGAATCGCTCCCGCGTCGCGAAGACGCTGACGCTCGGCACCAACGCTCCCTTCTCCACCGCGACATCCATCGACGTGCCCGGCGGAGCGGAGGTGAACGTCGAGGTGACGTTCGCGCCCTCGTCGGTCGGCCTGGTGAATGGCGTGCTCCTGCTCGACGGCCTCGAAGTGCCGCTCCATGGAGAAGGTGTGTCGCCGCTCGACTGCGGAAGTCCTGGCGTCTGCGACAGCGTTCGTTTCGACCCCGAGACGCTCACCTGCGTGCGAGCGCCGAAGGCCGACGGAACGGCGTGCGAAGACGTGCTCGCGTGCATCGAAGCGGGCTCCTGTCAGGCGGGCAGCTGCGTGGGCCGAGCGGCGCGTTGTGACGACGCCAACTCGTGCACCAGCGACTCCTGCGCCGTCGGCCGTGGGTGTCAGCACGCCGCCGTCGAGTGCGCTGCGCCCGCGAACCCGTGTCAGGCCGCGCTGTGCGACCCCGTGCGAGGCTGCGGCACCGCCCCCGTGATGGATGGGACGCCCTGCGGCGCCGTGAGCTGCGAGCTCGCCAACGTGTGCCTCGCCGGCCAGTGCCGTGCCGTCGTTCCGCCCGAGGGCTTCACCTGCTCGCCCGCGTCCGCGTGTCGCGCCGAAGGCGTGTGCCGCAACAAGGTCTGTGAGCAACAGCCCGAGCACGCGCTCTCGCCGCGCTGGTCGTACACCTCGAACAACCCCGACTTCCGCTTCGAGGGCGTCACCGACGAGCAGGGCAACTGGTACTGGGTCGAGTGCTCGACCGTGGCCGTGCGCATGGGCACGCCGCAAGACCGCGAAGTGCCGAAGCAGCCGAATCACCGCTGCGTCGTCAGCTCGCGCACCAACGATGGGCTCGAGCGCTTCGCGACCGAGGTGCTTGGCGTGGGCCCGGCGGGCTCGACGTTGGCCGGTCTCCAGCTGGTCTCGGGCGGCCTCTTCATCTTCGCCGACGACGACAAGTCGCTGGCCGCGGTCGACGTCACCACCGGCGCCGTTCGCTGGCAGCGCACGCTCTCGCTGCCGTCACCACACCTCTTCGCGCTCGCCGATGATGGTCAGGGCACCTTGTGGAGCACCGTGCGTTCCGATGGCGAGAGCGAGGCGTGGTCGCTCGTTCGGTTCGACGTGGCGACGGGTCAGCTGCGCGGCTCCATCGCGCGGGCCTCGCGCATCACGGGCCTGGTGATGGGAGCGAGTGGCAGCGCCTTCATCGTGCGCGACCAGTTCGACACCACCTTCCCCATCGACCCGGTCGAGCCGGTCGCGCTGCTCGAGCGAATCGAGCCCGATGGTGGAGTCCGCTTCTCGAGCGACCTGTACCAGCTGACGCCGCCGGTGATGGTGGTGGGCGACCGGGTGGTGACGGTAGACGACGCGGTCTACGACGCAAACGACGGCGGGCTGGTGGAACGTGCAACTCCGCCCGCCTGGGACACGCTGTCGTGGAAGGGCGTCTCGAACGGCACCACGCGCGTTCGGCTGGCCTCGTCGCGCGCTCCTTCGGCGCCGTCGCCGCCCGTCATTCCTCCTCCCGTCGTTTCGCTGCAGTCGGTCGATTCGCAGGGCGTGCGCACGCGCCCGTTCTCGATGGTGGCAGATGTGGTGAGCGAGACCTTCCTCACCTCGCAGGGCGACACCCTCTTCGTCAGCTCGAAGCTCGAGAGCCTTCGTTCGCCGACGGGCCTCGACGAGACGCGCGTGCGGCAGGTGCACCCGCTTGGGCTCGAGGTGATGAGCTGCGTGCTCGTCGACCGCCTGGGTGGCTCGACCATCGACACGCCGCTGCGTACCTCGGGCTCCGTTGGCTACAACGGCCGCTCGCTCGTGGTGCGCGCGACCGAGTCCGACTGTCCGACCTGTGACCTCTGGTCGCCTCCACGAATCGTCGTCTACGACCTCGGCCGTCCTGCCCCGGGCATCGCGGCGCGCGGCTGGGTGGCTCCACGAGGCACGTCGTTCGGCGGAGCGCGCCAGCGCTGATCATGAATAGGCGTGAGGGGCACCCGTCGGTGTGGCCGGCCGACGGAGGGTTGCGTGCTGGTGTCTCTCATCTCGGGTCTTCTGCTCACCGCGGCACCGGCGCCACCGGGCGTGCGGTTGGCCGTCTCGCTCGACGGCACGCGCGTCGATGCGCTGCAACGGTCCATCTGGGTTCATGAGCCGAGCGACGCGGCCTTTCCGCGGGTGAGGCCGGGCTTTGGTGGCAGCCTCAGCGTCGAGCTTGGCATCAGCTCACCCGATGTTCGGTGGCTCACCCTCTTCATCGGCGCCCGAGGGCGGCTGGGCGTGTGGCACGGCGCGACGCCCGATGACGCGGCCTCGTTGTGGGACCTCGGTCTTCGAAGCCGGTTCGAGGTCGCCCTCGGTCCCTTCTCTCCATGGGTCGGGGTCGGCAGCTCGTTCGGCAACGTGGTGGCGCGCGTCGGTGGTGTCGAGCGGCAGGTGGCAGCGCACACCTACGACTTGAGCGCGGGCCTTCGCGTGAAGGTGATTGGACCCGTGGGGCTCGGCTTCTTCGTCGAGACGCAGCACGCATCGTCCTTCGCGCGCCCGCAGGAGGAGTTCTCGACCCTGCGCCTCGGCGCCGACCTCACGCTGACGTTCGACCTCGGTAGCCCGTCGAGCGCAGCGACTTCCGAGAAGCGCTGAGCCCTTTCCGTCACGGGTTTCTCAGTTCGACTTCGCCGTCGCGAGCCACATTCGCCGCGGCAGGTCCGCAGGTCACGGCAGGCATCAGGCTCGCTTTGGGCTTCGTCTCACGCGCGTCGTCGAAGCGGTCGCGGGCTTGTCATGGTGTCGCGGCAGGGCTTGAGTGCCAGCCCGTGCGGATCCGCTCCTTCGTCGTGGCCGTCGTGCTCGCGACCGTCGTCTTCACCTGCGGCCGCACCGAGGTCGTCAGCTTCGACTTCCCCATTCCCACCGTCGACGCCGGCCGTGACGCAGGCCCCATGCTCGACGCGGGCCTCGAGCCCTTCGACGCAGGCACCAAGCCGTGCATCGAAGGCCGTTTCCCCCTCGCTCCGGCGACGCCCGTGGTGGTGCTGGTGCTCGACAAGTCGGGCTCGATGGCCGAGCGTTTTGGAGGCCCGACGACGGACACGAAGTGGAACGCGCTGCGCGACTCGCTGCGCATGACGCTGCCCGCGGTGAACGACACGATGCAGCTCGGGCTGTTGCTCTACCCGGTGAGCCTCAACCAGTCGTGCTCGAGCTTCGTGCGGCCGAACATCGACCCTGGCCTGCGGCAGGTGCCCACCATCATTCAGGCGCTCGACGACGCCCTGCCCGCGGGTGGAACGCCGACCGCAGACGCGATTCAGGCCGCCGCCAACTCGTTGCTCACGCGCCGGACGGGCTCGACGGCACGGGCGCTGGTGCTGGCGACCGACGGCGTTCCCAACTGCAACTCGGTGCTGAACCCGCGCGCCTGCGTGTGCAGCGCCACGCCGCCGTGCAGTGCGCTGGCCTGTGTCGACGATGAGCGCTCGGTGCTGCGCGTCTCGAACATCGCCGACGCCGGCATTCCCACCTACGTCATCGGCATCGAGTCCAGCACCGGAGGCTCGTTCGACTCGCTCGACCGCATGGCCGTCGCAGGAGGCCGTGCGTTGCCCGCCATGCCCGGCGCCCACCGCTACTACGCCGCGACCAACAGCACCGAGCTCGCGCAGGCCTTCTCGTCGATTCGCGACCAGGTCGCGCGCTGCACCTTCCTCACCTCGTCGGTGCCCAACGCCACGGGCAGCATCAGGGTCGAGGCCAACCAGCAGGTGGTGCCCTTCGACCCGACGGGCCTCGTGGGCTGGAACTGGAGCGACCGGCCCAACGGCGAGGTCGTGTTCCGCGGAGCCGCCTGCGCCCAGGTCATGTCGGGCGTGCAGCGGCTCGAGGCTGTCGTCGCCTGCGGGCAGTGAGGTTTCAGTCGTGCTCGAATGCGCGTCTGGCTGCATCCAGCGCACATGGCGCCCGTCCCGTTCGTTCGAGCTGATCATGCTACCGTCGGCCGCGTGTCAGCCCGCCTCCTCGTCCTGATTTCTGCGCTCGTCGGTTCCGGTTGCATCTGCGTCGACCCCTCGAAGGTGACCGCCTTCGCGTGTGGCCAGGACGGCGCCTGTGGAGACGGCCTTCAGTGTTGCAACGACGGGCAATGCCGACCGACGTGTTCGACGACGGGGAGCGGCGGCGGCTCGTCGGGCACAGGTGGAGGAAGCGCGCGGGCGGGTGGCGCTGCGTCGGCTGGTGGTGGGGCGACGGGTGGTGGCTCGAGCTCGACGGCGGGCGGAGTGGCGAGCACGGCAGGCGGCTCCGCGGGCAGCGGCGTTGGTGGCGGGCAGAGCGGAGGTCTCGTCGACGGCGGTGCAGCGTGCTCCTCCGAGACGTGCCCGAATGGCTGCTGCAACGGCACCGAGTGCGTCTCGGGAACGGCGGCGATGGCGTGCGGAGCGCGAGGCGCTGCATGCTCGGCGTGCCCCTCTGGAGAACCCTGCGTGAACGGCGCCTGCGGCGCGTGCGCGACCACCTGTCAGGGCTGCTGCGTCGGCAGCACCTGCACCACGAGAGACCGTGACGCCTGCGGGCCGACGGGTCAGGCGTGCGCACCCTGCGGCTCGACGGCCGACAGCTGCAGCCCGGCGGGCGAGTGCTCGTGCGGCCAGGGCAGGGCGTGTGCGTCGGGGCAGCGCTGCAGCGGCGGGACCTGCGTGTGCGACGCCTCGAGCTGTCCCTCGGGGTGCTGCACCGCGGGTGGCCAGTGCGTGGGCTTCACCGCACAGAACGAGACGCTCTGTGGCGCCTCGGGCCAGCTCTGCGCCGGCTGCTCCACGCCGCCCGCGGCCGTGTGCGCCAACGCGACGACGCGCCGCACCGGTCAGATTCCCGGTACCTGCGCCTCGGGTCAATGTCAGTACATGACCGTCGATACGACGTGCGCGAATGGCTGCAATGGTGGAAATTGTGTCGGCGATGTCTGTCAAGGCTGTCTGACGCCGCCGCCGGCCGTCTGCATGGGGTCGACGCGCCGCTCGTATTCGACGCCTGGCACCTGCGGCACGAGCGGCTGCACCTACACCCCGATGGACACGGTCTGCCCGTTCGGCTGCAGCGGCGGAGCCTGTCTGCCCGACCCCTGCACCGGCATCTCGTGCAACACGCCACCGCCGCCGTCGTGCAGCGGCAACGTGCGCACCTTCTCGATGTCACCCGGCACCTGCTCGGGCGGCAGCTGCACCTATTCGTCCAGCACGCAGACGTGCCCCTTCGGCTGCAACGCGAGCAATGGCACCTGCAACGCAGACCCGTGCGCGACGGTGACGTGCAACACGCCTCCCGCGGCGACGTGCACCGGCAACGTGCGCAACGGCTTCGTCGTGCCCGGCACCTGCAGCGGAGGCACCTGCTCGTACGCGCCGCAGACGACGACCTGCGCGAATGGTTGCTCCGGTGGTGTCTGCCAGGGCGACCCGTGTCAGGGCGTGACGTGCACCACGCCTCCCGCGGCGACCTGCGCGAACTCCACCACACGGCGCACCTTCGCCAGCACTGGCGCCTGCTCGGGTGGCTCGTGCAGCTACACGCCCACCGACACCACGTGTCCCTTCGGGTGCAGCGGCGGTGCCTGTCAGAGTGACCCGTGCGGTTCCGTGACGTGCAACAGCGCGCCCGCCGCCGACTGCGCTTCGACGACGCAGCGCCGCACGTACTCCGCGCCCGGCACCTGCTCGGGAGGCACGTGCAGCTACTCGTCGATGGTGACGACGTGCAACACGCCGCCTGCCACGACGTGCGCGAACTCGACGACGCGACGAACGTTCTCCTCCACCGGCGCCTGCGCAGGAGGCACGTGCAGCTACACGCCCAGCGACACCACGTGCCCGTTCGGGTGCAGCAACAACCAATGCAACCCGGACCCCTGCGCGAGCGTGAGCTGCAACACGGCTCCCGCGGCTGACTGTGCCTCGTCGACGCAGCGGCGCACGTACTCCGCCCCTGGCACCTGCTCGGGAGGCACCTGCAGCTACACGCCGAGCGTGATGACCTGCAACCCGAGCGCGGCCACGTGCGCCAACGCGACGACCCGCCGCACCTTCACCGCGAGCTGTGCTGGAGGCGCCTGCGTCAACACGCCGACCGACACCACGTGCCCGTTCGGCTGTAGCGGTGGCGTCTGCAGCGGCGACCCCTGCGCCAGCGTGAACTGCTCGACGGCGCCCGCGGCCGACTGCGCCAACAGCACCACGAGGCGTACCTACAACGCGCCTGGCAGTTGTTCGGGAGGCACCTGCAGCTTCACCTCGCAGACCTTCGCCTGCACCGCGCCCGCTGCCACCTGCATCGGCTCCACGCGACGCACCTACAGCTCGCCGGTCTGCTCCGCTGGCAGCTGCTCCTCGACGCCGACCGACTTCGTGTGCCCGTTCGGATGCAGCGGAGGCGCCTGCAACCCAGACCCCTGCGCCAGCGTCAGCTGCAATTCACCGCCGGGAGCCGACTGTGCCGATTCGAGCACCCGTCGCACGTACAACTCGCCTGGCACCTGCTCGGGCGGCAACTGCAGCTATTCGTCGCAGAACTTCCCCTGCACTCCGCCTTCACCCATCTGTCTCAACGCCACCACCGCCCGCAGCTATTCTGGCGGCTCCTGTGCCGGAGGCCTGTGCAGCTACACCTCGACTGACACCACCTGCGCCAACGGCTGCTCCGGCGGCGCGTGCAACAGCTGCGTCGGCGGCAGCGTGTGCTCCACCAACCCGACCGAGTGCAGGACGGGCATCACCGCCTGTCCGGGTGGACCCAACAGCGTCGCCACGTGCGACGACAATGGCAACGACCCGAACTTCATGCCCTGCACGGGGGGCGCGTGTGCGAGCGGCGTGTGCTGCGGCGGCTGCATCACCCCAGGCGGCGCCTGCCGAACGGGAACCTCATCGAGCTTCTGCGGCTTCGGTGGCCAGCAGTGCGTCACCTGCGGCTCGGGTCAGGGGTGCATCAACCAGAACTGCCAACAAGTCTGTTCGTGTAGTCAGTGCAACCCATCGTGTCCCGAAGTCTGCTCCAATCAGTTCTGCCCATGACTCGACTCGCGTTCCTCAGCTCGCTGGTCTTCTCGCTCCTCGCCGGTGCGCAGTCTCCGTGTGAGGCGAAGTGCAACCAGCAGGCGTCCGACTGTCTCAAGCAGTGTGCGGGAGACCCGAAGGACGCCTCGAAGCCTGATCAAGCCAAGCGCCTCATGGAGTGCCTCAAGACGTGCGAGGTCGAAGTGAAGCCCTGCCGGGACACCTGCCGCAAATGAGCTCGATTCGGCATCTCTTCACCGCGCGCACCGCCCGGCCGAAGCTCGAGGCCTCGATGCGCGCCATCACGCGGGCGGCCATCTACCTCGCGTCGGCGGACGGCACCGTGCAGGAGGCTGAAATCGAAGCGCTCGTCGACGACGTTCGCGACGTGGTGGCCCGCAGCGTCGGCATCGAGCACGTCGACGAGTACGCGAAGGTGACGATGTTGCTCGACGACGCGCGGGCGGCGCTGAAGGCCCTGGCGGTCGAGGGGCGGCCGGCGTTCGTCGAAGGGCTCGCCAAGGTGCTCGAGGGCGACTTCCGCCGTGACGCGCTCAAAGTGGCGCTCGACGTGGTTCGCGCCGATGGAGCGGTGAGCCCTGCAGAGCAGACCGCCCTCGACGAGCTCGCGCACGCGCTTGGGCTGCAACCGTCTGATCTGGCTCGCTGACGCCTGCTGCTGTAATGCCCGTCGGCCGTTGCTCACTCCTGGGGGAGCCCCGCCATGACCCGCTCACTTCGCATCGCCGTGCTGACCGTCGCCGTGCTCGTCGTTCTCGTTCTCGGAACCCGCGCCTATGCCCAGGCCACCTGTGGCCGGCCGACGAACTGGAACGCGACCTGGACAGGGCTCATCTGGCTCTGTCCCGACAGCCCGGCGAAGGCGTCGGAGATGAACGACAACCTGGCGGCCATCGTCGGCTACGTCGAGGCGAAGACGGGCGCCGTCGGCCAGCCGCTCACCATCACGGGCACGCCGGTGAACTCGGCGAACATCGCAGACGGCACCATCGCGAGCGGTGACCTGGCAGCGGCCTCCATCGGGGCGCGCGAGATTGTGGATGGTGGCATCTCGGCCTCCAAGCTCGCTAACCGCCTGTCCGTGTACACGCTGCACACGCAGTGCGGAGACGAGAACCTGCTGTCATTCGCACCGACCTGCATCGCGAACGTGAACACGGCGCCGTGCGGCAGCAGCTGCAGCACCTTCGGACAGGTTCGTCTGACTCAGTGTGACGGAAGCTGCGGGTCGTGTGTCACGGCGGTCCCGATCATTCCCTGTCCTCGCAACAACACCTTCCGCGGGTTCCTCGTCGGCCCGTGAGCCGAAGCAGGACCTGATGAGCTGCGGCCCCTGCGGACCCTGCGAGACCAGGCCACGGCGAATGGCAGGCGGAGTCGAACTGGGAAACGTGAGACGGAGCCGAACTGGGAAACGTGAGACGGAGCCGAAGCAGGACCTGATGAGCGGCCCCTGCGGACCCTGCGAGACCAGGCCACGGCGAATGTGGTTCTGCGCAGGCGGAGTCGAACTGAGAAATCCAGCTACTGGGCGCCCTGCTTGATGGCGCGCGCGTCGAGCGAGTACTTCTTCACGAGCCGCTCGACCGACTTGCGGTGAAGGCCTGACTCGCGGGCGGCGCGCGAGATGTTGCCGTCGCAGCGCTTCAAGACCTGGGTGATGTACTCGCGCTCGAAGCTCTCGAGCAGCTGCTCCTTCGCGTCCTTGAACGAGAGGTGCTCGTTGAAGGGCAGCGGCTGCTCCTTCTGCTGGCCCTGCAGGCGCGCGGGCAGGTGGGAGACGTCGATGTCTTCACCGTCCGAGAACGTCAGCACGTGCGAGACGACGTTCACCAGCTCGCGAATGTTGCCCGGCCACGAGTAGCTCTGAAGAATCGCCATCGCCGACGGCAGCACGCGCTTCTTCCCGTGACGCTGCACCACGTCGGGGTCGGCGAGCGCCTTGCGAATGATGAGGGGCACGTCTTCGCGGCGCTGACGCAGCGGCGGCAGCTGAATGTTGATGACCGACAGGCGGAAGTAGAGGTCTTCGCGGAAGTTGCCGGTCTGAATCTCTTTGACGAGGTCGCGGTTGGTGGCCGCGATGACGCGCACGTCGACCTCGATGACGTCGTTGCCACCGACGCGCCGCACCTCGCGGTTCTCGAGCACGCGCAGCAGCTTGGGCTGCAGGTCGGTGCGCAGCTCGCCGAGCTCGTCGAGGAAGATGGTGCCGCCGCTCGCGCGCTCGAAGGCGCCAGGCCGTGACGCGACCGCGCCGGTGAAGGCGCCCTTCTCGTGACCGAACAGCTCTGACTCGATGAGGTTCGGCGGAATCGCGCCGCAGTCGAGCACCACGAAGGGCCCGCGCTTGCGCCCCGAGAGCGTGTGCACCGCGCGCGCGACCAGCTCTTTGCCCGTGCCCGTCTCGCCCTGCACGATGACCGACACGTCCATCGGAGCGATTTTGCGGATGAGGCCGAAAATCTGCCGCATCTTCACCGACTGCCCGACCATGCCCTCGAGCTCGCCGTCGCGGTCTGGCTCGACCGTCACCTCTTCGTCGATGGGCGCGAACACCACCATCGTCTGGCCGGCGCGCACCTGGCTGCCGGTCGAGAGGTACGCGCGCTCGACCCGTCTTCCGTCGAGGAAGGTGCCGTTGGTCGAGTTCAGGTCGATGACGAGGTAGCCGCGCTCGGTGTACTGAATCTCGAAGTGGTGACGGCTGGCGGCGCGGTCTTCACCGAGCACGAGGTCGTTCGACGAGTGGGCGCCGACGCGCAGGCGCTCCTTGTCGCTGACCAGCTCTTTGCCCGTCTCGGGGCCCGAGGTGATGCTCAAGCGGCACTTGCGCACCTTGAGCGTGGTGCGGTTCTCGACGACGAGCGTGTGCGTCGTCGTGATGTACGGCTCTTCGAAGGGGTCGAGCGCGCCCACTTCGCCAGGGCTGGTGAGGATCTCGTCCTGAGGGCTGTCTTTCGGCTGGTTCGACATCGGGAGCGCACGTTAGCGCGCACGACGCACGGGTGGCTGCGTTTCCACGCGCCGACGACGTTTGTCGGCTGCTGATCATCCTCTGGCGATTGTCGAAGGTGCCGGCCTCTGGAGTCTGCTGAAGTGCCAGCCATGAGGCTCCTCCGGTGCGGTGTCGCGCTGCTGTCCCTCTCGTCGTGCCTCGACCTGAAGCTGCCCGACCAACCGCCGCCACCCGGGCCGGGGACGCTGCAGGGCACGCTCGTGTACTTCATGCCCGGCCGCACCACGCCGCTGCCTGCGAGGGGTGCGCGGGTCGAGCTGCTCGACAGCTCGAACGTGGTGCGCGCAGACGACGACGGCAGGTTCCTGCTCGGCGACCTGCGCAGCACCGGCCTGGTGCGCCTGTCGCTCGACCTCGACGCCGACGGAGCGCCCGACCGCCAGAAGCTGCTCTCGCTCAGCTCGGTGGGCGCAGGCCCGGGCCGTGACGTGGCGCTGGGAGAGGTCGCGCTGGGCCGAAACGCACGGTTGACGGGCCGGGTGCTGCGCGGCGACCTCACCACCGACGCCTTCCACCTCGGGACGACCGTCTTCCTCACCGGCATGGAGTTCTCGACCTTCAGCGCCGACACCGGCGGGTGGGCGCTCGACGGGCTGCCCGAGGGGCCGGTGCAGGTCTCGTTCTTCCGACAGGGCTACCAGCCCGACAGCCGCGAGGTGGTGCTCGCCGGTGGCCAGGAGCAGCGCCTGAGCGACGTGCTGCTGCGCGCGAGCCCGAGTGAAGCGGCGACGGTGACGGGCACGGTCCGCGCGGTGACCGGCGACGCGGTGGGGCAGGCGAAGGTGCGCGCCGTCGCTGTGAATGGCGAGGTCTCGGCCCAGACGGGCGACGACGGCAGGTTCTCGCTGGGCCCGCTGCCTTCGGGCGCGTACCTCGTGGGCGTCGAGCGCAGCGGCTTCGTCAGCGCCTCCCTGGGGCAGCGGTTGCTGCTCGCTGGCGCGAATGACCTCGGCGTCATCGCCCTCTCTGCCGGAACGTCGATGCCCCTGCCGCTCGACGCCGGCGCGCCGCCCTCGAGCACGGCGGACGCAGGGCCGCGCGATGCGGGACAGGAAGACGCAGGCGTCGTGACGGACGGAGGAACGGCAGACGCTGGCGGCTCGGGACTCGATGGCGGAACGGCAGACGCTGGCGCAGCCGACGCAGGCGCAGAAGTCGATGGCGGAACGGCGGACGCTGGAGCAGCCGACGCAGGCGCAGGAGTCGATGGCGGAACAGCAGATGCTGGCGCAGCTGACGCAGGCTCGGGAATGGACGGTGGAACGGCAGACGCTGGCGTGCCGTGCGGGGGCCTCTGCGCTCCCGGCTTCGTGTGTGACGCGAGCCAACGGTGCCGCGCTCCTGGCTGTGAGGCCCAGTCGTGCGCGCTCTGCGTCGCTGGCCAATGTCTGAGCGCATCGTGTCCGTCTGGCCCCACGTGCCAGCCCGGCGACGTCTGCTCGAGTGGCGCCTGTGTTCCGCTCGCGTGCGTGGGCGTCACCTGTGGCGCCAATGCACTGTGCGGTGGCGGCGCGTGTCTGCCGACGTCGTGCAGCCCCACCACGCCGTGCCGTGCGGGCTTCGTCTGCGCGACTGGCGTGTGCACCGACCCGCGCTGTGTGGGCCGAAACTGCAGCCCTGGCAGCCTCTGCGTCGCGGGAGACTGTCTTCCCACCGGCACTCCCGGCAACCCGTGCGCTGCCGGCTATGCGTACGTGCAGGGCCGCTGCCGTGAGGTGGCGTGTGAAGGCGTGACGTGCGGCCCCGGAACGCAGTGCAGCCGGGGGCAGTGTTTGAGCGCAGGGCTCTACGTCGCCGGCCTGCTGCGGCCACGGAACAACCCCGGCCAGCCGAACAACCGCTACGCCCTCGCGACGTCGACGGGCACTGGCTGGGTGAAGCTCGCCAGCTTCCCCGAGCCCATCGTGGGCCTCGACGTCAGCCCCGACGGCTCGTGGTTGTTCGTGCGCACGCGCGCCACCCAGGCCTCGGCCAGTTCGACGACGCTCTACCGCTCGCAAGACGGCCGCGCGTGGACGCCCATCTGGAGCGGCACCACCATGTCGAACGGTCGCATCAACGACCTGCACGTCGACGAGGCCACGGGCACGCTCACGCTCTCGCTGGCGGGGCACCAGGTCTCTCCGCTCCATCGCGTGATGACGAGCACCGACAACGGGAACACCTGGGCGCTTCGCTGGCAGGTGCCTGCAGGGCAGGGTGTCGGCATCAGAAACTTCGCGCCGCCGAACCTCTTCGCCGTGCAGAACCCGTTGCTGCTGACGCCCGAAGGGCTCGCGCAGTTCGAGACGGCCGATGGCGGCTTCACGAGGCTCTTCACCGCAGCGGGGACCACGGGGCCCTTCCTCATCAGCGACCGGCGCGGCCATGGCCCGACGCTGCTCTCTCACGACACGGGGCTCACCTTGTTCCTCGACGGCGGCGTCTCGGGCAGTTTCTCGGCCGTGCCCAACGTCAGCGTGTATGGCGCAGCGCCTTCGCGGCAGGTGTTGCTCCTCACCTCGTCGTCGGTGGCCCGCAGCTTCGACCACGGCCAGTCCTGGTCGTTCCGCTCGCCGACCGTCGCGAGCCCGAACTTCACCGGCCTGGTGCGAGGCGCCGATGACGCGCTGTACCTCGCGAACGAGGCCAACAACCCACCGCTGCTCGTCTCGCACGACGAAGGCGAGACCTGGGCCACGGTGCCGACGAACTGGAACCTGGTCGGAGGCCTCGCCGCGTACTGGCCCGACTGGCAACCCAACACGGCCTACGGCATCACCGCGCTGCCGGTGCAACCCAGCGAGCCCTTCGCGGCGGGGTTCATCTATCGGGTGTCGGTGGGCGGCGTGTCGGGCGCGACCGAGCCTGACTGGGCCGACGCGGGCACCGGCGTCATCGTCGACGGAACCGTGCGGTGGACGCGTGACACCACTCGACCCGAAGAGATGCGCCCGGTGGCGATGGTGTCGCGGGTCTGCACGCCCGGCCAGCTGCGGTGTGGCGCCGGCTGCGTCGACATCGCCACTGACCCTCAGCACTGTGGCGCGTGCGACCGGCCGTGCGCGACGACGTGTGTTGCGGGCCAGTGTCTGTCGGCGGCCTCGACCGACGGTGGCGTCTCGGTGGGGTGCGCAGATGGCACGCGCGAGGGTTTTGGTGACGTGACGCTGTACCCCGACGTCGCGGCCTGTGCGGGCGCCTGGGCGGGAGACCTCGATGTCAGCACCTCAGCGAGCGCCCTCTGTGCGAGCGGCTGGCATGTCTGTGACTCGACGGACTCCGAGGTGCGACTGTTGAGCCTCGGGCAGGCGACGGCGTTCTCGGGGTGCTTCGCCTTCCGCGCCTCGGTGGATGGACTCGACGGGTGCGAGCCGCTCGATTGCTCCAACGACGCAACGCACGACGACGTCGCGGCCGTAGGTGCGTCGTGTCTTGCGCTCTCTGGCGTCAGCCGCGCGGTCTCCGATGGAGGCGCCTGCTTCGCCGACCGCGGCGTGGTGGCGTCTCAATGCTGCAGCGCCTCGACGACGGGTGGCTGCCCTCAGCGAGGCGAGACTGGCGTGGTGTGCTGCCGATGAAGTCCTTCCTCTTTGGCGCGTTCATCGAGTACCTCTCGCTCGACCACGGCGGCGCGAGGTGGCGCACGGCGACGGCGCTGCTCGTCTCGAACGCGCTCGTCATCGTGGGCGCGCTCTTCTTCCACTGGTCCTTCGGCGTCGTGGTGTTCCTGTACTGGGCCGAGAACCTCGTCATCGGTGTGCTGCAGGTGCTGAAGATGGTCTTTCGGGCCGTACGCGCGCGCGAGTGGTTCAGCTTCTTCTTCACCGCGCCGTTCTTCAGCTTTCACTTCGGCTTCTTCTGCCTGATTCAGGGCGTCTTCATGATGCTGCTCGCGGGCATGACGGGCACGGGCACCACCATCGTCGACGAGGTGAAGCACGCGCTGTCGCCAGCCGACTGGAGCTTCAGCTCGTTCCTCGAGGGGCTCTGGCCGCCGCTGCTGCTCGCGGCGCTCTCGCACCTGTACTCGTTCTGGAGCCACACCGTGCAGGGCTCGAGCCCGAAGTCGATGCAGGGGCTCATGCACGAGCCCTACGGCCGAATCTTCGTGATGCAGTTCACCGTCGTGGGCGGGTTCTGGTTCATCAACACCTTCACGGACCGTGGCCTCGGCCCGCTGGTGTTGATGATGGTGGCCAAGACGGTGTTCGACTTCAGCGGGCACTTCAAACAGCACGCGCACGACTGAGCCTCACGGCATGCAGGGAACGCAGCGGCCGCTGAAGTGCGGGCTGCACTCGGCGCACATGCCGCCATCGCAGAAGGCGACCTCGGGCTGCTCGTCTGGCGCGCAGGTCGGCGGTGGAACGCCGCACGAGACGACTGGCATCGAGCCACAGCGCGCACACGACGGCGGCGTGGTGTCGCGACACGAGACGGGCTTCTCGGGAGCCATCACCGTCGGCCCGGTGTTCACCACCGCGACGCCGGGCGACACCACCTCGGTGCGGCCGCAGTTCAGCAGCAAGAGAAGAAGACCACGCCTCACGGGCCCTTCATCGCGCACCACGCGGGCGCCGTCAGAAAAGACCACCGAACATGCTTTGACAGGAATATTCCGAATGGAGAATATACGGGCGTCATGTACGCGACCTTCGCTGCCCTCGCCGAGCCGAACCGGTTTCGAATCATCGAGCTGCTCCGCGCCGGAGCCCGCCCCGTCAACGACATCGGCGTCGAGCTCGACCTCGCCCAGCCGCAGGTGAGCAAACACCTTCGCGTGCTGAAGGAGGTGGGCCTCGTCGAGGTCGAGGCCCGCGCGCAGCAACGCCTCTACGCGCTCGACCCCGCGCCGCTGCAGGAGCTCGACCGCTGGCTCGAGAAGTACCGCGCGCTCTGGGTCGAGCGGTTCGACCAGCTCGATGAAGTCATCAACGCAGCACATGCACAGGAGAAGCGCCGTGGCCGAAAGAAGAAATGAGACGTCGTTGAAGCTCGTGGGCGACTGCGAGCTCGAGATTTCGAGGGTGTTCCGCGCTCCACCGCGCGTCGTGTTCGAGGCGTGGACGAAGGCCGAGGTGGTGGCGAAGTGGTGGGCGCCGAAGTCGCGCGCCGACATCGTCGAGTGCACTGCCGACGTGCGCGTGGGTGGCGGCTATCGCTACGTGCTGCGGACGAAGCCGGGGCATGGCTTCGAGAAGTCGGGCGGCGACGTGTTCGCGTTCTCGGGCAAGTACCTCGAGGTCACGCCGTTCACGAAGCTCGTCTACACGCACGTGTTCGAGCCGATGGCGCACGCGGGTGGCTGCACCATCGCGGTCACGTTCGAGCAGCAGGGTGGCTCGACGCTGCTGGTCTCGCGTGAGACGTACTCGTCGCGCGAGGTGCGGCAGATGGTGCTCGACACCGGCATGGAGCACGGCATGCGCGAGACGATGGATCAGCTCGACGACCTCGTGTGGCAGAGCTCACGTCGCTGATCACTGTCGCCCGGGTGTTGCAGGGCTCCGAGGCGAGCTGGGGTTGACGATGATGCAGTCGATGAGCGGCGGGCTACCCCGCGACATCGGAGTGTTTCGGCGCCGAGCGTGCCCTGCTGACTCGAAACGAGTAGGGGCCGGACCATGGGAGCGTGGGGTCGAGGTCCGTTCGAGAATGATGGCGCAGCCGATTTTCTGTCCGAGATCCGCGAGGGCGCCGGAGCGGTCGAGGCGATGACCGAAGCACTCCAGGCCGTTGCTGACACTCGGCCCGCGCAGTGGATCGAGGTCGATGAGGGAGAAGTCTGCGTCGCGGCCTGCGAGTTGGTGGTCCTCGCGTTCGGGCAAGACGATGTGCCAGCGACGCTGCAGTCCATTACGGCGCAACTGGAGACTTCCCCTGAGCTCGTGAGGCTGGCCCTCCGCGCGCTCCCGCGTGTGCTCGATGACAAGCACTCCGAGCTGGCGGGACTCTGGAGAGGCGACCCAGGCCCCTTCGAGCGACTCTACGACCGGCTGCTGGAGCTGGGCGACGGCCCACCGCTGGTCGACGTCGGCGCACTGCTGCGAACCGCTCCTGACGAGCCAGAACCGCAGCCCGTGCCGTCTGCGCGACCGAGGCCGCGGAGTGGTGACGGCCTTCCCGATATCGAACAAATGATCAACTCGTCACCTGCACTTCGCGCTGGCAACCGGGCGCACGGAACGACGTGGAGCCTCGAAGCTCAGGGCATTCTCAATATCTTTGGTGACCTCTCCGACGCTGACTGCGTTCGGCTCGAGAAACTGCCACTGGTTCAGGTGCAGTTCGCGCGCCGCTTCGAGGTCTCTTCAACCACCCTCCAGGTCGTCGACCGCCTCCTCATGAAGTACCCGGGCGCGCGGTTGTTCCTGGTGCTCAACGGCTACGGTGCCTTCGATGATCTCGAAGTGCTCGCCCGCCTGCCGCACCTGCGAAAGGTCGCTGTAAACGGACAGCTCACGGCCAACGCTGCTGAAGTCCTCGTGAAGTACCCGCAGCTCGATTCGGCCTTCGTCAACGGCACGGTCGCCGAGCGAGCCTGAACCTGATTGGTCGCGTTCTGCATGGGATTCGAACTCGACGGCGCCTGTTGCAGCCCTCTGATGGTTAGATAGTCTATCTAACCATCATGACCCCGAAAACGACGGCGAGTCCCCCGGCCTTCACGAAGTTCGCGGTGTGGAAGTTGTGGTTGTTGCGCCGGGTTCTCAACGTCGAGCTGTTCAGCATGTCGAACACGCTCAACGTGCCGGAGGCGGGCATCGAGCTGCTGCTCGAGCTGATGCAAGCGCCTGAAGGTCTCACCCAGCGTGAGTTGGGCGACAGTCTGCGGCTCCGCGGCTCGACCATCTCGGTGGCCATCACAAAGCTGGTCGAAGAGGGCCTCGTTCGCAGGCGGCCCGACGACGTCGACGGCAGGGCGTGGCGCGTGACGCTCGAGAAGCAGGCCCCCACCAGAGCGCTCGCCAGGCAGCTCGAGTCGTACGAGTCGGTCCTGACGAAGAAGTACACGAAGGAGGAGCTGCGGCTGGTCGGGCGCGTGCTCGATGACTGGACTGAGCTGCTCAAGGGAAACACGTGGCTTCCCTGGCGAAAGACCTCGGACCAGGACTGAAGTGCCTGGCCGGATTGGTCGCGTGAGGCGACTTCCCGTAGAAGGCCCGCGTGCCTTCCACCCCTGAAATCCTCGCGCCTGCTGGTGACGCCGAGAGCCTCGACGCTGCCCTCGCCGCGGGAGCCGATGCCGTCTACTTCGGTCTCGACGAAGGGCTGAACGCCCGCGCGCGAGCGACGAACTTCTCGGTCGCGTCGCTGCCCGAGACGCTCGACCACATTCACCGCGCCGGCGCCCGCGCGTACGTCACGCTCAACACGCTCGTGTTCGAGAACGAGCTGCCGGTGGTGGAGCAGCTGATCCGCGCGTGTGCGTCGGCCGGCGTCGACGGTGTCATCGTGCAGGACCCGGCGGTGGCGTTGCTCGCGAGGGCCGTCGCTCCGACGATGGAGGTGCACGCCTCGACACAGATGACCGTCTCGAGCCCCGAGGCTGCGCACTTCGCCAAAGCGCTCGGCATCACCCGCATCGTCGTGCCGCGTGAGCTCTCGGTCGACGAGGTGCGCACCTTCGCGAAGGGCACCGACCTCGAGCTCGAGGTCTTCATCCACGGCGCGCTGTGCATGTCGTGGAGCGGCCAGTGCCTCACCAGCGAAGCCTGGGGCGGGCGCTCGGCGAACCGTGGCCAGTGCGCGCAGTCGTGCCGCTTGCCGTACGACCTCGTCATCGACGGCGCCGTGCGTCCACTCGGAGACGTCGCCTACCTGCTCAGCCCGATGGACCTCGCCGGCGCACGCGCGTTCGAAGCGCTCGCAGACATCGGCGTCGCGAGCCTCAAAATCGAAGGCCGCCTCAAGGGCCCCGCGTACGTGGTCACCGCGGTCGAAGGTTACCGGCGCTGGCGTGAGGCCGTGCTCTCGAAGCAGCACCAGTCGACGAGCGCGCAGCAGCAACTGCAGAAGGACCTCGGGAAGATGGCCGTGGCGTACTCGCGCGGGTTCTCCGATGGCTTCTTCGCGGGCTCGGACCACCAAGACCTCGTCGAGGGCCGTTTCCCGAAACACCGTGGCGCGCTGCTCGGCGTCGTCGCGGAGGTGAAGGGCCAAACCGTTCGTATCGAGCGGGCGGAGCGGCGGGCGTCAGGTGGCGCAGCGGTCGGTGGTGGAGCCGCGGAAGGTGCGACGAAGGTCGCGTTGCCCGTCATCGGTGGAGCCTCGCCGAGTGACGCGCGTGGCGTTCCGCTCGACGTGCCCGAGCCGATTCCAGGCTGTGGCGTCGGCTTCGATACGGGCCGTCCGCACGAAGAAGAGCCGGGCGGTCCACTCTTCGGCGTCGAGCCTGCGCCGCGTGGGTACTGGCTGCGGTTTGGAAAACCCGGCCCTGACTTGTCGCGCGTGCGGCCCGGGCATCAGGTGTTCCTCTCGTCCGACCCACGGCTCACCGCTGAAGCCAAGAGCGCGGTCGACGCGGGCGCGAAGGGCGTGTCGGGCCGCATTCCCACCACGCTCACGGTGCGTGGGCGCGAAGGCTCGTCACTCCATGTCACGCTGAAAGCGACAGGGCCGGTCGGTCGCGACGTGACGGTCGAAGGCCAGACGACGGACGTGCTCACGAAGGCGACGGGCGCGGGGCTCGGTGTCGAGGTGCTCTCAGACAAGCTCGGCTCGTTCGGTGGCACGCCGTTTCGGCTGCAGTCCATCGACCTCGACGCGTTCGGCAGCGGGCTGCATCTACCGGTGTCGTCGCTCAAGGCGTTGCGGCGCTCGCTGGTGACCGAGCTCGAGGAGAAGGTGCTCACGCGCACGCGTCACGCCGTCGCTCCGCAGCCCGTGGCAACGCAGGTCGTCGCCGATGCCTCGAAGCTGCAGGTGCCGCAGCGGTGGAGTCCTCCGTCGACGCCGTCGCTCATTCCGCTCGTGCGCACGCCTGCACAGCTCGAGGCCGTCATCGCGGCGAAGCTGCCCGAGGTCGAGCTCGACTGGATGGAGCTCGTCGGTCTCGAGAAGGCCGTCACTCGCGCGAAGCAGGCCGGCCTGTTCGTCACCATCGCCACCACGCGCGTGCAGAAACCGGGAGAAGAGGGCATCGACTCGCGGCTGACGCGGCTCGCTCCCGACGGTGTGCTCGTTCGTCACTGGGGCGGGCTCGTGCACTTCTCGAAGCTGGCCACGCGCCCCGTCGTGCACGGCGACTTCTCGTTGAACGTCACCAACAGCGTCACGGCGCATCAGCTGCTCGCGCTGGGCTGCGACTCGCTCACCGCCGCGCACGACCTCGACGAGACGCAGCTCCACGAACTGCTCGCGAACGTGCCCGCCGACCGGCTCACCATCGTCGGTCATCACCACATCGCGACGTTCCACACCGAGCACTGCGTGTACGCGCACACGCTCTCGCGCGGCCGCGACTTCCGCACCTGTGGAAGGCCCTGTGAGCAGCATCGCGTCGCCCTGCAGGACCGTGAAGGCAAACAGCACCCGGTCGTCGTCGACGTCGGTTGCCGCAACACCGTGTTCAACGCGCAGGCGCAGACGGCCGCGAGCGCGGTGCCGAAGCTGATCCGCGCCGGCGTGAAGCGCTTCCGCGTCGAGTTCGTGTGGGAAGACGAGGCCACCACCGCGTCGGTGCTCGCGGGCTGGAAGGATTTGCTCTCGGGCGCGGAGTCGCCGCAGGGCCTCGTGAAGCGCATCGCCGTGCACGAGCAGTTCGGCGTGACGGCGGGCACCATGCGCACGCTGACGTCGCTCGAGGTCAGCCGATGATGACGCCGAAGCAGCGCGAGTACCTCGAGGCGAACCGCAAGCTCATCGACAACCTCGACGACGCGTTGCTCGACCTGCTCGTGCATCGCGCGCAGGTGGTCGACGCGCTGTGGCAGTGGAAGGAGCAGCAGGCGCTTCCGCGCACCGACCCGGTCCGGGAAGCCGAAGTCGTCGAGCGGTTGCTCAGCCGTGCAGAAACGAAGGGGCTCTCACGTGAGGCAGTGCGACCGTTGCTTTCGGCGCTCATCGGCAAACGGTTGTTGCAGGCCTGAAGGTCGCTTCTCCGGTTCGCCGACCGCGAACCTTCCACCGAACGTTACGGCACTTCGTCGGCGCCGATGTCGGGCGGGCCGCCGGCGGGCTGCGGCCGGGGCTGCGAGTCGTAGTCGGACGAAGGAGCGCCCGGCCCCGCGTCGGTGCCGATGCCACGCAGCGGCGACGTCGCCGAGAGGTACGGGCGCATCGGCAGAAAGCCGGGGGAGAGCGAGACGTTGCCGCTGGGAGGCGAGCTGACGTCTGCGAGCAGGTTGATCTCGGTCGCCGTGGTCAGGGTCACGCTCGCGTTGTCGCGGTAAAGCGGAGTCCCTCCGTCTGCCGAGCCGCCTTCGATGAAGAAGTCGTTGTGCAAGAGCGCCAACGGCTGACCGTTGCTCTCGGTCTCGGCGAAGGCCCAGGTCGCCGTACCCCCGGGCCCGGCCTGGAAGACATTGTTGAGGTAGCGGCCGATGCGCGTTGGGGTTGCCGCGATGCCGTCGACGCGAACGCCGTGCTGCGTGCTCGGAGGCGTCCCGACGCCGAAGTAGGCGAGCACCGTGTTCGAGTGCACCGTGGCAACCGGGTACGAGTTGTCGCCCGTGCGACGCTCGGGAGTCATGACCAGACCGGCAGAGCTGATGGAGCACCTGCTGCCGACGATGAAGTTGTTGGCGACCCAGGCACCGGCTCCCCGAAGCCCGAGGCCCGCGCCGAAGGTGCACGTGGTCGCGTTGTCGTCGCCGAAGATGGTGTTGCGCTCGATGCTGGGGTTGCTCTGGCTGACGTAGACGCCGTTCAACGCGGTGCCGCGCCCCGGCGTGATGCCTCCGCCGTCGAGCCCTGACCGGTTATCGCTGATCTCGCTGCACGCGCCCATGCAGCTTGCGGTGCTGCTCTGGCACGGCCCTGCGCAGAGCACGCCATAGACCACGCCCATACTGCTGCTGGTCGAGCCGATGATCGACTGGTTGCCGACGATGCGGCACGGCGGGTCGTTGAAGTCGTCGCTGCGGCACTCGATGCCGGAGGCCGTCACCGTCTGCTCGGTGTAGCCGGCGGCCCCGACGATCGACGCGTTGCCGGTGATCTGGAGCCCGCACCCATCGACCGACCTGATACCGACGACGAACCCGCCGGGGCCATAGGCTGCCCCACCTCGAACGGCAGGAGAGTTGCGGAATACGGGCAGTGGCCCCGTCGACGCGTTGGGGCACTGCTCGAAGAACACGCCGTACGAGTCTCGGGGCGCATCGAACTGGCCGGCCACGCAGCCGTGGGCCGAGACTCCGTCGAACACGACTCCCGAGGCGTCTCCTTGCGAGTGAATGCCGCGGCACTGGCTGCGGCCCAGGGTCGAGGCGTGAGACTGGCCCGTCGTGAAGGTGGTTCCGGCAGCGTTGATCAGGTGAGTGGCCGTGGGCCCGCCGCGAATCCCCGTGATGTTGACGTTCTCGATCTCTGCGCGCGCGAGCTCGATGCGGAGTCC
The DNA here is from genome assembly GCA_943370055.1 of Archangium gephyra. GTDB lineage: Bacteria > Myxococcota > Myxococcia > Myxococcales > Myxococcaceae > Xiheimicrobium > Xiheimicrobium gephyra_A. Next base: position 37,794 of record CALRPN020000070.1, read on the forward strand.
CGTTGCCTGGCTGGCGTAGATGCCCGTGATGACGCTCGGCGTGCCCGGAACGCCCTCGATGCGCGGGCTGGGCCGGTTGGCACCAGTACCCAACACGCTGATGCCGACCTCCTGCTGCTTCTGGCTGTTGGACAAGTCAACGACTCGGAAGTCGCGCACCGTCGGCGACGCGTCAGTGATGGAGATGACGGCGATGCTCGGCAGGGTCATCGTACTGTTGATGGCGCGAACCTCGAGCCGGTCGATGCCCGTCGTGCGGCCCGCCCCAGGGGCGAAGCGAAGGCCCAGCTCCGAGGTGTTCTGCACGATGGTTCGCGTGACGGTGCGCGTCCAGGTGCTGCCGCTGACCTGGTAGCCGCCTTCGAGCATGACACCCGCGGGCACCACCACGTCTTCGTTGTACGTGCCGCCGTTCGAGATGAACACCTTCGGCGCCGCCAGCGCCGTTGCGTGCGAGACGCCGCCGTTGATCGTGAGCAAGGGGCACGCTGGTGTTCCTGTGTTGGTGTTGGCTGCGCCCGGGCAGGCTCGGCACACGTACGTTCCCGCGGGAGAGCCGCTGCAGAGACCAGCGCCTCCGCCTGCCGCGCTCCCGCCTGCCGCGCTCCCGCCTGCCGCGTTCCCTCCAGCCACGCTCCCGCCTGCCGCGCTCCCGCCTGCTGCGCTCCCGCCTGCCGCGCTCCCGCCTGCGGCGCTCCCGCCTGCTGCGCTCCCGCCTGCCGCGCCGCCTGCGGCGCTCCCGCCTGCCGCGCTCCCGCCTGCCGCGCTCCCGCCTGCCGCGCTCCCGCCAGCCGCGTTCCCGCCTGCCGCGTTCCCGCCTGCCCCGGCTCCCGCGTTCCCGCCTGCGACACCGCCCGAGCCACCTGCAAGACCACCGGCGCTCCCTGCGACGCCTCCTGCGGAGCCTGCTCCGCTCCCGCCTGTTCCGCCGTCGGTGTCGATCGGCGGATCTCCACAACCCATCAGCGCAGCAAGAAATGCGACAGAGACGGCTCGCCTCATGTTGCCTCCTGCTTCACAGCATACCCGGACAAGTCGACCGGGCCTTTCCGGCTGCGGCGAAACGGCGGGCGGAGACCTTCACAGCTCGTCGGCGCCGGCAGCCGCTTTCCGATGAGCTCGGTGAGCAGCTGGGTCGCTGACCAGGAGCGGAGCGAAACGTCGTGAGCTCACGCTCCCAGTCGAGCGCTACGGCAGTGAGTCAGCGCCTGAACCACTTCACCGTCTTCTCGCTGTCGGCGCCGTGTTTGAGCACGGTCGTGAGGTACGTCTCGAAGTCGGTGACCTTCGAGTCTTCCCACGCGGCGCCATAGTCGTCGCCGAGGCCGATGCGCGGGTTTCCGGGCGTGTCGATGAGCGCGAACCCGACCGGGTAGTAGCCGTTGTGGTGGTCGAGCGTGCGCAGCGACTTCGAGAAGGAGAGCAGCGGGAACGTCTTTCGCCCGAACTGTGTCGTCTCCTCGTCGTCCATGTGGTCGAACCAGAGCTGGTCTTCGTAGTCAGAGAGGAACACCTCGCTCAGCGTCGGAATGTGGAGGCCGATGGGGAGCTGGTAGTTCTCCGAGAAGCGCGACATCGCGTCTTTCGCCTTCTTGTCGAACTTCGGTCCCACGGGCTTGAAGGCGTCTTCGAAGTCTTCGCGGTCGCGGCGGTCGGCGTACAGCTGCAGGCCGTTCGTCTGCCGGAAGAAGGTGAGAATCGACGCGTGCAGCGGCACGCCGAGCGCCTGCTCGACCTTTGCGATTTCACGCTCCGTCACAGGCGGGTGCGTGAAGTACGCGAGCAGCACCACGTTCTTGTCGGCCTTCAGCTTCGCGACCAGCGCGTCGAAGCGCGCGAGCGCATCATTCAAGGCGCCGGTCAGCAGCGGCTCCAGGGCCTTTCGCTCGGCCTTCCTGAGCGCGTCCGGGTCCTTCGGCTTTCCTTCGAGCGCGAGCTGAAACGCGAGCACCTCACCGCGCGGGTCGCCGTTGGCCTGAAGCTGATCAGCGTAGACCTGCCACTCGGCCGACGACGCCTTGGGTCCGGGAGTCGTCTCCTTTGGCGTCTCGAGCGCGTCGAACTCGGCCTCGGTCATCGTCGCGATGCCGAGCTCCTGCGCCTTCGAGAGCTTCGAGCCGGCGTCATTCCCCACGAGCAGCAGCTCGGTCTTCGGCGTGACGGAGCTGCCGACGGTGCAGCCTGCCGCGACGAGCAGCTGCTCCATCACTTTGCGTGAGCGCGCGAACGAGCCCGTCACCACCACCGTCTTGCCCTTCAGCGTGATGGGCTTCGCGCCCTTCTTCGGCGCAGGCGCAGGCGCGACCTTCGGAGCGGGAGCCGACTTCGGTGCATTGCCCTCGATGTAGCCCTTCTTCGTCTTCTCGTTGATGAGCCTGGCCCAGAGCTTCTCGGCGGCCTCTTCGCTGCCCTCGTCCTTGATGGTGCTCTGGCCGTGCCCGCCAATCTTCCCGTAGCGGGTGTTGACGACGCTGCCTTCGCGCCAGACCTCCCAGAACTTGTTCGAGGTGCCTTCGCTGAACTCGAAGTAGCGCTTCGTCATTGGCGTCTCCAGGTGTTGTGCCGTCTTCGACACCTGACGCTTCGCAGGTGTGCAGTTTTGCAGCGGGCTTGAGCGAGATCGCGAGTTGAAGGTCGATGGAGGCCCCACAAAGCGGGGTGTGCGGTCGTAGCAGTCGTCGGCATCACATGCGGTGGTTCCACTGGGGGTGCTCCATGAGTCTGACGACCCAGTTCCTCGACCAGCTGACGCACCAACAGTTGTTGGACCGGCTCGACCTCGCGCTCTCTGGCGCCAACCTCGGCATCTGGGATTGGGACCTGCGTGACGACAGCGTGCAGTTCGACAGGCGCTGGTGCGAGATGCTGGGGCTCGAGCACGCGAAGACGCCGATGCAGCTCACCACCTGGTCGAGCCGCGTTCACCCCGAAGACCTCGAGCGCTGCTACGCCGACATTCGCGCGCACCTCGAGGGCCGCACCGGGCGCTACGAGAACGTGCACCGCATGCGGAACGCGAAGGGCGAGTGGATGCACATTCTCGACCGCGGCCGCATCTCGGGGCGTGACGAGCACGGCAAGCCGATTCGCTTCACCGGCACACACTTCGACCTCACCGCGAGCGAGAACGCGCGGAAGGCCATCGCGCAGCACGAGCAGGAGCTGGTCGAGCTCGTCACGAACCTGCCTTCGGCCGTCGCGCTGATGGACGCGAGCCTCAGCTACGTCGCCGCGAGCGCGCAGTGGTGCGCCGCCTTCGACCTCGGTGCCACGCCGCTTCGCGGTCAGCACCACCTCGAGCTGCGGCCCGACACCGCGCCGAGGTGGCGGGAGATTTTCCGTCGCGCACTCGACGGCGAGCGGCTGCAGGCGGACGAAGAGGCCTTCGAAGACCCGCGCACCCACCAGACCCGCTGGCTGCGGTGGTCGGCGATTCCGTGGCGGCGCGCGAGCGGCGAGGTCGAAGGCGTGCTCGTGTCGTTCGACGACTTGAGCGACCTGGTCGCCAGCCGGGCAGCGAGAGAGTGGGAGCGAACCTCGCGTCTCGAAGCCCTGGCTGTGTTCGCCGGCGGCGTCGCGCACGAAATCAACTCGCCGCTGCAGGTCATCGGCATCGAGTCCGAGCTGTTGACCAGAGAGCTTGGCCGCGAGGCGCCGAACCTCGAGGAGCTGAGGGAGTCGGCGAAGAGCCTCTCGCAGACGGCGAAGCGGGCGATGACGGTGACGCGGGCGCTGCGCACGCTGTCTCGCGACTCGCAGACCGACCCCACCGAGCCGGTGCCGGTGAAGACCGTCTTCGAGCACGTGCAGGCGCTGTGTCAGTCGCGCTTCACGAGCAGCTCCATCGACCTGCGCTTCGTCGACGAGTCGGGCGACGCCATCATCGACGGGCGTCCCTCCGAGCTGCTGCACATGCTGCTCAACCTGCTCGACAACGCCCATCACGCCGCGATGACGGGGAAGCGCTGGGTGCGCGTCGAGGCGGCCGTCGCGGGGCCGAAGGTGCTGATTCGCTGTGTCGATGGCGGCGCCGGCGTTCCGAAGGAGCACCAGTCGCGGCTCATGTCGCCCTTCTTCACCACCAAGCCGTCGGGCCTCGGCACGGGGCTGGGCTTGAGCATCGTGAAGTCGCTCGCTGACCGCACGAGCGGAACCCTGCGCTTCGTCGAGGGCGCGCCGCACACCACCTTCGAGCTGTCACTCCCGCGGCACCAGACGAGCCCTGCATGAAGGTGCTCGTCGTCGATGACGAGCCGCTGCTGGTGAGGTCGCTCGCGCGCGTGCTCGTTCGTGAAGGCCACGTCGTGGTGACGGCTGCGCACGGCGCGCTCGCGCTCGAGCTGCTGGGCTCGACGAAGGTCGACATCGTCTTGTCCGACGTGCGCATGCCCGTGATGGACGGGGTCGAGTTCGTGCGCCGGCTGCGCGAGGTGATGACGACGCCTCCGCCGGTGGTGCTGCTGACGGGCTACGCCGATACGAGCGACGCCGAGCTCAGGGCGGCAGGCGCCATCGCGGTGCTGGGAAAGCCCGTCGAGGTCGGCACGCTGCTCGAGACGTTGCACCGCTGCTGCACGGACCTTCTGAGCCCGTGAGCCAGAGTCACGTCTACCTCATGTGAGGTAGGCGGATGCTCGAGGGTGCGCCTACGACCTCGCACAGCCGGAAGGCGCTGACGGTGATGCGGAACGACCGATTTCTCGCAATCAGTTTGTCGATTGGGCTTCAGGCCCTTCGCGAGTTGGGCGTCGACACGCGCGGGCTGTTGGCCGCCGAGCGCTTCAAGGAGTCAGACCTGGACACGATGGAGTGGATCTCGTGGTCCGAAGCGGCCCGTGTGTTCGACTCGATGGAGAAGCGCCTGCCCGCGAACCAGCTTCGGGCCTTCGCTGCTCGCTGGCTCCGGCGCCACCCGACCCTGCGCGTCGCCGCCCAGTTCGCTGCGAGTTCGTCGGCGTGGCTCGACCTCTTCTGGCGCCTGAGTGCAGCGGTGAACCCGATGCTCGAGTGCTCCCATGTCCTGGGGCGTGAGCTGAGGGTTCGTGTGCGCCTGCGTGCGGGGCTCGGGCCGTCGGCGCTGTGGTTCTCGTTGATGCACCACGCGACCGAGTACGCCCCCGAGCTGCTTGGCGCCCTGCCGCTGCGGTGCCAGTCAGTGGAGCTGACGGGGTATGGGTTCGACGCCCGCTATGCCCTGCCCGACGCGAGCTGCGCTTCGCAGCGCGTGGAGCGCGCCACCGACATGCCCGTCCGCAACATCGTTCAGGCGCTCGAGCTGCTCCGCATCGACTCTGCCCACCAGATGCTTCGAGACGGCCACCCGACCTTCTCCAGGACGGCTGGCCACCTGGGGTTTGCGAAGCAGCACCACCTGACGCCAAAGGAGACGAAGGTGCTGGTGCTGCTGGCCCAGGGCCTGGTGCCAGCCGAGCTCGCCAGGGAGCTTGGCATTTCAGTGGGGACTGCCCGGGTTCACCTCAAGCACCTGTACGCGAAGACGAAGAGCTCGGGTCAGCGTGAGCTGGTGGCTCGCTTCGAGCAGTGGAGCCACACGTGAGTTCTGCAGTTGGCCTCACGGTGCTCAACTTCTTGAACGCCATGCAGCAGGCCGGTCTGAAGCTCGAGCGGTCTTCGATGGAGGGTTTGAGCTTTTCGCGGAGCGACCTCGAGCGTGGGCAGTTCTGGGTTCCCTGGCGCGACACCGCGACGCTCTTCGACCGGCTCAACCCCCACCTCGACGATGCGACGCTCGACGTGCTCGTGCGGCGGCACATGGTGACCCACCCTGCGATTCGGGTGTGTTCCCTCTTTGCGTCGAGCCCCGAGTCATGGATTGACCTGCTCTGGCGCGCGAGCGTCGCGGCCAACCCGATGTCGAACTTTCGGTACAGCATCGACGAGACCGAGCACCACTTCGAGTCCCGGCTGTTGCCCGGCCTCGAGCCCTGTCTGTTGTGGCACCGGTTGACACACCTCGCGGCGGTGCATGCGCTTGCCCCATTCGGTGGGCCGCCGCTCGAGGTGCTGTGGCGAGAGGTGGCTCCCACCTTCGTCCTGGCCCGGTACGCGCGCCCGTACGACACCTCAGCGGCTGAACGCCGTGCCGAGGCCAGCCAGATTCCACTCGAGACAGTCATTCGCTCGCTCGAGGCGCTCGGTGGACTGTTGGGGGGAGCGCTGCGTGATGGCCATCTGTCGTTCGATGAGTCAGTGCGCGGTCACGTCAACGAGGTCGCGACGCTGGCAGAGGGGTGGGGCCTGACGCTGACCGAGGCGCGCGTCGCCCTGTCGCTGGCAGAAGGCCGCACGCCCGCGCAGGTCGCGCAAGCGCTGGACATCTCGGTGGGCACGGTGCGCGTTCATTTGAAACACGCGTACGCCAAGACAGAGACGAGCGGTCAGCGAGAGTTGGTGGCGCGAGTCAAGACCTGGCGGTTGGCCTGAATGAGCATTGCTCAGTCGGGTTCCACAAGATTTTCTCGGGAAGAACTTGCTGGTGCCGTCGGGGCAATCACGTGCTGTCTTGCCTCACGGGCACACTTCGTAGGCTCCGATGTCCTGAGCGGTTCGGCAGACGCGGGCGTTCGACCCCGTGATGTCGGTGGTCGATGCGGCGATGGTCCACGCGTCGCAGGTGTAGGGGAGTGACCGCGCAGCGTCGATGAGCGGGCCGGTGGTGATGCGGCCAACAAGGGGGCTGGCGGGGTCGCTCGAGAGCAGACCCGCGGCTGCATTGTCGGCGAAGGAGAGGTTGCCGCCACGTGCGCAGGCAGAGAGTTGGCTGAGGGTGTTGAGGCGACCCACGTCCGCCAGTGGAGTTGTGCCCTCGTCGAAGTAGATGTTCGCGGGTGCGAAACCGACGAAGGCATTGTTCAAGACGAGGTCAGGATCACTCGCCACTGTTCCTTCTCGAACGCCGTATCCGGCTGCCCCGAGCAGTCCAGAGCCATAGATGAAGATGTTGTTAAGGATCGCAATTCTGGCGCCGGGTCCCTTGCCGGAGGTCGAGTCGTAAAGATCGAGCATTGCAGTGTTTGCGCTTGTTGCCGCGAAGATATTTCCCGTCAATAGGGATGGGTTGTTGCCAAATGAGAACGCTACCCCATTCAAGAATAGCGTGTTCGTTGCTTGGAGTTCGCTTCCCCTCACCCGTGGGGCAATGATGCTCCTGAGAATGGTTGTCCGATCGATGTTGATCGTAGGGCCGGCAGCGAACGTGTTGTGATCGCTCGTCGTGACAGACAACTGTACTCCGGGCCCAATGGCACTGTCGCGAACGTCACCCCAGTAGAGGGTGAATTCTCGCGCGAACGATGATCTCAACACAAGGCTTCGCTTGGTCGTGTCTCCCGCAAGATAGACTCGGCTGCCGAATTGGGAGTCGGCAACCAGTCCATAAGCGGATGGGAAGAGCGCCCCTGCTATGATTGAGTCTCGCACGGTGACTCGTGGCGCGCCGATGGATGGAATCGAGACGCTCATCAGAGAGCCGTCCGTTGTCGGCCCACCTCCATTGACCGTTGAGGACTGGATCGTGAAGTCGGCGCCATAGTTGATGTTTCCGAAGATGGTCGAGTCGACAACTGACCAGTTTCGATTCGTATGCAGCATTGAACTGTCGCCGATGCTTCCCGTTGTGCTGGATTCGATTCGGCCGATCATTGCAGAGTTCGTCGTCGGGGTGATGGTGACGCCACTTCCGGTCGTGGGACTGGAAATCAGCCGAACAACGAAGTTGCCGCCAACCTGAAGAGTCTTGCTGAGCGTGAGTTTGTCGAGCGCTGCCCAGGTGCCAGTTGGAGGTGTCAGTTTCTGTGCAACAACTGAAGTGCCAGCCGTGGTCGACGCAATGATGGAGGCGGCACCTTCGCGAGTCCATGGGCCGGACATCGTGCGCCTGTAGCCACCCGCGTAGACGAGAGGGAGGGTGGCTTCGAAGACGGTACCGACGTCTGAGTAGGTGCCCTCGGCAATGTAGATGTACCGGCGAGTCGGGCCCGGAGGCAGCCACGACTGCTGGCTGGCGGCGAAGGTGACGTCGTAGAGGCTGGTGAAGGGGCAACCACGAGTCCCGCGGGCGACGCTGCCAGCGCAGGCGGTGGTGCCGGCGGGCGTGAAGGAGGAGTCGACATACCAGCCGAGGGTGTCCGTGTTGGTGGAGTCACCGCCAGCGCAGTCGTTGTCGACGGTGTCGTCGGGAATGTCGAAGGAGCCATCGCCGAGTGGACGACAAGCTTCACAGCCGGTGTTGCAGGATTCAGCGCCAGTGGTGCAGTCATTGTCGGTGTCCTGCCAGCCCGGGTCGCAGCCGAGGAAGACGCAGGAGCTCGAGGCACAGCGGGTGCGGGCGTGGAGGAAGCGGTTGCCAGTACGACAGGCGTTGCCGCAGGTGCCGCAGGAGTTGACGTCAGTGGCGAGGTTGGACTCGCAGCCAGGCGCAGTGGGGCTGCAGTCACCGTAGCCGGCGACGCAGGAAGAGAACTGGCAGGCACCGGTGGCGCACTGGCCTTCGGTGTTCGGGGTGGTGGGCGTGCAGAGGAGGCCGTCGGCTTTGTTGGTGGCGGTGCAGAGGCCAGTGGCCTGCACACAGGAGCCGACGTTGCGGCAAGCCGTCTCGGGACAGGTGACGGGCATGGTGCCAGTGCAGGCGCCTGCGACACAGACGTCGACGGTGGTGCAGAGGTTGGAGTCGTTGCAGGCAGTGTTGTCAGGTTTGGCCTGTGCGACGCAGGAGTCAGAGACGGTGTTGCAGGAGGGAGTCTGGCAGGAATTGACGGTGACGACGCCTGTGCAGTCGCGAGGAGAGCCGGACTGACAGGTGCCGTTGGCTGCGCAAGTGTCAGAGACGGTGCAGAAGCGTCCGTCGGTGCAGGTGCCGCCGAGGTTGAGAGGGAAGCATCCATCACAGCAGGCGTTGGTGGCGGCGCAGACGCAGATGGTGGTGGCCGAAGAAGGCGCGGACTCGACGCTGAAGCCGCGGAGATTCTGGGCTGCGACGGTGAAGGTGTACTGAGTGCCTGAGGTGAGGCCTGAGATGGTGGTGGAAAGACTGGTGGTGGAAGTCGTCACAGCGCCAGGAAGGCGAGTGACGCGGTAGCCGGTGATGGGTGTGCCGCCGGTGCTGGTGGGGGCTGTCCACGAGACGGAGATGCTGCCTTGGCCAGGAGTGGCGGTGACGCCCGTAGGCGCGCCAGGGACAGTCGTCGCGGTGCCTCCCGCAGTCGCGGTGCCTCCCGCAGTCGCGGTGCCTCCAGCAGTCGCGGTGCCTCCAGCAGTCGCGGTGCCTCCAGCAGTCGCGGTGCCTCCCGCTGTCGCGGTCCCTCCCGCTGTCGCGGTCCCTCCCGCTGTCGCGGTGCCTCCCGCGGTCGCGGTGCCTCCCGCGGTCGCGGTGCCTCCCGCAGTCGCGGTGCCTCCAGCAGTCGCGGTGCCTCCAGCAGTCGCGGTGCCTCCAGCAGTCGCGGTGCCTCCAGCAGTCGCGGTGCCTC
>CALRPN020000071.1:0-46773 GCA_943370055.1 Archangium gephyra
TCACCAGCGCCACCACGACCGAGTGGGCGCGCGCGGGCTGGGGCTACCTGGTGCAGGTGGGCTACTCACCGGTGAAGTCCTTCGAGGTCAGCGCCCGGTGGTCCCAGCTGCGTCCCTTCGTCGGCACCGACCCCAGCTTCAAGCACCAGCGCGAGCTCGGCGTGGGCGTCGGCTGGTTCCCGAAGAAGCACGATCTCAAGCTGCAGAGCGACGTCTTCTGGCTGCCCGTGGGTGAACGGTTCGACGTCGGGAGCTGGCAGATCCGGCTCCAGCTGCAGCTCGCGTTCTAACGACGGGCGGGAGCCAGCGGGGCGTGCTGGCGGCACCTGGTCGGCTTCTTCGCCGGCCCACGCGTGACGAACACGCCTGAGTACTCGTCCTGGTGCGCCTCGAGGTACGGGAGCAGCGGCTCGATCACCGTCTTGCCTGCGTGGTGATCGCCGACGACGTACCGCCCGTCACCCAGGTACAGGCCCACATGCCAGACCCAGACGGGTGTGCCCTCGAGCAGTCCGACGGCGGGCTCGGCCGGGTTCTGTATCGGCCCGATCAGCATCAGCACGTCGCCAGGCTCGAGCGCCTCCACCTTCAGTGCCTTCGTCGAGACCGGGGCCAGTCCCTCGACCGGCGTTCCCCACAACCGCTGCGCGACGATCTCGGTCGGCTTCACCGGGTACGACTTCCACCCGCACCCGGACGCCCGCTCGGCTGCCGCGAGCACCACGCCGTAGCAGTCGATTCCTTCCTTCTTCCGCAGCCGGCCACCCCACTCGTACGGCGTGCCCAGCAGCGCGAGCGAGGCGTCGACCCCCGAGCCCACGGAGCCTCCGTCCAGCTGCCCCAGCGTGAGAAGAACGAGCGTCAGCACGGTGCGTTCGACACGCGACGATGGCCGACGGTTCCCAGCCTCAGCGGCAGATGCCAGGCAAAGCGACGAGGAAGCGTGCTCCGGCGTTGCCCTGGAGGACGACGAGGTCGCGCTGCGCGTCGGTATTGAGCGTGATGGGCGCCACGTCTGCGATGGGAGCGCCAGCGCTGAAGTTGATCGGAGTCGTGGTGAAGGCGCTGGTCGCGAGCGAATCACCGCGGAGCACCGACAACACCGAGCTTCCACCACCGCCAGCCGCGAGGTCAGGCGCCGCGTCGTTGTCGAGATCGAGCATCACGGTCCGCGCCGGAAGCGTGGTGAGGGTCGCCTGGAACACGAACCCACCGCTGCCATCGCCCCGATACACACGCCCGCCGATTACGAAGTCGATCTTGCTGTCGTTGGTGAGATCGGCCGCGGTGAGGTTGGTGCCGGTCGCGCCAGTCAGCGAGACCGCCGGACCCGCCACGAAGCCACCCGCGACGTTGATGAACGGCGTCATCGTCAGGAACGAAGGGTTGACCGCCAGCACATCGAGTCGGCCGTCGTTGTTCGCGTCGACCACCGCGACCGAGCTGGCGCCCTGCGAACCAATCAGCGCAGCAGGCGCGAACGAGCCGGTCCCCAGGTTGCGGAACCAGTGGAGGGTCGTTCCGGTGCCGACGATGACATCGACGTTGGTGTCGCCGTTGAGATCGCCCGTCGCCACGAGCGTCGCCGACGTTGGAGTGATCAGCCGAACGGGAGCGCTGAACGTTCCTGCCGCCGACCCGAACCGCACCTCGACCGCAGTCGGCACCGTCGGTACGACGCCGACCGTCGAGCAGGTCATCACCACGTCTTCGGAGTGCGAACAGTCGTGCGTCACCGTGTGGCTGCAGGCCAGCAGACTGGACTCAGTGCCCACGCAGTTCACGTTGTCCATGAAGATGGGCAGCGTGCCCGGCAGCGTCCCTGCCGGGCTGACCATGAAGGCCCCGACTTCGGAGTAGCCGAGGGCGCGGCACGTCACGAGGGTGTTCGCGACTGGCCACACGTCGTCACACACGGTGCCCCATCCACCGGCGCGGAAGACCTCGATGCGACCGGTGATCGTCGTTGCCGTGGTGGTCGTCTGAACGATGCGCATGTCAGGCGAGCTGGGGTTCACGCCCGCATCTGGAACGCTGGCGTCCGGGCCGAGCGCGATGGTGACGAGATCGCCGAAGGTGTCGCCGTTCAGCTTCGCGATCGCCGCACCATCACCGCGCACGGGGATCACTGGTCCCACGGTGAAGCCTCCGCTCGCGCTCCCGAAGAAGACCTCGGCGTTCATCGTCGTCGCGATCGCTGGCGTGACCACGGCGTCTCCGAAGCCGTCACCGTTCAGATCGCCCGTCACAACCCGATCGCCGTTGGCGACGCTCACACCCTGCAGCGCGGGGAAGGTGCCTGCCTCGTTCGGCACCGTGACGACCGTGGCTCCACTCTGACTGGTGAGATCCGGCCGCATGTCCTGCGTGAGATCGGCCAGCACCAGCGACTGCGGGCTCGTGCTCGTCACGCTGACCCCGACGACCTGCGCGGCTCCGAACGAGCCCATCGTGGTCGCAGGGAAGATGCGCAGATCGGAAGAGCCAACTCCGACGTCGAGGCGCGAGTCCTGGTTCACGTCGGCGAGCGAGAGCACCTTCACGGCCGAGGGCGCAGCGAGGGCGGCGCTGGTGCCGAACGCGACGGCGGACGTCATCGGGTAGACGCGGGCGAGGAACGAGCCTCCGCCCACCGTGCTCGCGACGACGACGTCAGCGACCCCGTCTCCCGTCACGTCACCCACCTCGACGGGGAACGGCGTGGTCTGCGTCGTCACGAAGGTCTCGCCCGCCGGCAACTGCGCCAGCGCCGCGCTCACGGTGTTGAAGGGGTTTGCCGAAACACCAGTGCCGGGGAACAAGTAGATGGCGTTGGTCGCCGCGGTCGCCACGACGTCACTGTTGCCGTCGCCGTTCACGTTCACCGAGCGCAGGTTCGTGATCAGGCTGATGCCGATGTTCGCCGACGCGCCGAGCGCGATGGGGTTGGTGGTCGCTGCCGGCACGCCGGGGAACAGAATCGCGGCCTGGCTGGCGGTGCTGGTGTTGAACCCGAAGAGCACGTCGGCCGGAGCGGCGCCGGTGAACTCGCCGATGGTGACGCTCGTGGGAACGAGCGACGTCGCGACCGGGTTCGCGGTGACGGCGTAGTTCGTGAAGGTGCCTGAGCCGTTGTTGCGCAGCACCGCGGCGAAGGTCGAGTTGCCGATGGCGACGATCTCGGGCCGGCCGTCCTGCGTGAGATCGCCCGCAACCAGGAACGTCGGCGTCACGCTCGCGCTCACGGTCGTCGAGGCCGCCGCAGAGAACCCGCCCGACGCCTGGCCGAACCGAATCGAGATGAACGAGCTCTCGGCCGTCACGAGATCGGGCCGATTGTCACCGTTCACGTCGACGACCAGCATCGGGAAGCTGGAGGACGTCGACGCGGTGATGACGGGCAGCATCGTGCGGAACGCGACGCCGCTGGCGCAGAACGCGCGGCACTCACCCTGGCTGCATCGATCGGCACCGGCACACGCCGTGTTGCAGGCACCGCAGTGAGCGGTGTTCGTCTGGGTGTTGACGCAGCTGCCACCGCACGAGGTGATGCAGCCCGTCGAGCAGATGCCATTGCTGCCGCAGACCCCGCGCTCGTTGGCGGTCGCGCTGCTGCAGACCGCGCACGTCGGGCCGCACCCGAGCACGTAGTCTGCAGGCACGCACTGCATGCCGCCCACAGGGCACCGGTTGTTGCCGGCGGCACAGTCCCACCCGCAGGTGAACGGCGCCGTGGGCGTCGACCGCGTGCAGGTGCGCGTGGAGTTCGCCGGCCCCTCGGCGCACGGAGAGCACCCGGTGCCGCAGCCGTCGACCGAGTTGTCAGCCACGCACTGCATGCCGCAGCGATGGAAGCCAGAGCTACACGTGAAGTCGCAGACCCCAGCCACACACGCCGCAACCGCGTTCGCCGGTGGTGTGCACGTCTGACATGAAGGGCCGCACGAGGAGCTCGAGTCGGCGACGCACATGTTGTTGCAGAAGTTCGGAGTCGCCGTCGATGCACAACGCAGGCCGCAGTTCACCCCGTCGCAGCTCGTCGTGGTGCCGCTGCCCATCGGGCCATCGGGACACACGGCGCAGCGATTGCCACAGGTGGCGACCGAGAAGTTCGAGACGCACTGGCCGTTGCACTCGTGGAAGCCGACGTTGCACTGAATCGCGCAGGCCATGCCGTTGCAGCTCGCCGTGCCATTCACGGGGACGGGGCACGGGGTGCACGACGTGCCACACGACGACAGCGCGGTGTCAGAGACGCAGGCCGAGTTGCACAGGTGGAAGCCCGTCGCGCAGGTGTACTGGCACTGGCCGCCCACACATTGCGGGTTGGTCGCTCCCGCTGGTGGCGTGCACGTCTGACACGAAGCACCGCACGAGGTCACCGACTCGGCCACGCACGAGTTGCCACAGCGCGCGAAGCCCGGGTTGCACTGGAACTGACACGCCGGGGGCTGGCCGGCGCCCGTCGACATGCACTGCGCGACCGCGTTCGCCGGCACCACGCAGGCCTGACAACGAGTGCCGCAGGTGGCGACGTCGAAGTCAGACGCGCAGTCGTTGCCGCACTGGTGGAAGCCGGCGGAGCACTGCAGCCCGCAGACGTTGCCGTCGCACGTCGCCATCGAGTTGGGCGCGCTGGGGCAGGCGGTGCAGCTGGTGCCACACGTCTCGGGCGCGAAGTTCGAGACGCACTGACTTCCGCAGCGGTGGTAGCCCGCGTTGCAGGTGAAGTCGCAGGTGCCTGTTGCCGAGCAGGTCGGCGTCGCGTTGGCCACTCCAGCGCAGTTCAGACAGCGGGAGCCGCACGCCGTCACGGTCGTGGCCGGAACGCAGCTGCCTCCGCAGAGGTTGGTGGTGGGCGGGCACGTGCACTGGCTTCGCATCGGGTCGCAGATCTGCCCGCCCGAGCAGTTGGTGTTCGTCTGGCAGCCGAAGGCACACATGCTGGTGCGTGCGTCACAGTAGTAGTTCGCGGGGCACGAGCCGGGCGTCTGCGTGCACATCGTCGGAAGGCGCGTGCACTGGCTGTTGTCGCAGTACTGGCCGGCAGCACAGCCACGGCCACACCCGCCACAGTTGCCGAAGTCGGTCCGGGTGTTCACGCACGAGCCGCTGCAGACCGTGAGGCCCGAAGCGCAGGTGATCGCCTCGCCACCGCCCGAGCCACCACCCAGGCCGCCGTCACCCACCTGCCCGCCGCCGACCGCGCTGCCACCGCCCGCGCTCCCGCCGCCCATCGCCGAGCCGCACTGCCCGCTCTGACACGTCTGGCCGGTTCCGCAGGTTCGGCACTCGCCGCCGTTCGTCCCGCAGGCTGCGATGCCGGAGCCCGACTGGCACTCCCCGTTCGCGTCACAACAGCCAGTGCTGCAGGTCGCAGCGCTGCAACGACGAACCGGCGGCGTACACGACAGCATCGCCACCGGAAGGACGGCGGCGAGCACGACGAGGCGAAAGAGGTTCACGAGGCAGTTCCCCACGACAAGAGACGGCGGCCAGAGACGTGCGTGCCATCAAGGGCACACCGCCGCAAGGCCCATGGGGAAGAACGTCTGCCTCGAGTCAGCGACAGACGCCGGGCGCCGCGATGATCGAACGGTTTCCGAGGGGCCCCTGCAGCACGATCAGATCTCGCTGAGCGTCGGTGTTCATCTTCGCGACCACCACGTCTTCGATGACCGCGCCCGACGAGTAGCCGTTGGGCGTGGTGGCAAAGCCGAAGGCGACGCTCGAGGTGCCAGGGAGCACCGACAACACCGAGCTCGCGCTGCCTGCGCCGACGAGATCGAGCGAACCGTCGTTGTCGAGATCGAGCAGCACCTGACGCGGCGGCTGAATCGGCATGCTCGAGCTGTACAGGGTGAACGTGCCCGACCCGTTGCCCTGGTAGACGTACCGGCCGAAGAGGATGTCGGGCTTGCCGTCGTACGTGACGTCGCCGGTGAGCACGCTGAAGTTGGTCGCCGTGGCGGGGAAGATCGCGGTCCCCGGCAGGAAGCCGGCCGTGCCCGGCAGGCCGACGTTCATGAGCGGCACGAGCTGGTTGAAGGCAGTCGTGGCGACCACGAGATCGCGCCGGCCATCGAGGTTGAAGTCACCGACCGCGATGCTCGACACGCCAGTCGCGTAGACGTTGAGCACCGGAGCGAAGGTGCCTGCGCCCAGGTTCCGGTACACGTCGACGCCAAGGGCCGAGCCCACGATGATGTCCTGGGCGGTGTCGTTCGACACCTCGGCGATGACGACGAAGGTGGGAATCGCGCGAGCCGCGTAGATCGTGGCTGGGCTGATGGTGTTGTTGGTCGCTCCCACGCGCACCTCGATGACGGGCACCGAGCCACCGTCCAGGCTGCCCAGGGCGCTGGTCACCAGATCCTGCGCGGTGTCGCCGTTGAGGTTGCCGATGGCGACCCGATCACCGCGGGTGGTGAACGACTGGCCCGTGGTGAAGGTGCCGTTGGTGGCGCCGTAGAGCACCTGGGTCGTGGTGTCCTGCGAGACGGCGGTGCCAGTGAGGCACTCGATGCCGAGATCGCTCGCGTTGGTGCAGGTCGAGGCGCTGTAGCTGCACGACGTCCACGAGGGCGCGGTGCTGCTGCAGAAGAGCCCGCTGATGCCCGGCGGCGTCGTCGTGCTCGTCGCGAGGTAGGTGGTGACCGGCGAGCTCAGGCCGAGCGAGCGACAGAGCACCGGGACTTCGAAGCTCAGTGAGACGCCCGAGTTGCACACCGTGCCCCACTGGCCGTTGTAGAAGACCTCGACGCGACCGCGCACGCTGTTGGTGGTGTACGTCGTCTCGACGAGCCGAATGTTGGTTCCCATGATCGGTCCCGTCGTGGTCGGCGAAACCGCCGCGATGTCGCTGACGCCGTCACCGTTGAGATCGCCCGCCGAGATGCGCGTGGCGTTCGCCACTGCCGTGCCCGTGACGCCAGTGAAGCCGCCGCTGCCGTTGTTGACGGCCGTGACGATGGTGGTGCCCGCCGGAGCGAAGATCTCGGGCCGCATGTCGCCTGTGACATCGACGACCGCGAGTGAGTTGAAGAAGGTCGCCGCAAAGGAAATGCCCAGCACCTGCGGAGCCGAGAAGGTGCCACCCACCTGTCCCAGGAAGACCCGCACGTCGGACGAAGCGACGACGAGATCACGACGGCCATCTCCGTTGATGTCGCTCGCGACGATCGCGCGCGCGGGCGCAGGCAGCGAGAGCAACGTCGAGGTTCCGAAGCCGGGGGTGGACGTCAGCGGGTAGACGCGCACGCCCGAGGTGGCGCCCGAGACGACTGGCACGATCACGTCGGCAATGGAGTCACCCGTCACGTCGGCGACTTCCATCATGAAGGCCGAGCCGGCGACGCCAGAGGTGAAGGTCTCACCGGCGGGCAGCTGCTGCAGCACGGCGCCGGCCGAGTTCACCGGAGCCGTCGCCACACCCGTGCCCAGGTAGAGATACATGGCGTTCGACGCGGCGGTCGCGAGCACGTCAGCGTTGGCATCGGCGTTGGCCGAGAGCGCCCGCACGTTCGAGACCGTGCCGATGCCCAGGCCCGCTCCCGCCGTCGAGGTCACCGGGTTGCCCGACGAGAGCCCGTTGCCAGTGAAGAGCGTGGCCGAGGACGTCGCGATCGAGGTGTTGAAGCTCACGAGCAGATCGGCCGGAGCGGCACCGTTGAACTCGCCGATGGTGGCGCCCGTGGGCGCATATGAGAGCGACACGAGCGACGTGGTGAACGATCCCGTGCCCGAGTTGCGCAGCACCGACAAGTAGAACGTCGTCGAGAGCGCCACGATCTCGGGCCGGCCATCACCGGTGAGATCGCCGGCAACCAACTGCGCCACCGTGTACGAGACGTAGGTCGAGGTTGGCGGTCCGAAGGTGCCAGACGGCCCAGTGCCGCCGGAGTTCGCGAGCCCGAGGCGCACGTAGACGTAGGTGCCTTCGCCCGTGACGAGGTCGTTGCGGCCGTCACCGTTCACGTCGAGCACGAGGAACGGGAAGGACGTCGTCGAGGTCGTCACCGACGGCACCATCGACGAGAGGCCCACGCCGCTCGCGCAGAAGGATCGGCACTCGCCCTGCGTGCACCGATCGGCGACCGCGCAGGCGTTGTTGCAGGTGCCGCAGTGGGTGGCGCTCGTCTGCGCGTTCACACAGGCACCGCCACACGAGGTGATGCAGCCCGTGCTGCAGATGCCGTTGCTGCCGCAGACGCCCCGCTCGTTCGCCAGGGTCGAAGAACAGACGGCGCAGGTCGGGCCGCACGCGAGCGTGTAGTCCGAAGGTACGCATTGAGAACCGCCGGCCGGGCAGCGGTTGGTGCCGGCTCCACAGTCCCACCCGCAGGCCCAGGGGCTGGTGGCGGTCGCGCGGCTGCAGGTCGTCGCGGTGTTGGGCGGACCCGCTGGGCAGGCCGTGCACGACGTGCCGCAGCTATCGACCGAGTTGTCGGGCAGACACTGCGTGCCACACCGGTGGAAGCCCGTCTGGCAGGTGAAGTCGCAAACGCCGCTGAAGCAGGTCGCGGTACCGTTCGCGGGAGGCGTGCAGGTCTGGCAGCTCGGGCCACACGAGGTGATCGAGTTGGCGACGCACACGTTGCCGCAGAAGTTGGGCGTGGTGGTCGAGGCGCAGCGCAGGCCGCAGTTGAGGCCGTCGCACGTCACCGTGGTGCCGCTGCCCACCGGGCCGTCGGGGCACACCGCGCATCGACTGCCGCAGGTGTTGGTGGAGAAGTTCGAGACGCACTGGCCGTTGCACTCGTGGTACCCGACGTTGCACTGAATGCCGCACGCGGTGCCGTTGCAGGTCGCCGTGCCGTTCAGGGGAGACGGACAGGGCGTGCACTGGCTGCCGCAGGTCGCGACCGCCGTGTTCGTCACGCACTGGGTTCCGCACTGGTGGAAACCCGTCGCGCACGTGTACTGGCAGGCGCCGTTCACACACTGAGGGTTGGTGGCTCCGGCTGGCGGGGTGCAGGTCTGGCAGGAGGCGCCACACGCGGTCACCGACTCGGTCACGCAGGCGTTGCCGCAGCGCACGAAGCCCGGGTTGCACTGGAAGGTGCAGGTGGGCGGCTGGCCAGCGCCTCCCGACATGCACTGCGCGACCGCGTTCGCAGGCGCCTGACACGGGTTGCAGCTGTTGCCGCACGTGGCCACGTCGAAGTTCGAGACGCAGTCGGGCCCGCACTGGTGGAAGCCCTGCGAGCACAGCGTGCCGCAGTCGTTGCCGTCGCAGGTCGGCGTCGCGTTCGGCAACGAGGGACAGGCGGCGCAGCGGGTGCCGCACGTCATCGCGTCGAAGTTCGAGACGCAGCTGTTGCCGCAGCGGTGGTAGCCCGCCATGCAGGTGAAGTCGCAGGTGCCGTTGGTGCACGAAGGAATCGAGTTCGGGCCGCCGCCGCACGAGAGGCACTGCGAGCCGCACGCCGTCGGCGTGTTCGCCGGCACGCACGAGCCACCACACAGGTTCGATCCCATCGGGCACGCGCAGGTGTTCCGCTGGGTGTCGCAGATCTGGCCATTGGTGCACTGCGCGTTCGTCTGGCAGCCGAACACGCACTTGCTGGTGATGGCGTCACAGTAGAAGTTCGCGGGGCACGCGTTGGGCCCGGGGGTGCACGTCGTCGGCACGTTCATGCACGTGCTCCCGGAGCAGTACTGCCCACCCGAACACGAGCGGCCGCACGCGCCGCAGTTGCTGAAGTCGGTCGTGGTGTTGATGCACGAGGTGCCACACAGCGTGAGGCCGCTGGCGCAGGTCAGGGGCTGGCCACCGGCCGCGCCGCCGCCCATCGAGCCACCGCCAGAGCCACCGCCCACTGCCGAACCGCCACCAGCCGTCCCTGCGCCGCCACCACCCATGTTGTTGGGCATGGTGCACAGGCCGCTGTTGCAGGTCTGGGTCGTCGAACACGTGCGGCACTCGTTGCCCTGAGCGCCACAGGCCGTGACCGAGTTGCCGCTCTGACACTGGCCGTTGGCGTCGCAGCAGCCGGTCGAGCACGTCAAGGAGCTGCAGGGGCGAACTGGCGGCGTACAGGCAACGACCGACAGCCCGACGGCGCAGAAGAACAATTTGAGTGAGTTCACGCGTGAGGCTCCCAAGAAGTCGGACTTCGTACGACAAACACCTGAAATGGCGCAGAACCGCAAGAGCGGCGCCCTTTGACGTCACCCTGCCCCGTTGATTCAAGGGGTTGTGGATTTGAGAGGTTATTCGGCGCGCATGGCGTCGACCGGATCGAGCCGGGCAGCGCGCGCCGCGGGGTAGATGCCGAAGACGAGGCCGACCCCTGAACTCATGGCAAGCGAGAGCGCGGCAGCCCAGATCGGCACGGCGGTGTGAAGGCCGAGCGCCCAGCGTCCCAGCGCGGCGAGCCCGAGCCCCGACCCCAGTCCGATCAGTCCACCAACCAGAGAGAGCGTCACGGCTTCGGTCGCGAACTGCCACAAGATGCGGGAGCGCCGGGCTCCGAGTGCCTTGCGAACGCCGATCTCGCGCGTCCGCTCCGAGACCGACACCAGCATGATGTTGAGAATGCCGATGCCGCCGACGAGCAGCGACAACAGACACACGCCGAACGTCGCCGCGGTGATCACCTTCGAGAGATCGTTGAGCGTCTTCGCCATCGACTCGTTCGTCGAGACCTCGAAGTTGTCGTCTTCATCGGGCGCGAGCCGGCGGCGCTGACGCATCAGGCGCGACACCTCCTCCATCGCGGGCTCGAAGACGTCCTGGCTCTTCGCTTCGACGCTGATCGAGACCGTGCGCCGCTTGCCGTAGAGCGAGAGGAACGTCGTCATCGGCACCATCACCTGGTTGTCGAGGTTGAACAGCCCGAGCACCTTGCCGCGCCGCTCGAGCACACCGACGACGGTGTACGGGCGTCCCTTCAGGCGAACCTCCTGGCCGATGGGCTCGAGGCTGGGGAAGAGCTTGTCGGCGACGTCGGGGCCGAGCACTGCCACCTGCCTTCCGTCCAGATCCTCCTGCTCGTTGAAGTAGCGCCCAGTGGCGACGACGACGCCTGAGGTGTCGGGGTACTCGACCGTCGTGCCGAGGATGAAGACGTTCGCCTGCGTCTCGGTCATCGCGGTGCGCACGCGCTGGCCGGGCTGCCACGATGACGCGCTCGTGCGCTTCACCGACGGGCACTGCTCGGCGATGGCGCGCTTGTCGTCGAGCGTGAGCACCGGCCGCGCGGCGATCTTGTTCCAGTTGATGCGATCGCCGCCGCCGAGGCGGAAGCCCTGTGGCCACTTGTCGACGCGGAAGACGTTCGCGCCGAGCTGCGAGAGGTCCTTGTTCACCTTGAGCCGCAGCCCTTCGAGCAGGGCCATCATCGTCATCACGGTGGCGACGCCGATGATGATGCCGAGCAACGTCAGCGCCGTTCGGAGCGGGTGCGCGATGAACGTTCCAGCCGCCAGACGCAGGTTGTCGATGAAGGCGCGGAACACGATCACTCCTGCCTGAGCGCTTCGACGGGGTCGAGGTTGGCGGCGCGCGCGGCGGGCCAGATGCCGAAGAGCAGACCCACGAGGGCTGCGAAGACGACGCCGAAGACGACGGTGAGCGGCTTCACGGTCGCAGCGAGTGGGGTGATCAGGCTGATGATCTTCGCGCCGCCGAGCCCGACGATGGTGCCGAGCGCTCCGCCGACCGCCGAGACCACCATCGCCTCGAGCATGAACTGAATGATGATCGTGCGCTTGCGGGCTCCCAGCGCGCGCCGCACGCCGATCTCACGCGTCCGCTCACGAACCGAGACCAGCATGATGTTCATGATGCCGATGCCGCCGACGAGGAGCGTGATGAAGCCGATGCCGAGGGCGACCGCGTAGAGGGCTCCCGTGAGCTGTTGGTACGTGCTCGCGAGCTGCTCGGGCCGGTTGATCGCGAAATCGTCGGGTTTGTCGGCGGGCGTGTTGCGCACGCGCCGGAGCACGCCCACGAGCTCGTCTTCCACCGCGTCGAGCTGATCGGGGTTCTTCACCGAGACCCCGATCGTGTAGCTGCGCCGGCCCGCGAAGAAGCTGGTGAAGGTGTTGAACGGAATGACGGCGCGAAGATCCTGCGAGCTGTCGAGCAGCTTCCCTTTGCGACCCAGCGTGCCGACGACAGTGAACGGCTTCTTCCCGATGCGCATCGTCTGCCCGATCGGGCTCACGCCGGGGAACAGCGTGTCGGTGACGTCAGCGCCCAGCACCACCACGAGCCTTCGGTTATCGTCGTCGGTCTGATTGAAGAACCGGCCCTGGCTCACCTCGAAGCCGTTCACCTTCGGCCACTCCTCCGATGCGCCCGAGATGACGACCTGCGACAGCTCGTTGCCGAGGAACTGCACGTCGGCGTTGTCGTCGACCATCGGAATGACGGAGTCACACAGCGAACACTGGGCGCGCACGGCTTCGACCTGCGCGAGCGTGATGTTCTTGCGGTTGCGAAACTCCCACCAGTTGCCCAGCTGAACCCAGGGCTGTCTCGAGACGAACACGGAGCTCGAGCCCAGCGTCGCGAGCTGCTTCTCGAACGACGAGTCGAGGCCCTGCGTGATGCCGAGAATGGCAAGGAGTGTGGCCACACCGATGCCGACGCCCATGACCGTCAGCACCGTTCGCAGCCGATGCGCGAAGAGCGATCGCACGGCGATCGACGCGCCCTCGACGAGATCGATGCGAAGGCTCACGTGTGCACCTCGGCGTACGCGACCTGCGCTCCGGGGCCGTCGCCGACGACCTTGCCGTCAGAGAGGCGAACCGCGCGGGGGCAGCGGGCCGCCAGCTTCGGCTCGTGGGTGACGAGGACGATGGTGTGCCCTTGATGGTGGAGGTCTTCGAAGAGCCGAACGATCTCTTCCCCCGTCGTGCTGTCGAGGTTGCCGGTGGGTTCGTCAGCGAGCAGGAGTGACGGATCGGCCGCGAGCGCACGTGCGATGGCGACGCGTTGCCGTTGACCGCCCGAGAGCTCCGTCGGCTTGTGGAGCATTCGGTGCTCGAGCTTCACCTTCCTCAGTGCCTCGATCGCCCGCTCACGCCGCGCCTTCGCGCGCTCGCCCCGGTAGACCAGCGGCAGCTCGACGTTGGCCAGCGCCGTCTCTCGCGGCAGCAGCTGGAAGTTCTGGAAGATGAAGCCGATCTCGCGATTGCGAATGTCGGCCAGGGCATCGTCCGACATGCGCGAGACGTCTTTGCCGTTGAGCCGGTACGAGCCAGACGTCGGCGTGTCGAGACAGCCGATCACGTTCATCAGCGTCGACTTGCCAGAGCCCGACTGGCCGATGATCGCGACCCACTCGCCCTTCGCGATGTGCACGGTGACGCCCGCGAGTGCGCGAACCGTCTCTCCACCCACCACGTACTCGCGCGCGATGTCGTCGAGTTCGATGAGCGTCTGTGCCGGAGCCGGAGTCATCAGCCGCGCTTGCCCTTGAACTTGCCGCCCTGCCCCGGCTTCACCTCTTCGACCGCGTCGCCGTCCTTCAGCTCCTTGGCCAGCGTGCGGTACGGGCCCTCGACGATGCGCTCGCCCTCTTCCAGGCCTTCGAGAATCTCGATGTCGGTGTCCGAGGCGATGCCCGTGCGGACGCGGCGCAGCGAGACCTTCTGATCCTTGCCGACGACGAAGACGACCTTGGCAAACCGTTCTCCCGTGCGACCCTTCGCTTCGATCGGCTTTCCTTCGACGG
Organism: Archangium gephyra; assembly: GCA_943370055.1. GTDB lineage: Bacteria > Myxococcota > Myxococcia > Myxococcales > Myxococcaceae > Xiheimicrobium > Xiheimicrobium gephyra_A. The sequence continues at coordinate 13,671 of CALRPN020000071.1, forward strand.
GCACGGTCGCGTCTTTGAGTGACGACTCCGGGCGCACGGTCACGGCCTGAACGGGAACGACGATCGCCGACTCGCGCTGCTCGGCGGTGATGCGCACCTCGGCGCTCATTCCGGGCATCACGCCGGGCGGCCGCGAGGTGAGCGCGACGGTGACGGGGAAGCTCGTCGTCTCCTGCTCCGAGCCTGCGTTGCGAATGAGCGCCTTCTGCGCGATCTCCACGACGCTGCCGTCGAAGGTCTGTCCCTCGAGCGCGTCGACCTTCACGTCGGCCTTCTGCTCCATCGCCAGGTGAACGACCTCGTGCTCACCGACCTCGATCTTCACCTCCATCGAGGCCAGGGCCGCGAGCGACATCACGACGTCTTCGTTGAAGTCACTGCCGCGCACGCGCTCGCCGATCTCGCGGTTGCGCTCGATGACGGTGCCGTCGATGGGAGAGACGAGGGTGGTCTTGGCGAGGTTGTTCTGGGCTTCGTCGAGAATCGCCTGCTGCTGGTTGACGCGATCGTTCAGCGCCGCGACGCGGGACTTTGCTGAAGCGAGCGCAGACTGCGCAGACTCCACTTCTGCTTGAGACGAGAGGCCCCTGGTCGCCAGGCCCTGCACGCGCTCGAACTCACGCTGCGTACGCTCGACCTCGACCTGCGCGGTGGCCACGTCGGACTTCGCGGCGTTCTGACCGGCCGACGCCTGGCGAACGTTGGCCTCGAAGCGGCGCCGATCGATGCGACCCAGCACCTGGCCCTTGGTGACGTGATCGCCCTCCTTCACGGTGAGCTCGATGAGATCGCCCGAGATGCTCGAGCTGATTTTCACGGTCGTGGCGGGCTGCACCTTGCCGGCGCCGGTGACCGTGCGGGTGATGGGCGAGCGCTTCGCGGTGCCGAGCTGCACTTCGGTCGCGGGCGGTGGACGTTCCTTGAGGCCAGCGACCGTGATCGCCCCGAGTCCTCCGAGGATCGCGAGCGCGATGAGGGCTTTCCACCAGGTCATGGCTTCTCCTGAACGGCGATTGGGCCACCGGCGAGGCGCTCGAGGGCAGCGGTGGCGATCTCGAGGTCGACGCGGGTCTGAAGCTGGGTGAGCTGGGCCTGGAGCGCGCGGTTCTGGGCATCACGCACCGAGAGGCTCGTGGTGGCGCCGGCGGTGTAGCGCTGCTCTTCGGCCGAGAAGCTCTCTTCTGCGAGCGACCGGTTCTTCGCGGCGAGGACGGCGATTTCGCCCTGCGCCGAGAGCGCTCCTGTCGCGCGCACGATCTCTGATTCGAGCTCGATGGTCGCCTGGCGCTGTTGCTTCTCGAGCTCGGTCAATTGCGTCTGGGCGCGCGCGACCTGCGAGTCCGTCGCGAAGCCGCTGAAGAGATCCCACGAGAGGTTCGCGCCGAGCGAGACCGCGTGCTGCTTGGTGGGGTCGATGAAGAGCTCGGCCGAAGGCGCGGTGCGGTTGTAGTTCGCGTTCGCGCTGAGCCTGGGCAGGTAGTCAGCGCGCGCGATCTCGACGGCCAGCTTCGCGCCCCGGCCCTGCGCGTCGAGCACGTGGAAGAGCGGTCGTCGGTCGCGAGCGAGCGAGAGCAGCTTCTGCGCCTCGGGAACGGCCGGAGCGATGACCGTCTGAAAGCCCGGAGGCGTCACCGCTTCGACCTCACGCGGCGCCTGACCCAACCACTGGAGCAACGACGCCTGTGCGGTGACGATGGCCTGCCGCTGGCGAATCACGGCGATGCGATCGTTCCCCAGGTTCACCTCGGCATCGAGCACGTCACGCTTCTGCGCGCGGCCCGCTTCGAAGAGGCCCTTCGCGCGCTCGAGCAGATCGGTGCTGCGCTTGACGGATCCCTCCAGCACCGTGAGCGTCACCTGCGCGCGGAGCAGCTCGTAGAAGCGCCGCACCGCCTCGAGTTCACTCGCGGCCTGTTGCTCGACGAGCTGGCCCTTCGCGGCCTCTTCCATCGCGCCCGTGCGCGCGAGCTGATTCCACCAGCGCCCGCCGTCGTAGAGCAGCTGCTGCACGCTCAAGCCGAGCTGAAAGTTGCCCTGCGCGAACGACGGAATGTCGACCGGCTTCTGCACGAAGCTCAACGAGCCGTCCGACTGAATCTGGGGAGCCGTCGTGAAGCGCCGCTGGGGACCTGCCAGCGTCTCGCTGAAGCCGAGCGTGAGATCGACTTGAGGGAACAACACCGATCTCGCGTCGGTGCGATCGAGGCCAGCTCGGGTGACCGACAGCTCGGCACGAATCGCGTCGAGGTTCTGGCGTGAAGCCTGACGAACTTCGTCCAGCGTGATCGGCGTGGCCGTGAGCAACAGCGCGATGATCATCGGGGCCCTCCGCTACCGTCGCCGAGACCGGGCAGCCCGATGGTCACGGCCGCGATGACGAGAAAGTAGAGCAGCGCTCCGAAGGGCGTTGCGAACCAGGGCGAGCGCTTCGTCGCTGCAGCGAACCCGAGGCCGAGCAGCAGCGCGCTCCAGACGTGGAAGAAGTCGACGAGGCCGAGGAGTGACTTCGTCGCGGTCGCCTTCCAGCCTGGGCGGTCGACTGGAGCTGGCTCATCGATCACCGCGCTGAGCGAGGAAGGAACGAGGCTCGTCGCCAGCTTCGGCGTCAGGCTCTGTTGTCTCAACGCAGACGCGAGCGTGATGCCCTGAGCCACTGCCATCGGCAACAACGCGAGGCAGACGACCGTGAAGAGCTCGGCGAACGTTCCTCGCCCGCCGACGAGCCAGCTGCACACCCAGAGCCCGGCCGCGCCGAGGAGCACCAGCAGCGGCAACAGCAACACGCCCTTCGCCACGCCGCCGACGATCGCCAGACGCTGCGCCTGTTCGACCTGCTCCGAGATCTCGCGCTCGCTCACCTTCGAGAGCTCTCCCGCGGCCTCGAGCTTCGGAATCACGATGCGCGAGGTGTCCAGCCGGGTGGCGATCGCAGCCGACGCGCCTGCCGACAGACTCATCGCCAACAACAGCGGCACGACCCAGCCGCGGGCCTCGACCGCACGAGGCACCGCTCCGATGGGATCGACGATGACGGCGAGGGGCCGCAGCGCGCGCATGCCTGGCGCCTTACCCTTCCCCTCGGCCATCGAGTTCGACATTCGCAGGTTCCCTCACGTGAACGCACACGTGTTGCTCCGTAACGCCCGGCGGTGCAGCCCATTTCCGAAGAACCAGAGCCCCGCGTTGGTTCATCCGCGCCGCAGCCGCTCGACCTCGGCCACCACCAACTGCTGGCCTTCCGCCGAGAGGAAGTTGCGCGGCGACAGCTCGATGCGAAAGACGCGCCGCTTCGCTTCGTCGACGCCCTCGATGGTGACGCCGCCACCGTCGACCCTCGCAGACGAGACACACGCCCACGCAAACACGTCTTCACCCGCCGACAGCCCGCGTGGTTCGAAGGCCACGGCAACACCTGATTGCATCGTCGCGCCGCCGCCGTTCGCCAACTGCGCGCGGCCCATCAGACTCATGGGCACGATGATCGCGGTCGCCAGCCACACCACGCCGAGCAAGGCGATTCCGCAGAGGCCGACGGCGAGCGGCTGCTCCACACGGCTGGCGACGAAGGCGAGGCCGATCGCGAGCGAGACCGAGAGGCCGAGGCGGACTTGCCCCTTGATCCGCCGACTGCGCACGACGAAGTCATCGAAGCGTTTGAGCAGCGAGCCTGCATCGGCCGCGGAGCCCTCCGCGAACGTCAACGTCTGCACCCGCGCCGAGAAGGGGCCGCTCACCTGGCCACCATGCCTCGCGTGCGGCGCTATTTCACCGAATAGAGCGGGTAGATCGGAGACTCCGGCCGAACGACCAACTGCTGCTGAACGGGATCGACATGCAAGTCGAGCCGACTCAGTGGAATTCGGCCAAACACCGCTTCGGCCCCTGGTGGAGCCACGAGACACTCGAAGATGCCTGCTCGACTGGACGTGCGCACGGTGACGGGCCCTGCGCACTTCACGAGGCCCGTCTCTCGGGGGAGCAGCCCGAGGTGTTCGGCGATGTCCTGAGGCAACACGAGCAGCACTTGAGCCGGGTCGACGAGCGCTCGCACCGAAACGCGTCGCACCGCAGTCGAGGCGATCATCCCCTCGTCCGCCCTGTCGGCGTCGGTGGTGTTCTCGAGATCGAGCGTGACGTGAACGGCACCCATGCCGTCAGGATGCCAGAACCGCTCAGCCCTGCGGAGGCGCCACCTTCCACCGTCGGTGCAACCACAACCACTGATCGGGGTACTTGCGAATCAACCCCTCGAGGATCGCTGTCAGCGCTGCGGTGTGCGTCGTGAGATCGCGATCACGATCGCCCGTGTCGACGAACGGAACCGGCCCCTCGACGAACATGCGCAGCCGCTCGCCTTCACGGACCGCCGCGACGACGTAGACCGGAGCCTTCGACACCCGCGCCGCCATCGACACCGCAGGCGTGGTGCTCGCGAGCCGGCCAAAGAAGGGAACGAAGACCCCGTCTTTCGCGGGCAGCACCTGATCGATCAACTGCACCACCGCGCGGCCCCGCTCGAGCGCCGCCAGCATCTTGCGGAGCGCCCCGCGCTGCAGAATCAGCTCCACACCGGCGCCTTTGCGGTTGTTCACCACCCACTCGTTGAACGCCCCGGCGAGCGGCCGCACCACCGCACTCAGCGCGATCTGCCGGCGCGCCATCACCTCGGCGAACAACTCCCAGCTACCGAGATGGGCCGACGCGAGCAGCACCGGCTGATGCGCGTCCAGCACCACGTCCAGGCCCTTCCAGTCGACCACCTCGACGGTGCGCTTCAGCTCGTCATCGGGCAGCAGATCAGACGTCACCGCCTCGATCGCCGCGAGCGCCAGGCTTCGGTACACGCCCCGCGCGATCTGCAGCCGCTCCGCTTCCGACTTCTCGGGGAACGCGTGCTTCAGGTTGTCGAGCGCGACGGTGCGGCGAATGCCCAGACCGAACGCCACCGATGCGACGAAGAACGCCAGATCGCGACGGGTGGCCGGCGACAACCAGCGCAGCCACCGCATGAAGAACCCGACGACGAGACGTCCGAGCGGGCCGCCGGGAGTGATGTCTGGTTTGCGAGTGACGACTGCTGTCAATCGGCGTTTCCGGGAATCTCGGCGGCCGAACACGCGGCCAGGCCCTGCTTCACGGCGGCGAGGTTGCCATTCAGCTTCTGGGCGATGCGGTACGACCGCCTCGCAGCTTCGCAATCACCTCGCGCGCGCGCCTTGTCTCCTGCCGCGATGGCCTCTTCGACCGTCTTGATGTCGGTCAGCAGCTTGTCGGCGTCTGCTTTCGGCTTGGTATCTGCGTCGACCGCGTTCAAGTCGGTCTTTGCAGCGTCGAGATCGCCCTTCGCCCAGTTCGTTTGCGCCGACTTGAACCGCTCGTAGGAGCCTTGCTCGTGGACCATTTTGGCGGCAACAGCGGCAACTGCCGTGACGCCGTCATCGACCTTCGGAGGCTCGACGACCTTCGGAGGCTCCACGTTCGGCAGCTCGACCTTCGGCAGCTCAGGCACGTTCGCAACTGGCGGCGTGGGCTCCTTGCCGCCCGAGAGCAGCGCGATGCCCCCGCCGACGAGCACCAGCAAGCCGATGCCCGCCGCGATCATCGGAGCCTTCGACTTCTCGACCCTCGGAGGCAGCGAGACATCAGCGACAGGCGACTTCGAGCTGCTCGGGCTGATCGACCCGATGCCCGGCTGTTGGGTCAGCGCTCCGCTCTGGGTTCCGTTCTGAATGGTGACGCTCGGCGCCGGCGTCGAGCCCTGGAGCATCGTGCTGTCGAGCGCTTCGGCTCCGGCGTTGGTGCCGGGCAACGCCATGCCCGTCGCTTTGCCTGGAGCCGGAGTCGCCGCAGCCACTGCCACCCGGCCCGCGTTCGTCGCCATGCGCTGAAGCGGTGGCAACGACATGTGCAGCTGCGTCGGAATCGCCTGCGAGAGCGCGCTCGCGAACGCGATCATGTCGGGGTACCGGTGCTCGCGGTTCTTCGCGCACGCCTTGTCGAGCACCGCCTGGAGCTGCGGCAGATCGATGTCAGGCGCGATGTCGGCGAGGCGCGGCAACGGCTCGAGCGCCTGCTTGCGCATGATCTCGGCGATGGTCGCGCCATCGAACGGCTGCCGGCCCGTCAACGCCTCGAAGCACACGATGCCCAGCGAATAGATGTCGGCGCGGCGATCGACCTCACGGCCTTCGACCTGCTCGGGCGACATGTACCGCGGCGTTCCCGCGATCGCGCCCGCGACGGTCAGCTTCGTGCTCGCGTCCATCAAGCGCGCGATGCCGAAGTCGAGCACCTTGGCGTGCATGCCCCGCAGCCCTTTGCGGATCATGATGTTCTCGGGCTTCAGATCGCGGTGCACGATCTGCTTGTCGTGCGCGTCGGCCAGCACGTCGGCGACCTGCGTCGTCACCTCGATGGCCTCGACGATCGACAGGTGCCCCGCCTCGGCGATCGTCTTCTTCAGATCGACGCCTTCGCAGTACTCCATCGCGATGAAGAGGTTGCCCTCGTCGTCCTGGCCGAACTCGTGAAAGGTGACGGCGTTCGGGTGAACGACCTTCGCGTACGTCTTCGCCTCGTTGAGGAAGCGGCGAGCGATCTCGACGTCGGTCGAGAACTCACTCTTGAGGAACTTGATGGCCACGCGGTGGCCGATGCCGACCTGCTCGGCGAGGTAGACGGCGCCCATTCCGCCCTGCCCCAGCTTGCGAATGATCTTGAAGCGGCCCGCGATCATCCGATCGACCATGCGATCGGTGCGGTTCAGACGAATCGTCTCGGAGCGGCCGCACTTCGGGCACTTCGGCCCTTCCGCTTCGTACTCTTCGCCGCACGCCTGACAGATGAAGAACGCCACCCGGACTCCCGCGAGAGTGAGACCTACTTTTCGGCAGGGAAGCGCGTGGTGAAGAGCAACCGCTCGAGCTCGCTGGCCCCGACCTCGGGAGAATTGCCGAGCGCGAGCGCCGTGCGCAACACCGCCGTCCGGGGGTCGTCTTTCAGATCGGTCTCGAGGGCCTTGAGCGCCGCCAGCTTGTCCCCTGCCTGATAGAGGGAGAGCCCGCGGTAGAAGCCGTACTCCTTGTTGGCCGGGTCGAGCCTGGAGGCCTCACCGAAGAGCTGGGTCGCGCGCTTGAAGTCCTTCTCGGTGAACTCGGCGAGCCCGTCGAGGAAGGCCGTCACGCCGCCCGAGTTCCCCGCCGTCACGCCGCAGTCAGCCGCGATCTGGAAGAGCGGCCGCGCGCTGCGCAGCTGCTCAGAGGGCAGCTTCTCGTTCGCGAGCGCACGCTTGTGAATGCCCTCGGCCTGGGCGACGGCCGCAGAGCCGAGCTTCTGAGCCATGTCTGCCAGCTCGATGCCGAGGAAGCCGTCCTTCACGAGCGTGCGCAGCTCCTCGGAGGCGCCGGTCGGGCCGAGCACCAGTCCCTTGTCGAGCTGAGCGAAGAAGGCAGCGCGGGTCTCGACGTACTTCTGCGAGAGATCGGGCGGCTGGCCCTTGGCGTTCTTCAGCTGACGCTCGCACTGATCGCTCTCGGCCGAGGCCTTCTTGCGCTCCGGCGTCTCAGGGCTGGCCTTGAGGTACACGCGGTACGCGTAACAGCCCCGCTGAATCTGCTTGGCGAGGACGGAAGAGCGCGCCAGCTGCAGGTACGTGGGGAGCGTCGTCGGAGAGACGCGCGTCGCCTTGAGGTACAGGTCGACGGCCTTGGCGTGCTGCTTCTTGTTGTAGAGCCGGCTCGCCTCGGAGATCAGCGCATCGGCGTTGCCCACGCCGGCACCGACGAGCGGCTCCGCCGAGACGATCGACGAGAGCAGGACCGCGATCACGACCAGCGAGCGCTTAGAAGCCATAACCCAACCCCACGTTGAAGCCCCACTGGTGTGAGTTTCTGAACTGCGGCTCGGGCCCGGTCGCGTTCGGTGGCTCTGCGCCGTCATTCGGGGCCTCCATGCGGGAGGACTCACCCAGGATGTAATAGGTGAAGTTGCCGCTGCCGTAGAAGTACAGGCCCTCGACGATGAAGAAGCGCACGTTCAGCCGCGCAGCCGCGAGCAGGTCGAGGATCATGAAGCCGTCTTTGTAGAAGGTCGTGCCTGGCTCGATGATCTGGCCGGTGCGGAACTCGGCGCCGATCTGCAGCTGGAACATGAAGCGCCACGCGGCCAGACGGAGCTGCGGCTGCAGCGCGCGAATCGTCACCATGTGAACTCGCACTTTGTCGATCTGGGCGGGTCCCGCGATGCCCATGTCCACCTCTCGCTGTGAGCCGGGGGCGTAGCCAACACCGAGGTCGAAACGCTCGACGTTGGTGAGGTAGCTCACTCCCACCACGGCCACGCCGAAGTACTTGCCGCCCGTGCCGTACTCGAGCGAACCACCCATCAACATTCGCGAGCTCGACTTGATGTCCGTGGTGCGACCCGTTCCGGCGTTGCCCCAGCGACGGCCAACGAGCGAGTTGCCGAGCAAAGAGCCGTACTCGTACGAGAGCTGAAAGTATGACCGCTTCTCGTACGTGCTGTCGGTCTCCGAGGGCGGCGGCGGAGGCGGAGGCAGCGGCGTGGTCACCTTCACGGCTTGATCCGGCTGCTGGTTCTTCACCACGACCACGACGTTGTCGGGCTTGTTGGGGTTGGCGATCGGGTTGACGACGACGGCACCGGGCAGCGGCTCCAGCGTCTTGTCGAGCACGTACTGCTCGTCGGGCTTCACGCTGATCGTCTGCTCGAACGCCTTGTGGTTCTCGGCCGTGAGGCGAATGACGTGCTGGCCGGGAAGAATGCCGCGGTCGACGCGATCTTTCCCGAGCGGCTGACCGTCGATGAAGATCGTCGTGCCCGCCGGAGCCGCGGTCACGATCAACCGCGCCGCCACCTTCTCGAGCGTCTTGTCGAGCGAGGCCGAGCCCTTGATGGGGACGATCAGGGTCTCTTCGATCGGCTGGTGCAGCTTGAGATCGAGCTTGATGACGCGCTCACCGGGCAGCACCTGCGTCGTCAGAGGCGTGGTGCCCATCTTGGTGTCGTCGACGTACACCGTCGCGCCTGGCGGCTCCGACTTCACCTCGAGCGTGGAGGCGACGGGAACGACCTTGGCCACCGCTCCGAGCAGCGCCTTCTCGAGCACGGCCGCCGACGACGTCGCGGGCACCACCTTGTTGAGCGCGGCCTCGTACGACACCACGCGAAACTTGAAGCCCGCCTCGTCCTGCCCGCCCTGCACCATCACGATGCGCCCGAAGCCGAGCGTCGCCACGAAGGGATCGATCGGGTCGGCGCACCGCTCGGTCGTGCTGAGGCAGGGAATCTCTTCGACCTTCTTTCCCTTGAGCGCGGCAGCCAGCTCGGTGCGGCCGATGACGTGATCTTTGCGGTCGGCCGACGAGATCAGCTTGTCGAGCGCCTTCTCCGTGCGCTCCACCAGCGCCTCTTGACCTGGATACAGCGGTCGCACCAACCACAGCGTGGTCTCGGCGAATGCGGGAGACGAGAGGATGAGCGCGACCGCCAGCATCCCCCCGGAAAGCCTCATGAAACGCGTCATGGTCGACGCCTTCCTATCGGAGTCCCCCCGCGAGTGGCCACATATTCCTCCAGCTCGTCGAGGGTGGTCGGCCAGTCGTCTTTGAGCAGCCGGGAGAGGGAGCGGTCAGCCAGCAGCCGTCCCTGTGATTGGCACTTCGCGCAGTAGTTCGTCTCGTTCTCGGCGTAGACGATTCGTTGCACTGCCGCGCCGCAAACCGGGCACGGTTGTTTGTGTTTTCCATGCACCGCCATCTCGGGGCGGAACGCGGTGACCTTCTCAGGCCAGCCGTCGCCGATCTCGGTGGTGAGGCGGTTCTTCCACTCGGTGAGGACGGCGCGCGTCGCTTCGTAGAGGCGGGCGATCTCTTCACCGGTGAGCGACTTCGACTGCTTCACGGGAGACAGCTTCGCGCGATGCAGAATCTCGTCGGAGTACGCGTTTCCGATGGCAGAAAAGAGCCGCGGGTCGGTGAGTGATCGTTTGAGTGTGTGGTTCTCGGAGCGAAGGCGCTCGGCGAACTGTTCGACGTGCGACGTCATCACCTCGAGGCCGCCACGATCCATCTGCTTGAGCGCGGCTTCACCATGCACGACGTGAATCGACGCGCGCTTCTTCGTGCTGACCTCGGTGAGGAGCAACGTGCCGTTGGCGAAGTCGAACGCCGCCAACCCTGCGCGCCCGGGGATCTTCGCGTTGGCCTCTTTCCAGTACAGCCGGCCCGCGACCATCAGGTGAATGACGAGGAAGAAGCCCTCCTCGAGCTCGAAGACGATGCGTTTGCCGACGCGCCGAAACCCGAGCACGCGTTTGCCATGAACGACCGACAGCGGCGGCTCCACGCTGCGCAGCACGAACGGGCTCGCGAGCCGAACGCGTTCGATCACCTGCCCCTTCACGCGTGACTCGAGCGCCGACAGGTAACACTCGAGATCGGGGAACTCGGGCATGCCTCACCTGGAATCGAAGCGCTCGACCAGCGCTTGAGCCCAGGCAGTGTACGCCTTCTGGTTCGGGTGCAGGCCATCGGAGGCGAACAACTTCTTCGTCCCCTGCTCCATCATCAGCGGCCAGAGGTCGACGTAGACGCCACCGGCCACCTTCGTCTCTTCCGCCAGAATCCCGTTGTAGGTCTCGATGCGCCCGCGCAGCTCGTCTCGGTCACCGAAAGCCTCGGCGATGGGCGCCTGGCTCCAATCGGGCTGGGGAATGACGAGCAGGCGGTTGCCAGAGAGCCCGGCCGCGCTCAGCTTCGCGAAGATCTGCTTCAACCGCGTCCGGTACTCAGCCGCGCCACTGCCGCGCACGATGTCGTTGGCGCCGACGGCCAGGGTGACGTGGGTGGGCTTCACCACGTCGAGGGCGGGCAGCTCGTCGCGGATGATCTCCTTCGTCGAGTAGCCGTTCACCGCGACGTTCTCGAGGCGCACCGTTCGCCCGCGCTTCCTGGCCAGCGCCGCCAACTGGCTGGGGAAGTTCAGGTTCTCGGGCGTGCTCGTGCCGATGGTGAAGCTGTCTCCGAGGGCAAGGTACCGAATGGCTTCAGGTGGAGCATCAGCCCCGCTCACCAGCCCAACCAGCACCGCCAGCGATTTCCATCCCACAGGTGGCTCCGGAGTGAATGTTTTCCCGCCGTTTTCGTATCGTGTTGTCGAAGGAGTCTTCCAATGAGCCTACGACGCGCGCTGTCGGTCGGTTTTGTGGTGTCGATGCTGGTGGCTGGAAACGCCGAGGCCCGGTTCGGGCGACGCGGGAGCGGCTCGTCTTCGAGCTCGTCGTCCTCGTCTTCTTCGAGCAGCTCGAGCTCTTCTTCGTCTTCGTCTTCCTCGTCCTCGTCTGGCAGCAACTACCACGGGGCGGTTCCTGTCGGCTCCAGCGGGTCGTCGAGCTCCTACAGGTCTGGCTCGCGCGGATACACCGGCTGGTCCAACGGCTGGGGCCCTTCGTATCGGCCCTACCGCTACGGCTATTACTCCGGCGCCTTCGTCCCCACGTACGGCTACGGCTACGGGTATTGGACTCCCGCTCCTGGTGCGGTCGTCGTTCAGGGCCAGCAGGAATCGGTGCGTGAGGAGCCGTCGGGCATTCGGGTCACCGCCGGCGTCGAGGGTTTGTACTCGCTCTCGACGACCAACGGCTCGGGCTACGTGCTCGGCCTGACGGGCCTCTTCGAAGGTGACCGCTTCGGCGTCTCTCTGATGGCGCAGACCATTCAGACGCAGATGAACCAGATGTCGCAGCTCAACGCGCACCTCACCTTTGCGTTCCTCACTGGGCGCTACGGCCGCCTGCGCGCCGAGCTCGGAGCTGACACGTTCTTCGCGCAAGACCTGATCATCATGGCGCCGACGGGCGGGCTCTCGGGCCAGCTGTGGATCGCCGGGCCCTTCGCGATCGAGGGCGCTGTCTTCGCGACCCCGTGGCCGATCTGGCAGCTCGACATGCGCGCTGGCCTCGTGATCGGCATCGACTCCATCGGCATTCGCGCCGGCTTCCGCTCGCAGATCCTGGAAGACCGCGGCGGCGTCGGTGGAACCCCCGATGACACCACCGGCTGCACGCAGCTCACGAACGGAAACTGGAGCTGCCGCGACGTGGTGCTCGGCCCCTACGTTGGCGTTGGCATCGCGTTCTGAAGCACTCGTTCAGAACACGTTCCGATCCGTCTCCGACACGGGCGGCATCGAGACGGCGGGCAGATCTCCGGTGTTCGCGCGCCGAGAGGCCACCTCGACCACCATCGTCTTGAGCTGTCGTGACATCACGCGGAACATGCCGCCGAGGAGTTCTGGTCTGTCGCCGAGCAGATCGAGGAAGTCTCGGCGATCGATCACCAGCACCGACGTGTCCGTGGTGGCGATGACCTCGTTGATGCGCGGCGCTCCGTCGAAGAGCGAGGTCTCACCAAAGCTCTCGCGCGCCTTCATCGTCAGCACCACCTCGTTCTCACGGCGTGCCTCGGCCGAGCCGTCGACGATCACGTACAGCGCGTCTCCGGGGTCGCCTTCGGCATAGATGCGCTCGCCTTTGCGAAAGGTCTGCTCCTTCGCCACACCGGCCACGGCCGCGAGATCGTCGACGTCGCTCTGCGCGAAGATCTCGACGCCTTCGAGCGCGAAGAGCCGCTTCACCGTCACGTCACTCATGTCGTCCTCCTTCGGGGGCTTCGTCCAGACGCCCATCACCCGCCCCACGCGCCTCGCGCACGCCCGCAACGTGAAGTCAGCGCTCAGGCACAGCTCTTCCACGAACACCCGGGCCGCGTCTTCGTCACCCAGCGGCTGTGCGCGATGCGGGGTCTCGATCACCTCACCGATGAGCTCCTTCTCGTCGTCGGAGAGCAGATTCTCCACCAGCTCCAGCGCCCAGGCTCTGCGTCTGCCGTCGTTGCCAGTCAGGTGCGCATGGGCGCGCCGCAACGAGCGGGAGTCGTGCAGCAGGCCCAGCAGCCACAACGACAGCTCGAACGCCTGATCGAGCCGATCGCCGATGACGCGGGTGAGCAGTGACGCATCGCCGAGCGCGGCGCGAACCGAACGGAACGCGGGGAGCAGCTCTTCACGGGTGTGCCGGCGACGCACGAGCGCCTCCATCACGCGCGCGCGATCGACGGAGAAGTCGGGGTGATCGTCGTGAATGCGCGCCAGCGCGGCGCCCACGCGGTAGTGCAGCGAGGCATCGTCTCGCGCGTTCGACTGCAGCAACGCGTCGAAGGCCGTCTGCGTGCCGATGCGGCGCAGCACTCGGGGAAGCTGCGTTCGCAACGAGAGCGCGCGGCTGCGATCATCGAGCGTCATCGCGAGCAGTGGAACGAGATCGTCTCCCATCGCGGCCAGCGCATCACGCGCGAACCGGCGCTCGTCCCGCCACGAGAGAAAGCGCAACAGCTTCGGAGCGAGCTCGAGGTGCAGCCCTTCGCCCGTCGCGGTGATCGCCACCTGCCGAACCGAGCCATCGGCGTCGTCGAGGTAGCGGCCCAGAATGGCGGAGTGATCGGGATCGCCGAGCCGGCCCAGCAGACGTGCGACCTCGCGACGCTCCGAGACGGGCGCCCTGCCCGCGCGCTCGACGAGCCGTGTGAACGAAGCGACGGCCCGCGCATCTTTCTGCCCATGCAGCGACAGCAGGCCGCCGACCGCTGCCGTGACGACCCCCACGTCTTCACTCGAGAGGAGCCCTGGCAGGACCGCCTTCGCGCGCTCCGGCGCCAATCGCGCAAGCGCCCAGACCGCGGCATCACGCGGCCGCCGCGCACCCGTGCCCACCAGCGCCTCGAGCTGCTTCGAGAGGGCCGTCGTCTGAAGCCGCTCCGCCAACTGCACGCCTCTCGTCTGCACGCGCTCGTGGGGGTGGGCGAGCATGAGCCGAATGTGCGTCTCGTCGAGCGCGCTCGCGTACTCGAGCAGCTCGGCCGCCCGCAGCGCCTTCTCGGGTGATGGCGCGCGCAAGGCCTCAGCGAGCAGCTGCTCCGTGCCCATGAGGTTGTTCGTCTCGACGCCCGCGACACGAACGTGCAGCGCCTCGAGGTAGCGCGGCCTGATTCGCCAGAGCACGACGCCGAGCCCCGCGCAGACGACCAGCACCGAGACCAGCACGCCCGAGAGGCCCACCGTCGCCGACACGGCCAGCAGCAACACGCCCGCCACGCCCATTCCTGCTTTGCGCAGCAGTCCGTCGATGGTGCGTCGAACGCCGTCGCGAACGTCGTCGGGCAACGGCGCGTAGAGCAACTGCACGGCCACTGGCAGCAACGACCAGCTCGCGGCGCTCTCGAAGAGCTTGAGGGCCCACGCGCCCCAGACCGAAGGCCAGGCCCAGCTCACGATGGTGAGCACCGCGATGAAGCCAGGCACCAGCGCGACGTAGCGAAGAATGCCGAGGCGCCTCAGCAACGGCTCGGCCGCGACGAACTGAAAGACGACGCAGATCACGCCGGTCCACAGCTGGTGCGAAGCGAACACGTCGGCCATGTCGGCTTCACCGAGCAGCTCCACGGCGCGTTGCCGGAAGACGAAGTCGGTCAGCTGTTGAATGAGCGAGAAGCCCAGCACCAGCACGGCCAGCAACGAGGCGTACGGCATCTCGAGCACCGTGCGAACCGACGCGAGCCCGCTGCGGGCGACGGGAGCCGAGCCGCCTTCTCCCTGATGAAACCGAAACGCCGCGAAGCCGGCGAGCAGCAGCGCACCGCCTCCGAACATCAACGCAGGAGCCCCTGCTGCCCGCGCCGCGACCTGCGCGATGAAGCCACCCGCGATCGCGCCCGACATGCCGACGCCGTTGATCCACGTGAAGGCCCGCCTCGATTCACGCGCGTCGAAGGCCTCCCCCACCGTGCCCCAGAAGGCCAGCGACACCTGCGTCGCGAGCGCCTCGACGAAGAGGTACGCGCCGAGCGACGTGAAGGGAATGTCGAACTCCACGGCCAGCAGAAACGCGAACGAGGCGACACCGCCGAGCAGCGCGAGAAAGCCCGGGCTGCGCCGCCGCCCACCAAAGCGCGCACCCGCGATGGCCAGCGTGCCCGTGACGATCGCGGCCGTGAGGTACAGCCACGGCATCGCATTCGACTGAAAGCGTGAGAGCACCAGCGCGTTGGTCGCCGGCTTGAGCATCGCGACGGCGCCGATGAAGCAGAACTGGAACGCAGCCGCAGGCGCCAGCCGTCGTGCCCACGAGCGCGCCATGCGGCGTCACTCCCCCGGGAACTGGAGCTCGGCCTTGCCTGCAGACGACGCGATCTTCAGCGTCATGGGGCCGCTCGTCTTCGGGAACCGCAGGCGGTAGCCCACCCAGAACGGCTCCATGTAGCTGTAGATCGATCGCTGCTCCGTCGTCGTCCGCCCGATGCGCTCGATCAGCTTCGGCGTGAACTCCTTGCCGTCAGCCACCAGCGCGATGCGCCACATCGAGCCCGCACGATCGAAGTCATCCATCTTCGGGTCGTTCGCGTGCACGGCCAGGTGGAACTCCGTCACGTCCGAGAGCCGTTGCCGCTCGGCCTCCATCGCAGCGCGCTCTTCTTCGACGGGCATGGCGCGGAACCGCGAGAACCGCTTCACCCGCGCCTCCATGAACGGCGCCGATTCCCACGTCGCGTGCACGAAGAGCTTGGTGTCGAGGAAATCGAAGACGCCCTGGCTGCGCGTGTAGCGCTCGAGGGTCTGCTGGTACGCCGACTCGAAGGCTGCGTCGGTGTCAGCCGGAGGCGGGTCGCCGCCCACGCGTGGAATGCGCGCGTTCGCACACGACCCCAGCACGAGCGCGAGCCCCACCAGCGCCGCACGCCTCATCGCGGAAAGTCCTCACGCGTGAACAACGAGTACACCTTCACGCCGAGCGCCTCGATGGCCTCGCGACCACCTTCCTGGCGATCGACGAGCGCAAACGCCGCGGTGGGCTTCAGGTTCTCGGCACGCGCGCGCTCGATGGCCTTGATGGTCGACGCGCCGGTCGTGACCACGTCTTCGACGATCGCGACCTCGGCCCCGTCGACGAGCGAGGTCTTCCCCTCGATCCACTGACCGGTGCCGTGGCCCTTGGGCTCCTTGCGCACGAGGAAGGCCTGCAGCGGCTTGTTCGCGAGGTGACTGATGAGCGCGACCGACGACGCGAGCGGGTCTGCGCCCATGGTGAGGCCACCGACACCGACGGCAGTCGCCGACTCCTTCGCGATCTGCGCGAACATCAGGCGGCCGACCAGCCAGTGACCTTCGGCGGTCAGCACCGTCTTCTTGCAGTCGATGTAGAAGTCAGACTCGCGCCCGCTCGAGAGCACGACCTTCTTCTTCGCGTAGCTCTTCTCGGTCAGCAGGGCGAGCAGGCGGCGGCGGTCGGCCTCGAGCGCCTGGGGCCCGAGATCGAAGCCGTTCACTTTTTGCTCTCCAGGAAGGCGACGAGATCGATCGAGTACTTCAGCTGCGTGAGCAGCGCCTCGCGCTTCTCGTCGTCGAGTTGATCGAAGACGTCGGCCAGCAGCGACAGATCCTGATTGCACTGCGAGAGCCGCATGGTGACGTCAGCCGCCAGTTCGTCGGCGTCGACCTCTTCTTCGACGTTCTCGGGCGAGAGCTCGTCGTCGGTCGCCAGCGCCTTGGCGATCATGTCGCGCGCCGCGGGAATGAGCTTGCCCTGCGACTCGAGCTGCTCCTGCACGGCGCGCAGCACATCGGGGCTGACCGAGCGCGAGTGAATCGCCGAAGCGATCGCCATCAACATCGCGTCGGTGTCGGAGAGCTCGGTGTGCAGGCGCGCGACGACCTTCTCACGCTGCAGGAACTTGAGCGCCGCGACCCGCCGAAAGCCGGTGACGATCTGAATCGTGTCGGGCGCCACCAGCCGCACGTCGATGGGGAAGAGCTGGCCCAGCCGCGCGATGTCGGTCGCGAGCGCGGTCACGTCTTCGAGCTCGGCCGCGGAGCGAATGCAGAAGGTCTCGTCCGTCGACAGTCGCTCGATGGGAAGCAGCGCCGGGGCCGAGAAGTGTCGCGGCACCTCGTGCGGCTCGACGTCGATCTCGTCGTCTTCGGTCTCAGCGGGATCTTCGTCGTCCGACAGGCCGTCGTCGTCGATGGTGTCGGGCTCGGGCTTCACGCTCGCTGCCTCGACGGCCGGCTCGGCCACCGCAGGCTCCGGCGTGACGAGCACGGCAGACGACTCACCCGGCGGGGTTCCGTCAGGGGTCGCTGCATTCTCGGTGTTCGTCACGTCGGACATGGGGCGGCCTACTTCTTCTTCTTCACCAACACCTTCTTCTTACCGGCCTCACCCACCAACACGGGCTGGGGCGGGGGCGGCGGCGGTGCAGGCTTGTTCTCGGGCTTCGACGCGGCCTCGACCTTCGCCATGGGCGGAGGCTGGGGCTTGGCGGCGGCGGGCCGAGCGATGGGAATGGCAGCGCGCGCAGGAACGGTCGCGGGCCGTGAGGTGGGGGCTGCTGCCGGACGAACGACCGGGCGTGAAGCCGGGCGCTCGGACTGCGGGCGGGGCTCGGCGTTGCCCATGTCGACGTGGCCGCGGAAGCTGGCGCCGTCGACGATGATGACGCGCGGGCTGTTGATGTCGCCCACCATGCGGCCTTCGCGGGTCAGCTCGACGCTCTCGGAGGCGGTGATGTTGCCCACCACCACACCCGAGACGATCGCGTTGCGGACCGAGACGTTGGCCTTCACGATGCCGCTGGTCTCGACGATCAGCGTCTTCGACAGGTTCAGCTCGCCCTCGACGCGCCCACGAACGGTGAGATCTTCGTCGCCGGTGAGTTTGCCGCTGATGAGAATCGATGGGCCGATCACGGTGGCATCTCCGCCGGTCGACGAGAACTCCTTGGTGGCCGCCATGGACTCAGCGCTCCTTCACGTCCATGTCGACGTTGCCCTTGAAGCTCGCCCCATCGGCGATGAGGATTCGAGGGGCCCGCACGTCGCCCACCACCCGGCAGTCGGCCTTGAGCTCGACCTTGTCGGTGGCGGCGATGTTGCCCGTCACGCGCCCGGCGATGTCGACGTTCTGCACCTCGATGTCGGCCTCGACCACGCCCGACGCCTCGACGAAGAGGCTCTCTTTCAAAGAGATCTTCCCCTTCACCGTCCCCTGGATCACGAGGTCCTCATCTCCGGAGATCTCTCCGTCGATGACGATGCTCGAGCCGATGATCGTGTTCGCCATGTGTCGTCCTTCGCCCCTCGGGAATGAAGTGCTTCGTTACGAAAAACCAGAAACTCAGATGTCGTCTGGCAGCTTGACGTCCATCTCGATGGAGCCGTTGAACACGGCGCCGTCTTCGATGACCACGCGGGTGGCCTTGATGTCGCCGTTCACCTTGGCCGACTGGTTGATGCTGCACTTGGTGCCGGCGTCGATGTTGCCCGAGGCCGTACCGTTGATGGTGAGCTCGTCCGCGCGAATGTCGGCTTCGACGACGCCGCTCGATTCGATCGTGAGGTGATTCTTGAGGTTCACCTGACCTTCGACGCGGCCTTCGACGACGAGATCGCCGCCGCCGGTGAGGCTGCCTCGAATGGTGATGCCCTTGCCGATGATGTTGATTTGGTCGTTCGTGGCCATGGAGCGCGTGAGGTTCCTACGTCAGAGGTGGGCCGAAATCCACGCCACAATGTCGCTCATCGGCTGCTCTTTGTTCACTTCGCAGAGCACCTCGTGGCGGAACTCGGGGTAGTCCTTCCAGGTCTTGTCCTTCGACGCGATGGTGTCGAAGAAGGCGCGCGCGGCGGGCATCGAGGCGATTCGATCGGCGGTGCCAGCAGCAATGAAGAGCGGCACGGTGATGTCCTTTCCGCGGCCGGCGAGCCGCTCCTGGGCATCACTGCAAGCGAAGAACCAGCGCGGCGTCGTGACGTGAAGATAGAGCGGGTCTTCGCCGGACGACTTCTGCCAGGCGACGTCACGCGAGAGATCTTCGAGCTTGAGCTCGTTCGACAAGTGCATCGAGGGGAGCAGACCCTTGATGAGCTTCGCGCCGAAGAGCTTGAGCGGCGGCGGCTCGAACGCGAGGCGAAGAAACGGCGCCGTGAGCACGAGCGCCTTCAGGCCTGCAGGGTTCGTCGCGGCCCAGTGCGAGGCCATGAGGCCGCCATGGCTGTGAGCGAGCAGGAACGTGGGCGCAGCTCCCGCGGCGGCGCGAAGTTTGTCCCAGAACGTCTGCAGATCGCCGAGGTAGTCGTCCCACACGCCGACGTCGGCGCGCCGTCCATCGGCCTTGCCGTGCCCGCGATAGTCGACCGCCATCACCCCGAAGCCGGCGGCGACGAGCTGATCGAGCACCCACGCGTAACGCCCGGAGTGATCGCCGTAGCCGTGCACCACGCCAACCCAGGCCTTCGGCGTCTCGTCAGGAACGGCCGAGCGCCAGAAGAGGCGAAGACCGTCCTTTGCCGTGAAGTACCCCTCGTCGCGTCGAGTCACGCGCACCCCTCCGTTTTCGAAGTCGCGCACGCTACACGCGCGAGTCGACGAAGTGATGCACTTTCAGAGCGCGCGCAGCTTCTTCTCGAGCTCGGCCTTCTGCAGTGGCCGATCGGCCGACTCGGGATTGTCGATGAGCAACTGCACGGCCCGTTTGAGCGCCGATTCAGCACGGGGCTTTCGGCCGCCCTTCACGCACGCCTCGGCGAGGTGTTCGAGCAACGTCGGCTCATCGGGTGATTCGGCGACGGCGCGCTCGAGGAAGTCGACCGCGCGATCGAACTGGCCTTTGTGAAATGCGACCCAGCCCATGGAGTCGAGGTACGCCGCAGAGTCGGGCTTGGCCTCGAGCGCCTTGAGCACCAGCTTCTCGGCCTCGTCGAGATCGCCGCCGCGGTCGGCCAGCGTGTACCCGATGAAGTTCATCGCCGCCGTGTTCGACGGGCTCTGATCGAGCACCTGCCGCATCGTCTCGACGGCGCGCTGCCAGTCACCCTTGCGCTCCTGGGCGGAGGCCAGCGCGAAGAGCAGCGGCTCGTCTTTGGGAGCCTTGGCGAGGGCCTGAGAGAAGAGCGTGACCGCGTCTTGCGGTTTGCCCTGCCGTTCGTAGAAGCCTGAGAGCGCGTCGAGCACATCGGGAGCGCGCGCCGCCTGGAAGGCCTTGAGCAACGTCGCTTCGGCCTCCTTGGGACGCCCTGCCCGCTCCAGCGCCCGGCCCCACGCCGCAGACAGGCCAGACAACGCCGGTCGCTCGTCGTTCAGCTTCGAAAGTCCATCGAGCGCGAGCTTGTGTTGCCCGAGCGACGACTGGCACATCGTCTTGTGGAGCCGCGCTTCGAAGGCCAGGTCGGAGCCGTCTTTCGGCACCGCATCGAACGCCTCGGCGGCCTTCGCCCAATTGCGAACGCGCTCGTGAACGAGGCCTGCATAGAAGTGGAGTCGTGGCTCTTCGTTGTGCTGCTTGCGCGCCTGATCGAGCACCGTGGCCGCGTCGCTCAGCCGGTGCATCGCCAGGTACGAGAACGCCACCTTCACTACCACTTCGGGATCGCGGCCGAGCGAGAGCAGCTGATCGAAGTACGCGCGCGCTTCGGTGTACTGGTCGAGCCGAAGGGCCATGCGACCCGCCGAGACGAGCACCTCTTTGTTCTCGGGATCACGCTCGACCGCTCGCGCCCAGGCTTCGAGCGCTTTGTCACCGCGGCCCGTCGCTTCGTAGATGCGCGCGAGCGTCGTCCAGCAATCGACATCACCGGGATCTCGCTCGACCGCGCGGGTCAGCAGCTTCTCGGCACGCGCTGCGTCTCCACGTTCAGCGAGGGCGAGGCCGAGTCTGCGATAGCCGATGGGCTCACCAGGCACCGCGCCGCCGAGATCTTCGACGACCTTCGTCGCCTCTTCGATCTTGCCCTGATCGAGCCACAGCTGAGTCAGCACCAGGTACGCATCGGGATCGTTTGGGCGGAGCTTGATGGCTCGGGTCAGGTGCGCGCGCGCTCGGGTCGTCTTCTGCGCTTCGTAGAGAACGCGCCCCATCAACAGCTGCGCAGGGGCGTAGTCGGGGTGTTTGTCGAGGACGCGCTTGAGCTGAGCCTCGGCGCGCTCGAGCTCCGACGTTCGCGCGTACTGCTCGGCCAGCTGCGTGAGGAGAAACGGGTTCGCGTCATCAGAGGCGAGCGCGAGCCGAAGCTCGTCCATCGCGGCGCGGTGATCGCCCTCGTGATGCGAGAGCCGGGCGCGCAGGTAGTGAGCGTAGGATGCGGCGCTCGGAAACTGCGTCGTCGACTCGGAGGGCGCGCCCATCGCCTCCTGCATGGCCTGAAGATCGACGGCAGGACGTTTCGGTGGGCCCGCGATCGCAGCGATGGAGACGAAGGTGACGACGAAGGCGAAGCGCGACATCCGTCTCGAAAAGATAGCGGCCTGCGAGCGCACTACGCCAGCAGCTGTTCGAGTAGGGCCTCGGCGCCCTGTGCGCCTTCGCGTACATCGATCAGGCGGGTCTGGTACGGCAGACCTTCCTTCTCGAGCAACGCAGCCATGCGGTTCACGAGCTGGCGGGCGTCTCCCAGGCCAGTCTCGGGCAACAGCACCGCGAAGACGCCACCACCCAGGTGTCCAACGATGTCAGGCGAGCGGAGCTCCTTGCGCATCACCGCAGCGCACGAGGCGACCCGACCCGCTGCAGGAACGGTCGGCTTCAAGACGCCAACGGAGAGCGCGCGCCCATAACGACCACTGCGCGAGAGTTCCTGTTCGAGGCGATTGACCAGCCCGAGCTGATCGAAGAGGCCCGTCTCGGCGTCGACTCCGACGGCGGCCACCTTGCTCGTGCTGCGCTTCATCGAGTCGCCGACGCGGGTGAGCAACTGGCTCAACGAGAACGGTTTGGTGAGCGTGTCGACGTGGCCGAGATCGAGCGCCCGGAGCTTGTCGGAGAGATCGGGGTGACCGGAGATGAGGAGCACCGGGATCTGAGCCGTGGAGTTCGTCTGCTGCAGCTCGCGCAACGCATCGAGCCCGTCGCGGTTCGGCATGAAGACGTCCATCACGATGATGTCGGGCGTGAGCGCCTTGGCCTTGGCGACCGCTTCATTGCCGTCGCGCGCGACCTCCACGCGGTAGTGCCCCGAGAGGCCCATCGTGCAGACGCGAGCGAAGACGGGATCGTCTTCGGCGAGCAACACGAGCGGAGCGCCGGCCGTGACGACAGGCTTGCGAACGGGCTTGCCCTGACGAATCGGCAACGTGAACGCGAACACGGCGCCACCGGTGCTCGGGGCTTCGGCCCAGATCTCTCCGCCGTGACGTTCGACGTAGTCGCGACAGATCGAGAGGCCGAGCCCGCTGGAGCGATCGAACGCCATGAGCAGCCCATTGGAGTCAGCCACCGTGCCGTCGTCACGCACCTCGACGTAGGCCACATCTCCGTCGGGCTGCGGCTTGAGCCGCGCACGCACCACCACCGAGTTCGCCTGCTGCGCGTGCTTGAGCGCGTTGGTGACGAGGTTCTGCAACACCTGGCGAATCTTCTGCTCGTCGCCGACGACCTCGAGGCTCATCGGCGCTTCGGCGCGCAGCGAGATGCCGCGATCACGCGCGAGAATCTGCAGATCCTTCACCGTCTCCTGACAGGTCTCGGAGACGTCCATCGCCTTGGTGAAGAGGACGATGCGGCCATCTTCTCCACGGCTCGACTCGAGCAGCGACTCGACCAGCTCGAGCATCTTGCGGCTCGACCGCTGAATGGCCTCGGCCGAGGGCGTGAGCGACTTCGGCAACCCGCCGTCGGTCAGGAGAATGTGTGAGTGCCCGAGCTGAACGTTGAGCGGCGCGCGCAGATCGTGACTCAGCACCGCGAGCAGCTCGTTCTTGCGGCGGTCGAGCGCCTTGAGGCGCTGATTGGCCTCTTGCAGCTCACGGAAGCGCTCGAGGTAGGCGGACTCGAGTGAGGTTCGTGTGGCGGTGACGGTCGCCTGCGCCTGCACGTGCTCAGACGCGTTCGCGAGGGCGACGCAGATCGCCGAGAGAAAATCGCGCTCTTCCTGCTCGAGCGGCGTGACGCGTTTGAGGACCAACGCCGCGAAGGACGCCGGCTCGTGCGGCACCGGATAGACCCAGGTTCCATCCGCGCCTGCGACCTCGCGCGTCTCGATGGCCTTTCGAATCGTCGGCGCCACCGCCAGATCGATCAGCGTCTTCGAGTGCTCGTCGACGAGGAACGCCTTGCGCGGACCATCGCCTTCGAGCTGCAGCACCTTCACCTGTTCGCAGCCCAGCGCTTCTTTGAGCCTCGGCGCGACCAGCTCGGCGAGCTTCGAGAGCGGCTGACGGGTCGTCGCGGCGCGGGTGACGTCGAGCAGCAGTTCGAGGCGACGGCGAACCAGCTCGTCACGATCGGCCACGCGACGCGCGCGCAGCCCAGCCAGCAGTTGAACTTCGAGGTCGTCGAGCGATCTCGCGACGATGTCGACGTCGAGATTCCCCAGGCTGCGAGCGGCCACCTTCGTGCCGTCGAAGACGACTGGCACCCCGCGCGCGCTGGGGTTCTTTCGCAGCACCTCGAGGGCTTGCGTCGCGCTGCGAGTGGGGAGAGAGATGACGATCGCGTCGGGACGGCGGCGCTCGAGCGCCTTCACGGCCTCGGCAGGTTTGATCGATGCTTCACACTCGAAGCCACGTGAGGTGAGGCGCTCGGCCAATCCGGGCGTTCGCTTTCCGAGAATCAGCACCCTCCCTGAAGACACGCTCGCAGTGTAGCAAGGTCGCGGCTAGAGTCCGCGCCGGCCGCTACCCACACCGGACCCATGCAACGTACATCCCTCTTCGTCGCCCTCCTGCTGGCTTCAATCTCGTTGGCTCAAACGGGAGATGAGTGGAGCAGCCCGTTCGCGGGCCAGCCTGCTCAACCCACTCCCGCCAAGCCGGCCGCTCCCGCCGCGACGGACACACCGCCGCCCGTCAAGAAGACGCAGCCTGCTGCAACGGCACCTGCGACGACCGGCCGCTTGAGCGATGACGATGCTCCACCCGCGAATGCTGCCGCGAAGGCGCGCGCAGAAGAGCGCCTCAAGGCCGCGACTGGCAAGGGCGACCCTGCGGCGAAAGACGGCGAGAACCTGCCCATCGTCTCGAAGAAGGAGACGTTCCTTCCGGGCACCGAGCCACACAGCCCGTCGACGTGGATCACCAGCATCAACACGCCCGGTAATGGCCGCGTCACGCTCGGGCAGGTCACCATCGGCACCGCGTACGTGCCCTCGGCGCGCATGGGGCCCAAAGGGCTGGTTCGCGTCGGCTTCCTCGGCGAGTACCTGAACCAGGTCGACTTCCCGGTTCGCAACGCCCAGAACATTCGCTCGGGCATCACCTTCGCCGCCAGCTTCCAGCCGTTCTCGTGGGGCGAGATCTACGTCGGCTACTCCGCGGCCGCGAACACCAACAACCGCACCTCGCCCAACCTCATTCAGGCGCTCGGCGATCTCACGCTCGGCATCAAGGCGTCGAACGAGTGGGCGAAGGGCTTCCACGCGGGCATCGACGTTCGCCTGCTGACGTTCTCGGGGGTCGGGAACCAGGGCATCGATCGCTTCGCCGTCGGCTTCAAGCCCACGGCTCTCGTCGCGTACGACGTGCGCTCGCTGTCTCCCAACGTGCCGATCATCGCGAACCTCGCGCTGGGCTTCACGCTCGACTCCACCGCGAACCTCGTCACGCAGCGCCTCAACGCTTCGGAAGAGTTCGCGCTGTCGATCAACCGCTACAACCGGTTCAACCTGGGCCTCTCGGTCGAGTTCCCCCTGCCCATCGCGACGCCGTTCGTCGAGTACACGCTCGCAGCGCCGCTGGGCGTGCCGAGCGGTCTGCTCACCGGCCCCGATGGCGCGACCGTTCCCGTCGGAGCGGCGATGCCCCAGCAGCTCGGGCTCGGCGTGAAGGTCACTGCCCTGAAGGATCTCACTCTGCTCACGGGCGTGAACCTCGGCCTCACCCGCAACGTCGGCCTCGGGGTTCCCGCCACGCCGCCCTGGAACTTCTTCATCGGCGCGTCGTTCGCGATCGATCCCTTCCAGCGTGGAGAGACGAAGACCATCGACACCATTCGTGAGCGCAAGATCGAGCAGAAGGTCGAGCTCGCGAAGGCGCGCGTCGAAGGCACCGTGATCAACGCAGCGACGAAGGCGCCGATCGCTGGCGCGGTGATCGCGATCGCCGGCGTGCTCCCCTCGGCGACCGACGCCCAGGGCCGCTTCAGCACGTTGGAGCTCAAGGACGCGAAGGCGAAGCTCAATGTCTCGCGCGACGGCTTCAAGCCCGCCGAGCAGGACGTGGTGCTCGAGGCTGGCAAGGCCGCGAAGGTCGAGATCGCGCTGGAAGAAGACGCCAAGAAGGGCGTGTTCCAGGTCTCGGTCACTGGCGCGAAGAAGCCGATCAAGGCGACGGTGACGATCAAGGGAGCGAGTGTGACCGCGGTCGAGGTCGACGGCCCCAAGGAGATCGAAGTTCCGCCTGGCACCTACGCTGCGTCGGTCACGGCTGAGGGCTTCCTGTCGCAGACCCGTGAGGTCCAAATCCCCGCGGGAGGCATGATGCCGCTCGCGTTCGATCTCGCCCCGCAGCCCAAGAAGATGCTGGTCATCTTCAAGGGCGACAAGATCGAGATCCTGCAGCAGGTGCACTTCGCGACCGGAAAGGCCACGATCCTCGCTGACTCGAACCCGCTGCTGCAGCAGGTGGTCGATGTCATCGTTCGCAACAACATCAAGCGCGTCTCGGTCGAGGGCCACACGGACAACAAGGGCGTGAAGGCTGCCAACCAGACGCTCTCGGAAGATCGCGCACGTGCGGTCGTCGACTACCTCGTCTCACAGGGCGTCGAAGCGAAACGCGTCGAGTCAGTGGGCTATGGTGACAGCAAGCCGATTGCACCCAACCTGACGGCGCGGGGCCGTGAGCTGAATCGCCGCGTCGAATTCATCGTGCTGGAGAAGTAAATGCGCGGACTGCTGAGCGGAGTCGTGGTGGTGGGTTTGTCGTCGTCGCTCCTTCTGGGGTGTCCCGTCGATCCTCCCCCCGTCACTCCGCCAGCGCCCCCACGCGCCTTCCTCACGATGCCGCTGACCACCGTGGTGAACACCTCCATCAAGGGGGCGGTCACCACCATGGGCTGCAAGAAGGTGGGGCAGGTTCAGATCCTCGAGAGCGGCAACTACCTCATCGACGCTCAGTACACGGGCGAGCCAACCAACTTCGAGATTGCTCCGGCGCTGCTCAACCGCCTCTACCCGGCGCGTGGGTTTTCGACGCCGCTGTCGCTCTCGGCGAAGGTCGTCTGCGAAGACACGACGCCACTCACCGACGGCGGTTTCCTCGTTCGTGAAGGGCTCTCGCAGCCGGCCAGCCTCACCTTCCTTCCCGTCGAGAGCGTTCGCGCGACGCCGGGCTTTCTCGCGCTGCCCGATTCGTTCGTCGCTGAAGGAGGCATCGCGGGCCAACCGACGACCTTCATCGGCTGCACCGCGACGAACACGGGCCGCGCGCTGGTGCGGGTCGACTCGACGGGAATGATCCGCGCCATCAACGAGGCGCTGCCCCAGGGCTTCATCTGCGACTACACCTCGGTCGTCACCGACCTGAACACGACCACGGGGACACGCTGGTTGTGGATTCCGCAGACCGGTGCGTTCGCGTTCGACGGCAACCTGAACATCACCTCGGTCTTCAACGGAGAGGTCAGCCGCCTCTCGGTCGCGCCTGATGGCGACGCCATCGTCGTTCTCGAAGACCCGAGCGCCGCCACCAAGACGCAGCTCCTTCGAATTCGCGCGCGCACTGCCACTGGCCAGGACTCACGGGTGTGGACGACGCTCACCGGACCGCTCGACACCGGCTACCCCGGAGAGATCAACAGCGACCCGGTGGTGGTCTCGGGAACGCCAGGGCGCGTCTACACGTCGTCGTGGCAATACCGCATTCAGGCCACGTCGGGACTCATTGCGGTGCTCACGTACGACTACAACACGGGTCTGTTGGTGAACGCCCCACCGCCAGCGATCCTGAACTTCAGCTTCCCCAACCCGCTCAACCGGCCGATCAAGCCAAACGGCGCGTTCAAAGAAGACGGCACGCTGTTCTACGCGCCGCTGCTCACCATCGACAATCAAGGCCAGGTGTCGACCACGGTGCTCGCGTGCGCGACGAACATCGGAGGCTGTCAGAACGCGGCGCGGCGTTGGACGAGCCCCACCTTCTCCGGAGAGCTCACCACGATCGTGCCGTTCTCTCGCGGCAACCTGCTTGCCATCGTCGGGCCGTTCGCGACGTGGTTCCTCGGTTCCACGGACGGTCTGGTGAAGAACCTGACCGCACCGCAGGCCGATCCCCAGCCGCTGCGACCGACGGGCAGTCTGATCACCCAGGGCGTCGTGCCGGGGAAAGGCACCGACTTCTACCTGCTCAACGGGCCGATTCCGCCGAACGAGCAGACGCCCAGCTTCCCCACCGAGATCATCGCGACCGATCACCCATCGGCGGGAGCACTGTGGCAGCTGTCGATCATGGGCGGCACCCAGCCTGCGGACTCGCTCTTCGTCGCCGTCGACGACAACGGCCAGGCGTGGATGCGAATGGCGACCGACCAGGTCAGGCCGCTCGGGTTGATGCAGTACCGCTCACTGCGCGGCGCCACCCCGCCCTGAGCGGGCGACGAGCAGCGCTTCGACGTTTCCAGCAGGGCCCGGCACGGGGCAATCCATCAGCCCGACCACCTCGAGTTCGCGCGCGCTCACGAAGGCGCTGATGCGATCGATGGCGCGCTGTCGGGCGATGGGATCTCGAACCACCCCGCCCTTCTCGATCTGCGCGGGCCCGACCTCGAACTGCGGCTTCACCAGCGCGACGAGCACGCCGCCTGGCTCGAGCTTCGGCAGCACGCCGGGCAGCACCAGCTCGAGCGAGATGAAGCTGACGTCGATGACGATCACGCTGACGAGCTCGGGCAGATCGTCGTCGGTCAGGTGGCGGGCGTTGACGCGCTCGCGGGAGATGACCCTTGGGTCCTTCCGCAGCTTCTCGTGCAGCTGCCCGTAGCCGACGTCGATGGCGTGCACTTTCACGGCGCCGCGCTGGAGCAGGCAATCGGTGAAGCCTCCGGTGCTGGCGCCGATGTCGGCACAGATCGCCCCGCGAACGTCGACCGAGAACTGCTTCAACGCGGCGTCGAGCTTGAGGCCTCCGCGCGAGACGAACGGCAACACCTCGCCTTTGAGCCGCAGCTCGGCCTCGAGGGGAACGCGCGTGCCCGGCTTGTCGACGCGTTGATCGTCGACCACCACCTGGCCCGCGAGGATCAGCGCCTGGGCCTTCGTGCGGCTCTCTGCGAGGCCGCGCTCCACCACCAGCACGTCGAGGCGCTCCTTCTTCATAGCTTCCTCGCCGACTCAGCCGCCTGCACGAGCCCTTCGACCGAGAGGCCGAGCTGCTTTCGCTGCTCGCGGGCTTCACCGTGGCGCACCACGGCGTCGGCAGGCAACGACACCTGACGAACAGCGCAACAAACACCTTCGAGCGCGAGCAACTCGGTGACGGCGCCGAACAACCCACCACGGGGCATCACCTCTTCAGCGACGATCAGGGCTCCGCTCTCGGCCGCGCGGCGGAGCATCGTGCGATCGATTGCGTTCACGTCGTGCACGTCGAGCGCCGCGAACGGTTTTCCGGCACAGGCCTCGCTCGCCACCAGTCCCAGAGGCCCGTGCGTGACGAACACCGCTTCCGGACGATCGTGCGAGACCAGCCAGCGGGTTCGAGTCGCAGCGTCGACCTCGACCGGTCTCGAGGGCGTCACCACGCCTCGGGGAAATCGGATCATCGCAGGCGCATTTCGATCGACAGCGGCCTGCAGGAGCTCGGGCAGATCATCCGCAAAGACGGGAGAGGTGATCGACGCCCCTGGGAGCGGTCTCGAGAACGACAGATCGAACACGCCTTGATGCGTCGCGCCGTCGGCGCCCACGAGCCCGGCTCGATCCACCGCGAACACCACGGGCAGCCGCGGCAGCACCACGTCATGAATCAGCTGGTCGACCGCGCGCTGCAGGAAGGTGGAATAGATGCAGACAATCGGCTGCAGCCCCGCCTTCGCGAGGCCGGCGGCGAAGGTGATGGCGTGCTGCTCAGCGATGCCGACGTCGAAGACGCGCTGAGGAAAGCGCGCGGCGAGCGGGCTCAACGAGCTGCCTTCCAGCATCGCCGGCGTGATCACTACCGCCCTCGGGTTCTTCGTCAGGTGCGACTCGAGCAGCACCGCGAACGCCTCTGACCAGGTCGTCTTGCCCTCGCGCCCCCGAACGAGCTTTCCGTCACGCAGCTCGTACGGGCCCATCGCGTGGCCGCGAGTGGTCGCATCGGACTCGGCGGGCTCGAAGCCCCTGCCCTTCTGCGTGCGTGCGTGGACGACGACGGGCTTGCTCGAGTCCTTCGCCTGGCGAAGCACGTCGACCAGCGCGCTGACGTCATGACCATCGACCGGGCCGACGTAGGAGAAGCCCAGCGACTCGAAGAACCGCCTTGCGTCGCGTCGGAGCATGCCGGCAACCGCCCCAACGTTCGCCGAGATGCTCATGCCGTTGTCGTTGATCACGATGATCAACCGCCCGCTCGCCACCGCGGCGTGATTGAGGCCCTCGAACGACTCGCCGCCGGTGAGTGCGCCGTCACCGACGATGGCGACGACCTGCCCTGGCGCCTGGCTGAGCCGCAGCCCCTCGACGAGCCCGACCCCGATCGAAATCGCCGTGCTCGCGTGGCCCGCTCCGAAGGCGTCGTGCTCACTCTCGGAGGGATCGAGGAAGGGTGCGAGGCCACCAACCTGGCGAAGCGTGCTCATTCGATCGCGCCGCCCCGTCAGCAGCTTGTGCGCGTAGGCCTGATGCCCCACGTCGAACACGAGGCGATCGACCGGCGTTCGAAACACGCGATGCAGCGCGACGATCAACTCCACCGCGCCGAGCGAGGCGCCGAGGTGGCCGCCGACCGAACCACACGTCGTGATGATCGCCTCACGCAGCTCGGCACAGAGGGAGGGAAGCTCGCCGACGCCCAGAGCGCGCACGTCAGCCGGCGACGCGATGCGCTCCAGCAGACTCACTTCGTGCGCTCCACCGAGTAGTCCGCGAGGGCTGCGAGCGGCCCTGGAACCGGCTCGACGATCTTCACGGCCTGCTTCGCGCGCTCGACGAGCTCGTGCGCCAATCGCCGAGACGCCTCGAGCCCCACCACCGCCGGGAACGTGTGCCGCCCCGCCGCTTCATCAGCCTTCACCGGCTTCCCGAGCTGCTCGGCCGTCGAGGTGACGTCGAGCAGATCGTCGGCGATCTGAAATGCGAGGCCGAGGTCTTCGCCGTAGCGTTGCGCGGCCTCGAGCGCAGCCGCAGAGCCACCCGCCGCGAGCACGCCGAGCCGGCACGAGGCCTTGATGAGCGCACCCGTCTTCAACCGGTGCAGCTGCATCAGGTACTCCTGCGCCGCGGGACGGTCGTCAGCGATGTCGAGCACCTGGCCGCCCACCATGCCACCAGCACCTGCCGCCATCGCGAGCTCGGCCGTCATGCGCGCCCGCGCAGGCAACTCCGCCGTGGAGCCGTTGCCGACCAGCCAGAAGGCCTCGGTCAGCAGCGCATCACCCGCGAGGATCGCCATCGCCTCGCCGTACACCTTGTGGTTCGTCGGCCGGCCGCGGCGCAGATCATCGTCATCCATCGCGGGCAGATCGTCGTGAATGAGCGAGTAGGTGTGAATGCACTCGAGCGCGCAGGCGCCGTCTTCCGCCACCACGCCACCGCCACCCAGCGCGTCGGCGAACGCGAGCACCAACACGGGGCGCAGCCGTTTTCCGCCATCGAGCAGCGAGTAGCGCATTGCCTCAGAGAGCGAGGCCGGCGATCGGAGCGAGAGCATGTCCATCCGCGCGGCGAGCAGGCGCTCGACACGTTGCTGCGCACCGGGGAGCCAGGAAGCCAGATCGAATGCCATGCGGCGCCTCTGTCACGGAGCGGGCACGAACGCACCGCCCTCGTGGCTCAGAACGGAACGTCGTCTTCGTCGACCGGCACCGCGGCCGGCTTCTTCACCGGCGGCGGCGGAGGCGCGGGCCGGGCGGTCGCAGCCGTCGTCGGCGCCGTGGGCAGATCCTTCACATCGATGGGGGCGGTCTGCCCGTCTTCGGTGAGCAACTGCTCGATGCGCTTCTCGGCGTCAGAGAGCAACACCTCGCCCTGCTTCACCAGGTTGATGCCCTCGGCGAAGCGCTCGAGCGAGTCTTCGAGCGTCAGCTCTCCACCCTCGAGCGATTGAACGATGCCCTCGAGGCGTTTGACCACCTCGTCGTATTGCACCTTGCCGCCGGTCGCCGTCTTCGTCGCCATGTCACTCCTCGTCTTTCCCAGCGGCGCGGCCTTCGACGCGCACCGAGAGGGAATCGCCCTGATCGAGCCGAACCGTCAACTGATCTCCGATGGCCACGTCGCCCGAGCGCCGAACGACGACGCCGTCACGCGCGACGATGGCGTAGCCACGCCCGAGCACCTTGAGCGGACTCAGCGCATCGAGCCGCGCGCTCAACGACTCGAGCACCTTTCGCTCTTCGTCGAGCCGTCTGCGAATGGCCGCAGGCAGCCGGTTCTGCACGTTCTCGAGCCGCCGGCGGCCGTCACGAACGCGCGGGCGCGGTGACGATCGCTCCAACGACAGACGCAGCGCACTCAGCTTCGCGCGCTCGGCTCGCATTCGGCGCTGAAGCGAGCTGCGTACCTTGCCGCTCAGCGCGGTGAACGCGGTGCGACGCTCGACGAGGCGGGTCTGCGGCCGAACGCGGTTGAGCCTGGCCTCGATCGCCTCGAGCTTCCGCTTCCGCAGCCGCACGGCCCGGTCCGAGGCGCGCCGAATTCGGTCGCCAAGCTCCGACAGCGTGAGCCGCCGCGAGGTGAGCTGCCGCCGCGGATCGCCGAGCGCCGACTTGCGCTGCTGGAGCCGGGTGCGCGCCTGAAGCACGCGCCGCTCCATCGCCGTGACGAGCCGACGCCGGGTCATCATCATGCGGTGACGCAGATCGGCCACCTCGGGAACGACCGCCTCGGCTGCAGCGCTCGGCGTGGGCGCCCGATAGTCGGCCACCAGATCGGACAAGGTGATGTCGGTCTCGTGACCGACGGCCGACACGACGGGGATCGGGCTGTTGAAGATCGCGCGCACCACGCGCTCTTCGTTGAACGTCCAGAGATCTTCGACCGAGCCACCACCACGCGTCACCACGATCACGTCGACGTCGGTCTTCGCGAGCCATCGCAGCCCACGGGCGACCTCGATCGCCGCTTCTTCGCCTTGAACCCGCGCATTGCAGAACAACACCGAGACGCCCGGGTGCCTTCGATGGAGCACCTTCAAGAAGTCGCGCCACGCCGCGCCAGACGAGCTGGTGACGACGCCAATTCGTTTCGGGAGGATCGGCAGTGCGCGTCGCGGCTTCGTGCGCCCTTCCCCGATCAGGCCTTCCTTCACGAGCTTCGCCTTCAGCTGCTCGAAGGCCAGCGCCATCGCGCCGACGCCTTCGGGCTCTACCTTCTGGGCGATGATGCTGTAGCGGCCCTGCACCTCGTAGACGTTGAGGCCGCCTTCGACGATCAGCGAGAGGCCGTCGCGAATCTGGAACTTGAGCAGCTTCGCCTGGGTCTGCCAGATGCGAACGTCGATCTGCGCGGTCTCGTCCTTGATCGCGAAGTAGAGATGACCGCGAGCGTTGGCGCCGCGGAAGCCCGTCACCTCACCGCGAACGATCACCCGGGTGAACTTCGGCTCGATGGCCTCCTTGAGCTGGTAGGTGAGCTCCGAGACCGTCAACACCTTCTTCACGGGCGCCGGCTTCCGCCACGCGGGAACCTCGGCCTCGGCCTTCGGCGGCTCGGCTCGTGGGGAAGCCACAACCGACTTCTGCGCAGCTGGTTCGGCCGCACGCGGAGCTAATTCGGCGCGCGGAGCTGATTCGGCGCGCGGCGCTGATTCGGCGCGGGCTGATTCCACGCGGGCTGATTCCACGCGGGCTGATTCCACGCGGGCTGATTCCACGCGGGCTGATTCCACGCGGGCTGATTCCGCGCGGGC
>CALRPN020000072.1:0-45383 GCA_943370055.1 Archangium gephyra
GGTGACGATTGCGCGGCGCGGGTACATCGACCACTCCGACTCGTTGGGAGCGACGGCGCGCTTCGGTCAGGGCGACGCGCAGTGGCTCACCGCCGGCAAGGGCATCGTGCACAGCGAGATGTTCCCGCTCGTGAAGAAGGACGCCGACAACCCGGTCGAGCTGTTTCAAATCTGGCTCAACCTTCCGCGCGCCAACAAGATGGTCGAACCACA
This sequence comes from Archangium gephyra, assembly GCA_943370055.1. GTDB lineage: Bacteria > Myxococcota > Myxococcia > Myxococcales > Myxococcaceae > Xiheimicrobium > Xiheimicrobium gephyra_A. The sequence continues at coordinate 214 of CALRPN020000072.1, forward strand.
CTTCTCGATGCTCTGGGCCGACCGCATTCCGGTGCTCGAGTCGAAAGACGAGAAGGGCCTCGGCACGCGCGTCACCATCGTGGCCGGAGCGCTGGGTGGCCTGGCACCTCCGCCGCCGCCGCCGAAGTCGTGGGCCTCGTTCCCCGACAGTGACCTCGCCATCTGGTCGATGAAGCTCGAGCCGGGAGCGTCGTTCACGCTGCCGCCCGCGAAGCCCGGTACGACTCGCACGCTCTACTTCTTCGCGGGCGAGTCGCTGAACGTCGACGGCCAGCACTTCCCCCGCGGGGTGGGCATCGTCGTGACGCCCGACGTGCCGATGCCGCTCGTGAATGGCGGGACGACTGGTGAAGTGCTGGTGCTGCAGGGCCGGCCCATCGCCGAGCCGGTCGCGCAGTACGGCCCGTTCGTGATGAACACCGAGGCCGAGATTCGCGACGCCTTCCGCGACTACCAGCGCACCCGGTTCGGCGGCTGGCCCTTCAAGCGCGATGACCCGGTGCACCCGCGCGAGCAGGGCCGGTTCGCCAAACACGCGGACGGCAAGGTCGAGACGGCCAAACCTGTATGAGCCTTTGACGTCTTTCGCTCGGGTGTTGAGAATACAAATACCCGGAAATGCACAGGAAACTCGGTGAGGGCAGGTACGACAATGAAGGCACCTGCTGCACATCATCCTCCCCGCCACTCACTGAGGTTTCCCATGAGCGTCAAGGTTGCCGACTTCATCCGTTCCTCTGCTTCGTACGTTCGCGCCAACGTTCGTTCGGCCAATGCTGACGGCAACGCGTACCTCACGAAGGCCGAGTCGAAGGCGCTCGCGAAGGACCTGAAGGACAACTTCACGAACCACCGCTTCGGCGCGCAGGGCAATGCGTCGGTGACGGCCGAGAAGTTCATCACCCGCTTCACCGACTACGTGGCCGTGCACGCCAAGCGCGCCGACAAGAACAACGACGGCTTCATCAGCGCGACCGAGGCGAAGACGCTGCCGAAGGACCTGCAGGACAACTTCCGCAACTACAGCCGCTTCGGCTGAGTCGAACACTCGCTCGGTTCTCTTCGCGGCCTCGTTCCGGAACTTCTTCGGAGCGGGGCCGTGGTGTTTTCAGTGTTGCTGTCGCGGAGCGAGCGTGGGCGTGAACAGCTGACGATGAGCTACGGTGTGCTTGGCAATGCTCAGCGCGCTGGTGCTCTCTCTCGTTGTCGCTGCCGACCGCCGCTCTCCGCCCATCGCATTCCCGAGCCGCGCTCCGCCAGTGGGAGTTGCGGCCGCTCCAGCCACCTTCGACATGGTGATGACCAACGATGACACCATCGTCATCTGGGCCGATCAGCGCCGCGCCGAGGGCCTGCTGACCGGAACCGCGCCGCCGTCATTCCAGTCCGAGCTGTGGGTGCGGTCTCTCGACGGTGGCTTCGTTCTGCCGCTGTGTGTCGGGGTGCCCGTCGAAGCAACGAGGCTCGCCGTGACGCCTGCTGGGCGTCTGGCCCTCGCGTCGCGACGGGTTGATGGCGCACTCAGCGTGGCGGGCTACGACACCAGGACCCGGCAGTTCGAAGGCGGGGGAAGTTGCGGCCGCTTGTTGTTCACCTCGAGCGTCGGCCGGCCGGCCGTCATGGCTCGAGACGAAGATGTCTTCGTGGCGGCCGAGTTCGATGGCGGCGTGTGGCGCCTGGTCATCCCGAACAGGGGAGTGCTCCCGCCAGCTCGACCACTCAATGTGATGGGCGCCTGTTCCCAACCCGTGCTGGCGAGCGCGGATGCTGGGGTCGTCGAGGGTGGGCTCTGCACGACGGCCATGAGTCCGATTCAGTTGACGCTCGGAGGCGTGCTCCTCACGTCGCCGAGCGAGGAAGCAACGGCGTTCTCCCTCGTCCCGCAGATGCCGGAGCCAACGGTGTTTCGCGTCGATGCGCTGGGCGACGTCTATCTGCACGACCTCCTCAGCGCTCCTGGCAGGAAGGTGTCGCGGTCGGTCCCAGGCCAGCAACCGCTCGCCGCGCAGGGCGCAGTGCTCGGCTTCGAGCTCGCCGATGGTTCGACCGAGGTCTGGAGCGGAGACGCGGGCGCCAGCTTCGATGGACGTATCGTCGGCCTCGCCGTGTCGAGAGACAGGGGTGTGGTGGCGACTCAGCACACGACCGGCGTCGTCCGCGGCACCAGCTTCACCGTCACGCCGACTGGCATCAGCGCAGTGCCGCCTCAGGAGCTGCTCACCTTCGCCAGACTGCTGCAGCGTCGGCCTTCGGTCACCTGGTGGGACGAGGCCCAGCGCTGGCTGGTGATGTGGGAAGAGTCCGAGGGCCCCTCGACCTGGAGGCCGCGCGCCGCCGTCGTCGGTGCTGATTGGTCAGCGACCCGCCTCGGCCTCGCCCTCGCGCCGCAGACGCTCCTCGAGTGGCCACGCCTCGCGCGTCGTCCTGATGGCGGGCTGATGGCCTACGGCCGCATCGGGGCGCAGACAGCCCTCTTCGACCGGGTCGACGGAGGGCCCGACCCCGTCGGCTCCTTCGCCTTCGTCGCTCGCAACGTGGTGCCGGGCGCGACGTCGCACTTTGCCTGGGGCGACCCTGACCAGTTCAACAACCACCTCGAGTCCGTCACCTATCGGCGGCCCAACATGGAATTCAACGCCAGCACCGTCTCGTGTGCCGCCTGGACCTCGACCGATGGAGGTGCCTTCATCATCACCCGCGACACCGACGCGGGGGCCTTCGTCGAGCGGATCTCCCAGCTGCAGCAGCCGACAGGAGCTCATCAGCGCCTGGCGCGCGAGGCCAGCGCGGGGTGCGTGGCGACGCGACCCGGCGCTGAAGGGGAGGTGGCCTTCGCGTACACGACGCCGGGCGCCATCATCGTCGAAGGGCGCGAGCAGCCCCCCTTCTTCTCCCGCGTCGAGGCTGCGAACGTCTCGGGTCTGCAGCTGGCTGCGTATGGCTCCGATGGCTGGGTGGTGGCCTGGCGCGGCGACGGCGGCGTGTTCGCTGCAGTCGTCGAAACCACCACGCGAACGCTTCGCCTCGACGAGTCTGGAGTCGCGCACAGTTTGCCCACCATCTCTGCGTCACCGCACGGTGGCGTCGCCGTCGCCTGGACCTCGCTCATCGAAGACTCCGTCGAGGTGCGCCTCGTCGTCATCGAGCCAGCTGATGACGGTGGTGTCGACGCCGGTGTCGTCGATGGCGGTGCGCCAGACGGCGGACCATCGCTCGATGGCCAGGTCGACGCCGGGGGAACGCTCGGGGGACCGGTGGAGTTCGTGCCCGTATGCGGGTGTCAGGTGAGCAGGTCATCGCTGCTGCTCGGTCTCGTCGTGCTGATCGCGTACCGGCGCCGTCTGGCACAAGGACGCGGCTGCGCTTCGTGACGCGCGCACAGTTCGTCTCCGACGGCGCTCGAGAAGGACCCGGCTGTGCTCGAACCACAGCGAGTGCTGCGCAGCTCGCCTCACCTCCTGGGCAGGCCGAAGCGAAAGCCGTGCGTGCGGCTCACGTAGAGCGCCACCGACGTCGCGAGCGCGATGACGGCGAGAAACACGCGCTCGTCTGGAATGAGCTGCGAGCGAAGCTCCCACGCGAGCCGCGCGACGACCGCGCCCACGCAGAAGCCAATCACCGTGACGAGCCCGCTCCCGGGGCGGCCATCGAGCTTCGAGCGAAGGCCGTGGCGTTTGCGTTTGAGTGACTCGAGGCGCTCCGAGAGCCGGTCACGCTGCAACGCCAGCCCCGCCGCATGCGCGAGCACACCGTCGAGCTGCTCGTGGAGCGCCCGCGCTTTCACCTGTGCCTCCTCGAGCGCGTCGTTGCCGTCGCGGCTCATGGCGTTCTCCGGTTGAGCCACGGCATCAACAGCACCTGCACGAGCGCGATGACCATGGCGAGCAGGCCGAGCGGCCAGACGCCCGTGTCGAAGAAGAGCGCCGAACCGAGCACCGCGATCGGCGGCCCGAAGCCGACACAGAGTGACGAGAAGACGCTGGCCTCGCCGCCGACGTGCAGGGTGGAGACGTCACGCTCGAGCAGCTCCAGCTCGCGCTCCATTCTCGTGAGGTCTCGCTCCAGGTGGTCGAGGTGCGCGTTCGCCTCGTCGAGGCGCCGCTCTGCCGATTGCACCAGCCCTTCCGGCTCCTTCATGCGACCGCCAGTCTGCCATCAGCTCGCGTCGCAACGACAGCCATCGCCACATCTCGAAGCCGGCTCGCCGAAGTTCTCGCCGTCAAAGAGAGCCGCGTGGCCCCTTCGAGGACGCGAGCCCCCTCGGTCGGTTGCAGCTCGCGCCGAGAACACCGTGCGTCGCCAGGGCCGGACGATCGACGAGCGCACGTGAACGCGGCGAGGACCCGCCGCGACGGAAACCGGGTACCCTTTCTTCGTGTCTTCCCGCTCACCGTTCGTGCGCCCCGTACGCTGCACAGGTCGAGGTTTCCCGGCGCTCGCAGCACTCCTCATGGCGTCGCTCGGCTGCGCGCCGGCAGCGCCCGACCGCAACCTCGGCGACACGCGCGGTTCATCGCGCGAGCAGGACCTCGGCCAGGAAGCGCCGCTCGGGCTCACCTTCGATGTTCCCGAGGCGGGCCTGCGCGCGTTCTCGGTGCTCGCGGCGAACGTCGGGAACATCGACCTCTTCCGGTGCGACGGCGCCATCTTCAAGCTGTGCGCGAAGGACCAGGAGGACCGCATCACGGCAGCCATCGCACGCGCCCGGCCCGACGTGGTGCTGCTGAGCGAGGTCATCACGCCCGAGCAGTGCGACGCTCTGGGCTCCACGGTCGAGGCCTCGCACGTCTGTCACCCGTCGAACCGGCTGAGCGAGCCCGACCAGGCGCGGCGATTGCTGGGCCCCGACTACACCATCGCGTGCGAGCCACGCCACGGCTACGAGTGCATCGCCGTTCGCAAGGCGTTCGCGACGCTCGAGGGCTGCGCCGCCGGAGCGCTGTGCCGTGGAGTCCTTCGCTCGGCCCCACCGGTGCCAGGCTGTGATGAGGGGTTCTCCATCGCCGCGGTGACGGCGACCATCGACCGCGAGGCCGTCGACCTCATCGTCGCGCACCCGCCCTCGGGCCTCATGCCTGCGAACATCGCGTGCAGGCGCGACTTCCTGCCCGCCGCGCTCTCTCCGAAGGGCACGCCAGGCTCGCTGCGCCAAAGCCCGCTCGCCATCATCGGCGGAGACTTCAACCTCGACCCGTTCCGCCGCCCGACTGACGCCGACGTGGTGTTCTGGCGCGAGCAGGTGCGCTTCTCAGCGTCGGCGGTGGGCGGCGCGCTGGTGCAACACTCGGGGCTGCCTGAGCACGACCCGCCGTACTGGAGCGCCTGGCTCACCCACCTGACGTGGGACCACGTGCTGTCCGAGGGCTTCGTGGGCCGGTGCTCGACGCTGGGCGCGAAGAAGGACTACCCCGCGCTCGACGAGTCGAAGGGCTCCGAGCTCGAGCGGCTCGACCACCTCGCGCAGTCCTGCGTGCTCTCGCGGTGACACGACCGCTCACCTCGGTGAGCTCGAGCCATGGCGTCAAACGTCCATCGATTGTCGTCAGGTGTGTCGGCCGGCCGGTGAGCCCTTCCGATGGCGGCGAACGTCCATCGATTGTCGTCAGGTGTGTCGGCCCCCGCCGAACCCAATCGATGCGGATGTTCGACAACCTCGCCAAAGCCCCGCACTGGAGAACACCATGAGCCTCGTCCTGACCAACTTCCTCGACAAACGAAACGCCGGCGTGAGCGCTGCCGAGATTCGCAGCGTCTTCAAGGCGGCCAAAGAGGACGGCTTCACGGAGCAGGAGACGAAGGACCTGCGCATGCTGGGCACGATGTACCGAGACTCCTTCACGGCCTCGGGCTTCACCGCGTACCAGAGCAGCCTCAAGTCGTTGCCGGTTGCGGCCGACGTGGTGGCGCGCCTGACGGTCGCCGGCCCCGAGAAGCGCACGATTCTGCCGCCCAGCACGCACCTCGGGCCCAACGGCGACCTCTATCGCGTGCCGGTGATGATGGATGGCAAGGCCGCCTCGGTCTCGTACCTGCGCGATGGGGAGCGCTCGCAGTTGCTGGTGACCGGCCCCAACGGCGTCACCCGCCCCGTCACCGACGCCGCCGAAGCCCGCGCCATCGCCACGGCGTTGTCGGCCTCCACGGCCAACACCACCATGACCGCCGCCGCGGCCCGGGGCTTTGGCAACGCTGGCGACTTCAGCACCCAGACCTTCCGCCGCGCGCGCATCAGCACCAACGCCGACCGCAGCCTGTCGGTCACCACCGACCAGGGCTTCTCGTTCAACCTGCTCAACGGCGTCGTCACCTTCCAGACGGGCGCGGGTCGCCGCGAGCTGCTGGGCAGTGAGTACTCGAGCCTCGCGCGCGCGATTCCGTACAACCAGTCCATCGAGCTCAACAGCCTGTTCTTCGCAGCCTCCCGCAAGGCCCACTGAGCACAGCGACGGCGACGCGCGTCTGTGCCTGCCGCGATGCGACGTTGCCCCCTGTGCCGTCCGTGTGACAATGCAGGCCGCCCATTCCCCGATGGGCTGCCTTCAGGAGGAAGTCCCCATGACCCGGCTCGCTCGCGCGATGTCCTGGAGCGCGTCAGTCTGCGTGCTCCTCACACTCTCGAATTGTGCGAGCTGCGCACGGCAACCGGCGACGAACACGCTCGTCACCGAAGGCACTCCCTGTTCGCTCGATGACGAGTGCGACACGGGCCTGTGCGACGTGGTGCCCGGCACCAGCGCTCGCGTGTGTCTGCGCAAGTGCACCTCGGGCTGCAAGGAAATCGACCAGTGCACGAAGCTCACCGCTGACCGCTTCGCGTGCGTGCCTCAGCGCGCGGGCCTCTGCCAGTCGTGCGCGAACGACACCGACTGCCCGTACCCGGCCGACAAGTGCATCACGCTGGGCAACGACAAGTTCTGCGGCCGTGACTGCAGCTTCGACAGCACGTGCCCTTCGTCGTTCCGCTGCGCCGACGCGGTCGACGCGAATGGAGACCCGGCTCCGAAGCAGTGCCAGCCCACCAGCGGCACCTGCGCGTGCACCACCGCGACCGCAGGCCAGATGATGCCGTGCGAAGTGACGAACAGCTTCGGGACGTGTCTGGGCACCATCACCTGCCAGCCTCCGATGGGGTTTGGGGCCTGCAGCGCGCGCACGCCGGCCGCCGAGCTCTGCAACGGCCGCGACGACGACTGCGACGGCATGACGGACGAGGAGATCGCCGACACCATCTGCGGCGTCGGCGGCTGCGAGCGGCGCGTCGCTGCCTGCACCAACGGCCGGCCGAACACCTGCACGCCGGGCATGCCCGACCTCGAGGTCTGCAACCGCGTCGACGACAACTGCGATGGCCGCGTCGACGAGAACTTCAACCTGCAGACCGACGTCGGCAACTGCGGCACCTGCAACCGCGCCTGCGCCTTCACCAACGCGGTGCCGAAGTGTGAGACGGGCAGCTGCGCCATCGACCGCTGCGTCGCGGGCTGGGTGAACCTCGACGGCATCGCGGCCAACGGCTGCGAGCACCCGTGCACCCAGACGAACAACGGCGTCGAGGTCTGTGATGGCCGCGACAACAACTGCGATGGCCGCACCGACGAGGGCTTCGACCTCGTGACCGACCCGACGAACTGCGGGCAGTGCGGGCTGGTGTGCAACGTGGCCAACGGCTCCGTCTCGTCGTACCGCTGCAACGCTGGCCGCTGCGCCGTGGGCATGTGCGCGATGGGCCGCGGAGACTGCAACCAGTCGTTCGCCGATGGCTGTGAAGAGAACCTCGTCACCTCGCTCGTGCACTGCGGCCAGTGTGGCCAGGCCTGCGCTCCGGCGAACGCGACCGGCGCCTGCCAGATGGGCACCTGCCGCATTCAGACGTGTGCGCCGGGCTTCCGCGACTGCAACGTGATGGTGAGCGACGGCTGCGAAATCGACGGCAACACCGACGTGAACAACTGCGGCGTGTGCGGGCGCGTCTGCAGCGCGGCCAACGCCACCAGCGCCTGCACCGCGGGGGCGTGCACGTTCACCTGTCTCGCCAACTGGTACGACGTCGACAACAACACCGCCAACGGCTGCGAGTACGCGTGCGTGCGCACCAACAACGGCGTCGAGGCGTGTGACGGCATCGACAACGACTGCGATGGGCGCGTCGACGAAGACTTCAACTTCATGAGCGACGCCATGCACTGCGGCATGTGCAACCGCGCGTGCCTTCCGCCGTCGTTCGCGATGTCGACGGCCTGCGGCGGAGGCAACTGCAGCATCACCGCGTGCGTCATGGGCCGCGGCAACTGCAACGGCACCTATGCCGATGGGTGTGAGGTCGACACCACGGCGACGGTGAGCCACTGCGGCGCGTGCAACAACGCGTGCTCGGCGCCCAACGTGCAAACGTACTCGTGCGTGGGCTCGTCGTGCGGCATTCAGCAGTGCGCGCCCGGTCGCGGCAACTGCAACACCAGCTTCACCGACGGCTGCGAGACCGACACCAACACCTCTCTCACCAACTGCGGCGGCTGCGGCATCACCTGCACCATCGCCAACGGCACGCCGGTCTGCACCACAGGCCAGTGCCGTGTCTCGGCCTGCAACGCCCCGTTCCGTGACTGCAACTCGAGCCCGACCGATGGCTGTGAGGTGAACACCTCGAACAACGCGGCGCACTGCGGGGCCTGCAACAGCCCGTGCACGCGGCCGTTTGCGACCGGCACCTGCAGCAACTCGATGTGCAGCTTCGTCTGTCTGCCCGGCCGCGTGGACCTCGACGGGAATCCCGCGAACGGCTGCGAGTACGGCTGCACCTCGAGCGGCAGCGACATGCCCGACCTCTCCTTCCAGGACGCCGACTGCGACGGGCTCGACGGCACCACCTCGGCCGCGGTGTTCGTCTCGAAGACGGGCAACGACTCGAACCTCGGCACGCGAATGTCGCCTCGGCTCACCATCACGGCGGGCATCGCGCGCGCGGTCGGCCTGGGCTTGAGCGCCGTGTACATCTCGGAGGGCCAGTACGACGAGACCATCACCATGGCGCAGGGCGTGAGCCTGTACGGCGGCTACTCGGCCGCCAACAACTGGGCGCGCAGCGTCTCCTACGTCACCACCATCAACAGCCCCAGCTCGGTCGGCGTGAGCGCGCAGAACCTCGGCGGTCAGCTCGAGCTGCAGCTGCTGCGCGTGCGCAGCGCGAACGCCGTGGGCCAGGAAGCGAGCGGAGACGGTCGCTCCAGTATCGGCGTGCTGGCGGTGAACCTGGGCAGCGGCCTCGTCATCAACGGCTGCACGCTTCAGCCAGGCAACGGCAGCGTCGGTCTCGCGGGTCTCGATGGTGGAACGGGGTTGTCGGGCTCGAAGGGCGGAGACGCGAACGGCGCGACTCAGGGTGGCGCGGGCGCATCACCGTGCGGCGCGACGGGCGGGCCTGGTGCCACCGGCGTGGCGGGCGAGACGGACGGCACCAGCGGCACCTCTGGCACCGCAGCGCCTGGCGGCGCATCGGGCGCCAACTTCGGCAGCGGCGGCACGCGCGGCAGCTGCAACCTCACCTCGGCTTCGAACGGCGGCGACGCGCCGCCCGTCAGCGCGAACGGAACGAATGGGGCGAGAGGCTCGAACGCGAACCCGGGCACCACCCTCGGCGTGTTGTCGGCGCTGGGCCTGTACCAACCGCCCACCGGCCAGCTCGGCGGTACGGGGCAGATTGGCGGTGGTGGTGGTGGTGGCGGCAGCGGTGGCGGAACGCAGCGCGGCTCGGGCTTCCTCTGCGGAGGTTGCAGCAACCTGACGAGCGGTGGTGGCGGTGGCGGTGGCGGCGGTGGTTGTGGTGGCACCGGCGGCATCGGCGGGCGCGGCGGCGGTGGCAGCTTCGGCGTCGTCTCGGTGTTCTCGGTCGTCTCGGTGCTCAACAGCAACGTGACGCCGGGATCGGGTGGGCAGGGTGGCGCGGGCGGCAACGGCGGCGCTGGCGGTGACGGTGGGCCAGTGAGCGGAGGCGGTGCAGGCGGGACCTACAACGGCAGCTGCAACACGCGGAATGCTGGTGCTGGCGCGGGCGGCTCGGCTGGTGGCTCCGGCGGCCAGGGTGGTGGCGGCTCTGGCGGAGCAGGTGGCCCCAGCGTCTGTGTCTTCTACAGGGGCGCGGCGCCGACGTTGTCTGGTGGCACCTGCGTGCCTGCGACACCCGCGCTCGGTGGGCAGGGTGGCAGCAACGGGCAGTCGGGGGCTTCCACAGGCGCGCCGGGAGTTTCGACGAACCTCGCCGTCTCGATGTGAGTCGCTGATCAGCCCGCGGCGCCTGTTTCCGCGGCGAGGTGGTTGAGCTTGTGCTCACCGCAGCGAGCACAACGTGTACGGCCATGACGGTGGTTGAACTCGTGCTCGCTGCAGAGGCGCGACCACAACGCGTACCCATGACGGTGGTTGAACTCGTGCTCGCCGCACTGGCGCGACCACAACGGCCACCACGCCCGCCGCAACGAATGGTGGTTGAACTCGTGCTCACGGTCCCGACGCCGCCGACGATGACGAGCTTGAGCTCCTTGACCTTGCACCATGGTGCAGGGTGCACGTTTCGCGAATGACCGACTCCACCATTCGCCGTGTCGTCTTCTTCTCTGCCCTCTACGACCTGCTCGTCACCTGGCCGTTCGCCACGCCATGGACGGCGAGCTGGCTCTCGATCCAACTCGCAAACCTCCACCTGCAGCTCGGGCTCTCGGGTGCAGCGCCTTCCCTCGACTCCCCGACGGCGCTGCTCTTCGCGAACCTGATGGGTAGCATCGTCACCGTCTGGAGCGTCTTGCGACTGCTCCGCCCGACGGCCGAACTCGGCGCCGCCGACACCGCGGGCCGCGCGCTCTTCTCGACGTGGATGGTGTTCGCCCTGCTGCACGGCGCGTCGCTCGTGCTCGTCCCCCTGCTCGTGCTCGAGGTGGCGTGGGGACTGGTTCAGGGCGCCGTGGTACTTCCCCGCGTGTGGCGACCGGTGCAGCAGGCATGACGATTGGTCAGCTCGCGAGAGCGGCGGGCGTGCCCATCTCGACGGTGCGGTTCTACGAGCGGCGCAAGCTCGTGCTGCCCTCCACGCGCACCACCGGCAACTACCGTCTCTACGACACCGCCGACGTCGACCGCGTGCGCTTCATCCAGCGTGCGCAGACGCTCGGCTTCACGCTCACCGACGTCGCGGCGCTGCTCCGCTTCTCGAGCGGGCAGGTGGTGCGCCGTGCGCAGCTCAACCAGGTCGCGGCACTCAAGCTCGCCGACATCGACGCGCGCATCGACGACCTGAAGCGCGTGCGCAAGGGGCTCGTCACCCTGCTCGGGCAGCCGTGCTTCGACCCCGACGCGCCGTGCCCCGTCATCGGGGCTTTGGCGACGATGCCTCACGCTTCGCGTGGAACGTCGTCAGCGCGCCGTCGAGCCAGTCGAGCGCCGCGGCCTCGTCCTTGAAGAACTGGGAGTTGTCGTTGGCGCCCGCGCGGGTGATGAGGCTCGCCATCATGCGCAGCATCGGCGACTCCATGACGATGGCGACCGGCACCGGGTTCTTCGGGTCGGCCTTCGCCGAGCCGAGCACCTTCTTCACCTCTGACGTCAGCCCCGTCACGTTGCCGAGCGCGAGGTGACCGTGCAGGCCGTACTGCGCGCCGGGCAACACCGACGAGTGATACGTCTTCGCCTGCGCCACCGTGACGTCACCCGAGAACACGACGCGCAGCACCAGATGACCTGAGCGCGTCTTCAGCTCTGACGTTTCGATGGGCACACGGTGACCATGTCACCTCATGCGCGCCGAGCGCAGTGGATAGAACCGGCCCTCGTTCAGCACCTCGATGCCATCGGGTTCGCGGAAGGGCGTCTTCGTTCCCATCGCGCGGTCGTCGGACTCGCCGTGGGACAGCACGAGGCTCGACAGCCCGAGCGGCTTCAGCGCCTCGAGCGTGCCGTCGTCGAAGCGGGTTCCACGAAGCGCGAGGTGGCGCAGGGCCGGGAAGCGCTCCTTCGTGAGTGCGCGGGCGATTTCGGTGCCGTCGAGCAGCGCCGTCGCATCGAGGAACAGCTCGAGCTCGGTGAGTGAGCTCCACGTCGAAGCGGTCAGCGCTTGCACCAGCGCCATCGTCGCCTCCGAGGTGAAGACGCCGAGGCGCCGCAGCGAGGGGAGCGCCGAAGGAATGACGATGCCCCTGCCTGAGCGCAGGTCGAGCGCGGTCAACGAACCCAGTGCGCTCCACAGCGGGGTCGGGTCGAGCTCGGCAGCGCAGTAGTCCTCGACGACGTCGAACGAGAGCAGGCCCAGTCCGCGCGCCCACGTCGGCAGTCGCCCTTCGAGCACGAGCTCGACGGCTTCTTCGGGCGTCTCGCCTTCGATCTCGATGAAGTCGACGCCCGGTGGTTGGCGCTGGTGGAGCGGCTCCCACTCGGCGCCATCGAACGGGTCGATGCTGACGCGCACGGCGTTGTCTTGAATCGTCCAGGAGTCGGGCCACTCCGAGGTGCGAGCTGGCGTGGGGCTCGGCGGAGATGGTGGAGGAGCGAACGTCGGCGCGTCTGGAGCCCGCTGCGGTTGAACGAATGTCGACTTCTTCGGCGCATCTCGGGGCGCAGGTGTGAAGCCGGCCTCGAGCGCCGCGAGAATGGCCGCGCGAAACCCGTCCTTCGCCGCGCTCGCGTTCAGGTGCTTCTCCCGCCCCGCGCCGTCGCCCTCGGTGATGACCGAGCTGCCATCGAGCAGCACGACGCGTCGCACACCGGCTCGGAGCAGCACGCACTCCTGCCGGGCCAGCGCGGTCTCGATGACGTCGTCACTCATTTCATCAACGCCTTGAAGTCGCGCCGGTCGCGCAGGGGAATGAAGAGGCCTTCGTTCTTGAACGGCTTCACCGCGACGCCGTGCTTCTTCGCCTCGGTCAGCAGCGCCATCGCCCGGTCGTATTCGCCGAGCTCGACGGCCACGCACGCGCCGTTCAGAAAGACGGTCGGGTTGTCCGGGCCGAAGGGCAGGCAGCGGTCGAGATAGCGCCGAGCGCGCTCTGGCACCACGCCGAGGTGGTTGTTGTCGTTCTGCACGGCGAAGAGCGGGTTGGCCGCGGCGCCGGGGTGGATTCTTCCCTCGAGGCCCGAGTCGAAGAGGACGAGCGCTTTGGAGAACTCTCCCGAGGTCATCAGCGTCGTCGCCGCGTTCATCTGCAGAAGCCCGAGCTGCCCGTGCTGCGCCATTGCAACCCGTTCTTCATGCGTCAGCGCGAGCAGCGTCTCGACGTGCTCACGGTTGGTGTCGCGCAGGGCTGCCTGCAGCTGTGGCCAATCGACAGGCCCTGCACTCAGGCGCTCACGAATCGCGTCGACGCTCGTCCAGTCGACGTCTCCTGGTTCGAGCTCCTCGTCGTCATCGTGACCCTGTTCGTTCGCGTGGTGGGCGCGCACCATCTCGTCGAAGGTGTCGAGGAAGTGGCCCGGCATCTCGATGCTCGTGGGCGAGACGCTGCGAGCGCGCGCGAGCACCTGCTGCACGACGAGGTCGACGCCGAAGTCGAGGCCCGTCCACCCCGGCAGGCGAGTGAGCAGCTGGTCGTTGAACACGTCGAGCGCCTCGCCCTCGAGCGACTCGGAGATGGTGGACACGGCCGCCTGAATCAGCGCGCCCAGATGGGAGTGAGCGTGAATCGAGCTCCACACGGCCTGGTGCACCGAGGGCTCGCCGGAGAGGTCGATGGGCAGGAGCTCGTAGTCGCTGCCTTCGCGCGCCTTCACGTGCCGCTCGAGCAGCGAGAGCAACCGCTCGGTGCCGGCGACCGACTCGGCGTGCCACGCGCTGTGCTTCACCTTGTTCGTGCGCACGACGAGGCCGATGGGCAGACCCTCGAGCGCGCTGACGAGGCCGTCGTGCAGCTTCGGCGCGCGCTTCAGCACGGCCGACACCGCGACGACCGCGCCCTCGTGCATCAACAGCTCTTCGCGCCCCATTGCCCAGTTCTCGAGCGCAGAGAGGAGCGGCGTCACGTCACCCGCCGGGTCTTCGAGTGCGAGGAGCAGGTCGAAGGTGCCGGTGCCTTCGCCGTGCCCGAGGAAGAGGAACGGCCGCGTCACCTCAGAACCCGGCCCAGATGTAGTCGAGCGTCGGCAGGAAGTTGTTGCTGCGCACCCGCATGCGCTCACTGAAGCCGTCGGCGCCCTTCACCGTCGCCGTCTGGCCCTGGTCGTAGTTCGCCCACAGCACGCCCACCGTGATGCGGCTCTGCTTGAAGACGGCGATGTCGAGGCCGACGTGCGCGGTGACGATGAGCTCGGAGACTGGCGCGATGGGACCGACCGACGCACCGTCGACGTTCAGGTTGCCCTGCCCGCCGGTGATGAAGAGGTTGGCTTCACCGCGCAGACGGAAGGTGTCTCCGAAGGCGTGGTCGTACGCACCACCCGCGCGCGCGCAGACGCCGGTGAGCGGAGCAGCCAGCAGAATGTCGAGCGGCGCGACGAACGAGTTGAGCTGCGTCGCGCTGTTGGGGCCGAGCGGCACACGGAAGGCGGCGTCGGTGCGCACCGTCCACACGTCGTTCTCGAGCACGTTGCCCGAGAGCAGCACGCCCACGCGGGGAATCAGCATCCACCCGATGTCGTTCTTCTTCTCCGCCCACGTGGGGAAGAAGAAGCCCTTCATCAACCGCATGCCGAAGGTGGGCACTGACAGCCCGGCCTCGGCGGTGAGACGCAGCGGCCCGCCGATGACGCGGAAGCGCGCGTTCACGTTCGGCGCGACGAAGAACACGAGCGGGTTCGCCTCGAGCTCGATGCCATCGAGAATCGCGATGCGCAGCGGGTTGAAGATGCCGACGCTGTAGTCTCCCTGTTTGCCGACGTCGGCGGTGTCACGAGCCGGGCGCGGCGCTGCGAGGGCCAGCGACGAGACGAGCGAGAGCAGGAGCGCGGTCTTCATCGGAGCTCCCAGGTGCCGACGACGGGTGCATGGTCAGACAGCCGAATCGCGTCTTGCGTGATGCCGAAGGGCCCCGGCCCCTGAATCACGTCGGTGTCTCGCCAGGTGTCGGTCTTGCGAATGAAGAGATAGTCGAGCGTGCGGTTCCACGTGCCGGCCACTTTGTCGTCGTTCTGTCCGTCGGGGCCGAGCACCGAGTGCGTGAAGTAGCGCCGCTGTGCTGTCTCTCCGACGCCGTAACGCGAGAGCGGAATGGACGGCGCGAAGTCGTCGTAGAACTGCTTCATCACGCTCGGCGTGTACGGCGGCTGCGCGAATGAGGTGCCCTTCGATGACGCGCGCTCGTCGAGGAACTCGGTGAGCCGCAGCTTGCCTTCACACGACTCGGGCGTGCCCGCGTCGGCGCGCTCGTCGCACACCGGCGGCAGCTCGTTGAAGTCGCCGCCCATCATCCACGGCATCGTCTCGGCCTTCGCGAGGTCGTAGAGCTGTTTGATCTGCTTCTGCTTGGTGCCGTCCTGGTCGTACGCCTCGGTGTGCACCCCGTAGATGGCGACGGTGCGGCCGCTGCCCAGGTCGAGCTCGGCGCGCGCGATGCCACGCTTCAAATAGAAGGTCGCGGTCAGCGGGTCCTGGTCGGTGCGGTCGGCCTGCCGAATGCGCTCGGCCTTCACGATGGGGTAGCGGCTGTGAATCGCGTTGCCGAGGACGATGCGGCCGACGCCTTCGCTGGGCACGTAGCGCGAGTCCCACGTGGCGGCGAAGGTGCCGTAGCGCAGGTTCGTGTTCTCGAGCAGGTACTGCACCATGTCGACGTAGGCGCTGCGCTTCGAGCCGACTTCGATCTCCTCGGTGATGAGCACGTCGGGGTCGTATTCACGAACGAGCGCGGCGACCTTCGAGAGGCAGTCGTTCACCTCGGTCGACGAGAGCTGCACGCGGTCGCCCCAGAAGTCGAACCAGAAGTCGACGCGACAGGCGCCGTACTTCACGTTCCACGCCATCACCTTGAGGGCGGTGGGGTTCTGCGGTGGAGCGGGGTGCTCGGCCTTCGCTTTGAAGCGAGGCACTTCTTCCCGCGTGTAGCTCATCGGGTCGGCGACCCATTCACAGGCGGCGAACGACGCCGCGGCGACGAAGACGGCAGCTCGGAGTTTCATGGCGGCGCGACCATGGCAGCCGCGCGAACTCCCGCAACAGTCACGTCACAGCGTCAGAACGAGAGGCCGAGCAACAGGCCGGCGCTCAGGAACGTGTCGGGCCTGCCGCCGCGCGGGCCGATGTTGGTGGCCAGCCCCTGAATGAAGCCCACCTGTGGCGTGACGAAGAAGCCCACCGCGCTGCCGTTGTCGAAGAAGCCGCCCGGTTCGAAGAAGCCGAAGCGATAGCCGGCGTTCACGTTCAGCAGCAGGGAGGGGTTGCTGTACAGCTTGCCGTCGAGGCGGTTGGTGCCCCAGGCCCAGCCCGCGTCGAGCTCGACCTCGAGGTGCGCGCCGCGCCAGACGTACTGCCGGTAGCCGACGGTCAGCAGGTACTCGTTGATGCGCTCCACGATCTCGTGCTCGATGCCCGGTCGCAGGAAGGCGCCCACGAGCAGGTCGCCGCGCAGCCCACCCGGTGTTCCCCAGAGGGTCCGGGCCCCGCGGAGCCGGATGATGCCGACGGTGGGGACGAAGGGTTGAACGAGCTCGGTCTCGATGGCCCACGCGTGCGGCGAAGGAGGAGCCTCGACGACGGCGGGCACTTCGGCGTGAGCGAGGCTCGTGAGCAACAGCGCAGCGGGGATGAAGCGGAACATGGGCACCTCGGAGCTGTGGTTGCTCCAGAACGTACGCAGGTCGTTGCGCTCCCTCGGAGCGGGCCGCTCAGCGGAGGCTGGAGGCCGACCGACGGTGACTTCAGCCCGACGGGAGGTGCGGTCGCTCAGGTCACATGGCAGCCTCATCAGATGCTCTCACTCGCGCTCTCGCTCTTCGTCGCTCAGCGCCCGGTGCTGCAGCCCGTTTCAGTGAGCTGGGGGAGCCGGTTCGATACCATCAGCCTGGAGGTGTCCGCCGATGGTGGCGTCACGCGCCAACAGCACACCGACTACGGGGTTCGTCCCGTTCGTGGCGTGCTGACCGAGACCGAACACCTCGAGCTGTCGAAGCTCGCGGGCCAGCTCACGCCCTTCACCAGCGCGCCTGTGGCGGATGCTCCGATGAACGCGTTTCGTCTGAGCGTCACCGTGGGCTCGAACACCGTCACCGTCGGGGACCGCGAGGCGCTTCCTCCAGCGTGGCGTGCGCTCGTGCAGTTGCTGCAGGACGTGGAGAAGCGGCTCCTTCGCCCGGCGCCAAAGAAGCGCTGAGCGTCGCGCTACCGCGCTCGAGTTCTGATGCGCCCGGGTTCGACGGTGACCAGCGCTCCGAGGAGAAGGTCGCGGTCGTGAGTGGCGAGCACTCCGAGGATTTCGCGCGCGAGGTCCTTGAGACCGAACTGGACCAGCCGAACGACGCCGAAGTGCTTCATTCCGCCAACGACGGAGTGCGTGCCGAAGTCTTTATCGAGCGTGATGATCGTTCGCTGATCGCGAATCGCCCACTGGAGAATTGCCTCGTCGCCTGGATCGGGTGGCGTGTCGGCAACAGCGACGACATCGTGGCCGGCTGCGCGGAGCCTGGCGGGAATGGCCGTTGGTACCGAAGAGTCGATCAGGAGCTTCACAGCGGCCTCTCAGCCGCCTGAAGAAAGACATTGAGGAGTCGGTTGCATTCCTCAGTGAGTGCGCGAACCAAGGACGGGAGTGCAGGTGCAGCGGCAAGGCGGTCCTCGCGGCTGGCTTCGATGAGTGGGGTCGGTTCACCCTGCCACATACCTGCCTTGCCTTCGTTGAGGTCGCAGGGGCGAACGACAATTTGCCAGACGCCCTTGGCTTTTGAGACTCCAAGGCAGTGACCGCAAACGAACAGGTCAAGAATCACAACGCGCTGCCCAGATTCTGTGGTGAGCCAGACTTCAATTCCGGGAGCTACTGCGGCAATCCCAGCGTTCGCAGCTTGAATCGCGGCGTTGGCCTCGTCCGTTGCCTTCTGCAGGGGCTTTGCGACTTCGGCAAGAAGCCGAAGCTCTTCTTCGATGGTCGACATCACGTCTCCTCGGTGCGTCACGCACCACTTCCGGTGAAGGACCTCCTCTTCCGAGGCGGTCCAATGGCCTTCCGGCCACAGCGGCACTATATCTGAGGGCGATGGACGCCGAGAAGCTGCTCTCCCGAATCACCTCGACTCCCGCCATCCTGGGCGGGAAGCCCGTCATTCGCGGTCGTCGCCTGGCCGTCGAGCATGTTCTCTCCTTGCTCGCCGCGGGCGATTCCATCGACGACATCGTCGCCGCGTATGACTGGCTCACGCGTGAAGACGTCCTTGCGTGCCTGCTCTTCGCCACGAGGCTCGTCTCGAACGAACGAGTGGAGCTGCGAAGCGAACCTGCAGCGTCGCCCTGATCAGCTTCACGCAGATTCTTCGCTGTGCACCTGCGTCAGAAACTCGCCTCGTGACGTGAGCGACAGCGCGCACCAGCCGCGCTAACTCGCGCGCCATGCACATGGTCTGCATCGGTGGTGGTCCCGCGGGGCTGTACTCGGCGCTGCTCCTCAAGAAGCAGTTCCCCTCGCTCGAGGTCGACGTCTTCGAGAAGAACAAACCCGATGACACCTTCGGCTGGGGCGTCGTCTTCTCGAAAGAGACACTGGGCACGCTCGAGGCCGCCGACGCCGAGAGCTACCGCGCCATCGAGTCGCGCTTCGCCTATTGGGACGACATCGAGGTGCACGCGAACGGCAAGGTCACGACCTCGACCGGCCACGGCTTCTGCGGGCTCTCGCGAAAGGACCTGCTCGCGATTCTGCACGAGCGCTGTGCGCAGCTCGGCGTGAACCTGCACTTCCAGGAAGAGCTGCCGGCCGACCCGCTGCCGAAGGCCGACCTCGTCATCGCGTGCGACGGCGTGCACAGCCCGATTCGGGAGCGCTACGCGGCCGACTTCAAGCCCTCGCTCGACTGGCGAAAGTGCAAGTTCACCTGGCTGGGCTCGACGAAACCGCTGAGCGCCTTCACCTTCCGCTTCAAGAACTCGCCGCACGGCCTCTTCCAGGTGCACGCGTACCCGTTCACCAGGACGCCGATGCAGCCGTCGGGCGCCACTTCGACCTTCATCGTCGAGTGCCATGAGTCGGTGTGGCGCAAGGCCGGCCTCGACACCATGAGCGAAGCCGAGAGCGTCGCCTTCCTCGAGAAGCTCTTCGCCGAAGAACTGGGCGGACATCGCCTCTGCCCGAACAAGTCCATCTGGCGCACGTTCCCCACCATTCGCTGCGAGTCGTGGGTGCGCGGCAACACGGTGCTGATGGGAGACGCGGTGCACACGGCGCACTACTCCATCGGCTCGGGCACCAAGCTCGCCATGGAAGACGCCATCGCGCTGCGCGACGCGTTCGCGAAGGAAGGCCAGCACGTCGGCAAGGCGCTCGCCCGCTACGAGCTGGAGCGCAAGCCCGAGGTCATTCGGCTGCAGAAGGCCGCGCAGACCAGCCTCGAGTGGTTCGAGAACTCGGCGCGCTACGCGAACCTGCACCCGCTGCAGCTCACCTTCTCGTTGATGACGCGCAGCAAGCGCATCACCTGGGCGAACCTGAAGCAGCGCGACCCGAAGCTGGTCGACCAGGTCGACGCGTGGTTCGCGAAGGAGCAGGGCACGAAGCTGAACGCCGATGGCTCGGTGCCGCCGCCCTTGTTCGCGCCGTTCAAGCTGCGTGAGCTCGAGTTGCCCAACCGCGTCGTCGTCTCTCCGATGTGCCAGTACTCCGCGAAGGACGGCGTGCCCAACGATTGGCACCTCGTGCACCTGGGCGGTCGTGCCGTCGGAGGCGCTGGCCTGGTGATGACCGAGATGACGAACGTCTCTGCCGAGGGCCGCATCACGCACGGCTGCGCTGGGTTGTGGAACGACGAGCAGCTCGCGGCGTGGAAGCGCGTGACGAGCTTCGTGCACGAGCACTCCAACGCGCGCATCGGCATTCAGCTCGCGCACGCCGGCCGCAAGGCGAGCTGTCAGCTGCCGTGGGAAGGCGATGGACCGCTGAAGGCGAACGAGCAGCCGTGGCAGACGCTCGGACCGTCCGCGCTTCCGTTCGACGCCGGCTGGCACACGCCGAAGGCGATGGATGCGAACGACCTCGCGCGCATCAAGCAGGCCTTCGCCGACGCGACGAAGCGGGCCGACGCTGCGGGCTTCGACCTCGTCGAGGTGCACATGGCCCACGGCTATCTGCTCTCTGAGTTCCTCTCGCCGCTCTCGAACAAGCGCACTGATGCGTACGGTGGCTCGCTCGAGGGCCGCATGAAGTTCCCGCTCGAGGTGTTCGACGCGATGCGCGCGGTGTGGCCGAAGCACAAGCCGATGTCGGTGCGCGTCTCGGCGAGCGACTGGCTGGGGAAGGATGGCATGACGGTGGAGGACACCGTCGAGGTCGCGAAGGCGCTCAAGGCCCACGGCTGCGACGTCATCGACGTCTCGTCTGGCGGCAACGTGCCCGAGTCGAAGATCGAGTACGGCCGCATGTACCAGGTGCCGTTTGCCGAGGCGGTGAAGCTGGGCGCCGGCATTCCCGTGATGGCCGTCGGAGCGATTCAAGGCGCCGACCACGCCAACACCATCATCGCGTCGGGTCGCGCCGACCTCTGCGCGCTCGCTCGTCCTCACCTGTCGGATCCGTCGCTCGTCCACCGGCACGCGCAGGAGCAGGGCGTCGACTCGCTCGCCTGGCCGAAGCAGTACCTCGCCGTGAAGCCCACGCGCCGAACGCAGCGCCTCGAGTAACCCGGCACGAAAAAGCCCGGCGCTCCGTGAGGAGGCCGGGCTTCGCGTCACAGCGAAGTCACATCACTTCGGCATGATGACGGTGTCGATGACATGAATGACGCCGTTCGACGCGGCGATGTCGGTCTTCACGACGTTGGCGCCGTCGACCGTCACCTTGCCGTCCTTGAGGCCGAGCGTGAACTCGCGGCCCTCGACCGTCTTCACCTTGCTGCCGTCCTTCATCTTCATGACGTCGGCCGCCATCACCGAGCCCGAGACCACGTGGTACGTGAGCACGGCCGTCAGCTTCTTCTTGTCCTTCAGCAGCGCGTCGAGATCCTTCTTGGCGATCTTCGCGAACGCCTCGTCCGTCGGCGCAAACACCGTGAACGGGCCCTTGCCCTTGAGCGTCTCGATGAGGCCCGCCTCCTTCAGCGCGGTCGCGAGCGTGTTGAACGAGCCCGCGGCGACGGCCGTGTCGACGATGTCCTTCGGGGCGGCAGCAGGCGCCTCCTTCGCGGCCTCCGGCGCCTTGGTGTCCTTCTTCTGGGCAAACGAAACCGACGCCACCGCGATGGTGGCAACGACGAGCAGCTTGTTCATGTGAATCTCCGGGTGAGTGGTTCGCGGCGAACCGCGGACAGCGGGGCTTTTCTAACGACTCCGAATTCGTGCGCCACTCAACCTTGAACAAAGCCTGAACAGCGTCACTTCTCCTTCGAGCTTCTGAGCAACGGCTGCACGAGCATCGGCAGACCAGTGCCCAGCAGCAGAAAGAGCGGCAGCAGCGGTGAGTAGGTGATCCACGCGGGAGGCTGCTGGCCTCCCGACATCGCCATCGAGACGAGGTTCGCGAGGAACGCGAGCGTGAAAGCAGCAGACACCCAGCGATGAAACCGTCGAACGAAGTTCACGAGAGTCTCCCCAACAGCTCGATGAGCTTTCCGCCCATCAGGTTCCAGCCGTACCGCGCTCCACCGAAGTTCTGCTTCTGCTCGGGCTTGAAGCCCGACTGCACCAGCACGAGCCGAGTGCCTGCAGGCGTCGGCGTCAGCGTGAACGTGACGACCGTGTTCAGCGCCAGGCCACCGCCGACCGCCCACGCGTAGCTCAGCTTCTCGAGCTCCCGGCTCTCGAGCAGCTTGCAGTTCACCGCGCCGTCCCACCCCGGCTGCGGCTGCGTGTTGAAGGTGAACGCGGCGCCGGGCTCGAGCGAGAAACCGGTGACCGGCAACAGCCACTGCGTCAGCAGCTCGGGGTCGGTCAACGCGCGCCACACCTTCTTCGGTGAATGCGGCAGGTCGAACTCGAAGGTGATGGCGTCGGTCTGCGAACGGTCGGTCTTGTCGGTGGGCTTCATTCGTCCATGGTCTCCAGCAGCTTCTCGAGGCGGCCCACGCGCTCGGTCCAGAACGCGCGGTAGTGCGAAATCCAGTCGACGAGCGGCTTCAGGCCCTTGGGCTCGACGCGGTAGTAGACGCAGCGCCCTTCACGGCGGCCGTTCACGAGCCCCGCGTCTTTGAGCGCCGCCAGGTGCTGCGAGATGGCCGGCTGCGAGAGGTCGAAGCGGTCGGTCAGCTCCTTGACCGCGGCTTCACCCTTCGTGAGCGACTCGAAGATGGCGCGACGGCTCGGGTCGGCGAGGGCTTGAAACACCCGGTCTTCGAGGAGCGCGCTCATGGTGTCGAGATAGATAAGCCGCGGCTTATGCGTTGGCAACCCTGAATCCGAACACGCCGAAGCCCGACGCTCCTTTCGGGAGGCCGCGTCTCGGCACGAACGACGCCTGGTCGACCCGCCGGAGCAGGAAAACCGCATCGGTCCGGGCTAACCAGCGCGCATGGCCGAGCTCATTCTCTCTGGCGTCACCGCCCGCTGCATGGAGCCCAACGACCTGGGCGCCGTGGTGCAAGCCTCCGAGACCCGACCGGGGAAGACGTTTCGACGCTTCTTCGACGAGGGCGCATTCGACGAGGCGCGCGCGAGAACCAGCCACACCGGCGTGCTCGACGAAGCCGCGGCCTGTGCGCTCGTCGACTGCGTGAACCAGTGTGGAGCGCCCTTCGGTGGGCTCGACGTCGAGGCGGCGGAGTCAGACCTCTTTCCGGCGCGCTTCCTCGAGCTGGCGACCATCGCGCTCGATGATGAACGTGCGGCGCAGCGGCTGTTCGACGGTGGCGTGCTCGACCGCGTGGGCTCGGGCCGGCACTTCTTCGGCTCGTTGCCGGTGCGCATCATCGCGCGGCAGTTCACGGCGACGACGAAGGCCGCGGCGCGGTCCCTGCTGCGCGGTGGGTGGGATGAGGACCTGCTCAACCTCATCGAGAGCGCAGCGCTGCGGGCCACGCAGTTCCCAGAGGAGCTGCTCGTGTTGACGCCCACGTGGCGCGCGCAGGTGAACGAGACGGTGGAGACGCCAGCCGTCGTCGAGCAGTCTGCTCCGCCGGCGACTGACCTTGACGTGCTCTCGTGGCTCGAGCTGGCTCGCAGTGAAGCCGCGACCGACCTCTCGCTGGTGATGGGGCAGCCGCTCGCGCTGCATGGTGCGTTCGGCCGGCGGGTCGTGGGAGCGCCCCTCGACGCGCGCGACCTCGAAGACGTGCTCACGACCTTGCTCGACGCGTCCCACCGCGAGCGCTTCGAGCGCGAGGGCGCCATCGTCGCGGGCTTCTCGGTTCAGGGCTTCGGCCGCTTCAGGCTCACCGCGATGACGGAGCGTGGTGAACGGTCGCTCTCGATTCGCACGCACTTCGTGTCGCCACAGCCTGGCCTGCCGCCCGAAGTGCTGGAGCCCCTCTCACGAATCACGCGCGGCCTCGTCGTCGTCGCGAGTCCTTCAGGGCACGGGCGCAGCACGATGCAGACCGGGCTGCTGAGCCTGCGCACCTCCGAGGTCGTCACCCTCGAGGAGCCCGTCGCGTGGCCTGCGCTGCGTGGGCCCGTTCGTCAGGTCGAGCTGCACACCGACAGCTCGCTCGCGGCCTTCGCGGTCACCGCGCGCACGTTGCCCAACGCCATCGTCGGGCTCGACCTCGTCGACGATGAAGCGGCCGCACACCTCGCGCTCGAGCTCGCGTCGGAAGGGCAGCTCGTCTTCGTCACCCAGCGCGGGCTCTCGGCGGCAGCGACGTTGCACAAGCTCGCGGCGCTCGACTCGAAGCGTGCCCGTCGTCGCCTCTCGGAGTCGTTGTCGGCGGTGCTCTCGCTGCGGCTGGTCGCGAATGGAACGCGCTTCGTGCACGCCGCCGAGTTGCTGCTGCCCACCGAGGCGCTGCGCCGGCACCTGCGCGGCAACGAGACGCCTCCACCGCCGGTGCTGCTCGAGACCGAAGGGCTGTCGCTCGACGACCGAATGCTCGCGGCCGTGCGGCGCGGCGACCTGCGGGCCGAGCTCGCAGGCAGGTGGATGGTGGATGCCCGCAGGCTCTCCGACGCTCAGTGAGGGTGAGCGGCGCGCAGGTACAGCCGCACGCTCGTTCCTTCTCCGGCTTTCGACTTCACCTCGGCGCCGCCCGCCGCGCGGTCCAACGCGTCGCGCACCATCGACAGCCCCAGCCCCGAGCCGCCTGACTCGGCGCGCGTCGTCTCGAAGCGCCGGAACAGCTTCGGCACCCGCGCGGCTTCGATGCCCACGCCGGTGTCGCGCACCTCGACCACCACCCAGGTGCCCGGCTCGAGCGTCGACCACGCGCCCTGTCGCGGCTCGCGCAGCGTCTCTTCGTGCACCGACACCGTCAGGGTGCCGCCGCGCGGCATCGCCTGCCGCCCGTTGACGCAGAGGTTCACCACCGCTCGCACGAGGTCGCTCTCGCCCACGATGGCCTGCGAGACGTTGCTCAGCTCCGACGACAGCCCGACCGAGCCAGGCAGCAGCCGTCGCACCAGCCGCAGCGCACGCAGCACGTTCGCGTTCACGTCGACGGGCCCGAGCGTGCTGACGGTGCCCCGGTCGAAGTCGAGCAGCTCGCGCACCATCGCGGCTGCGCGGGTGGCCGAGTCGACGATGAGGCTCGTCTCCTCCTTCAGCTCTTCGGGTGACGCGGCGTTGCTCAGCGAGTCACCCGCCAGCACGAGCGGCAGCAGCATGTTGTTCAGGTCGTGCGCGAGCGTCGCCGTGAGCGCGCCCAGCGTCTGCAGCCGGCCCGCTTCGGTCGCCTGCTGACGGCGCTCGTCGGCGAGCGCGGCGGGCTGCAGGCGCAGCAGCGCGCCACCGCCGTCACGCAGCGGCTGGAGCGTCACCTCGACGAGCCCCGACGCCAGGTTCACCCGCTGGCGCGTCTCGTGCGCGTGGCCGTCGGACGACAAGTCGACGGCCGGCAGCGACCGCGAGAGCCGCCCGCCCGCGCTGAGCCACGGCACCAGCGCCCGCGCTTCGGCGTTCGTCCCGCGCACCACACCCAGCGCGTCGACGAGCACCGCGGCGGTGTCACACGCAGACAACGCCTGATTCACCCACTCCTCGGGTTGCGCGGCATCGCCCAGGCGAAGGCGACGGTGGGTCTCCGCGATCCACCTCGCGGCGGTCTCGAACTGCCACATCAGCTCGCGGGTCACGCGCTCCTGCCGCACGAAGCCGACCAGCCGCCCGTCGACGTCACCGGGCCTCGAGGCGAGCGCCGCCAGACACGCGGTGATGCCATCGGCGCGCAGCAGCTCGGCCAGGTCGCACGGCACGTCCTGCGGGCGCGCGACGAGACACGCCGTCGTCGCCGGGACGAGCGAGGCCGCCGTCGCTTCGACCAGCTCGGGCCCAACGCCTTCGGCCACCAGCAAGACGTCGGAGCCGGAGAGCGGGTGGAGTAGCGCGCCCAGCCCGTCGAGGTGCAGGAGCGTCTTGAGGCTGCCGATGGCGGCCTGCAGGTCGCGCGCGGTGCACACCGGCTCGAACAGCTCGTGCAGCACCTCGGCGTGCGTGTTCATGCTCCAGATGTAGTTGGCGGCGCGCGGGCACTCCGTCAGGGGAACCCACCAAACGCGTGTCAGGTGTTCACCTGACAGCTACGAGGCGTCGATGAGCTGGTGCTGCAGGGCGAAGCGGGTGAGGTCGACGTTCGTCTTGAGGCCCAGCTTCTCGCCCAGCCGCGCGCGGTAGGTACCGATGGTCTTCTCAGACAGGTTCAGCTCGAGCGCAATCTCCCGCAGCGAGCGCCCCTGCGCGATGAGCCTGATGACCTCGAGCTCGCGGTGAGAGAGTCGTGACACCGGGTTGGGGTCGTCGCTCACCACGGCTTCGGCGAGCGCCTCGGCGAGCGCGCGCGACACGTAGCGTCTGCCCGCCAGCACGTGCTGCACGGCGCTCACGAGCTCGGTGGCTGCGGTGGCCTTGGTGACGTAGCCGCGGGCGCCCTGCTTGAGCGCGCGGGCCGCGAAGCCGCTCTCGGGGTAGCCGCTGAGCACGAGCACCGGCAGCGTCGAGGCGACCTGGTCGAGCAGCTCGAAGCCGCTGCGGCCGGGCAGGTTCAGGTCGAGCACGACGAGACAGAACTTCTCTTTCGCGACGAGCTCGAGCCCCTCGGCCACCGTCGACGCCTCCGAGAGCACGACGCCGGGCAGCTCGGCGCGGAGCAGGGCCGCGAGCCCACGCCGCACGATCTCGTGGTCGTCGACGAGCAGAATGCGCCGCTCGGTCATGGGCTGGCCCCGATGGAGAGCCGCACCACGGTGCCACCGCCGTCACGTCGTTCGAGGTCGAGCCGCCCGCCGACCTGCCGCGCGCGCTCGTCCATGCTGAGCAGCCCCAGGCTCAACCGCCGCTGCGGGTCGAAGCCCACGCCGTCGTCGTCGACCTGCAGCACGAGCGCACCCTCGCGCTTCGTCAGCCGAACGTGCACCTGCTTCGCGTTGGCGTGACGCGCGACGTTGGTGAGCGCCTCCTGCGCGATGCGGAACGCGTTGGTGCCCACGAGCGGCTCGACGGTCAGCTCGTCGATGTCGGCGGTGCAGGCGATGCCGCTTCGGCGCGAGAAGGCCGTCACCTCGTCGCGCAGCGCCGCCGACAACCCCAGCGCCTCGAGCGCGGCCGGCCTGAGCGCCTGACTGATGTGCTGCACCTCGAGCACCGTGTCGTCGGCCAGCGCCGAGGCTTCGACCACGCGGTCGACCAGGTCTCCCGGCATCGAAGGCAGGTCCGAGACGACGTGCTCGATGGCGCGCAGCTGCAGCTTGAGCGCGGTGAGCCGTTGGCCGAGGTCGTCGTGCAGGTCTCGCGACAGGCGCGCCTGCTCGTCTTCTCGCAGCCGCATCGACTCGGTGGTGAGGGCGCGCAGCGCGGTGCGGAGCGCCAGCTCGTCGGTCACGTCGCGGGCGAGCATGGCGACGGCGCTCACGTGACCGGAGGAGTCGGGGAGCGGCACGTGGGTGGCTTCGTAGGTGCGCCCCCTGAGGCGGTGGCTGGCGGTCACCGGCCGGTTCGTCCGCCGCACCTCGGCCTGCGCCTCGGCGATGGGCCCGAGCAGATCACCGGGTTGGGCCGCGGCGACCAGCTGCTCGGCCGTCAGGTTCAGCGAGTCGCCCGATGCCCGGCTGCGCGCCTCGGCGTTGATCAACTGCAGCCGCCCTTCGCCATCGAAGACGAGGACGCTGATGGGCACCGTCTCGAGGAAGGTGTCGAGCATGGCGCGCACCTCGAGACGGTTCAGGCCCGCTTCCAGCGCGAGACCGATGCGTCGGGCGGCCTCCTCCCAGGCCGGGGTGAAGTGCGCAGCCGTGCGCGCCCGCAGCGCCAGCACCCCGAAGGTCGGCCGACCCAGGGCGACGAGCATGAGCGCCTCGATGCCGGGAAGGTGAATGCCGAGCGAGGCCGTGCTGGCGTGAAATGACGCTCCGCGCTCGACCAGGTCGGTGTAGCGCCGCGCGCTCTCGGGCGCGGTGGTGAGGGTCGCGAGGTCCTGGACGAATTGGGCTTCGGTTCCGCCCGCGAGGCCCAGGTACACCCCGTCGGCATCATGGCCGATGCGAACCAGCGCCGAGTGCAGCGCGGGCAGGCTCGTGAGGGTGTCACAGACGCCCTGTGCCAGGTCCTTCGTGGTGATGGCGGTGCGCGCGAGGTCTTCACAGCGCTGCACCAGCTGCACGAGCTCACGTTGCTCGGTGACGTTCTGTTCGAGCGCTTCGCGTGCCTGCCGTTCGCGGTGAACGAGCAGCGCGAGCAACCCCGAGCTGAGCCCGACGAAGAGCAGGCCCTTGATGAGCTGCAGCGACTGGAGCGTGTCCTTGTCGTGCGAGAGCGCATCGACGACGCCGTCGGTCGCGAAGATCCACACCGTCGCTCCGGCGGCGTACAGCAGGGGAATGGTCCAGTGACGGAGCTTCACTCGTTGCCGAAGGCCTTCTTCTCGAGCTCGTCGACGTGCTGCTGGTCGTTGGTCTCGATGCGCTTCGCCGCGCCGCGCACGTTGTCGAGCTGCTGCTTCGGCGCCGAGGGCCCGTCGGCTTCGACGGCCTGCTTCATGGTGCCGCCGTACATCACCTTCCAGGCGATACCGCCCAGCACCGCGAGGCCCAGCACCAGCGCGAGAATTCGTCCCATCGGGTGACTCTACACGTCGGCGAGTGTGCGTGAGTTGAGGCCGAGCAGAGGCGCGGCGACGAGGACTGCCGCGAGCAGCACCGTTCGGGCCAGCGGCACACTGTCGACGCTCACGAGTGGCATGAGACTGCTCGCTTCAGCGAGAGCGGCGTGCATGCGCTGCACCTCGAAGGCGGTCGCTCCAGCAGCGGCGATGAGCGGAAGCAGCAGCGTCGTGAGCCTTCGCATCAGCGTCGGCGTGCCCCTCAGATGGAGCGGCAGCAGCGCGCCCCAGCCCATCAGCGGAGTGAACGCGCAGGCCCAACTGAATCGCTGCTGAAAGCGGCCCAGCACGTCAGGCCCGTCGACGACGAACTGCGCGGTGATGGCCCTCAGCGCCTTCAGCGCGAGCTCCGAGCCGACCTGGAGCGCCAGGGCGCTGAGCAGCACCACGAGCACGGTGTCGATGACGAAGGCGCGCTTCATGGCTCGACCGTACTCATGGCGTTCGTGCGACCATACGCTCGTGTTCGCCGAGGTCGTCGCCGTGCCACCGAAGGCACCTGATTCGAACCGGCTCGGTGCGCGCTTCCAATTGTCCGAAGAGGCGCCGCTGCGCATCGGCCGCGTCGCTTGCAGGTCGACGTTCCTTCCGGCCACGACGTGATGGTGGGGCTGCTGCGCGGGGAGCCGAAGGTGTGGGGCGATCGCCCGGGGTTCGTGACGTGTTCGCTCAGTGGCCGGCCGCTCGACATGGACATCTCGTACGAGCTCTTCGACGGCGACCACCTCGTCTTCCCCACGGGGCTGGTGCTCGCGCTGCGGGAGCGGCCGCTGGTCGTCGCGCGGCACGCGGGCCTCGAGTCGGCGTTGGCTCGACGCCCTGACGATGGCGAGACGCTCGCGGTGTTCAGCGACTTCCTCAAGGAGCACGGCGACCCCCTGGCAGATTGGCTCACGAGCCGCCGTCGGCTGGTCGAAGCCGAACGCTTCAGAATGCTCGGCCCGTTGGCCGAGAGCGCGCGCACCCAGGCGGTGCAACCGGTCTTCGGTGACACCGGGCTGGTGACGTCAGTGCGGCTCGCGCGGCACGCCATCGTCGGAGCCCCCGGCCTGTTCTGGCACCTGGAGCAGCTGGGAAAGCTCTCGGTGCTGCGCACGTTGACCTCGCTCGACGTCGACTACGTGGTGGGCACGGCGGCGAAGCACGTGCTGGGGCCGAGCGGAGCCGACTGGCCGAAGGAGCCGGGGCCCGTGCTGGTGATGGAGACGATGCTCGAGCTGCTCGGTCGCTCCGTCTTCGCCGCGACGCTCACGCACCTCTCGTTTGGCGTGGGCGCCACTTCCGTCCCCATCGGCGACGCGGCGCTCCAGCGCGCGAAGGAGCAGCTGCCGACGTGGAGCCAGGCTCCATTGGTCGAGTACCCCGAGAGCGCGACGCTCGACCTCGTCGTGGTGCCCGACGGTGTGCTCGTCTATCCGTCCCGGGTCGGTGGCAGCGTGCGGCTCGGTGCAGACACGTGGCTCGGCTCGGCGCCGCAGTGTCAGATCATCGTTCGCGGTCAGCTGGTGCCCGGGCTGCTCTGCCGCATCGTGCGCCGCGACGAGGGCTGGGTGCTCACCGACGACGAGACCGCGGCGACCGTGCGCGTGAACGGCAAGGTGGCGGGGCGCACGGTGCTGCGCGTGGGAGACCTGCTCGAGCCGATGCCCGGCCTCGTGCTCCGATTTCAGGTGACGCTGGTCGACTCTTCTCGGCGCTGATCAGCCCGGCTTCACCTTCGGCGTGAACGCGTCGAGCAGCACGCGTGTCATCGCGGGGAAGTGCCGGCCCAGCGCGTTCATGAACGGGTAGATGACGCGCGCGTCTTTCTGCTCGACGGCGTCGGCCACGAGCCTCGCGAGCACGTTCGCTTCACCAGCCGACGCGAACACCTTCATCGCCAACGACTCGCCGTAGATCGCGCGGCCAGCCGTCTCCATCGGTGTCTTGATGGGGCCGGGATAGACGGTGACGACGTGCACGCCGTGCTCCTTCAGCTCGGCGCGCAGCGCTTCGGAGGCGCCCGCGAGCCCGCCCTTGGCGGCGTTGTAGAAGCTCATGCCTGGCGTTGGTGCGATGGCCGCCATCGAGGCGACGTCGACGAGCGTGCCGCTCCTTCTCGCGACCATCTTCTTTGCGACGAACTGCGAGAGCTCGAGCGGCGCGAGCAGGTCGATCTGCAGCAACCGCTTCGCGTCTTCGAACGGCGTGTCGAGGAACGAGCGGATGATCTGCACGCCGGCGTTGTTGATGAGCACGTCGATGGGCCCGAGCGCGCGTTCGGCATCGTCGACCCAGGAGGTCACCTGAGCAGGGTCCGAGAGGTCGGCCTGCACGAGGTGGGTCTTCGTGTCGGTCTCCTTCGCGAGCTTCTCGAGCAGGTCTTTTCGACGCGCGACGAGGGTGACCTGCGCTCGGCGGGAGAAGTACTCGCGGGCGAGGACCTCTCCGATTCCACTCGAGGCTCCGGTGATGGCGACGTGCATGGGGCCCGACCTGTCACAGACCCTGCGCAAGGGCTACGGCGGCGGGCCGTCTGCGTGCTAGGGCGCCAGCCGTGCCGTCGTTCACTTTGCGTTTTTCGACCGTCGACGAGTTTCTGCAGGCGTCAGGCGAGGCGCTGGGCACGCGGCGTTTCTTCCTCGTCACCGCCGAGAGCCCCGACGTCGGCACCGTGGCCGAGCTCGAGCTGGTCGTCGGTCGGGCGAACCAGCTGCTGAAGGTCGAGGTCGCGAGCCTCGAGACGGACGCACAGGGAAAGGCAGGGGTGTGGCTGGGCTTCTCGCCTGATGCCGCCGGCGTGCTGGAGACGTTCGCCGAGTCATTGCGCCCGCCCGTGCTCGATGACGAACCGACGACTGATCCCCACGCGGCGGTGGCTGAGCTCGAACCCGAGCCGGTGACGTCGGAGCATCGCTCTTCGCCCCTCGATGAGGCGCCGACGGCCAATCACGGCAGCGTGCTCGACCCGGAGCCGGTGACCTCGGTGCATTCCGCTCCGACGCCGCCTGGTGGCGTGCCGGCATTTTCGTCGAGCCCGAGTGGCGTGCGAACGCCGCCCGGTGGCGTGCCGTCATTTTCGTCGAGCCCGAGTGGCGTGCGAACGCCGCCTGGTGGCGTGCCGTCATTTTCGTCGAGCCCGAGTGGCGTGCGAACGCCGCCGGCAGGAATCGAAGCAGTGTCGACGAGTCCGAGTGGCGTGCGAACGCCGCCGGCCGGAGTCATTGCAGCGTCGTCGAGTCCGAGTGGCGTGCGAACACCGCCGTCAGGGGTCGGTGCAGCGTCGAGCCCGAGTGCAGCAACGACAGCGGCGCGCGCGACGGGACCGCTCATCACGGCTGCAGGACCTCGCCCGTCGAATCCGGCACAGAGCTCACCGTCGACACCTGCGCGCGCGACGGGACCGCTCGTCACGGCTGCAGCGCCGCGTCCGTCGAATCCGGCGCAGAGTTCACCGACGACGCCCGCCCGCGCGACGGGGCCGCTCGTCACGGCTGCAGCGCCTCGTCCATCGAATCCGGCGCAGAGCTCACCGACGACGCCCGCCCGCGCGACGGGACCGCTCGTCACCGCGCCGCGTCCATCGAATCCGATGCCGGTGGGGCCAACGCCTGCTGCTCCGTTCGCGTC
Source organism: Archangium gephyra (assembly GCA_943370055.1). Lineage (GTDB taxonomy): Bacteria > Myxococcota > Myxococcia > Myxococcales > Myxococcaceae > Xiheimicrobium > Xiheimicrobium gephyra_A. Next base: position 32,164 of record CALRPN020000072.1, read on the forward strand.
ATCTGACTCGGGCCTGCGCATCACCGCGGCGCCTGCGCGCCCATCGACGCCTGGCCAGCCGTCGTCGACGACGCCTCCTCCTCTCTTCGCGTCATCTGACTCGGGCCTGCGCATCACCGCAGCGCCTGCGGGCCCGTCGACGCCGCCAGCACCCTTCGCGTCATCGGACTCGGGCCTGCGCATCACCGCGGCGCCTGCGCGCCCATCGACGCCTGGCCAGCCTTCCTCGTCGACCCCGGCACCGGTCGCCTCGTCCGACTCCGCGCTGCGCATCACCGCGGCGCCGGGACAGCCCTCATCGAGCACTCCACCGTTCGCGTCCGCCGACTCCGGTGTGCGAATCAGCGCTGCACCCGTCTCGCGGCTGGGCGCTTCACGAGGCGTCGTCGGCCCGCTCATCACCGCGCCGCCGCCATCACCACAGGCCTCAGCGCCGCCTCCACCAGGGCCCGCGCCGATGCCCCCGAGCGCTCCACGGCCCATCGGCAGCACCTCGCTGCAGACCGCCTTCACCCCGCGCGTTCAGACCGGCACCACGCCCGCGCTCGCGCCGCCCTCCGTGAACGACGGTCGGGTGGGCCGCATCGGCGAGCTGCTGAGCAAGCTCGGGTTTCCGCTCTCTCCCGACCGCGTCGCGCGTGAAGAGAGAGCCCGCGCCGCGCTGCCGTCGACGATGCCCATCGCGTGGCTGCTGGGCGTCGAGTGGGTTCGCGCGAACGACGCCGAGGCGCTCGGTACGCTCGTCACGCTCACCACCGACGTCGCCGCCACCTTCGGCGGAGCGCTCGACCTCATCGACGCCACCGGAGCCACCTTCATCTTCTTCGGCCTCGGCTCGCAGGGCGCGTGCGTGCTCGCGGCTCAGGAGCTTCGCGAACGCATCGAAGCGCTCGCCGACGGCCGTCCCGAGGCGCCATCGCTTCGCCTCGCGCTCGCTGGCAGCCGGCTGCGCGCCGACCCCGACCACGCCGCGGAAGGCGATGGCTTCAACGCCCTGCAGTCGCTCTTGCGCAAGGCCCAGCCCGGCCAGTGTCTGCTCGCGCGCAACCTCGCCAACGGCGTCGCCGACCTCGTCGCCACCACGCCCACCATCGAAGAGGTGCAGCTCACCTGGCGAAAGCCCTCGTCTGCGGGAGCGCTGCCCACCGTCGCCTTCGAGCCCGTGCTCAAGCTGCTCGACCTGCGCGTCGCGGGGCTCGAGCGGGGCGTCATGGCTCCCGTCGTCATCACCGGCGCGCGACGTTCGGGCCGAACGCACCTCGCTTACGAGTTTGCGCGCCGCGCGAGTGCGCAGAAGGTGCTCGTCGGCTTCACCAGCTCGCTCAAGGGAGAAGGCGCGCCGCTCTCGTCACTGACCGAGCTCGTCTGTCAGCTCTGTGAAGTGGCCTTCGACGATCGCCACACGGCGCTCGGGCCTGCGATGGAGAAGCTGGCCGTGGCGCCCATTCGTCGCGAGGCGATGCTGGCGGCGCTGCAGCTGTCTCCGACACCGGCGCCCTTCACCACGAACCAGGTCGTCGACGCGCTGAGGCTCGTGCTGGCCGACCTCACGCAGGGCAAGCCGCGGGTGCTGGTGTTCGACGGGCTCGACCAGGCCGACGACGCAACGGTCGAGGTCGTGCGCGTGCTGCTGCGAACGCCAACGCCGAAGGAGTTCGTCGTCGTCTTCTCGACGCCAGCGCACGCTCCGTCACTGCCTGTCGAGGCGGCGCTCAAGGTGCCAACGGTGTCGCCCGCCGACGTCGACGCACTGCTCCAGGCCGTGCTGCAGACCGCGCCTGCCGACCTGCGTGACGTGCTGCTCTTCCGCGCGCAGGGCCTCGCCGGCGTGGTGGTCGACCTGCTGCTCCTCACCATCGCGCGTGGCGCCATTCGGCCGAAGGGCGAGTCGCTCGCGCTCGAGGGCTCGGTGCCGGAGCTGCCCGTCGAGGCGTTGGTGAGCGCGCGGCTCGCAGCCGAAGGTGCTCGTTGTGGCCGGTTGCTCGAGGCGGTGTGGCTGCTGGGAGACGACGCAGACGCGCCGACGGTGGCGCAGGTGCTGCCGGGCGTCGCGCAGGAGCAGTGGCCGCGTGCGTTCGCGTCGCGGTTGCTCAGCGGGGTCGGCGGTCGCGCGTCGGTGTCTCCATCCTTCACAGCGCTGGTGTCGAAGGGCCTCTCGGGTCCGGGGATGGCCACGCGGGCGATTCAGGTGTTGCAGAACTCGAAGCGACCGATGCCGCTCGCTCGTGCGGCGCAGTTGCTCGAGCGCTCGAACGACGTGCAGCGCGCAGGGGCCGCGTGGCGTGATGTCGCCGAGCGTGCCGCAGCGACGAGGAACGTCGAGCTCTCCGCGCGCGCGCAAGAAGGCATGGCCCGAGCGCTGCGCCGCCACCCGCAGCGAGACCTGCCGCCGGTGCTCGCCAATCGAATGCAGCTGTGGTCGCGCGTCGCGTGCATTCGGCTGGGGCAGGGTGACGTTGCTGCGGCCCGCAGGGCGTTGAACGAGGGGCTCGACGTTCGGCCGCGCGGCGGTCCTCCCGAGGCTGAGCTGTCGTACGCGCAGGCGCGGGTCGCCGAGGCCGAAGGTCAGGCTGACGAAGCGGCAGAGGCGCTCGCCGAGGCGTTGTCGGCGTCGAAGAATCAGCCCGTTCGTGGGGCGGTGCTGGCGTTGCTCGCGCAGACGCTCGAGAAGAAGTCCGACGCGACGAAGGCGCTCGACACCTGGCATCAGGCGCTCGCCGCGGCGGAGCCGTTTCTTCCGCACGCGCCGTGGTTCGGAGAGGTCGACTTCCGTGGCCGCGTCGAGGCCCGCATCGGAGCCCTCTTCATCACGCTGACGCAGGGCTCGCGTGCGCGCACGTGGCTCGTCTCGTCGGCGGAGCGGTTCAAGGCGGCCAACGCTCCGCTCTTCGCCGCGCGGGTGATGGCGAACATCGGCACGTTGTCGATGCAGCTGAGCTCGTTCGCCGATGCCGCGCAGTGGTTCGGTCAGGCCGCAGCGACGGCGGAGTCGGGTGGCGACTTTCTGTTCCAGTCGAAGCAGTTGTTCGCGCTCTCGAAGGTGCTCGCGCGTCAGCAGGATCCTCGGGCCGCCGAAGTGGAGCAGGTCGCGCGCGGGCTCGCTGAAGCGCTGGGGTGGGACCCGCAGGGAAGGTGAGCTGGGCGCAGTTCGAGCCATGCGCTGGAGGCCGAACGGACTACCGTTGGCCCATGCGCCCAGTCCTCGTCCTCCTCGCCCTCGTCTCCTGTGTTCACACGCCCGCACCTGCGCCTGCCCCCGAGGTGGTGCCGCCGACCGTGTGCGACAAGGTCGACTCGCTCACGCGTTTCCCCAAACCGCAGGGGTACCCGAGCTGCAGCAACCCGGCGATGCGGCAGACGTACAAAGACGCGTGTGACGCGGGGAAGTTCGACGCGTGCCATCACCTCGGGACGTGTCTCGTGGCCGACGCGATGTCGGTGGCCAACATCAAGTCGAGCCGACTGCAGACGGCGCGCGAGGTGCTCAAGGTGTCGTGTGCGGGCGGTCTGGCAGAGTCGTGCACGCTGCGGGCTGGCGCCGGGGTCGAGCTGGGCATGAAACAGGAGGCCACGTGTGACGACCTCACGCGCGCCGCGCAGCTCGGAGATGCGAGCGCGACGATGAGCTGCATGGCGAGCTGCCTCAGCTACGGTCAGTGATGAGGTACCACCAGAAAGTCATGGCTGGGTTGGCGATGCTCTGTGCGTGTGCGCCCGCGCAGTGGGCGGCTGGCAACCCGGGACTTCGTGTGATGAGCACACCCTGTTCGAAAGCGACCGCCTTCGATGCGCTGGCGAGAGGAACGATTGTCTCGCTCGATCCGACGGTCGAGGCGTCGTACTCCGTCTGGCCGGGCACTCGTCTGAAGATGACCCCGATGATTGTCGACGTTGAACGCGAGCTGAGAGGGGAGCTGCCCGGCCTCTATCGGGTGCTGGTGAGCGCGCCCGCGAACTCGCGTGCCGAGGTTGCCACGCTGTCTCCAAGTCCGGTTGGCGTCCCTGGCTGGCTCTTCTTCACGAAGATCGACAGCGACTGGGTCGGCGATCTCGAGGGCATGGTGGCGAGCAAAGACTCGATGCCGTTCGTCTCACACGTTGGAACCTTCGCATCGGAAGCCGAGTTCGAGTCGGAGTTGAAGCTCGCCCTGGTCGATTGCGCGAGAACGGACTTCCTGTTCACCGATGGCGGCGGTCGGCGCGGCGGCCCACACCGGGACAGATACCTCGAGCGCCTCGAGGCCAACGCCAACGCAGTCGATGGTGGGCCGTGAGGTGGGCGATGCCTGTCCGCACGCTGATGCTGGTTGGGTGTTCCAGGTGCCAGCTCGAGCAGCCGCTCCCGCTCCTGCGTGAATGTGCTGTTTACGGTTTCCGCTCGCCTGGATGGATCATCGAGCCGAACAAGAACGGCGTGTGGGGCTCCTGGGAAATTGGGATGAAGCAAGCCAGCCCCGTTCGATTCACGACGACATTGAGTGCGGGGGAGACACTCGAGATGGAGACCGACGTTCCCACGAGCAGTCGACGATCGAACGGCACGATCTCCATGATCGAACGCGTAGCAGGAAGCGAGGTGCTGCTCGGGCCGGGTGGAGTGTCCCTCGGCTGCAAGACCGAGCCAGGTCCGCCGCTCGAGGCCGCATCTGTCAAGCAGGGGTCGGTGACTGCTGAATGGCGCGTTCGAGTGCTCGCCCCAGACGGCGGAGTTCTTCTCGAACGGCCGGCCGCTCGGTAGCGTTGCTCAGCGCGTCAGAATCGAGACCGCGCATAACGCTTCATCGAAGGTGATGAGCCCGCCAGCGTTCTCGGCGACGCCGACTGACGCACCCGCCACCTGTCGCGCGCCGGCTTCGCCACGCAGCTGCAACGTCACCTCGTGAACCATCGCGAGGCCGGTCGCTCCGAGCGGGTGGCCCTTCGACACGAGCCCGCCTGACGTGTTCACCGGCCGCGCGCCACCGAGCGCCGTCGCTCCAGACGCCACGTACGCGCCACCGTCGCCCGGCTTCACGAAGCCCAGCGCCTCGACCGCGGCAATCTCTGCGAACGACGTCGCGTCATGCACCTCGGCGACGTTCACGTCCTTCGCGGTCACACCCGACGCCGAATACGCGCGCCGCGCCGCGACCGTGTTCACGCTCTCTTCTTCCGGTCCGCGAACGCGTCCACCCGCGAGCGTCACCGTGCGCAGCTTCACCGCACGCTTCCGCGTTTCTTCCGGCAACGTGCGCAGGTGCTCCGATGAACACAGCAACGTCGCGGCCGCGCCATCACTGATGGGCGCACACATCGCGCGGGTGAACGGTCCCAGCACGGGCTTGTCGGCCAGCACCTCGGCGACGCTCATCTCCTTCCGGTACTGCGCGTTCGGATTCTTCGCGCCGTGCGCGTGATTCTTCGACGCACCGAACGCGAGCTGCTCCTTCGTCGTGCCGTACGTCTTCATGTGCCAGCCCGCCTGCAACGCGCACACGTCGAGCATCAGAATGCGCGCAGGAGACGGCTCGAACACGGTGCCGCACGCCGCCGCGTGACGCGCGAAGTGCTCCTTCCACTCCGATGACGCGAGCTGGTCGATGCCACCATCGAAGATGGCCATCAGCTTCGCCGCGTCAGGCACGAACGTCTTCTCGACACCGACCGCGAGCGCGAGCGGAGCCCCCGATGCCACCGCGAGAAACGCTCCGTGCAACGCGAGCGAGCCCGTCGCACAACCACCTTCCACGTTGATGATGGGCGTGTTCGCCGCCAGCGCGCCCGAGCGCAGCATCGGCGTCAGCGCGACCTGCCCGCGAATGTTGTTCTGCCCGAACGCGTGCATCGCGCAGTTGCCGAAGTGCACGCTCGCGAGGTGCTCCAGCGTCGACAGCCCCGAGTCAGTGCGAACACCTTCCACCGCCTGCGTCGCCAGCGTCTGAAACGAAACCTCGGGGAGCCGCGCGAAGGGCGTCGTGAAGGCCCCGATGACGAAGACGTCGTTCATGCGGCTCGTTTAGTACGTGGCTCGAACACTGACTCGAATGTCTGGCCGCGACAGAGGCGTCATGGCGGCGGCGGGGCTGTGCTCCGTCGCACCGGCGCATTGTGAACGGCATCGTCGATGCAAAGCAGCGAGCCCATGCGCCTCTCGCTGCCCCTCGTCGTCCTCGCCCTGTTTTCCTGTGGAGAACCCCAGCCCTGGCCGATGGGCCACTGGTCTGGAGAATCAACCCTCGTTCATCTCCCCACGATGGCGACCACCACCAGCCCCATCGAGGTGGTGTCGTACTACCCGGGCTCCATCCCTGGGCCGGCGTCGATGACCCGCGCTTCGTCTTCAACGCGACGCTCTCGGGCCGCACGATTGGCGTCAGAGGACAGCCTGGCCCCAACGCCGTCAGCACCTTCGAGACGCAGCTCGACGGGGGCCTCTTCGTCGCGACTGCAGCGCTGACCGGAAGTGGAGACACGCTGGGCTTCGACGTCTCCTGGAGCGCACGTGACGCCGGCTCCGGCGAGCCCGCCGTCTACACGGAGCGAGCCACGCTCCGGCGCGTGAAGGACGTCGACCTCACACCAGGCGGCCCTCGCTGACGTCGACCCTGCTACCTTCGCGCGCCATGACGACCGCGCGACCGAACCTGTACCTGATGGGTGAGCACGAGCCCGTCTCCCGCGAACTCGAAGCGACGGATCTCAAAGTCACCGGCACGATTCCCGCCGAGCTCAACGGCGCTTTCCTTCGCGCCTCGCCGAACCCGCAGTTCCCGCCCGAGGGCCGGTACCACTGGTTCGACGGTGACGGCATGGTTCACGGCCTTCGCTTCCGCGACGGCAAGGCGAGCTCCGTGAACAAGTGGATTCGCACGGCAGGCTTCGAAGCCGAGCGCGCGGCCGGCAAGGCGCTGTGGACCGGCATCATGGAGCCCGTCAAACCGAACGGCCTCAAGGACACCGCGAACACCGACCTCGTCTTCCACAACGGCAAGCTGCTCGCCCTGTGGTGGATGTGCGGCACGCCGTATCAGCTCGACCCGGTCACGCTCGCCACCATCGGCCCCGAGCGCTTCGGCGGCAAGCTCGTGCGCGCGATGTCGGCCCACGCGAAGGTCGACCCACGCACCGGCGAGCTCGTCTTCTTCGACTACTCCATCGTTCGCAAACCGTGGATGCGGTACGGCGTGGTGAGCCGCACCGGCGAGCTGCTGCGTGACGAGGTCATCGAACTCCCCACGCCGCACATTCAGCACGACATCGCGCTCACCGAACGCTTCAGCATCTTGATGGACCTGCCGCTCGGCTGGGACCAGGAGCTGCTCGCGCAGGGGAAACGGCGCATCGGCTTCGACAAGAATTCGCCCGCGCGCTTCGGCATCATTCCGCGGCTCGGCACCAACGCCGACGTGCGCTGGTTCGAGGCGAAGAGCTGTTACATGTACCACACCATCAACGCGTACGAGGTCGGCGACGAGGTCGTGCTCGTCGGCTGCCGCGTCGGTGACCCGATTCCGAAAGACCAGCGCACCGACGGAAAGGTCGCGCGCCTCGAGTTCATCGAGCTGGTGCCGCACCTCTATCGCTGGCGCTTCAACTTGAAGACCGGCGCGGTGCACGAGGAGCAGCTCGACGACGTCGCCACCGAGTTCCCCCGCGTGAACGACGCGCTCGCTGGCACGAAGGTTCGTTACTCGTACAACCCGCGCGTGGCGCCGCGGCCCGACCTCATGTTCGACGGGGTGATCAAGTACGACCTCGAGCAGAAGACCTCGACGAAGTACGACTTCGCGAAGGGCTGGTACGGCAGTGAAGCGGTCTTCACTGCGCGGCCTGGTGCGACCGCTGAAGACGATGGTTGGTTGGTGACGTGCCTCACCAACGCAGCAGAGCAACGCTCGGTCGGTATCGTGCTCGACGCGAAGCACGTCGAGGCCGGGCCCATCGCGACGGTCGAGCTGCCGCAGCGAATTCCCGTCGGCTTCCACACGTGCTGGTCGCCGGTCTGATCAGAGCGTGCGGCCGAGGAAGCGCTTCGCGGCCGCCATGATGGGCGCGAAGCCAGCGCCCTTCTCGTAGATCTCATGGTGGTGAATGCCTTCGAGCGGCAACAGCTCCTTGTCTCCGCGGCATTTGCTCGCCATCGAGACGACCTCGACGCCCGACACGAGCGCATCGGCCGCGGGGTAGATGAAGAGCCCTGCACGAATGCCGGCCGCCACGTCTTCAGGGCGGAACTCGAACAGGTCGGCCAGCGACTCGAACGTCACCTCGAGCCGCCACGTCGGGTGTGACGGCGCCGCCTTCTCGAGCAGCGCGCACGTCAGCGGGTCACTCGAGAGCAGCTTCAGCACGCTCACGTACGAGACCTCTCCCGTCGCGCAGAACTTCCGCCGGGCCGCCTGCACCTTGGCGTTGAAGCCCTCGAAGGTGGGGAACGCGCTCCACACGCGGTTCAAGTCGCCAGGCCCCGCGACGGCGATGCACGCCTTCACGCGACGGTCGATGCCCGCCGTGCCCACGGCGATGCTCGCGCCGAGCGAGACCCCGAACACGGCCAGCTTCGACGCGTCGACCTCGGGCACGGTCTCCAGGAACGACAACGCACTGCGCACGTCTTCGACCTGCATGCGTGGCACGAGCCGGCAGCGCAGCAGGCCTTCGCTCTCACCGAACGTGCGGTAGTCGAAGTTGAGCGTGATGAAGCCCGCCTCGACGAGCGCCTCGGCGTTGGTGGGCAGCCACACCTCTTTCACGAGGCTGAAGCCGGCACAGAAGACGACGGCAGGCCGCCGCTCTCCGGCCTTCAAGTCGTCGGGGAGTCGCAGCACGCCGCTGCACTTGAGGCCGTCGGAGAAGAACGTCACGCGTCGTTGCATGCGCGAGACGGTATCAGGCCGACCGTCGCTTCGCCGGCACGTACGTCGCGAGCACCTCGCGCAGGCGCTCCATCGGCAGCGGCTTGGTCAGCACTTCATCCATTCCCGCCGCGCGGCAGGCCTCGAGGTCTTCCGGCTGCGCGCTCGCCGTCACGCCGACCACGGGCAGATGCTCACCGCTCGTCTGCTCACGTTCACGAATGAGCCGCGTCGCCTCGAGGCCGTCGCACTCGGGCATGTGCCGGTCCATCAGCACGAGGTCGAACGCCTCGCGCTGCAGCAGGTCGAGCGCGCGCCTTCCATGCTCAGCCGTCGTCACCGCGACGCCGAGGTGCTCGAGCTGCCCCTTCGCGACCGCCCGGTTGATGGCGTTGTCGTCGACCACCAGCACGCGAAGGCGCAGGGGAAACGCGAGCACGTTCGACGTGGGCTTCGCGACGGCTCGCGCGATGGGCAGCTGCAGGCGCACGCAGAAGAGCGCTCCGGCTCCCACGGCAGACTCGACCCACAGTGAGCCACCCAGGCGGGTGACGATGGCGCGCGTGATGGAGAGCCCCAGCCCCATGCCGCCCACGCGGTGGTCTTCGTTCGCGCGCGAGAAGGGCTGAAAGAGCCGGGTCTGCGCTTCGGGGCCGATGCCGGGTCCCGTGTCTTTCACGTCGAGCTGCACCGCACACGACGAGCCTTCGTGCCTCACGAGCACCCGGACGGCCACGGTGCCAGCCGGGGTGAACTTCACGGCGTTGCCGACGAGGTTGTGCACCACCTGCTGCAGCCGATTCGGGTCGACGTGCACCGACAGGGAAGCGCCCTCGAGGGTCGTCACCAGCGCCAGGTGTTTTCGTCTGGCCTCGGCGCGGTGCACGTCGAGGGCGGCGTTGATCAGCTCGTCGAGCCGAACCGTCTCCTCCTCGAGCCGCATCGGGCTGGCGTCGTTGCCAGTCACCTCGAGCAGATCGTCGATGAGGTCCGTCAGCAGTCGGCCGGAGCCGAGCATGAGGTCGAGGCGCTCCTGCGTCCTGGGCGTCGACGGCTCTGCGCGCAGCAGGTCGACGAGGCCCAGCATTCCGTGGAGCGGCGTTCGCAGCTCGTGGCTCACGTTGGCGAGGAAGCGCACCTTCTCTCTCGTCGCCGCCTGCGCCTCTTCCGTCTTTCGTGAGAGCTCGGCCATGGTGCTGCGCGCCGACGCGTCCCACACCGCGCCGATGGTCGGCACCACGATGAGCAGCGCCACCACGCGGGTCAGCACGTCGACCATCGTCACGGGCGTGAGCGCCGCCGGAGCCGCGTCCTGCGCGATGACGACGACTCCCACGAAGGCCGCGATCGCGTCGACGATCGCCCAGCGCAGGCCGTTGCCTCCGCCACCGATGAAGAGACAGATGAGCGGCGTCAACGCCAGCCACATCAACGCCGACAGGTCTTTGTTGAAGAGCAGGCTCGCGAAGTAGATGAGCGTCGCGACCGCGCCAAACGCATCGGCCTGCCAGTCGGGCCGCTCGAACCGTCGCCACAGCCGCAACCACAGGCCGATGAGGAGAAAGCCGAACAGGTTCGTGACGACGTTCGGCCAGTTCTGCAGCGCCGAGTTCGCTACCACCTGCACCACGTTGGCGATCATCGCGGACGCGGTGAGCGAGGCGACGAAGCGGCCGCGCCAGCGCAGCTCCGAGGTGCTGTTCTGGGATGTTCCGGCGAGCCGGTCCAGCGTTGCCCACATTTCGTCAATCCACCTGACAGATCGCCAGCGAACCTGGCGACCGTGATCGATGACAATGCAGACATGCTGCCGAGCTTCGCCGCCCGAGTCTCCCAGTGGATTCAACGCCTTCCGGCGTCGATTCGGGGGCCGTCTGCCACCTTCGGCGGGGTGTTGGTGACTCGGATCAAGGGTGGCGACTCGCTCCAGCAGGCGCTCGAGCAGGCCCTGCCTCACCTGGGAACCGACGCGGTGGCGAAGGCGCTGATGGCTGAAGATGGGCCGGCGGCGCTGGTCTGTGTCGACCTGCTGCGGGCGCTGGCGGCTGAGCTTCACCGGGCTGCTGATCAGCTCGCTGCCGACCCGGAGCCATGGGCACAGTGGACCTCGGCGCGGCTCCGTGACTTTGCGCAGGCGATGGAAGACGACGTCGTGCACACGCACCTGGTCAACGCCGTGCTGGCCGAGGCTGCGGTGACGAGCGAGCTGATGCCCATCGAGGTGTATCGCATCAGCCGCAAGGGGCTCGAGCAGCGCGTGGTGCAGGTGTTGTTGCGCATGCGCTCGACGGTCTTCACGCGCGCTGACCTGGTGCAGACGGCGTCGACCCTGGGCCGCTCGGTCTCGTCGCGCAGCCGCCTCGCCGACGCCTGAATCAGAAGTCCCTTCGCCAGATGCCAGTCCCGCCCGCCCAGCGTGCGTCGTGAGCGCACGACGCCGATGCCTGAATCAGAAGTCCCTTCGCCAGATGCCAGTCCCGCCGGCCCAGCACTGCCGCGTGCGCGGTGAGCACACGAAGCTGTTGAAGAAGCGGGGCAGCGCTTCGAGCGCGAGCCCGCCGTCGACCGAGACGATGCCGATGCTGGTGCCGTCGGAGATCACGACACGATCGTCGATGGCCCCGATGCCCTGCGTACTCGAGGGAGCGACGAAGTCCTGCGCGCTCGCCACTCCCGCGGCGACGATGCCCAGCTTCAGGTCGCGGTACAGGCCGTTGGAAGAGGGTGTGTCGCGCAGAATGAAGCGGGTCGTCGCGCTCTCGGCCAGGTGGTACCGGCTCGAGGTGTTCTGGAAGAACGTCGTGCCCATGCTGCGGCGCACCTCGGGCCCACTGCCAGTCGCGACCTGACAGACCATTCGGCCGAGGCTGTCGCTTGCGCAGCTCTCGCCGCCACCGACGATGCCGCCGTCGAACGCGGTGAACAACCTGAGGTTGTAGTCGTAGCCGAACGACGACAGCCAGCCGCCATCCGGCGTGCGGAGGTGGCGAAGCGCATAGGCCACGCCCAGGTGCGACTCGACCGACGCCACGAGCTCACCTCCCGCGCCGCAGACGAGCCGGTTGGTGGGATCCGAAGTGAAGGGGGGCTCCGTGGGGCCACCGGGCTGCGCGAACAGCCCGCCATCCTCACCGACCGCGAACGCCTCGCTCGAGTTGCGAGCACAGAACGCCCGCACCCGCAGCGCCTGGAACGCGGCGGTGCGCGCCGTGTCGGTCACCCAGCCCGCGTCACCTCGAACCAGGAACTCGGTGCTTCGAGCCGACAAGGCGCCGTCAGCTGCGACATGGAGCCCTTCGATGAAAGGCCGCGGCGCCGGCATCAGGCCCTGCTGCCACTGCGTGCCGTCGACCACCACGAGTGCGCCTGACGACGTGCTCACCCACAAGCGGCTGCCGTCGAGCGTGACGCCCGTGGGCGTCGAGAGTGGAACGCCCGGCGTGAGGGTGATCCACGAGCTGCCATCGTGAAGGGTGGCGCTCGCGTTGCCGCTCCCGAAGACCCAGAGACCCGCTGGCGTCTCAACGGCCGCGCGCGGCTGCGTCATCGTGAAGCCGGTGATGGGGGTGACGATGCCGAGCGCCGTGACGCGGAACGAGGTCTGCGCACCAAGCACCACCACATCGGGTCCACGCGCTCCGATGGCCAGCAGCGCCGTCGAGGTGCCCGACGTCACCGTCGCCCAGCCCAGCCCCTGAAATCGAAGAATGACGCCGTTCGCGCCGGCCGCGATGACCGCGCTGCGTGAGAGCGCGTGCACCGCGTTCAGGTTGGCCGTCGTCCCGCTCGAGACGAGGCTCAGCATCGCGCCGTTCCAGTGCGCGATTCGTCCCGCCGTGCCCACGAGCCAGACGTCGTCTGCTGCGGTCCCGTGAACGCTGCTCCACGGGCCGGCCAACGGAAGCGACTGCCAGGCCGCGCCGTCGAAGTGGAGCACCCCTTCACCCACCACCCAGGCGGTCGTCGGCGAAGCCCACACGGCGTTCACGAGGGGGATGATGGGAGTGACCTGCGCTTGAAAGCGGCTGCCGTTCCAGGTCGCGACGCCGCCGGTCCGAGAAGCCACCAGTCCGAAGGTGCGACTGCCGAACGCGATGCCTGCCCAGTCAACGGAAGGCGCGCCGCCGAACTCGTCGCACCAGCCACTCGCGCACAACGAGCCGACGAACGGGACCGGCAGCATGACCGCGGAGCCGCCTGCTGACGCGGAGCCGCCTGCTGACGCGGAGCCGCCTGCGGATGCGGAGCCGCCTGCTGACGCGGAGCCGCCTGCGGATGCGGAGCCGCCTGCTGACGCGGAGCCGCCTGCGGACGCGGAGCCGCCTGCGGATGCGGAGCCGCCTGCTGACGCGGAGCCGCCTGCTGACGCGGAGCCGCCTGCTGACG
>CALRPN020000073.1:0-44183 GCA_943370055.1 Archangium gephyra
TCGACCTCGACGTGGCGAATCTTGTGGTTGCGCGTGAGCGGCGAGAGGTCCTTCAGCTGCGTCGAGAACGGCAGCGTGAGGTAGCCACGCGCGTCGAGCAGCTTGACGTCCTTGAGGCGAGCGCGGAACTGGTTGACGCGCTCGACATCGGGAAGCTCGTCGCCGTTGTTCTTCTTGAAGGGGATCTGGAAGATGTCGTCGCGCAGCGAGAGCGCCATCACGCGCACGTCGGGGTTGCCGAAGGACTCTTCGAAGGCGTTGAAGGCGTTCTCGAGCTCGAGCAGGTAGTTCTCGAGGTTGTACTGACCAGCCGTCACCATGCGAATGAGGAAGAGCTGCTCCTTCTTCGCGTACGACTGGCTCGAGTAGTACTCGTAGACGCGGGTCAGACGGTAGGCCAGCGCCAGGGCGTCGCGGAAGCTGACGTCGGCGTTGATGATGGCGTCGTTCTGGTAGATGCGAACGTTCGGGTCGTTCTGCGCCTGCTGCAGGTTGATGGCGAGCTGCTCGGCCTCTTCCTGCTGCGCCTGAAGCCGCTGTGCCGTCGAGAACAGCCGCTTCACCTCTGACATCGACAACCGCATGCCGTAGTCGGCGCGCAGCGCCTCGAGCTGAATCTCGAGCAGGTTGTTGGTGGCGTCGGCGATCTTCGCGACCGAGTCGATCTGCGCCTGCTGACAGGGCGCGTTCGCGATGATGCGCATGGTGTCGCGCTCGTACTTTCGCTGCTCGGCCTCCTTCTTGATGATGATGCCTTCGGTCGCGAACTGGCTGCCGGCCGACGCGATGCCGAGGGCGCCGACGGTGACGGCCATGGCCGCAGAGCTGGCGCACTGAATCTCGCAGTCCATCACCTGCATGGCGCTGGTGACGGCCTGCACGGTGCTCGAGATGAACGTCATCAGCGCGCGCTGCTCGGCCACCGTCTCAGACAGCGTCGCCTGCTTCTCGGCGACCGTGTACTGCAGGTCGGCGATGGTGGTGTTGAGCGCGCACTGGTCGGCGATGCGAATGCGCTCGATCTCGATGTCGGCGAGGCTGTTCTCGTGGCGCAGGATGACGCCCTTGAGCTTCAGCGACGCGTCCTTCACCGTGCCCATGGCGGTGTGCAGCTCGCCCGAGCCCATACGACCGCACGGGTCTCCCATGGCCGTGGCCACGTCGGACAACGGCGCGTACTTGCGAATCGCCGGGTACTGCCGCCCATCGGGGCCGGGGAAGGTGCCGCAGATCTGCGAGAGCTGGTTCTCGTAGTTGTTCCGAATGCCAGTGAGGTCTGACTGGAACTGCGCGGCGTCGACGCGGCCCTGCTTGCCCGACGCCAGCGCGAGCTGCTCACGCGTCTTGGCGAGGTCGAGGCGCTGCTTCGCCAGGGTGAGGATCGAGTCGAACGCGTTCGCCGAAGACACCGACGCTCCATCGATGGCCGGGAAGGGAATGTAGTCGGGCGGGTACCCGAAGTAGTTCATCTCGTCGGTGATCTGCGCGTACATCTCGCGCATGTCGAGCAGCGCCATGCGGTAGTTCCGCTGCGCCTTCTCGATGGTGATGAAGATCTGCGGCAGCGAGGCCGACGACGAGGCCGCGGCGATGTCGAGCATCTGGCGGCTGATGATGGCGCTCTCGAGGTAGGTCGCGACGTAGCCGCGCTCGATGGTGCGGCGCGCGAGGTCGGGCCGGTTGAAGTTCTGATAGCGGCGCGCGATCTCGCCGATGGCGCGAGACTTCTGCGACGCCGCGCGCACGAGCCGCTCGAGGTAGCTCGTCACCGTCTCGGCCGAGATGAAGTCGAGCTCGCTGGTCACGGGTCCACGCGCCAACGCCACCGACATGTTCGGCCCCAGCATGTACAGACGGTCGAGGGCGAGCTGGTAGTACTGCACTGACTGGTACAGCCGGAACATCTCGGCTCCAGCCACGCCCGTGAGGTCGATGCCGTTGGGCTCGAACGCCGAGCCCTTGAAGCTCGCTCCACCGGTGGCCGCCAGGTCGAAGCGCGACGCATACGCCGCGGTCAACGACTCGTCGCCCTGCATGATCATGAGCTCGGCGTAGAGCCGCTCGAAGCCTTCGTAGCTCGACGAGAACTCCGAGAAGCTCTTGCGGAGGAACGCGTTGAGGTCGGTGCGCTGACCCGGGGTGAGCCCGTTGGCGTAGGCGTCGACGCTGTAGATGTTGATGAGGCAGTCGACGCGCTGACGCGCCTCTTCGATCTGCGCAGGGTCGTAGCAGTACGGCACCTGATCAGAGTTGGGCACGCACTGCGCCGGAGCGAAACCCAGGGTTCCACCCGTCGAAGAGCGGAAGCGCGTCTTGTAGCGGAAGGCCGCGTCGATGAGCGCGCGCAGCGGCAACAGCGTGCGGGCGGTGTTCGCGGGCTGCTTCTTGAAGAACGTCTTGTTGGCGCGCAGGTCGAGCCGGTTGTCGTCGCAGAAGACGGGCCGGGGCTGCGCAGGCGGCTGCACGCACTCGTAGAGCGGGTTCTCTTCGGTGATGATGGTGCCAGCCGCTCGCCACGAGTTCAGCGTCGCCATGCACGTGCCGTGGCTGGGCTGCTGGCACGGCTCGCCCGCCACCTGCGCCGGCGTTCGCGTCGAGAGGAAATAGATGATCTTGCTGCCTGCAGGGCACGGCACCTCGACGTCGCTGCCGAGGCCGCGGTCTTCCTTGCCACCGTTGAAGTACCCGGTGTCTTCGCAGAAGTAGTGAACGTATTCGGTCACGGGCACCGGGCCGTAGCCTGCGGTGGTGACCGAGCCCTCGAGGATGGTCTTGGTGAGGGTCTCGCGCTCGATGGGCGTGAGGGTCGACAGCTGCGTGGGCGTCGACTTGCCGAGGGCGTCCTTCACCAGCGTCGGGTCACACTGCGCGCCCGGGGGCGTGGGCGTGGTGCGCATCGGCGGCATGGCAGGCGGCCGCAGGCCGACGAACGAGGCAGGCGTGAGGTTCGCCGGAGCCCGCTTCAGCAGCATGTAGCCATAGGCCGTCGTGGCCGGCTGACCGGGAATGAACGAGGCGTAGCTCTCTTCGAAGAGGATGAAGATTTCGGACTGGTTGACGAGCGCGCCGTCGAGGAAGCGCAGGGTGCGGCGGCGCGACTGGCCGTCCGGCACGGGGTTGCCGCCAGCGAGGCTCTGGTTGAGCACGCCGTTGCTCGCCGCCGCCATCTGGTCGAAGGGCAGCAGGTTGTCGCGGCACTCGGTGCGGGTGCGGTTGCCCGTCGCGGCGTCGAGCACGGTGCCCGTCGTGAAGCCAGGCACCAGCCAGGGGAACGCGTTGGGGATGAAGCCGTTCGCGCAGGTGCCCGCGGTCGGGAAGTAACGGCCGCCGACCTCGGAGATGATCTTGTTCGCTTCGCCCGTCGCGTTCTCCTTCAGGTACACGAGGCAGTCCGTGCCGCCGGTGCCCGCAGCGCACGAGGCCGCGTCAGCGGGGCTGCCCTTGAACTCGATGCGAAGCGCCGGGTTGCCCGGGTAGTGCATGGAGTTCGACGACTCGATGCGGCCCGTGAAGGCTGCGGGGTTCGCCGGGTCGATCTTGAGGTTGAAGGCGACGGGAAGCTCGGTCACGCCCGACGGAATCGGCGTGTCATCGGTGTCCTGCACGTAGGCCGTGACACCCACCATGTTCGTGTAGGGGTAGCAGGCAATTCGCTGCAGGTTGCCGTTGTTCAGCTTGCACCGCGTGTTGACGGTGCCGAACTTCCACGACTCGGTGCGGGTCGACGTCAGCATCGCGAGGAACTCCTGCCACCCCTCGAGGCGGCCGCCGCGCATCTGGCCCCAGCCCTGAACGAGGCCGTTCTTCACGTTGCTGACCTGGCTCTTGTCGGCGGCGTCGATCCACCCCTGCAGGTTCTTCGTCGAGAAGGTGCCGAAGTAGAACATCGAGCCGGTCCACTGACCTTCGGGGCGCTCGACGTAGCGGAGCGTGACCGCCGTCGTCGCATCACGGGTGCTCACCAGCACCTTGCCTTCCCAGCGAACGGCCTGCACACCGCCGGCGTTCGAGACCTGCACGACCGGGCACGGCGCCACGCCGCCAGCATCAGGGATTCGGGTCGTATCGGCACAGCTGGGGTTCAGCCGCAGCGCGACCGACGGGTCCTGCACGGCCATCTGCGAGGGCACCTGCACCTTCAGCCACCACAGCGGGCACTCGTTGCGAGTGGTGTCGCAGGCCAGGTAGACGCCGGCGTCGTTCGTCTTCGCGTCGACCGTCTCGGTGCGGCCGTCTGCGTAATAGATGGTGTGGGAGACCTTTCGAATCGTGACGTCCTGGGTGATGGCCGACTTCGGCAGCACCTGGAACGAGCCCGTCGTCTGCACGTTCGAGAGGTCGATGCTCTCGACAGGAATCTCGAGCCCGCCATTCGGCAACGCCGTCTGCGACATCTGCGAAGACTGGGTGCGGCCCAGCGGCAGACAGAAGCCGTTCTGGCCGTCGTTGGCGGTGCAGGCGTAACCCGCAGGGCACTGCGCGCCGCTGGCGCTGGCGGTACAGGTGCTGCGGCACGCCTTGCGGAAACAACCCATGCCGCTCGAGCAGTCGGCGTTGGCCTCACAGTTCGAGTAGCAGCCGCCAGCGAGACAGACCTGGAAGAAGGGGCACTCCGAGTCCTGGGTGCACCCGGGCTTCGAGGCGCCGGGGAGCAGACAGCTGCCCTGCGTGCAGGTGCGGTTCGGCAGACAGCCGGGGAAGACGCTGTCGGTGGAGCACTCGCGCTGCCCACCATCGGACTCGTCGAGGTCGTCGCGGCACGAGGTGTAGCAGGCGGGGTTGGCCGGCGGCAGCTGCAGCGCGCTCAGACAGAGGCCCGTCGAGCACGCGAGGCCCGCGTTGCAGCCGTTGTTCGAGCTGCACTGACAGCCGGCCGTACCGGCGTTGCAGAAGACGCAGGTGCCGGTGGTGGAGTCACAGCGCGCGCCCTTGTGGCAGCGGCCGTTGGCCAGGCACGCGCCGCCCTCGAAGCCCGAGGAGTCGACGCAGACGGTGTTCTCGAGACAGGTGAGGCCGACGTCGCAGGCGCCGGCGAGGCAGGTGCAGTCCTTCGAGCCCGGCCCGCAGCCCGAGGCGACGCAGAAGCCGTTGGTGCAGGCATCTCCGGCGCCGTTGCACTCGTTGCCGTTGCGGCACACGCAGCCCTTGTCGCCGGCGACGCACGTCATCGCCTCGCAGGTGCCGCCCATACACACCAGCTGCTCACCGCGCGCGTTCCTCGCGCACTTGTTCTCGAGGGCACAGGCACAGCCCTGCGTGCCCACGACGCACTCCTGCTGGTCACCACCATCGGGCGCTGGTTTGGGCTCGGGGCAGCCAAGCACGACGGACAGACAGAGCCCGGCGAGAAGAACGCGCGAGGTGGTGTTCATGGTGACCTTTCAGGAGAGGCGAAAAACTCTGTCAGAGATGTGGGGCTTGAAGCCAGTCGCTGGCGAAATCAGCGAAGGGTGATGGTGGCGTTGGCCAGCTTCTGGCCAGCGGAGTCGACGCAGCTGACCTTCGAGACGGTGATGCCCGTCGGAGCGCCAGCGATGGAGACGCCGACACCAGCGGAAGGGAGCTTGCCGTCAGTGGGCGCGACGAACGAGAACGCCACGCGAGGCGCCTCGCGCACGAAGGCGCCCTGAACACCGTTCGAGAAGGTGACGTCGGTGACGGTGTTGCCGGCCGACTCGGTGAGGAGCACCTCGCAGCCGCGGGCGTTGGCGTCGCTGACCTGCACGCCAGCGGTGGTCGGTGAGACGCACTTGTTGTCACCGCAGACGAGGCCGTCGTCACAGACGCTGGCCTCCTTGCAGGTGCAGTCCTTCGCACCAGGGGTGCAGGGGTTGCCGCAGGTGCAGGCGGAGACGGCGATGGAGAGGAGCAGAAACAGAGCAGTCGTTTTCATGGAGTCTCGCTTGAGTCAGAAGGTGGTCGTCCGGGAACGCGGCACAGGGTTCTTCCCCAGCCCCGAGCCAACCGACGTGGCGCGCCCACGGCCAGAGTCACCCTTGTCGCCCTTGAGGCCAGGCGGGCCTCTCATGCCCGTGAACCCGCGGGGACCTTGCGCACCGTCTTTGCCGTTCGTGCCGTTGGTCCCGTTCGTCCCGTTGACGCCGTCCTTGCCGTTCGTGCCGTCCTTCCCGTCCTTGCCGTCCTTGCCGTCCTTGCCATTCGTGCCGTTGGTGCCGTTCGTGCCGTCTGCGCCCTTCGCGCCGTCCGCGCCCTTCGGACCTTCGTTGTACTTCTCGGCTCGGTCGCTCTTCTTCAGTGCGCTGCGGCCGAGGTCGGTGATGCCAGAGAGAGCAGTGCCCGCGGCAGAGATGGTGTTACCGGCAGCGGCGTACATGGCAACGGTGCGCGCGGCGTCGGCGCTCTTGCCGTCGGAGTTGTACGCCATGAAGCCCGCAACCGCTGACATGACGGCGCCGGTGATGGCCGCCATCACGGCGACGATCTTGCTGATCAGCTTCGCCTTCTGGGCGACCTTTCGTGCAGTCGAGTACTCCTTGAGACCCGAGGGGTCGATGCCGTTGACGAAGTTGTTCGAGACATACCCGTAGCCACCGAGGCTCTGTCCGAAGTCGTCGATGCTCTCTTCGGTCGAGACGAAGTACAGCGGGTCGACGCTGGTCCACCGGCCGGTGAAGGGGTCGAGCTGCCGCGCTCCGATGTGAACGAGGCCGGTGCTCTTGACGTGCTCGCCACCAGTGAAGCCGTACGTGTCGACGAAGCCGGTCGACGCGCGGACGGCGCCGAGCGGGTAGAAGCTCTGCTCTGCGCGCAGCGTTCCAGCCGCATCGGTGGCCGCGATGGTGGAGCGCAGGTGGTCACCGTGCAGCCACACGACGTCGTCGACCAGCAGGCGCCGCGCCGCCGAGGCGAGCAGCGCGGGCACTGGTGAAGGCGTGGGGCCTCCCGAGAGTGAGACGGCATTGGTGGCGGCTGCCTGGGCGAGCCAGGCGTCAGCCACGTCGATGATGCGGTCACCCACCACCGTCTTCGCGGCCCCCGTGCCAGTCGCCGGCGCGAGGTCTGACAGCACCTGAGCCGCCGTGGCGCTCGACTGAATGCGGGCCAGGCGCAGCTCACCGACGCGCAGGTAGAGGTTGGCGATGCCGTCACGGACGTCGAGGTTCGGCTCGGCGTAGAGGGTCGTGAAGGAGCCCTCGACCCGCTTCACGCGCTCGGTACCCGAGCCCCACACGAACTGCCCAACCGTCGTCCCGTCCTTCTCGGCCGTGACCAGGCGGTTGAAGACGTCGCGCTGGTAGTTCAGCCCACCACGGCTGCTGGTGTTGCCCCGCTCGTCCTGCGCGTAGTCCAGGCTGCCGGCCTTCGAGACGGCGTTGGGCTTCGAGGCGTTGTACGCGATGGCACCGACGTGGGCAGGGCTGCTCGCGCCGAGGCTCGAGGTGATGCTGGTGATGTTGTCGATGTCGTCCATCGTGAACGAGAGCACTTCGGGGTCACCCGAGCTGCGGAGCAGGCTCACGGTCTTCACCCGGTCCCACGCGTCGTAGGTCATGGTCGCGGCGTGCTGAACCGGCGTCTCGCGGGTCACCGCATTGGCGATGGCGAGCAGGTTGGTGGCGGCGTCGCGCGTGTAGCTGAGGTCGACGAGCGACGAGCCGTCCTTCAGGGTGGTCTTCAACGACGCCAGGTTCAGGCGCTGGTCGTACGTGAAGCTGGTCGAGACGCCGTTCGAGAACTCGAGCTTCTGCAGCTGCCCGCGCTCGTTGTACGTGAAGGCGTTGACGTAGTTGGGAATGCTCTTGAGGCGACCGAGCCCGTCGAAGGTGCGCTGGAACACGAGGCCACCGGGGAAGCTGGCAGAGATTTCACGCTCGGCGCCGTCGTATTGCCGACGGGTGGTGAAGGTCGAGCCATCGACCGAGCGCTCGAGGAACGTGATGTTGCCCTTGGTGTCGTAGCCACGTCGCTCGACGCCCGCGGGGTAGCGCATCTCGGTGACTCGACCACCCGCGTTCGTGCAGTCGATGCAGCCGGTGCGCAGGTCGTAGGCGTAGGAGATCTTCGTGGCCGCTTCGTTGGCCTCGTCCCATTGCGCAGTCAGGCGGTCGGCGCTGTCGAACTGCTGGCGCAGCACCTTGTTCCGGGGGTCGGTCTCTTTGACCAGGTTGCCGTTGAGGTCGTACTCGTAGCGGGTGGTACCGGCGTTCGGGTCGGTGACGCTCAGCACGCGGTCGAGCAGGTCGTAGGTCTGCGTCTTGAGGTTGCCGCCCGGGTCCTTGATGGAGGCGAGCCGGCCGAGGGCGTCATAGGTGAGCTCGGTGCGGGGCTGCGGGCCCGAGACCGAGAGCGCACGCTGCATGGCGACGATTCGGCTGAGGCCGTCGTACTCGATGGTGGTGGGCGTGTTGAAGAACGGGTTGCTGGCCTGCATGTCGTTCTCGTCGAAGAGCCGGGTGAACAGCGGCCCATGCTGGGTGCGCCGCACGGTGCCATCGGGAGCGGTCTCGGTGAGGATGCGCCCCATCGGGTCGAACGTCAGGCGAGACGACGGCACCGACATCGGCGGCATGGTGTCGCAGGCCCCCGTGGCGGCCGTGTAGGGCTGGAAGTTGCGAACCGTGGCGCCGCGGCTGTCGAACTCGGTGAAGCCCGAGACCTGCCAGGTGGTGGCGTCAATCTTGGTGCGCGTCTGGAAGATACGACCGCGGCCGTCGAAGCAGCGGGCCTGCACGATGTCGAGGCCGCTCGTGGCAGAGCTGCGCGTCTGCACCAGAATGCGGGTCGCGGGGTCGGCCAGCTCGTACACGTACTCTTCCGACGGGTTGGCATCGGTGTCGCCCTGCTCCAGCTGGCGGACGAGGCGGTTGTGCTCGTCGTAGCGGTAGCGCGTCTGCAGCACGGGGGCGGCCGCGGCACCGTTGACCACCGGGTACCACGACGAGGCCTGAGCGACCTGCTCCCACGCGGGGTCGTGCACGTAGTCACGCTTCACCGAGGCGACGTCGGTGCCACCCAGCCGAATCTCGCTCGAGAGCTGCTTGAGGCCAGCGGCCTCGAAGGTGGCGAGGCGGCGGTGGGTCGCGCCGTTGGCGATGGAGCCGGCCGGCGCGATGCTCTCGACCACGTTGCCGTGCGCGTCGGTGCGGAAGCGGTCGTTCGCGACGTCGTTGGGGCCCGGGCCGACGCGGTTCTGCACGCGGCTCAAGCGGCCGCGCGTCAGGCCCATCGCCTGCCCTTCGAAGTCGTTGCCGTCGTAGAAGAACTGCGTCTCGGAGAGCGGCATGCCGAGGACTCCGGCCGCCGTCTGCCGGCGAACCTTGCCCACGAACCACTTGCCTGCGGTGAGCGTGCCCGGCGCGATGTACTCGGTCTCGACGAAGCGCTCGTCGCCAGTGCACATCATGCCGCAGGGTTTGCCGAAGGCGCCCGACTGCGTGCACGCGTCACAGGCGCGCGGCTGCTGGGTGGTTCCGAAGTGAATGACACCGAGGTCACGCTCGGTGGTGACGTTGCCGAAGCCGTCGTAGTCGAACTCGACGCGGGTGGTGACCGCGTTGGCGACGTCACGCTCGACGTGGGTGACCGTCTTGGCGCGCTGGCAGATGAAGCCGATGGGCGGCGTGGTGGTGCCCACGTCGGCCACGGGGCAGCTCTCGAAGAGGTACGAGGTGTCGTTCAGCAGCAGCTGGGCGGGGCCAATCCCGACGTAGACGCGGGCACGAGTCTTGTTGCCGGCCAGCGCCGGGCTCGTCTTGCCGACCTCGTAGTCCTCGGTGATGAGGCCGGGCTCCTGCGCATCGCGCGACATGTCCGAGAGCAGCTCTCGCTCGACCTGCTCGTACCCGCGGAACTGCTTCTCGACGCCGTCGTAGAAGCCGGAGTGGTAGCGGAAGGTGGCAATCTCCTTCAGGCCCGAGGTGTCGTTCGCGGTGAGGGTGACGAACGCCTCCATGCGCTTGACGGTGACGTAGGCGTTGGGCACGCGGTTGTTCCACGGCATGTTGGCGGCCGCGTCGCGGGCCTGCTCGGTGATGCTGCTGCCGTAGGTGAGCGTCTGCACGGCGCCGATGCCGTTGTCGATGCGCGAGATGAGGTTCGGCCGCACGGGGAAGAGCTCGAGGTACGTGACGGCGCCGGTGGGCTGCACCCAGACGATGTCGTCAGAGCCGTTGCCGTTCATGTCGGCGAACATCACGACGGTGTTGGTGCCGCGGCTGGGAATCGAGCTGCCCTGCGCGAGGTCGGTCGTGGTGAGCACACGCACGGGCTCGAAGCGGTCGCCGTTGCGGTTGAGGGCCAGGCGCACCTCGTTGCCCGTGACGGCCACGACGTCAGAGAGGCCGTCACCGTTGATGTCCTGCAGCTCGGCCTTGTCAGCCTGAGAGGCGTCGAGGCCAGTCAGGGTGATGGTGGACCAGTTCGCAGCCCAGTTTCCGTAGCCGTAGTTCAGCTTGTACAGCACCTGCACCGTCTGACCCGACACGAGCAGCTGCGCGGGGTCCTGCAGGCCGTCGCCGTTCATGTCGGCGAGCTGGAGCGTGCTCTCGTCGAAGGCCACGCCGATGTTCTGCACCGTGACGGTGTTGAAGCCCGTGTTGGAGTTGACGAGCACTTCGGTCGTCGTGCCGCCGGCGTAGGTGCGCAGCCAGTCGATGCGGCGGTCGTTGTCGTAGTCGAAGAAGCGCACGTACTTCGGCTCCGACTGGCTGGGGTCGGTGTCTTCTTCGGGAGAGAAGGACTGCGGCAGGCCGGGCGCCGAGGGGGCGCACACCGACGAGGCGACCCAGTCACCCGAGCCGTTGTTGCAGAGCAGCGCCGGCACCTTGGCCTGGGTGATGTCGACGAAGCCGTCTCCGTTGACGTCGATGACCTGCACACGCGCGTCGCCGATGACGAAGGGGCTCGAGCCGGTCGTCATCGCGCTCTGGCGTGGTGCGGGCTCGAAGCTGGTGCGGCCCTCGGCGTCGAGCTTCGCGGTGAAGATGGAGTGACGGCCCTGCGCGTCGGAGAAGATGACGTCTGGCAGCGCGTCGCCGTTCATGTCGATGAGGGTCGCGCGGCCGGTCGAGAAGTCGACGCCGGCGAGGGTGCCCATGTCGCGGGTGAAGGGCCGCTCGCACGAGGCGTCGCAGCCTGCGCCGAGCGTCTTCGAGTAGCCGAAGCGGAACGTCACCGGGTACTGCACCATGCCGCGCCCGAAGCGCGCGACGCTCGAGAGCCGCGAGACGCTGCCTGCCGTGGCCTCGGCCTCGTAGTTGAGCACGTAGGCGCGCACGAGCTCTGGGTTGGTGGCGCCCGAGAAGATGCGAACGTCTTTGAGGCGCTGGGTCAGCCGCAGCTCGAAGCCAGGCGTCGCGTTGCTGATGACGTCAGAGCGCCCTTCCCACGTGAAGCGCACCGAGTGCCGCGGCGAGGCGCCCTCGTACACGTAGTCCATGCGGTCCAGCAGCGGGTAACCCGAGGCGTCCTTCGTCCACGTGAGGCGCATGACGTGGCCGAACGGGTCGACCAGCTGCACCAGATGCCAGCGCCACACCTTCGAGGTGCTGGGCACCCGCACTTGCGCTGTCGCCACGGCGTTGCCCTGGGCGTCTGCGCCGAAGGTGCCGATGCGCCCGTCGGGGTACTCCGCCGTCCAGTAGCCCTCTTCACCCGTGCCGCGAGCCTTCCACGTCCAGCGGATGAAGCTGCCTTCGAAGCGGGTGCGGTAGACGGCGTCGCCAGCCGACTCCGAGACCCGCACCAGCTCATCGCTCCCGTCAGCGACGAAGCGGTCGGTCAGGTCGTACTTCTGCAACCCCTTCGACGTCATGCGCTCGATGGAGAACATGGGCATCGACCAGCCGATGCCGAGCGGGCCTGCACCGGCCGACGAGCTGTACGTGAGCGAGAAGTCAGGGCTGACGCCGGGAAAGCCGGGCGGAACCTCGATGGGGACGTTGTAGCGCATGGCCCCCTGGTTGCCCTCGACGGTGGCGTTCTCGCCGACGCCGTCGATGCTGCCAGGAGCGGCCGGAAGCACCACGCGCTCGTCCGAGACACCCGCCGCCGGGTTCGCGAACACCAGTGAGGCAGACACCGACAGCCCCAAAACCACCAGTCGAGTGAGTTTCATCGAGAGCAGTGGTGCTGCGGGCAAACACATTACCGCCCCACCGATCAGTGTTGGTCGCTTGGTCATGTTCGTGGTCTCCCCGGAATCAGTTCGGGGCCTTAGCGCGAATCAAGGCGCATTGAAAAGTTCCAACGCGCCCCCTTCCCCCCTCCACAGGACGACCACAGAGTGCCCCGCTTTTTCGCGCTGAACAGCGATCGCCGTTTTCGGGCTCGACCTGTCAGGCGAGGCTGACAGCACGGGTCGCCATCATGCTCGCCATGAGCGCTCGTCACGTTCGCAAACGTTGCGCTTGAGAAGAACGCGCCGAACGCGCGTCATAGCGGCTGATCAGGCGACGACTTGATCCGCCGGCGACGACGCAGGCGTTCAAACCTCGAAGGAGGCGACGACACATGAAGCGACTGATGACGACGATGGTGGTGCTGATCTCTGGTGCAGCGCTCGCGGGCGGGTTCGAGCTGAAGGGCGACGCAGCGAAGGGTGAAGCGCAGTACAAGACCTTCTGCGTGTCGTGCCACGGCGAGAAGGGCGACGGCAACGGCCCTGCTGGAGCGGCGCTGACGCCGAAGCCGACGAACTTCACCGACGCGGCGAACGCGGCGCGGCTCACCGATGAGTACGCGTACAAGATCATCAAGGACGGTGGCGCAGCGAACGGCCGCTCTCCGCTGATGGTGTCGTGGTCGGCGGCGATGAAGGACGACGAGCTGCGCAACGTGGCGGCGTACGTGCTCAAGTTCAAGCCGGCCGCGGCCAAGAAGAAGTAAGCCGCACCCGAACGGTGTCGACGTGAAGGAGAAACGAATGAACTTCGAAACAGCAGCACTCCTCGGGCGGCGTTCGCTGCTCCTCACGTCGATGCTGGCGGGCCTGGTGGCCTTCGCGCAGCCGGCGACTTCCATTTCAGGCACGGTGGTCGAGAAGGTCGACGCCGCGGGCTACTCGTACGTGCGCGTGAAGACGGCCACGGCAGACGAGTGGGCCGCGGTGCCGCAGGTCGAGCTGGCGACGGGCGCGAAGGTGACCATCGAGGTGCAGGCGCGCATGCAGAACTTCGAGAGCAAGACGCTCAAGCGCACCTGGCCCGTCATCATCTTCGGCACCATCACCTCGGGCGCCGCGCCCGCTGCTCCGGCGGCCGCGGGCAAGCCGATGGAGAACCCCCACGCCAACGGGCTGCCCAAGACGCTCTCGACGCCGCCCGTCGACGGCACGGTGCTCGAGCGCATCGACACCGGCGTCTACACGTACCTGCGGCTCAAGACGAAGGACGGAGAGACGTGGGCTGCCGTCAATCGCGCCGAGGTGCTGGTGGGAATGCAGGTGCGCATTCTCAACGCGCAGCCGATGGATGGCTTCCAGAGCCCGACGCTGAAACGAACCTTCGAGCACATCGTGTTCGGGTCGCTCGAACTTCCAGCGGTGACGCCGAAGAAGAACTGATCAGCCGGCCACCTGGCCGTCGACATCTGAGGAAAGGTGTACGGAGCGCGTCGGCGCGCTAGCCTGCCGGCCTCTCCTGTGACGAAGCCCGGCGACGAGACCATCAACGACTTCCGCGGTCCGATGGGGCGAGACCCGCTGCTGGGCTCGCGCGTCGACGACTACGAGGTGCAGTCGATCATCGGCTCCGGGGCCATGGGCATCGTCTACCGGGTGCAGCACGCCGTCATCGGCAAGCCCGCGGCGCTGAAGGTGCTCAAGCCCGACTACGCCGACGACCCCGACATGGTGCAGCGGCTCATTCGTGAGGCCCGCACCGTCAACGCCATTCGGCACCCGGGCATCGTCGACATCTTCGGCTTCGGCACGCTGCCCAACGGCCAGTCCTACATCGTGATGGACCTGCTCGAGGGCGAGCCGCTCGACGCGTGGGTGAAGCGTGAAGCGCCGGCCCCGTTCAAGAAGGTCGCGCCGATTCTCGACGAGATTCTCGGAGCCCTCTACGCCGCGCACGTGGTGGGCGTGATTCACCGCGACCTCAAGCCCGGCAACGTCTTCTACGAGTCGCACCCCGAGGCGCGCAGCCACGTCAAAATCATCGACTTCGGGCTCGCGCGGCAGGCCGACCGCTCTGGTGGCTCCGTTCGGCCGACGAACCCGGGCACGCTCATCGGCACGCCAGCCTTCATGGCGCCCGAGCAGGTGCTGGGCACGAAGGTCTTCCCCGCGACCGACCTCTACGCCGTTGGCGGCATCGCCTACCAGATGCTGACCGGCCGCATTCCGCACGAAGCGCCCAGCGCCATCGAGGTCATCAGCCAGAAGATGAAGTTCGACCCGGTGCCTCCGCGGCAGTGGGTGCCCTCCATCGACGAAGACGTCGACAGCTGGGTGATGATGCTGCTCGACCGCGAGCCCGACCGCCGCCCCGAGAGCGCCGACGACGCGCGGCGCATGCTCCGCCGCATCATGGAAGGGCGCACCCGCTCGGACGAGAAGCTCAAGCCCGTCGTCGACCTGAAGACGACCGCGCGGGTCGAGGTGCAGCGCAGCGAGGTCTCGACGGCCATCGTCTCTTCCCAGCCAGGTGACGAGCCCGTGCGCCGCCCGCCAGGAGCCGTGTCGTCGCCGACTCCCGTGCCGCGCCGCTCCTCTGGCAGCCAGGCGCCGAGCGTGCCGCCGCCGTCGAACAAGAAGTCGACGGTTCAGCCAGTGCATCTCCCTCCCGCGCAGGGTGGCGTGGTGCCCAAGCGCGCCTGGGGCGAAGCGAAGACGGTGCTCGTCGACCCGGTGATGGTGAGCCCCGTGCCCAGCATCTCGGACTCGAGCGTCTCGAGCACCGACCCGCTGAAGCAGCCGCTGCCACCGCGACCGGGCAACGAGACGATTCTCGTCAGCAACGAGACCACCGAGGGGCCGCAGCAGTCGCCGTTCAAGCAGACCCAGCCTGTGCAACCGCTCGACCTCAACCGCACCCAGCCCGTGCCGCCAGTCGACGTGAAGCCGCCCGTGTCAGAAGACTCGGCGCGGGTGGTGCCCACCGAAGAGCACGACCTGCCGGGGGTCTCGAAGTCGAAGCTGCCGTTCATCATCATTGGCCTGCTCGTGCTGATCATCCTCGCGGGCGTCGTCGGCCTGCTCGTGGCCCAGCAGAAGTAGCTCGAAGGAACTCTCCATGTCGCTCTTCGTCCTCGCGCTCCTCGCCGCTGCGGAGCCGCTCCCCACGCTCGACGCCTTTCTCGACGGTGATGCGCACGCGCCGCGCTCCATCGACGTCGACGCGCAGGCCCGTGAGGTGGCCTCGCGGGTCTTCGTCTCGCAGTGGGAGCCGCGCACCGGTGTGCCGACCTCGGTCTTCCTGGCCGGCGCCCCCGCTGGCGCACGAACGCCGAAGGACCTCGGGCTCACCGCAGAGGAGATGGCGCGTCGCACGCTGTTCGAGCTCGCGCCCCTCTACAAGCTGCACCCGCTCGACGCCGTGAAGCTGCCCATCGACCGCGTGCACGACCTGGGCGAAGGCGCCATCGTCGTCTCGTTCTCGCGCCGCGTGAACGAGCTGCCCGTCTTCCGCGAGCGCGTCGCGGTGGTGCTCAGCCAGCAGCGCGAGCCGGTCGGCGTGCTCGGCTCGTTCTCACCCTTCCCTGCCTCGGCGCGCTCGTTCTCGCTCACCGCGCAGACGGCGCTCGAGGTCGCGCTCGAGCACACCTCACGGCGTGGGCAGCGCGTGCACGCGACGCAGGTGCTCTTCGCGACCGACCGCGAGCTCTTGCCCGCGTGGCAGGTCGAGGTCGACACGGCTTCGGGCCCGTACACCGTCGTGGTCTCGGCGAAAGATGGCCGGCTGCTCAGCCGCGTCTCGCGCACCTTCGACTTCTCGTTCCGCGTCTGGGCGAAGGCCAGCGCGCCCTTCACGCCGCTCGACAGCCCGGAAGGCGACACCCTGCCGCACCCCACCGGCCTGCCCGACGGCTGGGCGCCCGCGATGCTCACGCCTGCGGTGCTCGTCTCGCTCGACCACGCGGGCCTCTCGACGATGGACCCGTGGCTGCCCGTGGGCGCGACCTCGCTCTCGGGGAACAACGTCGTCGCCTACGCAGACCTCTACGGCCCCGATGGCCGCAACGACCCCGCCGCCGGCCTGCCCCGCTTCGCCGACGGCGGCATTCCGCCCGGAGACGTGCTGCCCGATGGAGGCACCTCGCGCTCCCTCACCGACCCGTTCGCGACGGCGACGGCGGGCGCGTTCGACTTCGCGTGGAACCCGCTGCTCGAGCCCACCGCGACCGACGCGCAGAGCCACGCAGCGTCGACGCACGCCTTCTTCGTCACCAACTGGCTGCACGACCTCTTCTACGACGTGGGCTTCAACGAGGCGGCAGGCAACGCGCAGGCCGACAACAAGGGCCGCGGCGGGCGCGCGAATGACCCGCTGCTCGTCGAGGTGAACGACTTCGCGGGCATCAATGAGGCGAGGTTCGCGAGCGCAGCCGATGGCGTCTCGCCGCGCCTGCAGTTGTTCCCGGTGCAGCCGCTCGGGCGCTCGACGGTCGCGCTCTCTCCTTCGATCGGCGTCGATGCAGGCACTGGCGCAGCGCCGATGCGGCCCGGCACGTGGAACCTGTCAGCGCAGGTGGTTCAGCTCGCGAGCATCGACGGCGGCCTCGACGTGTGTGGCCCACTGCTCAACGCGTCGTCGCTCTCGGGGAAGGTCGCCTTCGGCGTCGCGTCGGGTCCCTGCGGCTCGGTGGCTGGCCTCGACGACCTCGCGGCCGATGCAGGCGCCGTCGGGCTGTTGATTCAGAACGGCTTCGACACGCGTGAGCCCGGCATCAGCCTGCCGACGCACGTGCTCGATGCAGACCGGGCAACAGCGCTGCGGCTCGCGCTCGACGCCGGCACCATCATCACCGCGACGCTCGAGCGCGCCACCGTCGTCGGGCGCTCCACCGCGTTCGACACCACCATCGTCGCGCACGAGTGGGGCCACCTCTTGTCGTCGCGCCTCATCGGCGACGCGAACGGCCTCGCCGCGAACCAGAGCCGCGGCCTCGGAGAGGGCTGGAGTGACTTCGTCGCGCTGCTCACCACTCTCGAAGCGGCAGACCTGCAGAGACCGAACAACGCCGACTGGCGTGGCGCGTTCGCCATCGGAGGCCACCAGCGCAGCCCCACTGGCTACGACGGCGCGAGCCTCGACGCGCACTACTTCGGCGTGCGGCGCTTCCCCTACTCCATCGACCCGATGCGCAACGCGCTCACCTTCCGCCACATCGTGAGCAACGTGCCGCTGCCGACGACGGCGCCCATCAGCCCGGCGAACGGTGGTGGTGGCAACGACAACGCCGAGGTGCACAACGCAGGCGAGGTCTGGGCCTCGGCGCTCTGGGAAGGCACCACGCGCGTGCTGAAGGACCCGCGCTTCCCCACCTTCGATGGCGGGAGACGCGCGGTGCTGCGGCTGCTCGTCGCGTCACTGAAGGCGACGCCGGTGAACCCCACCTTCCTCGAGGCGCGCGACGCGCTGCTCATCACCGCGAAGGCCACCGGCCCGGGGGAGTTCCAGTCGTTCCTCGACGGCTTCGCGGTGCGCGGCATGGGGCTGTCGGCCCAGGCGCCGAACCGGCGGTCGCTCACCAACGCGCCCGTGATGGAGGACTTCACCAACGCCGGTGCGCGCTGGGCGGTGCTCGACGTGCGGGCGCTCGAAGACCGTGACGCCTGTGACAACGACGGGGTGCTCGACGTGGGCGAGACGGGCCGCGTGCAGCTGCGGCTGATGAACGTGGGCTCACGTGCCTTCACGAACTCACGGCTCAACCTCGCGTCGGACGAAGTGGTGCTGCTGCTGGGCGAGCGCTTCGTGACGGTGACGGCCGAGCCCTTCGTGCCGGTCGAGGTGACGGTGCCGGCCGAGCTGCGCACGGACCTGACCAGCGTGGCGCAGTCGCGAATCTTCATCACCTCGACCGACCCGCTCGTCGAGCAGTCGCCCGTCACTCGCGCCATTCGGTTCAACACCGACCTGCAGCGCTCCGAGCGGGAAGGCTTCGAAGCAGACGTCTCGCGGTGGGAGTTCGACCGGGTGGGCGTGCCGTGGGAGTACCAGTTTCGCGTCGTCAGCCCCGCCAACTCGCTCCTGCGCAACACGCTGTTCGGGCAGAACTCGCCGGTGGCTGGCCTGAGCTGGGCGACGACGCCGCTCCTGCAAGGGCCGGCGACGACCGACCCCG
Source organism: Archangium gephyra (assembly GCA_943370055.1). Classification (GTDB taxonomy): domain Bacteria; phylum Myxococcota; class Myxococcia; order Myxococcales; family Myxococcaceae; genus Xiheimicrobium; species Xiheimicrobium gephyra_A. Next base: position 18,253 of record CALRPN020000073.1, read on the forward strand.
TCTCGTTCACGTTCACCCAGACCTACGCCTTCGAGTTCGACCCGATGAACCTGCGCGCGTGGGACGGAGCGCAGCTGCAGGTCTCGGTCGACGAAGGGCCGTTCACGCTCATTCCACCCTCCGCCATCACCCGCACCATCAACGGCAGCGCCGTCACCGGCTACGACGGCGTGCTCGAGTCGAACACGGCCAACCCGCTGGCCGGCCAGCAGGCGTTTCGTGGCAGCGCGATGAACCAGCGCGTCACGGTGAACCTCGGCTCGATGATGAACCGGTCGTTCCGCGTGCGGTTCGTCATCGGCACCGACACGGGCGGCGCAGCCACGGGGTGGACGCTCGACGACCTCGCGTTCACGGGCCTGCTCCTGGCGAGCATGCAGCCCTTCAACGAGGTCACGGTGCACGCGGGGCGGTGCGTGAACAAGCCTCCCGTGCTGCAGGCGGGCTTCCCGCAGAACGTCGACGAGCGCACGCGCGTCACGCTGCAGCCGCCGCCCGCGACCGACCCGAACAACGACCCCATCACCTTCTCGTGGGTGCAGACGAGCGGGCCGACGGTGACGATTGCGGGCGACCAGTTCGATGCGCCCGAGGTGCGGAGTGACACGCAGCTGCTCTTCACGGTGACGGCCAATGACGGGCGCGGCGGCATGTCGTCGCAGCCGGCCATCGTGGTGGTGCGCAACGTGAACCGCGCGCCGACCTCGAGCGCGGGCATGGAGCTGACGGTGGAGTCGGGGCAGACCGTCACGCTCGCTGGCGTCGCGCAGGACCCTGATGGCGACACGCTCGTCATTCGCTGGTCGCAGCTGGGCGGGCCGGCCATCACCTTCTCGAGCATCGACGCGCTCGACGCGACCTTCGTGGCGCCAGACGTGAAGACACCGAGCGAGGTGAACCTCGAGCTGAACGTGAATGATGGGCCGGCGGCCGCTCCTGCGAGCCGGGTCACCATCGTGGTGACGCCGAAGAAGGGCTGCGGGTGTTCATCGCTCGAGGGCTCACTCGTGCTGGGCGCGCTGGTGCTGATGATGAGACGCCGGGCGCGCTGAGGCGCTCCTCGCAGCCGCGTCCGGCGCGAGCTCCCTCCGACGGAGCAGGCGCCGTGGTGTGCGCGCTGTCGAGCGAGCGCACTGGATGGTGACGGGCCCGCAGAAGGACCACGCGGTTGAGCGCGAGCGCGAACTCGGCCTTCCGAGCTCGGCGAGGCGGGAGAACAGCCGCTTCGGCCAGCTCACGTCGTCGGTGAAGCGCGCCACTGCTTCGAGGAGCAGACGCAGCGACGGACGAGGAAACCCTCGCGGACAGCCGCGTACCTGCGTGACCGGCAGTTTTCGCGTCAGGGTGACGGCGCTGTGTTGGAATGAGCGCATGCTTCTGTCACTCGCGCTCACCCTCTCGCTCTCGGCGACGCCAGCGCCCGAGTCGGCCGTTCACCTCACGGCGTCGCCGCGCAGCGCCTTTCTGCTCTCGCAGTCGCCGCCGCCGCTGCCTGTGCAGCCCGAAAACGTGCAGCCGCCCGCCCCGAGACAGCTGCAGCTGCAGCGTGACATCGACGCCATCAACGAAGACCTGCGCGGCCTGAAGACGGACTGGCCGACGGTGTCGGTGGTGCTGGCGTACCTCGGGTTCGGCACCGCGCCCGTCGCGCTCTTCGGGCTGCTGCTGCTGGCGCTTGGCTCGGTGTCGGGCCTTGCGGTGGTCTTCGTCGTCGGCGTGGTGATCATCGTGGTTGGTCTGGGAGGCCTGGCGTTGGGCATCGTCGGCGTCGTCACCGGCCTCTCGGCGTCGGCCTCAGCGACGAACACGCGCAACGACCTGCTCAAGCAGCGAGGCGAGCTCGAGCGCGAACTCAAGCTGCTCAAACAGGGCGGCCCCGGCGTCGACCGCTCCTTCGAGTCGTCTCCACGGCTCATCACCATCGCGGCGTTCTGACGATGATTCCTTCCCGGTTCTACACACGCGCCTTCGCCCTCGGCACCATCGCGGTGCTGGGCTCGCTGCTCTTCCGCACGTTGACGCCGTTCGTGGTGCCCATCATCTGGGCGACGCTGCTCGCGTTCATGTTGCACCCGCTGAACCGGCGCCTGCGCGCGAAGTGGCCCATGAAGCCGGGGCTCGCGGCGGGGGTGTTGACGCTCGGCATGGTGACGCTGGTCGGAGGCCCGGTCTCGCTCTTCCTCTTCGCGTTCCTGCGGCAGGCCTCGGCGCTGCTCACGGGGTTTCAGAACGAGGCGCACGACCGCAAGCTGCCGGCGCTGCAGCTCGTGCTCGAGTTCAAGCCGGTGCAGGCGGTGCTCGACACGGCGAAGGAGTTCACCTCGCTCTCGAAGGAGCAGATCCTCGAGCAGGCGAACGACGCGGCGCAGACGGTGCTGCAGCAGCTCGCGTCGCTGGGCGGCACGGTGGTGCTGGGCGCGTTCTCGGTGGTGACGCAGTTCGGCCTGACGATGTTCCTGCTCTTCTTCTTCCTGCGTGATGGGCGCGAGATGCTCGAGCGCGCGATTCACCTCGTGCCGCTGTCGCAGGAGCGCAAGGACGAGCTGTCGACGTCGCTCGGAGGCGTGACGCGTGGCGTGGTGGTGGGCACGCTGGTGACGGCCGTGGTGCAGGGAACGCTCATCGGCATCGGGTTCGCCATCGCGGGCCTGCCGTCTCCGCTCGTGTTCGGAGCCATCGGCGCCGTCGCCTCTCTCGTCCCCGTCGTCGGCACCGCGCTGGTCTGGGTGCCGGCCGCGCTCTCGTTGCTCGCGCTCGGGCAGTCGGGGTGGGCGCTGTTCCTCACGCTGTGGTCCATCATTCTCGTGGCGGGCAGCGACAACGTGATTCGGCCGCTGGTGGTGTCGTCGTCGACGAACGTGTCGACGCTGCTGGTGTTCGTCGGCGTGCTCGGGGGCGTGAGCGCGTTCGGCTTCGCGGGCATCTTCGTGGGGCCGGTGCTGTTGACGCTGGTCGCGGCGCTGTTGCGGTACGCAGACGAGGCCGGCGTGGGAAGGCATCCATCTCCTTCACAGCCACCCATGGCGACGAGCGCGAACAGCACGCCACCGACGCCGCTACCACCGGCCAGCGCGCCACCGGCCTGAAGCCTCGTTCCCGGCGCTGCAGTTCCTCGTCATGCTCTTTGCCGATGTGCTGCCACGTGGCACGTCAGTCGACCAGCACGACCTCGACGCCCTCCTGCCGAGGCTGCTCGGACGATGGGTCGACGAACAACCACTTGAGCAGCGCGCGGTAGAAGGCGAACAGTGGCAGGCGTTGCGCCACCTCGTCTCGCACCCGCTCACGGGTCGACTTGAAGCTCGCGTGGCTCTCGCGGGTCAGCCGCTCTCGCTCGTGCAGGAAGTTCGACAACGGCTGCACCTGAATCTCGAACGTCTTGCCGGCCCAGTGCACCACCGACTTCAGCGCCGTCCACCCTGACTGCTTGCGCGAGGGCCGCTGCAGGTAGTCCTTGCTCTCGACGAACTGCAACCGCTGATGCAGCTCGTCGAGGGGCAGACCGCGCAGCTCGAGGTGCTTGATGGGAAACGCCAGCGAGAGCAGCTGCTCCTGTAAGCGGTAGGCGTCGTCTTCGGCGCCGACGACGAGCTTGATGCCGAAGACATCTTTCACGTACCGGCTCAGGTGCTGCAGTTGTTTGTCGCGCAAGACGATGCGGTCGAGGTCGAAGAGCTCGTCGACCACCTTGTTCCAGATTTCTTCTTCGGCCTTGATGCGGGTGAGCACGCGGTAGACGTTGCGCGGGTTCGGGCCCGTCGGTTCGTACTCGACGACGTTCGACACGAGGGTCGCGCGCCGCCACCCGCGCTGGTCGGCGATGGCCAGCCTCGCGAGAATGCGGGTGCCGAGGTCGAGGTCGGTGGAGCGCGCCAGCTCGTCTTCGGTGACGTCGACGGTGATGGTGAAGCGCTCGTGCGTGTGCTCGACCTCGCCGATGGCCGAGCTGCGCAGGCCGAACGTGCCGAGCAGCTGCTGCGACAGGAGCCCCGCGAGCGCGTGCAGGTCACGCTCGCCTCGTCGAATCATCGCGGTGAACTCGGCGCGCGCTTGCGACAGCTTCGTGCGCGAGAACACGAGCCGCCCGCCCGTGCCCGACTCGAGCTCGCCTCGCGCCGCCCTGAGCGCCAGGACGAGCTCGTTCAGCGCAGGCGCCTGGCTCACCATCCACAACGGAGAGCTGGCGTTCTCGACGTCTCGCGGTTCCATGCAGCGCCTCGTCTACCTCAGCCGCAGCCGGGGAAGGCATCAGCGACCTGCTTGCTGACGTGACGCTCGACCGGTTGCTCGAGGTGGGACCGCGAGGAGGCGTGAAGCCCGCGGGATTCCTGCCGCTCGACCGAAGGTCTGCAGAGACCCGCGCAGGGTCATCGCTGGCCCATTGCGCGGAGTCGTGTTGGCTCGCATCGTTGTGAGGTGAAAGTCCCTTCGGCCATGGCGAGCGGCATCGCGGGTCTTCAGCGCGCGACCCAACGGCTCGACCGCGCCGCGAGCTCGATGGCGATGCCCGTCGACAAGGTGACGCTCTCGGGTGGCGGCCTCGATGTGGGGCCAGTCGTCGACAGCATGTCGGCGTCACACGCGTTTCGCGCGAGCCTCAAGGTGATTCAGTCGTCTGATCAGATGTCGAACGACCTGCTCGAGCTGCTCACTCGGCGTTGATCAGCGCAGGGCGATGAACGCGGCCATGCACGCGGCCGAGCCGACACAGCGGAGCGCCTCGAGCGGCTTCGCCCACGCCTTCCCCTCGAGCAGCCCGGGAATCGACGTCGTCGAGAGCGCGATGCAGGCGGCGAAGGCGAGCCTCCACTCGAGCGCCTCACCCTGCCCCCACATGAGGAACACGAAGGTGGCCGCGAGCAGCACGAGCCACTGCGAGAACACATAGCGCTGCACCACGTCGGAGGGCCTGACGTCGTACTTCACCGCCCAGTCACGCTTTGGCGCGTCACCCATCCACTCCGGGCGCCACGCCGGCGAGGCCACGAACACCTTGAGCGCGTCGACCATCGAGGGAGCGCGGCGGGCGAGGCGCACGAGCTCGACGTAGCGCTCGACCTGCGCCCAGAGCGGGTTGAAGCTCGCGAGGGGCGTCGTCGTTCCATACACGCAGGGCTCGGTCTCGGCCTTCCACGTGCCGAACAGCCGGTCGAAGACGCTGAACGTCGCGCCGTGGTTCTTGTCGAGGTACCCGGGGTTGATGGCGTGATGCACGCGGTGCAGCGCCGGCGTGTTGAGCCACTTCTCGAGGAAGCCGAGCGGCCCGATGAGCTCGGTGTGAATCCAGAACTGGTAGAGCGTGGTGAGGCCCAGCATCACGGCGAAGGGCGTGGTCGGAATGCCGAGCAGCGCGAGCGGCAACCAGAACGGCAGGCTCGTGGCCCACGTCGTCACCGATTGGCGCAGCGCGACCGCGAGGTTGTAGTCCTCACTGTGGTGGTGAACGACGTGCGCGGCCCAGAGCAGGTTGACCTCGTGCGACAGCCGATGCCACCAGTAGTAGGCGAACTCGACGCCGACGAGCGCCGCCACCCACGGCAGCCACGCCGTCGGCAGGTCGAAGAACCGGTGCTCGAAGACCCACGTGTACGCCGCGAAGGTGACCCAGCCGGCGAGCAGGTTCGAGACGAGCTGCTGCATGACGCCGCAGCCCATGTCACCGATGGCGTCTCCGAGCCGGTAGGCCTTCACGCGGCGACGCGACGCCACGGCGAGCTCGAGGACGATGCCGACGAAGAAGAGCGGAATCGCCAGCGCGATGAGGTTGGGCCCCACGACGCGACTTCATGCCGCATCGGCGAGGCGATTCAAACGCCGCTCACGGCGGGTTCAGCGGCGAGGCCTTCGTCACGGCGAGAGGGTCGGAGCGCGACGGCGAGGCCGGCACGGGGCCCGCGGTCAACGTGAACGCCTCGAGCAACGCGACCAGGCTCTCACGGCCTTTGGGGTAGGGAGCGTCGGCTCCCGTCAGCGCCCCGAGCACCTGCGTGACGACGCGCGCCGAGTGAATGCGCCTGGCCGGGTCACGCTCGAGCAGCCCCAGCACCACCGCGTCGACCTCGGGCGGAATCTCGGGGCGCAGCGTCGACGGAGCCGCCAGCGGCGCTTCGAGCACGTTGCGCACGAGCTCGGCTTCGGTCGCGCCGGTGAAGAGCTTTCGGCTCGTGAGCACCTCGAAGGCCAGCGCGCCCAGGGAGAACTGGTCTCCCAGCGTCGACGGGGGCGAGCCCTGCAGGTGCTCGGGCGCCATCGAGGCCACCTTCCCGCGCACCGCGCCCGTCTGCGTGAGGCCCTTCGAGTCGGCCCAGCGCGCGACGCCGAAGTCACTCACCTTCACCTCACCCGACTTCGAGAGCAGCACGTTGGGCGGGTTCAAGTCGCGATGCACGAGCCCCACCGACGTGCCGTCAGGCGACGGGCGCTCCTGCAGGTACGTCATGGCCTCGGCGACCTCGGCCACGATGAAGTACGCCGTGTGCAGCGGCAGCCGCTCACCCCGCTCGTTCAACGTGCGGAGCACGCCGCTGAGGCTGACACCTTCGACGAACTCCATCGCGATGAAGTACGACTCGAGGTGCTTTCCATAGTCGAGCACCTGCACGAGGTTCGGGTGGGCGAGCCGCGCGCCGACCTCGGCCTCACGACGGAACAAGGCGATGAAGTCGGGGTCGTTGGCCCACGAAGGCAGCACGCGCTTCACGGCGACGCGGCGCTCGAAGCCGCCTTCGGGCGAGTACGTCGCCTCGAAGACCTCGGCCATGCCGCCGGCGCCGATGCGCTCGCCCAGCACGTACTTGCCGGCGAAGTCCTTCCGGCGCGACTCCTCGACGAGCGACCGCAGCCGCCACACCACGAGGCCCGAGGCGAACCCCACGGCCCCGACGCCGAAGATGGGGTCGAAGTACTCGGCCGCGGGAGCCGACAATCGCGAGAGGAGCACCGCGACGCCGCACCCGCCCGAGAGCGTCGCCAGCACGATGGCGGGAAGGTCGAGCGTGAGGATGGACACGACGATGGCTGCGCAGATGTACGGCACCATGTCGCCGAGCAGGTACTCCCGCGTGCCACTCACGAATGGAACGGCGGTCCACGCGGCAGCGATCATGGCCGGAATGTCGAGCAGCGCGAACGACATGCCGGCGTAGCGGATGAGCGAGGGGACCGTTCGAATGCCCACCGCGACGGCAAAGGCGAAGAGGGTGTACCCGATGAAGATGCCGATGGTGGCGCGCGACTCGCCGTTGTCGGTGAAGAGGACGAAGTAGAGAACGCTGAGGGTGTACAGCGTGATGATGAACAGCCGGGCCCAGACCACGAAGCGCACGGTGCGCTCACGTTCGCCATCGGCGAGCTGACGAAGATGCGCACGGACGGTGCGGTTCGGGGTCGTCGACATCGGGCAGCGGGAGTGTGACAGCGCAGCGGGCCTCACGGCCAGTCGTGACAGTGGCGCTGTAGGCGCGGGAGGATGTGGGCAGATGTCGAAGGCGTTCACGAGCGAAGAGACCGAGGACACGTCGGTCGCAGGTCGACCGCCCCAGCGGGTGGCGCGCGGTCAGGAGCGCCCCATCACACCTGATGGCCACAAGGCGCTGGTCGACGAGCTGGCGCGGCTCGAGACGAGTGGCCGGGCCGAGGTGCGCGGGCTGTCGGTGGAGCACGAGCGTGAGCAGGCGAAGCGGCAGCTCGAGGCGCGGGTGGCGATGATCAGCGCGACGCTCGAGAGCGTGCGGGTGGTGGCGCTGCCCGAGACGGCAGACGGCGTCGTCCGGTTCGGCAGCACGGTGACGCTGCGGTGGAGTGATGGCCGCGCCCAGACGCTTCGCCTGGTCGGCCCCGATGAAGCAGACGTGAAGTCGGGAAGGTTGAGCATCGAGGCGCCGCTCGCCCGGGCGCTGCTCGATGCGAGAGAGGGTTCGGAGATCGAGGTCGAGCGTCCACGCGGGGTGGAAGAGGCGACGGTCGAGCGCGTTCGCTGAACGTGCTGAGGTTCGCGCATGCCAGTGCATCTGTCCGTCGAAGGAATGGTCGCGACGCTCACGCTCGACGAGCCGGGCCGAAAGAACGCGATGACGCCCGAGCTGGGTGACGCGTTGAAGGCGCGGGTGGAGGAGTTGAAGCAGCGCTCCGACGTGCGCGCTGTGGTGTTGATGGGCGCGGGCGGCGCGTTCTCGGGCGGCGGCGACCTCGCGATGCTCGAGCGGCTGCGGAGCGTCTCAGCCGACGAGGCGCGGCGCTTCATGCTCGGCTTCTACGCGCGGTACTTGAGCGTGCTCGAGCTCGAGGTACCGACGGTGGCGGCGGTGGAGGGCGCGGCGATGGGCGCGGGACTCTGTCTCGCGCTCGCGTGCGACTTCATGGTGGTGCAGACCGACGCGAAGCTGGGACTGAACTTCGTGCAGCTGGGCCTGCACCCGGGCATGGGCGCGACGTACTTCGTGGCTCGCCGCGCGGGGGCGCAGGTGGCGGCGAAGCTGTTGATGACGGGTGAGCGGTTCGATGGTGGTGATGCGGTCGGGCTCGGCCTGGGGCTCGAGGAGTACCCGGCAGGCGATGTGATTCCCGCGGCGATGAAGCTCGCGAGCACGTTGGCGGCGCAGGCTCCGCTGGCGGTGAAGGCGCTCAAGGGCGAGTTGGGTGTCGATCGCGCGGCGTTGCAGAAGTGTCTCGAGGCCGAGGCTGCGCATCAGGCCGTGAGCTACGGCAGCGCCGACATGGCCGAGGGTCTGGCGGCGGCTGCAGCACGACGGGCGCCGGTGTTTCGGGGAACGTAGCCGGCAGCGAGTTCGACATGGCCGAGAACACAAGACGGTACTCGAGGCTCACCGACTTCTCAGCAGTGAGGCGGCTGGGCCGAGCCAGAATGCTGCTCGCCCTTCCGTATGTTGTTCTGGTTGGACTTGGCTTCGCACGAGCCCCGCTCCCGTACTTGATCGGCACGGCAGTGACCTTCCTGGCTCGCCAGGTGGAAGTGTCCAATGTGCACCAGCGCGTTCTTCGTCGAGCCGTTCTTCCTCTACGTTCCATGGAGACAACGGTGCCGGCGTTGCGGCTTTCAGCTGTCGGACGCCAGGTGACTCCAGTCCGTTCGACGTGACGTCGATACGCGTCACGCGTTCCGAGTCGCTGAAGGGCTAGCAGCAGCGCAACGCACTCCTGTGTTCCGCGGCAGCTGATCAACCGCCGCCCGTTGACGGAAACGCGGCGAGCCATGAGGCTTCGTCTCATGGCCGAGGTCGACAACGCGCTGTTCGAGGGACTGTTCGTGCGCGCGCTCGAGGTCTCGGGGCCGCTCACTAATGAGCTGGCCAGACTTGGCTACGACGTGAAGCGGCCTCAGCCCGGCTACCCCGCGTCGGTGTTGGTCGCTTGCCTGGGCGCTGCTCACCGCGCGCTCGCACCGGACCGTGACGAGTCCGAGGCGCTTCGCCAGTTCGGAACGCGCTTCGTCGAGGGGTTTCGTCAGACGATTCTCGGGCGCGTGGCCACGACGGCGCTGCCCATTCTCGGACCGGCGAGGTTCCTGCAGAAGCTGCCGGGCAGGTTCCGCTCGATTCGACATGACGCGACCGCGACCGTCGAGTCGACAGGAGCGCGCTCTGCGAGGCTCGTCTTCACCGACCCGGTTCAGCTCGGCCCCTTCTTCGCGGGCGTCGTGGAGTCAGCGCTGCGGTTGAGCGGCGCAGCGTCACCGAGGGTCGAGGTGATTCCGTCGGCGACCGGGTACGTGCTGATGGCGACCTGGTGAAGTCGCGTCTCACCGCGCGAGGACCATCTCGGTCGTCTTGTACGGGCGCTGGATCATCGAGAGGTCGACGAAGCCGAAGCGTCGATACAGCGACTGCGCGTCGCGTGTCCCGAGCCGAACGCGCCGGCACGAGCGCACCGCGGGATGATCGAGCAACAACCGCATCACCGCCTGCCCGACACCACGCCCACGCCAATCGGAGCGCACGCACACGTCGTAGACCCACGCGTACTTTCCACCGTCGCTCAACGCGCGCGCCGTTGCCACGAGACGGCCATCGGGTGCACGCGCTCCGACCCAGGCAGAGCTGCCGAGATGCGCACGTCGCAACTCCTCGTCGGAGAAGACGTCGTTCCAGTATTCGCCTCGGACCACGCCGAGCATCTCGGCGAGCGACCGAGCGTCGAGCGCGGCGTGCAGCGTGACGCCGTGTTCGCTCCGAAGAAACGACGGCGCTGGCGTGCCGGGGTTCGCCTCGCGGATCAGCTCGATGGCCCGCACATCTCCTGGAGCACCGCGCCTCCACAGCTGCTCCATCACCTTCAGCCGCGCGTCGTCGTTGCGGTTCTGACCGAGCTTCGCCTTCGCGGTCGCGCCCTCGAGCGACACGCTCCCGATGAGGATGCCCTTCACCGCGGCGCGATAGAGCGGTGACTCCGCCTCGATGACAGCGTGCCCACCTTCGGGCTGCAGCTTCTCCATCAAGCGCTGGAGCACGCGTGCCTTGCGAATCGGCTCCTCGATGGCGGTGAGCACGCCACGCACCTGAGCCCCGCGAAACAGCGTCGTCGCCGGGCACGCGCGCTCTTCGTCGAGGAAGTAGCTGGGCAGCCGCGCCACCGTCTCTTCGACCGACACGACGACCTGCCGGCCGAGCAGCGACGTCTTCTCTCCCGCAGGCGCCGCGTGAAAGCAGACCCAACCGTCGTCGACCACGCCGTGGAGCGTCTTGAGCAACACCTCTCCGTCGGCGTTCGTCCCTGCCACCTGCATCGTCTCGGCGTTCCGGAACAACTCCCGCGCCAGCTCGGGTGGCGCCTCGTATTCGCGTCGTCTCATGGCCTGCACCGTGCCGAAGTGATGGACCAGCCAGAAGGTCCAGTTTCGACATTTCTGCTAGTCCATGTCTCCATGGCTTCATGGAACGTGACGTTGACCGACGCAGGGCCGGCCGACGCGCCGCTGTTTCTGCGCATCACCCGCGGCGTCATCGAGGACATTCGCCGTGGGCGCCTGAAGCCGGGGCAGCGCCTGCCGGGAACGCGCGCGTGGGCGAACGCGCTCGACGTCAATCGCAACACCGTGGTCGCCGCCGTGGCCGAGCTCGAAGCGCAGGGCTGGGTGCAGTCGACGCCGACGCGCGGGACCTGGGTGCAGGAGCAGCTGCCGGTCGAGCCGCGACTGGAGCGCAAACCGGGCCTTCCACCACTGGGCCTTCACCTCGGGCCGCTCCCTCCATTCCTCTCCGAGCGTCGCTTCACCTTGCCCGATGACGTGATGCACCTGTCGGCGGGAACTCCCGACCCACGGCTCTTTCCCGTCGAGCTCATCGCGCGCACGTGGCGGCGGGTCGTGCGCCGAAAAGGGCGGCACCTGCTCGAGTATGGAGACCCCGCTGGCCATCCCTCGCTGCGTCGGGCGCTCGCGAACATGGTCGCCGACCTGCGCGGCGTGCCTGCGACGATGGACCAGGTCGTCGTCACCCGCGGCAGTCAGATGGCGCTCGACCTCATCGCGAGAGCGGTCGTGGCTCCGGGTGAGACGGTGGCGGTCGAGGCGCTCGGCTACCGGCCCGCGTGGGACGCGCTGCGACTCCTCGGCGCGAGGCTCGAGCCCATCGCGGTCGATGACGAGGGCCTGAACGTCGACGCCCTGGCGAAGCTGCTGCGACGGCGTCGCGTGCGCGCGGTGTACGTGACGCCGCATCATCAGTACCCGACGACGGTGACGATGTCGGCCGCGCGCCGGCTGGCGCTGCTCGAGCTCGCGCGGAAGCACCGCGTGCTGATCATCGAGGACGACTACGACCACGAGTTTCACTACCAGGGCCGGCCGGTGCTGCCGTTGCTCGCGGGGGATGACAGCGGCGTGGTGGCGAGCGTCGGTACGCTCTCGAAGGTGCTCGCGCCCGGCTTGCGGCTCGGCTTCATCGTCGCGCCCACGGAGCTCGCCCAGCGCGTCGCACGGCTGCGCGCGGTGATGGACCGACAGGGCGACCACCCGATGGAGGCGACCGTGGCTGAGCTCGTCGAGGAGGGCGAGCTGCAGCGGCACGTGCGGAAGATGCGCGTCGTCTACGAGCGACGGCGTGACGCGCTCGCGAAGCTGCTCGAGACGCGGCTCGGCGACACGCTCTCGTTCGAGCTGCCGACGGGTGGAATCTCGTTGTGGGCGAAGGTTCGCCGGCCACTCGCGCTCGACGCGTGGCTCGCGCGCGCACAGCAGCGTGGCGTCGTGGTGAACCCGGGCTCCGTCTATCGCTACGATGGACACGAACCCGGGGCGGTGCGGCTCGTCTTCGCGCGGTTCACCGAGGCAGAGCTCGCGAGCGCCGTTGAAGTGCTTCGTGCGACCGCGCCGCGCTGATCGACCCGCTGTGCATTCGCAGAACGAGCTTTCGCATTCGCTCGAGCAAGGTGCGACTGACGCGACGCGCGCGTGATGCTGTAACCCGCTCATGCGCTCCTTCGCGTTGCTCGTGCTGCTCGCCGGCTGTCGACCTGCGACGTCCTCCTTGAGCGCCACCGAGGTCTACGAACGCCTGTCTCCTTCCATCGCGCACCTGTCGATGGGCCTCTCGGGCGGCAGCGGCGTGCTGCTCGACGGCCGCATGGTGCTCACCAACGCGCACGTGGTGTGGCCGCACGAGAAGACGCGCGTCACCTTCGCGCCCGACCTCGAGTTCATCGACGTGCCCGTCAAGGCCATCGACATCGACGCTGACCTCGCGCTCGTCGGCCCGCTGCCTGACTCACTCGACCGCAGGCCGCTCACCATCGTCTCACCCGAAGGCCTGCCCATCGGCAGCGAGGTGTTCCTCATCGGCTACCCGGGAGAGATCGAGAAGTTCCCGCAGCCCGCCATCACCCGCGGGGTGCTCTCCCGAGTCCGCGAGGCCCGCTTCGAGAACCTCACGTTCCTGCAGAGCGACGCCACCATCGTCGGTGGGCAGAGCGGCGGAGCGCTGGTCTCGTCGAGGGGCGACATCATCGGCATCTCGGGGCTCATCGGCATCGAGCAGTTCGCGCTCGTGCTCTCGGGCGCCGATGTGCTCGCGCGCATGCCCGGCATCTCGGAGTCGCCGTCGCCCCTCGCGCGCAGCACCACCGCTCCAAAGGTGAACACCACCCAGCCCTTCTCGTTCGACGCCACACACCGGCAGGCCGCCTGGCTCCTTCAAGCGAACGAAGGCGACCAGGTTCGCTTCACGGCCAACGGAGCAGCCATCGCGGTGTTCGACTCAGACCTCTCGGCCGTCGAGGAGCCGGTGGGTGACTCGTTCCGCTTCGACGTCAGCGGGCCCCAGTTCGTCGTGGCGACGCAGGCCGAAGCGCGCTCGGGCACGCTCGAGAGCGACCACTTTCTCACCGCGTTCACCGACCCCGATGATGGCCAGGCCATTCGGATCGGCACCGACCTGCACGGCGTCATCGACTTCCCGACGGACGAAGACCGCTACGTCTTGCCACTCGAGGCTGGGCAACAGGTCTCGGTGCGCGTCGACGGCGTGCTCGATGCGTTGTGCTCGGTGTTCGACGAGTCCGGAGAAGAGGAGCTCGCCGCCGCGCGGGTGGCCGAGGGCGGCCTGGGCATGGCAGCCGAGCTGCGCTTCGAGGCGCCACGCACCGGCCGCTTCGTCGTGGCGGTGGGCGAGTCTTCACCCGAGGGCCCGGCTGGCTACGAGCTGCGCGTCTCGCTGGCCGACCGCGGCACTGGGCGACGGCGCACGGCACCGACCGATGCAGGCGTGCTCCGCAACAGACGCTGACTCAGCGCTCACTGCCCTCGAGGTACTTGCGGGTGAGGTCCTCCATCGTCGCGCCTTCCCTCGGCGTGAACGTCTCTCCCGTCGGCGTCGTCGCGAGAATGCGGTCCGAGCGGAACACGCGCACGTCTCCACGCAGGCGGCACCACGCTGGCATCAACCAGAACGCACCAGCGCGCACGAGCCCGAGCGGCTCGACGTCACGCTCGGTCGTGTCCTGTCTGCGCACGCCGGCGTACGAGACGCGCAGCACGCGGCGATGGTGAATCGCGTCGAGAATCATCGACAGCGGGCCCTTCGTGTCGCGGTCGGGCACACGCACCGTCACGTACTGCCGCTTCACGCGCGCCATCGCTTCGGGCGCGAGCGCTCCTTCGAGCTTCAGCAACGCGGAGGAGAGGTGCTTCGTGAGCCCTTCGTCTGCGTCCCTCAGCAGCAGCCGCGTGGCCATCACCAGCGCTTCGGCTTCTTCCGGCGTCACGGCGAGCGGCTTGAGGTGCGCGCCGGAGCCGAGGTGGTACCCGTCTCCCGGCGTGCCGACGATGGGGAAGCCCGCCTCTTCGAGCGCGGCGATGTCGCGGTACACGGTGCGAACGCTGACACCGAACTGCTCGGCCGCGTCCTCCGCGCGCATGCGGCGACGGGACGAGAAGAGCAACGCGAGGCTGAGCAGGCGGGGCAGTCGGGCCATCGCGCGCGTTCTCTCACACTCATTCCCACGGCGTGCAGAGCTCGACGAGCGCACCGTCGACGTCGCGCACGTACGAGACGACCTGACCCCACGGCTTCGTGACGGGAGCGACCACCGACACGGCACCGCTCTTCAACGCGCGCTCGTACGCCGCGTTCACGTCTGCGAACACGAGCATCAACTCCGCCGCCGCAGGAGCCTCGTTCGGCCGTGAGGGGCGCACGTCGGGCACCATCGTCTTCACGAACGACTCCGCGACGAACGCGAGCGGCACCGCGCCCTTGAACTGCACGTACACGCCACCCGGCGCGCGACTGGCCACCTCGAAGCCGAACGCCTGCTCGTAGAACGCGACCTTCTTCTCGATGTCGGGCGTGTAGAGAATCACTCCACCGAGCGTCACGGGCGTCACTTTCGTCCCGATGCGCGCGAGCGTGTCGACCGACTGCTGCACGTGCATGTCGTTGCCGAGCGCGTCGGCTCCCGGGCCATCGATGGTCACCCGGTGCGTCACCTTCGTGCCCCCGATGAGCCGCTGCAGCGTGTGCGTGAAGCGCACCGTCATCGGGCCCACCTTCGTCTCGTCGCTGAACGACACGTTCGGCGTCACCTCGGTGATGGTGAAGTCGAGCGCGGGCTTGCCGTGCAGCTTCAGCGTTCCGCGCGACCCGACGGCGAAGGCACCGAGCGTCACCTGCTCGACCGCCTCGTCCCACGTCTTCCAGCGATTCACATCGGCGTAGTGCGGCCAGAGCGTCTCAGGGGTGGCGGTGGAGAGGGACGAGAAGTCTTTCTGGAACATGGAGGCAGCCTCGGCGTGTGGGCTCCATCAGTGGAGCGAGGCACACCATGACCGTGCGCACTGTCAGAACCTGTCAGGAGCCGCGCGCTCACCGGATGCTGTCGGAGAACGTGCCGTCGACCACGACGGGTCCGATGTTCGGCAGCTCGAACTCCACGTGGTAGCGGCCCTTCACGACAGCGCCCACTGAGAGCGTCGACGACCCGAGCGTCACCGTTCCCCGGACTGGCGTGAGCGCGATGGGAAGGGGAGACGGGCGTCCCTGGTCGTCGACCTCGTCAGTGCCCTCGTGCGTGAAGGCCTGCGCGACGAGCGTGCCCTGCTCTTCCCGAACACGAATCACCATGACGGAGCCGGTGAGCCGATGCAGCACGCGCTCCGAGAGCGAGACCGTTCCATCGGCGCTGCGCGACGCCCAGCAGTACGCGCGCGGCCGGCCGCTCTTCGCGCAGTAGCTCTGTGCGAACTTGAACTCGTCGACCATGCACGTCTCTCCCGCACCACACGTTCCCGCCATGCACGCGCCCGAGGCCGACGCGATGACGCCGCCCAGCTCGCACGCGTTCACCACCGGCGGCAGCATCTGGCGGGTGTTGGAGCAGCTGAACGCGCAGGTCTCGGCCTCGACCTGCACCGACGGGTCGACCACCACCGTCACGTTCGGCGCGAAGGGAAACGGCCAATCGAGAATCGCGCCAGCGTCGATGGAGGCTCCACCATCGAGCACGATGACGTCACCCACGCCGGCATCGAGGGCAGGCAGTGCGACACCACAGGAGAAGAAGAGCGGCAGCAGCAGGAGTCGTGAGTTCATGCCGAAGCGAAGAGCAACACGTGCGCCGCGCGCCAAGTGCTCGTCGAGACGCGACTCGAACGACCTCACGAGGCGCTCGTCGTGACTTTGCCGACGAGCGCCTCTCGGAAATTCAATGTCCTCTGCCAGAGGACACGTCACTCACAGCGAGCGAAACACGGAGGTCTCGCCTTCGAGCGGCCCGCGATGGAGCGGCGGCTCGGCCTGCTGTCGTGCGTACTCCTCGTCGGTGAAGAGCCTGCTGCGAATCAGAAACCGAAGCCCACGCGGCCCTTCGACCGAGAACCCCGCGCCACGGCCAGGCACGCAGTCGACCGTCAGGTGCGTGTGCTGCCAGTACTCGAACTGCAGCGCGCCGATGAAGAACGGCGTGCCCTCGACCTCACCCAGCAACACGTCGCGCTGCCCGATGCGGAACTCCTTCGCCGGGTAGCACATGGGCGCGCTGCCATCGCAGCAGCCACCCGACTGGTGGAAGACGAGGGGGCCGTGTTCGCCCTGCAGCGACCGGAGCAACTCGGCCGCCGCGGGGGTGATCTCGACGCGACGAACGCGTCCACTCATCAGAAGAAGCCCATCGCCTTGGGGTCGTACGAGACGAGCAGGTTCTTCGTCTGCTGGTAGTGGTCGAGCATCATCTTGTGGTTCTCGCGGCCGATGCCCGACTGCTTGTAGCCACCGAACGCCGCGTGCGCCGGGTACAGGTGGTAGCAGTTCGTCCACACGCGGCCGGCCTTGATGTCGCGGCCTGCCTTGAACGCGAGCGTGCCGTTGCGGGTCCACACGCCGGCGCCGAGGCCGTAGAGCGTGTCGTTCGCGATGGCGATGGCGTCGTCGTAGTCCTTGAACTTCGTGACCGAGAGCACCGGCCCGAAGATCTCCTCCTGGAACACGCGCATCTTGTTGTTGCCCGCGAGCACCGTCGGCTGCACGTAGTACCCGGCCGCCGCTTCACCCGTGTGCAGCTGACGCGCGCCGCCGGTGAGCACCTTCGCGCCCTCCTTCTGGCCGATGTCGATGTACGAGAGGATCTTCTCGAGCTGATCATTCGACGCCTGCGCGCCGATCATCGTGGTCGGGTCGAGCGGGTGACCCATCTTCACCTTCTTCACGCGCTCGACCGCCTTCTCCATGAAGCGGTCGTAGATGCTCTCGTGCACGAGCGCGCGCGACGGGCAGGTGCAGACCTCGCCCTGGTTGAGCGCGAACATCGTGAAGCCCTCGAGCGCCTTGTCGAAGAACGCGTCGTCCTCGGCCATCACGTCGGGGAAGAAGATGTTCGGGCTCTTGCCGCCGAGCTCGAGCGTCACGGGAATCAGGTTCTCGCTCGCGTACTGCATGATGAGCCGGCCCGTCGTCGTCTCACCCGTGAAGGCAATCTTCGCGATGCGGTTGCTCGACGCGAGCGGCTTGCCGGCCTCGAGGCCAAAGCCGTTCACCACGTTCAGCACACCCGCGGGCAGCAGGTCGGCCATGGTCTCGGCGAACACGATGGCCGACAGCGGCGTCTGCTCGGCGGGCTTCAGCACCACCGCGTTGCCAGCGGCGAGCGCCGGAGCCACCTTCCACGCCATCATCAGCAGCGGGAAGTTCCAGGGGATGATTTGCCCGACGACGCCGAGCGGCTCGTGGAAATGGTACGCCATCGTCTGGTGGTCGACCTCGCCGATGCTGCCTTCCTGTGCGCGCACACACGACGCGAAGTAACGGAAGTGGTCGACGGCGAGCGGAAGGTCGGCGGCCATCGTCTCGCGAATGGGCTTGCCGTTGTCGAGCGTCTCGAGAATCGCGAACTTCTCGAGCTGCGCCTCGAGGCGGTCGGCGACCTTGTTGAGAATGTTCGAGCGCTCGGTGGCCGAGGTGCGGCCCCACGCGGGTGCAGCAGCGTGCGCGGCGTCGAGCGCCTTCTCGACGTCTTCGGCGGTCGAGCGCGCCACCTTGCACAGCAGCTGGCCGGTGATGGGCGAGAGGTTGTCGAACAGCTGCCCCTTCGTCGCGGGCACCGACTTGCCACCGATGAAGTTGCCGTACTCCTTCTTCACTTCGCACCGCGCCATCGCTGCAGCCACCGTGTTCGGAATCGCCATGTTTTCTGCTCCAGGGTTTGGGTTGAGACCGCAGGCGCCCGAGGCAACCCTCGTGCCGACACGGCTGTGTGACGTTGCGCAAGGTTGCGTGGAGCTGGGCTGTCGCGTGCAACACCTGTCGCAGCGACACCTGTCGCACGTCGCAACTCCGCGCGTTTCCTCGACGAGCTGCGTCTTGAAGGAGGTGGGTCTTGCATCGAAGGTGTGGGCCGAATGCGCGACCAGCGGGACTTCGAATCGGCGTCAGCGCAGCTCGAACGTCGTGGCGCCAGCGCTCCCGTTCTCAAGGACATTCAGCAGAGCTGGGAGCGCTCGTTGCTCGCGGGTGTCTCGCCCGGCCTCGCGTCAGCGCCGCTCGTGTTCAAAGAAGACGGGCTGCTGCTCGCGCGTGAGGCCTCTGACTGGTGCGAGCTCGCCGAGTCGGTGCTGACGCCGCAGCTCGAGGTCGTTCAAGGCAGCGGGCACGTGCTGACGTTGTTCGACGCCGACGGGCGAATGTTGTGCAGCGCGGGCGATCCGTTCGTCCTGGAGCAGCTCGACGACATTCACTTCATCCCCGGCTCCGACTGGTCCGAAGCGGCTGCTGGCACGAACGGGCCGGGCACGGCGCTCGCGACGGGGAAAGCGGTGCACATCGTCGGCTCCGAGCACTTCGTGGCGGCGTGGCACCCGTGGCACTGCGCGGCGGTTCCGATTCACGGGCCGGGCAACGAACTGCTCGGCGCGTTGGATGTGTCGGGCCCCACGCAGCGGGCCGACCCTCGCATTCTGCAGCTCGCGCGTGTGCTGGGCGTGACGGTGGAGCAGGCGTTGCTCGCGCGGTCGTATCGCCGGCAGTCGCTCGTGTTGTCACGCTACGCCGAGCTCACGGCGCGCTACTCGGGTGATGCGCTGGTGGCGCTCGATGCCTCGGGGCGCGTGCTGCAGTCGACGAGCATCGCGAGCGCGCGTGGGCTGCCCGAGCGGCTCAAGATTCCGGCTGGCGTGACGGGGCTCTCCGCACCGCCGCCTCAGGCGCGTTGGCTCGAAGGCGCGAGCGTATACCCGGTGATGGAGGGCTCGGTTCGCATCGGAGCCTGCCTCGTCTCTCGCGAGTCGAAGCCCACCACGCGGAGAGCCTCGGCGATTCCGTCGAGTCAGGTTCGGTATCGGTTCTCACACCTCGTGGGTGAAGGCCTGGCGAACGCGGTCTCGCTCGCGCGCTCGGCTGCGTCGACGCCGATGCCAGTGCTGCTGCTCGGTGAGTCGGGCGTTGGGAAAGAAGTGTTCGCGCAGTCGATTCACGCCGAGAGCCAGCGCAGGAGTGGACCGTTCGTGGCGGTGAACTGCGCGGCGATTTCGCGAGACCTGCTCGAGAGCGAGCTGTTCGGTTACGTCGGCGGTGCGTTCTCGGGAGCGAAGAGTGAAGGCGCCATCGGCCGCATCGAAGCCGCGAATGGGGGAACGCTCTTCCTCGACGAAATCGGTGAGCTGCCGATGCCGGCGCAGGCGGCGTTGCTGCGCGTGCTGCAGGAGCGCGTCGTCTCTCCCGTCGGCTCAGCCGAAGCGCGACCTGTGGACGTGCGGCTGATCTCCGCGACCAACCGCAAGCTCGACGAGGCTGTCACCCAGGGCCGCTTCCGGCTGGACCTGCTGCATCGGTTGAACGTGATTGCCGTCGAGGTGCCAGCGCTGCGCGAGCGCATGACCGACGTGCCCGCGTTGGTCGAGCATCTGTCGCGCACCATCGAGCAGGAGACCGGGCTGGCGGTGAGGTTGACCGATGAGGTGCGTGAAGCGCTCGGTCGTCACACGTGGCCTGGCAACGTTCGCGAGCTGCAGAACGTGTTGAGCCGGCTCGCCGTGCTGGGCCGTGAGCGTCCCGTGACCGTGAAGGACTTGCCGTTCACTCCGGCGCCGGCGTCAGCGGGTGGCGTGAATCACCAGATGCAGCACCTGCTCGACGTCATTCACTCGGCGAAGAACATGGCCGAGGCGGCAGAGAAGCTGGGCATCAATCGCAGCACGCTCTATCGGCAGCTCGAGCGATTGGGCCTCAAGCCCGGCCGTACTGCGAAGTCCTGAAGCTCAGGTCTGGGAAGAGGTCGTTGAAGAGCCGCTGAAGCCCACGTGCCGCGGCGGTCACTCGCGCCTCGACCTTGCTGCGCACGCCTGGCTCGAAGCGACGCGTGGCGAGCGCCTCGAGCGCGGTCTGCGCATCAGTCTCGGTCTCGCTCCCGAGGGATTCGAGCAGCACAGTGATGGCGCGGTCGCTGCGGTGAATGCCGACGGCCTTGAAAAGCGGCTCCCTGTTCCGCGAGCTTCCAGCCGCGTTCAGCGCAGCGATGAGCGCGTCGAGTGCGTCGGGCCTGTTCGATTGGCCAAGCGCCAACGCCGCGAGCTCGCGCACCTCGGCATCCTCTCCGCGAAGGAGTGCCGTCAACCGCGGCAGCCCCACCTCTGGAGCCAACGACAGCAACGCACTCATCGACGCCAGCGTGACGAGCGGGTCTTCTTCGGGCTTGGCCAGCGCGAGCAGCAAGACTCCTGCGCCGTGACGAACGCCGAAGTGAGCGAGCGACTCCGCGGCCGCGAGACGAACGGTGTGCTGCGAATCCGAGAACGCTTCTCCCGCCAGCAGAATGAGGTCGGGATAGCCGAGGCGCGCGAGAGCGTAGAGGGCTCGGGCTCGAACACCACCCGCGGTGTCGGCGGCCGTCTTCCACGCGGGCTCTGGTTGGACGACCCTCGTGGCTTTCAGAAAGAACTCGGCGTCGGTGCTCTCGACAACGTCGAGCGCCTCGATGAGCGCGACCTTCGCAAGACAGCCCGTGTCGGTCTTCGCGCCGTCGAGGAGGAAGCGGTCGAAGGCCTGCACGAGCTGTGACTCCAGTCCATCGACATGGCGCTCCCGAATGATGGTCGCCGCACGAGCCACCACACGCTGACGCTCACTGCAGAGGGCGAACTCGAGCTGCCTTCTTCCCTCGGGCGTGCGGACGTCGGCCGCGACGAGTGCGTTGAGTTCGTCTTCGAGCGTTTGCCGCTTCTTCGAGGCCATGTCGTTGGGCTCCCCGCTCAGGTCAGGATTTCACGGATCGTGTGGAATCGGAGCTTCGAACACACGGCGTGTGCACCGGCAGCGAGCAACGCTTCGTTGCCAGCCTCACGTCCTGAGATGGCGATGATTCGCCCCTTGAAGGCTGCAGCACGCAGCTCACGAACCAGCACATCGCCCTTTCCGTCGTCGAGGTCGTAGTCGACCAGCAGCGCCTCGAAGGTCTGCGTGCGAACTGCATCTCGAGCCCCGGAAATGGACGGCACCGTCACAACCTCGTGCTCCGCGAGGAACATTCGCGCGACCGTCTCGGCAAAGACCGCGTGGTTCTCGACCAGCAGGATCCGCATGCACCACGAACTGTGTGACCTCGGAGTTCTTCCCGCCTCAGTACTGGGCCTCGAAGAGCAGATGGAGGGCTGGCTCGCCAGCAACACCCGCCTTCGCGAGCTTGCTCCGAGTGTCTCGAACGAGAATGGCGTGTTGCTCGTCCGTCAGCGTCACCTGAAGATCGCGGCCTTCAACGCCCAGATCGCCGACCATCAAGCCAACGACGACGTGGGAGACGGATCCTTCGGTCGTGCGACCTGACCAGGTTCGGAGTCCAGCGCGGCGAGCAACCACAAGCCATCGCTCTGCGAACGACTCGAGCTGCTCAGCCGCCACATCGAACTTCACGCCGTACATCGCGATGAATCTGTCCGAGCCCACGAGGTCCTCACTTCTTCGGCGCGGGCTTCTTCTTCACAGCAGCCTTCTTCTTCGTCGGCTTGGGTTCTGGAGCCGAGGCGCGGAACGCGGCTGCACACGCCTTCACCTGCTTCGAGAACTCACTCACCGACGGAAGCTCTTCGACACGCTCGACGTCTCTCGCCTGCGGCATCGCGCTCTTGAACTCGGGGTTCCACAGCAACACCTTCACGTGCGCCTTGAAGCCGGCCATCGACGCGAAGATGCGACCGTCGAAGAGAAAGAACGGCGCATTCCACTTGATGGTCTCTTCCAGCCCAGGGACCGCGGCGTGAAGTCGTTTGCGTACCTCGGTGAGAATCGGTCGCGCAAACGGCTGGGCCTTCGAGATGTATGCGTCGATACGAGCGTCGGGCATGGCAGTGATTTCTAGCGTCGCTCCGGCTCGACTGTCGCTGCCCAACACCAAGGGTTGACGCAGCTCGCGCACTCAGCCAGAGCGAAGCGCAAGCCAAAGCCTTGAGGCGCGTGCCGCAAGACACCAACTCGAGCACCAGTACCACTGAGCGAAAAACAACAAAGCCGCCTCTGAACGAGCAGGCGGCTTCGGTACTGCTGGAGGGGAACTCTCTTTTTACCGGCTGCCGCCCGTCGCGCCACCCTTCTTGCGATTGAAGACGGTGGGCTCCTTCGGGTTGCTGGTGAGGTACGTGACGATGTCGCGCAGGTCGCTGTCCGGCAGCCGCGTGATGGTCCACGGCGGCATCTGCTTGTTCTGGTGCCCTTCGAGGCGGCGCACGCGACGCACCACCCAGTCAGGCTCGTACAGACCAGGCGCCCACACGGGGCCGACGCGGCCGTCGAGGTGGCACGTCATGCAGTACTTGTCGGCGAGCGCCTTGCCCTTCGCGACGTCACCGGCCGTCGGGTCGCGCAGCAGCGTCTCCATCGAGCGGTAGTTGTTCGCGGCGTAGTCGAGCGGAGGCGCCGGGTCGGGGCTGATGGCGTCGATGAAGGCCTGCAGGTCGGCTTCCTGCGCGCTCTCGAGGCCCGAGCCCTTCATGAACTGCTTCTGGCAGATGCTCGACGCCGCACCGGACGTCGCCGCGAAGCCATTCCAGAACTTCGGCCGCTGGCCAGCGTTGTACATGCTGTTCGCCGCGCGAATGTGGCCGTCCTTCAGCAGAATGCCCGAGCGCTCGTCGCTCTTCGCGTGACAGTGGAAGCACGTCATCTTGTTGCCGGGGCCGCCCGTCTCAGGCGCGTGGAACAACCGCTCACCGCGGGCCTTCGCCTCTTCGAGCCCCTTGAAGAGCATCGTGTACTGCAGCGCAGGCTTCGGCTTGCGGGGTGCCTTCGGCTTGGGCTTCGGAGCAGGCGGCAACACCTGCGCGACGGTCGGCTCGGGCACCTTCTCGACAGGCGGAGCGGTCGCCACGTTCGGCTCGGCCGGCTTCGGCGCGGGCTTGGGCACGAACGCGACCTCGAACGAGACGTCAGCCGTGTCGCCCAGCTTGAGGAACAGGCGCTGCGGGCGCGAGATGTTGAAGTCTGCGAACGGCACCGAGAACGACCCCGACGCCACCATGCGCGCGTCGGACTCGAGCCGAACCTTGATGGGCATCGAGACGGCGCGGCGAACGCCGTGCACCTCGAAGCTGCCAGTGGCCTGCGCGGTGGCGGACGCTCCGACGGCGAGGGCTGCGGGAGCCGCCTGCGTGATGCTGTCGAGGCTGAGAATCGCGAAGGGGAAACGCTTCGTCTCGAGGAACTCGACGCGCATGTCTTCGTCGCGCTGGTCGATGCCCGTGCGCAGCGTGCTGAGGTCGACCGCGAAGACACCCTTGCCGCCACCCCACGCCTTCGGGTCGACGGTGAAGTTGCCCGAGATGGAGCGGGTCTCACCGTTCACGTCGTCGAGCGGTCCTTCGATGGTGAACCGCACGAAGCCGCGCGGCTTGGGAGCCACCATCCACACGTCGGCTGACGCCACCGCCGCGAGCAACACGACGGCACTCGAGAGCACACGCTTCATCACGGCTCCTCCACGATGGCGGGACGCATGGGACCGAGCACGCCCAGCAGCTCGCCCTTCTCTGCAGCCGGCACCTTGAACTTGTCGAGCGTGGCGACGAGGTGGCCCACCAGCGTGTCGAACTGCGCGTTGGTGATGCCCTGCCCCGCGTGCGCCGTCGTCATGTCGCGACCCGAGTACGTGCACGGGCCTCCGCTGCCGACGCACACCAGCTCGATGAGGCGCTGCCGAATGCGCGGCACGTGCGCGACGGCGAACCCCGAGTTGATGCTCGCGTCTCCTGCAACGCGCCCCAGGAAGTCGTCGACGACGGCTTCGATGGCGGGCTTGCCTCCGAGGCGCTCGAACAACGGCTTCTTCGGAGCGCCCTTCGCGTCGGCAGTCTTCCCGGCAGGAGCGCCAGGGTCAGCGGGTTTCGACTCGGCGGCCTTCGTCGTCGCACAGCCGACGAGGCACGACACGAGCAACGGCAGGAGACGTCGCATGCGGTTTTGACCTGGGTGAGGAGTGAAGAATCAGAACGAGCCGGTGACAGCGACGCCGTTGGTGCCCATCGGCACCAGCCCCATCGACGTTGACGACGAGGAGCCACCGACGAACCAGAGCACAGCTCCGCTCGCGACGAGCGCTCCACCTGCGATGAAGAGCACGTTCGCGATGGTGCCGTTGCGAATCGCCGCCTGGTCGCGCTCGTAGAGCTCCGCCTGCGTGCCGCGGTTGGCCGCGAGGTCGTCACGAATGAGCTGCCGCTGCGAGTTGTAGGTGACGCCGAAGTACGTCGCGACGCCGAGCCCGATGACGCCAGCGCCGAGCAGCCCGTAGCTGATGGGACGAAGCGGCGACGACGCGGTCTCGGTGGTGACGGTGGCGACAGGCTCGACCTTCGGCTCGGGCGTGAGCGCCTTCGGCTCCTCTTTCTTTGGAGCGTCGACGACCTTCTTCTCGACGGCCGCCACGACGGCCGGCGCGACGTTCTTGATGGGGCGAACGGCAGAGCCGAGGAAGGCGACCTGGTTCTTGTTGTCGTCCTGGGTCTCGGCCCACCACTCGACGGTCGCAGCGTCGGTGTCGATGCTGGCCGCGCCGTTCGTCAGCACGCCCTGCACCGGCTTCCACGAGCCACCGTCCATCTTGATGAAGAACTTCACGACCTTGATCAGCTTGAACGGGTCGTTCTTCACCGCGAAGGAGATCTGCTTCACGCGGCCATCGGCCGTGCCCGGGTCGAGCGCGACCAGCTCGAGCGCGCCGTTGGCTTTGATCCACTCCTGCGCCGCGGCGATGGGCTTGCCGATGGCGCCGGAGTACTTGCCGGCGAGCTCACGCTTCGGGTCGAGGCCGAGTACTGCGCGAAACGACTCCTCGGCCTTGTCCATCTTGTTCGTCGACGCGAGCGCGAGGCCTTTGCTCTCGAGCAGCGTGAGGTAGCTGTCGCGATCGAGGCCGCCCTTCTTCTCTGCGGCTTCGATGGCCTTGAGCGCGTCGGCGTACTTGCGCTGAGCGAGCAGGGCCTGCGCCTTCTCGAGGTCGGGGTTCTTCTGCGCCAGCGCCGAGAGCGACGCCAGCGAGAGGGTGAGCAGCAACGCGCGCTTCATCACATGCCTCCGTCGAAGAACGTGCCCGGGAAGGTGATGGGCGCGTTGTCGGGCAGGTTGAGGAACTGAGCTGCAGGACGAGGCGTCGCCGTACGCGTGGTGTCGCTGTTGATGATGTCGCGAGCGAACTGCGTGAACTGCGTCGTCGCGGTGCCACCAGCTGCAGAGCCACCAGCTGCCGAGCCGCCACCTGAGGATCCACCAGCTGCAGAACCGCCAGCCGCGGAGCCGCCAGCTGCAGAACCGCCAGCCGCAGAACCGCCAGCTGCCGAGCCGCCAGCGTCACCGCCAGCCGCGGATCCACCCGCTGCGGATCCACCCGCTGCGGATCCACCCGCTGTGGATCCACCCGCTGCAGCTCCACCCGCCGCGGATCCACCCGCTGCGGATCCACCTGCAGAGCCACCAGCGGCGGCGGAGCCACCACCGGCAGAGCCGCCTGCGCGT
>CALRPN020000074.1:0-43468 GCA_943370055.1 Archangium gephyra
TCGGTCTCGTCGCTGAAGATGACTGCCACGCCGGACGGTGGCTCGAACAACACCGCGAAGGGCTGCAGCGCGGTTGGCTTCGACGCCTCGGTCGCCGGCCTCGGCCTCGCGATGCTGGCGCTCATCCGCCGCCGTCGCAGCTAAGCAAACCCTCCGCAGTGCCCGCGGCCCGGCAAGTCCTTCGAGACTCGCCGGGCCGTCGTGTTTTCAGGTGAACCACTCGAGCACCTGGAGCGCAGACGAGAAGATCTGCTGCTCCCAGTCGGTCTTCGATTCGAAGAACGCACGCTCGAGTCGCTCGGCGTCGGCGCGAGCGAGCACCCAGTCGACTGCGACCGAGACGAACGGGTCGCGTGACTCGACCTTCGTGCCGAGCTCACAGATGAGCAGCGCGTACCAGCGCGGCGCCAGCGGAGCAGCGTCGAGCACCACAGACAGGCGCTTCAGCAGAGCGGGCGTGAGCCGGTCGAAGAGCTGGTCATCGAAAGCCTCGGCGTTCAGCACTTCATCGAAGGCTGCTTCCTCCAGACATGCAGCGACCGTCTCGTACTCGTCCGTTGGCCAACGCTTGAACCGCGAGCGCAACAGCAGCTCGTCGAGGCGACCCTTCCACACGAATGGAGGCGACTCCGCGTCGAGCTCGAGCAGGCGAGGCAGCAGACGCTTGAACGAGGTCTCGTTCCCGATGGTCGCCATCACCGAGATTCCGAAGCCAGACGCAGAGATGGGCGAGAGCGCCTGTGGTGGTCCATTGAGCTCAGCGAGGAACTCGGGCGTCGTGCAGCACTCGCAGCCGGTGATGCGGTGGGCGCGATAGCGGGAGAACACGTCGTACGCGCGGTCGAGCAGCTCTCGGCGGAGTGGGCGCAGCATGGCCGCGAGACGGCGGCGGACAAGCCCGACTGACACGGCGTCGGCGATGGAGCCGCCGCTCCTCAGGCTCGCTCTCGGCTTCGTCTCATGACTGCTGTTCATCGGGGCCGGCGTTTGGGTAAGGCGGCTCCCCGTGAGACTCCCCTTCATCGTTGCGTTGCTCGCCCTCGGTGGCGCCTCGTGCTCGACCACGCGCGCGTTGCGGCCGGTCGGAGAGAAGAAGTTCCAGGTCGGCGGTTCGCTCGGCGGGCCGCTCTTCACCAACCTGGGCGCTGCGATTCCAGCGCCGCTCTTCAACGTCTACGGCCGCTACGGCCTCACCGACCGGCTCACGCTCGAGGCTGGCCTCAACCCGACGGTGGTGCGCGCCTTCGGCATCGACGCGGGCGCCTCCTACCAACTGCTGAAGAACGACCGCTTCATTCCCCGCGTGATGATCGACGGTCTGCTCATCTTCTACGTCGGCCTCGGCGGGCTCACGGGCCAGACGCGCTCCAACGGAGGCACGTACACGCTCGCGCCGCGGCTCTACGAGCAACTCCAAAGCACCGTCGCGTGGGACGTGGGTGTGTTCACCCTCTTCGCCGGCCTCAACCTCTTCGCGCAGCTCGAGAAGCTCATCGTGCTTCCGACGTTGCTCGCCGGCGCGGAGTGGCGGCCCACGAAGATCTTCGGTCTGCAGCTCGAGGTGAAACAGCTCGCCTTCACGCAGAACCAGAAGTTCGCGGTCGTCGACTTCCTCGGCCCCGGAGCCTTCGGTGCCTTCGCGGTGCAGCTCGGCGTGAACTTCTACCCGGGAGCCAACTGATGCGTTCCGTCCTGCTGATGACGCTGATGCTGTGCGCCTCGGGCTGTCTCAACCTCGACTTCTTCGTCTTCAGCGCGCGGCCCTCGCGCGGAGAAGATCGGTTCGCCAAATCGACCGTGCCGCCGCGACTTCGCGAATACAAAGACGACCTCGAGAGCACCGACGGCGTGAAGGTCACCATCTACGTCGCAGGCCACGACGGTGGCGAAGGTGATCAGGGCGACCCGCGCCGCAATCGCATCGGGCTGCTCTACTGCCACGGCCAGTCCTCGTGGATTGGCAACACGCACACGCGGGCCGAAGCGCTCTGGCGGCTCGGCTACACGGTCGCGGTGTTCGACCCTCGCGGGTTCGGCGACACGCAGGGCAAAGCGACCGAGAAGGGCATCGCGGCCGACGTCGACGTCGCGCGCGCCTGGTTCGAGACGCGCATGGGCGGCGCTGACAACGTCGGGCTCTACGGTCGCTCCCTCGGTACGGCGCTGTGTCTCGGCTCGGCGGCCACGCGCAGCCCGAAGGCCGTCGCGCTCGAGAGCACCATCGGAGCCCTGCAGGACTTCGTGAACGACTCGCTCGCGGTCGACGCTCCGTCGGAGTGGCTCTTCGACGCGTCGATGGACAACAACACGAACGTGCAGAAGCACACGGGCGC
The DNA here is from genome assembly GCA_943370055.1 of Archangium gephyra. Lineage (GTDB taxonomy): Bacteria > Myxococcota > Myxococcia > Myxococcales > Myxococcaceae > Xiheimicrobium > Xiheimicrobium gephyra_A. Next base: position 2,334 of record CALRPN020000074.1, read on the forward strand.
GCTGCTGGTGATGCACGGCACCGCCGACGACTTCGTGCAGCCGAAGTACTCGCAGAAGGTGTTCGACCTGTCTGATGGTCACGCGAGCCCGCGCTCGCTCTGGCTCGTGCCTGGCGCGACGCACAGCAACGTTCCGTGCACCGACGTCTCGAACCCGTCGAACAACGACTGCAAAGAGGGCTTCAATCCCGAGTACGTGCAGCGCGTGACCGAGCTGTTCGACACGGCGTACGGGCGCTGAACGACGCTTTCTGGCGACGAGCCGGCAACGCCACCACACTCGACGCATGAAGAACGTCGGGCTGGTGTTGTCGGGTGGCGGCGCGCGTGGAGCCTACGAAGCCGGCGTGCTCAAGGGCATCTGCGAGGCGCTCGGCCGTTCGAGTGACTCGCGTGGGCTGTATCAGGTCATCGCGGGCACTTCGGTCGGGGCCATCAACGGCGCGTGGATGGCTGCGAACGCGCACACGCACGACCACCGGGTCGACTCGCTCCTCACCCTGTGGAGTTCGCTCAAGCTCCAACATCACCTGCGCGTCGATTTGCTCGGCCTCGTGGGCTGGACGAGTCCGTTCCGGTTCCTGCGCAAGCCGCCGAAGACGCGCGATGAAGATGGGCCGGCCGACCGCTTCGGACGTTCCGTGCTCAACCCGCGCGCGCTCGAAGACATCGTCGCCGCCGCGGTCGACTGGGCGCAGCTGCACGACAACGTGAACGAGGGCCGGCTGCGCGCGTTCATCGTGGCCGCGCTGCACATCGGCACCGGAGCCACGACGATGTTCGCCGAGCTCGCACCGGGAGCCGAGTTCAAGCCCATGCGTCACCCGCGCCGCGTCGTGCGGAAGACCCGCATCGACGCCGAACACGTGCTCGCGTCGGCAGCGATTCCTGCGCTCTTCCCCGCGCGACGCATCGGCCGCTCGTACTTCGCCGACGGTGGCCTGCGCTTCAACACGCCCATCGCGCCAGCGATTCGTGCAGGCGCCGAGAAGCTCGTCGTCATCACGCTGCGGCACGACCCGGTGCAGGCGCCCGACATCGAAGCGCTCGGAGCCTCCGCCGACGAGTACCCGAGCCTCGTCTTCCTCATCGGCAAGATCTTCAACGCGCTGTTACTCGACCCCGTCACCTACGACCTGCAGGTGCTGCAGCGCTTCAACCGCATGATGGAGGTCGTCGACGGCGCGCTGTCTCCCGAGGAGCGCGCGCGGGTGGATGCAGTGCTCGAGAACGACCGCGGCATGGCGTACCGCACGATTCCCACGCTCATTTTCGAGCCGTCGAAGAACATCGGCGTGATGGCGGGCGAGCACCTGCGCCACCACTCGGGCTCGTGGAACCTGGGCCGGTTCTACGAGTGGCTGCTCGCGCGCGCGGCTGACGCGAACTCGACGTGGGAAGCCGACCTCGCGTCGTATCTGCTGTTCGATGGTGGCTGGGCCGAGACGCTCATCGACCTCGGCCGCAACGACGCGCTCGCGAAACGAGACGAGATTCGCGCCTTCTTCACTTCGTGACTTCGACCTGCGCGACCGTCGGCGCCGTGCCCTTGAGCTGCTGAATCCACAGCACGCGGAAGCTCTTGCCGTCGACCAGCAGGCCATCGAGCAGCAGCACGGTCGACTGCTCGCCCTTCGCCGTACGGCGCACGTGGTCGGCGAGCGAGACGCCCATCGACGAGTCATCGAGCTCGAGCGCGAGGCCCTTCGCCGTGCCGACGTGGCCCGTCTTGTCGATGCCCAGCGGCGAGGTCATCGTCACCACGACGGGCAGGCGCACGCGCTTTGGTCGACCCATCGCGTCCTGCTGGGCTTTGAGCCACGTCAGCAGCGCCTCCCCGGGCTCCAGCGCAGGCCCATCGGCGAAGGTGCGTTCGGGCTCCGGCGTCATCGGTCCGGGTGCAGGAGCAGGCGTTGGTTTGCGCATGAGCTTTCGCGGGGCGATGTCGGCAACGGCGAGGGAGGAGACCAGGGTGACACCGAGAAGGAATCGCACGCGTGAATGGTACAACGTAAAGCCCTTCTTGCCGTGACCGACACCCGCGAACCGCTCCCGACGCACCTGCTGCTCGACTACCTGGTCGAGCTTGGCAGTGAGCTGTTGACGGCCGGCTGTCCCAGCTACCGGCTCGAGGAGCTCATCACCGTCGTCGCGCGCCACGAAGGCCACGAAGCCGACGTCTTCGCCGTGCCGACCGGACTCTTCGTGGGTCTGCGAACGCCGACAGGAACGCCGCCCGCCGTCTCGATGGTGCGCGTGAAGGAATGGAGAATCGACCTCGAGCGGCTCGCGAAGCTCGACGAAGTGCTCAACCGCGTCGTCGACCGCACGCTCTCGGTGAACGACGCGCGCGTGGAGCTGCGCCGGTTGACGAGCGCTCCCCGCTGGCCGGTCGCGGTGCAGTTGCTCGCAGGCGCCGGCTCGAGCGCAGGTGCAGCGGTCAGCTTCGGCGGCGGCGTCAGTGACTTCTTCATCGCGGGTGTCGGCGGGCTGCTCCTCCGCGCGGTGCTGTTGCGAACGCAGAAGGAACCGGGCCTGCGCTTCCTCGAGAATTTTCTCGGTGGCGCCATCGCGGCCGTCACGGCGTGGTTCGCGACGTTGTTCTGGCCAGGTCACTCCCGCGACGTGCTCGTGCTCGCGGTGGTGATTCCGTTGTTGCCTGGAATGGTGCTCACCACCGGCCTCGCGGAGATCACCTTCAAGAACCTCGTCTCGGGCACGGCGCGGCTCGTCGATGCAGCGGTGACGTTGTTGTCGCTCGTGTTCGGCATCGCGCTCGCGCTCAGCTTCGAGCAGTGGACGGGCGTTCGTCCCGAGCCGCCGGGTGTGCTCGAGCAGGCCTCGTGGTGGTGGCAGGTCATCGCCATCGTCGTCGCGTCGGCGTCGTTCGGCGTCTCGCTGGGGTTGCCGAAGGAGAAGCTGCGCATCGCCATCGCGTCGGGCGCGGTCGTGTGGGTCTCGCAGTTGGCATTGCGCACGTGGCCTGCGTCATCGGCTGCGTTCCTCTCGGCGCTGGTGCTCGCGGCGGCGGCGAACGGCTATGCGCGCACGACGAGACGGCCCGCGCAGCTGTTCCTGTTGCCGGGGTTGTTGCTGCTCGTGCCCGGCTCGTTCGGCTTTCGCAGCTTCGATGCGCTGCTGCGTGGCGACTACACGCAAGGCGCCAGTCAGGCTGTCGACATGTTCACCCTCGCCGGCGCGCTGGTGATGGGCCTGCTCGTGGCGAACGTCGTGGTGCCTCCCAGGAAGATTCTCTGAATGTTCGTCAGAACGCTTCGCGCACTGCAGGTGCTCGGCTGTGTCGTCGGCGTGGTCGTGCTGTTCGTTCCCTGGCACATCGTTGGTGAGGTCGACTGGTCTTCGTGTCTCGCGCCTGACTGTCAGACCACCACGAGCGTGAAGCCGCCAAAGACGTGCGTGGGCGTCGAGCACTTCGACGCCATCGAGGTTGCGCTGGTCATTGCGGCCATCATTGCTGCCCTCGGGCTGGTGCTGTTCGCGCTCAGTCGCACCGGGTGGCGCTCCATCACCTCGGGCCTCGTGGCTGGCGTCGCGCAGGCGCTGGTCTTCCTGTGGGTGTTGGTCATCGTGAGCCTGAAGCACCTCTTCTCGAACGTGACGACTGGGGTGGGCGAGTACGCCTTCGTCGGCGCTGGACTGCTGCTGGTGTCGACCAGCCTCATCACTGTCATTCGAGCCATCGTGCAATCCGTGCGCGCGCGCCGCGCCGGTTGATTCGAATCAGCCGAGTCAGTGCGTGCATTCCTCGACCGCGTGCTATCCCTTCTCTCGTGTCGTCTTCGCTCGTCACCGGCTTGTTGGGCATCGCGTTCGGCATGCGCCACGCCGTCGAGCCTGATCATCTCGCCGCGGTCTCGACGCTCGCGACGGAGCAGAAGAACGCCCGCGCTGGTCTCTGGGTCGGCGCGCTCTGGGGCATCGGTCACTCCTTCTCGTTGCTGCTCGTCGGCGGCACCCTCGCGTTGGTCGGTGAGCAGATGCCCGAACGTGTGGCTGCGGGCTTCGAGCTTCTCGTCGCGGTGATGATCGTCGGGCTGGGCCTGCGCGCGCTGCGTCGCTCGTATCTCGAAGGCCGCGTTGGAACGCCGTCGACGCACAATCATGGTGGGGTCGAGCACACGCATGAGGCGCCGGTCGAGCACGTGCACGTTCGGTCGTGGACCTTTGCGACCCGGCCGTTGCTCGTCGGTGTGCTGCATGGCCTCGCTGGAAGTGGAGCGCTCACCGCGCTCGTGGTGGCCGAGCTTCCGACCGTGGGCGAACGCCTCGGCTACATCGCGTTGTTCGGAGCCGGCTCCGTCGTGGGCATGGCGTTGCTGACTGGGCTCGCGGGAGTTCCGTTGATGCGGCTCGCGCGCGCGCCGAAGGTGGCTGCGGGTCTCCTCGCGGTCGCGGGTCTGCTCTCGGTCGGCGTCGGGCTCTGGTGGGGCGTTGCCTCGATGCAGCACCTGCTCTCGCTGAGCTGACCGTGTCGACGATTCGCGCGAGGCCGTGGCGTGACGCTGCTCCGTGGTTCGCGTTCGCGCTGCTCGTCTGGGGCGTGGGGCTCGCGATTCAACGGGCTCGTCCGGCGAGTGCGTCGGTGGAGCTCGCGGGCTGGCAGGGCTCCTTCCGTGACGTCGTGGATGCTGATCAGCGCACCTTCCGTCATCTGCGTGAAGCGCTGCCAGAGCTGGAGCGCCTGCGCGTCGAGACCGGCGTGTGGCCAGAGCCGTCGCAGCTGGTCTCGGAGGGCATCGACCCGTTTCGCGAAGACGAGCGCGCGGTGCCGCGAACGTGGGTGTTGCGTCGCCACGGCATCTACGCGAGCTACGTCGGCGTTCCTGCGAGTGGCTCGAAGGCGCTGCGCTGGCTGGTGCTGTTCATCGAGCCGAGCACGAAGGAGCCCGCTCCACCGGAAGACGAAGAGCACCAGACGATGGCCGACGGCGTCCCCGTGCACGTCACCGTCTGGTCGCAGCCGAACGACGCGGAGCCGGTACCCGACGAGGTGCTCGCGTTTCCCGCCGCGCAGGGTTGGGTGCAGCGCCTGGGTCGCTGAGCCCGTTTCATGCTCAGCCACACGATTCGCGCTATCCATCGGGTCGTGAGATCGAGCCTCGTCGTCGTCGTCCTGATGTCCGTCGTCGCCTGCAAGAAGTCCGAAGCGCCCGTCGAGCCGAAGCCGGCTGCGGTCGAAGTGAAGGTGGCGGCGGCGAAAGCCACGCCGACCGAAGTCGCGCTCGCGGGCGCGTACCACGCGGTGAAGTGTGGCGACGTCACGGCGGTCTGGAGCGGAAGCGCGGACGACTTGCCGACCGGCGACCAACGCGCTCCGAAGTCCTACGGCGTCACCGGCCTCACGTTCCGCTTCGCCGACGGCAAGGAGCACGCCTTCACGCCCAGCGGCAGCCTCAACTTCGATGACTGGAGCTTCGACATCTTCTCGCCTGACTGCTCCCGCGTGTCGCTGCTGCAGGACCGCTTCGGCCCGTTCACCATCATCGCGACGAAGGACCTCGCGACGTTCGCGAACGCGCTCCCGGTCATCGTCGAAGGCTCCACCGCGTCGGTTCACGCTCAGTGGGCATGGACAGGTCCGGAGTCGTTCGAGTTCGTCGCAAGCTGCTGCGGTGGCGCGCGCGTGATGGCGGGGAAAGCCGTCGCTCCCATTGCGCTCGAGAAGCGCTACGAGGCCTCGTCAGCGCCGTCTGGCATTCGGCGCGCCGCGAACGGCTGGGAGGTCGTGAAGTGACGACCACGCTCGATGCCATGCGGGGCTTTGCGCAGCGGGCGAAGACGGCCTCGCGCGTGATGGCGAACGCGACGACCGCGCAGAAGAACCAGGCGCTCACGGCTCTCGCGAAGGAGCTGCGCTCGAGAACGGCGGCCATCGTCGAGGCCAACGCGCTCGACCTCGCCGACGCGAAGGCTGCAGGAAAGAACGCCGCGTTCATCGATCGGCTGCTGCTCGATTCCTCGCGTATCGAGGCGATGGCGAAGGCCGTCGAGTTCATCGTCACGCTCGAAGACCCGATTGGCGAAGTGACCGAGACCTGGCGCCGGCCCAACGGGCTCGACGTGCGCAAGGTGCGGCTGCCGCTCGGTGTGGTGCTGATGATCTACGAGTCGCGCCCCAACGTGACGAGCGACGCGGCGGCGCTGTGCCTGAAGAGCGGAAACGTGGCGCTGCTGCGTGGTGGCTCCGAGGCGTTTCGCTCGAACCGGGCCATCGCCGAGGCGCTCTCGGCGGCGCTGTGGACGGCGGGCCTTCCTTCCGACGCGGCGATGCTGGTGCCCGACACGAGCCGCGAGTCGATGCTGGCGCTGCTCACCCTCGATGGGCTCATCGACCTCTGCATTCCGCGTGGTGGGGAAGGGCTGATCCGCTTCGTCGCCGAGAACGCGCGCGTGCCCGTGGTGAAGCACTACCAGGGCGTGTGTCACGTCTACGTGCACCACGACGCCGACCTCGCGATGGCCGAGCGCATCATCGTCAACGCGAAGGCCTCACGCCCCGGCGTCTGCAACGCGATGGAGTGTCTGCTCGTCGACGAGGCCGTCGCAGCTACCGCGCTCCCGAGGTTGGCGCGGGCGCTCCTCGCCGAGAAGGTCGAGCTGCGGGGCTGTGAGAAGACCGTCGCGTTGTTGCAGGGCGTTCCCGTCACGCGCGCCACCGACTCGGATTTCGGGAAGGAGTTTCTCGACCTCATCTGTGCGGTGAAGGTCGTGACCGGTCTCGACGGCGCGCTCGAGCACATCGCCCGCTACGGCAGCGAGCACACCGAGGCCATTGTCACCAACTCCAGAGACGCGGCACGGCGCTTCACCAGAGAAGTGACGGCGTCGGGGGTCATCGTCAACGCCTCGACCCGCTTCAACGACGGCGGAGAGCTCGGCCTCGGCGCCGAGGTCGGCATCAGCACCTCGCGACTCCACGCCTTCGGGCCGATGGGGCTGCGTGAGCTGACCGCCCAGAAGTTCGTCGTCGAAGGAGATGGGCAGATCCGCTGATCAGCGGACGATGGTGATGACGCTCGAGACCTGCTCGCCAAGGGTGGCGTTGTTGACCGAGCCACGCACGACCGCTCTGACGTTCCGGGTGCCGGCGAACGCAGCCTCCGACGAGCGCGTGAGCGTCATCGTCGCCGACGCCGAGCCCGTCGCGCACATCGCGTCGGTGAACGCAGACGTCATCGACGACTGAAGGCACACCGTCAGGTCGAGCTGCGCCCCGCGAGGGCAGGTGAGGGTGCCGGTGGCGGTGCCGACCTTCGCTCCCGAGACGAGCGTCTCGCTCACCGTCGCCGTGAGCGTGCAATCGGCTGGCTTCACGTCGTCGAGGGCGCTGCCAGCTGGACCGGCAGGGTCACCACAGGCAACGAGGCAGAGAACGGCGAGGAGCACGGGTCGGACGAGGACGAGCATGAGGCACCCGTCTCACCTCTCAGGGCCTCTGTCCCGGGCTGATCAGCTGACCACCGTCGAATGTTGCTCAACAGGGACGGGAGCACGGTGGTAAGGCACGGTCCATGGCAGCGAAGAAGAAGACGACCCGCAACCGACCCGAACCGAAGAAGAAGTCCGCCGCGAAGAAGAAGCCGGCGGCGAAGAAGCCCGCGACGAAGAAGAAGGTCACGGTCGCCACCAGGAAGAAGGCGGCGCCGTCACGTGGCGCGAAGAAGCCGGCTGGCCGCAAGGTCGCGCCGCGCACCACGAAGCGCCCGTCGGTGAAGCGCCCGGCCGCGAAGAAGAAGGTCGTCGTCGCGCGCCGTGGCGTCGCCAACCCCGAGGGCCTCGAGCTCGCGAAGGCCATCGCCGCGGCTGCCAACGACAAGAAGGCGTCCGACATCATGCTGCTCGACCTGACCCACAAGGCCGGCGCGGTTGGGTACGACTACCTCGTGCTCGCGACGGGTGACTCCGACGTGCAGCTCGACGCGCTCAAGAACGGCGTCGAAGACCTGCTCGACTCGCGCAACCGCAAGGCGTCGTCGGTCGAGCCCTCGCCCGAGTGGGTGTGCCTCAACCTCGATGACGTGGTCGTGCACTTCTTCACGCCCGACAAGCGCCAGATGTACGACCTCGAAGGCCTCTGGAGCGACGCCGAGCGCGTGCCCCTCGACCTGACGTGAAATTCACCGTCATCTCGTTCGGGAAGGACCGCTCGGGCCTGTTCGCGCCGGGCGTCGCCGAGTACACGAAGCGCCTCTCGCACGTCGCGAAGGTCGAGCTGGTGGAGCTGTCTGAGTCGAAGCGCTCGGGCCCCGCGGCGAAGACCGACGAAGCCAGCGTGCTCCTCGGCAAGCTCAAGCCCACCGACGTGCTGGTCGCGCTCGATGAACGCGGCAAGGCGTTGTCGAGCGTGCAGTTCGCGAAGTGGCTTGGGCCGCAGCACGAACAGAACCGTCACGTCGTCTGCGTCATCGGTGGAGACGAAGGCCTCGACGAGACCGTGCGTGCGCGGGCTCAGCTGACGTTGTCGTTGTCGGCGATGACGATGCCGCATCGGCTCGCGCGGCTCGTGTTGATGGAGCAGCTGTACCGGGCGTTCTCGATTCTTCGCGGCGAGCCGTACCACCGCGAGTGACGACGGAGGTCGAGATGGTGCGTCGCAGCTTCATTCTCTGTCTGTTCATGAGCTGCGCGGCTGCCTCGCGAGGAGTTCCCGTGACGTGTCCCAGCAGAGCGGAGATGGCAGCGCTCATGAATGACAGCGACGGCAACGCCATCATCCGCGTCGAGCTCTCGGGGCCGGCTCCATCGGCGTACGTGAAGGCTGGCATCTCCATCAACGGAGGCCTTCAGCGCAGACCCTGGGGCATGCACTCGTTCCTTGCAGCGCCCGGCAGGGTCGTCGTCGAGGTGACGCGGCCGTGGCTGTTGGGCTCGAACGGCGGCAAGGCCCGCATCGAAGTCGACGCGGCCGCCGATGAGGTGGTGTGTCTGTTCTACACGCAGGGCCCGTTCTCGTTTTCGGACGGCACGCTGACGAGGGTGCCGCCTTCGAAGTGACGGGGACCCCGCGCTCAGCCCTTCGGTTCGCGAGGTTCGCCTTCAGCCAGCGCCGCGCTGTTCAAGGTGCGCAGCTCTCCCAGCGCAGGTGGGGTGCCGGTCAGCATCGCCCTGGCCAGCTCGAACAGCTGCACCACGCCCGGCTCGGTCGACTTCATGAAAGTGGCTGAATGCGCCTCGACCTCGATGAGGGCGATGCGCGGGTCGTCGGGGCCGCCATTGCGGTCTCCACCTTCGTCGGGCAGCCACAGCTTCCACGTGGGCTTGTACAGCTGGTGAATCCGCGCGCGGTTCCGGGTCACCCGGCCGATGCCGCTCACCGAGACCCACTCCGTCGAGCGTGCGGTCGAGAAGCTCAGGTTGACGTGGGCGTCGAAGGCGAGGTCTTCGGTCTTGCTGCTCCCCACCAGCGTCATGAACCAGAGGTCGGTGCCGGCATCACGCGCCTGCACCTGCATGGGCCTCGACGCGAGTGAGCCGTCGCTGCGGCGTGTCGTCATCATCGCCGTCTCGATGCCGTCGATGAGCGAGTAGAGCTGGTCGAGCTTCTTTCCCGTCGATGCCACTGGAGGCCCACCGCTCAGGGTCGGGCTGGTGCCGTTCGGGTCGAGATCGTCATCAGACATGAGCCGAGGCTCCGTTGGCAGGCGCGGCCGCGGCATCGAGCGTGTCGGCCGAAGGTGCCGCGTCGTTCTGCACGTCCATCGTCGGGATGGGGGCGGGCGCTCTTCGGGTCAGCAGCACGAGGCCTGCGCCGAGCAGACCGCCGCTGATCAACAGCCCGGCGGCCGACATCACCCGGCGGGTCGTCGACCGCCTTCGCTCGAGGTCGATGAGTTCGAGCATCGCTTCACGGGTCCAGGTCATGGGGCTCCTTGCGGGTTGGGGAGACCTCGGTCTCTGCACCCTGCGGGCCGCAGCTGACGACCGTGCTGGCGCGCCTCTGGCGGCTTCGCCCCGCCTTCCGATGGCACGCGAGCTTCACTTCGAGCGCTCGGTTCCTTCGTTCTGACTGGAAAGAACGTCTCCACCCAAACGAACCCATCAAGATGACGGCGTCTCGACGCTGACGCTCAACGCACCTTCTCGAGCCGTACGTCATCGATCCACATCACCAGGTTGTCGACGTACATGAAGTCGACGGGCCCCTGTGCGCGGCCGAAGCCGAAGCTGAGCTCGAGCGGCACCTTGGAGGTTGGCGCGATGAACTCGAGTGAGTGCTCCTGCCATGGAGAGCCAGGCGCCGGGCCGCTGATCGCCGGAAGCTGAGCGAACTCGAGGTTCCCATTCGAGAAGGAGCCTGCGTGCAGCCTGAGCGTCACGCTCTCGAGGGATTCCAATTCAGGGTGCTTGAGCCAGAACGAGACGCGATAGGTCGCTCCGGGTTTGACGTGCGCGGGGTCGAGCTCCTGGAAGAGGCCCCAGGCGTTGAAGCCCCGCTCTCCGAGGTCGACCTTCAGCGACTTGCTCCCCGAGTGAAAGACGTCGGTCGCGACGCTGAAAGGGTTGGGCCCGACCGCCGCCCAGTGCTTCCAGCTGTCGGGGAACGCGCCTGAGCCTTCTTCGAACCCGCCGTTGGGCAGAATGCTGAAGCTCGGGTTGGTCGCCGAGACGATGTTGCTGCCGATGGCGGGACCGAGCTTCGGCACGACGTAGAGCCGATAGAAGAAGAGCGTGTTGGCGTCGCCCGAGAGGTCGACGTGCGTCGTCGCGGTGACGCTTGTCGAGACGTGCACCAGCGTTCCAGTCGTCTGGTCGAGTCCTGACGTGGTGTGACGGTACAGCTTGTACTCACGAAACGAGGTGGGGTCGGCCTGGGTCCACGACAGACTCAGCCCCGTGCCGTCCGGGACCGGCGTGTGAAGCGTGACAGCGGGCCCACAGCCTGAGGCCAACACCAGGATGAAGGTGACGAGTCCACGCATGCAGCAGAAGTTAGGTCACGGCTCGAACAGCGTCACCTCATCGAACCAGCGCGACTGCGCCTGCGACGCTCCCGACGGCAACGTCGACGGGTACGTGATGGACCCGAACGCCGGCGTGCCAGTGAACACTTTGCCTGCCGCGACTCCCGAGGAGCCGTCGTAGTCGAGCACCGCTTCGCCATCGATCCACACGCGAATCACACCGTCACCCGCGCCGGGCATCGTCTCGCGCTGCAGCAGCACGCCCACCCGATGCCACCGTGCGTTCGCCACCGGCGTCGGAGCCAACCGCGTCACCCGCAGATGCTGCCGATACGTCGCGTGCGGTTGCGCGGGCGTCACCGTCGCGCGCACGTCACGCACCTGCACCTGCCAGCGCAGCCCGCTCACGTTCTGATGAATCACGGGCAGCGCGGGCTCATCGGCCACCGACAACACCACCGTGCCGCGGCCATTCATGAACCGGCCAATCACCATCTCGGTCGACGAAATGCCGCGCCCCACGCAATGCGCTGCCGGCTGCTGAAACCGGAACCCCTGCGAGAAGCGAAGCCGGTACTGCAACGCCACCGTCTGCGGGCTCGTGATGGCGAGCACCTTGCTCAGGAAGACGTCGGCGTCGAGACACCCGCCATCCGCCGAGTAGTCGATGCGGAACGAGCGCGTTCCCTGCGCTGCCTCGGTGCCATCGATGGCGAACGCTCCACCCACCTCACGCTGGTCGCCGTAGCTGCCCTTCAGCGCAGCCGTGTTCGCATACCGCTCGAAGTCATCGGTGTAGAGCACCTGGCTCGAGGTCGTCGGCTCCCGTGGACCGCCGTCAGGTTCGATCTCCACGAAGCCCGCGTCCACGCCACCATCGACCCCACCGTCCACACCGCCATCGACAGGCGTCACTCCCCCGTCGATGACCTTCACGCCGGCGTCTTCGACGACTCCCGCATCCTCGACGGGCATCGGGGCCGAGCACGCGACGACCGCAGCGGCCCAGAAGATCCACTGTCGCGGCACGAAAGCTCCTGCGGAACGGGAGTTGACGAAATACTTCTGTGATCTGTCGCTTCGTCGAGAGATCACCCTACACTAGCCGCTCCAGACAGGGCCGATTTCCCCCACCCGGAACCCACGTCCATGACGTCCTCCATTCGATTCGTCGTCCTCGCCGGCGCGCTCGCTGGCCTCTCGTTGTCCGGCTGCTCGCGGACCACCATCTTCTTCTGCGGCACACCCGACGACCCACCGTGCCCGACCGGCTTCGTCTGCGTGGCGAACCGCTGCGTGGTCGACCCGAACCCACAGCCGTGCGCGATGGGCACGACCCGCTGCAACGGCCAGTGCGTGAACACCCAGCAGGACACCGCGAACTGTGGCGCCTGTGGCACCACGTGTCCCGCCGGTCAGGCGTGTCAGGCCGGAGCCTGTCGCACCGGCTGCACCGGAGGCCTCACCAACTGTAACGGCACCTGCGTCAACGCCCAGACCGACCGCGCGAACTGCGGCGCCTGCGGCACCACCTGCACGGGCCTCGAGCAGTGCGCGACCGGCCGCTGCCAGTGCAGTGCTCCGCTCACCCAGTGCGCGAACGGCGCGTGCGTGAACACCGAATCTGACGCGTCGAACTGCGGCAGCTGCGGCAACAAGTGCACCACAGGCCTGCTCTGCCAGTCAGGGCGCTGCGTGGCGACCTGCACGCCCGGACTCGCCCAGTGCGGAGCCGCGTGCGTCAACGTGTCGAGCGACCGCTTCAACTGCGGCGCCTGCGGCAACGCGTGCAACTCAGGTGAGCAGTGCACCAATGGCCGCTGCGTCATCTCGTGCGGCGCGGGCGAGACGCTCTGCAACGGCGTGTGCACCAGGACGAACGACGACGCGCGCAACTGCGGAGCCTGCGGCAACAGCTGCCCGCCCGGCGGTGTCTGTGTCTCTGGCCGCTGCGGCGTCGCGTGTCTGCCCAACCAGTCGCTCTGCAACGGCGTCTGCACCGACACCACCGCCGACCGCACCAACTGCGGCGCCTGCGGCAACGCCTGTGGCCCCACCGAGTCGTGCCGCGCCAGCCGCTGCGTGCCCGGAAGCTGCGGTCGTCCCCTCGTGCTCTGCGGCCCGTCGTGCGTCGACATTCAGAGCGACTCGAGCAACTGCGGCGCGTGCGGAAACTCGTGCGGCACCGCGGGCGTCTGCGTGGGCGGCGCGTGCCGCACCATGTGTGGCCCCGGCCAGACGAGCTGCAACGGCGTCTGCGTCAGCCTCGACTCGAACCCGCAGAACTGCGGCGCGTGTGGAAACCTCTGCGCGGTGGGCAGCGCCTGCGTCGGCGGCATGTGCGGCGGCACGTGCATGGCTCCGCGCCAGACCTGCTTCGGCTTCTGCATCGACACCTCGACCGACAACTTCAACTGCGGTGGCTGCGGCGTGCGCTGCGCGACGAACTCGCAGTGCCGCGCGGGCAGCTGCGTGCCGATTCCGTGCCCCATCCCCGGTCAGGTGAACTGCAACGGCCTGTGCACCAGCACCGCCATCGACAACAACAACTGCGGCGCGTGCAACAACGTCTGCATCGCGGGCAACCAGTGCGTGAACGGCAGCTGCCAGCCGCTCTCCTGCCCGAGCCCCACGCAGATTCGCTGCAACGGCACCTGCGTCGACCGCACGACTGACGTGAACAACTGCGGCGCGTGCGGTGTTCGCTGCGGAGTCGGTCAGGTCTGCCAGGGCGCGGTCTGCCTCACGCCCGGCTGCCCCAACGGCCAGCTGCGCTGCAACGGCACGTGCATCGACCAGTTCAACGACCCGAACAACTGCGGCGCGTGCGGCGTCACCTGCAGCGCGGGGAACCAGTGCGTGATGGGCAGCTGTCAGCCCAGCCCGTGCCCCACCGGCCAGATTCGCTGCAACGGCCTCTGCGTGAACCCCCTCACCGACGGCACCAACTGCGGCTTCTGCAACAACGCGTGCGGCCTCGGTCAGGCGTGCACGGCCGGCCGGTGTCTGTGCCAGCCGCCGCTCACCACCTGCACCGGCCCGTCGGGTCAGACGTCGTGCGCGAACACCACCAACGACAACGCGAACTGCGGCAGCTGCGGCAACGTGTGCGGCCCCGGCACGACCTGTCAGAACGGCACCTGCGCGTGCCCGGTCGGCCAGACGCTCTGCAACGGGCGCTGTGTCAGCACGCAGACCGACAACACGAACTGTGGCACCTGCGGCAACCTCTGCGGCGCCGGAGCGACGTGCCAGTCGGGCGTCTGCCAGTGCGCGCCCGGGACGACGCGCTGTGGGAACACCTGCGTCAGCACGCAGACCGACGTCACCAACTGCGGCATGTGCGGCGTGGGCTGCGCGGCCGGAGCCTCGTGCGTCGCGGGAACCTGCCAGTGCCCCGCCGGCGGAGCAGTCTGCAACGGCGTCTGCGTCAACACCCAGACTGACAACACGAACTGCGGCAGCTGCGGCACCTCGTGCGGCCTGGGCGTGTGCGTGAACGGCACGTGCACCTGCGCTCCGGGCCAGACGCTCTGCAACGGCATCTGCACGACGACGCAGACCGACCCGAACAACTGCGGCATGTGCGGCACCTCGTGCGGCGCCACCGGCATCTGCAGCAACGGCACCTGCCAGGCCTCGTGCCCGACCGGCTTCGTCCGCTGCAACGGCCTGTGCGTGAACCCGCAGACGGACCCGGGCAATTGCACGAGCTGCGGCAACTCCTGTGGTGGCGGCCAGTGCGTGGCGGGCTCGTGCACCTGCGCTCCGGGCTTCACGCGCTGTGGCAACCAGTGCGTGCGGCTGCAGGCCGACTTGAACAACTGCGGCCAGTGCGGGCGCGCGTGCGGCACCAACCAGGCCTGTCAGTTCGGTAACTGCGTGACGATGTGCGCGGGCTTCCTCACCAACTGCAGCGGCACGTGCACCAACACCGGCTTCGACGTGAACAACTGCGGCACGTGCGGCAACGCGTGTGGTGCGGGCGCTCAGGGCTGCAGCCAGGGCCAGTGCACCTGCAACGCGGCGCAGGGCTTCGTGCGGTGCGGCAACCGCTGCGTGCGCACGGCCACCGACGGCGCGAACTGCGGCGGCTGTGGAATCGTCTGTGGCCCCGGCCAGGCCTGCAACGCCGGCGCGTGCGTGACGATGTGCCCGAGTGGCCAGTCGGCGTGTCCTTCGACGCCGGGCGGCCCTGCCAACACCTGCGTCAACCTGCAGACGAGCACCACCAGCTGCGGAGCCTGCGGCCGCGCCTGCGCGACGGGCGAGCAGTGCATCGGCGGCATCTGCTACTGCACGGCAGGTCGCGCAGTGTGCAACGGCGTGTGCATCGACGTGCAGGCCAACCAGCAGAACTGCGGCAGCTGTGGAATGGCCTGTACGGCAGGCCGGGTCTGCGCGGCGGGGACGTGCCAGTGCCCGTTCGGCCTCACGGCGTGCGGCAACCAGTGCGTCAGCACGTCGAACGACCCGCGCAACTGTGGTGCCTGCGGCAACTCCTGCGGCACCGGCCCCATCAACGGCTGCGTCAACGGCATGTGCGTCTGCTCGGCCGGTCTCACCCGCTGCAACAACACCTGCATCGACACGCGCTTCGACGAGAACAACTGCGGTGGCTGCGGCACGGTGTGCCCGGGCAATCAGCAGTGCAACAACGGCATGTGCGTGCCGTTGTGAGGTGACGCTCCGTTCTTTCGAGGCGGAAGCGCTGACCCGGCTCCTCGCGGCTCTGGCAGCGTGAGGAAAGGGGCCGTGAAGACCGAACGGGGCACTTCGTCAGTCCCGGCGCCGCCCGTCGTGGCATCGTCGGGTCTTCTCGTCGCGGAGTTCCTTCATGAAGCTGCTCACCGCCGTCGTCACGCTGCTCACGCTCGGAGCCGCCGAGCCGCTCGCGGGAATCCGGTATCGCGCGGTGACGCTCGACCCCTCGCAGCGCCGCATGTTCCGCGTGGCCGACCTCGAGAAGGTGACGGCCGCGTCGGGGCGCTGCGTCGAGGAGGGCATGGACATCGACGAGCCCGAGACGTTCTGGCTCGAGGGCTCGTGCTCGGGCGTGCGCACCACGTTCGCGTGGAAGAGAGACGGCACCCGCGTGCACGTGATGGCGTGCGCGGAGGACACGCGCCGAACGCCTGCGCTGGTGAAGCTGCGTCAGAAGCTGCAGGGCGAGCTGAAGAGCTTCAAGGCGATGACCGCGTGCGTGCGCGGCAGCAAGGTCGAGCTGTGGGGTTGGGCGCTCTCGCAGAAGGAGAAGGAGCAGGTGCAGGCCATCGAGACGAAGTACGGGCTCGACCAGGTGGCCAATCACGTCGAGCTGCTGGGTGAAGACGAGCGCTGACGGTACGCTGCCGGCACGATGGAGGGACTGCTCGAGCTCGTCTACCCGCCGGCCTGCGTCGCCTGCGACAGGGTGTTGCCAGGCACCGGCTTCTTCTGTGACGAGTGCGCGCACCTGGTGCTCGAGACACAGAGCCCGCACTGTCGACGGTGCTCCGAGCCCGGCGCGTTCCCCGCCGGCATCTGTCCGCGGTGTGAGGGGCGGCGGCCTCCGTTCACGAAGGCGTACGCGCCGTTCGAGCACGATGGGTCGGTGGCGAAGGCGATTCACCGGTTCAAGTACGAGCAGCGGCCCGACCTGTCGCGGCCGCTCGCGTCGTTGCTGGCGAAGTGGAGCGCGAAGTTCTTCGAGGACGTGACGGCGCCGCTGGTGCCGATGCCACTGCACACCGGGCGCTTTCGCGAGCGCGGGTACGACCAGGCGACGTTGCTGGCGGTCGAGCTGGGCGCGGTGCTGAAGCGGCCGGTGCGTGATGAGTGGTTGTCGCGCACGAGAGAGACGACGCGGCAGGTGGGGCTGAGTGAAGACGCGCGTGACGCGAACGTGCGTGGAGCGTTCTCGGCGTCGGCTGGGGTGAAGGGCTCCGACGTGTTGCTGGTCGATGACGTGTACACGACGGGCTCCACGGCGTCGGAGGCCGCGCGCACGTTGCAGTCAGCCGGAGCGGGCAGGGTGTTCGTGGTGACGCTCGCGCGGGCACGGCGTGAGTTGATGTGATGCCGTACCAGAGAAGACAAGGTGCCCACGGCTGCGAGGAGAAAGCTGTCCGTCGGCGAGAAACTCCGAGATGGGCAGAAGGTCATCTCTGAACTCGCCGGAGCCACGTTCAACGAAGAGGCGGGCCTGCTCTCATGCACGCTTCGACGTTCTGCTCGAGCCCGCGAGCTACGACGTGGCGCACAAGACAGAGACACCTGACGAAACGACAGAGCTCCTCGTCGTGCGGCTCAAAGCCTCATAGTCACCCGACAACGACGTCACACGGCGACGCGCGAGATGCCGTCGATGGTCACCGTGCACGATTCACCGAGCGGCACCTCGAGCTCGTGGTCTCCCGCGGCGGTCCACTTCGCTTCGCAGAAGGGCAGCGCGAGTTCGGGCTTCTGCATCGTCTCGCGTGACTCGACCGCCAAGCACGCGCGCGGCACCGAACGCTTCAGCGCGCCCGCCTGTCGCTCGCGGCGAACGACGTACTCCCGTTCGCTCCACCGCTTCGTCGCGTCGTCGTACACGCTCACGCGACTGGTTCCCTCGGTGAGCACCAGACGCTCCGAGCGCTCCAGCAGCCACACCGACGCTGCGTGCGGCTGGAACATGCGCACCCGCCCACTCGTGGGCAGCGTCACGAAGCAGCTCGCCTCGCCCTCGGGCGTCGTCATCGTCATCACCCGCGTCGGCGACAGCGACAGCTGTGAGAGCAGGAGGAGCACCGGCACCATGCCAGCTGGATGCGGTGGCCCCGCCCGCCGTGCATCGCCGCAAATCCCCATGGTTGGCATCGGCCCCAACCGCACATACGCAGCGGCCATGGCGACGACCGAGACCTTCACGCCCGTAGCGCTGCCGCGAGGCATCGTGCACCGACTGCTCACCTCCATCGCCGAGTCAGGTCCGTGGGGCCCGCTGCTGGCCGAGCTCGTCTTCGTCGCCATCGTCCTCGTCGTCACGGGGCTCTTCTGGTTCGTGGTGACCGGCCCGGTGTTGAAGGCGTTGGCGAAACGCGTGGGGGCTCCACCCGAGTCGCTGCGTCCGCTGCGCACCGGCGCGCAGGTGATTCTCATCGTGGTCGCGCTCGGCTCGCTCATCAGTCACTTCACCGAAGTCGACCTCTTCACCGTGCTCGCCGGCACCGCCGCGCTCATCGCGACCGGCTTCATCGCGCTGTGGAGCACGCTCTCGAACATTCTCTGCACGATTCTCATTCTGGTGACCCGGCCGTTCCGCATCGGAGATGAGATCTCGTTTCCGCCCGACGCGCTCGAGGGGCAGGTCATCGACCTCTCGTTCTTCTTCACCACGCTGCGCACGCGCGACGGCCGGTACATCAGCATTCCGAACACGACGTTCTTCCAGCGCATCATGGTGCGCCGTGAGACGACGACAGCGACACGCGACCTGGGTGAGCAGCTCGCGCAGCCGTACGCCGCTGACCTCGAGACGCCCATCGCGCCGAAGAGCTGAGCGGCCAGTCGGTCGGAACTCGACGCGGTGCGGAGGCTTCCGGCGCTCGGTTGAAAGGCAGAGAACCCGCGCCTGCTGCGGAGTCGTTGCCGCTCGATGGTCGCAGCGCCTGGTCGTGAGTCGGCGCGCTTCTCTCCGGCGAGTTGAAAGGCAGAGAACCCGCGCCTGCTGCGGGATCGTTGCCGCGCGCTGCCATCCGGCCGCCCGCAACCTTTCGCGTCGAGGTGGGTTTCCTCATCACCATGGCCCGTCTGCTCGCCGGAGTGCTCACCGCCACCGTCATCGCCTGCGGTCCCCGCGACGAGCGGCTGCCCGACGCCTCGACGTTCATCGACTCACCCGCCGATGGCGGCGCCGTGGATGCAGGCACTCCCTCGAGCGCCTTCCCCTTGCCCACCGACGCGGGCGAGTGGCTCACCTTCTTCCAGCCCATCGGCACCAGTGACTTCGACATCGACGGCCTTGCGGTGAACGCCATCGGCGACGCGTACGGCAGCGGCTACGTCGAAGGCGGCGTGCGCTTCTTCGACCTCGGCCGCGATGGCATGCGACGGGAGAACGGCGTCAGCTCGACCGCAGGCAAAGACCTGCTGCTCTTCAAGCTCTCGAAGGCTGGCGGCGTCGCGTGGGCGCAGGTCGTGCCGAGCACCGGCCGTGAGGGCAACGGCTACGACCTCGCCGTCGACCCGGTCGACGACGTGCTCTACACGAGCGGCTCCTTCTCGGGCTCGCTCAACGTCGGCGGAGGCCTTCAGCTCGTCTCGGCGTGCAGCGAAGGGGGCTCGGGCAACTCCAACGCGTACGGCCAGATGATGCTGCTGAAGCACGACCGCGACGGCCGCATTCTCTGGGCGCGCCAGTCGACCTCGACCACCGCGGTCGCGGGCGGAAACGAGGTCGCGCTCGACGGCGCTCGCAACGTGATTCAGAGCGGCACCTTCGGCGCGATGGCCTGCGCGGCGGGTTCCTCGGTGCTCACCATCGGCGCACACACGCTGCCGAACGACGGCCAGGCCGATGCGTACGCCGCCACGTTCGACCGGATGACGGGAGAGGTGCTCGGCACGCCGGTGCACGTGGGCGGCGCCGGCTACCAACGCGCCCAGGCCGTCGACACCGGCACCATCGCGGGAGCCACGCCCGAGAGCCTGCTCCTCGGCATCTCGTACCGCGGCGCGACGACGCTGTACTCCCGCACTCGCGCGGCGGTCACGCTCGACACGACCAGCGCGACGAACGACTGGGACATGGTGGTGGCGAAGTACGACCTGCAGGGTGAGCTCGTGTGGCAGCGCAGCTTCGGCTCCACGACGGTGCTCACCGTGCAGGGCACGCTCGTGCAGGAGCAGCTCAAGGGCCTCGTGCGCGACTCACGCGGTGACGTGCTCGTGAGCGGCACGTTGACGGGCAGCGTGACGGTCGCTGGCACCACCTTCGCGCCGAACCTGCTCTCACCGGGAGCGCGCAGCATGGGCTTCCTCGCGAAGCTCGCGGGCGGCGATGGCGCGGTGCTCTGGTTCCGCACCTTCTCGGGCGAGCAGGGCATCAACACCTGCTGCGAAGTCGCCGTCGATGACCGCGACACGACGTACCTCACGCCGCAGGTCTACGGCTCCAACCTGCACTTCAGCGCTGGGCAGTCCGTCATCGCCGTCGGCGCGACCGACCCCTCGACGAAGCTCGGCGTCATTCTTCGCTACGACACGTCGGGCAAGGCGCTCGACGCCCGCAACCTCGGCGCGTGGCAGACGAGTGGAACCAGCTCGACCACGTCAGAGCTCGCCATGGGGCCGGGCAGAGTGCTGACGTGGACCGGTACGCTCGAAGGCGCGCTGCTCGCGCCGGTGCCCTACGACTCCGCCGCCGCCCAGAGCGAGTTCGTGGCGCGCTTTCAGTATTGATCACTCCGTTTTGCGCGGACGGCTTCGCGCGGAGCGCTTCTTCCTCCTGCCCTGGGGCTGATACCCGCGCGGCATGAACTCACTCCCCTGGTTCGTTCGGTTCGGCCTCGTGGCAGTCGTGACCTGACTGTGGGCCTGCGGTTCATCACCCTCCGCCATGGCGCCAGACGCGGGAGTCATCGCCATGACTCCAGACGCGGGACGGAGCTGTGTCGGCCTGAAGGGCCAGTTCACCGCACGGGTGACCTCGTCTGCGGGGTGCACGGGTTCGCCCATCAACCCCTTCGAGGTCGCGTTCGTGAATCAAGCCGACGGAGGCATTCAGCTTCTGTTGAATGGCAGCTCGACACCCGGTGAGACAGCGACTCGCGACAGCGTCGATGCCTGCATCCTCAACACTCGAAGCACCGCGCTGCCGACGATCCTCACCTACGAGCCCGTGAGCGACTCGCTGCGCGGCACCGCCACGAGCTCGGCGACCTGTGTGCTCGAGTGGAAGCTCACCCGCTGACTTTCGAAGTCCGCCCGGCGGTCGTGCAAGTGCCCGGTCTGGCTGATCAATCGGGTCGAGCGGCCGGCCCGGCTCCTCCGTTATGCATTTCCCGTGGAGAACCGTCGGCGCAACGTGCGCATCCGGGCTGGGCTCCGCTTCACGTTCGCGTGGAGCGACGGCAAGGACCCCGTGACCGACGAGCCGCGCGAGTTCTTCGAGCTCTTCCGAACCGTCGACGTCAGCGCTGGTGGCGCCCGCGTCACCCAGCACGTCGCCAACACGCTCCGGCCGCGGGTCGGCGTCACCGGCGAGGCCGCGTTCGTGCTCGACGGTGTCGAGGTGCGTACCGAAGCGACGGTGGTGCGCGCGCTCAACGACGGGTTCGCCGTGCGCTTCCGCTTCCTGTCTCAGTCCGACGAGAGCCGCGTGGTGGCGTGGATCTTCCGCCAGGAAGCGCTCGCGTTGTCGCGTCGCATTCCGGCCTGATCAGCACGTGCCCCACGGAACGTCGCCCTCGGGCCTCGGCGGCGTCGGCTCGACCCGCACCAGCTTCACCGGCCGCGCGCGACGGCGACGCATCAGCACGATGACGGCGGTGACGAAGGCTCCGACGGCAGACGCTGCGACGACGCGGCGAAGGTGGCGCATGCCGAGGAGCCAGAGCACACGCCATGCCCGCTCGTTCGCGCAGGGAGGCCGAGCGCGCTGCTCCACTTCAGGTCAGCACGTCGGCACTTCATCGGGCTACCGCGCTCGAACCTGGAACAGCCTTGCTCAGAACATGAGCTCCTCGTCGGGCCACTGCGTTCGAGCCTGCAGCAGGTTCTCGCGCCCGATGCTGCGCACGTACTCCTCGAGCAGCACCGACCACTCGAAGCCGTCGGCCTCTCCGAACGCGGACACCGAGCGCAGGTGCTTCGTCACGGGGTGCTCGAGCTCGGTGGGGAACGCGCTCGACGGAGCCAGCCACAGCTCCCGAATCGTCCACCACTCCTTCGCGCCAGCGGTGCTGCCATCGAGGCGCGCCGCGAGCCGTACGGGAACGCCGTGCTCCCAGCGCTCGAGGCTCACCAGCCAGCCATCGTGCCGGCCGACGTCGGTCCCCACCTTTGCCAACGGCCCCAGCCACGCCTCGCGATGGCGCTCGAACAGCTTCGTCAACCGTTTGACGTGCGTCGCAGAGAGCCCCGACGTCGCGCGCTTCAGCGACAGCGTCATGTACTCGCCGCGCTCGTCACCTTCGGCGCTCAACGCATCGGCCACCACGCGACGAAGGTCGTCGTCTGCGGGGCGCTCCGCCAGCTTCTCGAGCCAATGGGCCAACGCCGTCACGGGCGCACTCTCTCACGGGTTCCCCCAGTTCGATTCCGCCTTCGCTCAGACCTCGCACCGCGCGGCAGTCATGAAGGAGCCAGCAGTCGCGCTCTTCGCTTTCGGCTTCAGCTCACGTCTCGTTGTTGACGCTCAGCGTCCGTGCGTTCACAAGCGTCTGCATGAGCACGAACTGGGACGCCATCACCGCGCACGTCGAGCACCGGGTGACGTTCAGCGAGACCGACGGGCTGGGCTACGTGCACCACGGCAACGTCGCCCACTGGTTCGAGCGTGGGCGTGAGGCCTTTTTCCGCCGCTTCAACGAGCCGGCCGTCGACCTCGTGCGCAAGGGCCACTGGCTCGCGATGCGGCAGCTCAACGTTCGGTACGACAGCTTCATCGGCTACGAAGACCAGCTCTCGATTCGGGTCGCGCTCACCAAGCTCGGCCGCGTCGCGATGGACTTTCACTACCGCGTCGACAACCTCACCACCGGCAAGCTGGCCATTCGCGGGCACACGAACCTCGTCGCCGTCGAGCCCAAGCCCAACGAGCCGCCGGTGCTCGGCCGCATCCGGTTTCCGCGTGAGCCGTTCGAGCCGCTGAAGGTCGACCCCGACGCGTTCTACGGAGCCCCACAGGGCGCCTGGAAACCGCCCCGCTGGGAATCCGAGGAGGGCTGATCAGCCGCACCGCCACTTCTCGCGGTGTTGGCGTACACCTGCTCGGCACGACGGCTGCTCTCTCGACCGGCCGATGCGCTTCGTCCTCGGAAAACTGATGGTGGTTGGCGTGTGCGTGCTCTCGGCGTGCGGCGTCGACCAGCTGCCGACGAAGGGCACCGAGAACGGGCAGACCGTGCTCACCGCGGCGTGTGGCGGGGACGACACCTGTCCCTCGGGCATGATCTGCGAAGGCTGCAACGGCCCGCACGACGCCATCTGCATTCCCGGCTGCCGCACCGACGCCCAGTGCCCCGCGCGCTTCGTCTGTCGCGGTCCCGTCACGTGCCTCACCTGTCCCTGTGCGCCCGGTTGGTGCGAGCTCGACCCCTGCCGTGACGTCGACCAAGACGGCTACGCGTTCACCGACGACCCCTCCATCTCGTGTCCCGGCAAGCAGAAGGGCGACTGCAATGAGGGGAGCAAGGACCAGCACCCGGGCGCGAAAGAGCTCTGCGCGAACGGCGCCGATGACGACTGTGATGGGCGCGTCGACCGGCAGGACCCGTCGTGTCAGATGTGCACGAGCGACTCGCTCAGCTGCAACGACTCGAGCGAGTGCGGCCAGACGCAGCCGGGCCAGGTGAAGTGCGAAGCGGGCTGCTGTCAGTCGTGCCCATCCATCTCGTACCCCTCGTGCGGCAACGGGCAGGTTGCCGTGGGTGGAGGGCTCGACGCGAAGACGGGTTGCCGGGTCGCGCGCGTCTGTGTCGATTCGGCGCAGTGCCAGAACGGTGGCTTCGACGTGGTGTGCGGCGTCGACTACGCGACGTACCGGAACTCGTGTCAGGCCGCGCAGGCCGGTGTCGCCGTGCTGCATCGCGGGAGTTGCCGATGGGACGAAGGTGAAGCGTGCTCCACCTCGCAGACGGGAACGCAGGGCTCGTGCGGAGACAGCCTCTACTGCCGCAGTGACGCTGAAGCGGGGAAGCGCTGCACCCAGCTGTTCACGTGTCGGGTCGATGCCGATTGTCCCGCGGGGGCCACGCCGCCCTCGTGTGGCGCCGATGCAGGAGCAGCCACCTGGAGCTGTGTCTCGAACCAGTGCGTCGCCCGTTGTCAGTGACCACCTGCTCCAGCTCCGACCTGCCTCGCGATGCGCCTTGAATCGTGAGGAGCGCCACGCACAACGGGATGCCTTGGTTGGTGAAGACTCCTGACATCTTCGGGGTAATTCCCGGGCCTTTTCGGTGACGACAACCTGGAATGCCCAGCGTCTCGTCAGTCACAAGCGCCACCTCGACCACCCGAACCCGCACCTCCCCTGGTTACACTGCCGCCCCGTCACTCGACGACGTGCTGGCCGGCCGTGAGTCGGTGAAGCGCGGCATGGAAGGCGACTCGGTTCGCTGGCTGCAGCAGAAGCTCGGCATCGAAGACGACGGCAAGTTCGGCCCCGCCACCGAGAAGGCCGTGCGCGCGATGCAGAAGCGCAGTGGGCTCGAGGTCGACGGCGTCGCGGGGCGGCAGACGATGGGCCGCCTGCAAGATGGCTATCAACCCGGGCCCGTGAACCCCACGCGGCCCACCGAGCCCGCGCCCGAAGGCACCGGCACGAAGCGCCCGTTCCGCGGCTTTCACGAGGTGTCGGAAGAGAAGCTGCGCGACGCGCTGCCGCCACAGGCGAAGCACCTGGCGAAGACGTTCATCGACACCGCGCGCAAGTACGACCTCGACCCGCGCTTCCTCGTCGCCATCTCGAAGTTCGAGACCGGCGGGTGGACCTCGAGCGCCTTCAAGAACAAGAACAACGCGATGGGTGTGTCGAACTCGAAGGGCCCCATCTCGTTCGCGCGCGCCGAAGACAGCATCGAGCGCATGGCGAAGGGGCTCGCGAACCCGAAGGGCTACTACCGCAACGCGCAGACCATCGGGCAGGTCGGAGCCATCTACGCTCCGGTCGGCGCCGAGAACGACCCCAACGGCACCAACGGGCACTGGCCCCGCAGCGTCGGGAAGTTCACCGACGAGTTCGCCCGGCTACTGGGCTGAAGCCGGCGAGGCTGGTGCTGCTTCTGACTGCGCGTGCCCCAGATCGGACGAAGCGTTCAAAAGCCGAACCTCGTGCTCCCACTCATGGAGCATGAACTGCTCTTTCGACCTCTGTTCACCCCACCGTGGCATTGCCATGAGCCCGGTGAACCCCACGCGTCCCACCGAGCCTGTGCCCGGTTCACCCGGCTGCTGGGCTGAAGCGGGTCAGAGCGGCGCAGGCGGAGCGCTCAGTCGTCCATCGGCTGGCTGAGCTCCCAGGCGCAGGTCATCACTCGACGAGAGGCGGCACTGGTCGAGCCACTCGGCCAGCTCGTCGACGGCGAGGTCGTCGAGCTTCGGCGCCAACTCGACGGGCCTCACATTCTTCAGCGCTTCGAGCAGCGCCTTCTCTCGAGCCGTGTCGGGCCTCACCGGCACCGCTTCGATGGTCGGACCCCACCGAACCGACACCCAGAGCAGATAGGTGCGGGCTGCTTCGACCGTCATGCGAGTCAGCGGCGTTCTCGTGGCCATCGCCGGAGCGGTCGCCGGCCCCATTCGCGTCAACGCCTGGTCGAACACCGGAACCGGGCAAAGCAGATGCGCGCCGGGCTCGACGTCGACCGCGAAGGCCGTCTGGTTCACCGACTTGCCAAGCACTCGTCTCGTCGAGGCGTCGACGAAGTAGGCGCTCAGCGCGCTCCCAGTGAAGAGGTCGGGACGGATGAAGACCAGGCGAGCAGTCGACCGCTGCGCTTCGAGGGTCAGCGGCTTCTCCGCCAACCGCAGCGAGGCC
Source organism: Archangium gephyra (assembly GCA_943370055.1). GTDB lineage: Bacteria > Myxococcota > Myxococcia > Myxococcales > Myxococcaceae > Xiheimicrobium > Xiheimicrobium gephyra_A. The sequence goes on from CALRPN020000074.1 coordinate 27,978, forward strand.
GAGAGCGGGGTCGCACACCTGGAACAGAGCAACAGCCCAACGAGCATCGGGAGCTTGGTCATTCGGTCCTCGAGTACTCCGGCCCCATCAAGCCATTGATTTTCATGTCTAGTCACGAGGTGATGAGATTTTGGATGGAAAACTAGTCACCCCGTATCTAGATAGGTCCGCATGTCGGTTCGGCATGCGGTCCTCGGTCTGCTGCATCAACGCGCGCGTCACGGCTACGAGCTGCACGCGGCGCTCACCTCGCTCGGCGGCGGCGAGGTGTGGGACGTCAAAGCGGCGCAAATCTACGCGACGCTCGACCGGCTCGCAGAGTCCGGCCTCGTTCGGGAACAGCCCGGCACGCAGAGCGGTGGCCCACAGCGCAGACCGTTCGAGCTGACCGACGCGGGGCTCACCGAGCTGCGCACCTGGTTCTCGATGCCCGTGAAGAACGGGTACCAGCGCGACGAGTTCTTCCTCAAGTTGATGCTCGCCATCACCTCGGGCGTGCAGGACCCGTATTCCGTGCTCCGAACGCAGCGCGCGAGCCTGTACCGCGACCTGCATGAGTTGATGACGCTCCGACAGGACGCGGCGTCGCGGGCCGCGCTCGCGCAACAGCTTCAGCTCGAGCAGGCGGTGATGCACGTCGAAGCCGACCTGCGCTGGCTCGAGCTCATCGAAGGCCGCCTCGACGACATGGCGAAACAGACGACGGTGGAGCCGGCTCCGAAGCCGCGCGGCCGCCCTCGCAAGACCCCGCAGTCACCCGATGGAGAATGACATGGCGCTCATCACTGCAACCCAGCTCGTGAAGACGTACGCCGAAGGAGCGACCGCCGTGCGCGCACTCGCCGGAGTCTCGTTGACGCTGAACGAAGGCGACTTCGTGGCGGTGATGGGGCCCAGCGGCTGCGGCAAGTCGACGCTGCTCCACCTGCTCGGCGGGCTCGACCGGCCCGACAGCGGCACCGTGAAGTTGGGGAACGATGAGCTCACCACCCTCGACGACGAAGGGCTGACGCTGGTGCGGCGCCGTCGCATCGGCTTCGTGTTTCAGTCGTTCAACCTCGTGCCGGTGATGAGCGCGGTCGAGAACGTCGCGCTGCCGCTCACGCTCGATGGGGTGTCGGCTTCCATCGCCGAGGGCAAAGCGAAGGTGTGGCTCGAGCGGCTCGGCCTGGCAGACCGCACGCATCACCTGCCTGATCAGCTCTCGGGCGGTCAGCAACAGCGGGTGGCCATCGCGCGTGCGCTGGTGACCGAGCCGGTGCTGCTGCTCGCCGACGAGCCCACGGGAAACCTCGACTCGAAGTCGGCCGATGACATCGCGCGGTTGCTGCGCTCGCTGAGCGACGAGCACCAGCGCACGGTGTTGATGGTGACGCACGACCCGCGCATCGCGGCGTCTGCGCGGCGGCTCGTGTTCCTCAAAGACGGCGTCATCGTCGACGACCAGACCCTGTCTTCGTCGCTCGATACGTCGAGCCGCGTGCGCTCTCAGCTCGAGGCGCTGTCATGAGCGCGACCACCACGTTGGCGCTCCGCTATCTGCTGCGACGCAAGACCCGCGCGGCGCTCACCACCACGGCCATCGTCTTCGGCGTGGCCCTCGTCGTCACCATGGGCGGCATGGTGCCGACGCTGACGGCCTCGCTCACCTCGAGCGTGTTGTCCTCGGTGGAGCAGGTCGACGCCTCCATCTCGACCGCGACCCAGGCGCCGTTTCCCGCGGACGTCCTCACGCGCGTGCGTTCGATGAAGGGCGTGAAGCTGGCGAGCGGGCGCGTGCAGGGCATGGTGGCGCTGCCTGCGAAGTCGGCGCTGCTGCTCGATGGCAAACCGCTCGCGGCGCTGCAGTTGGTCGGCGTCGACCGCGACGAGCAGGACCCGGTGCGCCCGGTGACGGTGACCGACGGCAAGCCGGTGAGTGAGCTGGGACCCGACGACATCATCGTGTCCGAGACGCTGCGCGATGGCGCAAAGCTGAAGGTGGGCGATTCGCTGGTCGTGCCATCGGTACAGGGCAGCCGCACCTTCCACGTCGCGGGCTTCGTCGCCTCGCGGCCCGGTGGCATCGAGTCCATCTTCGTCACGCTCCCCACTGCTCAGGAGACGCTCGGGCTCAGCGCTCAGCTCTCGCAGGTCGACGTGCGCTTCACCGAAGGTGCCGACGCCGCAGCCACGAGACAGGCGCTGCTGACCGGGCTCGGGTCGGGCTACCTCGCAGAGGCCTCGCGCGGGAACACGCAGCTCATCGACCAGGTGATGCGCGCGGCGATGCCGATGCAGGCGTTCGGCGTGCTGGCGATGGTGATGGCCGGCTTCATCATCTTCATCACCTTCCGCACGGTGGTGGTGGAGCGTCGCCGCGACCTCGGGCTGCTGCGCGCGCTCGGAGCGTCGCGGAACATGGTGCTGGCGATGGTGACGGTCGAAGGGCTGCTGCTCGGCGTGGTGGGAACGGTGCTGGGCATCATCGTCGGCATCGGCATGGAGCGCCTCGTCATCTCGGGCCTCGCGCCGGTGTGGCGCAGCCAGGTGGGGCTCGTGCTCCAGACCCAGCCGACGTCGCTGAAGACGTTGCTGGTGGCCGTGGCGCTGGGCGTTGGCGGCAGCGTGCTGAGCTGTCTGTCACCCGCGCGTCAGGCGAGCCGGGTCTCTCCGCGTGAAGCGATGCGGCCGTCGGGTGGAGATGCGCGTGTCCCCGTCAGCCGGGTGCGGCTGGGCGTGGGCGTCGCGCTGGCGGTGGCTGGGCTGGTGGGGCTCGTCACTGGTGTGCTCGCGTGGCAGAGCCTCGGGGCGCTCGCGTTCATCATCGCGGTCTTTCTCCTCGGGCCCTCGGGCATCGTGCCGCTCACCGGCGTGTTCCGTCGCGGTCTCGATGTGGTGATGGCGCAGGAAGGAAAGCTCGCGCAGGGCAACGTCGCGCGGCAGCGCCACCGCTCCTCCATCACGGCGTCGGTGATGACGGTCGCGCTCGCCATCATCGTCGCGCTCGCCGCGCTCACGAACTCGACCATCGAAGGCGTCGTCTCGCAGATCGACCGCACGCTCGGCGCCGACTTCATGGTGATGCCTCCGACGATGATGGTGGGCAGTGGCTCGGTCGGTGCGTCGGGCGGTCTGGTGCGCTCGTTGTCCGAGGTGGAGGGCGTCGACGTCGCCACCAGCCTGCGCATGGGTGCCTCGCGCTCGGGCGCGCAGAACGTGACGCTCGTGGGCATCGACCCGCAGGCCTATCTGAAGGTCGCCGCGCTCGACTTCGAGGCGGGAACGTCGGACTCCGTGGGCCAGCTCTCGCAGCCGCGCACGCTCATCATGAACGCGCTGTGGGCGAAGCAGACCGGCGCGAAGCTGCAGGACCAGGTCGAGCTGATGACGCCCGCGGGTCCCGTGCAGTACCGCGTCGTGGGCATCGGCAACGACGTGCTCAACTACCGCGTGCCCTCGGCCTACCTGTCACAGGCGTCACTGCAGCAGGACTTTCAGGTCGGCTCCGACCTGCTGGTGTTCGTCGACTTGAAGCAGGGCGCGTCGGCGCAGTCGGTGCGAACGGGGCTGGAGCAGCGGCTCGAGGCGTGGCCGGGCTTCATCCTGCGCGGCACCTCGGAGTGGCGCGACAAGATGCTCGACGACGGCCGCAAGAAGCTGAACGCGATGTACGTGCTGCTGGTGGTGCTCGTGGTGCCGGCGCTCATCGCGCTCGCGAACACCCTGGGCATCAACGTGCTCGAGCGCGTGCGTGAGATTGGGTTGCTCCGCGCCATCGGCAGCACGCAGCGGCAGGTGCGGCGGCTCGTGCTCGCCGAGAGTCTGTTGCTCGCGTGCGTCGGAGCGCTCGTGGGCATCGCGGTCGGGCTGTGGCTCGGGCTCATCTCGGTGCGCGCCATGGAGTCGTTCGGCCTCATCGCCACCTTCCGCATTCCCGTCAGCGGCATCGTGACGACGGCGGCCATCGCGCTCGTGTTCGGAGCGTTGGCGGCCGTGTTGCCCGCGCGGCACGCGTCACGGCTGAAGATCGTCTCGGCCCTTCGCCACGAGTGACACCCGGCCACGAGCAAGTCACCGACTCCTCCATCGACGAGGAGTAGTGCGACACTGCTGCACATGACGACCCTGCCTGACGATGACGGTGCCCGCCGGAAGGAGCGACTGAGGAGCTTCGTGAACGGGTTCGCGGTCGCGTTGTTGCTGTCTGGAGTGTTGGGGCTCGCGGCCTATGCGCAGCTGAGACGGAACGAGCGCGCGATTCACAGAAGCTACAACCTCGCTCCCGCGGTGGTGGCCGCGCAGGACATTCCAGAAGGCACGACCGTGACGATGGAGATGATCTCGCAGCGGCAGGTGCCCGAGCAGTTCATGACCTCGTCGGTCGTCAAGCCAGACTCGGCTTCGTACATCGTCAACCAGCGCACGCTCTTCCCGCTGCAGGCTGGAGACCTGGTGCTGTGGAGCGCATTCGAGACGGGCAAGGCCGTCGAGCGCCTGACGCCCACCATCAACGGAGACCACCGCCTGGTCTCGCTCAAGGTCTCGAACGAGGTCGCGGTCGGCGGGTGGATTCGCCCGAATGACCACGTCGACATCATCGCCGTGTACCCCGCGCCCGAGAGCAAAGAGCCGACGGTGACGACGCTGCTCACCGACGTGCCCGTCATCGCCACCGGCAGCATCTCGGGCACCACCAACATCAACCTCGTTCCCCGGGAGGAGCGCCCGTACTCCAACATCACGGTGCGCGTGTCGTCCGATGACGCCGAGCGGCTCGCGTTGATGGCGTCCGTCGGGACGCTGAGTTTGAGCCTGCGTCCCGAAGCCGAGGGTGGCAGGCGCACGGGCAAGCGCACCGTTCGTGACGTGGTCGGCCGCTGACGAAGAGTACAGTTCACGCCATGGGCCGGTTCCCGTCGCACTTCACGCCTGCACAGAAGCCCGTCGAGCCCGGCGCTGATGACACGCGCCTGGTGCAGGTGCTCGATGCGCTGAGCGTGGGTGATCAGCTGATCCACGACGTCTCGCTCGCGGTCGGCGTCGACGCCTCGGGCCGGCTCTCGGTGGCAGGCCCACGCGACCCCGAGCGCTTCTTCGAAGGTGCGCATCACCAGCTGGTGCTCCATCAGGTGTCTGCGCCGAAGGGCGCGCGTCATCTCTCGGTCGATGGGCTCTGGTTCTTCGACCTGCAGGTCGTCGAGCAGGTGAGCGACGCGACGACGCTGAACGACCCCATCTTCCTCTACGGCACGCTCTACGGCCCCGTGCGCGGAGCCTCGACGCAGCCGCTCAGCGCGACGCATGGTCAGCTCGCCGTGACCCGCGCCGACGTGCTCGAGGCGTTCGTTCGGGCCCAGCCCTTCGGCGCCTCCGCGCGCGCGGGTGGTGGGCCGAGTGACCGTAGCTGGGGTCTGCTGCTGCCCGGCGAGTCAGAGACGCTGCTGAACCAGGGTGAGGGCTTCATCCTCGCGCTTCCGGTTCCTCCTCCCGAGCTCGCCGACACGGGCGGAAACGGCGCGCAGGTTCGCTCCATCATTCATCAGGTGCTCGGCGAGGTGCAGACAGACCTGGGCGGCCGCAAACGCTCGGTGCTCTCGAAGCTGTTCGTCTCGGCGCCCTCGGTGGCCGTCGAGCTGCACGCCTCGGTGGATGAGCTGATCAGCGCGTCACGTCGCGCGCTCGAGTTGATCGACGGCTGGCCCGCTCCACGGGTCGAGGCGCTGTTCTCCCGCGTCGGTCCTCCGCGCGCCGCTGCATCCTCCGTGAGCGTCGCGCCCCCACCTCGCGCGCTCGCGCCAACGCCACGCCGTGCCGACGTCGCCCGCGACGACGATTGGATGAAGGACTTCGTGAACGCGCATGTCGCCGAAGGGCGCGCGCCGGCGAAGCTGACGCCCGCACGTGGCACCGCCTCGAACTGGATGTCGGACTTCGATGCCGCGCCCGAGCCGACGCCGACGAAGGTGGCTGCTCCTGTGACGACGAAGCCCGACTGGATGAAGGACTTCGAGTAGCGTCACGCCCCTCTTTGGGAGGGGTCCATGGGTCACGAGAAGCCGGTCGAACCGTTCAGCGATTTGCACGTCGAAGAGGGGCACGTCACCGCGACGCTGCTTCACGATCCAACCGTGGAGGGGCTCGACATGGCCTTGTACATGGACGGCTCGGCGTCGATGCGCGAGGAGTACGAATACAAGGCGCAGTCGAACCGCTTCCTCGACTGGCTCTTCGGCCGCAAGCCGCAGCCGATGGCGAACCAGGTCGAGCCGCAGGTTCGGTGGATGCTGGAGTACCTCGCCACGAAGGACCGCAATGGCCTGCTCCGCGTCGCGTACTGGGCGTGTGGTGACGGCGGTGGCATCGAAGAGCTCGGCGAGCTCAAGGGCTCCGAGATGAAGGAGCACCCGTTTCCCGGCCCGCGCAACATGGGCACGCGCACCAACCTCGCGCCTGCCATTCGCGACTACGTCGAGTACTTGAAGGCGCAGGCGAAGCTGGGCGCGAAGCGTGGGTGCGCCGTGTTCGTCACCGACGGGCAGATTCACGACCAGCACGAGGTCGAAGAGATCTCGGCCCGCGTCGCGAAGGAGGTGCTCGCCGGCCGACTGCCGCGCACCAACTTCGTGCTCGTCGGCGTCGGCGGTGACGTGAACGAGGAGCAGCTCGAAGAGATCGCCCACCAGGAGTTCAAGGGCATCGGCCATCTCTGGTGTCACCGCATCGCCGAAGAGATTGGGCAGGTGGCCGAGCTCGTCGCGGTGCTCGTCGACGAGAACATGACCGTCGCGGCTGGCGGCACCATCACCGACGACAAGGGCAAGGTCGTGAAGCAGTACGAAGGCCGCTTGCCCGCGGTGCTCGAGTTCGAGGTGCCGGAGGGCACGAAGAGCTTCACGCTCGAGGTGAACGGTCAGAAGTTCACGCAGCCCATTCCCGAAGACGACGACCACCACGACGACGACGATGACGACGACGACCACCACTGAGACGGAGCGCGCTCGCGATGGGTCATAAACACGAAGTCATCGTCAAACCGTTCAGCGACGTGCACCACAAGGCGGGCAGGGTGGTGGCGACGCTGCTGCACGACCCGACCGTCGAAGGCCTCGACGTTGCGCTCTACATGGACGGCTCGGCGAGCATGGAGCCGACGTACGGGCCGCGCGGCGTGCTCGCGAAGCTCGCGCCGGTGAAGAACCTGGTCGAGCCGCAGATGCAGTGGATGCTGCAGTACCTCGCGAGCAAGGACCGCGACGGCAAGCTGCGCGTCTCGTACTGGGCGACGGGAGATGGCTCGCAGCTCGAGACGGTGGGCGAGCTCGATGGCCAGCTCTCGGCGTCGTACAAGTTTCCCGGGCCGCGCTCGTACGGCAAGGCGACGGTGATGTTGCCGGTGCTGCGCGACTACGTGGCGTACGTGCGGGAGCAGACGAAGGCGGGCACTCGTCGTGGGCTTGCCGTGGTGGTGACCGACAGCCAGTTGCACGACGCGGCCGACATCAAGGCGTACTCGGTGCAGGTCGCGAAGGAGATCGCCGCGGGCCGGCTGCCGAGGCTCAACTTCGTGCTCGTCGGCGTCGGAGAGCAGGTCGACGAAGAGCAGATGGAGGACATCTGCCACGACGAGTACCCCGGCGTGGGGCACCTGTGGTGTCACCGCATCGCCGACCGCATGGAGGAGATGGCTGAGCTGGTCGCGGTGCTCGTCGACGAGACGATGACGGTCGCGGCGGGCGGTACCGTCAGCGACGACAAGGGCACGGTGCTCAAGGTGTACGAGGGCCGGTTGCCTGCGGTGCTCGAGTTCGACGTGCCCAAGGGGTGCGCGTCGTTCACGCTCGAGGTGGCCGGGCAGAAGTTCACGCAGCCGCTGCCCGATGAAGACGAGCACGAGCTGGAGACGCCGAGACAGGCTCCGCCCCCGCTGCAGACGCGGACGAAGAAGCACGGGCATTCGCACTGACGACGAGGTCACCGAGATGAGTGAGAAGCCGCGGCACGGCGAGCCTGGGCATGTTCATGGCCCGGAGTGCAGTGGGGCGCCTGAGGCACACGGCGCTGCCGCGCACGTGCACGGGCCGGACTGCAAGCACGACCACGACGCTGCCGCCCATGTGCACGGGCCGGACTGCAAGCACGAGCACAGCGAGCACAAGGCGCACGGTGCTGCGGACCATGTGCATGGTCCCGACTGCAAGCACGACCACAGCTCGCACGAGCACAGCGGCCACGACCACAGCGAGCACAAGGCGCACGGCGCTGCGGCCCATGTGCACGGTCCCGACTGCAAGCACGACGAGCACAGCGGCCACGAGCACAGCGAGCACAAGGCGCACAGCGCTGCGGCCCATGTGCACGGTCCCGACTGCAAGCACGACCACGGCGCGCACAAGCACAGCGGACACGACCACAGCGGGCACGACCACAGCGGACACGACCACAGCGGACACGACCACAGCAGGCACGACCGCATCGGGCACGACCGCAGCGGGCACGTGCACGGGCCGGATTGCAAACACGACCACGACGCGCACGAAGCACACGGCGCTGCGGCGCACGTGCACGGTCCGGACTGCAAACACGAGCGCGGCGCGCATGACCACGGCGCGCACGAACACAGCGCTGCGGGGCACGTGCACGGACCTGACTGCAAACACGACCACGCACACGACAAGCACGACCACGCGGGTCACGGTCACGCGCACGCCGAACCGCATGTTCACGGCCCTGGCTGCAGCCACGACCACGACGGTCACGACCATCACGGTCACGACCACCACCATCACGTCGAACATCCGCCCGGCACTCGCGCGGCCGAGACCGGCGGTCCCGCCATCCAGCTCGACCTCGCCGTCATTCTCCCCGGCGAGCTCGACGAGACCGGCCGCTTCGAGAAGTTCGAGGAACTCCTGCGTGCGCGGCACGGCGTGCTCGACGCGCACATCCGCTCCGACGCCGGCCACCGTGAGCTCTGCGTTCACTACCAGCCCGGACACTTCGACGTCGCCGACATGCTCGCGTTCGCGCGCTCGACGGGCACGAAGGTCAGCAAGCGCTACCTCAGCAAGACCTGGTTCGTGCGCGAGATGGACTCGGCGCAATGTGCCGTCACCATCGAGCACGCGCTTCGTCACATGCCGGGCATTCTGCAGGCCGACGTCGCGTACGCCTCGGAGCGACTCGTCGTCGAGTTCGACAGCTCCACCATCTCGGCGAAGAAGCTCGAGGCTGCGCTCGAGACGCTCGGCTACCCGCTCGAAGAGCCCGCTGCGGGTCACGCCTGCTCTCACGGCGCGCACGGTCACGGAGGCCTGGGCCCGAAACTCGAACTCCCGCTCGCCATCGCCGCGGGCGTGTTCCTCGCGACCGGCTTCGCGCTCGAGAAGCTCGCCATCGGTCCTGCCCAGGCGCCGCTCGCTGCGTACGCGGTGTCGCTGCTCTGCGGAGGCTTCTTCGCGGCGAAGGGTGCGCTCAAGTCGCTGCTGCAGTTCCGTGCCGACATCGAGTCGCTGATGATTCTCGCGGCCGTCGGCGCCGCCATTCTCGGAGCCTGGTTCGAAGGCGCCTTCCTGCTCTTCCTCTTCTCGGTCGGTCACGCCATCGAGCACCGCGCCATGGAGCGCGCCCGCCAGGCCGTCGAAGCGCTCGGCAAGCTGCGCCCCCAGAACGCGCGCGTTCGTCGTGGCAGTGAAGTCGTCGAAGTGCCCGTGCGCGACGTGAAGCGCGACGACGTCATCGTGATTCGCCCCGGAGACCGCGTGCCGCTCGACGGCATCATCGTCTCGGGCAAGAGCTCGCTCGAACAGGCCGCCATCACCGGCGAGTCGATTCCCGTGCCGCGCGCCGAAGGTGACGAGGTCTTCTGTGGCACCGTCAACACCGAGGCCGCCATCGAGGTGAAGGTGACGAAGCTGTCGAGCGAGTCGGTGCTCGCGCGCGTCGTCGACATGGTGGTCGAGGCCGAGGCCCGCAAGAGCCCGTCACAGCGCTTCGCCACGAAGGTGGAGCAGACGTTCGTTCCCATCATCCTCGTGCTCGCGGTGCTGCTGCCGATTGGCCTCGTCTGGTTCGGCGGGCTCTCGGTGAAAGAAGCCGCGTTGCGTGCGGTCTCGTTGCTCGTCGCTGCGTCTCCTTGCGCGCTCGCCATCTCGACGCCGGCGGCCGTGTTGTCTGCGGTCGCGGCTGCTGCGCGTGGTGGCGTGCTCGTGAAGGGCGGCGTGCACCTCGAAGCGCTCGGTCGTGTGCGCGCGATTGCCTTCGACAAGACGGGCACGCTCACCATCGGCAAGCCGAAGCTGACCTCGGTGACGACGTTGAACGGTACCTCCGAGGCGACGCTCCTCTCGGTCGCCGCGGGAGCAGAAGCCCTCTCGGCGCACCCGCTCGCGCACGCGGTCGTCGAGGGCGCGAAGGCGAAGGGCGTCGCTCCGGCAACGGCGAGCGGGCTCGAGGCGATTCACGGCAAGGGGCTGCGCGCGACGGTCGAAGGGCAGTCCGTCTCCATCGGCAGCCTCGCGCTGTTCGAGGGACACACGGGCCTCGACGCGGCTCGCGCGGCCGTGGAGTCACTCGAGGCGCAGGGCCAGACGACGATGGTGGTCGAACGCGCAGGCACCTTCCTCGGCGTCATCGGTGTTGCCGACGCACTGAGGCCCGAGGCGCAGAAGACGGTCGCCGCCCTGCACGAGCTCGGCGTTCAGACGACGGTGATGCTCTCGGGAGACAACGCGCGCGCCGCCAACGCCATCGCGAAGTCGGTCGGCATTCGTGACGTGCGCGCGCCGCTGATGCCGCAAGGCAAAGTCGACGCCATCAAGGCGTTCGCGAAGCAGGGCTCGGTGGCGATGGTGGGCGATGGCGTGAACGACGCTCCGGCACTCGCGGCGGCGACCATCGGCATCGCGATGGGTGGAGCCGGCAGCGAAGTCGCCATGGAGACGGCCGACGTGGTGTTGATGGCCGACGACCTGCAACGGCTCCCGTTCGCGGTGGCGCTGGCCAAGCGCGCGACCTCGGCGGTGCGGCAGAACCTCATCATCTCGCTCGGCGTCTCGGCGGTGCTCGTCGTCGCGAGTGTGCTGGGCCTCACGCAGGTGAGCGAGGCCGTCGTGCTGCACGAAGGCTCGACGCTGCTCGTGCTGGCGAACGGACTGCGACTGCTCGGCGCGAAGCCCTGATCAGGTGAGCGCTTTGCGAATCGAGCGAAGAATGTCGTAGCGCGTGATGGCGCCGACGAGCTTGCCCTTCTCGACGACCGGGAAGCGGCGGTAGTTGGCGCCGAGGAAGAGCCCCGCGACGAAGTACACGTTCATGTCGGGCGAGACCGAGTCGGTCTTGGTCGTCATGAAGTCGCGCACGGTGCCCTTCGGCACATCACCGTCGACGCCGGTCGAGAGCAGCCGCAGACAGTCCTTCTCGGTGAGCATGCCGATGAGCTTGCCCTCGGGGTCGACGACGGGAGCGCCGGTGACGTGCTTCTCGAGCAGGAAGTCGACGGCCTCGAGAATCGCCATGTCGGGCGTCACCGTGGGAACGACCTTGTCCATGAAGTCTCGAACGACGGGAAAGCTCGCCATGTGCGCCTCCGGTGCTGCAGTCACGCTACTCCTTCGTCGATTTCGCGCGCGACTCTCGGCGCGTCACCAGGCCGAAAGGCGAGCTCACGTCGCCATGACGGGAGCGGCGACCGGCGCGGCGCCCATCTGCGCGAGGAACTTCCCGTGAGAGGTCAGCGCGGCTCCGACGCTCGGCATCACCCGATACGGCACGCCGTGCTTCTCACACACCGCCTGCACCATCGGAGACAGCGCCGGGTAGTGCACATGACAGATGCGGGGGAAGAGGTGGTGCTCGAGCTGGTAGTTGAGGCCGCCGAGGTACCAGGTCCAGAACCAGTGGCGCGGCGCGAAGTCGAGCGACGTCAGCACCTGGTGTTCGGCCCATTCATGACGGTCGGACTCCTTCGGAAACGACGCGCCCAGCACGCAGTGCGCTGCCTGGAACGTGAGCGCGAGCGACAGGCTCACCACCACCGACGCCACGAGGTAGCCGAGCAGCACCTGCCACACCGGGTGAAAGAACGACGGAATCACGAACGCCCACGTGAAGAAGAACGTCTTGCCGGTGAGGAACCAGAACAGGTCCCAGCCCTTCGCGCGCGGGTACTTCTGCGTGCCGATGTGGCCGGTGACGAAGTCCTTGAAGTCGTCGACGAAGTGCCACTTCACCGCGAGCAGCGCGTACAGCACCCACGTGTACAGGTGCTGGTAGCGGTGCCACGGCTTCCACGCGTGCTCGGGAGACAGGCGCACCAACGGCTCGATGTCGATGTCGGAGTCGAGCCCCGCCACGTTCGGGTTCGTGTGGTGCTGAATGTTGTGCTTCCAGTGCCAGAGGTACGAGCTGCCGCCGAGCACGTCGAGCGTGAGCGCCATGGCCTTGTTCCAGCCCTGGTTCTCGGACGTCGCCTTGTGCCCACCGTCGTGTTGAATGTTGAAGCCGATGCCGGCCATCGCGAAGCCGAGCGACACGGCCGCGAGCCCCGCCTGCCACCACGTCTGCGCAGCGAAGACGAGCACCGCCCACGAGCCGACGAACCAGGTGAGGATGAAGGCCGTCTTCAGCCACATGCCCACGGTCGCCTGCCGCGAGACGTGTGCCTGGGCGAAGTAGCCGTCGACGCCGAGGTTCAGGTCTTTGAAGAACTCGCCATGGGGAAGGAATCGACTCGTCATCACAGCTCCGACGAGGCGATGTTGGTGACTGCCACCAAGGGCGAACTCGTGGGGCCACCCTACCAGTCAACGGGGCGTTTCCCGTCACGCCATCGTCAGCTCACTTCACGATGATGGGCACCACGAGGTCGGGCCGGTCGAAGTCCGTCGAGAAGAGATGCAGGTCGTGGGCGCTCGTGCCGGGCAGCGCGGTGACCTCGAACGTGACGTCGCTCAAGGCCGCCACGCCGAGGGCCGGGTTGTACGGCGAGCTCAGCCGCACCGAGACGGTGCCCATCGCTCCCGAGACGTGACGCAGCTCGAAGTAGGGCATGGCGCCATCGACGCCCAGGAAGAGGTGGCCTTTCGGGTCGGGAGGAACCGGCCGCGTACCCACGTTGCTCACGCGGAGCTGTCTCGTCGCCGCCATCGTCAGCGTGCCGAAGTCGAGCGAGGGCGTGGACACCGAGACGGCCCCGGCTCCGCCGTTTCCCCGCAGCGGCACCATCAAGGTCTCGGCTCCCGCCACGATGCGCAGCGTGGCCTGCTTCGCGCCTGTCGACTCCGGCGTGAAGCTGAGGGGCACCGTCGTCGTGCCTGGCAACAGCTCGAGGCTCGTGCGGTCTCGGGTCGCGCCCGGGAGCAGGACTCCGCCATCAGCACCGAGTGAGAAGCGACGCACGCCACCGGCTTCGATGACCTCTGCCGTCACCGCGAGGGGGTCGATGGAGCCGCTGATCAGCGAGAGCGACCGCGTTGCCGTTCGAGTGGTTGGCACGAAGCCAAAGTCGAGCGTGTCGGGAGCTGCTCGCGTCACCGACTCCACACCATCTCCGATGACACGGACGGTGAGCGGGCTCGGCGCACAGCCGCGAGCCGGGGCGACCTGCTGGGTTGCGGTTGCGTGAAATCGGCCGAGGCTGTCGGGTCGGAAACCAACGGTGCCCTGGTCGATGGAGAACACACCGTTCGAGTCCACCAGCTCGGCCGCTCCCGGTGTGGGCAGCGCGCGCGATTGCCGTTGACCGCGAGCGACGGCGCCGAAGTCGATGGGAAGCGGGGGCTCTGCCTCGTCTGGTCGAACGAACGTGGCCTCGAGCTCCACAGCCTCCTGCTGTTGACCCGCTTCGACGATCAGCACGGCGGCATGGGTCCCGGCCGTCGTCGCATGAAACGTGACGTCGACGTCGGCCGCGGCGCCTGGTCCGATGGTCTGGGGCAGGGTGAGCGAGAAGACCGGCGCAGCTTCCGAGAAGAAGGGCGCGGCGCTCACCGACACACCGCTCTGCTTCCTCGCGTTCGTGATGGTGAGCGGTGAGAGGGCCTGGTTCGTCAGGGTCGCCGTCACGGTGAGCGTGCAGGGCACCGTGCCGAAGTCGACCTTCGCGGGCACCGCCAGCAGACCCATCACCTGCCCGGAGCAACCCGACACGAGCAGGGCCAGCACCACCCGCCACGACTGATCAATCGCCCGCTTCACGACAGCCCCTTCCGGCCCGAAGCCGTATCACTCCACATTCCTTGTGCTCGTGCTAGGCGCCTCGGCGCGATGGCTCAGACCCTCAGCATCCTCATCCCGGTGTTCAACGAAGCGCGCACGGTGCGCAAGCTGCTCGAGCGCGTCGCGACGGTGCACTTCATCGGTGGCGTGAAGACCCAGCTCGTCGTCGTCAACGACTGCTCGAAGGACGACACCGACGCCGAAGTGCGCGCCTTCATGCGCGACAACCCGAACGTCGACCTCGTCTACCGCCAGCACGAGAAGAACCAGGGCAAGGGTGCCGCGCTGCACACCGCGCTGAGCGCCTTCACCGGAGACTTCTGCGTCGTGCAGGACGCCGACCTCGAATACGACCCGAACGAGATCAACGTGCTCTTGAAGCCCGTGCTCGATGGGCACGCCGACGTCGTCTACGGCTCGCGCTTCATGGGCGCGCACCCGCACCGCGTGCTGTATTTCTGGCACACCGTGGGCAACCGCATGCTCACCACCATGTCGAACGCGTTCACCAACCTGAACCTCACCGACATGGAGACTTGTTACAAACTGTGGCGTCGCGACATCATCACGCAGGTCGCGCCGAGCCTTCAGGAGAAGCGTTTCGGCTTCGAGCCCGAGGTCACCGCCAAGGTCGCCAAGATTCCCAACGTGCGCATCTACGAGGTCGGCATCTCGTACTTCGGCCGCAGCTACGACGAGGGGAAGAAGATCAACTGGAAGGACGGCGTCTCGGCCGTGCGCTGCATCGTGAAGTACGGGCTGGGCAAGCGATGAGCGAAGGCGGGGCCGGTCACGACCCCGTTGGAGAAGCGGCGCTCGAGACCATCTCGGGCCTGAGCCACTTCAACCGGTGGATGTACGAGACCATTCGGCCGCACTGCTTCGGCCGCATGCTCGAGGTCGGCAGCGGCATCGGCAACCTCTCGCAGTGCTTCGTCGACGAAGGCCACGCGCTCGTCTTGAGCGACCTGCGGGTGCCGTACGTGCGCCGGCTGCAGCAGTCGTTTCCCGGTCACGACGTCGTCAGCATCGACCTCGTGCACGCGCGCTTCGCCGACGTGTACGCGCACCACCTCGGCACCTTTGACACCGTGTTCGCGCTGAACGTGGTCGAGCACATCGCCGACGACGTGCGCGCGCTCGAGAACTGCCGCCGCCTCGTGAAGCCGGGTGGCAACGTCGTCATCCTCGTGCCCGCGTATGAATGGCTGCACAACGAGCTCGACGTGCAGCTGGGCCACTACCGTCGCTACACGCGCACGACGCTCGTCGCGGCCTTCGAGCGCGCCGGCCTC
>CALRPN020000075.1:0-42538 GCA_943370055.1 Archangium gephyra
GCCGCCGCCAGTCGAGCCGCCACCAGTCGAGCCGCCGCCAGTCGAGCCGCCGCCAGTCGAGCCGCCGCCAGTCGAGCCGCCGCCAGTCGAGCCGCCGCCAGTCGAGCCGCCACCAGCAGACCCGCCACCAGTTGTGGAGCCGCCACCAGTCGAACCGCCGCCAGCAGTCGATCCGCCCGCCCCACCTGCGTCGCCTCCACCGCTCGAGCCGCCTGCTGCGAGTCCGCCGGAGGTCGAGCCGCCAGCCGCACCACCTGCGCTGACGAAGCCACCCGCCGCGCCGCCTGCACGACCGCCTCCAGCCACGCCTCCGCCAACGACGAAGCCACCACCAGACGAGCCACCACTCGCGCCACCGTCAACCGCAACGCACCGGCTCGCCACGCACGTCATGGGGCGCGGACAGTTGTCGTCACGCTGACAGGGAATGTTGGGCAGGTCAGGCCGGCACGCGACCACGAGCAGACTGGTGAACAACCAGCGACTTCTCGTCATGGGCACCCCCGGAAAACGCGAAGACTACAGGGACGGCTCGCAGTCCTCCATCAGCGTGTCAGGGAGAGCAGAGCGCGACCATGAAGCCCGTCAGCCCGGTCCCGTTCGTCGAGATGTTCGAGACGTTGCCGCCCGAGTCGTACGTGATGGTCGCGTTCTGGTTCGGCGTGGAGCCTGAGAACGTGCGCGACCAACTCTGCACGCGGCCCGCCGGCGTGTAGGTGAATGACTCGTTCATGTTCTCCGTCGCGCCGGAGTAGTTCCGCGACCACGACTGAATGCGGCCCGAAGGCGTGTACGTGAAGGACTCGCTCACGTTCTGCGTCGCGCCCGAGAAGTTCCGCGAGAACGACTGCGGTCTCCCGCCCGGGGTGTAGGTGAACGACTCGCTCACGTTCTCGGTCGCGCCCGAGAAGTTCCGCGAGAACGACTGCACCTTGCCGCCAGGCGTGTACGTGAACGACTCGCTCACGTTCTGCGTCGAGCCCGAGAAGTTCTTCGACCACGACTGCAGCTTGCCGCCGGGCGTGTAGGTGAAGCTCTCGCTGAAGCTCTCTCCCGAGCCCGAGGGAGTGAACGAGACACTTTGAACGCGGCCACCCGGCGTGCGCGAGATGCTCAGTGAGCCGTTGCCCGGGTTGATGATGGCCCGGCTCTCGAGGCAGGCGGCGTAGCGTTCCCGCAGGGCGCCACGGTCGGCCGCCAGCGAGTGGCTCACCGGAGTGCACAACCCGTTGGTCGACAGTGTGCCGAAGGACGTGAGCGCGCGGTCGTCGAGCGGGTCGTACATGGCCATGCACGGCGTCGGGTACGCACCGGCAGCGCCTCCACCGGCTGCGCCACCTGCGCGCCCACCACCCGTCGCAGCGCCACCGGCCGAAGAGCCGCCCGCCGCAGCGCCACCCGCCGAAGCGCCACCGGCCGCAGCTCCACCTGCCGCGGTTCCCCCGGCCACCGTCCCGCCACCAAAGCCGCCGCCCACGCCGGTGGTCGTGCCCACGCACGTGCCCGCGACGCAGCTCTCGGCGGCGCCACACGAGCGGCAACTGGAGCCGCTGAAGCCGCACGCCACCGGACTCCCGCCCTGCTCACAGGTCCCTGTCGAGGAGCAGCAACCGGTGCAGTTCGACGGCGAGCACGGAGCCGTCGACATGGTTCCACAGGCACTGGCGGCGACGACGAAGATGATCAGAAGGCAGCGCACGGCGCGCCTCAGACCACATGCCGGGCGTTCTCTTCAACCCTCGAGCCGAAACGGCTCAGCTCTCGACGTCGACGTACTGTACGCGCACCGTCTCGATGATGTGCTTGAGCACCTTCTTCACGACCTCGGTGTCGGGGTCGCGCACGACGACGTAGCCATCACCTTCGTAGCTGTCGCTCTTCGGAGCGCCGAGCGTCGGAATCTTCGCCTCGACGATGTACTTGCCCACCGCCTCGTGCGTCTCGCGAATGCCCGTGACATGCGCGACGCGGCCACGCCCCATGCCGCGCAGGAACGCCGAACCCACCGCGTACTTCCGCTCGGTCTTCGCTTCGAACACGCCATCGACCACCGCGCGCGCCCACGCCCGATACGGGTCGAAGTCGTGCGCGAGGCCGGTCATCAAGCTGATGTTCGCTCCAGGAGGACGTTGCGCAATCTCACCGATGGCAAGGCTGCCGTCGGGCCGCTGGAACCACTCCATGTGCGTCATGCCGTCCTTGAGGCCGAGCGCCTTGATGGCTCCCCAGCCGATGCGGCGCGCGCCTTCGTACTCGTGCCCCGAGATGTCGCGCGGCAGCAGACAGGTCCACTGAATCCACGGGTTCTCGATCGCCTCGAGACACGTCGGCAGGTAGTGCGAGATGGAGTGCAGCTTCACCTCGCCGTTCACCGTCAGCGTCTCGAACGAGAACTCGCGGCCGCGCAGGAACTCTTCGGCGAGCACCTCGTGGCCGTGACCGACGCCGAGGCTGCGCGCGACCTGCACGAGCTGACCCATGTTGCGAATGCGGAACGTCGACTTCGCGCCCATGCCCTGCACCGGCTTGAGCACCATCGGGAACCCGACGTGGTCGGCGAACGACTTCGCGTCGGCGAGCGAACGAAGAATCATGTTGCGCGCCACGGGCAGCCCCGCGTTCGTGAGCGCGGCCTTCATGCGTGACTTGTCGCGGAAGAGCTCGGCCACCTGCGGAGACGTGCCTTCGACTCCGAAGTGCGCGCGCGTCTCGGCGATCTGCACCATCGCGGCTTCGAGAATGCCGACGATGCGATACGGCTGACCGTGACGGCGCTTCAGCTCGGCGACGCCTTCGATGATGGAGCGCGTCTCGAGCGGGTTGTCGATGCGAACCATGTCGTCGTACACGCGGGCCTGGTCGCCGGGCGGCGGCGTGTGCACGACTCCGAGCAAGCGCACGTCATCGAGCTTCGAGACGGCGCGCACGAAGCGTTGGGTGACCTCAGCGGGAAACGGCGCGACGAAGACGATGTTCCTTGGCACGAGGCGAAGTCTAGCCCGCGCCACGCCCTCACACGGGAGCGAACTTCACCCGTCGACCCGGCGGCCGCGCGCATCGAAGACGATGGCCAGCGTGGCTCCGGGAGCGTCGCCTTCGAGGCGAACATCGGCCGCGTACGACTTCGCCGCTTCGAGCGAGGGCGCGTCGTGGAACGTCGTCTTGCCTTCGACGTCGACCACCACGCGAAACGACTTCAACGGAGCCTGCTTCAACGTCAGCGCGAGCAGCGGATGCGGCGCGTGCTGGTCGAAGAACGCATGCAGCTGCTCCCACCACACGTCGTCGAGCAGCACGTCGTTGTGCCCACGCCGCGGAATGAGGTGCAGCGTCGCACGCGGGTTCACGTTGGCGAGGCGGGTCGCGTCTCCGAAAGGAATGAGCGTGTCCTGCGCGCCGTGGAGCAACAGCATCGGCCCCTCGAACGCGCGCGCCTTCTCGAGCGGATCGAGCGCGCTCCGTTCGTCGTCACTCAGCGAAGACGGAGAGACGCCTCTTCTCCGCGCGAACGCGTCGACGTCCGAGAACCCGCTGTCGACGATGACCGCACGACACGGCCGAACCTGCGCGAGGCGCCACGCGGCGGCGCTCCCGAGCGAACGGCCCATCACCATCGGCATCAGCGGAGGCGCGAGCGCGTCGAACACCGCGACCGCGTCATCGAAGAGCCGCTGCATCGTCGGCACGCCGGTGCTCTGCCCGTAGCCGCGATAGTCGGTCACCGCGAACTGCACGTGACTCGTGAATCCCGGCGCCAGCTCGTCCCAGTCGGCCACCGTCTCGCCGTTGCCGTGGAAGAAGAGAACGAGCGGCTTCGCAGCGTCTCCGTGCACCCGAACGTGAAGCCTCGCGCCTTCCACCTCGACGAACACATCTCTCGCTCCAGCTGGCGGCTTCGTCTGACTCGGCTCGGGGAAGAACAACGACCCGACGAGGTCCTCTCGCGTGAGCAGGCTCATTCGAACCCCGCGACGAGGGAGTGCGGGCCCTTCACCGTTCTCCGCGTCCGCCGCGCCCGCGACTCGTGCAGCCCGCGATAGAGCCCGAGGAAGATGGTCGCGCCGAGCTCGAGGCCCTGCTCCACCTGATAGCGAAACGTCTCGTCGCTCGCGTACCGGCTGCGCAGCGGAACGTAGAACCCCTCGGCGTGCAGCACGTCGAGCTCTTCGTGTGTCTTGTAGTGAACGAGCGCCGCCTGCTCGAGGAAGCCACGCTTCACCACCGCGCGCCCAATCTCAGCCGAGATGCTCGCGAACAGGTCTTCGATGATGCCCAGCGTCGCCAGCGCCGTCGGGACGTCGTCGAGCGTGCAGACGCCGGCGAGCACCGTGTTGAACGCGCGCAGCTCGGGCCACAGCGGCCGCTTCCACAGCTCGGCCTTCGGCACGCCGAGCCGCTCGAGAAACGTCGTGAACGTCGCCTCGTGCGACATCGAGAGGTCGCCGTCTCCGTGTTCGTCGCCGACGTTCTCGAGCAACGGCAGCCGCACCGCGGGGTTCGACACGCGCCCCGCGAGCACCATCATCGGCCGCGAGAAGAAGAACACGGCGTGCGCGAACTGCACCTGCGTCTCGACGAAGTCGTCTCTCGTCATCGAGCCATCGCGCAGCGCCACGAAGTACGGGTTCTCGAGCGGAGAAAGCCGCGCCTTCAACGCCTTCACGAAGTCATCGAGCACCATGCTGGGCCTCATTCTCCGAATGGCAGCACTTCACTGGCTCAGGAGCATCGCGAAGACTCCGGGAGCGATGGCGAGGCTTCCGCCGTCCATCGAAGACAAGGTCGCGCCATTTGCCGCGATGCCGACGAGCCACACGTCGTCGTTGGGAGCCGCAGCGATGAGCTGTACCGAGTTGAGGCCCGCATCGGACGTGCTCGAGAGGCGCCACTCGTCCAGCTTTCTGAGCATGTTCGGGTCGAGGAACTCGAGGTACCCCTGATTGAGGCTGCGGTCTGAGCCGACGACGAAGACGCCACGCGGCGTCGCGACGAACCCAGCTGGACCTGCGTTGATGGCTGCACCGTTCGTCGACCCCGGCAGGTAGCGATCGACATGCCCATTCCTGTACACGTAGAGCGCGCCTGCACCTTCGGTCAGCGCCGAGTTCACCTGGGGCCCGAGCGTGACCATGCGCGAGGTGTAGGCCCCGCCATCATTCGCAACCGGAGGGACCGCTGGGCCGCAGACGATGAGTTCACCGCCTGGTGCTGCTCCTGCGTCTCGACGGAGCACCGTGACCTCGCTGGGGTTGTCGATGTCGATCACCCGCACGTCGTCGTTGACGCAGGCCTTCGAGATGAGCGAGCAGACGCCGCCGTCAGACAACGTCACCCCGCCACGAACCGAGAGGCCGCCGTTGTTGCTCAGACAGCTGAACGCCGTCGCACCGAGCCTCGTCGCGCCGCTCGCATCGAAGCGGTAGGCAGTCCACAGCACGGCTGGTGGTCCGCTCCCTCCGAAAGGAACGCCGGGCGGGAAGTGGACCAGGTCGGCGAAGGTGCTGAACACCATCACGTCCTGGGCGCCAGCGACGGTCGTGCGCAGCGGGCTCAGGTGTGAGGGGAGCAGTGGGCGTGGCAGCGTATTGCCCAGGACGGTGAACCTGACGCTCGTCGCTGGCTGACCGTGGCGGGTCAACAGAGCGCCTGCGTCTTGCGGCTGGGTGAAGGCGCTCTGCAGGTCTGGTCGAACGCCGATGAGCGTCGTCGAGAAGACGGTGCCGTTGTTGGCGAGCACGGCCGACGCGACGGTGCCGCCAGCGGGAACGGCGGCCCCGAATCCGCCGTCGACGGGAACGCTCCAAAGCCCAGCGGTCGTGCCGCCGTCGCCGTTCGCCGTGAACGAGAACGTCAGCCCGTTCACATCGGCAGCGGCGGAGGCGAGCTCGGTCGGTGGTCCGCCAAGCCAGAGCAGCCTGATGCACAGCCCGCCATCGCGAAGGCACACGGGAAGCGCGACCCCGCCAGCTGAGCCACCAGCCGCGCCGCCACCAGACCCGCCGCCACCAGACCCGCCGCCACCAGACCCGCCGCCAGCCGACCCACCATCAGACGCGCCGCCATCAGACGCGCCGCCACCAGACCCGCCGCCATCAGACGCGCCGCCACCAGACGCGCCACCATCAGACGCGCCGCCATCAGACGCGCCGCCAGCGGACACGCCACCAGCCGACGCGCCACCAGCCGACGCTCCACCAGCTGACGCGCCGCCCGCTGACCCACCGCCAACTCCGCCCGACGCTCCGCTCCCTCCAGCCACGGTCGGAACACCAGCGTCGTTGCAGAGACCAGCGTCGAAGCACGCCTCGATTCGAAGCGCCTCGAAGTCGCACCCGACCACGACGAGAACGGCCGCAACCGCCAGGCGAACCCTCGTCACTGCAGGCTCCACGCCCACCAACCCAGGCCCACGCCACCAAGCGCCACTCCGACGATCAACGTCACCAGGCCGCTGAGCTGAAGCGTCGAGCCGGTCCTCGCGGCGTCCGCAAACGCCTGGGCCGTGAGGAACGGGCTCGGCCGCGCGTTCAGCTGGGTGGCGTACGAGCCAGCGAACCCGAGCAGCAGGCCTCCCGCGATGACGGCGACACCTCCGACGACAGCGACCGTCAGGGGAACGACGGGACTCACGGGCGTCTTCACCGCGAGCGAGTCACCCCATCGCGCTGCGGTGGCTGCCAACCACGCCGACAGCGCGTCTTCGTTCGTGAGTCGTTCGGAGGCCGAGAGCCGGGCCTGCCCTGTGTTTGTGTCGACCAGCCGGAGCGTCACCGTGAAGCCACTACCCAGCTTCACCATGCTGCCCGCCACCACGAACTCGACGCCCATCGCGTTCGCCAGCTCGGCGAGGCAGGCGCTTCCTTCGTCGCACCCCATCAGCTGACGTTGTCGCTCGAGGCCCAGCAGCGCCACCGTCATCGAGGGCGTCACCACCTGCGCACCGCTGGCGGCCGAGAGCCGCTCGCTGAAGAACTCCACGAGCGCGTTGCCTTCGGCGGGGGTGAGCCCCGAGAAGCTCACGTCGGGGACGGCGATCTTCATTGGCGCGGCCGCGAGCACCAACGACGTCAAAAGTCCGAGCACGAGCGTCACGAAAGCACAGCCACCTTCGCTCGGCGCGGGAATCGCGGCTACGCGCTGACGACGACGTCTGCCTTCGGGAGCCGCTTGCGAAGGGCGGCGAGCTGCGGCTCCGTCAGCACTCCGGCGGCGACCGTCACGTGCTTCCACACCGCCGGGTCGAGTTGGACGACCAGCTCATCCCAGGTCTTGTCAGCCGGGCGACGCGACTCGAGCGCCTGAACCTCGAGGCGACCACCGGGAGTGACGACACAAAGGAACGGGCCGAAGTCGAGCTGAACCGTGAGCTGCTTCGAGCAACGGTTCGCCGCCAGGGCGAAGCGCTTCGAGGCACCGTAGGTTTGCGAGAAGAACTGCACGCGCTCGAGACGTTTGACCAGCGGGCTCGTCCACAGCGCCTCCAACGCTTCGAGATTGCCTGAGGCCTCGTAGCCAAAGCGCAGCTCGCGCAGCTTCGGAAACGCCTTGCCGGTGAGCGTCGCCTTCCACGCGCGCTGCGACACCTCGGCGTAGTCGCCACCGCCGCCCTCTCCGATTGGAAGCCAGCTGAGGTCGAGCACCTCGAGCTCACGTCCATCTCCCGGACTCGCGGCCAGCTCGTCGAGCACGAGGTAGACGATGTTGGTCAGCACCCGAATGCGCCGCGCGTTCGGCTGCAGAATGAGACTGGCGCCGCGCTCGTTGGTGCCGCCGGTCGACATGTTCAGCTCGCGCACGGTGCTCCACGCGGGGTGATTGCGCGCGGCGGGAATCGCTTTGCCCACAGGCCGAATCTGCGCGGCGTAGAGAAAGCCGCGACGGAACTCGAGGTGCGTCGTGTACAGCACGTCGTAGAGCGGCCCGAGCCATTCCTTCACGTGCTTCTTCTGCAGCGCCGCTTCCTGCTTCACCTCGGTCGGCGTCAACGTCTCACCGCGCGCGCGCCGCAGCTGCAACGTCATGAACTCACCGCGTGGGTCGCCGACCTCGAGCAGCGCGTCGGCGTAGACCTCACGCACGCCGTCATCGTCGGGCCGCTCGTAGACCGCGGCGAGCAACTCCTCGAGTGACTGGCCCGACTTCGTCTTCGGCCCCGTCGGAGCGGCCTTCGCGGCGGGCAGCAGCGCGAGCTGCTTCGTCACGTCAGCGTGCGGCACCGTGGCGAACCGCTCGGAGAGCGTCTTCACGAGCGCCTGAACGCGACGCTCCATCGCCTCGCCCATCTTCGTGCGGCCGAAGGTCGCCTGATAGTCCTTCGCGAGCGGCTTCAGCGCGTCGAGCGTGCGCGGGTCGGCGTGACGGTCGGAGAGCTGCTCGTAGAGCGAGCTCCAGAACTCGCGTGACGACTGCGCCGTGAACGGTGGCGTGACGATGAGGCGAGTCAGCGCTGCGGCGACGCGTGGGTCCGGCCCCAGCTTCTCGAGCTTCTGAATGCGCGAGAGTGAGTCGGCGAACTTCCCGTCAGTGAGTGTCGAGAGAAATGCGACGAGGTCGAACTTCGCTGCATCGGCCCGCTCGAGCTGCCACGACTTCGGAGGCGCAAGCTGTGACGAGACCCGCTCGATGAGCTCGGCGAGCTCGGGCGCACGTTCGTCCTTCCAGCGCGCCAGCAACGGCTCGAGCGCGTTCGCCCACTTTCCACTCGAGAGCTGCTTCGACCCGTCGTCACCCGAGGCCTTCTTCGGAGGCGGAGGCGGCGTCGGTGACGGAGGTGCAGCCTTCGACGGAGCGGCTTCTTTCTTTGGCGGCGCTGCCTTCTTCGGCGCCACAGGAGCCGCTGCCATCTTCTTCGCGGAAGCAGGCGCAGGCGCCGAGCCCAGCATCATCGCGACGTCTTCGTCCGTGAGCTGCCGTGGCGTCTGCAGCGACATGCCGAGCGCGCCCTTCGTCGCCGAGATGCCGGTATCCGACGTGAACCGAATGCTCCCGCGCAGCGAGCTGATGTTCGCAATCGGTCGCGTGTTCGCCTTCGCCACCCACGCCTTGCCATCGTGCTTCGGCGACTCCAGCACCGCGACGAGCCACAGCTGCTCATCGGGCGGACGCACCGTGACGAGGAAGAGCCGGCCACCACCACGCAGCGGCTCGAGCGCTTTGTTGGTGCTGACGTATCGGTCGATGGCCAACACCTGGCCCACCGATGCATTCCTGTTGTCTGCTTCGAACACGGCCTTGCTGACGATGGCGAGAAGGTCGGACATGCGCGCGACGGTAGTACGGGTGGGCATCTTTCCCTCGTGCACAACGACGTCACGGTTACAGTGCGCCCCGCACATGCTGACACCACTGCTCGCGCTGCTCCTCGCCGCGCCGCCCGCTGCTCCCGCTGACAACGACGTTCTCCTCGATGCGCTCACCGCCGAGCTCGCCCGCAGCAAGAAGGGCCTGCCCGGAGAGAAGGACGCGCCGCTCTATTACCTCTCGTACCGCGTCACCGACGGTGAGTCGTGGGGCGCCTCGGCCAGCTTCGGAGCGCTCGAAGGTCAGGCCTCGCGCACCGGCAAGCTCGTCGGCCGCGTTCGCCTGCTCGACGTCATCGCCCGTGTCGGTACGCGCGACCTCGACAACACGCACAAGGTTCGCGGCGGGTTCGACTTCGACTTCGGTGGTGGCGGCCGCACGCTGCCCATCGATGACGACAAGAACGCGCTCGAGGTCGCGCTGTGGAAAGCGACCGACGACGCCGTGCGCGGCGCGACGAAAGACCTGCTCAAGGTTCGCGCGAACGTCGCCGTGAAGGCCGCCGAAGAAGACAAGGCGCCCGACTTCTCCACCGACAAGCCGCAGCAGCGCCTCGAGCCGAGGGCGAAGCCGCTGGCCGACGTGCTCGACCGCACCGCATGGGAAGAGCGCCTCAAGCGCCTGTCGGCCGCGTTCAAGACGCACCCGCAGATTCTCCGCTCGTCGGTGTCGATGCAGGTCTCGTCGATGACGCACTTC
The DNA here is from genome assembly GCA_943370055.1 of Archangium gephyra. GTDB lineage: Bacteria > Myxococcota > Myxococcia > Myxococcales > Myxococcaceae > Xiheimicrobium > Xiheimicrobium gephyra_A. The sequence continues at coordinate 10,000 of CALRPN020000075.1, forward strand.
TTCGTCGACAGCGAGGGCGCGAAGTTGCGTGAGCCCCGCTTCTTCGCCCGCATCGGCGTCTGGGGCACCGTGCGCGCCGACGACGGCATGGAGCTCGACTTCTACGACGCCGCCGAAGCCACCTCGCCCGACGCGCTGCCGTCAGAGGCCGAGTTCGAGAAGCGCGTCACCCGCGCCATCGAGCGCCTCGAGGCCCTGCGCGCCGCGCCCGCCATCGAGCCGTACGTCGGGCCCGCCATCATCACGCACCGCGCGGCCGGCGTGTTCTTCCACGAAATCTTCGGCCACCGCATCGAGGGCCACCGCCAGAAGGATGCGGACGAGGGCAAGACGTTCACCAAGAAGGTGGGCCAGCAAATCGTCCCCGAGTTCATCAGCGTCACCGACGACCCGACGAAGTCGAAGTGGGGAGACCTGCCGCTCAACGGCTTCTACCTGTTCGACGAAGAGGGCCAGCCCGCGCAGAAGGTGAACCTCGTCGAGAAGGGCGTGCTGCGCTCGTTCCTGCAGGGGCGCTCGCCCATCAAGGGCTTCGCCAGCTCCAACGGCCACGGGCGTGCACAGCCGGGCCTGCGCCCCGTCGCGCGCCAGGGAAACCTCATCATCGACTCCACGAAGCAGCTCCCGCCGGACCAGCTGCGCAAGACGCTGCTCGACGAGGTGAAGAAGCGCGGCAAGCCGTACGGCCTCGTGTTCGAAGAAATCTCGGGCGGCTTCACCAACACCCGCGCCGGTGGAGCGCCTCAGGCCTTCAAGGTGATTCCGCAGATCGTCTACCGCGTCTACGCCGACGGCCGCCCCGACGAGCTGGTGCGCGGCGTCGACCTCGTGGGCACGCCCATCGCGTCGTTCGAGCGCATTCTCGCCACGGGTGACGACGCGAAGGTCTTCAACGGCTTCTGCGGCGCCGAGTCGGGCTGGGTGCCCGTGTCGGCCATCGCGCCGAGCCTGCTCATCAGCGACCTCGAGGTGGAGCGCAAAGGCAAAGGCCACGAGCGTGGTCCACTGCTGCCGCCTCCTCCACTCATTGCTCCCGCTGCTGCTCCTTCGAAGGGAGGTGCGAAATGAACGCGCTCCTCGTGCTGGTGCTGGCCGCTGCGCCGGCGATGAAAGACGTCGACCCGGTGCTCGACGTGATGGACGCCGAGCTGAAGCGGGCGATGACGCTGTCGATGCCGCCGTCGGGTGAGTCGAAGCCCGAGAAGCCGTACTACGCGCGCAGCTACGTCACGGTCGAAGACGAGTTCGGCGTGTCGGCGAACTTCGGCGCGCTCTACCCGCCTGGTGGCGGCCGCTCGCTCTCCATCGACACCTCGGTGCGCGTCGGCAACGAGACGTTCGACAACACCAACTTCTCCGGCGGCGGGTTCGACTTCGGCTTCGGCCGTGGCCGCGCTCCCGCAGAGGAGGACCTCGACTCCATTCGCCGCGCGCTCTGGCTCTCGTACGACGCGAACTACAAGTCGGCCGTCGAGGCCATCGCCCGCAAGCGCGCCTTCCTGCAGGCGAACCAGGTGAAAGACCTCATCGCCGACTGGAGCAAGACGACGCCCGAGGTCGTGCTGATGACGCGTGAGGAGCCACCGAAGCTCGACGCCGACGCCTGGGCCAACCGCGTGAAGAGCGCCTCGGCTTCGTGCCGGGCCTCGGCGAAGGCGCACAGCTGCCAGGTGTCGTTCCGCTTGCGCCACATGTGCCAGCGCTTCCTCGCCAGCGACGGCGCGAAGCACCGCTTCTGCGAGACGAAGTACGAGCTCAAGGTGAACGCGCAGGGCCAGGCCGCCGACGGCATGCCCGTGGGCGCGGAGTGGACGACGACGGCCCGCACCGAAGCCGAGCTGCCCAACGACGCCGCGCTGCTCGGCATCGTGAAGGACACGTACGGCCTGCTCGAGAAGAAGCTCGCCGCGCCGTCGGCCACCGAAGACTACGTGGGCCCGGTGCTGTTCACCGGCACCGCCGCGCCGACGTTCTTCCTCGCCACGCTCGCCGGGCCGCTCTCGTTCCCGCGTGAGAACCTGGGCCAGCGCCAGCAGGGCCGCCTGACGGAGCGCCTCGGCAAGCACGTCTCGGTCAGCCAGCTCGGCGCGACCGATGACCCGACGCAGAAGACGTGGACGTCGCCCGCGGGTGTGACGCTGCCCCTCTTCGGGCACTACCCGGTCGACGACGACGGCGTGACGCCGAAGGCCATCTCGCTCGTGCAGCAGGGCGTGCTGAAGACGTTCTTCATGTCGCGCATTCCGACGAAGGCGTTCGCGACGAGCAACGGTCACGCGCGTGGCAGCCAGGCCTCGACGGGCAACCTGTTCGTCACCACGTCTCAGCCGCAGAAGCTGGCCGAGCTGAAGAAGAAGCTCGTCGAGCTCGCGAAGGAGGAAGACAGCGACTTCGGCCTGATGGTCTCGGTGCTGCCGCAGAACCTCAACGACCGGCCCAACGGCTCCACCGTCATGCTGCCCAACCTGCCGCTGCTCGTGCACCGCGTGTACGCCGACGGTCGCGAAGAGCTCGTGCGCGGCTACGGCTTCAAGCCCACCTCGCAGCGCGTGCTCAAAGACATCGTCGGCATGGGTGACGACCCGTCGCTCGTGAACACCGAGCAGTTCGGTCAGAACGTGTCGGCCGTCGCGCCGTCGGTGCTGGTGAAGCTGCTCGAGCTCAACCGCGCGCGTGACGACTACGGGAAGCCACCTGCGCTTCCGCGCCCCGCGCTGTCGGCGAAGTAGCTCACTTCGTCGCGGGCTTCGGGTGCAGCGGCTGCCGAACGGGCTCCACCTGCATGAGGGGTGGTGCCGATAGCGTCTGGGTTGGCTCCTCCTTCGGATTCGCCGCGTTCCACCGGCGACGAATCTCGGCCGCCTCGAGCGCGCTCTGTTTGCGGTAACGCGCCTCGGCTTCGACGCGTTGCTGGTACTGCGCGTCTTCGTCCACAGCACGCGCGGCGATGAGCGAGCCTGCCAAAGCGACCGCACACGACGACGACGAGATGAACACGAAGCCCAACACCACGAATCGAAACACGGTGCCTCCCCGAAAAAGTCGCGGGCGAGGGCTGCAACCGTGGTGCCGCGAACTCGGGCAGCAAACCGATTGAATGCGCTTCAGCGGCGAGCGGCATGGAGCGCCACCACGGCGGCGCTGTCATGGCCTCCGCGTCACGGTCGATCAGGGCGCGGGGGCCTGCAGAATCGAGCCACCTGCACCGCCGACGAAGAGCCGCCCCTTCCAGAGGCCGAGCTCTGTGACACCGTCGAACCGGCCTCGCGGCTCGACGACGGCCCTTGTTCCTCCGTCGAAGGAAACGAAGGCGTAGCGACCAGCGGCCACCGCGACTCCGGTCGGGGTCTCGAGCAGGGCCTCGATGACGGCCGAGTTGAGGTTGACCGTGACGTCTCTCGTGGTGCCGTCGGTCGCGACTACCAGCAGGTGAGGAAAGCTCTGTACATGCGAGGCAAGCGCCCAGCGGCCGCCCGACAGGGGCAGCACAGCGCGGCAACCCTCCGCGCTCAGGCCCGGAACTGGCGTGCTGACAGGAGGGCTCCGGCTCAGGTCGAGGTCGGCCACCGCGCCCTGGGCCAGGCCGCACACCCTCGCGACCGAGCCACGGCCCGAGACACCCCAGGCACCGCCTCCAACGCCAGGCATCACCTCGAAGTTCTCACCTGGCAACCGAACGAACACGTCCGTCGCGGTGGTCACGACCAGCGCACCTGCGTCACTGCGCCAGAGGCGGCGCACCTCGAGTCCCGGGCTCAGTGAATCTTGCCCAACCACTCCAAGGTTGCGGTCGAGGGTGACGACCTCTGAGGGCGTGAGCACTGCGAGCGAAGACCCATCAGACACCGCGTCAACGCAGTTGGTGTAGCCGAGGGCCCGACGGGTCCACCCTGCAGCGCCTCGTTCGAGCAGCTCGCAGTCGGCCGTGACGGCAGCGAGCGCTCCCTTGAATTCGACGACAGCGATGATGTTGCTGCGGCTGGCGGTGGGTGTGGGGTCGAACCACCCGCCATCGGTGCGACGCTCGAAGACGAGCCCCTGATCGCCTACCGCGACGATGCTCCGCCCGACGGCCATCGCGCGCACACCGACGACGGAGCTCTCGCTCGCCATCATGCCGAGGTCATCGACGCGACCAACTTGATTGGACGTCGCGCCGTAGAGCTGCCCGTTCGAGGTCACCGCAGCGGAGATGGTCTCTGAGAGTTCGAGGTCGGCCTGCGTCGACGCGTTGAGCCTCACCGTGCGTGCGCCCGTCGCAAACAGGGCTGCTGGGCTGGTGAACAGGGTGAAGATGCCGCCTCCGTCGAATGCCCAGGTGGCGTTGGTCGAGAAGTTCTTCACCGCGCCAGATTCCCGGTCGTCGATTCGCCGAATGGAACCGTGAAGCGCGCCATACGCCACAGCCAGGTCGAGCACGTCGAAGCCTTGAAGCGTCGGCTGGCTGACCCAGCCGGTGCCGTTGAACCTGAACAGCTCGGGACCAGCCGAAATGAAGACACCGCCGTCGAAGCCGATGACGCCGTGGCTGTCGTGCCCCAGGCCAGCGCCGACGGTGTTCCACCCAGCGTCCGTGCGGTGCCATGCGACCGAGTCGCCCGCCAACCACACATCGTCGATGGAGGTGCCCCAGAGATTTCTCCACTCGACGGGCCGCGCAGAGAGGTCCTGAAACGAGCGCCACGTGCCACCGCGCCGCTCTGCGACCATGTTGAAGTCGCCAGCGACGATCAGATCGTCCTCCGCCGCGAAGACGGTGTTGAGCTTGAGGCCATGCGGAAACGGCGACTCCCAGCACCACTCGTCGGAGCAGAAGAAGCCAGCGTCCAGAGCCAGGAAGGCCACTGAGGCATCGGCGCCTGCGTCAGGGCCGACGTTCGAGCCTGCGTCCGTCCCCGCGTCGGATTCGCTGCGGAGTGAACAGACGCCACCGTCGAAGCAGTTCGACACACGGCGCTCGAAGTCGAGGCACGACAAAGCCAGCAGCAGCAGCGGAAGCGCCCGTTTCAAAACGCACCTCGCACGGCAAACCCCGATGAGGTGGGGAAGAACGAGACCGGTGCCGGTGGCGCGCCCACGAGGAACATCACCAGCGCAGTGACACCGGCTCCAGCGGCAACTCCGAAGCCGGCCCACCCCAGCAGCTCGAACGTCTGGCCCGCGCTCACCACGCTCGAGAGCGCTTCTCTGGTGACGCCCGGCACGAGCATTCGGTCGAGCGTGGCCGAGCGCTCGAGCGCGAAGCCGTACAAGACCCCACCAGCCACTGCGAAGACTGCCGCGCCCACCGCAGGAATCCACGCGAGCCCCCGAACACTGCCGGGAGGCGCCTTCGGCTCGAGCTGCCTCGCGAGCGACACCGCCGCGTCATCGAGGGCGAGCAACAGCTTCTCCTGCGAGTCGGCGCGAACGAGCTCCTGCGCCACCACCTTGCCATCGGAGCCTGAGAGCACGCGCAGGTTCACCTGGTACGACGACTCCAGCTTCGCGACGACTCCCGTGAGGATGAGCTGGGCCCCGAGCGCGTTCGAGAGCTCGAGCATGCAGCTCGACGCAGCGTCGTTGCAGCCGAGCAGCTCTTTCTGCCGCTCGACGCCCAGCACCGCGGCAATGTCTTGCGAGGTGATGACCGACACGCCGCGGTCCCGCAGCGCCGAGGCGAGGTGCAGCGCGAAGAACTGCGCCTTCTCGGGAGTCACTTCCACGGCGCCCCACGCGGGAGCCGCCAGCTTCGGCGCCTGGGCGAGCACGAGCGCCAACATCAACGAGGTCATTGTCGAAGACGCTACCACCCGCTCTTCCGATGTCTTCGGCGTCGATGTGCGGTCGCCCATCGTACAGTGCCGCGCGTGACCGCCGCGCTGAGCGCCACCGCCCTCACCAAGACCTATCGCAGCTTCTTCGGCGGCCAGCACCGGGCACTGCGCGGCCTCACGCTCAGCGTTCCGCGCGGCGCTTCGTTCGGGCTCATCGGACCCAACGGCGCCGGCAAGACGACCTTCATCAAGGTGCTGCTCGGCGTGGTGCGGCCCACGGGCGGAGACGTCGTCGTGCTCGGTGGCCAACCCGACGACCTCTCCGTGCGCGCGCGCATCGGTTACCTGCCCGAGCGAATGCACCTGCCGGCTGCGTTGCGCGCGCTCGACTTCTTGCGCTCCATCGCGACGCTCAAGTCGTTGTCGCCCACCGACACCGAGCTGCGCCGCTCACTGGAGCGCGTGGGCCTCGCCACCGGCTCGCAGCGCATCGGCACCTTCAGCAAGGGCATGCGTCAACGGCTCGGGCTGGCGGCGGCGATGCTGGGAGCGCCCGACCTGCTCATCCTCGACGAGCCGACCGACGGCATCGACCCTGTCGGCCGGGTGGAAGTGAGAAAGCTGCTGCTCGAAGAGAAGGCGCGCGGCGCGACGCTGCTGCTCAACTCGCACCTGCTGTCCGAGACCGAGCGCGTGTGCGACCGCATCGGCGTACTGCACGAAGGGACGTTGAAGCTCGAGGGCTCGCTCGACGACGTGCGCAAGGTGACGACGCGGTGGCACGTGAGGTTCGCTCCCGGCGCGGACGAGTCGGTGCTCGAAGCGGCGGGCTTCGTCGGAGGCTTCTTCGAGGGTGATGTCGACGAGCTGAACGCGGCGCTCGATGAGGTGCGCTCCCGCGGCCTCAAGCTCGTCTCGTTGTCGCCCGACTCGAAAGACCTCGAGCAGGTGCTCTCGGACGTCATGGGCGGGAGCGCCTCATGAGGGAGTTCGTTCACGTGGCGCCCTCATCGCCCTCGAAGCACCTCGAGCCGGTGCGCTCCGACGGCCCCGGGAGCGGCTCGTGAGACAGGTGCTGCGCGTCGCCCTGGACCTGTTGCTCGAGGCGCGGCGGCGCAAGTGGTTCCTCGCGCTCTTCGGCGGCATCACGCTGGTGCTGCTGGTGCTGGGCTTCTCACTCGAGCTCGAGGTCGTCGACGGCGCGCTGGCGGGCTCGAAGCTGTTCGGCTCGTTGTTGTTCGACGACATCGTCTCGGCCGACCGCGTGCTAGCGGGCGTGTACCTGGGCGCGGCGTACGCAGCGTTCTACGGCGGCGCGTTCTTCCTCGCGGTGGCGTGCAGTGACTTCGCGCCAGAGCTGCTCGCCCCCGGCCGCATCGAGCTGCTGCTCTCGTTGCCCATCGCGCGCTGGCAGCTGCTCTTCGGCACCTACTTCGGCGTGCTCGTCATCACCGCGCTGGGCATCGTCTACGGAGCCGCCGGCCTCACGGTGCTGCTGGGCGTGAAGACGGGCCTGTGGAGCGTGACGTTGCTGCTCGGGAGCTTCGTCGGTCTGGCGGGCTTCGCGGCCATCTACGCCGTCATGGTGTGCGTCACCTTCTTCGTGCGCAGCGCCGCCGTGAGCGGAGCCGCTGGCGTGCTGACGCTCGTGCTCGGCGTGCTGGCCAGCTACCGCGAGAGCCTCATGACGTTGATGGAGCCGGGCTTCGGGCGAACGCTCTTCTCGTGGGCGATGTTGCCGCTGCCCCGGCTGGGAACGCTGGCCACCATCTCGGCACGCATCGCCGCGGAGCAGCCCCTCGAGCCCGAAGTGCTGGGGCGGCTGTTGATGGGCACGGGCGTGTTCACGTTCGCGCTCCTTGCCGTGGCTGCGTGGCGCTTCGAACGCATGGACCTGTGAGCGCGTCGACGACCGTCAGGTGAGCTCGAGCAGCACCGGCGCATGGTCTGACAACACGTCGTGCTCGAGCACCTGCGCGGTGGCCGCTGTCAGTCCGCGGACGAAGAGATGGTCGATGTCGCCTCCCCCGTCCCGGCCCACGCGCGTCTTCGCGGAGCCCGGCGCGAGCGGCACGTTCTGAAGGCCGAGCGCTTCGCAGACGACCGAGGCCTCGACGTTGAAGTCGCCTCCGATGACGAGCGGGCCGACGTGTTCGCGCACCACGCGCTCCAGCGCCTCGAGCTGCGACGCCCGCTTCTCGCCCCAGCTCACGTGCGTCGAGACGAAGAGCACGCCGCCCTGCTCCACCGCGAGCAGTCCCTTGCCCGGGTCATTCGTCGCCGTCTGCGCGCGCCGCACCGTGAACGCTGTATTCGAGATGATGACGAGGTGCTCGCTCGCGTCGGTCACTGTCGTCGTCGGGTGCTTCGGTCTCGGCATGCGTGGAAAGAGGTGACTCGACACATGAGAAAAGACGTTCCGCATGGCGGCGAGCACGTCACCGCTGACTTCCTGCAGCAGCACCACGTCGGCGCCCACACGTTTCAGGGTCTCGACGATGGCGCGGGTTCGGCTCGGCTCGTCAGGCCAGCGCTCGACCGCCGGCTCGCCGTGAGTCTCGGCATGAACCCGATGCAGCACGTTCCAGGTGAGCACACGCATGAGCGGCGCCCTGATGACACAGACACGTGCTCCCAGAAACGACGAAGCCGCACCCGAAGGCGCGGCTCGTCCCCCGACTCAGGCGGCAGTGACGCTCACTGGCAGGTGAAGTTCACGCACGTGAGCGGCGCCTGGCAGTCGAGCACCGACCGGCACGGCTGCGCGGAGCCGCCACCCGTGCCCGGATTTCCGCCACCCGTTCCCGCGGAGCCGCCGCCCGTGCCTGCCGTGCCGCCGCCGCTCGACGAGGGAATGCACTGGCCGGCGGTACCCGGCGTGCGGATGAGGCAGGTCTCGTTCGCTGCGCACTGGGTCGAGTTCGCGCAGGTGCGGGGCGTGCTGCTGCCGCCGCCGAGCGCTGGCGAACCACCCGCGGTGCCGCCGCCCGTCGCGCGACCGCCACCCGTGCCGGCCGAACCACCACCGAGCAGTCCGCCTGGAGAGCAGACGCCGAGCGCGCCCGGGCTCTGCATCGTGCAGACCTCACCCAGGTTGCAGTCACGCACGCTCCCGCACGTGCGCGTCGAGCTTCCACCGCCTGCACCACCCGCCGACGCCGTACCACCTGCCGCGCTGCTGCCGCCTGCGCTGCCGCCGCCCGTTCCCGTCGTTCCACCATCGGCCGGCCGCACCGTCGGTTGAAAGCGCGTGAAGCCGTTGACCGAGAACGTCACCGACTTTGCAGCGGCGTCGATCATCAGCTCCGACCGCGGAATGAAGAAGCGCCGCCCGTCGGACTCTTCGACGAGGATCTCCACTTGCGCCAGCTCGGCCGAAGACGTGAGCGCGAGCGGCAACGTCATGCGCGCCGGCTTCGAGAAGATGGTGCCTGAGGGGCCCCAGATGGCGACCGGCCCGCGGGGAGTCTCGGTGATGGCCTTGAGGCCCAGCTCGAGGGTGATGGTGGTGTCGGTGCCGAGCGCGCCGGCGGGAATGTCGAGCGCCGACCCCGCGAGCTCCGGCTCCTCTGCGGCCGAGACGGAAATGGCCGCGCCCTTCGAAGCGGCGACCTGCTCGCTCTTCACGAAGCGCGAGCCGACGTTGCTCTCCTGACCGCAGGCATAGATGAACGTGCAGGCTGCGAGGGCGGCGACGGCGACGTTCCACGATTGGTGCTTCATCACGACTCCTGTGTGGTGAGCCCCCGGCGGGCTTTGGTTCGCGGCTGAATGTGTCGGTGGCGGCCGACCTTCAGAAATTTTCACGGCGACAGTGCGCGTCGCGCCTCGTTCACGTGCGCGCCCGTGGGAAACGCCTCGAGGTAGCGCTCCAGCGCCTGCCGCGAGCCCTGAGCGCAGGCCACCATCGACCAGCTCGCTTCGTCGGCCCAGCGCGCGTCACGTCTCGCCGCCGAGAGGTCGTTCATGGCGTCGCGGCAGCGGCCCGCCTCACGCAGCAGGTCGCCCCTCAGCAGGTGCACCTCGGGCACGCGCTCCGATGCGGGGAACGTGTCGAGGAACACCGAGAGCGCGGCGATGGCGTCGTCGCGACGCCCGAGTGAGAGCAGCACCTCTGCGCGGGTGAGTGACGTCTCCATCGCCAGCACGCCGTCGGGGAACCGCTCACGCCCGGAGTCGAGCGACGCCAGCGCGCCGACCTCGTCTCGCAGCCGATGCTGCAGCACCGCACGCTCGTACAAGGCGACCTCGGCGTTGAGGCCATGGCGAACCTGGCCATACAGCTCGAGCGCGCGCTGCGGGTCCGTCGCGGCCACGGCTCTGGCGTCGTCGAGCACCAGCTGCGGCGGCCGAAGCGTCACGGTGATGGTGGCGCCTTCTTCGAGCATGGCCTGTTGCTCCACGCCGAGCGCGGCGAACACGTGAAGGCCCGTCGCGAGCGACGTCGAGAGCGGAGGGACTCCAATCAGCACCCCGTCGACCGACACCGGCCCCGACGCCAGCACGTCGACGCGCCCCAGCGGAGCCCGCACGAGCGCGAGCAGCGGCGCCCCACCGACGAGGCCACCACCGACAGGCCAGGTGGCGCCGGCGACGAGCGTCTCCCGACGACCCGCCTGGAGCACCTCGGCCGTGCCTTCGAAGACCGACACGCGGGCGGCGCCCTTCTCCACCTTCACCGCGCCAGCGCCGCGCAGCCGAACCTCGGTGTCACCCGCCACCACCACGAGCGCCTGCGACGTTCGCGCAGCGAGCGTGCCTCTCTCGAGCTGCAGCACCTCTGCCCGCGCGACCCGGCTGTTCGGCAGCACTGCGAGCGTGGCTCCGCCGCCCATCATCACCAGCGGAGCGTCGGCCGTCTCGAGTGAGGAGAAGGTCCGCGTGCCCCACGCCGAAGGCTGAAGTCCTGTGTTGCCATCGAACAACCTCGCCGACGCGCTCGCGAGCAGCACCGACATCGACGGCGCAGCAGCAACGGGAACGGGAGCGACGACGCGCGGCCCGCTCGAGCGCGACACCGTCACGCCCAGCGCCAGCACCACCACCGCGAAGGCCGTCACAAGCACCAGCCGCGGCGCCACGCCGACGCCCATGCGCCGCTGAACCGCTTCGAAGACCGCGCGCCGCGCCGCGGGCGTGACCGTCGGCTCATGCTCGGTGAAGTCTTTCAGCTGCCGGCCCAGGGCCGTGTCCCCATCACGCAGCCGTGGAGGATTCACCAGGCTCATCGAAGGCCTCTCTTTCGTGCCAGCTCCTCGAAGTCCTTCCGCGCGTAGTGCAGGCGCGACCAGACGGTGTCGACGCTGCACCCGACCCGTTCGGCAATCTCTTCGCCCGACAGCCCTTCGAGCTCGTACAGCGCGAAGACCTCGCGCTTCTTGTGCGGCAGCCGCGCGAGAATCTGGCCAAGCTGGGCCCGCGTCTCGGCCTGCTCGAACGCCTCGTCGGGCGAAGGCGCCACCCGCACGGGACTTCGCCCCAGCAAGGTGGCCAACCCCTCACGCAGCCGTCGCGCGCGGTGCCGGTTCGCCACCAGGTTCGCGACGATGCGGTACAGCCACGTCGTCAGCTTCCCCGTCTGGAACTCAGAGAGCCTGCGGAACGCCACGACGAACACCTCCTGGGTGACGTCGTCGAGCTCGGCGTCGGGCGTTCCCAGGTTGCGCGCCACCGAGCGCACGAACGAGAAATGCGCCTGAAAGAGGCCAGACAAAGCCTGTTGGTCTCCTTCGCTCGCTTTGCGCAGGAGGCCACCTTCTGCCGTGTTTTCGACGCCTTGCACGCTGTCAGCCACCGTTCACGACGATGAATGTCCTGAGGGGTGCAAGACCTTCAGAACGAAACGCGGATTCCGGCGCTGCCCAGCACGTCGACGATGGGGCTGGTCCACGCCGCCGCGGTGCCTTCGACCGTGAAGGTGCTCTGCCCGAATGGAACGAGGACCAGCGCGCCAGCCGTGAGCGAGAGCATTCGCGTGAGTCGAACGATGACCTCTGCGCGCAGGCCAGCCGCCGGCAGCAGAAAGACGACGGGCTGACGCTGGTAGAGCGCGCCGGTGCCTTCACCTCGAGCGATGCGCAGCGCCACCACGGCGTCTCCACACAGGCCCACGCGCTCGACGCGATGACAGAGGCCGGCGCTGACGCCGCCCAGGAGGCTCCACACCGACAGCTGACCCGAGCGCGTCTCGTCGAGTCGAATCAGCTGCGTCTGCGGCAGGCCCGATGCGACCAGCAGACCGACTCGCCACCACGGCCGCACCTCGAGGTCGACGCCGAGCGTGAGCGCCGGCCAGAGACGGACTGGTGCCTCCCACCAGCCGCCGAGGGCCACGAGCGGTGAGACGACCGGGCGCGAGCTGGACGGCTCGCTCGGTGGCGTCGGCGCCGGTGGCGGTGGCGGCTCCATCGGTGGAATCACCACGCGCAGCGGTTCGGTCGGAGGCTCGACGGGCTCCACTGGTGTTGGCTCTGGCTCGGGTGGAGTTGGTTCGACGGGCGGCGGCTCCACCGGTGGCAGAGGAGAAACGGCTGGCGACGGAGCGGGCTTCGCCACCACGACCGGCCGCTTCGTCACGAGGCTCGCGAAGGCGCGCTCCACCATCAACGCGGCGACGGCGCCGGCTTCTTCACACGGCACCTCGAGCTCGCGACGCAACGTCACCCGGCCCGCGCTCTCGAGCGAGAAGCGCCAGCGACCCGACTGCAGCTGAAACGTCGCGCGCGCAGGCTCGTTCGGCCGCACCTTGCGGGCATCGAGCGCCTCGAGGAACTGGGCGTGCACGCGACACGGCAGGCCGTCGTCAGCCCCGGCGGGCGTCGTCACCTGTGGCGTCGCCGCGAGAAGAAGCCCCACCCAGAGCACCAGCGGCGTCTAGCACCGCTCGCCTCGACGAATCACCGCCCGGAGCCAGAGGGGCTGGACTCGTCGCGCGACGATGAGTCTGAGAGAGTGCGCCGCCATGCGCCTCGCCCTCCTCATCGGGATGCTCAGCCTCACCGCCGCCGCCGCGCCCGCGCGAATGGCGGTCGCCTACTTCGACAACGCGTCGGGTGACGCCACGCTCACGCCGCTGGGCCGTGGCCTCGCCGACATGCTCATCACCGACCTCTCGAACGTCGAGGCGCTGCAGCTGGTCGAACGCGAGAAGCTGAACCTCGCCCTCGACGAGCTGAAATTGTCGCAGTCGAAGTTCATCGACCCGAAGAACGCGCTCAAGCTGGGCAAAGGCCTGTCGGCCCGCTACCTGCTCGTCGGCAGCTTCACCGTGGTGACCGAGAACATGCAGCTCACCGCGCGGTTGCTCGACGTGCCGCAGGGCAAGGTCGTCTTCAGCGAAGGCGTCAACGGCAAGAAAGACGAGTTCTTCGCGCTCGAGAAGGAGCTGGTCGACCTCGTCATCACGAACCTGGGCATCAAGCTGCAGCTGGCCGAGAAGTCGAAGCTGCGCAGCAACGCCACCGAGAGCTTCGACGCGTTCTCGAAGTACGCCGCCGGCCTCACCGCGAAGGACGCGGGCGACGAAGCGAAGGCGCGGGAGCTGTTCGAAGCCGCGCTCGCCGCCGACCCGAGCTACCGCGCCGCGAAGAACGCCACCGAGCGCCTCGCCGTCATCTTCAAACGCGACGACGAGGTGAAGAACCAGAGCGCCGACGAGGCCCGCAAGGCGCTCGACCCGAAGGCGAGGGACTTTCCCCAGAAGGTGTCGCTGCTGCTGATGTCGCTGCAGGAGTCGAAAGCAGAGGAGCAGAAACGCAAGCTCGAGCTGCTCACCTGGCTCGCTGAGAATGACCTCACGCCGCCTGCGGTGAACGGACTGCCAACGGTGGCCGTCGTGGGACTCGCGGTCGTCAGCCGCCACACCGACGACCCCAGCCAGTGGGAGAACATCCCCAAAGCGTGTGAGTACTTCATCTCGAAGTACCCGACGGATGAGTACCCGAAGTCGTACTGCCGCGGCCTGCTGATGTCGCTGCGCTCCGAGACGACGCGCGACCGCGTCGAGGCCCAGAAGGAATGGGACGAAGAGCGCGACTCCGACCTGAAGAACCTCGACCCCGAAGACTGGCGCATCTCGCTGCACAAGAACGAAGCCGCCATGCGAAAACTCATCGCCCTCTACGCATCCAAGGTGAAGAAATGAGAGCCGCTCTCTCGTTGCTGCTGATGCTGTTCGCGCGGCTGGCCCTGGCAGCAGACCCACCGACGGTCGCGATCTTGTACTTCGACTACGACGGCACCGATGGCGAGCTGGTGCCGCTGCGCAAAGGCCTCGCGCAGATGCTCATCACCGACCTCGCGGGCCGTGACTCGTACCGCATCGTCGAGCGCGCGAAGCTGCAAGAGGTGCTCACCGAGCTCAACTTGAGCAAGACGCAGAAGATCGACCCCGCCTCGGCCCTGAAGGTCGGCAGGCTGCTGCAGGCGAAGTACATGATCGTCGGCTCGTACTTCGTGATGGCGGGCTCGATGCAGCTCAACGCCCACGTCTTCGAGGTCGAGACCTCGCAAACCCACCGCGGCGTCGGCGCGACGGGCAAGACCGACGACTTCTTCGCGCTCGAGCAGAAGCTGGCCGCCGAAGCAGACGCGGTGCTGCTGGGCATCATCGCGAAGGCGGCCACGGCTCCGGCGCCGAAGCCGACGCCACCGAGCGCCCTCGCGAAGTCGGGCAAGGGCAAGGTGCCGCTCAAGGCCGTGAGCGCGCTGTCGAAGGCGCTCCAGTCGAAGGACGACAAAGACGCCGCGCGCGCGAAGGCCCAGCTCGAAGAGGTCGTGAAGGCGAACCCCGAGTTCCTGCTCGCGCGCCTCGAGCTTGCCGACCTCTCGCGCTGACTTTCCGAGGGGTGGTGATCAGCAAGTGCGCCGCCGCGGGCTGCTACTGACAGGCGACGAAGTGCAGCTGCTGCGACGCGCCTTCGCTCGCCGTGAAGTAACCGCCGCCCGGGCTCCAGCAGACCGATTCGCCTTGCGCTTCGCCGGCAGGGAAGGCCGACACGGGCACGCGTGAGAACGGCGCGGTGAAGATGGCGTCGAAGGACGTCGCTCCGGCAGGCAACACGAATTGGTACAGCGTGCTGTACGAGCGGAGCAGCAGCGTGGTGCCACACGGGTCGATGTCTCCGCCGGTGATGGGCAGGTCGAGGCCGTCGGGCACCGCCATCATCGAGACGCGCGTCATCACGTTCGGGCTCACCGGCATCAGCGGCGCGGTGGCTTTGTACGCGGTGCTCTTCGTGCCGAACTGCTGCTTGCTGACGATGTAGAGGTCTCCGCTCACCGGGTGAATGAGCAGCGTCTCGGCGTCGGTCTTGAGGTTGTTCGGGTACGCGAGCTCGAAGCGCTCGGACGGCAGCGTGACGGTGCCCAGCGACATGCCCGCGGGGATGACCGGCTCGGCCACGCGATAGACGGCGTACGAGAGGTTCGAGGAGCCGTTGTCGCCGATCTCTCCGACGTAGAGGCAGGTGCCGGCGGGGCAAGGGCCGATGGCCAGGTCTTCCCAGTCGAGGTTCGTCGCGCCCATGAGGTTGATGGTGCCGATGGTGGCCCCGTTGGTGCGCATGACGGTGAGGGCCGCCGCTCCGCCGGAGTCGTTGTGGCCGTAGAGCACGCCGGGGTTCTGCCGGCTGGCTGCGAGGCCGGAGATCTCGTTCAGGCTGATCATGCCCATGTTCTGCACGGAGCCGTAGGCGGAGCACCGGCCACAGATGGAGCCACCATCGGGGAGCGTCAGGCCTGCGTCGACCAGCCCTGCGTCCATCGTCATGCCCGCGTCCGTCGTCATGCCCGCGTCCATCGTCACGCCCGCGTCCATCGTCACGCCCGCGTCCATCGTCACGCCTGCGTCCATCGTCACGCCCGCGTCCACCGTCACGCCTGCGTCCATCGTCACGCCCGCGTCCATCGTCACGCCCGCGTCCATCGTCACGCCCGCGTCCATCGTCACGCCTGCGTCCATCGTCACGCCCGCGTCCATCGTCACGCCTGCGTCCATCGTCACGCCCGCGTCCATCATCACGCCTGCGTCCATCGTCACGCCCGCGTCCGTCGTCACGCCCGCGTCCACTGCGGATCCGGCGTCCTCCACCGAAGGCATCTGCCCGCAGGCGAGACCGAACAGACAACCGATGACGAGAACTCGACGCATTCGGCCCTTCAATCACTCACAAGGCGCGCCGTCGACGCTGTAGCGTTCGCAGTTCATGGCAAAAGAGAAGAACCTGCTCTCGGAAGCGACGGCGGCGTGGCGAATCAGCCGAGACCCTCGCTGGGCTGCCATTGCGACTGCCGCAGCGAAGGTCGAGCTCGCGAAGCACCCGGAGCGGCCCGTCGTCGGCGCTGGAAAGAAGCAGGCCGATGCCGACGCGTGGCACGAGCTCGCCGAGGAGAACGACCCGCTCGACCTCGCGAGACTCTTCGCGGCACTCCGAACGACGACCGCCGAAGAGGCGACCCACCGCGTGAAGCTGCTGTGGAAGCGCAACGACCCGCGCATCGTCGATGAGCTGCTGGCGGTGCTCGAGGCTCCGCCGTGGCGCGCGAACGTGTTCAAGAAGTTCGTGCAGAGCGCGATCGAAGTCTTCGCCGATGCGGAAGACGTCCGCGCCCGTGACTCGATGGCCGACCTCGCGCCCCGCTACAAAGCCATTCTCGAGACGACGGTCGGCGACTGGACCAGCACCCACCTCGCGCGCGCTGCGAAGGCGATGGCCGACGTCGAACCGAAGAAGCTCTCGGCGAAGGACGAAGCGCGTCTCGCCGAGCTGGAGAAGACGTTTCAGCCCGCGCCCGCGAAGAAGAAGGGCCAGAGCGACGCCAGGCTGCTCGAGCTCATCTACGCCGCGCCAGACGACGACACGCCCCGCCTCGTCTTCGCCGACACCCTCTCGGAGCGCGGTGACGCTCGGGGTGAGTTCATCTCGCTCCAGAGTCAGCGCGCCCGGGGACAAGGAACGCCTGAGCTGCTGCAGCGTGAGCGCGAGCTCGCGAAGGACCAGAAGCGACTGACCGCGTGGGCGCTGCCACTCGCGAACGGCGGAACGTTTCGCATGGCCCGCGGCTTTCCCGTCGCCATCACCCTGAAGCCGGCCTCGGCGAAGAAGGTGCTCGGTGACCGCGCGTGGGCGACGGTGAAGGAGGTCGCGCGGATCGATCTGCTCTCGACGAAGCTCGCGCTGGAGTTCCTCGAGCACCCGACGTTCACGCACCTCACCAGCCTGAGCGGCATCAGCAGCGCCATCATCGCGGGCCTGCGCCCCATCGAGCGGAAGTGGCGAACCGTCTCGGTCACCGCACCCACGAAGGCGTTCCTCTCGAAGCTGCCGTCGCTGTCGTCGCTCGTGGTGTTCTCCGAGGAGGGCGCGGTGCTCGAGCCCGGGCTCTTCGATGGCCTGCGGCTCGAGCGCCTCGAGCTCGCGACGTCGTGGTTCAAGCGCTTCCCTGAAGGGCTGCTGCGGCCGCTCACGTCGCTGCGCTCACTCACCATCGACGACCACGAAATCCTGCCGCTGCCCGTGAACGCGCTCGAGCCGCTCACCACCCTGAGCGCCTTGAATCTCCGCGTCGACCATGAGCTGAGGCCAGCCCTGCTCGAGCCCCTTCGGCTGGAGTCGCTCACCCTCACCAGTCATTGCCTCACGGAGCAGGACGTCGACGCGGCGCTGGCGACTCAGCCTGCGCTGAAGCGACTCACGCTCGCGACCACCGAGAACCAGCTCGACTTCTTCTCTGGCGAGGCGCTCGCGAAGTGGAAGTCGAAGCTCGCGCGGGTCAGCGTGAAGTCGTACAGGTCCAGCTACCATCTCGAGGCAGGCACGCTCGTGTTCGATGACGTGCCTCCGGAGTTCCAGGGGCTGTGGTTCACGAGTGCAGCGACAAAGGCCCTGGTGAAGCGGGTTCGACTGATGGAGCGACGCTTCGACGACGACCCGCTTCGGTTCTTCGATCCGCACTCGGACGCCAGCATCGTTGCGCGCGTTGTCACGTTCTTCGAGAAGGAGCGCGGCATTCCCGTCGAGCGCAGCACCACTGCGACCCTTACCTGAACCGATGCCCTGGAAGACGGCTGCTCGCGGGGAGCTGCGCCGTCACACCACACTCGTTCGGTTCTGCGCCGAGGCTTCGTGAAGATGCGATGGCGCCGACCTGCGACGAGAAGAGGCGGGTCACGCCCAGCCTGTGGCAGCATCGGGCCATGCGCTGGCTCGCGGTGATTGGAGTCCTCCTCGTCGCTGGCGCGGCCAGCGTGCCACTCTTCGCCCTGCGCTCGATGCCACCGAAGCTCCAGGCCGCCGCGGAGCGCGCTGGCGGTCGCATCTCGGTCACCGAGGCGTCGTCGTTCGCCGACGTTCTGACCGGCGAGCTCCAGGCCCTCGGCCTGACCGTCGACCCTGATGGGCTGGTCGTCACCATGTCTGCGGCCGAGGCTATTGGTGAGGGCTCCGACGCCGGCATCGAGCGGAGCATCAGCGCCCAGATCGCCGCTCACCTGCCGACGCTCTTCGGCGCCTTCTCGCTCCCCGTTCGCACCACCGTTCAGGTTCGCGGGGTCGTGAAGGGCGGTGCCTTTCACCATTCGTCACAGTGGCCTCCCGAGTCGCGACACCTGGCGCTGCTTCCATTGACGTCGGGGCGTGAGGCGGTGGTCGGTGAGCTGCCGCCTTCCGACAGCGAGTTCGTCTGGTCGACCGCCAGCGCCAACTCCACCGTCTCGGTCATCAGCATCGAGGCGAAGGGCGGCTGCGAGCTGCGCTGTGAGCAGTCGGACGGCGGCGTGAGGTGGTCTTCGGTGTCTCCCTGCAAAGTGAAACGGGCGCACCTGCGGTTCGTGAGCTCAGATTGCGAGCGAATGCTGGCGATGGACCCGTCGCCCATTCTCGCGAAGTTCTGGGAGACCGCTGTCGTCGCCACCGTGATGCGCCGCGCGGACGTCGCCTACGAGATCAACGCCGTCACCGTGATCGGCGACATCGAAAAAGTGCGGGCCGCTCATGGCTGGCTCAAGGGGCTGTCCGACGTGTCGGGAACACCGCCTGCCTATGGCCCCGATGGCGGCACGGTCGACTTCGTCACCGTCGATGGGCGCGTGCACAGCATTCCCCTCGCAGTCGCGAAATAGGGCTCGGCTGATCCAACCCGGGCGGAGCCTGCATCAGGCCCGCATGACCTCCTTCGACAGACGTCTCATGCCCGTGCTCGTCGGGCTCGCCATGGTGGGCATCGCCTCGGCGTCGTTGCGGTATCTCGTCCCTCACGACCTGCACGTCGCCATCACGAAGCCGCTCTTCGGCGACTACGCGACCCAGCAGCTCGCCGTGCTTCGAGAGCAGCCGCTGGCTGAGCACTCCCATCGCCTCGGTGGCTCCCTCTACTTCCTGCTCGGGCTGTTCCAGTTCGCGCCTGGTGCCCGACGTCGCTGGCCTCGCGCGCACCACCGGAGCGGCCGGCTCTTCGTCACCCTCGCGCTCCTCGCCGGTGTGAGTGGTGCTGCCCTCTCGGCGACGCGACCGTTTGCCGACGGCGAGCGGGCTCCCAGCTTCCTCTTCGCCGCGCTGCTCATCGTCTTCACGCTCGAAGGCGTTCGCCGCGCGCGTGCTGGAGACCAGGAAGGTCATCGCGAGTTCATGCTGCGGGGCTTCGCCATCGGCCTCGGCATCTCGACGATTCGCCTCTTCGCGGTTGCGCTCACGGTGGCGACCGACCTGCCGACGCGCTCCATCGTGGCGCCGACGTTCTGGGCCGGCTGGCTCGTCTCCATCGCCGCCGCAGAAGGGTGGATTCGGCTTCAGCGCCTGCGCACGCGCACCTTCGCGAACGCCGCCCAGACCTCGTGACCTGACTGGTTCACGAAGCAGAGCGCTCCACCGAGGCCGCGGCTGATGGTGCAGCGCTCGTAGGAATTCTCGCCGCGCAGGTCGACCTCGACCTCCATGCCGGGCCGCAGGTCGAGCGGGCGCAGCAGGTCGTCGTGCACGCCCGCGGTGTTGCCACCCCAATAGATGACGAAGGCCTGCCGTGAGCTCGGGTCGACGCCGAGCACGATGGCTGGGTAGAGGAACGGGTCATCGCCCCATGGGGCGAGAATGTCGGTGCCAGGTTGGAAGCGTCCAGGGTTCATGAACGCTTCATGCGGCCACGGGTTCGGGTGGATCACGCCGCGAAACACGCACTGGCCATCAAGTGGGCGCTCACGAGGTCTCGTACGAGCAGGGCCATGACCACCACACTCGAGACGTTCCACCTTGCTGGCTACGCCACCCGCATCACGCCCGCGAAAGCCGCCGAGCAGCTCGCCCAGGCGTGGCAACACCTGCTGACACACCCACTCACCGTTTCACCGCTCGACGCAGACCCGCACCTCTACGCGGCGTACAC
Organism: Archangium gephyra; assembly: GCA_943370055.1. Lineage (GTDB taxonomy): Bacteria > Myxococcota > Myxococcia > Myxococcales > Myxococcaceae > Xiheimicrobium > Xiheimicrobium gephyra_A. Next base: position 30,132 of record CALRPN020000075.1, read on the forward strand.
GCAGTACGAGTCGGACTTCCGCGCTCCGTACACCTTCGTGCTGGGAGTTCGTGTGGCCGCCTCGACGCCCGCCGCCGGGCTCGAGCTCGTGACCGTTCCCACCGGGCCCTTCGAGCAGTTCATCGCAGAAGGGCTGCCGCAGCAGGCGCTGTGGAGGACGTGGAGTGAGGTGTGGGCGCGTTGGCCTGCGGAATCCGTCGGTCGCCGCTACGCGGTCGACTTCGAGCGGTACACGCCCGCTGCGCTCGGCGCGCTCGCGACGCAGCAGCCCACGCGCGTCGACGTCTTCGTCGGGCTCAGGTGAGGTCGGCGATGCGCACGCAGACCTCGGTGCGCAACCGCTCCTCCGGCACCTGGCGCGGGTCGTCGAGGAACCGCTCCACCACCGCAGCCTCGGGCGCGAGGTCGTAGCCCGACTGGGGAAACCACCGGCCGATGACGTCGAGATACGTCTCGTGCAGCCTCGCGTAGCTGCCGACGTGCAGGCCCACCGCCCAGTGCGCGGCGGGAACGACCTGCTCGACCAGCTCGCCTTCAGGCGCGACGTCGGGGCCGACCTCGATGCCAGCGTCGTAGCGGAGCAGCGGCTCGGGCGTGACGTCGGTGTCGTCGGGGCACAGGCCCACCATCGCCGCGCCACCGAGCCCGCGCGCGTGAGCCCAGGACATCAACCGCTCCCACGTCTGGCCGACGAGCGCGTAGCTGCCGCGGTGTCTCATCGTCAGCAGCCGCGTCGGGCCCTGCACGCGCACCGAGACTGACGCGAGCGGCGGGGTCTCACGGCTCTTCACCTTCGCCACGGCTTCGGGCCAGCCGTCATCGCGGGAGCCGCCGCTCATCAGGCTCGCTCTCGTCTTCGTCTCACGCCACGTCGACGGCGCCACCCCGAAGCGGGCCTGAAACGCACGCGTGAAGGCTTCGTGTGACTCGTAGCCAGCTTCGAGCGCGACCTCGAGCAGCCGCTCGGGCGCCGAGGCCGTTCGCAACGTGCGGGCCGCGCGCTCCAACCGCAGGCGGCGGACGTGCTGCATCACCGTCTCGCCCGTCTGCGCCCGGAAGACGCGATGAAAGTGATGGAGCGCGAGGTTCGCCGCCTTCGCCAGGTCCGCCGGCTCGAGCGCTTCGTCGTCGAGGCGCTGGGCGATGAGCTGCTCCACCCGCCCGACGCGCGCCGCCCAATCAGCCCGGGTCGTCCCACGCAGCGCCATCGCCTACTTCTTCGCAGCGGCGGGCGGCAGCAGGCGTGACAACAGCCCGCGCACCGCCTCGAGCTTCATCGGCTTGGTGAGAAAGTCGGTCGCGCCCGAGGTGCGCACGGCATCGGCCAGCCGCGCTTCGCCCATCGCCGAGAGCAACACCACCGGCAGGCCGCTCATCGACGCGTCGCTGCGAATGGCCTTCGCCACCTCGAGCCCATCGAGGCCGGGCATGAGGACGTCCAGGAACACGAGCTGTGGCTTCTCCTGCCGAACGAGCTCGAGCGCTTTGTCGCCGCGGTCGGTGCGCACCACGCGATGGCCAGCCTTCGTGCACACGCGCGTGAGGAAATCGAGAATCGACGGGTCATCGTCGGCGAGCACGATGGTGAGGCCCGACATCGGCGCGGCCTCGGCCTTCGTCGCCGACAACGACGTCACCGTCTTCTCGAGCCGCACCTCGGTGATGGAGTCGAGCCCGATGAGGCGCAGCCCGCACAGCTTGAGCTCGGGGCGCACCCACATCACGGTGCCCGAGAGCGTGGCGTCTCCATCTGGGAGCGTCACCACGAGGCCCAGCACCTTGCCCGGGCTGGTGGTGAACGGCGCGCGCAGCGTGATGCCGTGGGGAGAGATGGACTTCACCGCACAGTCGGCCACCTGCTGCGGGGTCGTCACCTTCGCCGGAAAATCACAGTCGACGCGGGGCTCGGTTCGTCCAGCGATGCGGGCCTGCTCGTCTTTCGACGCGGCGCCGATGAGCGACTGGAGCCGCGCGACGGTGGCCTCGTCGAACTTCACCCAGACGCCGCCGCGCATCATCGGCATCGCGGGCCGGGTGCCCTGCACCATGACGACGCAGGTGATGCTGGTGGGCAGCTCGGGCGCCTCGAGCGACAGGCCAATCTGCGAGCCCGTCGCCAGCGTCTCTTCGGTCGCGACGAAGACGCGATCGCCGTGCGGCATCACCACCTCGGCCCACAGGTGCGCCCGCGACGGAAAGGTGAGCTTCAGAGGCATGTGCGGAGAACCGCCGTCATCCTCTCAGGAGGTGACGTTGAAACGGAAGTGCATGCAGTCGCCGTCCTGCACGACGTACTCCTTGCCTTCGATGCGGAGCATGCCCTTCTCACGCGCGGCGGCCTCACTGCCGAACGAGATGAGCTCGGCCCAGCCGATGACCTCGGCCTTGATGAAGCCCTTCTCGAAGTCGGTGTGAATGACGCCCGCGGCCTGCGGCGCCTTCCAGCCCTTGTGAATCGTCCACGCGCGGCACTCCTTGGGGCCGACGGTGAAGTACGTCTGCAGGCCGAGCAGCTTGTAGCCAGCGCGCACGACCTTGTTGAGGCCAGGCTCGGTGAGGCCGGCCGACTCGAGGAACGCGGGGCGCTCTTCCTGCGGCAGTTGCTGAATCTCGGCCTCGAGCGCGGCGGCGAGCACCACGACCTCGGCGTTCTCCTTCGTCGCGATGTCCTTCACCTGCTGCACGTACTTGTCGCCGTCGGCCGTCGCCAGCTGCGCCTCGGCCACGTTCGCGATGTAGAGCACCGGCTTCGACGTCAGCAGGAAGAGCTCACGAATCACGGCCAGCTCGTCTTCCGACAGGCCGTGCGCGCGCACCGGAATCGCCTCGTCGAGCTTGGCCTTCAGCTTGTCGAGCACCGCGAGCTCGATCTTCGCGAGCTCACCTTCTTTGCCCGGCGCCTTCGACGAGCGCTGCGTCTTCTCGCGGCGCTTCTCGACGGTCTCGAGGTCCTTCAGGCACAGCTCGGTGTCGACGGTGTCCTTGTCGCGCGACGGGTTCACGCTGCCTTCGACGTGGGTGATGTTGTCGTCGACGAAGCAGCGCAGCACGTAGAGCACCGCGTCGACCTGGCGAATGTTCGCGAGGAACTGGTTGCCCAGGCCTTCACCCTTCGAGGCGCCGCGCACGAGGCCGGCGATGTCGACGAACTCGAGCGTGGTGGGAAGAATCTTCTCGGGCTTCATCTGCGCGGCGAGCTTCTCGAGGCGCTCGTCCGGCACGGGCACCACGCCGACGTTCGGCTCGATGGTGGCGAAGGGGTAGTTGGCTGCGAGCGCACCGGCGTTCGAGAGCGCGTTGAAGAGCGTCGACTTGCCGACGTTGGGGAGACCGACGATTCCGATGGAGAGACCCATGGCTGGGCCCTGTAGCTGAAAGGCTCGGCCCGAGGCTACTTCCGCGCGCCCAGCTCTTTCTTGAGGCGCATGACCTCCTGGTAGAGCGACTTCTGCTCGGCACGAATCTGGTTGCCCGCGGCGTCCGCTCCAGGCGGCAGCGCGGTCAGCTCGTCCTGCAGCGCCTTGTGCTGGGCCTTGAGCGCGTCGATGTGCGCGGTGAGCTGCTCCTTCGAGAGGGGCGCGAGGTCTTTCGGCGGGTGCAGCACGTCGCCTGGCTGAACCTTGAGGTACTTCGCCAGCGCCGGGTCGAGGCCCGCGCGGAAGTTCGTGCCGTCATCGGCGAAGCGCACGTAGCCCTGCTTCTTCATCTCGGCTTCCCACGCGCGCGAGTCCATGCCGTTCCACTTGCTGGTGTCGGCGCCCGTGTACTTTCCGCCGTTGTTCACCGCGAGCTGCCACGCATCGAAGAAGTGGAACTTGCCCTGGTACGAGAGGCCGAGCGCGCCGTGGTCGGCGTTGGGCGTGGGCAGCGCGGAGTCGGCGTCGGCCGAGATCATGCCCATCGGCTCCTTGATGCCCATGCCGCGGAAGACGGCCTCGAGGTTGTTGGCGTGGTCGCCGCACGTCCACTTCGTCGCGTCCTGGTTGCGGGCGAGGTTCTGCAGGCGCGTCCACAAGTTCGAGTTCACCGAGACGTTGTTCTTCGCGAGCATGTCGCAGTAGCGCGCGAAGCCGTAGCGGGCCTTGTCGATGGGCGAGCCGCTCTGCACCGAGGGCGGCGCGTTCTTGAGCACGTCGGCGCCGAACTCCTTCAGAATCTGGGCGTCGGTCTTCTCGGCGAAAGTGGAGCCAGCGAACAGCAGCACGCCAAGCGCGAGTGAGCGGAGCATGGGCCCTGCGCGTTCGAACGCTGTGCCACCGCGGCGCCGAGGGGCGGCCGATGAACCTCGCGCAAGCGTTGCGGAAGGGGTGGATCAGCGCCGCACGACTTCCGTCACCTTGCTCGCGCTCACGCCTGGTCGCGTGACGGTTGGGGCCTCGGCGGCTCGGGTGCTGCGAGCGGAATGGAGCCGCCCATCGCACGAAAGCGCTCCAACGCGCGCTGCAGCGCCATGGTCTTCAGGCGCTCGTCGTCGAGCTCCGAGGTCAACTCCCTCACTTCGTCGCGCAGCCGCTCGACCTCAGGGGTCGCGCTCGCCGCCGCTCGGAGTGACCCGAGCTCGGCCTTCAACGCAGCCTGCGTGGCCGCCCACTCGCGCTCTTGCGCCGCCCTCGCCTCGGTCATGGCCAGGAGGCGCTCTTCATCGGTGCGCAGGCGCTCGGCCTGACTCACCTCGAGCGCCTTCGCCTGCGCTCGCTCGGTCTCGAGTCTGCTCAGCCGCTGCGCCGAGGCCTCGAGCCCTGTGCGCAGCCTGACGTTCTCGGCCCTGAGGCCATCGAGCAGCTTCTGAAGCTCGTTCATGCGCTCGACGACGACGGCGCGCTCGAACTCGGCGAGCTCGGCCCGCTGCGCAGCCTCCATCTCACCCTCACGCAGCGACGCGAGGCTCTCTTCGTAGGCCTCGATGACGCCACGAGCTTCGGCCAGCTCGGCCGATGACGCTGCGGCGTGCGACCCGAGGCTGGTCACCGCCTGGCGCTGCGCTGCATCGAGCTCGTCGAAACGAACGCCAAAGCCCTTCTCCTCGACGCGCACCACCGTGCCGGGCAGGCGCACGACGTCGTCGCCCACCGAGAGCTCGACCACCACACGCGTCTGCACGGGCAACGGCTGGCGGCTGCGGACGAAGAGGCCTCCGTCGGAGACATCTCGGAGGTAGCTGGCGCGCCAGGCTTCGGGGGTCGCGACCTTCACTTCGACGCGATACGTCCGGTGGCGGTGATGCTGACGGCGATCCTGCGACTGCATGGGCCGCAGTGTGACGACGTCGCAACGGCCAGACACCAACTTCCGGTTGACCGAGGGCAGTCAGCGAAAACAGTTTGAATTGCTGCCGACGTTGATCAGAGCGCGCAGCCCGTGAGCTCGCAGCGCTTCTCGTCGCCAAGCCGACGTCGATGGGCCGTGGCGTGACGGTGAAGCAGCGCCTGCTCGAGCGCGCCGTGCGTAGGGCGCGCAGGCACCTCCCGCAAGTCGGAGCCGGCGTTTGAATTGCCGACCGCGTTGATCAGAGCGGTGCGCAGCCCGTGAGCTCGCAGCTCTTCTCGTACAGCGCCTGCTCGAGCGCGCGGTCGTTCGCGTGGGACGCGCAGGGCACCTCCCGCGAGTCGGAGTAGTACGTGCCCGAGGCGCCGACCTTCGGTGACGTCGCGCAGAAGACGCTCGTCCGCGCGCCCGACTCCACGCTGGCGCCGCCCATGCCGAAGCCCGACTGGAGCAGCTTGGTGGTGATGACGCCGGGGTGCAGCGAGAACGTCGACACGGTGCTGCCGCGCGCCTTCAGCCGCGAGGCGAGCTCATGCGTGAAGAGCACGTTGAGCAGCTTCGACGCCGCGTAGACGCCGTAGCCGTCGAACGTCTTCGGAACCGGCAGGTCGTTCATCGTCACCCGGCCGCGGTTGTGCGCGATGGACGAGACATTCACGACGCGCGCCGTGGGCGAGAGCACCGGCAACAGCTCGTGCGTGAGCAGGAACGGCGCAAAGTGGTTCACCGCGAACGTGAGCTCGAAGCCATCAGCCGTGCGTGAGAGCTCGTGCACGAAGACGCCGGCGTTGTTCACCACGACATCGAGCGACGGCGCGCGCTGCTTCACCTGCGACGCGAGCGTGCGCACCTCGGCCATCACCGAGAGGTCACCCCAGACGGGCAGCGCCGTGACGCCCTCGGCCGACAGCCGCTTCACCACGTCGCTCGCCTTCGCTTCGTTGCGTGCGTGAACGACGAGGGAAGCGCCGCTCTTTCCGAGCTGCAGCGCCGTCTGAAAACCAATGCCATCGCTCGCGCCGGTGACGAGCATCGTGGGGGTCGACAAGGGGAGAGACTCCTGTGCGAATTCGGTGCAAGACGACGCGCGCACCATGTCCGAGAAGCTCATCTTCGCCCAGACCATCGAGGGGCTGCTCCGCGGCATGGGCCAGCTGAACGAGCAGGACAAGGTGCAGCTGCGCGGCCTGGGCGTCGACGTCGACAAACGCCTGCTGCCGGCCTACCCGCTCGAGCAGTTCATCGCCGCCCTCGACTTCGCTGGCGCGCGGCTGTCGCCAAACGCCTCGCGCGACGAGCAGAACCTGCACATCGGCCGCCGCTTCATGGACTCGTACCAGGAGACGATGGTGGGCCGCGCGATGGTGGCCGGCCTGCGCGTCATCGGGCCGTGGCGCACGCTCGAGCGGCTCTCGAACAAGTTCCGCACCGGCAACAACTTCTCCGACACGCGCCTGAGCCGGCTGGGCGACACCGAGGCCGAGCTGTGGTGCAACCAGGTCTCCCGCCCCGGCTGGTACATGGGCATCATCGGGCGCGGGCTCGAGCTCGCTGGCGCGAAGGACGTGCAGGTCTCGCTGATCAGCTCGGGAAAATCGCCTGAGCTGGGGCCTCCTTCCGACGACTCCGGAGCCCGCTTCTCCGTGCGCTGGAAGTGAGCGCTTTGGCCACCCGGAAACCGATGCGTGACGCGGCCGATAACCTTCGGTGGTGCCCAGCAGGTCGCTGGTGTTCAATGGTCGTACCCCATTCACCATGAGTCAGGGAGCCGCCAAAGAACGCCTGAGGCCGTTCAAGCCGCAACGCTTCGGCCGCTACACGCTCTTGCGCCCACTCTCGACGGGCGGCATGGGCGAGATTTTTCTCGCGCGGCTCGAAGGCGCCCAGGGCTTCGAGAAGCTCTGCGTCATCAAGAAAATCCTCCCGCACCTGGCGGAGGACAAAGACTTCGTCAATCGCTTCGTCGACGAGGCGCGGATTCTGGTGAAGCTGTCGCACGGCAACATCGCGCAGGTGCTCGACATGGGCCTGCACGAGGCGGCGCCGTACATCGCGCTCGAGTTCATCGACGGCAAAGACCTGCGCCGCGTCGTCGCCCGCGCCCAGGAGCGCGCCCTCCAACTCCCGCTCTCCTTCATTCTCTACGTCACCACCCGGCTGCTCGACGCGCTCGCCTACGCGCACCGCAAACGTGGCGACGACGGCAAAGAGCTGAACCTCGTTCACCGCGACGTGAGCCCGCAGAACATCCTCATCTCGTACGAGGGTGAGGTGAAGGTCATCGACTTCGGCCTCGCCAAGTCGGCGCTGTCGTCGACGCGCACGCACCCCAGCATCGTGCTGGGCAAGTTCCTCTACATGTCGCCCGAGCAGGCGCGGCACCAGACGGTCGACCGCCGCAGCGACCTCTACGCAGTGGGCCTCTGCCTCTATGAGCTGATCGCCGGAAAGGGCCCGTTCGACGGCGTGTCACCCGGCGAGCTGATGGCCACGGTGGCGAACCCGAAGATTCTGCCGCTCAGCCAGGCCGAGCCGCTCTGCCCGCCGTCGCTGAGTGAAGTCGTGATGAAGGCGCTCGCGGCCGACCCGACGCAGCGCTTTCAGACCGCCGAAGAGCTGCGTGGCCGGCTGCTGACGATTCTGCTCGAGATCGACCCGTCGGCAGGGCCCGAGACCGCGACGCGCTTCATGACCGAGGCCTTCGCGACCGAGTACCAGGGTGAGCGCAAGCTGCTGGCCGACTTGAGCGAGCAGGCGCGCGCGCTGGGTGAGGCGCCCCACGTTCCGGAAGAAGAGACGCTCGACCCGTCGAACCGCACCATCACCCGAGAAGTGGCCGCCCAGATGCCGCCGCTCACGCTCGACGAAGTCCCTCAGGCGCGGGTGACGGCTCCGGAAGTGAAGTCGGCGCCCGAGGCGAAGACGACGCAGGAGCCTGCGCTGGTGCCCGACAAGGCCGCGACGCAGCAGGCGCTCTCGTTTCAGCCGACCCGCAAGGGCTCTGCGCCCACCGCGAAGGCGCTGCCGCCCGAGCCCATCGGCACCCTGCCCAGCATCGTCGTGTCGGACGCGAAGATGACCGACCTCGTCGCGGCCGTGGAGGCGAACCAGTCGAACATCGTGCTCGACGACGGGCTCTCGGAGCAGGCCGACGCTCGCGCCCGCACGCTGCCCGAGACGCGCCCCTCGAAGCCGAACCCCGCGGTGACCCGGCAGGAGACCCGGAAGCCTGCACGCACCACGGGCACCAACCTCAAGGCGCAGTCGCGCGGCACCAACCCGAAGGCCGAGAAGCAGGAGCGCGTCGAGAAGTCCGACGTGAAGAAGCTCCCCACGAGGGCCACGCCCGACGAGCAACCCGCGCTCGACCCGACCCGCACGCCCGACCAGACGCCGGCCATGACGCCCGCCGTGACGCCGACGCCGATGGCGATGCCGAAGGCCAGCCCGAAGAAGCAGGGCAGCTCGGTGCTGGTGTGGCTCGCCGTGCCCCTGCTCGCCATCGGCGCGGTCGGTGGCTACATCGCGTGGGACCAGTACGTGGACAACCGGCTGCAGGCGCAACAGCAGGGCGAAGCCAACCAGCTGGAGCCCTTGCCCGCCGGCAACACGCCGAAAGAGCCCGAGCGCTCGCGCGAGGTGAAGCTGGCACCCGACCCCGTCGAGCCGCCGCCACCAGGGCTCGAACCAGAAGACCTCGCCGCCGTCGCGAAGGGCACGAAGAAGCCGACGCCGAAGCCCGTCGCACTTCCTCCCGGAGAGAGCGCGCTGCGAAAGCTCGAGGCAGACCTGAACCAGCTCGACGACATGACAGCCCGCAAGTACCGGCTGAAGGTGGAGGCGCTGAAGAGCAAGGTGAAGGTGGAAGGCGCAGATGCCACCTTCCTCGCGCGCGTGAACGAGGTGCACGACCTCGTGAAGGCCGACCTCGCGAAGCAGTGATGTCGCTCTCGACGCTGACTTCGGTGTCTGCAGGGTATGGCGGCTGCGAAGTGCTGCGCGAGGTCTCGCTCGAGGTGAAGGCCGGCGAGGCGTGGGCGGTGCTGGGCCCCAACGGCGCAGGCAAGACGACGCTCGCGAAGGTGGTGGCGGGGTTGTTGAAGCCGATGCGCGGCGAGGTGCGTGTCGGCTCGCTCGGCGTGAACGCGTCTCCCGCCGAGCTCGCGCGCGCCGTCGCGTGGGTGCCACAGCAGACTCCAGAAGGGCTCGACTTCACCGCGCTCGAGGTGGTGCTGATGGGCCGGGCTCCGCACCTCGGGCCGCTCGGACTCACTGGCGCGAAGGACGAGCAGCTCGCCCGTGAGGCCCTCGCCGCGTTCGACGTGACGTCGCTGGCCGAGCGGCGGGTGTCGGCGCTGTCGGGTGGTGAACGCCGGCGCGTCTTCCTCGCGCGCGCGCTCGTGCAGCAGGCGCCGTTGCTGGTGCTCGACGAGCCGACGGCCTTCCTCGACGTGCGGCATCAGGTCGAGACGCTGCACCTCGTTCGGCAGCGCGTGTCGGAGTCCCTCGGGGTGCTCGCGGTGCTGCACGATGTGTCGCTCGCCTCGCGCTTCGCGTCGCACGTGGTGTTGCTGGCGAAGGGGCGTGTGGCTGCGCAAGGGCCCGTCGCCGAGGTGCTGACGACGACGCGGCTCTCGGAGGTGTACGGCATCGCCATGGAGCGCAAGGGCGACCACACCTTCGAGCCGCGGTGGCCGACGTAGCGCCTTGACCGGAAGTCGCTCCCACGGTTTGTCGACCCGATGCCCGGTCGAACCGTGAAGAAGGCGCCCACGAAGAAGGTGAAAGCGCCCGCGAAGAAGGCGTCGTCAGCGTCGACGAAGGTGCCGACGGTCGCGCAGCTCGAGGCGCTCTACCTGCAGCTGAAGAAGACGGGCACGTTCAAGAGTTCCTGTGGGGGCAAGGCCTTCTTCTACGAGGCCTGTTGGAGCGACGACGCCGAACTCGAGCGCGTCTTCGAAGACCTCTGCGCTCGCACCCAGGCAGCGCGCGGCCATTCGTACCTGCCGATGGACCTGTACGAAGAGCAGCTCGTGAGCGAGGGGCTCTTCGTCGAGCTGCAGTCGTTCTTCGTCGACCTCACGCCGGTTCAGCGCTCTCGCGCGCTGGCGATGATGCAGCCGTTCCTCGCCAACCCCCGGAAGCGCCCGGGTCGCTACGAGTCGACGCAGGAGTGAGTCGCTCTGCCGAGAGGCGCTGAGACAGTGCCACGGGCTCGGGTGTAAGGCTGCGCCATGGTGCGCAGGGACTGCTTCGAGCCGCGGTGGCCGACGTGACGGCGCGCTGGCCCGTGGCTGTCGGCGTCTCGGTGGCCGTCCACGCGGCGGTCGCGCTCGCGTTGCTGGGCCTGCTCGGGCGTGCGGTGGCGCCGGAGTCGAAGCCGGCCCTGCAGAAGCCCACTGCCGTCGAGGTGTTCCGCGTGGGGTCACTGCTGCCGCGCGCAGGCAGGGCAACCAGCGCACCACCGGCCACCGACGTGAAGTCGGCGCTCCAGCGTTCGCGAACTGCGCCCACGCCCATCACGGAGCCAGCGAGCGAAGCGCCAGCCCCACTCTTGTCACCCGTCGGAGAAGCCGCATCTCCAGGCAGCCTCGGTGACGCGGCGGGGAGTGACGACTCGGCACTCCACACGACCAATCCCGGCGCGGAAGCACGGGGCAGCCTCGGTGGCGCTGCGGCGAGTGGCGACTCGGCGGAAGCACGGGACCTCAAAGGTGCTGCTGAAAGTGGCGACCCGAGCGCTGCTGACGAACGAGGTGGCTCGGGAGGGCCGGTAGCCGTCGACCCGTCCATCGCGGCTGAGGTGCACGCCCGCCTCGCGCGCGCGGCCAGCGATTGTTACCCCGCGCAGGCCAGGCGCTTCCGTCAGCAGGGCCAGGTGCCCATCTCGTTCTGCGTCGAAGGTGCGGGCAACGCCTCGAAGGTCGTCGTCACCTCCTCTGGCGCCGCGTTGCTCGACGAGGCCGCGCGTGGCTGCGTCATGCAACGCGCCGAGCCCTTTCCCGCTGCAGCCGCGGGCTCGTGTTTCGCCGTGAAGGTCGAGTTCGGCAGCGCTGGCGTTCACGTCTCGCGGTAAGGACCGTCTCGTGCGCACACGTTGGCCACTGAGGTCGAAGAAGTCCGGCGGGAGCAGTGGAGGCGGCGGCCGCAAGGTGCAGGGCCTTCACTACGACGCTGGCTTCCTCTCGAACGCCGCGCGCGCCGACGTGATGTCGTGGCTGTCGACGCTGCACCCGCTCTGGGAGAACCGCTTCTCGGCGTTTCGCCCGATTCCTGCTGGAGAGACGCAGCGCCGCCTGCTGCGACCCGTCTACTGGCTCGGCAACTGGCAGTTCGCGTGTCTCGACTACTACCGGCCTCCGCACGTGTGGGACCGCGCCATCGAAGCCGAACCCTTCCCCCGGGTGCTGCGTGGCCTCGTCACCGAGATGGAGGCGCGCGCCCGCGGCATGTTCCGCGGTGACGACCTGCCGAAGGGCTGGCACCTCAACACCTGTCTCATCAACTTCTACGGCTCCTCCCTGGAGGACGGGAAGTGGGTCGACACCGCGCGCGTCGGAGAGCACAAGGACTTCGAGCCCGGGCCCGTGGCGTCACTCTCGTTGGGCGAGCGCGCGCTCTTTCAGTTCGTCACCTCGTCGAAGCCCGGCGAACGCGACGGTGTGGTGGAGCAGCAGTGGCTCGACGACGGGGGCCTGCAGATCTTCGGCGGCGACCAGTGGAAGAAGCGCACGTTCCACCGTGTGCAACGCGTCGACACGAAGGGCGGCCACCACTTCAAGGTGAACGTCAGCGACTTCGACACGCGGCGCATCAACTTCACCTTCCGCTACGTGCCCGATGAACACGTGATGCCGTACCGAAAGGTGTCGCCAGAGGCCCGTCGCGACGTCGAGGAGTACATGCACACACTCGCGCGCCATTCGGACTTCTTCGCGAATGCGCTCGTGATGAGGTCGACCGTTTCTGATCCCGCGTAGCGAATCGGTGCCAACCCAAAGGTGCCGACTCTCTGACTTTCAGGGTTGTGTGTCCCGCGGAGTGGAGGTGGGGAGTCTCTCTCTGTGCACGCTCCCAAAGAGCCTCGCATCTGGCCCAGTGGTGCAGCACCCCATCTGAAACCCTCAACATTCCCTGGAGCA
>CALRPN020000076.1:0-41704 GCA_943370055.1 Archangium gephyra
TCACCATGGACGCGCCCGTGAAAGACGTCGGCGACGTGGTGCTCGAGCAGGGCCTCTCGCTGAAGGCCGAGGCGACGGGTGACGACGGCAAGCCGCTCGAGGGCGTTCGCATCTCGGCCGTGCAATCGGACACGTCTGACAGTTGCACCACGCGCGCTGACGGAGCCTGCACCATGTCTCCCTTTCGCGACGAAGAGGCGGTCGTGAAGGCCCGCAAGACCGGCTTCGTGCCCGTCGAGACGAAGGTGGCCAGGGGCGCGTTCGCCGAGGTCGTGAAGGTGAAGCTCTCTGCGGCGGGCGGGCGGGTGACGGGCCACGTCTTCGGTGGAAAAGGCCGGCCCGCCGGAGCGCGCACCGTCTCGCTCTCGTCGCTGAACTCGTTCGAGTCGTTGCTCTCCGACGCTCAGGGAAAGTTCGAGGCCTCGGGGCTTCCCGAAGGCGCGTACTGCGCGTCGGTCGAGCTCTCGGGCATTCTCGGCACCGACTGGGCCGTGCCGGTGCAGGTGACGACGACGCCCTCACCCATCGTGCTCGGCCCGGTGGAGACAGGCGCCACGCTGGAGTTCTCGTCGAAGCTGCCAGGGCGCATCGTGATGCTCGGTGGCGCGCAGGGTCCGTTGCCAGCGTCGGAGATTGGCTCGGACTCGGCGTCGTCGTTCTGCACGAACCTGAAGGTGCCTGCCGTCACCGTGGTGAACACCGGCTCGGCGCGCTTCGAGGGGCTGCCCCCGGGCAAGTGGTCGCTCTACGTCGTCGAGCTGCTCGGCGCCGACGAGAAGCAGCCCATCACGCCGAAGGTCGTCGACCTGCTGCCCGGCGAGACGAAGAAGGTGCAGTAGCCATCACTGAATGGCGAGGCTCGTGCCGCAGTGCTGGCCCGTGGGTGAGCCGGCCTGAGGCCGACACGAGATGAGGCCGCGCGTGGCTGGCAGTGGGTCCTCCCACCGGGTGCTCAGGTAGTACGTGGTGTCGGGCCGCAGCGCGCAGTGGCCGGTGCCGGGGCTCACGCCAGCCGGCACCACGTGAGCGAGCAGCGAGCCTCCACCCGCGATGCCGAGGCGCTGAAAGCACGGGTCCTGCGCGTCGAGCCTCGCGTAGTCGAAGTCGCAGGGGCGCGTGGAGAGCACCCCGAAGCGCGTCGCCACCTCACCGCGGTTCGGCTGGTTGACGAAGTTGAAGACGATGGTGCCGAGCGCGCCTGGCGGCAGCCCGCCGACGACGGGGAAGTCGCCCGCGCCGCCGGTGTGGAACTTCATGATGAAGGCCTGCGTCTGGTGCTGGCCGTAGCGCATGTCGTTGCCGCCGACGTACGTGTTGCCGACGCGGTAGGCCTCGTGCACGAACAGCGAGGCACGCGTGATGGTGTTGAGCACGCCGTTCATCGTCACGTTGCGCATGCCCGCATTGCATTGGCCGACCGGCACCTCGTACGAGCCGCACGGCGCGCTGCCTCCGAAGCCGGGTGCAGGCGTGCCGCCGAGGAACTCGCAGCCCATCACCCCCAGGTAGGTGCCAATCGGTAGCGACTCGGGAAGCGGCGTGCCTCGCGCGTCGCGGTCTCCCGTCGGCTGCCACAGGCCTGCGTCGGTCGGGCCTCCATCGACGTCGGTGCCAGCATCGAGCTCCACGCCGCCATCGAGGCCTGCGTCGACCGGAATGGAGGCGTCGGCTGGCGCGCCCGCGTCGAGTGAACGGCCGGCATCACTGGCGCCGACGCCACCGTCTCCGATGACGACGACGGCCTGGCCGCACCCGCAGAGCAGCACGACGAGCAAACTGCGCATGCCTGATTCTACGCACGCTGTGGGTGGCCGGTTCGATGGCTGCTTTCTCGCGCGCCGAGAACGCCGCTGGAGCGTCCACGCTCGTCCGCTCGTGAGGATGTGACGGTTTGGGCCTGCTCGTCACAACCGCGCGAGCCGACGACTGATCCACCACTGGCACGTGCGCTGCTCTGTCTGCTGAGCGTCGGCAATGACGCCGGCGAGCAGAAGGAGGGGCACGATGAGTGGAAAGCGGTACCAGGTGTTCAGCATCAGAGAGACGAAGCAGGGCGACGGCAAGGTCACGTCGACGTGGGTTCGCGCAGGCTCGGCGTGGGTGAACCGCGACGGCAGCTTCAACGTGTACCTCGACGTGTTGCCGCTCGACGGAAAGCTGCACGTGCGTGAGGCCGTCGACAAGCGTGACGCCGAGTCGCGCCCGTCGGAGCAGGCGGCCGAACCCGTCGCAGCGTGAACGCAGCACCACAACTGAATGCAGTGAAGTCGCAGCACCGAAGAAGAAGCGCAGTTCAAACCAACGCAGTTCAACTCAACACAACGCAGCACAGACGGAGAAGACGACATGAAGACGGCAACGAAGGTGGTGGCGGTGGTGGCGGTGGCGTTCCTGGCCATGTCCGGCGAAGCACTCGCCGCCAAGAAGCAGTCGAAGACGAAGCTGCAGGTGTCCGGTCAGCTCAACCTCAACACGGCCACGCCGGCCCAGCTCGACCAGCTGCCCGGCGTCGGAGAGAAGGCCGCGAAGCGCATCATCGACCATCGCAACAAGACGCCCTTCGCGAAGACCGAAGAGCTGATGAAGGTGAAGGGCTTCGGGAAGAAGAAGTTCGAGAAGCTGAAGGCGAACCTGTCGGTCTCTGGTCCCACGACGCTCACGGTGAAGCGCGTCTCGGCGACCCAGACTGATCAGCCCGCCGCGGCCGGTCTGCCCTCGGGCGCGCAGGAAGCCCAGGGTCGCGCCCCGCCGGCCCGTCGCTGAAACAGCAGCTGAAGCAGGCATGGCGGCCGGAGCGGGAGGACCTGCTCCGGCCGTCGTGTTCCAGGGGGTGCTCTGGCTGTTGGTGGACTCGGTTCGGTAGGCTGGGAGGCGACGATGGCGAAGGGAAATGGACACACCTCGTTCGAAGAGCTGCTGCTGAAGCGGTTCGACGAGATGCGAAACGAAGTGCGAGACGAGGTTCGCGAGCTGCGGGCCGAGTTGACCCTCTTCAAGGTCGAGGTTCGGGCCGAGTTCGGCGCGGTGCGACGTGACCTGAAGGAACTGCGAGAGGAAGTGACGGAGGTGAAGCTGGAAGTTGCCGAGCTGCGCGCCGAAGTCGAAGTGTTGAACGCACGAGTGGTTCGGCTCGAGGGCCGCGTCGACCACCTCATCGACTTCACCGGAGCCCGCTGGCGAGATGTCGACCGGCGCCTCAAGCGACTCGAAGCTGCCGCCTGAGCTTCAGCGCTTCCGTGCGAGCTCGAGCTGCCACGCGAGGAACGCGCGAATGTCTTTTCCCGCGGCTGCGAGCTGCTGCGGAATGAACGATGCCTTCGTGAGCCCGGGCAGGGTGTTGATCTCGAGGAACACCGGCCCCGACGCCGTGAGAATCATGTCGGTGCGCGAGTAGCCGCGGCAGCCGACGGTCGTATGCGCGAGCAGCCCGAGCGCCTGGGCGACGGAGCGCTCCTCGTCAGTGATGGGCGCAGGCGTCAGCTCTTCGGTGCCCTTGCCCAGGTACTTGCCCGCGTAGTCGAACGCGCCTCCGGGAATGAGCCGCACCTCGGACACCGGCAGCGCGACGGGTCCACTCGCTTCATCCACCACGCCCACCGTCAGCTCGCGGCCGGTGATGAACGCCTCGGCCAGGTAGCGCAGCTTCGAGGCCGCCACCTGCTTCGCCGCCTCGGAGACGAGCTCCTTCGACGTCAGATGAAACAGGCCGACGCTCGAGCCGTCAGCGACCGGCTTGAGCACCCAGCGCGGTGCTTCGTCGAACAGCGCGCGCAGCTTCTGCTCGAGGGCCGCCGCATCCATCGGCTCGAGCACGTGCGCCGGAGCCAGCTTCGCCCCCTTCGCGCCGACGAGCGTCTTCGTCACCGCCTTGTCGAACGCGCGCGCGCTCGCCGCCGAACCTGAACCCGTGAACGCGACGCCGTGCTTCTCGAAGCGGGCCTGCAGCGTGCCGTTCTCACCTTCACCACCATGCAGCGCGAGGAGGAACGTCTTGCCCTTCGTGGCAGCATCACTCAGCGCCACGTCGATGGAGGAAAACGCCGGCTCCGACTTCGGGAAGAACTCGTTCTCGAACGGCTTCGCGTGCGCCGACAACTCCTCACGCGAGACGAGATGCACCGGGCCTGTCTTCGAGAGAAACCAGCACGCGGCATCGGGCAGCAGCGAGGCGACGTTCTGCGCAGAGGCGACCGAGACGAGGCGCTCCGAAGAGCTGCCACCAAAGAGAATGACGACGTCGGAAGGCATGCAGCACTCGTAGCGCGGAGCGGCGGGACGGAGAAGAAACCCGCTCGCCTCGCGCTTGTTCCACGAGCACCAGGTGCGTCAGTGCAGCCGCACCCTCGTGGCCCGACGCTCTCAGATGGAGACGCGACGCTCCGGCACCGTCATGTGGGTCCGGCCCGAGCTCAAGCTGCGCCTCATCGGGCTCGACTCCGGCGACGAAGGCCGAAGCCGCGGCGCTAACGGCCCTCGATGCGCTTCCTACGCCACGACGCGTGGCTCTCCCATCGGCCATTGCGGCTGCGGGCGTTTGCTGCGCGCAGCTCGAGCTGGTTCCTTCGTGGGCGCGTCGAAGCCGGGTGCTGCGCTCGATGACATTGCGCCTTGCCCGCCGCCCCATGAGAAGCTCGGTGAATGCGCTCGTGGTTGGTCGCCGGGTTTCTCCTCGCCTTCGCAGCGCTCGCAGAGACGGGTGACGGCAGCGCTGGTGACTTCACGGTGAGCGCGACGACAGTGGTGAACCGCTACGGCCCGTTGCGCGCGTCGGTGGAAGCAGGAGCGCGCACGCTCGAGACCACGGCTGGGCTCGTCGGCCCTGGCGACCTCCTGCTGCTGCTCACCGCGCAATCAGCGTCACCGCTCCCGAACGACGGCGACACGGTTCGTCTCGACGACACCAACGTCGGCCGTTTCACCACGGCGCGCGTCGAGTCGGTGGCGGGCTCGACCGTCACGCTCACGGCGCCGCTCGAGCGCGCGTGGGAGGCCACTTTCACGCAGGTCGTCTTCGTGCCCCAGTACGAGAACCTCACCATCGAGGCGAGCGGTGTCATCGAGCCGCTTCCGTGGGACGGACAGGTTGGCGGCGTCGTCGCGCTCGCGGTTCGCAACACGCTCACGAATGAGGGGCGGGTCCACGCCAATGGGCGAGGCTTTCGCGGTGGGCGTGGCGGGCTCGTCGAGGTGGCGCCGTTTCCTTCCGAGCTGATCCGCAACGGTGAAGGCCTGCTCGCGGGCAGCTGGCCGGCGCTGCGGAACCCGCTCCCCGATTCGACGGGCGGCGCGATGGGGCGAGGGTTCGGGCCGTACTCGGTGACGCCCGGTGGCGGCGGTGGCAACGCGACGCGTGGAGGAAAGGCGCCGTTCGCGAAGGACGCCTCGGGCGGCACGGGTGGAATGCGGGTGAGCTCGGCGGGAGAGCGCGCTCTCTTCGGTGGTGGCGCCGCCGCGACCGGGCAGGGCAGTCATCTCTTCACCGAGCCGGGCGGAGCAGGTGGTGGCGCGATCATCGTCTTCGCAGGTGCGGTCGCAGGAAGCGGCACGTTCTCGGCGAATGGGCTCGCGGGCGGTTCGACGCAGACGATGGAAGGGGTTCGTCACTCGGCGGCAGGCGCAGGTGGCTCCATCGTGCTCGACGTCATCGGCGCCATCTCGTGTTCGCTGGTCGACGCGAGCGGAGGAGAAGGGCAGTCAGTGACGAGCTGCTGCGCGGCCTCGGCGGCTGGCGGCGCCGGGCGCATCTTCGTGACGGCGAAGTCGATGGCGTGTGAGGCGCGCGCGGTCTCGGGGCTCACGGGCATGGTCGATTCTCAGCAGCGCGATGGTTTCCCGTTCACGCGGCTCGCGGGAGAAGTCGAGGTGCGGGAGATGACGCGGGCTCCGAAGGCAGCCACGACGCCGAAGTTCCTCGTCGGCTGTTCCGTCGGCGGAGGCGAGCTGCTGTGGCTCAGCCTCGTCGCGCTGCTTGCTCAGAGGCGAACGCGAAACGTGTCGAACTGAGGCTTCGCGCCAGACGCGCCTTCTGCCTTCACGTTCGGGGCCCAGGCACCGAGGCTCAGCACAGCCACCGAGCCGGGCTCCTTCTTCGCGCCCTTCACGAGGACCTCGACCACGCGGGCCGTCAGCCGCATCGGGCGAGCGGGCATCACGCCAGGGTGACGCTCTTCGAACGCCTCGACCGTCGACCTCGTCGTGCTCCGCACGTACACCTTCCGGTCCTTCACGATGACACCGTTGTCGAGGCCGTCGGCGAAGCCTGCCGAGCCTTCCATGGGCTCCACGAGCCACGAGAGCCTCAGGCCAACCTTGTCGTCCTCTGCGCGCAGCAGCGTGACGGTGACGAAGGGCCCATCGAGCGGCTCACCGACGGCACCGTCGCGGTCTTTGGCCAGCGACGGGAGCGCGCACAGCGCGAACACCAGCAGCGACGTTCGGTGGAGCATGGGCTCCTTCGTATCACCGCCGTCCGTGACGCAGCGACAGCAGGCAGACCCGCGCGCTCGCGAACCCAGCACTCGAGCCGTTCCGAAGTGAGGACGGGAAGGGCTCTGCGAGCACGACTTCAACCACCGCTGCGGTGGTCAGATTCGTGTTCGCGCACCGGGGCTGGCCGCGAAAGGGACGGCGAGCATGATTTCAACCACCGCGGCGGTGGTCAGGTTCGTGTTCGGGCACCGGCGCTGGCGACTCCATCAACTCACCGCAACGACTCGAGCAGCGTGCGTGCCTCGACGGCTGACGGCGTCGTCGCGTGACGTTTGAGCACCAGCTCGAGCCGCGTGCGGGCCTGGGCCGTCTTTCCTTCTGCGACGTCGAGCCGCGCGAGCCGCACCAGCACGGGAGCCTCGAGCGCCTTCGGCCCACGCTTCTCCGTCAGACACGCTTCGAGCAACACACGGGCGCGAGCGTTGTCCTTCAGCGAGTCCTGCAGCACGCCAGCAGCGACGAGGCGTGCACGCGTTCGCGTCTCGGCGTCACCGAAGTTGGCGGCCTTCCCGTACGCCTCGACGGAGCGCTCCAACGCGCCGCTTCGACGAAACAGGTCGCCCATCAACGTCCACGCGCGTGCGTCTCTCGGCTCCTTCGCGAGATGCGCCTCGAGCATTCGCTGTGCTTCGTCGAAGCGACGGTCGACCAGCAGCCGCGTCACCGTCTCCACATCGAGCACGATGGCCTTCGGCTTTGGCGCCACGACGACCGGCTCCTCGATGACGACGCCTGCGTCGACAGGCTCCGTCACCACCACGACGGCTGGCCATGTCTCACCCGCAGACACCGCTGCGACGCGCGTGCCTGAACGCCACACCTCGACGACGCCTTCTTCTACAGCGACCGATGGAGCGTCGCCGCTCCGCACCGAGAACGTCGTGCCAACGACCCGCACCTCGAGGCCGCTCGTCTCGACGACGAACTTCGCTCCCGCTTTGCGCTTGGCGACCTGGAACTTCAGCGCGCCCTTCGACACCCGCACGCGCGTCTCGTCACCCGTGCGCTGCACCTCGGCGCGACTGCCGGGCTCGACGGTGAACGTGTCTCCAAAGACGGCGACGGCGCCAGCCTGCTCGAGCACGAGCGGACCGGCGGGCGTTCTCGTCTGCCACCACACGCCGAGCGCCAACACCGCCGCGAGCGGAGCGGCGACGAGCCACGGGCGTGACGACGACCTCGGCTCCTTGGCGCGGGCCATCAACTTCTGCGCTGCGAACGCCGGCGTCGGGCCAGCTTCAGCCCACTGCTTCAACGCCGCGGTGTCTCGCTTCGCCTGAGCGACCGCCTGCTGACACGCCACACAGCCCGCGAGGTGCGCCTCGAAGTCAGCCACCTTCGCCGGGTCGAGGTCGCCGACGATGAACGACGCGCGCTGAGAGCAGTCACTCATGACGACTCCCTCGCTTCGGCCAGGGCTGCACGGGCGCGATGGAGCCTCGTCCACACCGTGTTGATGTTGATGCCGAGCGCCTGCGCGATGTCGGCCGCCTCGAGCCCTTCCACCGTGTGCATCACCAGCACTTCCCGAAGATGCGCCGGCAGCAACGCGAGCAAACGCTCGCCTTCACGCACGGCATCAGTCCGCTCTTCGAGGCGCGACGCGGGACTGCTCAAGCCCGGCAGCCGATCCATCACGTTGCGGCGAAACCAGGTGGCGCGGCGGTGCTCCCGGGTTTTTCGAACGGCAACCCCCGCGATGTACGCGCGCACGTTGCCATCGGGACGAAAGCGGCGAGCGGCGTCGACGAGCGCGAGGAAGACCTCCTGGCACACGTCCTCCGCGGCGCTCGAGGCGAGCGAGAGGTCGGCTTGTCGCACCAGGGCCAACACCATCGGGCGATACCTTTCATAGAGCGGCTCCAACGCAGCGAGCTCGCCCCCGGCCAACCGCCGCATCCACTCGGCGTCTTCCACACTGCTCTTGGCGGGAGGGCTCACCGAACTTCCCAGGCGATGCCGATTCCCGTGCGCACCTCGGCCCACCCCTCACGCCAGAAGACGGTGTCAGCCTGCACGAGCCGTGTCGGAAGTGGGCGAAGTCCCAGGCCCAGGTCGAGGCAAAGGTGCAGGGAGTCAGCCAGCCGAACGAGGCTGCGCACGCCGGCATGGACACTGGCGGCGAAGGTGAGCGCCTGGGTCGAGCCTGTCGAGGTGACGCCGCGTTGCCATCGCGCACCGGCAGCGACCGAAGCGTACGGACCGAACGCCCGCGTCACGCCGAGCGGAAAGAAGGCATCCACACCTGCCGTGCCTTCGAACGCGCTGATGCCTGCTTCGAGTGGACCCACGCCAAACTCGATGGTGGGCGAGAGCACCAGGCACTCCCACGCGAACGAGCCGAAGGCGGCGTGAACACCCGCGCGCAGCGGACTGCCGAGCTGTCCTCCAAACCGTCCCGCACCGAGGGCCATCACGCGATGCATCGGCGCGACAGCGACCCGCTTCTCCACCTCGACGGGCTTCGGCGCAGGCGGAGCAGGTGCCGGCGGAGCGACCTGCGTTCTCACCGACTGCACCACCGGCCCGAGCCCCGGAGGCAGTGACGCCGGCGGCTCGAAGAGAAAGGCCGCGCCGAGCAATTCCTTCACCACCAGCGCGAGCGTCGCTTCGGCATCAGGCCCGCTCGTCGTCTCGACCGTCTTCACCAGCGTGCGCCCGGTGTTGCGCGCGACGAGATGCACCATCACCTGCCGCGGCGCGGGACGAACGAGCCACACGACGGCCACCGCTCCGGCGCCCGTGCTCTCGGTCTGCGGCAACGCGAGCGACACCTGCTCGGGCAAGGTGAGCCCCGCGAAGTCGTCACGGTCGGGCGGCGTCAGCATCACCGCGAAGGCGTCGAGCGCGAGCGTCAACGCGTCGTAGAGCTTCTTCTCTCGCTGCGTAATCTCGGGGCTCGCGCGTGTGTGCAGCACCACCACACTCGGCGCTTCGGCGACCTTCAGGCCCGCTCCCAGCGAAAGAAACAGGCCGAGAGCTGCCGCGTTCACGCGCGCAACTTACGTGAATCGCGAAGGAAACCACGCCGCGAAAATTCCCGGGAAGGTGGCTGGGCCCTCGCTCCAAGAACAGTCATGCGCGCGTGGCTCGTGGTGATGATGGCGTGGCCGCTCCTCTCGTGGGGGCAGGACATCGAGACGGCGACGGACGAGGCCCTCAACGTTCGGCGCTGCTGGGAGCGGACGGCGTTGTCGATGCTGGGCACCACGTCGTTCCGCATTCCCACCGACCTGCCATCGGGCGCCCCGTACTACGGGCCCGTTCCGCCCGCGCAGTTCAAGCCCGAGTGGGTCGCGCACTTCTTCGGCGACGAGAAGTACTTCGACGTGTTTCCCCAGCGCTTCGCCGCGTTCGTGAACGCGAAGTGGCAGCGCGACCAGTCGACCTCGAAGGAGCGCAACGCGCCGTACCTCATCGCCCGCTACGTCATCGGCAAGGGCCTGCCGTGGCGACAGACGTTCGTCGGACGCTTCGACTTCGACAGCCAGGAGGGCCGCTTCACCGTCATCCCCAGCGACACGGGGCTCGGCTACTTCCGCACGAAGAAGTGGCTCGAGGTGAACGCGGGCAACGAAGCGCAGGGCTACAAGCTGTCGACCGCGTACCGCATCTTGAACAACACGCTGGGCATCAAGCTGACGGCCGCCGCCAACAACACCTCGGTCGATGACTCGTCGGCGACGGGCCGCGCGGCGCCGGGCTGCACGGGGTGTCACTTCGCGGGGCCGTACCCGCTCGACACGGTCGCCCGCGTGCTCACGCGTCGTCAGGGCTCGGGCGCGATGATGACGTTCACGCCGCCGACCGATGGGCCGCAGCAGCTGTGGGGCCACACGGTGAGCACCGACGAAGAGCTGGTGAACCTGCTCATCAACTCCGAGCAGTTCACCTTCAACACCTGCCGGCTCGTGTTCGAGTTCATGTACGGCCGAAGTGAGTCGACGTGCGACGCGCCGGTGTTCGACGCGTGCGTCGCGGGCTTCGAGGCCTCGGGCACCATTCAAGGCGCGGTGATGGGCATGGTCCGTCACCCCGATTACTGCCGATGAAGAACCTCTGGCTGGTGCTGCTGCTCACGGGGTGTGAAGGCGTCATCGTCGGGCCGCGGGCAGAGACGCCGGCGCTCGAGTCGGTCGACCCGAACACGAATGGACCGCCCGTCACCCACGTCGATGGCCCGCAGTACGCCACGGCGAAGTGTGAAGGCGTCGGCATGGCGCGCACGTTTCGTGGGCTCGATGGCCAGGTGCTCGAGGCTGGGCGCGCCGACGCTGCGTTCGACCTCGACCGCCGCCAGACGCGCACGTGGGAGACGACCGCGGCGTGGGGCGCCGACATGAACCAGAAGCTCGGGTACTACCGCGCCTCCGACGGGCTGGCCCCGACCGCGCTGGTGCCGGTGCGCAGCCGTGGCGGCGCCGAGTACGCGTACACGAGCCCGCCGATGGGCGCTCTCGAGCTGTACTCGCAGTTTCGCCTCGGGTTCCTCATGTGCTCGCGGCTCATCACCATGCCGCCCAACCAGCTCGAGCGAACGGCCTTCGTCACCGACCCGAAGACGGGCCAGCCGTTCGCCGACTTCCTCGCTGCGCCGACGGCCGAGTCGGGCGCGCGCCGGTGCGAGAGCATGATGCGCCGCTTCTGGAAGATGGTGCCGTCTGCGGAGCAGGTCGCCGCGTGCGCCGACTTCGCGGTGAACGAGACCGCCTCCTTCGCCACCACCCCACTGGAGCGCTGGTCGTACGTCTGCGCGGCGCTCCTCACCAGCTCGGGAGCCATCACCCAATGAGTCACTTCTCGCGTCGCAGCCTTCTCGGTGGAGCCGCCGCGCTGGCCGCCGGTGCCGCCCTTCCCGCACGCGCGCAGCAGACGAAGCGCAAGGCCATCGCCATCGTCTTCTTTCACGGCGGCTTCAACGCGCTGCACGTGACGCCGAACACGATGGCGGGGAGCTTCACGACGACGCCTGACTCGATGATGCCGACGGGCACGGGGTTGTTCGTCGACAAGGTGTCGTTCGGTGACTTGCCGACGGCGGCGCTTCAACGCCTCGCGGTGGTGGGCGTCGAGCACGGCATCACGGCGCACGACCCGGCGCAGTCGGCCATCTTCACCGGCACCTCGAGCTACCCGCTCACCATCGCAGCGGCGATGCAGTCGAACGCGGCGCTCAAGTGCGCGCTGCTCGGCGGGTTGTCGAACAACATTCGCGCGGCGCCGGTGCCCGGAGCGTCGCTGACGAAGGTGTCGGACGTGCAGCCTGCGCTCGACGTGATGGTGGGCGCGAACCGGCCGGGCGAGCCCAACCGTCAGGCGATGGCGAAGAGCATGCGGCTTTCGTGGAACGTCTCGAAGCCGCTCATCGAGCGAAACCCGCGCACGCTGTCGGGGCACGCGACGGGCTACGACAGCCTCATCGGTGCCCTGGAGCAGCCAGTGCGCCCGCTCGACTGGAGCTCCATCGCGACGGCGTACGGCCTGGACCCGATGCGCACCGTCGTCGACTCCGACGCCGCGCAGTTCGCAGCGGCCGAGCTCGTCATTCAGGGTGGAACGCCCATCGCCATCGTCACGCCGTCGCCCGACGCCGGCTGTGGTGAAGCTGGCTGGGACACGCACGGTGACGGCTCGGGAGCGTGCGTTCGCGCGATGTTCAAGCGGCGCGTGACGACGCACCTGGCGAAGTTCCTCGAGCGCACGCTGGCGATGAGTGAGACCGAGGTGACGACGGTGGTGCTCGGAGAGTTCGGTCGCGACCCGTTCTTGAGCGACCACGCGACGTGTCTGTCGGCGGCGGTGTTCGGGCCGCGCGTGAAGCCCGGGAGTACGGGCCCCGCGTTCAGTCGTGGTGGGAAGCTCGCGATGCCACCGGGGACTCCGGGCATCTCGGGGCTGTGGTCGCTGGTGGCCGAGCTCGCCGGCGTGACGTCGCGGCCGTTCGGCGCAAATCCCCACGCGCTCGTCACGACGTGAATCGAGGTGCAGCTGAATGTGGCGGCTTTGCCAGGCGAAGCGCTGAAGCCAGGCAACTCGTCGGTCGAGCGGTGGAAGCAGCTCAGGAGTCGACGTGAAGCACCCCACCCCCATTGGCTGCCGACGCAACGACGCCGAGCACCATGGGCTGAAGCGCCGCGACCTCATCCAACGTGCGTGACACGCCAGGCGGAGTCGACTTGCGTGCGAACGAGACGAACTCGTTGAGGAGGCGAAGGAAGGCGACCTGCACCGCGAACCGCTGCAGCTCGGGCAGCCCGCGGATGGCAGCGCTCGGCAGCAGGAAGGTCGCGAGGAGCTGGGCGCTGTCGAACTTCGTCCGCGAGAAGAAGCCGCCGTGCTTGAGCACCTTGCCCTGTGCGAGTGACCCTTCGCCGCGCGCGTGCCACGCCGTGTCGGTGCCCTGCTTGCTCACGAAGTCCTGGAAGTACTGCGAGCCGATGGAGTCGTTGCGCCCGACCTCGTCGACGAAGAAGTCGAAGAGCAGCGACTCGAACTTCGCGTCGACCGGGTAGGTCACGAAGCGATAGCAGCCGAGCGGTTCACCCTGGCCCACCATGCAGCCAGCGCACGAGGGGCAGCCACGCTCGAAGTCCCCGAGGCTGGCGACGATGCCGGCATAGGTGAGCTGGCGCTCCTGGTCGTTGACCCTGACGGTGAGGCTCACTGCCTCGCGCTTCTCGGGTGGCACCTGTGACTCGACGGCGGCGCGGTACGCACGCAGCTTCAACATGCGCAGGAAGCCCTCGAGCCCGAGTGGCGCCTGCAACTCACACCCGATGAACCCAACGAAGTCCGCGCCCATGCGAGGTGTCACACCCGAGGCGTTGCAGGCGTGAACTTTTCCTTCGCTGAGCCCGAGTGCCCGTCACGACATGCAGTTCGAGCACGTGCGCGCCTGCGGGAGTACCGTCAGCCGCCGCGCGTCGATGGCCTCGCCACAGTGGTCGCAGCGGCCCCACGTGCCACGCGAGAGCCTGTCGAGCGCCGCGTCGACCTCGTGCAGCTCGACGCGCTCGAAGTCCGACAGGCGCACGAGCACGTTCGCGATCTCGTGATGCTCGGCAGCGTCATCGCCGCGCCGCTCGGCACCCAACGAGAGGGCGTCAGCGTCGTTGGTGGTGCGCGACCGCGTGATGTTCTCGCGGCGCTGGAGGAGCTTCTTTCGCGCCACGCTCGCCTGTTCGGTCTGGGTCATGCCGCGCGTGTTGCAAGATGGGGCCCGTCGCCGCGAGGCCGGTGAAGTCGATGAAGCCGCGCTCCACGTCGACGCCCAGGAGCTGCACGCGAACGCGGTCGCCGACGTCGAAGCGCTCGAACCCGCGCACGACCCTGCCTTCGACGGGAGGCTCGACGATGCGCACCCACGTGCCCTTGTTCGACGCTCCGGTGACGATGCCGTCGAACTGCTCGCCGAGGTGTGTCTCGAGCAGCATCGCGGCCGCTGACTTTCGAACGAGGCGCTCGACCTTCGCCGCCGCGTCCTCCTGCCTGGTGCACTGGCGCGCCAGGTCGGCGAGCTCGGCGTCGTCGTACGGAGTCGGCGTTCCCGCGAGCGCGGCCTTCACGAGGCGCTGCGTGATGACGTCGGGGAAGCGGCGATTCGGCGCGGTGGCGTGCGTGTAGTCCTTCACCGCGAGGCCGAAGTGCCCATCGGGCTTCTGGTGCGGCCGCTCGAGCGCGTACTCCCCGCGGCCCAGCAGCTTCACGATGGCGAGCGACAGGTCGGGGAAGTGAACGGGGTCGACGCGGCGCTGCTCGAGCAGGAACGCCTCGAGCGCGCTCGAGTCAGGCGCGGCGGGGAGCGTGCCCTTCGATGCCGCCGCGAGGTCGACGATGCGCGCCCACCGCTCGGGAGATTTCAGCACCCGCCGAAGCGCCGCGAAGCCCTTCTGCTCGAGGAAGCGCGCGATGACGCCGTTGGTGGCGACCATCACTTCTTCGATGAGGCGCGTCGCGCGGTTCTTCGACTGCGCGCGCAGCCCTGTGAGCGTCTCGCCTTCGAACACTGCTCTCGCTTCGATGGTCTCGAGGTTGAGCGCGCCATGTTCGTGTCGAAGGCCTGCGAGCGAAGTCGCCACTTCGTCCTGCAGGCGCAGCTGCTCCTGAAGGTCTGAGCGGTCACCGAGCACACCCGGTGGAGGCGCGGCGCCATCGAGCCACGCAGCGACGCTGTCGTAGGCGAGCTTCGCGTGATTCTGAACGCGTGCGCGGAAGACCGAGGAGCCCGTGAGGTGTCCGTCGGAGCCGATGATCAGCTCGACGACGACGGCCAGCCGCTCCTGTCCTTCGACGAGCGAGGTCAGGTCGTACGAGAGGCGCTCGGGCAACATCGGGAAGACCTGCGCGGCCGTGTAGACCGACGTGGTGTTCGTCCTCGCGTGGTCGTCGATGGCCGAGCCCTTCGTCACCACGGCGTCGACGTCGGCGATGGCGACACGCAACGTGGTGACGCCGTTCTCCCTCGAGCCGACCGAGAGCTGGTCGAGGTCTCGCGAGTCGTCGTTGTCGATGGACACCCACGGCAGTGCGCGCAGGTCTTTCACCGTTGCGTCGCTCGGCGCGTTTGGAATGGCTGCGATTTCGGTGAGCACGGCGGGAGAGAACGTCGGCAGCAGCCCGCGCTCGGTCATCGCGCGTTGGGCGATGTTCCACAGCTGACGCCTCGTCGAGTTGCCTGGGTTCGTGCGGTTCACGCGGGGAGGTGTGCACGAAGCGAGCCTCGTGACCGCGACGCGCGAACCGGTTGGAGCCCATCACCCTGATGGAGGGGCTCAGTCGAAATGATCAGTTTCGGTAGCTGATCCGATCGATGACGTCGGTCACACCTGGTGCGGCCCACGCAGCGTCATCCTCGTGCGCGCCGCTCTGCCCCCGTGAGCCGTTCAGCGGCTGCGTCGCCACAACGCGAGCAGCGTCACCACCACCGCGAAGTTGGTGATGCCCTGCCAGATGAAGCGTGTCTCGGGGAACCTCAGCACCATCACCAGCGCGCCCAGGTACGCGAGCGGAATGGGCCAGGCCTGCTTCAGCATCGACACCGTGATGATGCCCATCACGAACCCCCAGTAGCCCATGAGCAGGGGCCCGGAGTTGAAGCCGGCTCGGCCCGTCACGAGGACCCAGGCGCTCAGTCCAACTGCTTGCACGAGCCACGCGAAGATGAGCACCGCCGAGAGCTGGCGATTGAGCGGCGTGAGCGACGCGCGGAAGCGGGTTCTGACGGCGAGCAGCACGAGCCCCGAGACGAGCGCCATCGGCACCGACAACACGCCCTCGAGGTGAGGCAGGCGCTGCACGGTGAAGGTGCCCATCATCGGCATCACGACCCAGATGACTCCGAGAATGGCGGCGGCGAGGAAGCGCGGGGTGCTGCCCGTGCGTGGATCCATCGCGAGCTCGAGGGAGTGGAGCCGCTTCTGACGGGCCTCCTCTGCTTCGACCTCGCGCGTGACCTCAGCGGTGAGGGTGTCGTTGGTGGTGCCGAGCTCAGCGAGGTGCACCTGCGCCGCACGGGCGGAGCCACGCGCCAGCTCGAAGCGCACCATCGCCTCGATGGCCCTCGTGAGCCCCACGCGCGCGTCGTCGTTTCCCGGCCACTCCCGCAGCGCCTGTTGAAAGCCGAAGCGGCAGGCCGAGAACGCGCTCGCCACGGCCTCGATGTCGGGAGCCGTCGAGCGACACGCTGCTTCGAGCGACTGCAGCCGCGTGGTGGCCTCGGCCGTGAGCAGCAGCGAACCCTGATGGGCCGCGAACGCCTCGAGCGACAGTCGCACGGCTTCAGCACTCACTGGCCGCTTCGACGCGTCGGCCTGCATGCAGCTTCGAACGAGGTCGGCCAGCTCGCGTGGCACCGCGTCGGAGAGCCGCGGCTGCGAGACGAGAATGCTCGTGAGCACCTCTGACGACGTCGCGCGCAGGTGCGGCGGTTGGCCGGTGATCACCTCGAAGAGCACGGCGCCGAGCAGGTAGACGTCGGTCGCGGCCGAGAGCACGCCGTCTGCGCCGAGCATCTCGGGCGCAGCGTACGCAGGCGTTCCAGCGAGCCCACGCGAAGGTCCCGGCTCCGTCGCGATGCCCCAGTCGACCAGGTACACCTCACCGAACGCGCCCAGCATCACGTTGTCGGGCTTCACGTCGCGATGCACGAGCCCGCGAGCGTGCGCGAAGTGCAGCGCGTGACAGACCTGGCCGAGCACGAGCAGGTGTCTGGCGAGCGCCTCACGACGAAGGGCGGAGTCGACGAAGACCGGGTTCGCGCCAAGGTCTTCGGACCACGAGCGCCCTTCGATGCGCTTCATCACCAGCTCGGGCTGCCCATCTGGAAGCAGGCGCAGGCTGTAGACGGGAAGAATGTTCGGGTGCTCGAGGCGGCCGGTGCGCCACGCCTCGGCGACGAGCGACTCCACTTCGGCTTCGCTCGCGCGGTCGGGCCGCAACGACTTCACCGCGACCTTCCGATTCAACGATTGCTGGGTCGAGAGACGGACCACGCCCATGCCGCCACGGCCGAGCAGGCCTTCGTTGGCGTACGTCTCCTGACCTGCGAGGGAGCGCAGTTGCGCGAGAGCGCGTGCGCCTTCTTCGACGTCACGCGGCGGCTCGACCGTCGAGCGCGGGCGACGAACGAGCGTCTCGGCCTGGGCTCCAAGCGTCGTCAGCAGCTCTTCGAGCGTGTTGCTCATCGGCGCGCGCAGCTTGTCACGGCTGATGGCTGTGAGGCGTCAGCGTGCGGCGCACTCGTCGAACGGTGGCGCTGGATGAGCGTCACCCGTGCGTGCGTCTCGGGTGATTGCGTCTCGCGTGCGTCCGTCTCGCGTGCGTCCGTCTCACGTGCGTCCGTCTCGCGTGCGTGCGTCTCGCGTGCGTGCGTCTCGCGTGCGTGCGTCTCTCGTTCGACGGATGACGCGCTCCGAGCGAACTGCGTCCGTCGGTCGAACCATCAACGCGCTGCGCGATCGTCGCGAGTCGCTGCGTCGCGATTCACCGTGACGGTCGCTTCATGACTCGCGGGTGTCGATGGTGCTTGCGCGAGCGCTGCAGACTTCACCGTTGCGAGCGCCTCGACGAGCACGCGTTGCCCATGCGGCCACGGAGCATTTGGTCCCTCGAGCTGCCGCAGCCGCTGCGAGACGAGCCGAGCTGACGAGAGCCGCTTCGTCGCGTCACGTTCGAGCAGCGAGAGCACGAGCGCGTCGACCTCGGGTGGAACGTCGGGTCGCTCGACGGAGGGCGCACGCAGCGGCGCCTCGAGCAGCGCCCGCACCAGGGCCACGTCGTTGTCTGCCGAGAACAGCCGCTGGCCGGTGAGAATCTCGAACGCCGTCGCGCCGAAGGCGAACAGGTCCCACGAGGGGACTGGTTGAATGCCGTCGAGCTGCTCCGGCGCCATGTACGCGAGCTTCCCGCGCACCGTGCCCGTCGCCGTCAGCCCGCCCGAGGCCTGCCAGCGCGCCACGCCGAAGTCGCTGATCTTCACTTCCCCCGTGCGCGACAGGAGCACGTTCGGCGGGTTCACGTCGCGATGCACGAGGCCGACCGAGCGCCCGTCAGGTGACGGCTTCTCGTGCAGATACCCGAGCCCCTCGGCCACCTCGCCGATGATGAAGAGACACGCGGGCAGCGGCACGAACTCACCGCGCTCCCGATGCGCGCGCAGCAGCGCAGACAACGTGATGCCGTCGACGAACTCCATCGCCAGGAACCACGAGTCGAGGTGCCGCCCGAAGTCGAGCACCTGCACCAGGTTCGGGTGCGCCAGGGTCGCGCCCAGCTCGGCCTCTCGACGGAACAGCGCGACGAACTGCTCGTCGTTTGTGTGTGACGGCAGCACGCGCTTCACCGCCACCTTTCGTTCGAAGCCGCCCTCGGGCGAGTACGTCGCGGTGAAGACCTCGGCCATGCCGCCCGCGCCGATGCGGTCGCCCAGCACGTACTTGCCCGCGAAGTCCTTGCGGCGTGACTCCTCGACGAGGTTGCGCACGCGCGAGACGAGGTAGCCGCAGCCGATGCCGACGAGCGTCGTCGTCAACGCCGGAGCGACGAACTCCGAGGTAGGCGCCTTGAGCGCGGCCAGCAACACGCTCAGACACACCAGCGCCGAGACGGTCGCCAGCGCGATGGAGGCGAGGTCGAGCGCCACGGCCGCGAGCACGATGCCTGAGCACAACGCCGGCGCGAGCGAACCCAGCAGGTAGACGGGTTGCTCCATCGACCCAATCGCCGAGAGTGAGACGAGGCTCAGCGCCGGCAGGTCGAGCAGGCCCACCGCGAGGCCCGAGTACGGCAGCGCCTGCGGCCACTTCAGGGTGAGGCCGAGCAGCAGCAGCGCGATGAGCGTGTAGAGCGTGAAGAACGGCAGCGTCGCCTGCCAGTCGGGCAGTTGCTCGACCTTCGCGTAGTACGCCGTCATCACCAGGTACGCCGCCGCGCCGAGCGCCCGCAGCCGCACCAGTACCCGCGCCGTTTTGCCGCGCTCGTCTCGAATGAGCCGCTGAAGGTGCTCCCGCACCGAGCGGTTGAGCGTCGTCATCGGGTGCCGACTTGAGCACCTCTTTGGGTCCTGCGCTCCTTCGTCAGGGAGCCGGCGCGAGGGCCTTCAGACACTGCGCGTCGTCCTTCGCCACCTCGGTCGGGGGCATGGCAGCACCCACCATGAAGCCGGTCTGGTCCTTGAAGAACTTCTTGCGCTCGTCCTTGTCGAAGAACACGTACACGCAGCGCTCACCCTCGACGACGGCCCACGCGAAGTGCGTGTCGGTGCTCGCGGTGGGTTTGCCGAGCGCCTTCTCGAAGAGCGCGTACGTCTTGTCGAAGTCCTCGAAGGGCTTCGCCTTGTTCTTCATCGCGAGCACGGCCTTCGTGGTGAGCGTGCCCGAGAAGGGCGGCGGCTCGGAGTTGTCGATGACGGCGAGGGCCACGACGAGGCCGGTCTGCGCGGCGCCCTTCGACAGCGAGAGCACCTTCGCGGCCTTGCCCTCGACGCTCGCGGTCGCGTCACCCGTGTAGAAGCCGCCGAAGTCGTACGGCGGGTTCGGCGCCATCGTCGACTTGCCGGTCTTCTTGAAGTTCTCCTGCGCCTCGAGCAGCTGCGCCTTCATCTTCGCCATCGTCTCGCCGCTGTAGGCGCGCGCGAAGACGGTGACATCGCCATCGGGGAGGCCGCTCAGCACGAAGTCGAGCTTCTTCGCGCCCGCCGTGAGGTCGAGCGCCTTCATGCCGTTGGCGCCTTCGAGGTCTGGCACCGAGCCCTGCCGGTGCTTCGAGTACGCGAGCTGCACCCGCGCGCCGGCCTTCAGCTCGACGGGAAACACGATGGAGCCCTCGAGCCGGTTGGGCCCCGGCTCATACGTGTTCTCGAGGGTGAGTACGGGCGCCTTCGCGCACCCGAAGACGCTCAGCAGCGCTGCCACGACGGTCTTCTTCATGAGGGCTTTCCGCTCGGCCGATGGACCAGAGACGCCGACCAGGACCCCCATCGATTTCGGTGTGTGCAGAATTTCAGCGGTTTGGTGTCTCCGGTGGAGACTTTTTGCGCCAATCGACTCGAAATGCCTGCCGACCGTGAATCGCTGCGCTATGGATCCGGCCGCTTCGCTCTCGTTTTCCACTCACCTGGAGCCGTTCATGAAGATCCGCAAGGTGGCCGTTCTCGGCGCGGGCGTGATGGGCAGCGGCATTGCCGCGCACCTCGCCAACGCAGGTATCCCCGTTCTTCTGCTCGACATCGTGCCGCCGAAGGCCGAGCCGACCGACAAGACCGACTCGAAGGCGTTCCGGAACAAGTTCGCCAACTCGGCCGTCGCGAACCTCGTGAAGCAGAAGCCCGCGCCGCTGATGACGCAGAAGGCGCTCGCGCTCATCGACGTCGGCAACTTCGACGACGACCTCGGCCGCGTGAAGGACTGTGACTGGGTGGTCGAGGTCATCAAGGAAGACCTCAAGCTCAAGAACGACCTCTTCCGGAAGCTCGAGAAGATCGTGCACCCGAACGCCATCGTCAGCTCGAACACGTCGGGCATGAGCATCAAGGGCATGACCGAGGGCACCAGCGACGACTTCAAGAAGCGCTTCCTGGTGACGCACTTCTTCAACCCCGTTCGCTACATGAAGCTGCTCGAGCTCGTCGCGGGCGAGAAGACCGACCCGGCGATTCTCAAGCGCGTGCACGACTTCGGTGAGCGCACGCTCGGCAAGGGCATCGTCTACGGGAAGGACACGACGAACTTCATCGCGAACCGCATCGGCACGTACGCGATGATGCGCACGCTGCAGTTGATGGATCAGCACGGGCTGAGCATCGAAGAGATCGACAAGATCTTCGGGCCCGCCATGGGCCGCCCGTCGTCGGCCGTCTTCCGCACCGCCGACCTCGTCGGCCTCGACACGTTCTTCCACGTGACGAAGAACTGTTACGACTCGCTGCCGAACGACGAGGCGCGAGAGACGTTCAAGGCGCCCGCGTTCCTCGAGAAGATGATCGAGAAGAAGATGCTCGGCGACAAGACGCAGGGCGGCTTCTACAAGAAGCAGAAGGGCGGCGAGGGCGAGAAGGAGATCCTCGTGCTCGACCTGAAGACCCTCGAGTACCGCGCGCAGAACAAGGTGCGCTTCGAGTCACTCGGCGCCGCGAAGGACGTCGAAGAGCTGCCCGAGCGCATTCGCACCGTGATGAACGGCACCGACAAGGCCGCCAAGTTCGCCGAGCAGGTGACGCTCGACGCGCTGGCCTACGCCTCGCGCCGCCTCGGTGAAATCGCCGACGACTACGTGAACATCGACCGCGGCATGCGCTGGGGCTTCGCGTGGGACCTCGGCCCGTTCGAGACCTGGGACGCGTACGGCGTCGAGAAGGGCGTCAAGCGCATGAAGGAGCTCGGCATCGCCGTCGCTCCGTGGGTCGACGAGATGCTCAAGAGCGGCCGCACCAGCTTCTACGGGCGCGATGGCCTCAACGACACGTTCTGGGACGTGAAGACGAAGTCGTCGAAGCCGGTCGAGCGCATCGCGCGGCAGATCACCGTCGAGGTGCTCAAGCGCGGCAACAAGAAGGTCGACGGCAACGAGTCGGCCACGCTCTGGGACATGGGCGACGGCGTGCTGCAGCTCGAGCTGCACACCAAGATGAACAGCATCGACACGCTCATCATCGAGATGATGAACAAGGCCGTCGACGTCGCAGAGAAGGACTACCGCGGCATCGTCGTGGGCAACGACGGGTCGAACTTCTCGGCCGGCGCGAACATCGCGATGCTGCTGTGGGCCATCAAGGACAACCAGTGGGAAGACGTGCGCAAGCTCGTCGGCGGCTTCCAGCAGGCGAACCAGCGGCTGCGCTACTCGTCGATTCCCGTGGTGACCGCGCCGTTCCAGCTCACGCTGGGTGGCGGCGCCGAGCTCACGATGGCGGGTAACTTCGTGCAGGCGGCGGCTGAGACGTACATCGGCCTCGTCGAGGTCGGCGTCGGCCTGATTCCGGGCGGCGGCGGCAACCTGCAGATGCTCCGCAACCTGTACGGCATGCACCAGGGCTCGAAGGAGATGGACGCGCTGCCCTTCCTCAAGAAGGCGTTCCTCAACATCGGCACCGCGAAGGTCGCGACCAGCGCCGAAGAGGCGAAGGAGGCCGGCTTCTTCACTCCGAAGGACGGCATCTCGATGTCGCGTGACCACCAGCTCGCCGACGCCAAGGCCGTCGCCATCGGCATGGCCGAGGGTGGCTTCCGCCCGCCGCGCGCAGCGACGTTCTACCTGCCCGGCAAGAGCGGCGCGGCCACCATCGACATGATGCTGTACGACATGCAGCTCAACCATCAGATCAGCGAGCACGACCGGCTCATCGGCCGCAAACTCGCGAGCGTGCTGACGGGCGGCGACACGTCTGCGTCGGTCGCGACCACCGAAGCGCGGCTGCTCGAGCTCGAGCTCGAGGCCTTCCTCTCGCTGTGCGGCGAAGAGAAGACCCAGGCGCGCATCGAGCACATGCTCACCAAGGGCAAGCCGCTGCGCAATTGAGCCGATGACGACGGGCGCCTGCTGCCGAATGGGCAGGCGCTCTCGCTGCAACGAAAGAAACCCTCACTCCCTTTGCTGCTGAAGAAAGAAGGAGATCCTCCATGGCTGAAAGAGTCGTCATCGCCAGCACCGCCCGTACGCCGTTCACCCGCGCCAACAAGGGCGAGCTCAAAGACACGCGCCCCGACACGATGGCAGCGCACGTCATCAACGCGGCCATCGAGCGCGTGCCTGGCCTGAAGAAGGAGCAGATCGAAGACGTGGTGCTCGGCTGCGCGATGCCCGAAGCAGAGCAGGGCATGAACGTGGCGCGCATCGCGGTGTTGCTCGCCGGTCTGCCGGACACCGTGCCGGCGATGACCATCAACCGCTTCTGTGCTTCGGGCGTGCAGTCGATCGCGCAGATCGCCGCGGGCATTCAGGCCGGCCACTACTCGGTCGGCATCGGCGGCGGCACCGAGACGATGACGCTCGTCCCCATGGGCGGCAACAAGGTCTCGGCGAACCCCGAGCTGATGGAGAAGTTCCCCGAGGTCTACACGTCGATGGGCGCGACGGCCGAGAAGGTGGCCGCGAAGTGGAACGTGACGCGCGCTGATCAAGACGTGTTCGCGCACGAGTCGCAGAAGCGTGCGGCGGCGGCGCGTGAGACGGGCAAGTTCAAGGACGAGATCGCTCCCATCAAGGTGAAGTACTTCGACGAGGGCGGCGTCGCGCGCGAAGTGACGTTGTCGGACGACACGATTCTGCGTCCCGAGACGACGCTCGAAGGCCTCAACAAGCTGAAGCCGGCGTTCGACTCGAAGGGCACGGTGACGGCTGGTAACGCGTCTCCGCTGACCGACGGCGCTGCGGCCGCGGTGCTCATGAGCGAGTCGAAGGCGAAGGAGCTCGGCGTGAAGCCGCTCGGCTACTTCATCGACTACACGGTCGCCGGAGTTCCGCCCGACATCATGGGCATCGGCCCGGTGCCGGCGGTGCGCAAGCTGCTCGAGCGCAACAAGCTGACCGTGAAGGACATCGACCTGTTCGAGCTCAACGAGGCGTTCGCGGCGCAGGGCCTGTACTGCGCGCGTGAGCTCGGCATTCCGGCCGACAAGCTGAACGTGAACGGTGGAGCCATCGCGCTCGGTCACCCGCTCGGCGTCTCGGGCGCGCGCCTGGTCGGGACCATTCTTCGCGAGCTGAAGCGTCGTGGCGGCAAGCGCGGCATCGTCACCATGTGCATCGGTGGTGGCATGGGCGCTGCGGCCCTCATCGAAGCGGCCTGATCAGCTTCGCAGGCACGTCTGAACGCCGTCGGTTCCACCTCGGAGCCGGCGGCGTCGTCGTCTGGAGCATGCCGATGATACGGTCGGCCGATGCATCCAACCCGCAGGCGCGCCGCGTGGGTCGTGCTGCTGCTGGTTGGCCTGCTGGCAGCGCTCTGGTTCTTCAGCCGCAGCCCTTCGTCGACGAAGGCTGAGGTGGCGACGGAGTTCGTCACTCCCACGCAGACCCCGCTGCCCGCCTCGAACGCTGCTCCGCCGAGGCAGGTCCATGCTGATGACGCTGGCGCTGCGGA
Source organism: Archangium gephyra (assembly GCA_943370055.1). Taxonomy (GTDB): domain Bacteria; phylum Myxococcota; class Myxococcia; order Myxococcales; family Myxococcaceae; genus Xiheimicrobium; species Xiheimicrobium gephyra_A. The sequence continues at coordinate 24,065 of CALRPN020000076.1, forward strand.
CGCTCCTCTGAAGCGGAGGCAGGTCGAGCTCGCGTTCACCACACCGACGCCGACCACTCCTGGAGGGCTCCGCGCTGTTCGAGCGATGGGACCGAAGCAGCCTCTCGACAAACGCGCGGCGCCCGGCGCACGGGCAGCGCAGGAGCTCGAGATTCTCGGCTACGCGTTCGAGGCCCTCGAAGAAGACGTGCGCGAGTGCCTGGCTGAGTGGGAAGCGCTCGACGCCGGGGCCACTGGCGAGGTGATGCTGCTCTTCGACCTCGACTCGAAGGGCCTGCAGAAGACGTGGCTCGAGAGTGCGGCCGACGTTCCGTTCGGACCCCGCAGCTGCATCTCGAACGCGGTGTACGGCCTCGACTGGTCGAACGTGGTGACAGCGCCGGCGCAGGTGTCACAGCGGTTCGACCTCGGCGCTCCCGACGGGGGCTGAGAAGACCGACCTGTGCGAAGGAGGCGGCATGCCGGCCACTCCAGAAGAACAGCTGCAGCACCTGCTCGACGGCCGCACCTTCGAAGACCAGACCTTCTCGAACCTCGCGCTCTCGTCACGCGCGCTCGAGGGCAAGGAGTTCTTCCACTGCCGCTTCGAGCACTGCATCGGTCAGGAGTCGCAGTGGCGTGACTGTCTGCTCGAAGACGTCGAGTTTCGCAGCTGCGACCTCACGCGCGCGTCGTGGAAGCAGGTCGGCCTGCGCGGCGTGCGCTTCGTCGGCTCGAAGCTGATGGGCATCTTCTGGTCGTCGGTGTCTCCGTTGCCCGAGGTGTCGTTCGACGAGTGCAACCTGCGCTACGCGACGTTCGAGCGGCTCAACCTGCGCAAGACGCCGTTCCTGAAGAGCCTGGTGCGTGAGGCGAACCTGCTCGAGTGCGACCTGAGCGACGCCGACTTCTCCGGGAGCGATTTGAGCGGCAGCACGATTCGCGGCTGCACGCTCGCGCGCGCCGACTTCAGCAGCGCGACCAACGTCTTCATCGACCCGGCGCAGAACCGCGTGAAGGACGCGCACGTGTCGACCGAAGCCGCAGTCGCCGTCGCGGAGCAGCTCGGCTTCGTCGTCGGCACCGCGCCACCTCGTCGGAAGAAGTGAGTCCGGTCGCGCGATGCGGCGACGTTCAAACGCCGCGTCACCTCGCCGGGGCCCGACTCAGGACCTCCAGGCCCTCGCAATGCGGCGACGCTCTGGGCATCGCCGGAAGAAATGGGTCCAACCTCACGGTCAACGCAATCCACGTCCGTGCCTGACCTCAACGACACGCGGCTGACGACGCGAGACGCCTGAGGCGCGCGCGGAGTTCCTTCTCGCGAGTTCGCCACTTTTCGCGGAAGGTCCGTGCCCGACGTCGTGTTCGCGGTCCCGCTGAATCACCGTCTCAGGAGCCTCCCGTGCGCTTCGTGCTCATCTCGGCACTCGTCCTCTCATCCATCGCTTCGGCCGCGCCACCCTCCGACGAATTGCCCGCGGCGCTGCGCGACTGGAGCGCCTGGGTGCTGCACGGCGAAAATCAGGTCGGTTGTCCATTCGTGAACGGCTCCGAGGTGCGGCTGTGCGCGTGGCCCGCGCAGCTCACGCTCTCGCTCGACGAGAAGGGCGGCACGTTCAGCCAGCGCTTCCGCATCTACCGCGAGGCCTTCCTCACGCTGCCCGGCGACGCGAAGCACTGGCCGCAGAACGTGAAGCTCGACGGCAAGCCGGCCATCGTCGTCCCGGGCAGCGACGGGCTCCCAACCGTCAAGCTCGGCAACGGAGAGCGCACCGTCACCGGAGACTTCTCGTGGGACACGTTGCCTGAAGCGCTGCTCGTGCCACCCGCCACCGGCCTCGTCGCGTTGAAGCTCAAGGGCACCGACGTGCTGCTGCCGAACCGCGACGCCGAGGGCCGCGTCTTCTTGCAGAAGGAGGGCGCCGCGCAGGAGGCCGAGAACCTCGACATCACCGTGCACCGCCAGCTCGTCGACGACATTCCCGCGCGGCTCATCACGCAGGTCTCGCTGCAGATTTCAGGCAAGAGCCGCGAAGTCGTCCTCGGCCGAGCGCTGCCCGCGGGCTTCTCGCCGATGTCACTCACGAGCGCGTTGCCGGTGCGCCTCGAGTCCGACGGCAAGCTGCGCCTGCAGGTGCGCCCGGGCTCGTTCGTCATCGAGCTCGTCGCCCGCAGTGAAGGCCCCATCACCACGCTCAAGCGCCCCGCGCCCGAAGGCCCGTGGATGGAGGACGACGAGGTGTGGACGTTCGATGCGCGCCCGTCGCTGCGTCAGGTGCTCGTCGAAGGCGTGAAGCAGGTCGACCCGCAGCAGACGACGCTGCCCGCCGAGTGGAAGCGCTTCCCCGCGTACGCGATGTCGCTCGACGACTCGATGCAGCTCAGCGAGCGCCGCCGCGGAGACTCGGACCCGGCTCCCGACGCGCTCTCGCTCACGCGCACGTTGTGGCTCGACTTCGACGGCAAAGGCCTCACCGCCAACGACCGCATCAGCGGGCCGCTTCACCGCTCGTGGCGGCTCGACATGCAGACGGGCACCGAGCTCGGCCGTGTCGTCACCGCGGGCTCCGACCAGTTCATCACGCGCATGGCTGGCTCTCAGGCCGGCGTCGAGCTGCGTGAAGGCCAGCTCACCCTCGAGGCCGACAGCCGCATCGTCGCGCCGCTCTCGGCCATTCCCGCCGTCTCGTGGAACGCCGACTTCACCTCGGTGCGCACGACGCTCCAGCTGCCGCCGGGGTGGACGCTGGTGAGCGCGTCGGGGGCCGACTCCGTGCCCGACACGTGGATGCAGCGGTGGACGTTGCTCGACCTCTTCCTCGTGCTCATCATCTCGCTCGCGATGGGGCGGCTCTTCGGCTGGCCCTTCGCCGGGCTCGCGCTCGTGGCGTTGACGCTGGGCTGGCTCGAAGACGACTCGCCGCGCTTCGTGTGGCTCGTAGTGCTCGTGCTCGAGGCCATCTTCCGCGTGTTGCCCGAGCACTGGCTCAAGTCGGTCTTCCGCTGGTCGCGCTTCGCCGCGTGGGCCTCGCTCGTCGTCATCACCGTCTCGTTCATGGTCGACCACGTTCGCCACGGCATGTACCCGGGGCTCGCGCGCGAGATGTCGTACGGCGGCGTGCAGAGCTGGTCCGACTACTCGAGCGAGAACGAGGTGCAGTACCAACGCAGCATGACGGTCGAGCCATATGGAGGCCGTGCGCAGAACGACCTCGACCAGGACGAGTCGGGCTTCTTCGACGCGCAGAAGAAGGAGGCCGAGAAGCCACAAGCACCGCAAGCGCAGCAGTTCAAGCAACAGCTCAACCGCAAGAAGGTCTCCACGCGCGACTACGACAAGACGGTGCTCGTGCAGACGGGGCCCGGCCTGCCGCGCTGGACGTGGAAGGAGATTCCCATTCACTACTCGGGCCCGGTGGAGCGCACGCAGACGTTGTCGCTCTTCCTGCTCGGCCCCGGCGCGAACCTGGTGCTCGCCTTCGTGCGCGCGCTGCTCTTCGCGTTGCTGGTGCTGACGGTGCTCGGCTTCCCCGGTTCGTTCTGGCCACCGTTCTTCAAGAAGGTGCGTGGGCCCGCGGTCGCGGGGCTGCTCGTGCTCGGCGTGCTGGTGCCGACGCTCGCGCGCGCCGACGAGGTGCCGCCCGAAGCGATGCTGGTTCAGCTCAAGGAGCGCCTGCTCGAGAAGCCCGCGTGCGCTCCGCAGTGTGCGTCGTCTCCGCGACTCATGCTCGAGGCCACGCCGACGACGCTGCGACTGCGCATCGAGGTGCTCGCAGGCGCCGCCACCGCCGTTCCGCTGCCTGGCAACGAGAAGCACTGGCTGCCGCGCACGGTCGTCGTCGATGGAAAGCCGGCGAGCGGGCTGAGCCGCGGTGACGACGGGGTGCTGCTGCTCGCGGTCGACGAAGGCGCGCATCAGGTGCTGCTCGAGGGGCCGCTCCCGCCGCGTGACACGGTGCAGGTGCCGCTGCCGCTCAAGTCGTATCGCGTGGAGTCGAAGGTCGACGGGTGGACGCTCGATGGCGTTCACGAAGACGGCGTCGCCGACGAGAACCTGCAGTTGACCCGCAAGGCCGACAACGTGAAGGGCTCGGGCGCCGCGCTTCAGAGTGGAACGTTGCCGCCGTTCGTCGTCATCGAGCGCACGCTCTCGCTCGGCCTCACGTGGTCGGTCGAGACGCGCGTCGTGCGCCTCACGCCCACCGGTTCGGCCGTGGTGCTCGAGGTGCCGTTGCTCGCAGGAGAGTCGGTGACGTCGAGCGACGTGCGCGTGCAGAACGGCAAGGCGCTGGTGAACATGCCGGCGAGCGCGACCGAGCTGACCTGGACGAGCGTGCTCGAAGCGAAGTCGCCCATCGCGTTGACGGCGGCAGAGGGCACGCCGTGGGTCGAGGTGTGGCGCGTCGACATCAGCCCCGTGTGGCACGCCGAGTGGTCCGGCATTCCCGTGGTGCATCAGCCGAACGAGTTCGGTCCGCGCGTGCCCGAGTGGCGCCCGTGGCCGAAGGAGTCGGTCACCATCGAGGTCGTCAAACCCGACGGCGTGCAGGGGCAGACGCTCACCATCGACCAGTCGCAGCTCGAGGTGTCTCCGGGCGTGCGGGCGACCGACGTCACCTTCACCGCGAACTTCCGCTCGTCACGCGGCGGTCTGCATCCGTTCACGCTGCCCGACGATGCGCAGTTGCAGAGCGTCACCATCAACGGGCAGACGCAGCCGATTCGGCAAGAAGGGCGCGCGGTGTCGATTCCGCTGGTGCCCGGTTCACAGTCCATTCAGCTCGTGTGGCGCCAGACGAGCGGGCTGCCCGCCTCGTGGACGACGCCCGCGTTGGGCCTCGGGTTCTCGACGGTGAACGCCGAGCTGCAGGTGCGCATGCCGAGCGACCGCTGGGTGCTCCTCGTGACGGGCCCGCGCATGGGGCCGGCGGTGTTGTTCTGGAGCTTCCTGCTGGTGCTGCTCGTCGTCTCGGTGGGGCTCGGCCGCGCGAAGCTCGCGCCGGTGAAGACGTACCAGTGGGTGCTGCTCGCGCTCGGGCTCTCACAGCTGCCCATCGTCGCCATCGCGGTGGTGTTCGGGTGGCTGTTGCTCGTCGCGTGGCGTGAGCGCGTGATGGTCGACGGGGTTGCCAGCTTCAACTTCCGGCAGCTGATGCTCGTCGGAGCGACCGGCATCGCGCTCATCATCCTCGGGGTGTCGGTGTACTCGGGCCTGCTCGGTCAGCCAGAGATGCAGGTGCGAGGCAACGGCTCGACGGCGTCGATGCTGCGCTGGTTCCAGGACCGCACGGCGACCGACTTCCCGCAGGCGTGGGTCTTCTCGGTGCCGATGCTCGTGTACCGCGGCGCGATGCTGGCCTGGAGCTTGTGGATGGCGCTGGCCCTGCTTTCGTGGCTCAAGTGGGCGTGGAAGGCGTTCTCTCTCGGTGGGTTGTGGAAGCGGTCTCCGCCGAAGCCGCCGAAGAGCGCGCCGGTCGCTCCCGTTCCGCCTGCTGCACCGCCGCCGGTCGCAGGGCCGTGAAGTTCAGCCAGCGGAGGTCAGCGCTCGAGCGTGGTCGACGGATCCGTGAGCGTTCACAGCGCGAGAGGCTGACTGAGGCGCGAGGCTGATCAGAACGGCTTCGCCAGACACTCGAGCGGCTCGTTCGTGAGGTTGGCGTACATCGCCTCGTTCCACTTCGTGAACGAGAGCTTCCACGGAGCGTGGTCGGTCGCGCACGTCTCAGCCAACTCGCGCAGCGACTCGTCCTTCACGACACCGAGCGCTGCGACCGCGTAGACGCGGGCTGCCTTGCCGGTGAGCTCGTCGGGGCACGCAGTTGGTGCCCGGGCGACGTCGAGCAACGCCTTGCGCGTCGAAGCCTCGGCGCTGCCAAGCGTCGTCGTGACGGCTGCGAGCGCCCACGCCACCTTGGCAGTGCTCCAGCAACCGGTCCGCTCAGTGGGAGCGCCTCTGGTCAGGACCTCGGCGAGCGCGGTCTGCACTGAGACGTCCGTGCTCTTCGCCAGTGATTCGGCGGCGAGCCCGACGCGCTCGGCGTCACGGTCGCGAAGGGCCGCGAGGAGTTGGTCACGCAGCGCCGGCCGTCGTGGGTCGAGACACGCGTTGAGCGGCTCCCGCTCGCTGTCGACGAGGGAGTGCTTCAGCATCTGTGCGATGGCAGCGCTCCAGAGTTCGTCATCGTCGGCGTGCGCGCAGAGCACCTGGGTCGCGCCTTCGAAGTCGCACGTGCGCGGCTTGCCAAAGCCGGCGGCGCGCAGGTCGGCCAGCAGCAGGTCTCTCGTCGGTGGAGCACCCGGCTTCGCGCTGACGCCACAGACGAATGGCTTTCCACTGTCGAGCACGACGTGGCGCCACCGCTTGCCCCCATCGGCCGTCACCGACACCACGTGCCCGTGGAACTCGACCAACAGCGTCGCGTCCTTCGCCGCCTCGAACTCCGACGCGCTCGACTCGAGGTAGCCGGTGCTGAAGCGGTCGATGGTCACCTTCTGCGTCTCGTCTCCGCGTTTCAGCACCAGCTCGTGAAAGACCTGATCAGACACGCTGCTGTGCACGCCCGTGTGGCCCTTGCTGAAGACGACCGAGGCCGTCGCCGTCATCGTTCCATCGGCACTCGTGACGGGCGCGCCTTCGACGCGGCCCGACTTCTCAGGCCGGCAGCAGCAGCCCGACGCGATGACGGCGAACACGAGCCACGCGCGGAGCATCAGAACGCCCAGCCGATGGCGCTGTGGGCCGCGGGAATGAAGCCGTGAATGCCACCCTGCGAGACAGGGCCGTACGAGAAGTACGAGACGCCGAGCCCGCCCGAGAGCACCAGGCCGGGCCCGAGAATCGCCGTGTAGCCCGCGAGCAGGCTCGTGTAGCCGCCAGGCTGCGCCCCTTCCGACGACGTGACCGCCGCCAGCACGCCACGCAGCATCAGCCACGCGCCTTCGGGAGCCACGCCCCACACGAACCCGCGCACGCCAACCTCTGCGCCGTAACCGCGGAACGGACCCTTCGGAAACCCGATGGGGCTGTCGAAGAGCCGCAAGCTCGGGCCGGCGTAGACGGAGAAGTGCCGACCCAGCGTGTGCTCGACCTGCACGTGCACGAAGCCGAGCACGAAGGTGAGCGGGTCGACGGTGATGGTCCACTGCTTCGGCGCTCCGACGGGAGTGGCCGAGAGCACGAGCGCGAGGAGGTACGTCAGAAGAGGGACCCCCGCTCGAACACGTCGGTGAAGGTGGTTGCGTCAAGCCGTCGCATCATGGGCAGCGCACCTTCCTCAAGGAGCGCAGCGCACACAAGCCGCTCTCCATCAGCCGCCGTGTCGCGAGATGACCGAAACGTCAGGGCGTCGCGCCATCGACCGTCACGGTCAGCTTCTCGTGCCAGATGCCGATGAGCCCCGCGAGCCCGGGTGGGGAGTCGACGAGCGGAATCTCATAACTCCACAGCGCTCCGGGTCGACGGGCTTCACCCACTGCGAGGTCGTAGTAGCTGGCGAGTCCCTTGTACGGGCACCACGTCGTCAGCGCGCTTCGCCGCAAAAGTTCGAAGCGAACGTCTGCGCGCGGCAGGTAGTAGCGCAGCGGCAGGTCGGTCTCGAACAGCAGCACCGGCTTGTGGCTCTCGGCGATGACGGTGCCCTGCCACGACACGACGATGTGACGGGAACTCTGCCGCACGTCGACGCGGTGGCGTGGATCTCGCGGGTGCTCGCCCCAGACGCGTTCGTCTTCTTCCCACCACTCGTCCGCGGCGCTCCACTTCACGGCGACCAGCCCGTCGTGCTCGGCGTCGATGGCCTCGGCGGGAGCGGTCACGTCTTCCTTCGGGAACAGCCAGAAGTTGGGAGGCCGCGCTCCGAACCCAATCTTCGCCCGGCGTGAATCGACGATGACGCGCCCATCCTTCCAGGCACGTACACGGTACGGCGCAGGCTCGACGCGGGTGAGGGTCGTCATGGTGGCTCCTGTTGCGGGGGACTCCACCGTATGTCGCATCGCCCGATTCCGTTTCAGTCTCGCGTGACGTTCATCGCCGCGAACGTCGTGACGTTCGTCCGCCCCGAAGGTCGTTGGCGCGGTTGCCCAGGTCGTTTCAGTCTCGCGTGACGTTCATCGCCGCGAACGTCGTGACGTTCGTTCCCGAAGGTCGTTGGTGCTGTTGCCCGGGTCGTTTCAGTCTCCCGCGACACTCATCGCCGCGCACGTCGTGACGTTCGTCCGCGTCGTTTCAATCTCGCGTGACACTCATCGCCGCGAACGTCGTGGTGGTGACCGAGCTGCCCGCGGCCCACGCCTCCTCCCGGAAGGTGCCCGACGCGATGCAGCCCGCGGTCTCCGACGAGCGGTAGTAGCGCGGCGCTCCGCTCGGCACGCGCATGGCGGTGAAGTACGTGTGCCGGCCGTTCGGGTCGGTGAGGCGCAGGTGCGTGACGGTGCTCGTCGGCAGGCCTGCTGTGGACAACGCGCGGTTGAGGTCAGCCGGGTCATTCGCCGTGCTCGCGGGAATCGTGCACGCGCTGTCGACGAACTCGCCGCCTTCGGACGATTCGTACGCCATGCCGAGCGGCTCGCAGAGCGGTGACGAGACGCCCTGTGCGACCGGCGTGCAGTAGAGCGACAGCTGCGAGTCCCAGAAGATGGCGCTCACGTTCAGGCCCCAGGCGAGGGGAGCACGAGAGCCATCGGCGCCACTGAGGTGAATCGCGCGAAGCCGCGTGCCCGAGGTCAGCTCCTGCCAGGCGCGGCTCGTGGTGCCTCGCCCGCGAGGACCTCCTGTCGTCGAGCCGCCGCCTGCGCCGGTGTTCACCGACGCGCTCGGTACGCTGCACATCGCCTGCGAGCAGATGAGGCCCAGGCCACAGGCGCCGCAGGCCGCTCCACGCGCCCCACACGAAGACGCCGTGTTTCCGAGCTGGCAGGTGCCGCGCGCGTCACAACACCCTCCACAGTTCGTGGCGTTACAGCGTCCACCGGCTCCACCCAGAGGGGCACAGCCCGCCAGCAGCACCATCAGCAGCATCGTTCGCATGCTTCCTCTTGGAACGAGGCGCCGGAATTTGTTGCGAGGCCGACGCCGATTCCCGCGCTCTGGCATGCTGCGCTCCTCATGACGGTGTTCGTCATCATTGGAGTCGTCGCCCTCGTCGCCGTCGGTGGGCTCATTCTGCTGCTCGCGGCGAAGAACAACGTGACCGTCGTCGATGCGCCCCGCCCGAGGCCTCCGCCCGGCGTCGTGATGCCACCGCCGGGAGCGACGCCCGCAGGGCTGGGCCCCGTCGCCGACCTGCTGCGTTCGGGGCAGAAGATCGAAGCCATCAAGCGCTATCGCGAGCTCGTCGGCGTCGGGCTGAAAGAGGCGAAGGACGCGGTCGAGGCGATGGAGCGCGGTGAAGCCGTGCCGGTCGCCACTTCCGTCTCGGCGCCGACAGCGAGCGTTCACGACCTGCTGCGCGAAGGCCGGAAGATCGAAGCCATCAAGCTGTACCGCGAGCAGAGCGGGCTGGGCCTGAAGGAAGCCAAAGACGCGGTCGAGGCGATGGAGCTCGGAGGACAGGCGCTCGGTGCCCCACCGCCGTTGCACCCCGCGAAGCGCACCATCACGAGCGAGATGGCCGTCGATGACGCTGAGCTGCGAGGGCACGTCACTGGCGGCCGCATTCTCGAGGCCATCAAGCGCTACCGCGAGCTCACCGGGCTCGGGCTGAAGGAGTCTAAGGACGCCATCGAATCGCTCCGTGATTCCCTGAAGTCGTGACAGCCTGACGCCATGTTCGTCCTCTTGCTCGTCGCAGGCGCGCTGCTGGGTGTGCTGCTCGGCGTGATGGCGCTGTCGATGTTCTCGTCGGTGAGTGTCGCCGGCCTCACCACCCCGCACCCACAGCGACCTGCGCGAGAGCGACGCGAACACGAGCACCCCGACTTCTCGAAGCGGGAGAAGCGCTACCCCGACGTGCCGCCGCCGCTCGCGCCGATGACGCAGACGCCAGAAGTGCTGCAGGGCACTGACGCCCGCGCGCTCGCGCCGATGGAGTCGGTGTTCGTCACGCCCTCGGTTCCCGTCGTCTCGTCAGTGCTCACCGCGGGCCCGAGCGCTCCGCCCGTCTTCACCACGCCCTCCATCGCGCCCATCGCGCCGCCGCCGCCGCCCAGCTTCACGGCGTACAAGGCGCCGCCCATCACCGCGCCGCAGAACTTCATGGCGTACGTCGGTCAGCCGGTCGCTGCGCCACCACCGCTCCCTCCGAAGGCTGCGAAGCCCATGGCCGAGCGCGTGCAGAGCGCCATCGACGCAGGCCAGGCCATCGCGAACGACGGCGTGCTGCTCGGGCTGCTGCAGAGCGGGCAGTTCATCGCCGCGCTCAAGCACTACCGCGACACGAACGGTGTGGGGCTGGCCGAGGCGAAGGCTGCCATCGACGCGTGGCGAGCCCAGGCTGGCCACCACGAGCAGGCCGCGCAGGCCGTCGAGACCGCCGTGACCGACCCGCAAATCGTCGCGGCGATTCGCAAGGGGAAGCTCATCGAGGCCATCAAGCTCTACCGCGCGAAGACGGGCGTGAGCCTGCAGGACGCGAAGGAAGCCATCGACACCTGGCGTCGACAGCTGGGCCGCTGATCAGCGCTCATTCCCTGACGGCACTCGCAGTGCCCGAGACGACGACGCCCGAAGCAGGCACCGAGTCGAAGGTGAGCTGCACGACGTCGTCGAGCTGCACGGTGCCGAGGGGAGCCTGCACGACCTCGGCGTTCGCTGGCGTGGTGCCCCAGGTGACGGGTGGTGTGAAGCCGCGCGCCGACGACACGCTCCACGCGACGCCGCCGTCACGTTCGACGACGAGACGAAACGCGGGCTGCTGCGCGGGCTCCCAGGTGATGGTCGAGGGACCGAAGGTGGCCGTGGGCGCGATGGACTCCCGGCCCTGTGACGCGCGCAGCGTGACGGCCTCGCGTGGACAGCTGGAGAGCACCACCGTGCCGAAGCGCGCGCCCGTCATCGTCTGCGCCTTCACCGAGAGCTCGAGCCCGCCCTGCACCGGCACCACGAGCGCGGCGACGCCGTTGGCATCGGTCGCTCCCGTGAGCGTGCAGCGCGTGCCCATGCGGCCACAGATGGAGCTGAACGCCGCCTGCGTGAGCCCATCATCCATGCCGATGACGATGGCGCCCGCGAGCGCCTTGTCGGCCTCGTCGACGACGCGCACCGAGACCGAGCACGGCGCCACCGTCGCCACCGTGTCGCTGCGAACCGAGAGCGCTCCGAGCGCACGGCAGCCGTTGCTGCCGCACGTGCCCGCCGTCGTGGCTGCTGGAACCGTCGTCGCGGCGTAGACGAGGCCGGCGTACTGCACGCGCGCGGGTTGCGGGTCGGTCGTGATGGGAACTTCGAAGCAGACGTCTCCGCTCGCGCTCGAGGCCGCGGGTTGTCCGTCGAGTGGAAACACGGTGAGCCCGGCGGCTGCTGCGCCGTCGACGATGACCGTGCCTTCGACGCAGCCACGCATGGCAGGCCCGCCGAAGACGCCGATGACGCCGCGGTCGATGGGCTGAACCGAGGCCGTGACGCCAGCCGCGAAGGTGCCGCTGCGAATCGACTCGAGCTGATTCTCGGCGATGGGCAGGCCCGCTTCGGTGCGAAGCGTGGCGTCGGTGGTGCTCTTCCACGCGCGCTCCGACGGCGTGAGCACCGCGACGGGAGCTTCGATGGCGCCCGTGCCCGGCTTCGTGTCGACGACGTTCTTCCAGCTCGTGCGGGGCACTCGCAGCCGCAGCGTGCCCGACGTTCCTCCATCGAGCTCGACGGCCGCGGCGACCAGCAACGCATCGGCGCCCGGCAACGACGGCATGTCACGGTCGTCGAGCACGAGGCCCGAGGCTTGAACGCCTGATGGAGCGTCGCTCCACTTCAAACGGCCGAGCCCATCGGTGCATGCGGTGTCGACACACTCGAGCGCTTCGAGCGGCTCCAGGGCGAACGAGGTCTGCAGCTCGGTGCGCTCGCCCACGCGCATCGACGTCACGCGCGGCGCGAAGCCCGTGGCCCAGGCGGTGAACGTGGCGGCGGTGACGGCGCTCGCGGGAGACGTGAGCTTGAAGGCGCCATCAGCCGTCGAGGTGGCCTTGACGGGAGTTGCTCCCAGCCACAACGAGACCGCCACACCACCGAGCGGGTCGGCTCTTCGGTTGAAGCCTCCCCACGTCGCCGAGCCCGAGAGGACGACGTCGGGAGACTCGGGCCTGCGCAGGGGAGAAGGACACGCCGTGAGCGCGACGGCGCAGCAGACGACGACGCGGTTCACTCGAGAACCAGGCCGCAGTCCTGACACGAGCCGTCGACGAGCACGCCGACGAACTGGCACGCGGGGCAGATGACTTCGTTCTCTTGCGGCGTGCGCAGCGGCACCAGGCCCTCGGCCACCGTACCTTCGCGGCGAACGGCTTCGAGCCAATCGGCTTGCAGCAGCTGGGAGATCTTCGGCGCGTCGGCTTCACGCACGAGCAGCTGAACCTTCGCGCCGCAACCACAGCCACCGCCGCAGCAGGCCTTCGCGGGCGGCTTGGCGAGCATCACCGGAATGTCGTGGTCGAGCAGCCGGCGCTCCATCTCTTTGGCCTGCGCGACGGCGCTCTCGGCGAAAGGAATGAGGTCGAGTCCTGCGAGGGCGGCGTCGGCGGTCGGGCGGTCCATTTCGCGGGTGAGACAATCGGGGCCAGCCCTCAGCGTCAAGCCCGACGCCTCACCCAGGCCATGAGCAGAAGGAGCAGCGCCCATGGGCCGGCCTCGACGGAGCCGCAGCCGCAACCGACGAGCAATGAACGGGCCTGAGGTTCGCCTGCGTCGACGACTCCCGCATCGACGACTCCCGCATCGGTGCCCGGGATTCCTGCGTCTGCACTCCCGCCTGCGTCGAGGAGACCTGCGTCTGGTTCCACACCCGCGTCGACACCGGAAAGACCTGCGTCTGGTCCTGCGCCCGCGTCGGGGAGGCCTGCGTCTGGTCCCAGTCCCGCGTCCGGAAATCCTGCGTCTGGTCCCAGGCCCGCGTCGGGAAACCCTGCGTCCGGCCGCAAGCCCGCGTCGGAGAGTCCTCCCATTCCAGCGTCGAGTCCGGCATCGACTCCTGCGTCCATGGCCGGCGCTCCGGCGTCGTCGACGACGGCCAACGTCGACCCCACGAGCGCGACCCATGGGCGAAAGCCATTCCCGACTGCAACGCTGCCGGCCACCCACGCGCGACCGTCGGACAGCACCGCGACGGAAGGCGAGAGCCCGTCGTAGACCGCCCCGAGTTCCGAGCCGTCTTCGCGCACCGCGAACACGGAGCCTCGACGAACGAACGCAATCCAGCAGGTGCCGGCGGAGCATGCGGCAGCGGGCTGCTGGCCATCGTCCAGGCGACGTTGGATCAGGTGCCCAACAACACCCCACACCACCATCGAGCCACCATCCGCCAGCCGTTCCTCCTGAGCGAGGAACACCTCTTCATTGCGCCTCGCCAGGCTGACCGAGCGAGCCGTACCGAAAACCGTCGAGAACGTGCGAACGCCCCCGTCCAACGACTCCTGCATCACCCCGACGCCGCCATCGCCGACCCAGACCCAGACGCACTGAGACGAGGTGCAGGCCAGGTCGAACGGCAAACCCACCTCGGGTCTCGGCACATCGGCGTGCGGCACGAAGGTGCTGCCGAAGACGGAGACGTCAGTCGAGACCCTGGTGCTCATCTGCACGCGGTAGCCGGTTGGCGTCGAGGTCAGGCGCGTCAGCGTCGGGTGGGTCGCGCCGATGGCAAACCCGCCGCCTGACATCTGCGGACTCCCGCCATCCTCGAAGAGCAGCCCTCCACCGGCGACGTTGTTCGAGCTGAAGTCGGTCCAGGTGACGAACCACGAGCCCGGAACAAGTGATGGTGTCACGCGGGGCGCGCCTGTCGCGAAGTTCCCCAGCGTCGGCGTCGTGTTCAGCGCCACACCTCCGTCTGGCTGCAGCCGCGCCGAGAAGAGCGTGAACGAGGTGGTGGGCAGCGTGTTCCACACCACGAACGCCTCGGTGCCACGCGCGGCGACGTGAACGGCGTCGGTTCGGCTGAGGTCTCTGGTGCCGAGCTCGACAACCTGGGCGTGTGTGAGCCCTGCGCTCAGCGCCAACAGCACCATGACCGGGCGACGGCCTGCCTCCAGCACAGGCGGAACTGTACTCCTGCACCGACTCGCACGGAGACCTCAGGAGATGTTCATCGGATTGCGCTGTCGCAGGCGGCGCGGCACGGCGCGATCTGCACCACGCGGGTGTGCCAGCACCACCGCGCCTCTTGGGAGGACGACAACCGTGCCGTCTCGAGTGGAACGGCTCAGGTGCCTGGCAGGTCGATGTCGCCCACGCAGCTCGACGAGGCGGCGTTGATTCGTTCGCGGGCTCGAGTCTGGGCGAACACTTCGAGCGTCGCGCGTTGCAGCGACGAGTCACACTGATCAGTCAGTAGCGGCCGAAGATGCCGACCGTCACGCGCCCGATGGACTCTCCGAGGAACTGCCCGCGGCGGTCGCTGCCCCAGTACCCCGCGAGCGCGAACCTGAACGAGAACGCGCGCGAGCTGATGCTGGCGAGGAAGACGCCGAGCTGACTGCCCACGTCGAAGGTGCCGGTGTCTCCGTGGTACAGGCCGGTGAGCGCGACGTACGGCTGAACCGCAGCCCAGCGCTCGTAGCGCGCTTCGACGCCAACCTCTGCAGCCCCCGGCGGAACCTGAGGCACCGTGTGGAGCAGCACCTGCCCACCCGCGTAGAAGCGCAGCGCCAGCTCATGGGTCGTGAGCGCGTACGCGACGACGAGCCGGGCAAACTCGCGTGTGTACTTGATGGGGTCGCGCGGCATCAGCACGCCGTCACCCAGGTGCGCCGAGATGTGGCTGAGCTCGAGCGAGGCCGAGAACGGGCCGTACTTCGCCATGAACGGCACGCCGAAGAGATAGTCCACCGCCGTCAGGGGAAAGCCGAAGACGTTGGACACCATGCGCAGGTCCGTCCACACGCCGGCGTCGAACCCGAGCTGCAGGTGAAGGTCGCCCAGGTGCAGGTTCAGGAACGGAATTCGCGAACCCATCACGCCGGTGACGCGGTCTGAGCCGGGGTTGAGGATGACGACGAGCGAGAACTCGGGAGACCTCGGGTGCGCCAGCGGAGGCTCGAACAGCGTGCGCTCCCCCAACACGTTGAACCGCTCAGGCGGAGGCGCGGGCGGCTCGGCGGCCTGCACGAGCAGGCTCGCAATCGCTGACACGAGGGCGACAGTCATGCGCGCGCTCTACGTGAGCCGTCACTCGACGTCGACGTACGCGCGCTTCGCAGCCACCTGCACGATGCGCCGCTCGGGCAACCACACCGCCGACAGCTGCCCGCCATAGACACAGCCGGTGTCGAGGCCGAGCGCGTGCGGGTGGTGCTGCAGCTTCCTCAACGCGTCGTGGCCGAAGATGACGAAGCGAGGGCCGGGCCACAGCTCGGCCCAGGGCCGGCCACCGGTGACGCGCGTGGAGCCGCTCCCATCGGCGTCGATGCTGCGCAGGTTGAGCAGCAAATGCCGCGGCTGCTCGCTGACCGGCACGTTCGGCAGCAGGCCCGCGTGCACGACGAGGGTGTTGAGCTCGGGGAAGTCGAGCCACAGCGGCAGCAGCTCGAGGTAGCGCCAGTCGTCTTCAGTGAGCGAGCTCGCCACCTCGCGGTGCGTGCCCTTGAGCGCGCTCGGGTTGCCTTCACGCGCCTTGAGCACGTGCGCGTCGTGATTGCCCAGCACGCCCAGCGCGCGATGCTCCCTCGCCAGCGCCACCACGGCTCTGGAGTCTGGCCCCTTCGCGACGAGGTCTCCGGCGAGCACGAGGCGGTCGTGTTTCGTCCACCCCGACACCTGCAGCAGCTCGACGAGCTCGTCGATGCAACCGTGCACGTCGCCGATGACGAGAGTGCGCCCGCTCATGTCACGCGATGGTCTCGAGGCCGGCGCGCCGCAGCGCCTGTCGAACGGCGGCCTTCACCGGCGCGGGGACGTCTCCACCCGGAATCGCGCGGCACATCGACACCGTGCGCTTGAGCGACTCACACGCGGCCGAGCAGCGCTCACACTTCGCCAGGTGCGCTTCGATGTGTTCGCACGCGGCCTGGTCGATTTCGGACGCTGCGTAGGCCGACAGCTCGTGCGCGAGCTCGGGGCACTCGATGCCCGAATTGGGCGCGTCGATGACTTCACCCAGCCGCTGCTTGAGCGCCATGCGGGCTCGATGGAGCCGTGACTTGAGCGCGCCCACTTCGACGCCAGCGACCTCTGCGGCCTCTTCGGCCGACAGCCCCTCGACGTCTCGCAGAATGAGCGCCTCGCGGTGGTCTTCGGGCAAGGTGCCGATGGCTGCCTGAATGACCTCGCTCACCTGCTTCGCGTGCGCGCGGGTGTCGTTGGCGCTGATGTCTTCGACGAGGTGCTGCGCGTCTCCGCCCTCGAGGGAGTCGTGCTGCGCGGGCTCACCTTCACGGCGGCGGCGCTGCTTGAGACAGAAGCTGCGGGCAATCTGGTACAGCCACGTCGAGAGCTTCGAGTCGCCGCGAAAGCTGCCCAGGTTCTTGTAGGCGGCGATGAGGGTCTCCTGCAGCACGTCGCGCGCGTCGTCTTCGTTCGCGCACATGCGCAGGCCGTAGCGGTACACGCGCTGCTCGTGCTTCGCGAGCAGCTGCTCGATGGCGCGCGCGTCGCCTGCGTGGGCCTTCGCGAGCAACGCAACATCGGTATCGGTCGCAGCAACCATGGAGGCTCCATAACGGAGGCCCCCAGCGCCGTCAGCAGTCGCTCAATCCCAACGGCTGGTGACCGAGAGGCGCGCCCCACGCAAAATCAGCGGTGGCCCCGACGTGCCCACGTCCTGCACCTCGAGCACCCACTCGCCGTTGATGGACTCGTCACCAGGCACGCCCACCGGAATCAGGATGCCGGTGTTGTTGCCCACCAGCGTCGACGACACGGTGCCCGACGGGTTCGACAGGCGCATGCGGGCGTTCGAAGCAGTGCCGTCGAAGAAGACCTGCAGCCACGCATCCATCGGCACCGTCGACTGGCCCTTCACGGTGAGGATGAGGCGGTTCCACGTGCCGTTGCGCGGGAGCGGCGCCGAGTACTGGCCGGCCTCGGGCATCGAGTAGGTGCCGCGCATCCACGAAGGCTGGCAGAGGCCGTCGGGCGAGGTGGAGAGGCCCGCGCAGATGCCGCCCGCGCCACAGGCCGCGTCGTTCGTGCAGGGGTTGCTGCTGCCGTTGTACGCCGGCAGCTTCACGCAGGTGCCAGACGCGAAGGAGCCGTCGGGCCGCTCGTACGCGCCGAGGCAGAAGGGCGTGGGCGCGCTGCAGACCGGACCCATGCCGTTGGGCGTGCAGGTCGCGCCGACCGTGAGGCCGCACTCGGCGGTCGCCCGCGTCAGGTACACCCGAATCGACGTCGGCACCGCGGTACGGCTGGGCACCCGCACGACCGACAGCTCGTTGGGACGCCACGCAGAACAGCCGGCGCCGGGCTCCGTCACGGTGGCCCACAGCGACAACGTCTTGCCGGTCGCGCTCAGCTGCGCGCGCGTCACCTGCACGCGGGAGCGCGGCGACTTGCCCTCGGGCCGGTACGCGATG
>CALRPN020000077.1:0-41462 GCA_943370055.1 Archangium gephyra
CTCGTCCTCGAGGGGCGCGAGGCGCTCGAGCAGACGCGCCACCTGCTGCAGGACTCCGACGGACGGCGTGTCGATGTGGCGGCCCTCGACGAAGTCACGCACCAACGCACGCCCGTCGCGACGCGTAGCCCGCACCCGTGGGGTCGAGACGCCGAAGACGGCCAGGCGCTTCGCGAGTGACACCTCTTCACGCAGCCGAGCGCGCGCTTCGGGGCCGGGCAACGCCACCTTCACGACGAGCCCGCCTGCACGCAGCACCTGGCCCGTGTGGCCGACGCCGAGCGGCTCGAGGGAGTCCCACCGGGAGGGGTCGAGCAGCGCTCGCGGTGTCACGAGGGCGCGGGCTGCCCGTAGACGCCGGGCGCAGAGAAGACCGAGCGCGCGAACGTCTCGGCGGCCTCGATGGATGGAGAGCGGCCGAGCACGGCACGTTGGAGCGCGTCGACGAGCCGGCGCGCGGGTTCAGGAAGCGGGGCCTGGCCGCCACCGCTGCTCCAGGCGCGCAGCAGCCGAACGGCGTCGGCGTCGAGCTCGAGCGAGGGCCACTGTCGTGTGCAGAAGCGTGCGGCCAGCTCGTCGTGCAGGCGTTGTTGTCGTTCGGCGTAGCGCGACGAGAGCCCGCCGCTCCACACGCGGTAGTGCACGAGGGGCTCGGCGAGGTTGGCGGCCTGGGTGCGTTCGAGCGCGCGCGTCCACAGCTCGTAGTCTCCGGCGAGGCGCATCGAGGCGTCGTAGCCAAAGCCGAGAGAGGCTCTCCACATCACCGACGAGTGCAGGAAGGGTGGCGCCACGAGGCAGCGCAGCCGAATCGCGAGGTCGCTCGTGGGCACCGCCTGATTGCCCAGAGGTCGGCCCGCTTCGTCGATGCGCAGGCACGAGGCGCCCAGCAGGCCCACCGTCGGGTGTCGCGCGAAGAAGTCGAGCTGCTGCTCGAGCCGCGTGGGCACGCAGACGTCATCGGCGTCGAGCCTCGCGATGAACTCGCCCCTGGCCATCGCCAACGCCCGGTTCGCAGCCGCGAAGGGCCCGAGGTTCTCGTCGTGGTGCAGCACCACCAACCGCTCGTCAGCGAAGGCCTCCAGCACCTGCAGGCTGTCGTCCGTCGAGGCGTCGTCGACGACCAGGCACTCGAGGTCTCGCTCGGTCTGTCGCAAGACGCTGCCCACCGACTCGGCGAGGAAGCGCCCAGCGTCGAAGCTGGTGATGATGACGCTCACCTTCGGCACGGGCGCAGAGGTAGCGGAGTCGCTCGAGGCAGGTCAATGCTGCGACGCAGCGTCACCCGCTCGTGACAGCGAAGGGCCTTGCGCAGACGAGCCGGAGCGATCAACGGTCCGGTCCGCGTGACTGCCGCGACCCCCAGCGACGCCTTTGCCGACGAGCTCAGCGTCGAGGAGTCCTTCGGCCGCCTGTACGACGCGCTCAAGGACCGCTCGGCCGAGTTCGCGAAGGTGGGCGGTGACGTCGCCTTCTACGTGAAGGACGCGAAGCCGCCGTTCTGGCAGGTGAGCGCGCTCGCGGGTCAGGTCGTCGTGAAGCCGGGGACTCCGCCGTTCCCGGTGTGCACCATCGGCTTGTCGCCTCCCGTGCTGTCCTGGCTCGTTCAGGGCACCCTCGACGTCAGGCGGAATTTCGAGAAGCGCCGGCTCGCCGTGGAAGGCGACCTCAGTGCGCTCGCGCTCTTCGTGAAGTGTTTCTCGGTCGAAGCAGAAGCTGACGGTTCCACGTAGTTCCAATTCCCCTGGAGGGGCTCATGGCAGCAGTGAAGCTGGATACGGTTCGTACGGGCGTGAAGCTGTTGTCGGGTCTGATGAAGGCCGCTGACACCGAGCTGTCGGAGTCGAACGCGAACAAGAAGGTCTCGAACTTCGAGCTGAAGGGCTTCAAGGACTTCTACGGAGACGGCGGCTCGATGGACAAGGCGATGTCGGCCGTCCACAAGTACGCGCAGGCGAAGTACGGCGTGAAGGACCCGAGCACCACGCAGATCAACAAGGCCCTCGCCGACGCGATGCAGTTCACCGCGCGCGCCGACATCGACAAGTCGAAAGACCTCTCGCCCACCGAGCGCAAGGCGCTGGCGAAGACGTGGGACGCGGTCGTCGAGTTCGCCAAGGAGTACAAGGGCACCAGCGTGCGCGACATCGTCTCGCCGCGCGGCGCGCCCTGAACCTGGTCTCGAGCAGCTGAAAGACCCGAGCGGCTTCCTTCACGGGGAGCCGCTCGTTTCGTCTGAAGCCTGTGGCGCGCGGGCAAGGACCATCGCTTCATCGTCGTCGTGAATTCACTGCCGCGCTTCGACGCGAGTCGTACTGTCCTTTCGTGACTCCGACCGAGGCACAGCGGGAGGCGTTGGCTGCGTTGCCGCAGATCGTCTTCGTGCTCGGCAAAGGCGGCGTCGGGCGCAGCACCGTCGCGACGGCGCTGGGGCTGATGCTGGCCGAGCGCGGTGAACGCGTGCTCATCATGGAGTGGACGGTCGAGGAGTCGATCGCGCCGTGGTTCGGCAAGGCGTCGATGGACTCCGAGCGTGCCGGCCAGTGGGCGTGGATTCCCAAGCCGATGGAGATCAGCCCCGGGCTCGCGGTGTTCAACTACCGCCTGCGCGAGGCGCTGCGCGGCTACTTCGTCGACCACCTCGGGCTCGAGACTTTCTACAAGCGCGTCATCGACGGGCCGCACATGCAGCGGTTGATCGAAGCGGCGCCCGGCATCGCCGAGCTGCTCTTCATCGGCCAGCTGTGGTGGATGACGAACCTCGCCGAGGCCGAAGCGGGCATGAAGTTCGACCGCATCGTCGTCGACGCTCCGGCGACGGGCCACGGCGCGTCGCTGCTCGACCTGCCTGCGACGCTCTCGACGATTGGCGCGACGGGGTTGCTCGCCCTCGAGGTGCAGCGCGTGGTGGGCATGATCGCCGACCCGAAGCTGACGGGCGCCATCGTGGTGTCGCTGGCCGAAGAGCTCGCAGTCGAAGAGACCATCGAGCTGGTGCCGCGCGTGACGAAGGACCTCGGCCGGGCGCCGCTCGCCGCCATCGTCAATCGCAGCGTGGCGGGGTTGATCAGCGCGACACGCACGGGCTCGCTCCTCGAGCAGCTGGCGCTCTCCAGCGAGGCACGCGCGGGCCTCGAGCTGGTGGAGAACGACCTGCGCACGCGGGCGCGGTTCGAGCGCGAGCTGCGGGAGCACCTGACTGGGCGTGTCGCTCGCGGCGTCTTCTCGTTGCCCGAGCAGCTCGCGGTGCGTGGCGCGTGCACGCCGCGTCAGACGGCCGAAGCCCTGTCGGCGGTGCTGGCGCGCGAGCTCGGAGGTGGCCCATGACACGGCTGCATGTCTTCGTGGGCGGCGGTGGCGTGGGGAAGACGACCTTGTCGGCGGGCTATGCGCTGGCGCTGGCCCAGAGCGGGAAGCGGGTGGGCCTGCTGGGCATCGACCCCGCGAAGCGGCTGCAGAGCGCGCTCGGCCTCTCGTTGCCCGACCTCGAGGTGCTCGTGCCCGGGTCGGGGGAGCTGCGCGCGGCGCTGTTGCGCCCTGCCGAGTGTCTGCGCCGCTGGGCCATCGAGACGACGACCGACGCGGCGGCGCGCGAACGCCTGCAGCAGAACGCGTTCTTTCTCGCGTTGGCTGACCGGCTCGCTGGCGCCAGTGACCTGCTCGCGGCGGTGCGCATCGCCGAGTGGGCCGAGCGCGACCCGAGCATGACCGACCTGGTCGTCGACACGGCGCCTGGCCTCAACGCGGTGGAGTTCCTCGGCCGGCCGCAGAGCCTCGCAGCGTTTCTGGAGGGCCGGCTGGTGACGTGGCTGCGCTGGTTGGCGAAAGGGAAGCATGGGCTGCTGGGCAGCTTCGCGCGCAACGGCGCGAACGTGCTCGGTGGGCTCGCCCGCGTCGGCGGCACGAAGATGTTGTTCGAGCTCGCCGACTTTCTGCTGCTGGTCGAAGACGTGTTCGCGAAGATGCTGACGCGGCTCGAAGCGGCGCAGAAGTGGCTGCGCAGCAAAGACACCAACATCATCATCGTCACCGCGGTGCGCGAAGACACCGCCAGCAGCGTGGGTCAGCTGACGTCGGCATTGAAGCAGGTGGCCGTTCCGCCAGCGGCCATCGTCGTCAACCGTGCGCTGCCCACGTCACTCGAAAGTGAGCTGGAGCCCATCGACGTCACGGCACAGCCTTCCGAGCTGGCGGCGATTCTCCGCTTCGCGCGTGGGTATGCGCAGATGCAGGCGCGCGTCGTGAAAGCAGTGGCCGCATTCGCGCCGGTGGTGGTCGTCGTGCCTGCAGCGCCCGCCGCCGATGACGCGACTCGATTGCTCACGCTGCGAGGCCTGGGGGAACACCTGGTCAAAGCGTTGCCAACACGGCAGTGACGCTCGAGGTCAGAAGCACTCGTCCTGGAAGGAGGCGAAGCTGCCGCCATCGGGCAGCGTTCCACTCCATCGCCCACAGAAGGCGGTACCGTTCGCGTCGGTGAGGCACGAGCAGCCCTTCGCGCAGGTGGAGTCACTGGTGCATGGTGCAGCGCAGACGCGGGTGCACTCCTGACTGCACCCACCGCCCCTGAGCGCCACGCACTCCAGACCGGGGAGGCACCTGGGGCTGATGATGCTTCCGCAGAACGAGCCGCCACAGCCACAACCGCTGAGCGACATCACGAAGAACGCCACGAACAGCCGACGCATCGTCAGACCTTCTCGGCGACCGCGCGACCGAACAGACCCTCTGGGCGGAACAGCAGCACGATGATGAGAAACCCGAACGCCACCGCGTCACGCCACGACGAGCTGCCGAACCACACGACGCCTTCTTCACAGAGGCCGAGCAGCAGCGCTCCGGTGACGGCGCCTTTCAAGTTGCCGATGCCGCCGATGACGGCAGCGACGAACGCCTTGAGGCCGACGTACATGCCCATCAGCGGCTGAACCTGCTTGTCCTTGATGGCGTACAGAATGCCCGCGCCTGCCGCGAGCGCCGAGCCGAGCATGAACGTGCCGGCGATGACGGTATCCACCGGAATGCCGAGGAGCGCCGCCGTGCGATGGTCGTGCGACACGGCTCGCATCGCCTTGCCGAACTTCGTCCGGTACACGAGCACCTGCAGCGCGACCATCAACCCGACCGCGATGAGGAAGCTCATCACCTGCCAGTTGAGCAACCGCACCTCACTCACCTCGTCGTCGCTCGAGAACTTCAGCCACTCGACCGACTCGATGATGGTGGGAAACCGCCGCGCCGCCGCTCCGGGGAGCAACGTCACGCAGTCGCTGTTCGCGGCACACGGCGTCGACGTCAGCTTCCACGACTCCGTGCCCGTGACTTCGTCGCGCACCTTCGACACCGTCGCGTCGAGCTGAAAGCCGTACGAGAGCGTGAACGAGATGCCGATGGCCGTGATGAGCGACGTCAGCCGTGGCTTCTCGCGCAGCGGCCGGTACGCGAACCGCTCGATGAGAAAGCCGATGGCCGCGCACACCAGCATCGCGACCAGGAACACCGCGAGGAAGCCGAGGAGCGACGACGCCGCCTGCTTGCCGAGCAGGAACGCGACCGCGTAGCCGACGTACACGCCGACCATCATCACGTCGCCGTGCGCGAAGTTGATCAGCTTCAGCACGCCGTAGACCATCGTGTAGCCGAGGGCGACCAGGGCGTAGATGGTGCCTGCGGCGATCGCGTTGATCAGGTGCTGGGCGAGGTCGTAGATCATCGCTCCAATTTCACGGCGCGACGGTCGAGACGTACTTGAACTTGCCCTCTTCGACCTTCAGCACGACGGCCGGCTTCACCGGGTTGCGGTGCTCGTCGAGCGTGATGGTGCCCGCCACGCCGGGGAAGTCCTTCGTGATGGCGATCTGATCGCGAATCGACGGGCCGGTCAGCTCGGGAGCCCGCTTCATCGCCTCGATGGCCACCCGCGCCGCGTCGTAGCCGAGCGCCGCGAGCGAGTCGGGCGTCGTCTTGTAGCGGGCCTGGTACTTCTTGATGAACTCCTGCACGCGCGGGCTCGGGTCGTCGGCCGAGTAGTGGTTCGACACGTAGCTGCCCACCACCGCCGTGCCGCCGAGCTCGAACAGCTTCGCGGAGTCCCAGCCGTCGCCGCCCATCATCGTCACCTTGAGGCCGAGCTCCTTCGCCTGCTCGGCGATGACGGCCACGTCCTGGTAGTAGCCCGGCACGTACAGGCCCTGCGCCTTGAGCTTCTTGATGTTGGTGAGCTGCGCGCGGAAGTCGGTGTCGCCCTTCGAGTACGACTCCACGCCGACGATCTTCCCGCCCATCTCGGCGAACTTCTTCTGGAAGACCTCGGTGAGGCCCTCGGAGTACGCGCTGCGCTTGTCGGTGAGAATCGCGACGTCTTTGAACTTGAGCTCTTCGCGCGCGTACTTTGCCATCACGTAGCCCTGGAACGGGTCGATGAAGCAGACGCGGAAGATGTAGTCGCCGATCTCGGTCACCTTGGGGTTGGTCGACGAGGGGCTGATCATCGGCGTCTTCGCCTCCTGGGCCTTGGGCGCCATGGCGAGCGAGTTCGACGAGGCGACCTCTCCGAGAATCACGAGCACCTTGTCTTGCGTGATGAGGCGCGTGACGGCGCTGGCGGCCTCTTCGGGCTTCGACTGGTCGTCGTACACGCGCACGGCCAGCTTCTTGCCCTTCACGCCGCCGGCCTCGTTCGCCTCGTCGATGGCCATCGAGATGCCGTCGCGGGTCGAGATGCCGAAGGCGGCTTCACTGCCGGTGAGCGAGCCGACCTCACCAATGAGCAGCACGTCTTCGGTGGGCTTCGCCTCGGGCGGCTTCGTGGGCTCGGCGGGCTTCGTGTCGGCGACCGGCTGCTTGACCTCGGCAGGCTTCGGGTCGGTCGAAGTCTTCTTCTCGCAGCCGATGGTGAGAACGGCTGCACAGGCGAGCAGCAGGGACAGACGCATGCAGAGCTCCTTTGAGAGGCGCGCGGCTTGTACGGGTCGTGACGTGGGGGGTCAACGACGACGGAGCGCCGCTCCTCTGCTCTGCGTCACCACCAGGTCGGGTGCCGCTCCTGTCCGCCGGTGTGAACTCGCGTGAGTCCTCCGTCGAGGGTGACGAGCGCGAGGTCTTCCACGGTGCCATCGTCGAAGCGGCCCCACGCGGCGAGGCGTTCTCCATCGGGTGAGAAGCGGGCGTCGTAGACGCGGCCGGGCAGGTCGAAGAAGCGCGCTTCCATGACAACGGCGACCATCGGCGGCAATGGCAGTTGCGGGCGTTCGTCGGTCCGGCGTCCTCAGACATTCGAGAGTCCATGCGACGCGTGACGGAGTTGTTGCTCATGGTGTTCGGTGCCGGGTGTCTGTCGGTTCCCGGAACGCGGGTCGAGACGGTCGACGGCAGGTGGGTCGAGCTCGCGCTCGTGCAGCGCGGCGCCCCGTCGGTCATCTTCGAAGCGGGCCTCGGCGGCACCATCGAGTGGTGGAGCAAGGTCTTCCCCGACGTGTCGCAGCGGAGCACCGCGTTCGCATACAGCCGCGCGGGGCTCGGGAATTCCTCTGCCGTCGAGGGCGTGCGTGATGGCGCGACGGTGGTCGAAGCGCTGCGCCGTGTGTTGAAGGAGAAGAACGTCGAGCCGCCGTACGTGCTCGTCGGTCATTCGCTCGGAGGCCTGTTCGTGCAGTGGTTCGCGCGGCGCTACCCGAACGAGGTGGTGGCGCTGGTGCTCGTCGACTCCACGCACCCCGAGCAACTACAGGGTGACGGCTCGGTGGAGCTGTGGCCGGCCGAAGCGAAGCAGGCGCTCGCGACGTTGCCGAAGGTGCCGCGCGCCGAGTTCGACGCCCTCGACCAGACGGGGAAGGCCGTGTTGGCGCTCCCGACGTACGAGGGGAAGGTCATCGTATTGAGCGCTCAACAGCCCATGAACGACATGGCCACGCCGACAGCAAAGGACTCGAACCAGAAGCGCAGCGACCTCGTGAAGCGCTACCCGAACGCGACGCAGGTCTGGGTCGACAGCGGGCACGGCATTCCGCTCGAGAAGCCCGAGGCCGTCATCGACGCCGTGCGCGCCGCGCTGGAGTGAGCACGCGAGTTGCTGAAGGTCTGTGTGGAGGTCTGTCATGACCGAGACACGCAAGAAGGCCCTCGTCGTCTACGAATCGCTGTTCGGAAATACGCGGAAGGTCGCAGAGGCCATCGGTGCAGGCCTCGAGCCCTTCTACGAGGTGCAGGTGCTTGAGGTGTCGCATGCAAATCCTTCCGTGGGCGACGCAAGTCTGGTCGTCGCGGGCGGCCCGATTCATGCGTTCGGTATGACGAGGCCGGGCACGCGCGCCGATGCCAGGAAGCAGGCGAAAGAGAAGGGCTGGAAGCTCGAAGGCAGTGGAGTCGGGTTGCGCGAGTGGTTGGAGCAGCTCGAGTTCAGCACCGCGCACGTCGATGCGGCGGCGTTCGACACGGGCGTGAAGCTCGGCTGGTTCGTCGTCGGTTCGGCGGCGAGGGGTGAGGCCGCGGCGCTGAAGGACAAGGGCTTCAACCTGGTCGCGAAGCCAGAGCACTTTCTCGTGAAAGGCTCCGACGGTCCGCTGTTCGCGGGAGAGCTCGAGCGCGCGACGGCGTGGGCCCGAACCGTGGCGGCGCACGCGCACTGACCGTGTCGGCGTCCCTGCCGTATCGCGATCGCCGCTGTGCGGAGAGCATCACGTCGACGCGGCCCCCGCTGCGGCAGGAGCTGCTGAGGGTCGAAACGGTCAACCGGGCTGGCCGAGCTGCGCTGCAGCTTGAAC
The DNA here is from genome assembly GCA_943370055.1 of Archangium gephyra. Classification (GTDB taxonomy): domain Bacteria; phylum Myxococcota; class Myxococcia; order Myxococcales; family Myxococcaceae; genus Xiheimicrobium; species Xiheimicrobium gephyra_A. The sequence continues at coordinate 8,760 of CALRPN020000077.1, forward strand.
CAGCTCGTCTCGTGACGAGCTTGCCTTGCTGCCAGCTCGCGCTCGCAGCAACTGCTGGCCTTCGCGCGACGACAGGTGACGGCGCCGGCTGCTCGGAGAAGACGTGCGGCTCACCACCCGCCTCGGTGAAGACGTACCGCGCGTGCACCTCGACCCGTCACAGGTGCGCGCATGACGCTCGCTCCCTGAGCCGACGGGTGCTCGCTGGACTCATCGATGGCGCCGCGCTCGCGATGCTCTCGGTCTTCCCCTTCCTCGTGCCGCGACGCGGCCCCCGCTGCGCCCGGAACTGCTGAGGGTCGAAACGGTCACCCGGGCTGGCGGCGAGCTGCGCCGCTGATTGAAGCCGCTCGTCTCGTGACGAGCTTGCCTTGGTGCCAGTGCTCGCGCTCAGGTGCGCGGCATGACGCTCGCTCCACTGAGCCGACGGGTGCTCGCTGGACTCCTCGACGGAGCCGCGCTCGCGATGCTCTCGGTCTTCGCGTTCCTCGTGCCGATGAAGCTGCTCGGGGTCGTGTTGCCGATGTGGGGTGTGCTCGCGGTGATGCTCGGGTGGTCGGTCGTTCCCCTCGCGTTTCTCCAGAAGACGGTGGGCATGAAGGTGATGGGCCTCGAGCTCGCCCGCGAAGATGGCCACCCGGTCGACCTCGCCAACGTCACCTTCCGCGAGCTGCTGGGCCGAGGGCTGTTTCCAGCGGCGTACCTGCTGACGTTGCTGTTCGGGTTTCTCGCGCAGGTGTTTGGCGTGATGGCCTTCGTGGTGCCGACGGGCCTTGGGTTGGTGATGACGTTCGCCTGCGCGATGGCCTTCGTCGGAGCGCTCGCCGGCGGCCTGGTCGCGTTGACGCGCGCTGATGGTCGCGGGCTCGCAGACCTGATGACGAAGTCCTTCGTCGTCGTTGCTCCGGCGCGAAAGCCCCCCGATGACGCCGACGACCGCGCGGAGCAGCAGGCGCATCGACGCACGGTGGTGAAGCGCATCGTGGTGTTCGAGGTGGTGCTGGCGTTGGGCGTGGTGGCGACGCCCTGGCTGCTGACGCGACGCGGAGGCGAGTCGTCGGCCCACCGAACCGAGCGCATCAAACGCCAGGGCCTCGAGAAGAAGTTCGCGGCCGACCCCGCGAACGAGTCGCTCGCGCGCGACTTGATGGAGTCGCTCCAGCGTGACGGCCAGGCCGACGAGGCGAAGAAGGTGCTCGAGCGCTACCAGCGCGCGGCGCAGGCGAGAGAGGGCGACCGCGAGAAGCTGCTCCGCGAGAATTTCGCGAAGTCGCCTGATGAACGAACGGCGGGGCTGCTCATCGAGCTGCTCGAAGACCAGGGGCGGCTCGACGAAGCCATCGTCGTGTATCGCTCGTGGTTGGGGCCTGCGCCCGCGCCCTCGCGCCGCGCGGGGTTCGGCCACTGGCTCGGCGTGCGTGGGCGGGAGAACGACGCGGTCGTCGAGCTGCGGCAGGCGCTGACGGAAGACCCATTGGTGCCGATGGGGCACACCATGCAGGGCATCGTATTGCTGCGGCTGGAGCGCTTCGACGAGGCCCGCACTGAGCTGTTCTATGCGCTCGAGCTCGACCCGGAGGACGAAGACGCACGCGACGCGTGGGACGAGGTGCTCGGCACCACGGGCCCGCAGACCAGGGCGCAGGAGCAGGCGCTGCGAGCGACCGTCAAGCGATGGAGCGCTGACGCCGGTTCGCGGTGAGCGGCCCGGTCGACTGTGCCCGACGCGATTCGCGAGCAAGGCATCGGGGCCCGGTTGAACATCGTCGACCACCTGGCGGTCGCTGGAGACAGGTCCATCGGGCGACCAACCGGGCGCCGAACCCGAGAATGACTACCACCGTGGTTGTTGGAGTTGCGCTCAGGTCTGACGGGTCCATCGGCCGACCCCCCAGGCGCCGAACGCGAGAATGACCACCACCGGGGTTGTTGGAGTTGCGCTCAGGTCTGACGGGTCCATCGGCCGACCTCCCGGGCGCCGAACGCGAGAATGACCACCACCGTGGTTGTTGGAGTTGCGCTCAGGTCTGACGGGTCTATCGGCCGGCCAACCAGGCGCCGAACCCGAGAATGACCACCACCGTGGTTGTTGGATGTGTGGTCACTGTCGACTGGGGTGTGCTCCACATGGATTGCCGTGGCGAATCGACGGCCTTTGCGAAGGCAGTGAAGGTGTTGGAGCCCCACCCTCCGTCCGCAGAGTTCTGAACATGCGGTGTTCACCGGCTCCTCGGACTTCGGTGGCGCCGCGAACGCCACATCGAAGACGCACAGACGTTCGATTCAGGAGAGGAACAACCTCGGCCGTGAGCCAGACCGACAACACGTCCAACAACCAACGTCGACGTCTTGTCGTTTCCGCGGCCGGTCTGGGCGGGCTCAGTTCCGAACGGTGAAGCCGAACGATTGCCAGGGCACGCGCAATCAGCTCGAGAACCTTCGCCTTGAAGGTGCCCCCCGCGAACACGACTGCGCGCACCGTGCGGGTCGTTGAAGTTGCTCCGGCGAGGTCGCGACTTCGCGGAGGGCGCCCGGTCCAGGTCCAGGAATGTCAGACCGACCTGATACGACGCTCGCTGGGGGGGAATGGGGATGGGCGAGAGCGCGGTGCTGCGTCTGGCAGCACGACAGAATGGAGTGGTTTCGCGGGCACAGGTGCTCGCCGAGGACATGACGGCACGGCAGATCGACCGTCGCCGCGAGAAGCGCCTCTGGGCATCGGTCTTTCCGGGCGTCTATCGAATCGAGGGGTCACCACTGACGTGGTTGCAGCGGGTGCACGCAGCCACACTCTGGGTCGGCGATACCGGAGTCCTGTGCCATCGCACTGCCGCCGCGCTCTGGGGACTTCCCCGCTTCTCCGAGGGTGGGCCGATTCATCTGAGCCACGAGGGGTACCTGCCCGCCCCGGTGGGGGTGGTGACGCATCAGACCGCACTCGTTCCACGAGACGTCGTCTCCCATCAGGGCCTTCGCGTCACCTCACTCTCGCGCACGCTGCTCGACCTCGCTGCGACGGAAGCGCCAGGCGACGTCCGCGCTGCTGTCGACTTCGCGCTCGCGCGCAAACGCCTGTCGCTCGACGAGTTTCGCGCCCTCGTCATCCGCTCGAAGGGCCGGCGGGGCGTACGGCTGCTCCGCTCGATGCTTCGGGCCTTCGAAGGCAACGATGGCCCGACGGAGAGCGAACTCGAGGTACGCGTCATGGAGTTGATTGACGCCGAGGGACTGCCTCGTCCACGACGACAGAGTTCCTTGAGAATTGCCGGACGATATCGCCGACTCGACTTTCACTTTCCCGGCACGAACGTCGTCATCGAGGCCGATGGCTTTGCCTGGCACTCGAACCCCATCAGCTTCGAGAAGGACCGCGAGCGAGCGAACGCCCTCGCAGCCCGGGGCTTCGTCGTCTTGCACTGGACGTGGCAGGCGCTCAATGACCGGCGCGGCGTGTTGGTGGCCGAGCTCCACCGCGCGCTGGCACGGAGCCGTTTGCTGGCAGCCTGAGCCGTGCCGGCTGCGATGTGAGGGGTCGAAGCGAGCGGATCAACGCCAGGTTCAGTCGTTGGTCGCACGTACCTCGTGACACAGACAACCAAAGCCCTGTTGGGACCTCTCTCTCTGGCGTGCCCAACCCAACAGACGCACCTAATTGGGTGGTCGAACTCGTGTTCGCGCTCGATGTCGAGTCGGGACCTCTGCTTCGCAACGGCATTTGGGCCTGGTGCTCGTCGCTCCATCCGCCTAGCGCGTGCCGCCTGCCAACCCGACTCTGACGACCGCGGTGGTGGTTGAAGTCGTGCTCGCGGGGTCGTGCTCGTCGCTCCATCCGCCTAGCGCGTGCCGCCAACACGACTCTGACGACCGCGGCGGTGGTTGAAGTCGTGCTCGCGGGTTCCATCCGCCTGGCGCGTGCCGCCTGCCAACCCGACTCTGACGACCGCGGCGGTAGTTGAAGTCGTGCTCGCGGGTTCCATCCGCCTGGCGCGTGCCGCCTGCCAACCCGACTCTGACGACCGCGGCGGTGGTTGAAGTCGTGTTCGCGTTGCAGCACCGCGGTGATTGTTCCCCCGTCAACCGCGCAGCAGCGGCTCGAACAACCACCGCCGGTGCTGCACATCGCGCTTGTGCACCCGCAGCTTCAACGCCTGACCGAGGAGCAACAGCGGCTCGGTCTTTCCCTTCGCACGCAGCATCGCGCCTTCCTCGGCCACCTCGAGCCACGCACCGTCGAAGAAGGGCGCGAGGTCGAACAACAGCAGCTTCAAGTCCATCGGCGGCACGTCGAGCTTCACGTGCACCTTCGAGCCCGCGAGCCCCATCACCGTTCCGATGTACGCCGTGCGCTGCGCTTTCGGCTTCGCGAGCTCGGGCTCGAAGACTCGGTCCATCACGACTTCGTTCGCGAGGTTCTGCACCTTGCGCTGCGTCTCACGAGACCGGTTCGCCACCACCACCACCTGCCCGCGCAGCACCTCATCTTCGGCTGCGGGCGGGTGCACGCCGGTGAGCAACTCCACCGCTTCTTTGTGCAGGAACACGCCAACCATCTCGCGCATCGGTGCCGAGAAGCGCGCGTACGGCTCGGCGCCGACGCCGACGTGCGGGCCTGGCTCCATCGAGTATTCCGAGCGCAGGTTCACCATCACCGCCTGTCTCGTGAGCGCGCGGGCGAGGCGGTCCTCCTTCGTGCCCGTGACAGGCTTCGGCAGGTTGCGCAGATAGTCCGAGAGTGGCGTGGCCTGATTCCAGCGCCACGGCGTCTCGGGCAGTTGATGGAGCGCGCACACCCGCTCGGTCAATCGGGACAGGCCCGCGAGGCGCTCGGGGTCGGGCCCGCCCTGCACGCGGTAGATGGGCTGCACGGCCGGGTTGTTCGACTCCCGCAGCAGTCTTCCACCCTCGGCGTTGCACATCAGGCTCACCTGCTCGTTCCACAGCTCGACGTCGTCGCGCACGACCTCCATCACCGCGAACGACAGGCCTTCACCATCGAGCTCGACGGTCACCTCTTCGCGCCGGTAGCGCACGAGGCCACGCTCTGCTGCGAGCTGCATGCGCTTCTCGCCGATGACCTTCAGCAGCTTCAGGCTCTCTTCGAACTCGCGCCCCTTCAGGGGTGACGTCTCTCCCTCGTCGATGAGCTGCTGCACCTGCGAGAACGACAACTTCCCCCGCGAGTGCACGCGCGCCCGCTCGAGCTTGGTGCCCGTGAGTTCACCGTTCGCATCCAGCGAGTGGAGGAACAGCAGCGCCCGCCTCGGCCCGTCGGGGTTGAGCGAGACCAGGCCTTCACTCAGCGGCCGCGGCAGCATCGGCACCGAGAAGCCGGGGAAGTAGTAGCTCGCGCCGCGCGACATGGCCTCGCGGAACAGCGCGCTCCCCGGGCGAACGTAGAAGGACGCGTCGGCGATGGCGTACGCGACGAGAAAGCCCGTGCCCTCTCTCGAGACATGCACCGCCTGGTCGAGGTCCTTCGAGTGTGCGTTGTCGATGGTGACGAAGGGAATCGACGTGCGGTCGAGCAGCGCCGGGTCGTCGATGCCTGGATTCTTCAGCAGCGCGTCGGTTTCTGCCAGCACGTCGGCCGGAAACTCGGTGCGCAGCTGCAGCGCGGTGGTGATGGCGTCGAGGGCCTGCCGCGCGGTCTGGGCTGGAGTCGTCACCCGTGCATTGTGGACCGGGCCGCGGTGTTTCCGTCGAGAAAGTCGTGGCAGGCTGCCGCGCCATGCCGACCGTGAACGGAAAGCGCTTTCTGACGTCGCAGCTCACCGAGATTCGCAAACGAACCCAGAACGGAGAGCGCGTCGCCGTCAGCTTCGACGTCGACAACACGCTCGTCGACACGCGCGGCCGCGCGCTCGCCATCGGCAAGGCCTTCGATGCCGCGAATGGCACGACCTACTTCAAGGGCAAGACCGCGAAGCAGATGGGCAACGACGCGAAGGAGACTGCGGCGCTCGTGCGCATGAAGCCCGAGCACGCGAAGAAGTTCAGCGCGACGTGGTTTCGCATGTTCTTCAAGGGCGAGAACTACCAGCACGACCTGAAGATTCAGCAGACCATCGACCTCGCGAAGAAGGCCGCCGCCGCGGGCGCTGACGTGTACTTCGTCACCGCGCGCACCCAGAGCGAGGAGCCCTTCACCATCGCGCAGCTCGAGGCCTTCGGGCTCGACACCGATTACCACTTCGTCGTCAGCAAGCCGCGCATGAAGGACAAGACGCCCGAGTACAAGGCGACCGAGCTGACGAAGCTGGCCGAGACGTACGACTACGTCGGCTGGTTCGTCACCGAGAGCCGCGCCGACATCGCGGGCGTTCAGAAGCTCGATGCCCCCGTGAAGAGCGTGCTGCTCGAGACGAAGTTCAGCGGCGACCGGGCCGTCGATGCCCGCACTCCCATCTGGAAGCTCGACGTGAAGTGACGAGTCGGCGCTGGCGTGGAGTGCTGGAGCCTGCGTCACGCGCCCGGAAGAACTCGCAGCAGTCGGCGGGAAGGGGTTCTCCCGAGGCGACCGGGCCTTTGAGGTACGCGCCGATGACCGAGGCCGAGTGCCTGACGGGAATGACCTTTTGAGGGTCGTGGGTGCGGCGCTTCACGGCGACGATGTCTCCGAGCGTGAGGTGTGTGCCTGCGGGCAGGTCACGGCGCGCAGCAATGACTCTGGGCTCGGTTGAGCAGGCGGAGAGGCAGAGCAACAAACTGAGGCTGAAGGTGGTGGGCGGCATGGGGCTCCGGCTGGGGAATCGAGGGAACCACCGCGAGCACGATGCTCACGGTGGGCTCAATCGGCCAGATCGGCGCTCGACGCCCAGGGAGGAAGCGGTCGAAGACCTGGGCGTCTGCTGGAGCCATCGGTGGGTCCGTATGAACGAGACCTTCGGCCGGCAAGGGACAGTCGAGCACACCGTCGACCACCGCTTCGGTGGTTGAACTCGTTCTCGGCCAGGTGGCGGTGATCGCACGGTATTCCACGGCGAACCCGCCCCAGACGACCGCCTCGGTGGTTCTCGCGGCACGTCGCAGGACATTCACCGAACCCGACCCCGACGACCGTCTCGGTGGTTGCACTCGTTCTCGGCCACGTTGCGGCAATCGCACGGAATTCCACCCGAACCCGACCCTGAAGACGGCCTGGGTGGAGCTTGTTCTCGGCACGCCCCGTCGGTGAGGCGTCACAGGGCATTCACGCGAACCCGACCCCGACCACCGGCTCGGTGGTTGAACTCGTTCTCGGCAGGTTCCGCGGCGTGAGCGGTCACCCGCGCGGTCGGCACTCAACCTCGTGGTGACTTCGTGCTTGCCCGGTTCCGCAGGTGAGCCGCGCGACCCTGACCCGACCACCGGCTCGGTGGTTGAACTCGTTCTCCCGCCACCTCGGCATTTCCCCGCGAACCTCACGCGAACCCGACCCACGCCACCGCTTCGGTGGTTGAACTCGTTCTCGCGACGGCCGCACGGTCATCGGCGCCACCCCGAGGGGGAAATCAGGCAACCGATCGTGGAGCACTCGCGCGCGGTGCTGGCACTGACGTCTCATCTGCAGGCGGACGATGCTGGCGTTCCCAGCTCGCGAGGTAGGCCTCGGCTTCGCGCTCCCACCGCCCATCGTCCCAGCCCAGCTCGCTCTGACAGATGCTGCGCACGCGCTCGAGGTGTTCGACGGCACCTCCGGGCGCCAGCAGCCCGATTCGAACCCGTCGCAACAGCAGGTCTTCGAGGTGCACGACCCGCTCGACCCGCGCGGCGTGACGAAGCTCGGCCCACAACGAGAAGGTCTCGGGAATTCGGCTCAGCTCACCTTCACGCGCGCTCTCGACGAGCGCTGGTGTCCACGGGCCATACCGGCCTGCAAGCCGCCGCCGCTCGAGCGCATCGAGCTCGCCCCAGTACACGCTCGTCGGAGGCTTCGCGAACCGCCCACGCTTCGCCACCCGCCGCTCTCCGCCCAGCCCGAGCGAATGCACCGCTTCACGCGCAATCTCACGAAACGTCGTCAGCTTTCCGCCCGTCACCGTCACCAGCCCGCGCTCGTTCCAGATGACGTGCTCGCGTGACTCCTTCGACGGGTCGGCCTTGCCAGTGCCGATGACGGGCCTCACTCCGGCGTACGTCGAGACTGCGTCAGAGACGTGCAGCGAGAGCCCGGGAAAGGCAGCGCGCGCCGCTTCCACCATCGAGGTCGCCTCGTCGCTCGTGATGCGCGGAGGCGTCTCGAGTGACTCCGTGTGGTCGTGGTCGGTCGTCCCGAGCAGCGTGAGCCCTTCCCACGGGTAGGCAAAGAGCGGTCGATGGTCCTTCGGGTGACGAAAGGTCACGGCCTGGGCGACGGGAAATCGCCACGAGGGGAAGAGCAGGTGACTGCCACGCAGCGGGCGAATCGCAGCCTTTGCATCGACGGCCGCGCGGAGCCCGTCAGCCCATGCGCCCGTCGCGTTCACCACGGCCCGTGCGCTCGCCTGCAGCACCCGCCCCGTCTCGCGGTCGCGCAGCACGACGCCCGAGACACGCCCCTGGGTGCTGAGCAGCTCTTCCACCTTCGTGTAGTTGAGCGCTGCTGCACCCGAGGAGAGCGCGTCGAAGAGCACACGAAGCACGAGCCGCGCATCGTCGGTCTGCGCGTCGCGGTACCAGAAGCCTCCAGTGAGGCGCTCGAGCCGCAGCCGTGGCGCCAGCATCTGCAGGTCGGCGGCGCTCAACGGCTTGTGCTTCACGCCACTGCCGAACAGGTCGTACAGCCGCAGCCCCGTGCGCATCAGGCGTTTGCCCAGCTTGTCGCCCTCGTACGCCGCCATGAGGAACCCGATGGGCTCGACGAGGCCGGGCAGCTCGCCCAACAGGCGGTCGCGTTCGCGAACCGAGTGCCAGGTCAAGCGAAGGTCTCCCTGCGCGAGGTAGCGCAGCCCGCCATGCACCAACTTCGACGAGCGGCTCGAGGTCCCTGAAGCGAAGTCGTTCTGCTCGACGAGGAGCGCGTTGAGCCCCTGGCGCGTTGCTTCGTGGAGAATGCCGACTCCGGTGATGCCTCCGCCGATGACGATGACGTCCCACGGGCCGTGTTCACTGACGCGTCGCCACGTTTGTTCACGCACGGTCATGAGGTCGCTCCGTCACGGGGGCCTTCAGCTCGTAGAACTCGGCCGACAGGGACTCCTCGAGCTGCTTCGTGTCACGTTGTGCAACGTCGCGGGTTCCGCCCGCTGGCGCCGCTTCATGCATGTCGATCAACCCGAAGTGGTTCGAGTCGACGGCGAACGTTCTCTCTGCGAGCGACGCTTCTCGTTTGTCGAAGCGTTTCGAGTCGCGTCGCGCGACGGCGAGCGTTCTCTCCGCGAGCGACGCCTCTCGTTTGTGGAAGCGTTTGGAGGCGCGTGGCGCGACGACGCATGCCCCTGTGGCAGGCGATGCGTCTCGCGAGTCGCGTCGCGCGACCTGCGTTCCGCTCTCGGACAACCAAAGCGAGCGCGCCGAGCCGCGCACACAGGATGCGCCTCCCCATCGGTGCGCAACAGACCCGCTCCGCAACGAGACCTCACGCGCCATCACGCACCAGCTTTCCGGGGTTCATCACGCCGCTCGGGTCGAAGTGCTTCAAGACGCCGCGCAGCGCAGACATGCCGAGCGCTCCCTTCTCGGCCGCCAGGTACGGAGCATGGTCGACGCCCACGCCGTGCTGATGACTGATGGTGCCCTTCGCCGCGACGATGGCCTCGCTCGCCTTCGCTTTGAGGTGCTTCCACCGCTCGAGCGTCTCTTCAGGCGTGGGCGCGAGCCGGAACAAGTACGTCGTGTAGATGCTCGAGCCGTCCGCGTAGAGATGCGAGAGGTGCGTGTAGACGTGGGTCTTCTCGTTCCACCGCGACAACCCCTGACGAAGGGCGCTCTCGACGCTGTTGAGCACCTTCGGCACGGCGGCCCACGGCGCGGCGGTCTCGACGGTGTCGACGGCGTAGCCCAGGTCCCACAACGTGTTGCGCAGGTAGGGCGCGCGGAAGCGGTTCTTCGTCCACTGGGCGCCGAAGGTGCGGCCGGCCGAGATGCCTGCGTGCTTCTTCGCGATGCCGAGCGCCTGGTCGAGGCCGAACGAGACGGTGGCGTCGGTACCCGTGGAGCCGATGAGCAGCAGCGCCTTCCCTTCGCCTGCGCCGCGAAACCGAATCCACGCTTCGAGCGCGCGGAGCAACCGCTCGTGACCCGCAAGCGTCAACATCGTGCGAGCCTCTTCCGGCGCAGAGAGCCGCAACATCGAGAGCGGGAGCCGCGCCTGGGCGATGGCCCGTGAGGCTGCCAGGCCCTCTTCCCAGCCGGGGAAGAAGACGCCCACGAACTCTTCACGCGCGGGCGCGAGCGAGACGCGAACCGTCGCTTCGGTGATGACGCCGATGCGGCCTTCCGAGCCGAGGACCATTTCGCGCAGGTCGGGTCCCGCCGCCGAGGCGGGGAAACACGGGAGCTGGAGCGTGCCTTCGGGCGTCTCGACGCGCCCACCTGCGAAGAGCTTCTCGATGCGACCGTAGAGCGACGACTGCTGCCCCGACGAGCGCGTGGCGATCCACCCGCCCAGCGTCGAGTACTCGAACGACTGTGGGAAGTGCCCGAGGATGAGGCCGTGCGCGCGCAACTGGGCTTCGAGGTCGGGGCCTGAGACTCCGGCGCCGAACGTCGCGAGGCGGCTCGTCTCGTCGAGCTTGAGCAGCTTCGACATGCGGCTCATGTCGACCGTGACCGACGGGCCGACGTCGCGCTCGGGGTTCACGTGGCCGGCGACGCTGGTGCCGCCGCCCCAGGGAATCAGGCGCGTGCTGGTGCGTTTGGCCCAGTCGAGCAGCGCGCGCACGTCATCGCCGCTCTCGGGCCACGCGACGGCGTCGGGGAAGGGACCGACGGCGCCTGAGCGAAGCGCGACCCAGTCTCCGAGGCTCTGGCCTCGCGCGTGACGGAGCCGGTCTTCGGGCGTGAACGAGAGGAACGAGGCGCTCGGCAGCCGTGAGGGCGGCACGGCCTTCAACGCCGCTTCGAGCGGCGCGTCGGTGGGTGGTGCAGGAGCTCCGACCCATTCGGCGAGCGCGGCCTGCGCGCGTTGCGGCACGTCATAGCGGTGACTGTCGTCGCCCCAACCATTCCAGCGTCTCATCGCGACTCCCCCTTCGGCCCGTTCACGGCGGCGTCGACCCGTTCGAGCCTCATCGCGCCGCCTTCTTCATCGTGCGTTCGACGGCCAGCCAGCGAGCGAGGCTGTGCTCCATCGCGTCGCGTGTGACCTGCTCGGCCCTGTTCGACTTTCCAACGCGGACCGCGCGCTGGAGCGCGTCGTAGAAGCTCGCAGAGGAGCGCCTGGCTGCTGGAGCATCGAAGTAGGGCACCGCCAGCACCTGATAGAGCGCGCCGAAGCCGTTCAAGATGAGCGTGAAGACAGGGTTGTTCGAGGCCACGGCCAGCGCGACGTGCAGCTGCCAGTCGAAGGTGGCGTAGGCCTCGGCGGTGTCGTCCGGACGCGCAGCGAGCAGTCGCAGCACCTCAGCGGGGTTCTCGTCGGTGGCCTGACGGGCGTACGCCGGCGCCATCGCCAGCCGCACCTCGAGGAGGTTCGTCACGAAGCGCGGAGGCAGTTCGGCGCCGTGGCGCACGACGGCCGAGAGCACGTTCAGACCGCCTTCACGCCAGATGTCGCGAACGCGGGTTGCCTTGCCGTGTCGAATCTCGACCCAGCCGTCACGGTCGAGCCGCTGGAGCGCCTCGCGCAACGTCGGCCGGGTGACGCCCAGCCGAGTGGCGAGGTCACGCTCGGGGGGCAGGGTCGAGCCGGGCGGAAACCCCCGCGAGAGGATGAGGCTCACCAGCTCGCCCTCTGCGTGGGCGGCGGGCCGGCGGTCGGGAGAGAGCGAGGCGATGGTTGGCATGGGAGGTAAGAGGTCTGACCAGTTGTCGCCGATCGCAGGGTTCCGGGTCAAGGGCCTGGCTGCGCGCTCGCGGTGAAGACGGAGAAGCGCGAACACGAGTTCGACCACCAGGGTGGTGGTCTTCGTTGGGGTCGGCACGCGTCGCAGTCAGACCGGCGCGATCATGAGGTCGACGATCCCAGGCGGTGAATCGAGCGCGAACACGCATTCGAATGGCGGACATGCTCCCGAGTGGCTCGGTCACCTCCTGAATCAGCGACGGCGGGGCCGGACTTCAGCGTCAGCGAAGTCACCCCTCGGCCGGGATCAGAGCCGAGCACAACCTCAACCACCGCCGCGGTGGTCAAAGTCGTGTTGGCGCCGCCATGGGCGACCTGCACCCAGTTGAAACGAAGGGAAGGCGATGTCCGTTGCCGCGAGAGGCCGCTCCTCAGCCTTCCTCTGCGCGGAGTCGTGAGCCCAACGTCTTCAAGCCTGTCAGCGTGGGCTACGATCTGGGCATGAACGCTCGTCTGCTGATGATCTCGCTTGCGGTGGTGTCGGCGTGCTCTGGCCCATCGGGTGCTGACGGTGGAATGGGTGGAGGCTCCCCAACCGCAGGCGGATCTCCGACCGCTGGAGGATCCGCGACGGCTGGTGGTTCAGCGACGGCTGGTGGCTCTTCGACGGCTGGTGGATCCGCGACGGCTGGTGGCTCTGCGACGGCTGGTGGCTCTTCGACGGCTGGTGGCTCCGCGACCGCTGGCGGCTCCGCGACCGCTGGCGGCTCCGCGACGGCTGGTGGCTCCGCCGGCGCCTGTACCCCTGCCTGCGACCGTGGACGAACGTGCTGCAACGGCACGTGCGTGAACACTGCCAACGACCCGCGCAACTGCGGCCAATGCGACGTCACCTGTTCCGGAGCGACGCCCTACTGCGGAGGAACCTGTACCGCGCCACCATGCTCCATCGACGCCGGCGTCTGCGGCAGCGCACAGACCTGCTGCGGCACGACCTGCTGTGGCGCGGGACAACTCTGCTGCGACCCGCAAGGCCCGCTCTCCGGTGCGCCCTCGTGCTTCACGCCGACGACTCAGCAACCCTCGTGTCCTCAAGGTTGCGCGCCGCTCTGCGCGAGTGACCGCAACATCAAGAGCGAGGTGACTCGGGTGGACGAGCGGCAGATTCTCGAGCGCGTCTCGACGTTGCCGCTCTCGACCTGGCGCTACACGAGCGACCCGTCGGCCGTTCGCCACCTCGGGCCGATGGCGCAGGACTTCCGCGAGTCGTTCGGGCTCGGAGACACCGACAAGGGCTACCACTCCATCGACGCGCACGGCGTCTCGCTCGCGTCGATCAAAGCGCTGTACCAGATGGTGCAGGAGCAGGACGCCCGCCTGCGTCGGCTCGAGGCAGAGAACGCGAAGCTGAAGCAGACGTGCGGAACCCGGTGATGCGCGCAGGCGTCACAGTGGCCGATGCTCGCCTCGGCCCTCACGCTCGTCGTCGCTGCGTCCCCTTTCACGGTCGGTGCTCCAGTGCTGCTCGCCCCTGAGGGCGTGTCGCCGTCTATCGGCTGTTCACCAACCGAATGTGTGGTCGCGTGGAAGCGCTACGACCACGGCCCGGCAGGAGATGCGTGCGTCGTGATCGCGACCTTCTCAGCGGAGCAGCCCACCCCGGTGGTGTCGCTGCTCACCTGTGAAGAAGGGAGCAATCCGAGCGTCGCCACCAGCCCCAAAGCCACGCTCGTCAGCTGGAGCACAGGCAAACACCTGATGGGCACCGCCATCACCAACGGGAGGCCCGGCCCCATCTTCAAGATTCCGGTCGAGCAGCGGGCCGACTCCGTCGACGCGGCGTTCGATGGTCAGCGCTTCCTGCTGGTGTGGTCGACCAGCAAGCAGGTCTCGATGCTGCGTCTGTCGGCGGAGGCCCAGCTGCTCGACGAGAAGCCACTCGTGCTGGCGACCGCCCCCCAGCTGTCGCGCGGCAGTGTTGGTTGCGTCGCGGGGAAGTGTCTGGTGACCCACCTCGTGGACCCCATGAGCGACCCGCCGCGGCTGGCTGGGGTGGTGGTGGAGAACGGCGTTCCGACACTGACGTCCATCGCACCAATCATGACGTTCGAAGCCACGGTCACCACCTCGGGAAACGCTCTCGTGGCGCTCTCGACCAAGTCCGAGCGGATCGTGTGCACCTCGCTGGACCGTTCAAACCTTGTCTTCGTGAGCACGAACGGCCGAATTCGTGACCTCGAAGCGGCTTCCTTCGCAGAACGCACGCTCGTGGGTTGGGTTGTCGGGAACGACGGACCCAAAGCCACCGAGCTGATGCTGTTGCCAGTCGATGGTCAGACCCGCGGCGTCGTCGGCGCGAGTCTCGCCGGAGAGTTCGACCCATCGATCGCGACTGCCGATGGGAAGACGTTCTGGGTGGTGACGAGCCGCTGGCCCGAGAAGAACCGGGGCGACTGGTCCACGGTGGTGGTGCGCAAGCTCACCGTGCCGTGAGCAGCGGCGGAGCTCGGTTGATGCGCAGATAGACGTCGACGACCTCACCCGTGCGTCCGTTCGTAGTGACGAAGGTGCCCCGTTCGCGCTCGCAGTTTCCGCGTTCATCACAGCGCGGCTCGAGCGCCCACCTCGTCGAGAGCGAACGAACCCGGTCGCGCAGAGGCCTCAGCTCTGAAGGTGACGAGCGCCGATCTCCATCGACATCGCTCCACAGCAGCAACGTCGAGAACGCCGGGTCGCGCGCGTCGATGACGCCATCACGATTCTCATCGAGCTCGACCAGCGCCTCGAAGCCGTGCGTCGCCGAACGTCCGTCCCGCAGCCGCGTGTCACTGCCGAACAGCTCGGAGCCATCGTCCACACGTCCATTCCCGTTCACGTCGTGCACGAGCCAGGGCGTCACGGCTGCGGGCCAGTCGGTCTGCACCGGCACGCGCGGCGTGAACGCGAACTCACCGTGCGTTCGCTCGAAGCGCACCGCAGCGCCATCGAAGCTCAGCACCAGCGGCGTCGTGCACTCGAAGCGCTCGTTGTTCGACGAGACGCAGTACCAGGTCGAGTACTGCGTGCCGGTCTCGGCCAGTGTGCCGTCGCAGCGCGCGTCGACCCACTCCTGAATCCACGAGTACCAGACGCCAGGCATGCTGGGGTTTCGCCGGTTGCACCACGCGTGAAAGCGCGCAGCGCTGCAGCCTCCGGTGTTGTCCGACGGAGCACAGTGGTCGCCGTAGCCGAGGTCGCCGTTGCAGCTGTTTCCCTCGGTGTCTTCGCAGCGAATGCGCGGCGGAGGACAGTCGGTGTCGCGGTCGTCGGTTCGCCCATCACAGTCGTTGTCGATGCCGTCGCTGCAGACCTCCCTCGGAACCTCGCAGAGACTCCAGGCGCCCTGATCACACGACTGCATCGAGGTGCTGCCACACGTGGTCGAACAGGAGCGTCGCGTGTTGGGCGTGCACTGGTTCGGCGTACCTGCGTCGTGAGGCAGCTCAGGCACACCAGCATCACGCGGAAGCTCAGGCACACCGGCATCACGTGGAAGCTCGGGCACACCGGCATCACGCGGAAGCTCTGGCACTCCCGCATCGAACACCGGCAAGTCATCGGAGGGATTGCCTGCGTCTTTCGCCGCCTCGGGTGTCGGCGTCGGTCGCGGAGACTCGATGTCGAGCGGGGAGGGCGACGTCTGGCCCCTCAGCTCGTCACGCACCTCGACCGTCGAGACACCACACCCGCACAAGAGCAGCAGCGAAGTTCTGATCAGTCGCATGCAACCCGGCAGTGCGACGCACGTGCCCGCTCGACCTGCCGCGCCACGCTTTACACCCGCCGACAACTCACCGATTTCGTTCGGCCGAAAACGCGGTGTGGGCGCGCCTCTGCACCACTGGAGCAACGGAAACGACGACGGGCCGCTCCGATGAAGGAGCAGCCCGCCGGTTCAGCAGTCTTCAGACTTCACTCGCGATCGAACACGCCGCGCTTGGCCTGGTCACGCTCGATGCTGCGGAACAGGGCTCCGAAGTTGCCTTCGCCGAAGCTGTAGTGGTCCTTGCGCTGGATGATCTCGATGAAGATGGGCCCGATGAGGTTCTTCGTGAAGATCTGCAGCAGGTACCCCTTCTCGTCACCATCGACGAGCACGTTGCGCTTCTGAATGTCGGCCTTGTCCTCCGTGACGTTCGGGAACTTCTGGAACACGTCGCGGTAGTAGTCGTCATCCATGTCGAGCATCTCGACCGGGGTGCCTTCGAGCTTCTTCAGCGACGCGAGAATGTCGTCGGTGAGGAAGGCGAGGTGCTGAATGCCCGGGCCCTTGTACTCCTCGAGGTACTCGTTGATCTGCGACTTCTTCTCGTCGGCCTCGTTGATGGGAATGCAGAACTTCCCGCACGGCGAGCGCAGCGCGTACGAGGTCAGGCCCGTCTTCGCGCCACGAATGTCGAAGTAGCGAACCTCTTCGAAGCCGAACACCGACTTGTAGAAGCTGGCCCACGTCTGCATCGTGCCCTTCTCGACGTTGTTCGTGAGGTGGTCGATGACGGTGAAGCCCTTCGTCGAGACGACCTCGGGCGTCGGCAGCGGCACGAAGCCCATCGACTCGAACGTCGACGTCTCGTAGCGGTCCACGAAGTAGATGAGGGAGTCGCCGATGCCGAAGATGGCGGGCACGGGCTTGCCGTCGCGCATGAAGTCACCCTCGGGGCGAACCTTGCCGCCGCGGGCTGTCGCTTCGGTGAGCGCCTGCTTCGCGTCTTTCACGCGCCAGCCCATCGAGCAGATGCTCGGGCCGTGCAGCTTGCTGAACTGCGCGGCGAACGACTGGGGCTCGCGGTTGACGAGGAAGTTGATGTCGCCCTGCTGGTACAGGTCGACCGGCTTCGTCGCGTGGCGCATCGTCTTCGACAGGCCAAAGCCCTTGAAGAGCGCGTCGAGCTTCTCGGGCTCACTCGAGACGAACTCGACGAACTCGATGCCGTCGAGACCGCACGGGTTGGACTTCGAGACCTGGAACTGCGGGGGACGGATCGTTCGGGTGGTCGTCATTTCTGCCAGCTCCTCCAGTAATCGGTCAGTTCGGTGCGCTCGACGGCAGCGCAGGGCTTCAGCGGGTTCTTGGTGTCGAGCATGATCGCCACCTCTTCGGTGCGGGTCGCCTTCGCGGCGCGATCGAACGCCTTCTCCTGCGGGCCGTGGTGAATGCCCTGCGGGTGGAACGTCAGCATGCCGGGCGAGATGCCGGCGCGGCTGAAGAACTCTCCCGAGTGGTAGAAGAGCACTTCGTCGAAGTCGATGTTCGAGTGGTAGAACGGCACCTTCAGCGCGGCCGGGTCGCCATTCTCGAGCGGGCGCGGCAGGAACGTGCAGATGACCGCGTTGCGCATGATGAACGTCGAGTGCGCCGACGGCGGCAGGTGGTACCGGTCGGACGAGACGGGGCGAATGTCGCGCACGTTGAGCTTCTGCACCGTGAGCGTGCCCTTCCAGCCGACGACGTCGTGCGGGTTGAACGGGTAGAAGACCTTCGTCACTTCACCCAGCCGCATGATGCGCAGCTCGAACTCGCCGCGCGCGTCGGCCACCAGCGAGCTCTTCTCGTCGGGCGACGGCACCTGAATGACGGCGGGATCGAACAGCGCGTGCTGGCCGAGCATGCCGCGGTCGGGGAACTCGACCTCGCTGAAGGCCTCGACCACGAGGAACTTCGACGTGCTCGTCGGCGCCATGCGGTACGCGGTGCCGCGGGGAATCTGCAGATAGTCACCCGGCTCGTACGGCATGGGGCCGAAGTCGGTCTCCATGCGGCCGGCGCCTTCGTGCACGAAGATGACCTCGTCGGCGTCGGCGTTGCGAAACAGGTACGCCATCGGCTTCGACAACGTCGTCAGGCAGAGGCGAACGTCGCCGTTCTCGAGCACGCCCTGGCGGCCGTCGAGCCAGTCGGTCGTGATGGCCTCCATCTTTCGCAGGTCGTAGGCGCGCGGCTTGAGCGGGCCTTCGATGCGCGTCCAGCCGACCGGCGCGTGGCTGCGGTAGAGGTGCGCGTAGCGGCCAAAGAAGCCGTTGCGGGCAAACTCCTCTTCCACCGTGCCTTCGGGGAGACCAACGTGGGCCTGCTGCGCGACGCGACCTCTGACGTAGGGAATGTCCATGATGTGCGGCAACATGTCGTGAGGGGTGGGTTGAATGAAAGCACAAGGTTTTGCCCGACATTGTCACTCGCATGCACAGCTGTGATCAGTGCAACTGATGCCTGGTGGGGCTCGCAGAACCGGCGACTTCCCGCTGCTCCAATGATTCAGTGGCGTTCCGCGTGAGCAGCGACCGGAGGGGCTCGTGACCTGGAACAGAGCAGTCATGATGATGGTGTTGCTGGCTGGTGCCCTGGTCGTGGCGCAGCCCTCAGCTGATCAGGTCTACGAAGCGGGCAAGGCGCTCTACGACGCGAAGGACTACGCGGGCGCGCTGAAGAAGTTCGACGAGGCGGCGGCGCTCGACCCGGCGAAGGCGCGCTGGCAGTACAACCGCGGGCTCGCGCTCAAGAAGCTCAAGCGCAACGAAGACGCGCGGGCAGCGTTCCTGAAGTCGCGTGAGCTCGACCCCGGGTACAAACATGGAGAGATCGAAGAGAAGTTGAACGAGCTCGGTGGTGGCTCGAGCTCCGGTGCGACGAGCTCTGATTCAGGTGGGGGCTGCGACGCGCCGGTCATCGTCATTGGCCTCCTCATCGCGGGGTTCGGGCTGCTCTCCGTGGGCGGTGTGTTGTGGAAGATGCTCAAGGCCATCTTCTCCATCTTCGTCACCACCGAAGAGAAGACGACCGAGCCATCAGGCGACGCACCCCGCTCGCAGCGGCTCACGGCCGCCGAGCTCGCGCCAATCTCGCGACGCATTCGGGAGCATGCGACCGCGTTGGGCCAGGTCGAGCACGGGCTGTCGCTCGGTGAAGATGCCGAGGTGCGACGCGACGCAGACCGGGCTGCGACGAACCTCGCCACCGCGAGGAAGGGCCTGCAGTCTGCGGGTCGTGGAGAGCTGCGTCGCCTCGACGAGCTGCACCAGGCGCTCGATCGTGCGGCCGCCGCCATCAAGCAGGCGCACGACCGCCTCGTGGTGCTTCATGGTGACCGGGCCGACTCGGTGAAGGGGCCACGCGCGGGCTGCTTCTTCTGTGCGCGCGCCCTGCCGAACTCCGACTTCGGCGAGCCAGTTCAGCTGCGCTCGAGCGCTGGCGTGACGACCGTCGCGGCGTGCCCGACGTGCGCGCGGCGAGTCGCAACGGGAACACCGCCGCCCGTGGTGATGTTCGAGGCTGATCAACGTCACCACTGGTCCGAGATCGACGACTTCGACCCGTACGTCGAGGCGCACTCGCCACGACCGACCACGAAGGAACTGCCCGTGTGGAACGTGATGAATGCCGGCTCCGAGGTGTCGTCGCTCGCGACCTTCGCGGGTGGCGCGGTGCTGGGGGCGCTCGGAGCCGTCGCTGCGGGCCGCATCCTCAACCTCGACAACCTGAAGGAGTCGTCGCTCGCGAGCGCCGCTGCCGAAGCGACCGCCAGGGCCGCCACCTCACGCCGCACGACGGAGTACTCGGACCACTCCTGATGCGCGCCCTCTTCTACGCGGTGAACGGGCTGGGCCTGGGCCACGTGACGCGGCTGCTGGGCATCGCGCGCGCGCTGCGTCGCTTGCAGCCCGACGTCGAGGTGCTGTTCCTCACGTCCTCCGAGGCCGACGGCGTGCTGCATCGGGAGCGCTTCGCCGCGGTGAAGCTGCCCTCGAAGACGATTCGCGAAGAGGTCGGGCTGCAGAAGACGCGGTACCTCAGGCTCGCGCAGACGGTGACGTGGAACACGATCTCCACCTTCGACCCCGACGTGCTCATCGTCGACACGTACCCGATGGGCAGCTTCGAGGAGCTGATCCCCGCGCTGCGCTGGCGGCAGAAGAACGTGTTCGTCTTCCGCGAGCAGCGGCGTGACGCGGTGGGCATGCCGTTGCTGCAGGCGACGCTGCCGCTCTACGACGCCGTCATCGTGCCGCACGCGAACGTCGACGCGGTGGGCCCCGTGCCAGAGCCTTCGAAGCTGCGCGCGGTCGGTCCCGTGCTCGTGCGCGAACGCTCGGAGCTGCGGTCACGTGATGACGCGCGCCGAATGCTCGGCCTCTCGCTGACCGACACGCTCGTCTACGCGTCGTTCGGTGGTGGTGGTGAGCCCGAGTCGCAGCAGGCGCTCCAGGCGGCGAACGCGGCGGTGCAGACGATTCCGAAAGCGAAGCTCATCATCGGCGCGGGCCCGCTGTTGCGTGACGTGCCGGTGCTCGAGGGTGCGACGGTTCTGCGCGGCGTGTACCCGATGCTCGAGTTCCTGCCCGCCTTCGACGCGGCCATCACGGCGACTGGTTACAACTCTGTGCACGAGCTGCTCTTCGCGGGCGTGCCGTCGGTCTTCGTTCCCTTCGAGCGCGTGCTCGATGATCAGGAGCGCCGCGCACGGTTTCTCGAGAGCCAGGGCGCAGGGCGTGCCGTGACGAGCCTCGATTCCACCTCGCTTCAGGCGGCGCTCCGTGACGTGCTGTCTCGCAAGAGCGCCATCATCGACGCGGGCCGCAAGGTCGTCTCGACGAACGGCGCCGAAGCCGCCGCGCGCGTGCTGCTCGAGGTGCTGCGATGAGTGACCTGCACGTCGAGCGCTTCAAGGGCTACCTCGAGCAGAAGCCACGCACCGGTCCCGAGACGGTGCACATCGACGTCACCAACGTCTGCAACCTCGATTGCGTCACCTGCTGGAACTACGGCGGCACGCTCGACACGCCGAAGACGATCGCGTGGAAGCGGCAGCGCATCGAACCGGACGTCTTCTTCCGCGTGCTCGACGAGGTCGTCGCGACCGGCACCGAGCGCATCGTCATCTCTGGCGGTGGCGAGCCGTTCACGCACCCCGACATCGAGCGCTTCATCAGCGCGGTGAAGTCGCGCGGCCTGCGCCTCACCGTCATCACCAACGGAACGCTGTGTGACTTCGAGCGCCTCGCTGCGCTGAAGATTGATCAGCTGCTGCTCAACGTCGCGTCTGCTTCACCCGAGACCTACGTCGCGTATCACCCGAATCAACCGAAGGAGACGTTCGGAAAGCTCGTCGAAGGGTGCCGTCGGCTGCGCGACCTCACGGCCATCAACATGGTTCAGGTGATCAACGGACTCACCGCGCACGAGGTCGTGGCGATGGTCGAGCTCGCGGCCGACGTCGGAGCCCGCGTCAGCTTCAAGGTCGGTGACCTGCCGTCGGGCACGCGACAGTTCGCGCTCACCGCCGCGCAGAAGGAGCGGTTGCTGAACGACGACCTGCCCGCCGCGCGGAAGAAGGCGAAGCACCTCGGCGTGCGGCACAACCTCGACGCGTTCGAGCGGCAGCTGCGAGGCGTGAAGGAAGAACAGCCTCCGTGTTTCGCCGGTTATTTGTACTCGCGCGTCTCGGTCGACGGTCGCGTGTTCTTCTGCTGCGCGCACATCGACGCGGGTCACGTGAATGACGGACCGTTCTCGAAGGTGTGGACGAGTCCGAAGTACGACGCCGTTCGGCAGACGCTGCATCGCGGTGGTTCGTTCGCGGCCTGTCAACGGTGCGGAAAGCACGACATGAACGTGTCGGCGCAACGCGAGCTCGAGGCGCTGCTGGCCGATGGGTCACTGCAGGCAGGCGCGGAAGGCTCCGGCGTAGGGTCGGCCGGCGCCGTTCTGGAGGACGCCCTCGAAGCAGGTCGCTGAGACGCTCGCGCCGATGTATCCCGTGGTCTGTGTGCCGCGTGGGTTGATGAAGAGCAGATTGCGGCCCTGGTTCGCCGACACCCACTCCGCCTCCACGCCGGCGTCTGCCTCGCCCCACCCACCGTCGGCGTGCAGAAGAAACTGAAAGCCGATTCGCGAGCCAGGAACGCACTGCGCGTACGTGGTGATCAGCGTCCCGACGCACACGGAGACATCGGTGAGCCGCGGCTCGGGTGGGAAGATCGAGATGGGCACGAGCCCGACCTGCGCGACGGCGACAGCATGCGTGGCGGCGTTGTTCGACGAGTCGATCTCACCTGCCACGGGGAGCACGTCGGCGGTGAGGTCCGTGAAGCGCAAGGTCGTTCCCAGCTCGAGGCTGAACGAGGCCGTGCCCGCTCCACCCGCGAGCGCGTCGGTGGTGCGACAGGTGATCTCCATCCCTCCGTCGAAGGGCAGGACTCCAGCGTCTTCGCAGCCGGTGAAGTTCGCGGCGGGTCTCACCTGAAGCCGGACCGCGGGGCGCAGCACGTCGACGGTGCCTGAGTTCGTGACGGTCAGCTGCCATGGCTGAGCGCCGGCATCCGCGACGACGATGAACGGTCCGGAGAGGCTCACAGAGAGATCGGGACCCGCGTCTGCGAGGCCCGCGTCAACGAGACCTCCATCAATCGCGCCACCGCCCGCTGCGCCACCGCCTGCTGCGCCACCGCCCGCTGCGGCACCGCCTGCTGCGCCACCGCCCGCTGCGCCACCGCCCGCTGCGCCACCGCCCGCTGCGCCACCGCCTGCTGCGCCACCGCCCGCTGCGCCGCCGCCGGCAGCACCACCAGCGGATCCAAATGCTCCGCCGTCGGTGTTGTCTCCTCCGTCCGTGTTCGCGCCACCGTCTCCTCGCTCGAGGAACTGACCGAGCACGACCTCCTCCGCGCAGGCGGTCAGCCCACCGAGCGTCAACAGCACCAGCAGTCGGAACGCGAAGGCCAAGGGGACACCGTCATATGCGAGGCAGGCGTCGATGCACTGGCGCCGGTCGATTGATCACCTCACCGATGAACTCCCTGTACAGTCATGAGCCGTGCGGCCCACCGTCTCGTGGAACATCGTCGGCGGCTGCAACTACCGCTGCAGCTACTGCGTTCAGAAACACGCTCCGGGTCTGGGCACGCCGACCGACAGCGAGCTCGACGCCGCGCTCACGACGCTCGATTCGCTCGAAGGCCGCTGGGAATTCAAGATCTCCGGCGGAGAGCCATTTCTCCTCAAGCGACTCCCCGAGGTCGCCGCGCGCCTCGCCGCGAAGGACCACCTCGTCTCGGTACTCACGAACCTCTCCGCTCCACTCCGCACCTTGATGGAGTTCGTCGACCGCGCCGGCCCATCACTCCGCACCTTCTCGTGCTCACTTCATCGCGAAGAGACGAGCGAAGACGAATTCCTCGAGAAGGCCCTCGCGGTGAAGCGCGCGCTCGAGGCGTTGCCGAAGGCCACCTTCGTGGTGAACAGCGTGGTGGTCCCAGGCACCGTCGATGTGGTTGGTGAGAGCCGGCGCCGCTTCGAAGCGCTCGGCGTGAAGTTCTACCCGCAGCTCATGCGCAAAGACGGCAAGGCCGTGACGTACGACGAAGCCGACGAGCGCCGCCTCGAGGAGCACTTCGACGACCTCGTGGGCCCGGGCCAGATGAACCGCGGCTTCGTGCTCACTGGCAAGCTGTGTCACGCCGGCTCGAAGTACTTCATCATTCACCCGCGCGGCGACGCGTTCAGCTGCTATCCCGGCAAGCGCTTCAAAGACGGCCATCTCGGCAATGTGTTCGATGGGACCTTGAAACGCTGGGCGGGTCCGAGGCCGTGTCCGTACGAGGTGTGCCCGTGCACGGTGCCGCAGAACCGGGGCATCATCGAAGGGTTCGGGGCGAATGGTGAAGTCGCGCCCCGAGAGGCCGATTGAGAGGACGACATGATTCGCCGAGTCGCGCTGTTGGGAATGTTGTGTCTGATCAGTGCCTGCAACGACAACCCAAACACCCCTGACGCCCCGATGACGAGAGGGGTCGGCTTCGGCTCGAGCTGCGCGAGCGAGGTCTGCCGCGTCGGCCTCACCTGCAACGCCGCGAAGACCTGCATCGTCGAGACGCCGGCCGCCGAAGGAGCGCCGTGTTTCATCGGGCCCGAGTGTGCGAGCGGGCTGTGTGCTCCGAACGGCACGCGCGGCAAGTGTGTCGCGGCAGGCAAGGGCGGCCCGTCGACGACGTGTCAGGGTGACAACGACTGCCAGTCGGGGCTGCGGTGCGCGTTCTCGGGCACGACCCTCTTTCCCGTCTGTCTCACGCCGGGCACGAAAGACATCGGCGCCGACTGCATGGTGCCGAAGGACTGCCTGCAGGGCCTCATGTGCCAATCGAACAAGTGCGCCTACGTCGCGCTCGACGCCACCACCGCGCCGAAGGGCGTGCCTCCGTTTCTTCCGGTGCCGCCCAGCATGCAGTGGCAGGGCGCGACGTGCCCCGCGCGCAAGACGAGCGGTCCCATCACCGCGCTGTGGAGCCTGCCGCGTGACTCCGACGCCGCCGACGTGAAGCAGGACTTCTTCCGTCTGCCGTTCCCCAACGACGCGCACCGCGTGAACGGCCGCGTCGACTACTCGCGCTTCCCCAAAGACCCGGCGCCGCTGTTCGGCTTCGACCTGCTCGGCCGCTATCTCGAGCGCCTCGCCACCGAGCCGTTCGGCAACTTCCCCACGGTGACGTTCCGCTTCGAAGGCCCCATCGACTTCGCGAGCATCAGCCTCGCGGGAATGGACCCGCAGCTGCGCTTCGTGAACCTCACCGACGGCCCGGAGTTCGGGTTTGGGCGCGGCCTTCAGTACGTCGTGAGCTCGGGCCGCAACCGCTACGTGTGCCCCGACTGGTTCGCGCTGAAACCGTACGTGGGTGATTCGCTGCAGCCCGGCACCTACGCCGTCATCATGAAGCGCGGCCTGAAGGACTCCACGGGCGCCGAGGTGCAGCCGAGCCCGGACTTCACCGCGATGCTCACCTCGAGCGCGCCGACCGACGCGAAGCTCGCCGCTGCGTGGAACTCGTATGCGCCGCTGCGTCGCTACCTCACCGCGAAGAACCTCTCGGCGGCGGACATCGTCACGGCCTCGGTCTTCACGGTTGGAGACCCGACCACGCTCGTGAAGTCGTTGAGCGAGAGCGTCGAAGCGACGACGGCTCCGAGCGCCGACCCGTGGGTGAAGTGCGGCAGTGGCCCGTCTCCGTGCGCGAGCGACGCGGGCATCGACCGGCAGTGCACGGCGTCGAACGACTTCGAGGAGTGGCACTCGCTCATCGAGCTGCCGATTTTCCAGCAGGGCACGGCGCCGTACCTGACGCCGACGGAGGGCGGAGACATCGTCGGCGGTGCTGACGCTGGCGTGCGCGCGCCTGTTCGTCGCGAGAAGGTCTGCGCGTCGCTCACCACGCCGAAGGGCTCCGCGCCCGCGAACGGCTGGCCACTCATTCTCTATGCGCACGGAACCGGAGGCAGCTTCCGCTCGCACGCGCTCGACACCTCTGCGGCCGCGCTCTCGAACGTGACGCTGGCCGATGGTGGAACGGCGGCGTTCGCGGTGCTCGGCTTCGACCAGGTTGGTCACGGTCCGCGTCGTGGCGCCCGGCAGGACGTGCACCCGAACGACATCGTCTTCAACTTCGGCAACCCGGCCTCTGCACGCGGCACCATGGCGCAGGGAGCGGCCGACCTCTTCGCGATGACGCGCTTCGCGAAGTCGCTGCCCACCGATGGAGGAACGCCGCTGCTCGACACCTCGCTGCTCGGCTTCTGGGGCCACTCGCAGGGCGCGAGTGAGGGTGGGCTCTTCCTCGCGTTCGACCGTCGCCTCGACGTCGCGGTGTTGTCGGGCGCCTCGGGCAGCCTCGCCGATTCGCTCACCACCAAGAAGGCGCCGGTGAACATCGCCGATGGGCTCGCGATCGCGCTCGGTGAAGCGCCAGGCCCGGTGAGCTCGTTCCACCCCGTCGTGTCGTTGCTCGCGAACTGGACCGACCCGGTCGATGCGCTGCACTTCGCGCGCTTCGCCGCGGTGACTCCTGCCGATGGAGCGACGCCCGCCTCGGCACGGCACTTCTTCATGCCGTGGGGCAAGGGCGACCTCTACACGACGTCAGCGGTGCAGCGCGCCTACGGCTCGGCGACGAACGCGGCCTTCGTGGGCCCGAAGGTCGACGACTTCGACGCGCAAATCGTCAACTCGGTATCGGGCAACGTGATGACGCCTCGACGGGTGACGTCGGTGATTCGCCAGTACGAGCCGCCGTTTACGCAGATGAGCCCGATGGACACGAAGGTGTACCAGTACGACGGTCACTTCGTGGCCTTCCAGGACGCGACGGCGAAGCGAGATGTCTCGCGCTTCTTCGGTCGCGCGGTGCGTGGCGAGGTGCCCGTCGTCCCCGAGCCGTGAAGTCGCACTGGAAGAACGTGTGCCCGCGGCGGTGAACGTCTACCGTCGCTGCCTCTGATGTTCGCTGCGTGGTCGCTCTCCCTCGTGCTGTTGGCTCAAGTCGACGCTGGCGCTGCTGACGTCGACGACCTCTCGCTCGAGGCGCTGCTCGAGACCCGCGTCGAGGTCGCCACGCGCGATGCACGCACGGTCACGGAAGCGCCGAACGTCGTGCTCGTCATCACGCGCGACGACATTCTCGCCTCGGGCGCACGCGACCTGCTCGAGGTGCTGCAGCTCGTGCCCGGCTTCACGTTTCATCAAGACGTCTCTGGCGTCGTTGGCGTCGCCTTCCGCAACCTCTGGGGCCACGAGGGCAAGGTGCTCGTGATGCTCGACGGGCAAGAGGTGAACGAGCTGCTCTACTCGACGACCACGTTCGGTCATCACGTGCTGGCGCACTCCATCGAGCGGCTCGAGCTGATTCGTGGCCCGGGCTCTGCGCTGTACGGTGGTTCGGCCGAGCTCGCGGTCGTCAACGTCATCACGCGCCAGGGCCGAACGCTGCAGGGTGGAGAGGTCTCGGCGCGCGGCGCGGCAGGCCTCACAGGCTTTCACGACTGGTCGCTCTCGGGCTCGGCTGGCGCGCGTCACGAAGCGCAGGACGTCGAGTGGTCCCTGCACGTCGCCGGTGGAGAAGGGCGTCGAACCCGCAGAACGTTCACCGACTTCTCGGGCAACTCGCGCAGCCTCGGCGACGAGCCGGTCGACCCGCTCTTCATGACCGCCAGCCTCTCGTGGAAGGCCCTGCGAGCGCGCGTGCTGTACGACGACCAGCGGCTCGGAGCGAGTACCGGCTTTGGCGAACTCAGCAGCACCCTCGAGACCGTTCGGTTCCGCACGCTGCTTGCCGACGTGCAGGCAGAGTTGCCGGTGACGTCGACGTTCAAGCTGCGCCCGCGGCTGCAGACGCGGCTCCAACTTCCCTGGCAGACGAGCGAAGGGGCCTCTCCGTTCTTCTTCGACAAAGCTGCCGCGCGCGTGCTGGCCGGGCTCACCGCTTCGTGGACTCCGCTCGACACACTCACCGTCTCTGGTGGCGTCGATGGCTTCGTCGACCACGCGTGGCTCAACGACCTGCGCCTCATTGGGCTGCAGACCGACTTCGCCGGCAAACCGACCGTCACGTACACGAACGTCGCGACGTGGGCGCAGGCGCAGTGGATGAACCCCGTCGTCAACGTCACCGCCGGGGGGCGCCTCGAGTGGAACTCCGCCGTCGGGGTGAACGTCGCGCCGCGCCTCGCGCTCACCCGCCAGTTCGGCCCCGTGAACGTGAAGGCCCTCTACGGCGGAGCCTTTCGCAGCCCGGGCATCGAGAACCTGAACCTGGGCACTGGCCTTCGCGCCGAGCGCACGCAGGTCGCCGAGGCCGAGGCTGGAATTTCTCTGGGCGAGGTCGCGTACCTGAGCGTGAACGGCTTCTACACGGTGCTCACTTCACCCATCATCTACGGCTTCGACGAGAACGGCGCCGAGTCGTATCGCAACGGTGGCGCCATCTCGACCGCAGGCGCCGAGGCGATGCTGCGGCTTCGTGGCCGTCGCGGAGCCCTCACGCTCACCGGCGCGCTCGCCGCTCCCGTCATCACGAACGACGTCGACACGTACCTCGTGCCGGGAACGAACTCGCTGCTCGCGATGCCGCTGGTGAAGGTGACCGCGTTCGGCCGGTTCCGCTTCACCGACGTGTTCTCGGCGGGCGGGAGCGCCGTCTTCCTCTCGGGCCGGCAGGCGTTCGTCTCGCCGTCCGACGCGCTCGATGGCACTGGCGTCGTGAGCTCGCTCCCTGCGGCGTTGTTGGTGTCCGCGTGGGTTGGCGTCGATGGGCTGGGTCTCGACGGTCTCTCGGCGCAGCTCGGCGTGGGCAACCTGCTCGACGCGAACGTGGTGCTCGCGCAGCCGTACGCGGGAGGCGTCGCTCCGATTCCCGGCCGCAACCGCGAGCTGTTCCTTCGTGTCAGCTACGCGTTCGGAGCGCCGCGATGAGAGCGGCGCCGTTGGTCGTCCTCTTCGCCTTGCGCGCCCTCGCGGAGCCGACGAACGAAGTGCCGCCGCGTCTCGCGATGCTCGTGATGTTGAAGGTGCTCACCTACGACTCCGTCTTCGAGGCGCGAGGGCAGGGTGACTTCGTCGTCGCGATTCCGTTTTCCAGAGGCGCGGAGAGCGCAGCCGAGGCAGTGCGTGCGTCGCTCACCGACCTCGACATCAAGACCATCAAGCAGCGCTCGCTCGTGTTTCGAACGGTCGCCTGGGGCTCGAAGACGAGTGCCGACGCGGTGCTGGTGTCATCGGCGCTGACGCCGGACGACCTTCACGCGGCCGTGCAAGCGAGCCGGGCGGCGAAGCAGTACTCCCTCACCTTCGACGAGCGGCAGGTGGCCGAGGGCGTGCTGCTCGGCGTCGCCTCGGTCAACGGCAAGCCTCAGCCCGTGTTGAACATCTCGACGGCGCGGGCGCTCGGTGCCGAGTTCAGTCCATCGGTCCTCAAGCTCGTACGGGCCGTGCAAGGCCCCTGACCGGAATGGCTGGAGCCACCTGCCGGGAAAACGGCACCACGGGCTTCGCTTCTTCGTTACAACCAGCACCGTGTCGTTGCTCGACGCTCAGACGCTCTCCCGCCTCGGCGGTCTCAAGGTTCGCGCGCGCGCCGTCGTCGAGGGCGTGCTGTCGGGTCTGCACAAGTCCCCGCACCAGGGTCAGAGCGTCGAGTTCGCCGAGCACAAGGAGTACGCGCCGGGCGACGAGCTCAAACACCTCGACTGGAAGGCGTACGGCAAGTTCGACCGGTACTACGTCAAACGTTTCGAGCACGAGACGAACCTGCGCTGCACGCTCGTCGTCGATGGCTCGGGTTCGATGGGCTTCGGCACCGCCGGCATGACGAAGCTCGAGGTCGCGCGGGTGCTGGCGGCCACGCTCGGGCATCTGCTCCTTCGCCAGCAGGACGCGGCGGGCGTCACCATCGCCACGAAGGCGCACGTCGTCGAGGTGCCTCCGCGTTCGTCGGCGTCGCATCTGCAGGTGCTGTTCGAAGCGCTCGAAGCCAATGACGCGAAGGGTGAGACCGACCTCGCGCGCACGGCTGACCTGCTCGCCGAGAAGCTGCCGCGCCGCTCGCTCGTCTGCGTGTTCTCCGACTTCCTCGACGACGGGCCCGATGGCCTGAAGCGGCTGCTCGCGTTGCGCGCGCGCAAACACGACGTCGCCATCTTCCACCTCGTCGACCCGGCCGAGCTCACCTTCCCCTACGACGACCCGACGCTGTTCCTCTCGATGGAGGACTCCCGGCAGCTCGAGGTGAACCCGCGCGAAATCAAGGAGAGCTACCTCGAGGAGTTCAACCGCTTCCTCGAGGAGACGAAGGCCACCTGCACCGCCGCTGACGTCGACTACGTGCGCGTGCGCACCGACGAGCCGCTCGACAAGGTGCTGGTGAAGTTCCTCTCGCAGCGCACCGGCGGAGGTGCGGCGTGACGTTCGCCCACCCGTGGATGTTGCTCGGCATGCTGGCCGCGCTCATTCCGCTGCTCGTGCACCTGTTCGACCGAAGGCGCCCGCGGCCCATTCCGTTTCCCGCCATCGCGTTCGTCATCAAGAGCCAGAAGCGCACCGCGTCGCGGCTGAAGTTGAAGCGGCTCATCCTCTACATCCTGCGCACGCTGTTCTTCCTCGCGGTGCCCCTGGCCCTGTCCCGGCCCGAGTTCGTGAAGACGGCGACGGCGGGAACTGCGCGTGGCGCCGCTGCGACCGTCGTCGTCATCGACACCTCGCTCGCCATGCGGTGGAGCGAAGGCACGTCCCTCTTCGACCTCGCTCGGAAAGAGACGAAGGCCGCGCTGTCTGACCTGCTCACCGAGGAGCCCGCGACGCTGGTGCCGTGTACGCGCGCTCCCGTGGCGCTGGGCCCGCTGTCGTTCGAGAAGGCGCGCCTCATCACGCAGGTCGACGAGCTGAAGCCCGGCTACGAGGCCGTCGACTTGAACCGCTGTCTCGAGGTGGCGGCGCGCGCGTTGGATGAGTCGCCGCTCGCGAATCGCCGCATCGTGCTCGTGTCGGCGCTGGCGCAGAACGCCTTGCGGCTCGAGGCCGAGCCTCCCGTCAGCACGGGACCGAAGGGCGAGAAGGTGAAGCCTGAAATCGTGCTGCGTGACGTCGTGCGCGGCCGGGAGCGGCTGCCCAATCGCGCCATCGTCGACCTGCACGCTGAGCCCGCACCGCAGGCAGGCCCACGCGCGTGGCAGTTCACCTTCACCGTGCGCAACTTCGCCGCCGAGCCGCAGAAAGACCTCGAGCTCACCCTGCGCGTCGAAGGGCAGGTCGTCGCGAAGGGCTTCGTCGACGTCTCCGCCGACGGCACCGCGCAGAAGTCGCTCACGTACACGTTTCAGCAGGGCGGAACGTTGTTCGTCGAAGGCGTGCTGACGCCCGACGCGCTCGTCGAAGATGACGTGCGTGGCGTGGTGGTGACGGTGCCGAAGGAGCTGCGCGCCCTCATCGTGAATGGCGAGCCCAACCCGCTGAAGGTGAAAGACGAGGCGTACTTCACCGACGCAGCGCTCTCGGCCCCGGGCAGCCCCGTGCGGGCGGTGGTGCGTGACG
Source organism: Archangium gephyra (assembly GCA_943370055.1). Taxonomy (GTDB): domain Bacteria; phylum Myxococcota; class Myxococcia; order Myxococcales; family Myxococcaceae; genus Xiheimicrobium; species Xiheimicrobium gephyra_A. The sequence continues at coordinate 39,543 of CALRPN020000077.1, forward strand.
CCGACGCCGCGTGGCGCGAGGACTTCTCGACGTGGGACGTGGTGATGTTGCTGAACGTCGCGCCGCCGCCGCCCGACGTGGGCGCGCGGCTCGCCGAGTTCGTCGCGAAGGGCGGCGGCGTGTTCATCTCGTTCGGAGACCACGCCGAGGTCGAGCCCCTGAACGCGGCGCTGGGAGCCGTGTTGCCCAGAAAGCTGCGCGTGGTGAAGACGGCGGTGGAGCCTGCGGCGGCAGATGCGAGCTCGCGTGCGGCGCGGTTGACCGAGCTGGAAGCGTCGCATCCCGTGCTGGCTCCGTTCACCGGCAAAGCGCGTGAGGGCCTCGTGTCGACGAAGTTCTACCGATACGTGTTGTTCGAGAGCGTCTCGCACGGCGACGTGACGGTGCTGGGGGCGCTCGATGACGGCGCTCCGGCGTTGCTCGCGATGCGAACCGGCAAGGGCAGGGTGCTCGCGTTCGCGTCGTCGGTGGACCGTGACTGGAGCGACTTTCCCATTCGCACCTCGTTCCTGCCCTTCATGCAGCGCGCGGGCGCGTGGTTGACGGGAACGCTCGATGAACGTGAAGCGGTGCGGGCGCGCGTCGGAGAGACGGTGACGCTCTCACTCGAGGCCGAGCATCCCGCAGTGTTGGTGAAGGCGCCGTCGGGCGAGGAGCGGGCGGTGGTGAAGCAGGCCGACGGTACCAGTGGAGTGGCTGGGCCGCTGCCAGAGCCAGGCCGCTATCAGGTGGTTGACGCGCTGGGCGTCGCCTCGCCGCAGTCGTCGTTCGCGGCCTCTCTTGACCCCATCGCGAGCGACGTGACGCGCCACTCGGTGGAAGCAGTCACGACCTGGTTCGGTGAAGACGTCGTGCGCCTCGCCGAGGGAGAGCAGACGGACAAGAAGACGCCAGTGTGGACGTGGCTGTTGTTGGCCGCCGTGCTGGCGTTCGTCGCCGAGGGCGCGTTGCTGAGAAAGTAGGTCTGGACCGGCGACGTCAATGCACCCAGGCGTCCTTCGGAGCGTCTGGGGCCTGCGCGACGAGGAGCCGGTCGAGCTTGATGACCCGGTCACGGTCGAGGCGGGTGCCTCGCTCGGGAAACCCAAGCCCGCGCGCACCCCACTCTGGCAGGAAGAGAATCGGGGTGGCGTCTCCGTCGTAGCCGAGCTGCACGAGCTGCCCTTTGGGGAACTGCGTGCACTGTTTGTCGCAGCAGAAGAAGGTCTCGCGCACCGTGTAGAGGCCCTCGCTGGCGAGCGGCTCGAGTGACGCAGTCCACTCGACGCCTGGAGCAGTGATGCCCTGCGCGTGCCACTCAGCGCGATTGAGCGTCCACGTGCGCGGCAGGTAGACGCCGGGCCCCGGGTCGCCGTGGTTGTGGAACATGACGAGCCGGCCGGCGGGCAGGTTCTCGAGTGGGCGAGTGGTTCGGTAGAGGCCGCAGGGTGGGTGAGTGAATGACACGCTGGGCTGATCAACAGAAAGGGATGGTGTGCTCAACCTCATTCCACCTGCTAAAGAGCCCAGCCTATGTCGACCAACCGATTCCAAACTGTCTTCTTCCTCGCGGCGTTCACCATTCTGTCCGGGTGCAACTGCGGCGGTTCCACGTGCAATACCAACAGTGACTGCGGCAGCGGCCTGGTCTGCTCTGCGGGCATGTGCGTCAGTCCCGACGCGGGTGCAGGTGGCGGATCGGGCGGAGGAACGGTGACTGCGGGCGGTACCGCCGCGGCCGGTGGCACTGCGACTGCCGGTGGTAGAGCTGGTGGCACTGCGACGGCTGGTGGCACTGCGACGGCCGGTGGCACTGCGACGGCCGGTGGCACTGCGACGGCCGGTGGCACTGCGACGGCTGGTGGCACTGCGACGGCAGGTGGCACTGCGACGGCCGGTGGCACTGCGACGGCCGGTGGCACTGCGACGGCCGGTGGCACT
>CALRPN020000078.1:0-41030 GCA_943370055.1 Archangium gephyra
GTCGAAGGGCACCATCAAAGAAGAGCCGGCGCTGCTGTCGTTTCTGTCGCCTCGCCGTGCGTCACCGCTCGTCTCCGTCTCGGTGGCGAAGGCCGATGACGCGAAGGCCGAGCTCGACGTGAAGCTGTGCAACCAACCCCTCGACGCGAGCGGCGCGTGCCCTGCGGGAGCAGACGTGCAAGAACGCGTGACGATGGTGAAAGAAGCTCAGCGCTGGGCCGTCGAGTTGCCCGAGCTGGTGACGCCGTGACCGACACGAACGACAAAGCCAAGAAGCCTGCGCCGCGGGTGGAAGTGATTCGCAAAGGCCCCGCCTCGGGCGTGGTGCCCGTGTCTCCACGACCGGTCTCGCCTGCCCCGGCACCGCGGCCCGTCTCGCCGGTGACCCCTCGCACGACCAGCTCGACGTCGACGCCCGCGGTGGTGCCTGTCACGCCGCGCGCCGTGAGCCCGACGGCTGCGCCTGCCGTGAGCCGCGCCTCGATTCATCCCACGAGCTCGATGGCCCCGTCGGCTGCCGGGTTTCCGCCCGCTCGCGCTTCAGGCCCCAGGGCGCCTGGCCGTGGCCCGCCGCGCAGTGGAGGCTTCCGCGGGCCTTCGACGCCCCGCCCTCCCCCGACGCCTGAAGCCATCGCCGCCCTCGCCAAGAAGGAGCGCGTGCCGTACCGAATCGCGCGTGGCGATCTCGAAGGCAAGATGAAGTGCCGCATCTGGAAGAAGCTGCACGCCGAAGAGGCGAAGCGCTTCGACCAGGCCTTCACGCTGATGGACAAGAACGCGAACCTCGAGCTGACCGAGGCGTTCGGCGTGGTGCAGAGCGGCCTATCGGTCGAAGATTTTCTGGCCCGGCGTGCGCGGGCGAAGCGGCGTGACGAGGTGAAGAAAGCGCGCGCCTCGGTCGATGGCGCTCCGATTGACGCGTTCATCGCCTCGCTCATCGAGAACAAGACCGAGCTGAGCCTGGTGCTGGGTGAGCGCACCGTGCTCGATCTGATCACCGCGGTTCAGCCGGTGGCCTTCGAGTGCGAGCGCTCTGGCCGCATCGAGAAGCTGCAGGTGGTGGTGATGTCGACGCGGCAGACGTGGGAGGCGCTGGGCACCCAGATCGAGCGCGACCCGAAGCTCTCGCAGAAGCCGACGCCCGTGGCCCGCCAGCCATCACGCCGGCCCGTGAGCGATCCGCGTCCCCTGCTCGACCTCGTCGGCAAGCCGATCAAGCTCGTGCTCCGCAATGGCATCACGCTGACGCAGCCGCTGATCGCCGTGGGTCCGTTCGACGTGCTGTTGGGTGAAGCGGCGACGCCCCTCTTCATTCCGCTGCACGCGATGCTGAGCTGGGCGCCAGGCACCTGAGAGCTCGGTCAGCGGTTTGCCCTCGCGAGCGGGTGCAGTTCCGTCCGTCATGAGCCGACGACGAGACGCTCAGATGGTTAGATAGTCTATCTAACCATCTTGTTCCTGAATGCCGTAACCCAGCTGGTTGCCGATCAATCGACGTGACGTCGCCATCATAGTCGGCGCGCGCGGCGCTTCATCGCGGTGCCGAGCTGCGAAGAACCGCTCAGGCCCACCATCGTGAACTGGTGCAGACCCCGTTCAGCGCTTCTGGCCGCGGTAGTTCTGAATCGGGATCACCTGGCTCACGTTGGTGCCCGCACGAGCAGCCTGCGCGCGACGAATGAGCAGCGGAATGTCGCCCTCACCACGCTCGACCGCGGAGCGAAGATCTGCGAGCCGCTCGAGGTGACGCCGCACGGGAATGCCCTCTGGCGCCATGGCGACGATGGCCCGCAGCGCAGTCTCGGCGGCTTCGAGCTGCGTCTCGGCACGCTGGGTGTCACGGCGGGCGAGCGAGAGCCACGCGGCGGTCTCTTCTCCGACGAGGTTCAGCTCGTGGCTGAGTCCGACGATCAACCGCCCGCGCGAAGACTCGGGGCTCGAGAACTCGAGCTCGAGCTTCTGGTGCTTGACGTCTCCACGCTCGCGAGAGGAGCCATGAATGATCGCGCTCCACGTCTCTGCGCGAATCGGCCCCGAGAGGAGCACGCGGCGCGAGTAGCCACGGGAAACGTCTCCGAGCGTGATGACGAGGGCATCGGCCTCGAGCGACGTGGGGAAGCCGTGACGGCACGAGATCGCGCCGAGCCCCTCGGGCTGCACGCGCACCTGCACCTCGGCCGCGACCTGGCCGAAGAGGTGCGAGACGATCGCGCCCATCGCTTCGTTGAGCCCTTCAGGCCCATCGACGTGTTCGAACCCGTTGCCGGAAGGCCGCGTGAGCGCCTCGAGCACCTCGGCGACGTAGTGTCGTGCGAGGCCGAGCGCGTGCACCGAGACGTTCTGACGCGCGAGCCGCAAGCCCAGCTCGTCGAACGCGTCCTGCGTGTCGGGGCCGACCGAGGGCTCGCCGTCGGTGAGGAGCAACAGTCGCGGGCGACGACCGGGAACGAGCGTTCGCTGAAGCCCACGCGTCGCGACTTCGATCGCCTGGTGCAGGGCGGTGCCGCGCCCCGTCGTCACGTGTGAGAACGCGTCGGTCATCGCTTGCTTGCCACGCACGTCCATCGCCATCACGGGCACGCGTTGCTCGGCGACACCGTCGAACAACACGAGGCCGATGAAGTCTTCAGGGCCCGCGAGATCGATGAACGACTGCGCTGCCTCGACGGCGGCGGCCAACGGAGCGCCCTTCATCGAGCCCGAGCGATCGAGCACGAGGTTCACCATCACCGGCGCGCGGGGCTCGTCTTCAGCGCCCTTGGCCTGAACGAGAATGTGACCTTCCCGCTGTTCGGCGTTGCGCGTCTCGACGGCCCAGGCAGTCCACAACATGCGTCACCTCGTGAAGGAGCCCCAGGACTCTAGCAACTCGGCAGCCCAACGATCACCGCTGATGCAGGTCGTTCAGCAGGGCGGTACACAGGCCCCACAGGAGCCGACATGCGCACGTTCATTGCCCTCATCGCCGTCATCACCATCACCGCCTGCAAGAAGGACGAACCGAAGGCGCCCGAGCCCGTGAAAGCGGTCGAGGCCGTGAAAGCGCCCGAGGTGAAGCCCGCCGCCGTCGACGCGAAGCCCGCGACCGGCGCGCGCGTGGTCGAGCTGAAGGTGACGGAGGATGGCTTCGTGCCCGGCAACGTGACCCTCAAGAAGGACGAGCCGGTGAAGTTCGTGGTGACCCGTACCACCGACGCGACGTGCGCGACCGAGCTGCTGATCTCGGGCACCGACATCAAGGCCGACCTGCCGCTGAACAAGCCGGTCGAGATCGCGTGGACGCCGACGAAGGCCGGTCAGGTGAAGTTCGGCTGCGCGATGGACATGATGGTCAGCGGCATGCTGCTCGTGGAGTGAGTCTTTCGCCGGAGGTCTTCGTGAGCCGCGTCGTCGCACACAAGTTCGGTGGAACCAGCATGGGCACGTCGGAGCGCATCCGCTCCGTGGCCGACATTCTCGTCGCGAGGAAAGACGAGCGGCAGGCGGTCGTCGTGTCGGCGATGTCGAAGGTGACCGACGCGCTGATCAACGTGACGAAGAAGGCCGCCGCGAAAGACCAGTCGTGGATGGCCGACGCCCAGACGCTCGCGGAGAAACACCGGCAGGTCGCGCGCGATCTGCTCGGAGACAAAGCCGCGCCCGTCATCGCGAAGCTCGATCGTGAGCTGCACGGCATGACCGAGCTGCTGAGCGCGCAGGCCTTCCTCGGATCGCTCTCGGACGATCTGCTCGACGTGATTCAGGGGCTCGGCGAGGTCTTCAGCTCGATTCTGCTCGACGCGCACCTCGCGGCGCGTGGCGAGAAGACGGCCTGGCTCGACGCGCGTGAAGTGCTCGTCGTCGACAAGACGCCACTGGGCGCGATGGTCGACTGGAACATCTCGAGACAAAAGCTCGAGGCGTGGAAGGCGGGCCGGCAGCTCGAGCGCGTCATCATCACGGGCTTCGTCACGCGCGATCGCAACGGCCGCATCACCACGCTCGGGCGCAACGGCAGCGACTACTCGGGCGCGATCTTCGGAGCGCTCTTCGATGCCGTAGAGATCCACATCTGGACCGACGTCGACGGCGTGCTCTCGGCAGATCCGCGGCTGGTGCCCGAGGCGGTGCTGCTCGATCGCATGTCGTACTCCGAGGCGTGCGAGCTGGCGTACTTCGGCGCGAAGGTGATTCACCCGCAGACCATGGCGCCGGCGTTCGCGCGTGGGCTGCCGCTGATCATTCGCAACACGTTCGCTCCCGAGAAGCCGGGCACGCGCATCGAGAAGACGACCGACACGTCGGTGCCCGTGAAGGGCATCACGGCGTTCTCGGGGCTCGCGCTCGTGAACGTCGAAGGCGCGGGCATGATGGGTGTTCCCGGCACGGCCGAGCGCGCGTTCGGCGCGTTGAAGCAGGCAGGCGTGTCCGTCGTGATGATCAGCCAGGGCTCGAGCGAGCACTCCATCTGCTCGGTGGTGCAGGAGAAGGAAGCAGATGCGGCGAAGAAGGCGCTGCAGGACGCGTTTCGGCGCGAGCTCGACTCCAAGTTGGTCGAGGCGATCTCGGTCACGCACGGCATCTCGGTGCTCGCCGTCGTCGGTGACGGCATGGCGGGCACTCCGGGCGTCGCGGCGCGGCTCTTCAACTCGCTCGCGCGCGCAGGCATCAACGTTCGCGCGATCGCGCAGGGCAGCTCCGAGCGGAACATCTCGGTCGCCATCGCCGCAGCCGACGCGACGCGCGCGCTCAAGACGGTGCACGCGGGCTTCTACCTTTCGGCGCTCACCATCTCGATTGGCGTCATCGGCCCCGGCAACGTGGGCAAGACGTTCTTGAAGCAGCTCTCGGCCGCGAGGGAGCGGCTGCTCGCGAACAACGGGCTCGATCTTCGCGTGCGCGCGATCTCCACCAGCAAGGCGATGGCGCTGTCGGAGCCGCACCTCGGTGACGGCGCGCCGCTCGATCTTCCCGCCGATCTCGATCGGTTCACCAGCCACGTTCAAGCCGAGCACCTGCCCCACGCGCTCATCGTCGATTGCAGCGCGAGTGACGCCGTCGCCGCGCGCTACGCCGACTGGTTGTCGAAGGGCATTCACATCGCGACGCCGAACAAACACGCGGGCTCGGGTCCACTTGCGCGTTACGAGGCGATCAAGAAGGCCTCGACGCGTGGCCGCTTCCGCGCGGAGTCGACGGTCGGCGCTGGCCTGCCCGTCATCACCACGCTGCGCGATCTGCTCGACACCGGCGATCAGGTGCTCGCGATCGAAGGCATCTTCTCGGGCACGCTCGCGTGGCTCTTCAACACCTACGACGGCACCACGCCCTTCTCGGCCCTCGTCGGTCAGGCGCGGCAGCTCGGCTACACCGAGCCTGATCCTCGAGACGATCTCTCGGGCACGGACGTCGCGCGAAAGCTCGTGATCCTCGCGCGTGAGAGCGGCTGGAAGACGACGCTCGACACGGTGAAGGTCGAGTCGCTGGTGCCTGCGTCGCTCCAGAGCGTGACCCCGGCGGACTTCCTCACGCGGCTCTCCGAGCTCGACGCTCCGATGCAGGCCCGGCTCGCGGCGGCGAAGAAGAACGGCAACGTGCTGCGCTACGTGGCGAAGCTCGTGGGCTCGGGCACCGCGCAGGTCGGGCTCATGGAGCTGCCCACGACCCACGCGTTCGCGCACATCAAGCTCACCGACAACGTCGTGCAGTTCACGACCGCGCGGTATCGCAACAACCCGCTCGTCGTGCAGGGGCCGGGCGCAGGACCTGAAGTGACGGCCGCCGGAATCTTCGCCGACGTGCTGCGCATCGCCGCGTCGCTCGGGGCAAGGCTGTGAAGCCGAAGGAAGCAAAAGCGTTCGCGCCCGCTTCGATTGGCAACGTGGCGGTCGGCTTCGACATGCTCGGCCACTCACTCTCGGGCTACGGCGACACGGCGACGGTTCGACGTACGAATGATGGCCGGGTGCGCGTCACTGCGATTCGCGGCGTCGTGACCGAGCTTCCGAAAGAGGCGAAGGCGAACACGGCTGGTCGCGCGCTGCTTGGGCTGGCGAAGCTGTGTGACGTCGGCTTCGAGATCGAGCTCGACAAGGGCATTCCGCTCGGCAGCGGCATGGGTGGCTCCGCAGCTTCGGCGGTCGCGGCGCTCGTGGCGGCGAACGCGTTGCTCGACGAGCCCGTCTCGATGGAGACGCTCTACGATCTCGCGATGGACGGCGAGGCTGCGGCGAGTGGTTCGCGGCATGGAGACAACGTCGCGCCGATGCTGCTGGGCGGGCTGGTGATCGCACCGGCGACCGGCGCTCCCGTGAAGGTTCCAGTTCCGAAGGACCTGCACTGCACGCTGGTGCACCCCCACTTCGTGCTCGAGACCCGAAAGGCGCGCGCAGCGTTGAAGGGCGCCTACGAGCTGCATGACTTCGTGGTGCAGAGCGAAGGCCTGGCGTTGCTGCTCGCCGGCTGCTGGACGAAGAACTTCGAGCTCATTCGCCGCGGCTTCCGTGACGTGCTCGTCGAGCCCAGACGCGAGCGGCTGATTCCCGGGTTCAAGCGCGTGAAGGAAGCGGCGCTCGACTCCGGCGCGCTGGGTTCGTCGATCTCTGGCGGAGGGCCGAGCGTGTTCGCGTGGTTCGACTCGAAGGCGAAGGCAACGAAGGCCGGCGCAGCCATGAAGGACGCGTTCAAGAGCGTGAAGCTCGAGGCTGACGTGCTGGTGTCGAAGGTCGATGGACCCGCAGCAAAGGTGATCTGACGATGCAGTGCACGAGCACGCGAGGCGCAGGTCCGGTGTCGTTGGCGAAGGCGCTGGCCGAGGGCCTGGCTCCCGACGGAGGGCTGTACGTGTTCCCGCTCGATGCACGGCCGAACGTCACGCTCGGGACGACGCTGGCAGAGACCGCGACGAGCCTGCTCACCCCGCTCTTCCACGGTGAGACGCTCGAGGCCGAGGCGCTCTGCCACGCCGCGTTCACCTTCGACGCCCCGATTCTGCCGATCGACGAAGACTCGTTTCTGCTCGAGCTGTTCCATGGGCCGACGGCTGCGTTCAAGGACTTCGGAGCGCGTTTTCTCGCCGAGGCGCTCTCACGACTCGGGCTTCCACCGACGACGATTCTGGTCGCGACCTCGGGAGACACGGGCGCGGCGGTGGCGGCAGCCTTTCATCGGCGCCCCGGCTTTCGCGTCGTCATTCTCTACCCCGACGGCCGGGTGTCGGCGCGACAGGCGCATCAACTCGGCGCGTTCGGCGACAACGTGCGCACGTTCAAGGTGCGTGGCTCGTTCGACGACTGCCAACGCATGGTGAAGGAGGCGTTCGCCGACAAAGCGCTCGTCGCCACGCACGGGCTCTCATCGGCGAACAGCATCTCGCTCGGTCGGTTGCTGCCGCAGATGGCGTACTACGCGCACGCATCGCTGGTGCTGCAGCAGCGCGGCCTCGGGCCCATCGACGTCATCGTGCCCACGGGAAACCTCGGCAACGCGCTCGCCTGTCTCATGGTGAAGCGGCTCGGGCTGCCGATCGGTCACGTCACGCTGGCGACGAACGCGAACCGCGTGCTGCCCGACTTCCTGTCGACGGGAACGTACGAACCCAAAGCCAGCGTCGCGACCCTCGCCAACGCGATGGATGTCGGAGCGCCGAGCAACCTCGAGCGGCTGCGCCACTGGTGGCCGGAGCTGAGCGCGCTCCGGCACGACGTCAGCGCCGACTGGGTCGATGACGAAGCGATTCGCCGCACCATCGGCACGGTGTGGCGCGCGACGCGAACGGCCATCTGCCCGCACACGGCGTGCGGCGTGGCCGTGCGAGATCGCCTGCGCGCGAAGGGACACACCAAGCCGCTGTTGATTGCCGCGACGGCGCACCCGGCGAAGTTCGAGACCGTGGTCGAGCCGCTGATCGGACAAGCCGTCGAGCCCCCTGACGCGCTCGCGGCGTTGCTGCAGAAGCCGGCCATCGCCAGCCCGCTCGAACCCACGCTGTCCGCCCTGACGACAGCGCTGGTGCGAAGGGCCTGAACCGTGCTCGTCCTGCGCGCGATGTTCACGGTGGTGGGCATCTCGGGCCTGGTGCTGCTCGGCTTCGCGGCCCACTTCACGTGGACGAACGTGCAGTTCCTGATGCGCGGCGTCCGTGCCGAAGGAACCGTCGTGTCGAGCTTTCGCAGGCGCCTGGTGCGCGGCCATCAACAGTGGGCGCGCGTGAGCTTCCGCGTTGGAGACGTCGAGCGACAGGCCGAAGGCGAGGTGCATCGGGACTGGGCCGAGGGCACGAAGCTGAGCGTGGCGTGGCGCCCGGAGAACCCCGAGCAGGTCCTCGTGCTGCACTGGTTCGGCACGTGGTGGAGGCCGGTGCTGCTCTTCGTGTTCGGCTGCCTTCTGTCGTGGCTCGGACTTGCGCAGTACTTCAGGTGAGTCACTTCCCCGTCGACTCGAAGTGCCGGGGCACGGCGATGCGCACCTGGCGGTAGTCGAGGCGCTTCGAACGCGCCTTCCCGTCCGCGCTCAGGTCGAGCAGCAGCACACCGTTCGTGTACTGCACCACCCGATGCAGCTCGGTGCTGCCCGACGTCGTGATGGCCAGATACGTGTCCTTTCCGACCGTCTTCAGACCGACACTCCAGGCAGGCGCGACGTCGAAGTTCGTGTGCTGCACCTGATTCATCACGAACAGGAAGTTCAGCCCGCGACCATCCTCGAGGTGCCGATCGAAGTTGAACTGCGTCGGCTCGGCCTCCTGGTAGCCCGGGCTGAACGACTTCTGCGCAAAGCTCCACGCACCTGCCAGCAGCCAGTCCTGCTCGAGCAGATCCTTCGCGAGCGAAGTGTCGATGGGGCCCTGCTTGATGGCAAGCAGCGCCTTCGAGTCCATCGGGCGTTTCGCGCGCGCCTCGGTCAGCGCCGTCGACATCACCTTCGGGTCTGGCTGCTTCGCGATGGGAAGCTGGGCCAGCAGCGACAGCACGAGCGCGTGGAGCATCGGCTCACTTTCGATAGTACGAGTAGAGGGCACCGCGACCTTCGGCCGGGCCATGTTTGCCAAAGCCGAGGTGATACTGAATCACCGTGATCGTGAGCGCGAACGGGAAGTCGTAGGCCGGATCAGTGCAGTCGAAGCCGACGTACTTGAAGCGGCCCTCGTAGCTGTCGCCGCTGCCTTCGGGCCGCCACTCGTGCTTCTCGGTGCCCAGCAGTTTGCACTTCGCGGTCGGGTACAGGTACCCAAGGCGCGCCTTCGCGACGCTCTCGAGGTTCTTGTCCGAGACGGCGAACTTCGTGCCCTCCTTCGCGAAGCTGTCGAGCAGCGGCGGCGACTTCTTCAGGTACTTGCGGAACTTCGCGGCCTCGGTGGCGATGTTCGCGTTGATCTTGGGAAGGTTGGGGTCGACCTTCACACCGAGCAGCTCGCCGTACGCGGTGTACTTGCGCAGCTGCTTGGCGATCTTCTTCTGCGCCGCCGCCACGCCGTCCTTCGCCGCGAAGACGTCGGAGGCGTCATCAGGGCGATAGTCGTTGTTGTACGAGTTCTCGTCGGCCTTCGTGAGGCGCTCGAACTCCTCGACGATGTGAGACGGATCGAGGGGCACGACGATCTGCATGATCTGTTTGTGGCGCGCGATGGTGTCAGCGACGGTGACTGGGCAGAACGAGCAGTCCGGGCGCTCGAGCGGCGGAAGCTTCGGGAACTTCGCCTTCAGGTCGGCGTCGACCGCTTCGTAGGTGCGAACGATCTTCTCGAACTCGGCGACGCTGTCTTCGGTCGCCTCTCTGGGCATGGCCGGCCGCGAGTTGCGGTCCTTCTCGAAGGAGAACAACCACTGAAGGGGGAAGTCCTTCAGCTTCTTCACCGGCGCGATGGCCGCCTCGAACTCGTCGTAGGTCCACTCGTCGACGAACCACTTCTCGTTGAGCACGTTGTTGTCGGTCGCGCCGGTGATGGTGGCCTTGTAGCCACCCGCCTCGATCGACGTGATGGTCGCGGGCAGGAACCCGCTCATCACGTACCGAACCTTGTCGCCGACCTTGTATTTCATCTTGCTCGGGTCCCACTTGCCCTTGATGTCCTTGAGCTCGATGCGCGTCTCGACGCCTCCGCTCATGTAGCTGTACGTCGTGGGGCCGGCGTTCCAGAGCTTCGCGACGAAGGACTCCTTGTCGGCGGCCGTCTGAATGTGGACGTAGTCGTTCGATTTGTATCCGGCAGCAGCCGCAGCGGCTTCGGCCTCCTTCTGCTTCTGCGCGGCCTCGGCGACACCAGGCGGAACGCGAATCGCGTCCTCTGCGAGCCAGGCATCGTTCGATGACGGGTAACCGTCGAAGTGAATCAGGTAGCCCTTGCGGCCATCGCAGCGCACGACGGTCGACTTCATCCACTGACCTTCCTTCTGCGCCTCGACGCGCTGTTCACGGCGAAAGGCCATGCAGGGCGCGGCGAGTGAAGGAGCGGCCAACAACGACAGCAACACCACGAGCGATTTCGTCATGCGCGGGGGCTGAGCAAACAGTGGGCCGACCGAGATCTCTGCGAAACCACGACAGGCCACGGGCGCGCTGACGTCACTTCGACAGGGGTACACTGGGCGCATGGAACCCATCGACGTCACCTGCTCGTACGACGACGGCAGCTTCGACAAGGACGAGCAGGGCTGGGTGACGAACGCGACGAGCGTCACGCAGACGGGAGACCTCGTCACCATCAGGCGGTGGGGCGATCGCAATGGGCTCGATCCGTACGAGCAGACGACCCACGCGCGCATCGGCCAGCACTTCCCCGAGCTGGGCCTGGTGAAGCTCGAGCCTGGCGAGCTCTACATCGACCTCGTGAAGCGGCGGGTGCGCGATGCGAGCTGGGGGTCAGAGATCGCCAGTGGCACCGCGCCCGCCGACTACGCCCAACGGAGCGCTGCTGGCCTTCGCATGATGGTGAACGTGGCGCGGCTGCTCGGCGCTCCGATTCCCGAAGGGCTTCCGATTCCCGAGGTGCCCGTCGGAGCAGAGGTGCCGTTCGCGAACGGCATGCTCTTCGTGAAGACCGGCTACAACGATGAGCTCGGGTGGCAGGGGGAGCCCTTCCTCGCGAAGGTGTTCGTTCGGAAGGACCTGCACTGCCAGTTCATCGCCAAAGGGCCACTCGAGCTGTTCCACTCAGCAGAGGCCGTCCTGAAGACCTGGGACTGGACCTGACGCACTGACGTCACCTCGACGGCGAACGCACACGTTCTCGAACGGGCTTCCCTGCGCGCCGCGGCTGGCACAACGCGTGCTCGGCGAGCCGCCCAGTCACTCACGCCTGGGGGTTCCTGCATGTCTCGTCTCGTCGCCGCGCTCGTTGCGCTCGTGTGTTCCACCTCGCTGGCTCAGACGCCCGCAGAGCTCGCCGAGTGGCTCAAGGGCATCGGAGGCAGGGTCAACTCGCAGACGCCGACCGGCGAGCTGGTCTCGAAGGCGTACTCGGTCGATCTCGGCCAGACGGGCAACAAGCTGGTGGTCGCCGATCTCGCGAAGCTCAAGGCGTTCCCCGCGCTCCGTGAAGTCGTGCTGTCGAGCGCCTCTGGCACCGACGCCTCCGTCACCGAGGTCGTGAAGGCCCAGCCGAACCTGCAGACGCTCAAGCTCTACTTCTCGAAGGTGACCGACGCGGCCTTCCCCGAGATCGCGAAGCTGTCGAACCTGCAGGAGCTCGCGCTGAACGACACGCAGGTGACCGACGCGGCGATGGTGCATGTGGCGAAGCTGCCGAAGCTGTCGCGGCTGCTGCTCACCAAGACGCAGGTGACCGAGGTGGGCCTCGCGACCATCAAGGGCATGCCGATCACCGCCCTCGTCTTCGACGATCTCAAGGCGACGAAGGCGGGCATGGCGGCGATCGCGGCGCTGCCGAAGCTCGAGACGCTGCAGCTGCAGTTCGCGAAGGTGAACGAAGACGTGGCCGAGCTCGCGAACGCGAAGAACCTGAAGGAGCTGACGCTGATGTCCTCGAAGCTCGACGACGCGGGCGGGGTTCACCTGGCGAAGGTGAAGTCGCTCGAGCGCCTCTTCATCTGGAGCACGAAGACGACGGACAAGACGATGGCGGCCATCGCGACGCTGCCGCTGAAGACGCTCTACGTGAGCGACACCGGTCTCACCGATGCGGGCGCGAAGTCGCTCGCGAAGATCCAGACGCTCGAGAACCTGTGGATCGACCGCACCGCCATCGGTGACAAGGGGTTGGCCGCGTTCGCGAAGCACCCCACCCTGCGGTGGCTGAAGGCGGACGAGACGAAGATCACCGACAAGTGCGTCGCCTCGCTCGTCACCATTCCCAACCTCGCGACCTTCGACGCGAGGAAGACCGCCGTGACCGACGAGGGCGTGAAGAAGCTGGTCGAGAAGCTGCCGAAGCTGCGCGCGTCGCGGTGACGCGAAAGCGAGAACCCGTTGACGACGTGGGCTACCTTGGGCCGCCTCATGCGACCGCTGTCGGTAGACGCGTCACTCGATGAGCGAGGCCTGTGGACGGGCCTCCAGGAGCTGCTCTCGCGGCTGGGGCGCGACGAGCCGACGCCTGACGACTTCCTCGATGCACTGGCCGACGTCACGGGCGCCGATCGGTCGCTCCTCCTGCTCTCGTATGCCGACGGTGAGACGGTGCCGGTCAACGCGCGCCGGGAGGGCCGTGCGCTGGCGCCGAACGAGCGCCACGAGCTGAGTCGAACGCTGGTGAAAGAGGCCGAGCAGAGCGGCCGCTGCGTCTCGATGTCGGCCTTCGACGGAGAAGACGGCAGCGCCAGCGTGCAGGCGTTCGGCATTCTCGCGGCGTTCGCGGTGCCGCTCGAGCCCGGCGTGTTGTCGGCTTCGCGCCCTGACGATGGCGCGCAGCGAGGCGTGCTGTACGTCGACTTCCGCGATCGCACGCGCGTTCCGTCTCCGCGGCTCGCAGAGTTCCTCACCACCGCGGCCGCGCTGCTCTCGTCGGTGGTGGCACAGCACCAGCGCCTGCAGCAGGCGCGCGAGACGCTGCGTGGAGAGCGCATCAAAGTGCCGCGCACCGTCGGGCCCACGCTCGATCAGCTGCTCGCGTCTCCGACGTTCGCGCCCCTGGCGAGACAGCTGCGCGCGGCGATCCACTCCGACGTGCCAGTGCTGCTGTTGGGAGAGTCGGGCACCGGGAAGACGTTGCTCGCGCAGTTGCTGGCCGAGGCGTCGGGGCGTTCACCGATCGTTCGCGCCACGCTCGGCAGCAGCGACGACTTGAACACCATCACCTCCGAGCTGTTCGGCCACGAGAAGGGCTCGTTCTCTGGAGCGCTCGCCAGACGCGTGGGCCTCGTCGAGTACGCCGACGGCGGAACGCTCATCTTCGACGAGGTGCTGAACCTGCCGCGCGCGGCCCAGCAGCTGCTGCTCGACTTCACGCAGTTCGGCACCTACCGGCCGCTCGGCTGGGCGAGGGCCGAGGCTCGCCGGAGCAAGGCGCGGCTCATCTGCGCGACGAACGGCGATCTCGACGCGGCGGTGGCCGACGGGCGCTTCCGTCAGGATCTCTACTTTCGCGTGGCAGGGCATCGGGTGCAGTTGCCGCCGCTGCGCGCGCGCCGCGACGAGATTCCCGCGCTGGCCCGCGAGTGTCTGGGCCGGCTCGATCCCTCTCGATCGTGGAAGCTCGATTCGGCGCTCAGCCGGTGGTTCGCCTCCGACGCGCACGAGTGGCCGGGCAACTTCCGCCAGCTCGAGTCCACCCTGCGCCGCGCGATCGATCTCGCGCTGCTCGAAGACCAGGACATCGAGCGACTCAGCGTCACTCACGTCGAGACGCAGCCCGGCCCCGTCCTGCCCAGGCGCGTCGAAGAGGCTCCAGCGGCGCCGTCACCCGACTGGGCCGAGCTGCAGCGACAACGAGACGCGCTCGACACGAAGGAGCGTGAGGTGATCGCGGCGGCGCTGACGACGGCCGGAGGAAACGTCTCGAAGGCAGCTCGCGCGCTCGGCCTGCCCCGCACCAGCCTGTTGAGCCGGCTCGCGTCGCTCGGCATTCCCAGGGAGTAGGCTGGCCGGCTTCCGATGACCGCGGTCGAGCCCATTCCCGAGGCGTGGCCCCAGGCGCTGAGCCAGCGCTTCGCGCCCCATCGTCAGCTCGGGCGGGGCAGCTTCGGCACCGTCTTCGAAGCGACCGATCGTGCCCGTGGTGCGAAGGTGGCGGTGAAGGTGCTGCGAGCCGACCGGCTGAACGCGCTGCAGTCGTTCAAGCGGGAGTTCCGCGCGCTGGCCGATCTCGCGCACGCGCACCTGGTGCCGCTCTACGAGCTGGGTCGCGAGGGCGACACCTGGTTCCTCGTGATGGAGCCCATCGACGGGCTCGATCTGCTCGAGGCACTTGGCGAGAGGCGCGAGCTGATCCGCCGGGTGTTCGCGCAGATCGCGCTCGGCCTGGCGTTTCTGCACTCGAGCGGCCGGCTGCACCGCGATCTCAAGCCCTCGAACGTGCGCGTGACGCCGCAGGGCGACGCGGTGGTGCTCGACTTCGGGTTGGCTGTCGACGAAGCGCCAGACGAATCGGAAGGAATGGTCGGCGCTGCTGCGTGGCTCTCACCCGAGCAGGCCGCTGGTGCGCCCGCCTCGCCCGCGTCGGATCTCTACGCGCTGGGCGTGATGCTGCACGAGGCCCTCACGGGTCGTCGGCCCTTCGTCGGCTCGGCGCTCGAGGTGCTCGCTGCGAAGCGCGCCCACGACGTGGTGCTCGGGGTGGCAGGCGTCGAGGCATCGCTCTGTCAGCGGCTCCTCTCCCGAAACCCCGCAGAGCGCCCGACTGCGGCCGAGGTCGTGAAGGCGCTCGAACCCACCCTCGCGCCGTTGCTCGAGCAGCGCCCCGAGGTTCCACTCATCGGTCGTGCGGACGTGCTGTCGCGGCTCGAGCAGGTGAACGCGCCAGCTGCCGTGTGGCTGCACGGCCCGCCTGGCATGGGGAAGTCATCGGTGGTTCGGCACTTCCTGCGGCAGCGGCGCGACGAAGGGGCGCTGGTGCTGACGTCTCGATGCTTCGAGCACGAGAGCACGCCCTTCAAGACGATCGACGGGCTGGTCGATGGACTCGCGCGCTGGCTCGCCACCGTGCCACCTCAGCTCGAGCCGCAGGTCGCCAACCTCGCGCGCAGCTTTCCGATGCTGCGGCCGCTCGTCCGCGTGCCCGCCTCGAACTCACCGCCCGAGCAGCATCGTCATGAGTCTGCGATCGCGCTGCGGCAGCTCCTTCACGCCGTCGCACACCAGCGTCGCCTGGTGATCGCCATCGACGATCTCCACTGGGCAGACGCCGACTCCATTCCCTTCCTCCGCGAGCTGCTCGACACGCCGATGACGGCGCCGGTCGTGTTCGTGCTCGCGCTCCGCGACGAGGGCCACCCGCTGCTCGAACCGCTGCGGCGCGTCCCTGCCCCGGCCGGGTGCGCCGTTCGACACGATCTCCCTCTGGGGCCGCTCTCATCGGACGAGAGCCTGGCGCTGCTCAGGGCGCTGCGGCCCGAAGCGACCGAGTTCACGGCGCTGGTGGCTGGCGCCCACGGCAACCCCTTTCTGCTGCAGGCCCTCGCTGGCCACGACGATCTCGATGCCGCCCTCCACCGTCGCCTCGAACACCTGCCAGCCCCGGCTCGGCAGCTGCTCGAGACGGTGTGTCTCGCGAAGGCGCCGCTGACGAGAGCCGCCTGGGTGCCTGCCGCCAGCCTGGTTCAAGCCGACGCGCTCGCGCTCGGGCATCTTCGCGCGGGCCGGCTGGTTCGCGTTCGCGGAGATGGAACGCTCGAGCCGTACCACGACACCCTGCGGCGAGCGGTCGTCCGCACGATTGCTCCCGAGTTCGCGCGAAGCCGTCACGCGGCGATCGCCGACGCCCTGCTGAAGCTCGACGCCGACCCCGAGCTGTTGGCGGCGCACCTGCATGCATCCGATCAACTTCAGGCTGCGGCAGCGCAGGCGCTGCGGGGTGCCGAGCGGGCCATGTCGACGCTGGCGTACAACCACGCAGCCGACCTCTTCTCGAAGGTGCTCGACTGGGCGCCGGGCAGCGCCGACGAACCCGCGCTCCAGAGGAAGCTGGGAACCGCCCTCTCGAATGCTGGCCGTGGCGCCGAGGCCGCTGACGCGCTGTTGAACGCTGCCCGCGGAGCGCCCGCCGACGCACTGGAGCTCGAGACGCAGGCCGGCGCGCAGCTACTTAGAGCCGGTCATGTCGAACGTGGCCTCGAGCTGACCCGCGCGGCGCTGCAGGCGCGTGGGCTCTCGCTCGCACGTTCGCCGCAAGGCGCGTTCGCGTCGCTCGTCTGGACGAGAGCCCGCTTGAAGCTGCGCGGGTACGAGTTCGTTCGTCGACCGGTGGCGGCGATCGATCCGGCCGAGCTCGGGCGCATCGACACGCTGACCTCGACCTCCATCGGCCTGGCTGCGCTCGATTCGCTGCGCGCTGCCGATCTCATGAGTCAGGCCTTGCTGCGCGCGCTGAACGCAGGGGAGCCGACGCGAATCGCGGTCTGCCTCGGCTATGAGACGGCCTTCTCGGCGAACGCGGGCGGTGCCGGCGAGGCCCGAACGCTCGAGGTGCTCGCGAGGTGCGAAGCGGTCGCAGCGACGATCGATCACGACTACGCCCAGGCATGCACCTTCGGAGGCGCCGGCATCGCGTCGTTCCACCTCGGACGACTGAAAGAGGCGCAGACGCGGTGTGAGCAGGCCGCGAAGCGGTTCGCGAAGTGCCCGGGCGCGGTGAAGGAGACGTTCACGAGCGAGCTCTTCGCGATGGTGGCCCTGGGGCAGGCGGGCGAGCTGGGCGAGGTGAGCAGGCGGCTCCAGTCGGCGCTGCCAGCCGCGCGAGAGCGTGGTGATCGCTACGTCGAGGCGACGCTGCGCACCGGCCTGCCGAACCTGTCGTGGCTGGCGCTCGATGACGAAGCCCGCGCTCGTGAAGAGCTTCAGGCAGCGAAGCCCGGCCTCAACACCGTCAGCTATTCGGTGCAGCACTTCTTCGAGTTCATGGCGCGGTTGAACGTCGAGCTCTACGCGAACGGCCGACCCATCGACGTGCTCGACGAGAGCCTGCCCGCGCTCGAGCGCTCGCTGCTTTCACGAACGGAGTGGATCGCCATCTACCGCCCGTGGATGGTGGGGCGCGCGCTGCTCGGGGCGAAGCGCTCTCTCTCAGCGGTCCTCGCCCAGGCGAAGGCGATCGAGAAGAAGCGTCGGCCGTGGGGCGACGCGCTGGCGCTGGGGCTTCGCGCCGGAGAGCGCATGGCCGAAAGAGATCAGCCGGCGGCGATGCAGCACCTCGAGCGTGCGGTCGTGCTGGCGGAACGATCAGAGCTCGTGCTCTTCGCTGCGTGTTGTCGGCTCGCCCTCAGCCACCTTCGAGCCGACGACGGACTGCGGAGGTCGGCACACGAGACCGGCCAACGGCTCGGCGTGAAGGACCTCGAGAAGATGCGCCGCGTCTACCTGCCTGGCACCTTCCTGTGATGGACGAACACCTCGGCTGATGCGAAGGCGCGCCCATGAAGCTGCGACTGCTCGCGCTGATGCTGATCGGGTGCTCCGCGGTTCCGGTCGTTCCACCCGACGAGCCGACAGACGCAGGCGTCGATGAGCTCGACGCGGGTGTTGAGGTCGACGCGGGCGTCGACGCAGGTATCGATGGGGGCGTGCGCAAGCAGGCCAATTGCGCCTCACAGTTCGGCACGGTGCTGACGAACGCGTTCGGGCGGGTCGATGGCACCGTCGTCGCGGTCGTGCCTCCGGGTGAGCCGACCTGCGCGATCATCAACGGCGATCACATCGTCGTGCAGGTGAACCTGGACGGCGGCGTGCACCGCATGGTGATCAACATCGAGTCGAGCTTCGGAGACCCGCGCATTCGCATGCGGCAAGTCACCGCGCCCCTGCCCGCGCCCGCGTTCGAGGTCGGCTGGCATCCCGGTCTGGGCCTCGACTACCCGTCACAGCTTGGCGTGCACTCGGACGGCGGGTGGGACGCGCTGACGCTGCAGCAAGCGGCCACGCGCGTGTACGACCTCGTCGACGTCGGCGCGCCGATCTCGATCTACGCGACCAGCAGCGGTGGCTCGTTCGCCTCGAGTGCTCACAAGGTGCATCGCAACGGCAGGAACACCGATGGCGCGCTCGTCATCAACCCGACCAGCGCATCGCCGACGTGGGTGCTGTTTCACTTCGCGAACCAGACTTTCTGAGCTGACCGCAACGGAAGTGCACGCGCCCGTCCACTCAGTGGGCATGCGAGCTCTCCCGTTCCTCCTGCTGCAGACCGCGTGTGGTGTCGTCAGCTCATCCGGTGTCGAATCACGGGGCCAGCCGCTCATCATCGGCGCTGACAATCGTGTCCCAGTCAGCACGAGCGTGCTGAGCGGCGCGCCTCAGCTCAAGGCGATAGGACTCGTCGTTCACGCCGATCACCCCACGGTCGGAGCCTGCACAGGCTTCAAGATCAGTCCAAATCTGGTGGTCACCGCAGCACATTGCCTGAGCCCTGACGTCGACTCGGCGCGTCTGCGGTTCTGGCCAGCGGCAGAGCTCAACGGCGCGTCGGGGCCACTGTCGAACTACTTCGGGCCCGTCGTGAGCATCACCCGGGTCGTCCGGGGAACGGGAGGTCTTCGTGCTCCCTGTCTGGGGTCGGTCGCGTGTGGTGCGTGGCAGTGCCTGGCGGCGCCAACCAGTGGCCTCGCCTGCTCGGCGTTCGAAAAGGGCGCCGACTTCGCGCTGCTCGAGGTGAGCCCGGCGAGCTTCTTCCGTCCGAACAGCACGGTCCCAGCATGGGATTCGGTGCCGAGCCTCACGCTCGAGGCAGGGGCTTCGACTGGCGCGCTGGTGACGACCGTCGCCTATCAAACCCTGCCGACCCTCGCGAACACCGCACTCGCGCAGAAGAACTGCACGCTCGGCACGCACGTCACCCCAGACACCTTCTGGTCCGGCGTCATGCGAACCGACTGCGATCTGAACGAGGGCGCCTCGGGAGCACCCGTCATGGTGAGCACTGGCGGCACCTCATGGACCGAGTCGCGAGTGGTCGCGATGGTGGGCGTCGACGCAGGGGTTGGGCGCTCTCCGGCGATGGAGCAAGCGAACGAGGTGTTCGACATTCAGAGCGTCGTCGGCAGCCCGTGGGACGCGGTGGGCCTCGCCGCCAGCCGCGATGACAATGGAACGATGAGCATCTTCGCGACCGATCGCGCGCGCCCCAACCAGCTCATGCGGCGTGCAGAGCTGGTCGCGACGCCAGCCGTCGACCCCCTGGTGAGGCTCGACAGCTGGCGAGACTTTCGCGGGGGCCTGAGTGTGCCCGACCCGACGCGACTGGCGGCGACCCTCTACGACGGCCGGCAGTTCGTGTTCGCGGTGGGGGCCGACCAGCGCGTGTACGCGAACTGGCAGCAGACTCCCAACTCGAGCTTTGGCGGCTGGGCGTGGTTCTTCGAGAACGACACGGCCACCACCTCGGTGATCGACGTCGCCACCGACGGATCCACTTCGTCGATGTTCGTGTACCTGCTGCGGAGCAACGGCACGCTCGCCGTGAAGCGGAAGTGGGCCGGCTGGGCAGGCCCGTGGTGGGGCGGCTGGGCGGTGGTGGGCACGAACGCGGGGCTGTTGCGCATCAGCGCGGCCAACACCGAGAGCTACCCTGTGATGGTCGGCATCACGCAGACGGACGCCGTCATCACCTGGGCGCAGCCAGACGGCTCCGGGTGGGTCGGCCTGCAACCGTTCACTGACTCGCTGCCCTCGGGGCTCTGCAACAAAGACATCAAGATCGGGCTGACGCCGACGGGAAAGCTCGACGTGTTCCTGCTCGCGCACCAGAACTGCGACCCGGCGCAGGCGGCGATCTTCCGTCGAACCAAGACCTCGGCCTCGGCCGGTTCTCCGTGGGGAAGCTGGTCGCGCTACCGCTCAACGAGCGACACCGACAGCCCCGAGCTGACGCAAGCCACCAGCCTCGCCCTGCTTCCGCCGCGCGCCCAACGGGGTGACGGCATCGTCTTCATCTCGCGAGGGGCGATGTTCACCAGCGGCTGGAATCTCCAGACGCCGCCCACCTTTCTCGGGTGGACGCCCTTCTACGGGCCCGTGCGCCCCTGGTAGTCATGCTTGACGCGCTGCATTGAACCCGTGGGTGCGGCGCTCTATCGTCGCCTGATGCACCGCGTCGTCTCCCGATCCGCCCTCTACGAGCCCAGCACCGAGAAGGACAGCTGCGGCGTTGGCTTCGTCGCACACATCAAGGGCCAGCGTTCGCGCGGCATCGTCGAGCAGGCGCTCGAAGTGCTGCTCCGCATGAAGCACCGCGCGGCGACTGGCGCCGACCCTCTCACGGGAGACGGCGCCGGCATTCTCACGCAGGTGCCCGAGCGCTTCTTCGCGCGTGAAGGTCAGCGGCTGGGCTTCACGATTCCCGCGCGTGGAGCCTTCGGCGTCGCGCAGATGTTCCTCCCGACCGATTCGTTCGCGCGCTCCGAGTGCGAGCGCATGCTGGTCGAGGTCGTCGAGCAGGAAGGTCAGCGCGTCATCGGGTGGAGAGACGTTCCCGTCGACCCTTCTGTCCTGGGCCATGTGGCGCGCGGTGTGTTGCCGACGATGCGGCAGCTCTTCATCGCGCGGCGTCGCACGGTGCCGTCGGCCTTCGAGCGCAAGCTCTTCATCATTCGCAAGCTCGCCGAGAACCGCGTGCGCGCGAGCGGCGTCGACGGTGACGGGCGCTTTCACATCGCGAGCTGTTCGGCCGAGACCATCATCTACAAGGGCCTGCTGCTGCCCGCGTCGTTGCCTGGCTTCTACGCCGATCTGCGCGACCCGCTCTTCGAGTCGGCCATCGCGGTCGTGCACTCGCGCTTCTCCACGAACACCTTCCCCACGTGGGATCTCGCGCAGCCGTTCCGCTTCATCGCGCACAACGGCGAGATCAACACCGTGCAGGGCAACCGGAACTCGATGCAGGCGCGGCGCACACTGCTGCAGTCGGCGAAGTTCGGCGGCGGCCTCGAGCGGCTCGCGCCCATCATCGTGCCCGGCAAGAGCGACTCGGCGCAGTTCGACAACATGCTCGAGCTGCTGGTGCTCGGTGGGCGCTCGTTGCCGAACGCGATGATGCTGATGATCCCCGAGGCGTGGGAGCGCAACCCGCAGATGGACGACGCGCGGCGCGCCTTCTACCAATACTCGAGCTCGCTCATGGAGCCGTGGGACGGCCCGGCCGCGATCACCTTCACCGACGGCCGCCTCGTGGGCGCGACGCTCGATCGCAACGGCCTTCGCCCCGCGCGCTACGTCATCACCGAAGACGATCGCGTCATCCTGGCCTCCGAGGCCGGCGTCATCGACGTGCCGCCCGCACAGGTGAAACGAAAGGGCCGCCTGCAGCCGGGCCGCATGTTCCTCGTCGACACCGATGAAGGCCGCATCGTCGAAGACGACGAGGTGAAGAAGGAGATCACCACCCGCTGGCCGTACCGGAAGTGGCTCGATCGCAACGTCTTCACCTGGGACGACGTGCCGGCCGCGCCTGCGCCGACTGCGCTCGTGGCTGAAGATCTCGCCCGTGGCCAGCGCGCCTTCGGGTGGACGGATGAAGATCTGCGCATCGTCGTGGGCCCGATGGCCGAGACCGGCAAGGAGCCAACGGGCTCCATGGGCACCGACACGCCGCTCGCGGTGCTGAGCGATCGCGCGCCGTCGCTGTTCGACTACTTCCACCAGCTCTTCGCGCAGGTGACGAACCCGCCCATCGACCCGATTCGTGAGTCGCTGGTCATGTCGCTCGCGGTCGGCCTCGGCCCTGACGGCAACACCTTCGAAGAGACGCCCGAGCAGTGCGCGAAGCTCACCCTGCCCGGACCGGTGCTGACGAATCATCAGCTCGCCCGCATCAAGGCGCTCGCCGGCAAAGGCGACTTCGATCCACGGGTGCTCGACGCGACCTACGAGCCGGGTACCGCTGGAGCCCTCGATCGCGCCGTCGAAGATCTCTGCGAAGCGGCGGTGAAGGCCGTCGACGAAGGCCACGACATTCTGATCGTCTCGGATCGCAACGTCGATGCACGGCGGGCTCCGATTCCGTCGCTGCTCGCGTTGTCGGCGGTGCATCAGCGCCTCGTGCGCGACGGTATTCGCCGGCACACGGGTCTCGTCGTCGAGACGGGAGAAGTTCGCGAGGTGCATCACGTCGCGCTGCTCATCGGCTATGGCGCCGCGGCGGTGAACCCGTGGCTCTGCTTCGACTCGGTGAAGGAGCTCGTCGATCGCAAGGAGCTGCCTGTCGAGCTCGAGCAAGCCGAAAAGAACCTCGTGCACGCCTTCGACGAAGGCCTGCTCAAGGTGATGTCGAAGATGGGCATCTCGACGGTGCAGTCGTACCGCGGCGCGCAGATCTTCGAGTGCGTGGGCCTGAACCGCGAGCTGATCGATCGTCACTTCTCGGGCACGCCGTCACGGCTGCAGGGCATCGGGCTCGACGATATCGACCGTGAAGTCGTTCAGCGCCACGCGCGCGGCTTCGTCGAAGAAGACGTGGTCGTTCCCTTCACGGGCGGGCAGTACCAGTGGCGCCGGCGCGGTGAGCTGCACAAGTGGAACCCCGGCACCATCGCGGCGCTGCAGCACGCGTCCCGCTCGAACGATGCGAAGACGTTCGCGAAGTACGAGCTGCTCGCCGACAACGAAGCCGATGGGCTCGTCACGCTGCGCGGTCTGCTCGAGTTCGACACGTCATCACCTGCGATTCCGATCGATCAGGTCGAGCCTGCAGCGTCACTCGCGAAGCGCTTCGTCACGGGAGCGATGAGCTTCGGCTCCATCTCGGCCGAGGCGCACGAGACGCTGGCCATCGCGATGAACCGAATCGGTGGGCGCTCGAACTCCGGTGAAGGTGGAGAAGAGCCGCGCCGCTTCACGAAGGACGCAAACGGAGACTTCCGCCGCAGCGCGATCAAGCAGGTCGCCAGCGCGCGCTTCGGCGTCACCACCGAGTACCTCGTCAACGCCGACGAGCTGCAGATCAAGGTCGCTCAGGGGGCGAAGCCCGGTGAAGGCGGGCAACTCCCCGGCCACAAGGTCGACGAGCGCATCGCGAAGGTTCGCTGGTCGACGCCGGGCGTGACGCTCATCTCGCCGCCGCCGCACCACGACATCTACTCCATCGAAGATCTCGCCCAGCTCATCTACGACCTGCAGAGCGTCAACCGCGACGCCCGCGTGTCGGTGAAGCTCGTGAGCGAGGTCGGCGTCGGCACCATCGCGGCGGGTGTCGCGAAGGCGGGCGCGGGTGGCGTGACGATCTCGGGCTTCGAAGGTGGCACCGGCGCGTCCCCCCTCTCCTCCATCAAGCGTGCGGGCCTGCCGTGGGAGCTCGGGCTCGCCGAAGCCCAGCAGGTGCTCGTTCAAAATGGCTTGCGCGATCGCATCAGGCTTCAGGTCGACGGCGGCTTCCGCACCTCGCGCGACATCGTGCTCGCGGGCCTGCTCGGCGCTGAGGAGTTCGGCGTCGCCACCGCAGCGCTCATCGTCGAGGGCTGCGTGATGCTGCGCAAGTGCCACCTCAACACCTGCAGCGTCGGCATCGCCACGCAGGATCCCAAGCTGCGCGCGCAGTTCACCGGTGACCCGCAGCACGTCGTGAACTTCTTCATGCTGCTCGCCGAGGGCGTTCGCCGGCACATGGCGGCGCTCGGCTTCCGCACGTTCGATCAGGTCGTCGGGCGCGTGGACAAGCTCAAGGCGAAGTCACAGGTGCCGCACTGGAAGGCCGCGAAGCTCGACCTCTCACCGATCTTCTCCCTGCCGAACGCACCCGAGAACGCGCCGCGGCGCTGCAGCACGGCGCAGAAGAAGGACGTGTCGGACTCGCTCGATCACCAGCTGCTCGACGCTGCGAAGCGCACGCTCGAGAACGGCTCGCCGGTCACCATCGCGCTGCCCGTCACCAACGCCCACCGCGCGGTCGGCGCCATGCTCTCGGGCGAGATCATCAAGAAGCTCGGCGGTCAGGGCCTGCCTGACGACACCGTGCGCATCAAGCTGCAGGGCGCGGCGGGCCAGAGCTTCGGCGCGTTCCTCGTCAACGGCGTCACGCTCGAGCTCGAAGGCGAAGCCAACGACTACGTCGGCAAGGGCCTCTCGGGTGGGCGCATCATCGTGCGGCCTCCCACCACCTCGCGCTTCGTGCCCGAAGAGAACGTCATCGTCGGCAACACCGTGCTCTATGGCGCGACGGCGGGTGAGGCGTACTTCGCGGGCGTCGCAGGTGAACGGTTCGCCGTGCGCAACTCGGGCGCGAAGTGCGTCGTCGAGGGCGTCGGCGATCACGCGTGTGAGTACATGACCGGCGGCGTGGTGGTGGTGCTGGGAACGACGGGGCGCAACTTCGCGGCCGGCATGAGCGGCGGCACCGCGTACGTGTTCGATCGAAACCGCACCTTCCGCGAGCGCTGCAACCTCGAGATGGTCGAGCTCGAGTCGCTCGTCGACGAGTCCGAGATCTGGCTCGTGTACGGCCTCATCGAGAACCACCTGCGCTTCACCGGCAGCGCGCAGGCCCGCCGCATTCTCGACAACTGGGAGCACCTCGTCGGCTCGTTCGTGAAGGTGATGCCCACCGACTACAAGCGCGTGCTGCAGGCGCGCCGCGCGCAGCTGCGACCGAGACCGAGTCCTCCACGGCTCCGCGCGGTCGGCGGAAGGGAGGGCTGAAGTCATGGGCAAGACGACCGGCTTCCTCGAGTGGAATCGTGAAGGCGCGCCCAAGCGCGAGAAGAAGGAGCGGCTGCACGACGCACGTGAGTTCGTGCTCCCGCTGGTGCCGGAGCAGTCGAAGAAGCAGGCCGGCCGCTGCATGGACTGCGGCGTGCCGTTCTGTCAGCAGGGCTGCCCGCTCGGAAACCCGATTCCCGACTTCAACGAGCACGTGTGGAAGGGCCGCTGGCGCGAGGCGTACCTGGCGCTCACGTCGACCAACAACTTCCCCGAGTTCACCGGCCGGCTCTGCCCTGCGCCGTGTGAAGCCGCCTGCGTGCTCTCGGTGAACCAGGACCCCGTCACCATCGAGCAGATCGAGAAGGAGATCATCGAGCGCGCCTTCGCCGAAGGTTGGGTGACGCCGAAGGTGCCCACCTATCGAACGGGCAAGACGGTCGCGATCGTCGGCAGTGGGCCTGCAGGGCTCGCCGCCGCAGCCCAGCTCAACCAGGCCGGCCACTCCGTCACCGTCTACGAGAAGGACGAGACGATCGGCGGGCTGCTGCGCCTCGGCATTCCCGACTTCAAGCTCGAGAAGCGCGTCATCGATCGCCGGGTGAAGCTGCTCGAGACCGAGGGCGTGACGTTCAAGACGGGCGTCGAGCCGGGCAAGACGATCACCTGGAACGAGCTCAAGTCGACCCACGACGCAGTGGTGCTCGGCATCGGAGCGCGGGTCGGGCGAGAGCTCGCTCTACCCGGCCGTGAACTCAACGGCGTGCTGCAGGCGATGGACTATCTCGAGACTGCCAACCGGCGCGTTGCACAGGGTGGTGGCCTCGAAGGTGCGGCGACCGGAAAACGCGTGGTGGTGCTGGGCGGTGGTGACACGGGGTCCGACTGTCTGGGCACGGCGCTGCGTGAGGGCGCGACCTCGGTCTCGCAGATCGAGCTGATGCCAGTGCCTCCGAACGCGCGCTCCTCAGGCAACCCGTGGCCGCAGTGGCCGCTCATCTTCCGCACCTCGTCGAGTCAGGAAGAAGGCGGGCTGCGCAGCTTTGGCTTCATGACGAAGAAGCTCATCGGAGACGGCGGAGCGCTGGTCGCCATCGAAGGCGTCGAGGTCACGCTCGAAGACGGCAAGCTCGTCGAGCACCCGCAGAGCACGCGCCGCATCGAGGTCGACCTGTTGATCCTCGCGCTCGGCTTCACTGGCCCCGAGACGTCGACGCTCTCGACGCAGCTTGGGCTCGAGCTCGATGGCCGCGGCAACGTCAAGGTCGACTCGACGTTCGCGACGAACGTGCCGGGCGTCTTCGCCGCAGGAGACGCGATGCGCGGCGCGAGTCTGATCGTCTGGGCGATCTCCGATGGACGCGAAGCCGCGAGAACGGTCGACACGTTCCTCATGGGGCAGCCGTCGCTGCTCCCCACCCGGGGCCGCGACACGCCGTTCGGTGGTCGGTGATTTGCGCACAACTGCTGTGCCCTCGGGCGTACCGCTGCGACTGGATTGATCTCTGGCATTTGTCGGCTTCACCTGACGCGCGCTGATTCGAGAACGCTCGTACACTGCGCCGCGATGTCGGTTCGTCAGCTCGGCTTTCTCCTCGATACGTTGCCCATCGCCTTCGTCGGACACGACGACGAAGGCCGCGTCACCCTCTGGAACGACGCGGCCGAACGGCTGCTCGGCTGGAGCCGCGAGCAGGTGCTCGGTCAGCCCTCCCCTCTGCCCGAGGCGTTGAGCCGCGCGCAGGTGCCCATCATGCCGGCGGCGCTGCGGCCCACCGAAGTGAAGCGACGCGACGGGAGCACGCTCGACGTCATCACCGCGTCGATGCCCATTCCCGGCCACGAAGGCTCGGCGACGGCCATCTGGCGGCCCGAAGCGCTCACGCTGGAAGACGAGCTGAAGCTGCGCGCGATGTGCGACCACGCGCCCGAGGGCATCGTCGTGCTGAGCGGTGACGGGTTGATCCTCGAAGCGAACCGCGCCACGGGCCGGCTCCTCGGTGTCGACCAGGCCTCACTCCCTGGCAAGCCCTTCACCTCGATCGCCGCTGATGGAGCCCGACTGCGCATGCCCGCTCCGTCGGAGCCAGCGCGGCTCTCGGCCGAAGGCGTGGTCGTGAGCAGGGCCGACGGCACCAACCTCGTGCTCGACGTGCTGGCGACGCCCTTCGCGCCACAGCGGTGGGTCGGCTTTCTGCGAGACGTGACGGCCTCTGCGCGAACCCGCTCCCAGCTCGCGCTCTACGGGCGAATCTTCGACGCCAGCGCCGAAGCGATTCTCATCACCGACGCCGACAACCGCATCGTCACCGCGAACCCGGCGTTCAGCGCCATCACCGGGTACACGCTCACCGAGGTGAAGGGCCGCAACCCGCGGCTGCTCTCCTCTGGCCGGCACGATCGGGAGTTCTACGACCGCCTCTGGCAGACGTTGCAGCAAGACGGCCACTGGCAGGGCGAGCTGTGGAACCGCCGCAAGTCGGGCGCGGTGTTCCCCGAGTGGGCGACCTTCACCGTCATTCGCGACGAGTACGGCAACATCACCAACTACGCCGCGGTGTTCTCGGACATCACCTCGGTGAAGCGCTCGGAAGAGCAGATCAGCTTCCTCGCCCAGCACGATCACCTCACCGGGCTGCCGAACCGCACGCTGCTGCTCGATCGCCTGTCCCAGGCGCTCGCCGTCTCGGAGCGT
This sequence comes from Archangium gephyra, assembly GCA_943370055.1. Taxonomy (GTDB): domain Bacteria; phylum Myxococcota; class Myxococcia; order Myxococcales; family Myxococcaceae; genus Xiheimicrobium; species Xiheimicrobium gephyra_A. The sequence continues at coordinate 27,407 of CALRPN020000078.1, forward strand.
GACAGCTCCTCGGTGGCGCTGCTGCTCGTCGACCTCGACGACTTCAAGACGGTGAACGGCTCGGTCGGCCACCACCAGGGTGACGAGACGCTGCGGGCGGTCGGCGCGCGGCTCACCGAGCTGCTCCGCCAGTCAGACACCGTCGCCCGCATGGGTGGTGACGAGTTCGCGCTCTTGATCCCCGGGCTCGCCGACGCCCGCGACAGCATTCAGGTCGTGCAGAAGGTGCTGGCCGCCGTCGCGGCGCCGATGAGCATCGATGGCCAGGAGGTCACGCTCAGCGCGAGCGTCGGGGTCGCCCTGGCTCCGCAAGATGGAACGTCGGCGACGGCCTTGTTCCGTGCCGCCGATGCCGCGCTCTATTCCGCGCGCGCGGCCGGCCGTGGCGCATGGCGCTACTTCACGGACGAGCTCAACCTTCGGGCGAAGGAGCGGCTGAGTCTGGTCACCGCCCTGTCGCACGCCGTCGAGCGAAACGAGCTTCGCCTGCACTTCCAGCCGCAGTGGGACATCACGGGCCGGCGGTTGCTCGGCGCCGAAGCGCTCGTGCGCTGGCAACGTGGAGACGAGCTCTGGGCTCCCGGCCGCTTCGTGCAGACCGCCGACGAGTCCGGCCTCATCACGTCGGTGGGCGCCTGGGTCGTTCACGAGGCCTGCCGTCACGCCGCGCGCTGGCAGCTGCCGATCGCGGTGAACGTCTCGGTGCGCCAGCTCGAGGAGCCTGACTTCGTCGAGATCGTGAGGCAGGCACTCGACGCCTCGGCGATCTCACCATCGCTGCTCGAGCTCGAGGTCACCGAGAGCGTGGTGATGGAGCAGAACGAGGCCTGCGTCGGGCGGCTGCGCCGGCTGCGCGATCTCGGCGTGCGCATCGCGATGGACGACTTCGGCACGGGCTACTCCTCGCTCTCGCAGCTCAAGCGCCTGCCGCTCACCCGCCTCAAGGTCGATCGCGCCTTCGTGACCGACTTGATGACCGACGGCGTCGATCGCGCGGTGGCCGAGGCCGTGGTGACGCTCGGTCACGCGCTGGGGCTTCAGGTGATCGCAGAAGGCGTCGAGCAGGAAGCCCAACGCGTCGCCCTCGAGAGCATGGGCTGCGACGAGGTGCAGGGCTTTCTCTTCGGCCGGCCCGTCGAGCCGCTGCACTTCGAGCCCCTCATTCCGAAGAAGTGATCACGGCACGACGTTCACCGCGCGCGTCGTGCTGCGCCCGGACCAGGTGACGGAGACGCTCGTGGAGCCCACCTGCAGCCCGGTGAAGACACCACGCGAGCTCGCCGAGTTGGTGATGGAGCCGACCGACGGCGTCGCGCTGCTCCACGTCGCGTGCGCGGTGACGTCGACCGACTGACCATCGGCGAAGCGCGCGAGCACCTCGAAGGGAACGCGCGCACCGACGTGCACGGGCGCTGCGGTGAACTCGAGCGACGACACGGGCGCCGTCACCACGGTGATCACCGTCGAAGCCGAGAGCCCGCGCAACGTGACGTCGAGGCGAACCTGACCACCCGAGTGCGCGAGCAGCAGACCCGGCGCGTCGTTCGACACCGACACGATGGCGGGGTTCGAGCTCTGCCACACGGCGAAGTCCGAGAAGTCCTCGGTCGACCCATCAGCGAAGCCTGCGACGGCGAACAGCTGCTTCGAGGCGCCGAGCGGGACGATGGGCGTCAGCGGCAACACCTCGAGCGTCGTGGGTGGAGCGCCCGCCACGGTGAGCAGCGTCGAGCCGAAGACGCCCTGCCACGCGGCGCCGACGACCGTGCCTCCGGGGAAGCGGCCGACGGCCTCGCCTTCGGGTGACACGACGGCGACCTCTGAGTTGCTCGAGCTCCACCGCGCCTCACGCGTCACGTCTCGCGAGCTGCCATCGGAGGAGAACGCCAGCGCGGTCAACCCGACCTTCTCTCCGCGCTGCAACATCGGGCTCTGCGGCCTCACCACCACGCTCGTCACCGTCGCCGCAGTCACCTGCAACGAGCTGCTGCCCGACAGGCCACGCCACGACACCTCGAGCTGGGCGCTGCCTGCCTTGAGTCCCACGAAGGACGAGGCCTCGCGCCGCGCCACCGACGCATCCATCGAGCGCCACGAGAGCTCACTGCTCACGACTTCGCGGGTGCCATCAGACCGCTCCACCAGCACCTCGAAGGCCGCCCGCTGACCGACCGCGACACGTGCCGATGAAGGACTGACGATGAGGCGAACGGGCTCGGCGCTGCGAACCCGAACCGGCAGGGCGACGCGAAGCGCCTGGAACTCGCCCCAGATCTGAGCCGCCCCCGGAGCGCCTGCAGAGAGGGCTCCACGATGCACGGGGTCATTCGAGGCCGAGACGATCGAGTCGTCGGAGCTCCAGAAGCGCGCGTCACCGGTCACCTTCTCGACCGAGCCATCAGAGAAGCGCGCCCACAGGTTCACGCTCGCGCTGCCGTCGACCTCGAGCAGGAGATCTGGAGGATCGAAGGAGAGGCGCTCCAGCGTCACGGTCGACGAGGGCGCAGCGGGCGACCACGCAGGCGGAACGTCGGGCTCGCAAGCCACCAACCCCACCACCATCACCATCGCGAAGTGTCGCATGCCCGCCTCCCGAAGGAGGTGCGACTGCAGCGCTGATGCCCGCTCCAACCCCGCGCGATGCGGAACCTGCCGGGAGGGCTGCGGGTGTCGCCGGGTCGAGGTCGACTCGTGTTCTTCAGCTCAGGGGCGCCGGCTTCTCGGCCGTCACGACGGAGTGCGCCGGCTCGGCGAACAGGCTCAGGCTCACCAACCGCATCGCGCGCTCCAGCGCAGCTTCCGCCTTCGCGTCACGCGTCTCGACCACACGGCGCCCACTCGTCGTCGTCACCACCATCGAACACCGCACCACGGAATCAGCGCGGCGCGCGTTCACCACCGGGTTCATCACCACCGCCACCGACAACACGCTCGTCACCGCCGCGCCCAACACCTCATGCAGCCGCTGCGAGACCCACTCGCGCAGCCCCTGGGGCGTCTCCATCTGACTGACCAACACCTGAACGTGCATGGAACCTCGATCGTTGGAACTGAAACGGTTGGCGGCCCATTCCGGTTTGTTCCGTTGCATGACCTGGTGATTCCGTGAGGTCGCGCGATCGATCACCTTCGTCGTTTGATCAAGAAGATCAGAGCCTTCATGAATGTCAGCCCGACACGCTAGGGTGCGCCTCGTGCTCAGGCTCTCCCACCTGCTGAACCGGCATCTGTTCCTCGACATCGAGACGACGGGCCTCGACGCGGGGGCTGATGAAGTCGTCGAGCTGGGCGCGGTGCTGATCGAGGGTGGCGCCGTCACCGCCGAACATTCGTGGCTGATCCGCCCCACCCGCCCGATGCCCGCCGTGATCTCGGCGCTGACGGGGCTCACCGATGACGATCTCGAAGGAGCCGCGTCGTTCGACGAGCTGCTGCCATCTCTGAAGCCGCTGTTCCGCGACGTGACGGTGGTGGCGCACAACGCGCTGTTCGAGCGGTCGTTCTTGAAAGGGCTGCTCGACGACGTCCCCGTGCTCGACTCGTGTGAGCTGGCGCTCGTGCTCTTCCCCGAGCTCAAAAGCCACTCGCTCGACGCCCTGGTGCAGTGGGCGGGGCTGTCGAATGGTGCCCGGCATCGGGCGCTCGACGACGCGAAGGACACCTGGCGTGTCGTCGAGAAGCTGCTCGAGCGGGCGTGCGAACCCTCGCGGCGAACGCAGCTCAAGTCGTTGTCGAATCGGGTGCAGAGCAATGCGCCGCTGCAGAAGGTGTTGTCAGGGCTGTCTGACGCGGCCTTCGAGGCACCGGCTCCGACGCCGGTTACCGCTGCGCCTGCCATCGATCTCGCGCTGCCCCCCGTGCTCGGCGCCTGGGCGCGTACCCCTGTGGCGATGGCGCTGGAGCTCGAAGCGCCGCAGCTCGAGCCGATGTTGATCGAGACTGCCCGACGAGCGGGTCCATCGGTGTGGCTCGTCTGTCCTCACGCGCGCTTGAAGCACCTGGGCCTGCCGCGGCTGCCTTCACGGTCGGCCCGCGCCTCGAGTGAACGGCTGGGCGCGCTGCTCTCTCGACGGGTGGTGCTCGATCCGTCCCTCGCGGCCTCGATGGCGTACCTCGAGAGCTGGGGCACGCGCGCTGCCGACGATGGCTCCAACGTGAGCGGCTTCTGGAGAGATCGCGTTCCTCTCTTCGACAGCATGCGCACGCTGATGAAGGCGAAGAGCGACGAGGCTCCGCCGGCCGGGCTCTTTGCTGGAACCCATCAAGAGGTCGCGGAGTGGCTCGAGGCGGGTGTGCGGCCGTCTGCGCTGATCTGGCTCGACGCTCCGAGCGCGGTGGAGCTCGAGCGCCGTCGGCTCACCGTGTCGCTCGAGCTGTCGCGCCTGTTCCGATTGCCTGAGCTGGCCGACCTCGCCGCGCCGGGGAGGCCGCTCACGCCCGGTCTTCAGGCAGTGCACACGCGCACGAGGGAGCTCGGACAACGGCTCTCGACCTTCACCGAAGCGACCAAGCTCGAGCGCACGCCACAGGAGCCGTGGCTGTCGCTGCGTGACGCGCTCTCGGCGCTGGGCCGCGATCTCGCCTGGTGGCTCTCGGAGCTGCGCGCGAGCCCCATGAACCCCCTCGTCGAGGGCGTGCTGAACGAGGCGTCTGCGCTGGCCGAGGTGATTCCCCGGCTCACGGCGCCCGATGAGCGGTTCGAGTTCTTCGCGTCGGCGTCGGCGCTCTGGCTCAAGCCGGCGACCGCGATGTGCGAGGCGTCGCTTCAGGCGCTGGCCGCCTCGGTGCCGTCACTCTTCGTCTCAGACGTTCGCCGCGCGCCGGGGTGGGAGCGAAGAGTTGGTGCTCCGCTCGTCGAGCGTCATGGCCGCGCCGAGACCCACCGTCCCTTCGCGGTGCTCGACAACCTCGTGACTGATGACGCCCTCGCCTCGGTTGCGATGTCGATCTCGGGGCCGCTCACCGTGCTCTGCGGAGAACAGCTCTCGGAGTCGCTTGTCGCCGCCTTCGTCGCCCGCGCGCGCACCCAGGGCCGCCGCGTTCGCCTGAACGCCTCGGGCGCAGGCCCTCACGACGTCGTGCTCAAGGAGTGGTGGGGCGCGGGAGCTCCGCCCGTCACGCAGGGTTCCGTGGTGGCGCTCGGGCTGGGTGACCCGCATGGCCTTCGGCGGCTCGCGCTTCGCGGCGTCACCGTCGAGTCGGTGCTGCTCAGACACCCGTTTCAGCCACAGCTCTGGCAGGCCGCCCTCGACGGGCTCGCCTGGCACTCGGCCTCGGCTGCGATGATCGACGTGCGCGTTCGCGCTGCCGTGACCGTCGCGGCCTGAGCCGGCTTCAGCGTTTCTCGAGCCTGGCGACGAGCTCGGCCCGGTGCCGCTCGAGCGCGTCTTTGTCTCCCGCCGCCGCGGCTTCCACCGCCTTCAAATCGGCCTCGGTGCGTTCGCGCAGCGCCTTCACCATCGTCGCGAACACGTCGAAGACGTCTTTCAGCTCGTCACCCGGCCGCAGGCCATACTCGGGAGGCCACACCACACCGCTCGCCACTTCGCGGCCCATGCGCTTGATGCGGAAGAGCGGGCCGACGATGCGATGGGTGATGACGATCGCCACGAAGCCGATCACGAGCACGAACAACACCAGCAGCCCCACCATCACCGCGATGGTCGTCTGCTGCTGCGCGACGAGATCCTTCTGCTGCTGCACGATGGCCTGCTTCTCGGCTTCGTACGCGGCGTCGATCTCCTTCGAGCGCACCTCGAGCTTCGTCATCAGGGCAGGGTCATCCATGCCCTTCGTCAGCTCGTTGTTCAGGGTGCACGTGCCGAGCTCTTTGCTGGTCTCGGCCGACTTCGAGCGGGCCTCGACGGCCTGGCTCATCTGCCGGAAGAGGTTCCCCGTCGTCGAGAAGATGAAGAACCCCAGCACGCCCGAGATCACGAGCGTGGGCACGATGAAGTAGACGGCGAACTTCAGCTGAAACCGCGCGTCCAACAGGAAGTTCTTCAGCTTCCGTTGGTAAGGCTGCGCTGGTGCTGCTGCCTGGGTGGACATGTCGTTCTTTCGCCTCTTCCCCTTTACGGACTCTTCCAGTTGAGGTCGCCGGCCGCGTCGTCGATGACCTTCGGTACCATGGCCTTGATGAGTGACTCGGGTTTTCCACCCGACGCCTTGACGTTCCAGCTGCCCTGAAGCGCCTGCTCCGGGTACGTCATGATCAACATCTCGACCTTGAGCTGCTTGTCCTTCTCGCCAGGCGCGAGCTGCATGCGCACCTGAAACCCGCGAAGCGCGCGCGACTTGATCAGCGCCTGCGCCGCCTTCTTCTCTTCACCCGCCGGCGCGAACGTGGCGCCCATGGTGGAGAGGTGTGACTTGAGCAGGCCATCGGCGAGCGAGACGAGGTTGGTGTCGAGGCCGCCCGAGATGGGTTCGATGTGCAGGTACAGCGCGCCCTTCTGCAGGGAGGGCGTCGAGAGCGCCTTCTCCATCGCGGCGCGCACCGAGGCGTCCGGTTCGCCGAGCGCAGACTTGAGGCAGGTGGTGGCGCTCTCGAGGCGAAGCTCTCCGAGCGCGTTGGCGGCAGCTGCGCGCACGATGGACTCGGCGTCCTTCAGCTGCATGCAGAGCGGCGGCACTGCGTCCTCGCTGCCGGTCTGCCCGAGCAACAGCACCGTCTGCGCACGAACGCGCGGGTCTTTCGTGGTGGTGAGCTGCTTCGAGAGCAGCGTGACGCGCGGGTCAGCGGCGAGAGCTGTGACAGCGAAGAAGCCGAAGGCGACACAGAGAGACCGCACGCGCTCGTCACGATAGCGAGTTCGTTCAGAGCCGTGTTCACTGAAACTGGGTGGGAGCCCCGCGCACAACGGCCATCGTGTCGTTGGCCGTGTCGGCACAGGAAGGTCGGGGTGGCATGCGCCTGGGCAGAGTCGCGGACGCCGCACTCGTGACGGTTGGTCGATACCTCGCTCTCGTGCGCTGAGTCTCCCGACGAACGGGCCGCATGGTGGTGGCGAACCTTTCGAGCGCTGCACGCGATGGTGACATGACGGCGTTGGAATCGTCATCGACCCGAAGCGCGCACCGTGAGCGAGCGCTTGGTCGTGCGCCAGGCGACGCTCGGAAAACCCCCGCCCCCGATCTCGAGGCGGAGCGGGCGACGAGCTTTGCTGCGGAGACTCCGCCAGGAAGGCACGGCGCGAGTGAGGCCGTTGCCGCGCCACCCGTCGCAACAACCTGAAGTCACAGGCGAATTGGACTGCACAGGTTCTGCACAAACCTTCCTGAAGGTCGTCACGTGGGCTCACCTGTTTCCGCGCGGGGGCCTTCGACGATTCCTTCATGAACACGACGACCCTCACCGCATCCGACGCCGTTCTCACTGCAACCGCTCCGCTCGAAGCCGTTCGCCGCCCAGTTCACGCGAAGCGCTCGGTGCTCATCGGAGGCCTCTTGCTCGGGCTGCTCTCAGCGTGGACCTTCGACGGCGGCGCGCTCGGGCTCGGCTTCTTTCTCGTGACGCTCGCCTTCAGCGTGTTGCTCGGCACCGCGAACCGGAAGGAGGGCTGGCAGTCGGCGCGCTCGCACAAGTGGCTGCTCGCGGCGGCGGTGCTGCTCGCGTCGTTCGCCGTGATCCGTGACAGCGGCATGCTGCTCTTCTTCGACGTCATCGGCGTCACCGGGCTGCTGGCGCTCGCGGCGCGTGGGTGGAACGGTGATCTCCCGGTCGCGGACGTCTCGATGAAGGACCTCACGGCGAGCCCGTTCGTCGCCGTCGGTCAGGGCGTGAAGACGGGCGCCGCAGCGATCTCGTCTGAGCTGCACCGCTCGAAGCTCTCGGAGTCGTGGCCGAAGCTGTTCGCGCCGCTCGCGAAGATGACGCTGATCGGCGGCCCCATCGTCGGCGTCGTGACGCTGCTGCTCGCCTCGGGTGACGCGGCCTTCGAAGCGCAGCTCGACTCGGCGGTGAACCAGCTCGTCGGGCTCCCCGTTCCGCAGGTCGTGCGCATGGGCATGGTCGGCGCGTGGACGTTCACGCTGGCGGTTGGCCTGGTGACCTGGGCGCTGCGCCGCCGTTCGCTCTCGGGTTCGGAGCAGGCCGTCGCTCCGAAGTTCCAGCTCGGGTTGCCCGAAGCGTTCGCGATTCTCGGCGGGCTGACGCTGGTGCTGGTGCTCTTCAGCCTCGTCTCGGCCCGCTGCGCCTTCGCGCCCGACGCCTGCACGCTGCCGCCTGGTGTCACCTACTCGAAGTACGCGCGTGAGGGCTTCTGGCAGCTGCTCGCCGTCGCCGGCATCGTGCTCATGACGGTGCTCAGCGTTCCGCACCGCGCGAAGGTCGTGACCGCGACGCAGGGCCTGGCCGTGAAGCTCGGAGCGAGCGTGCTGGTGGCGGCGACGCTGCCGATGCTGCTGTCGGCGGCGAACCGCATGATGCTCTACGAAGACGTCTACGGCTTCACCCGTCAGCGCGTGCTCTCGCAGGTCATCTGCGTGTTCGTCGCGCTGCTGCTCGTCTGGCGCGCGGTGACGGTGTGGGCGTGGCCGCAGCGCTTCGCCCTCGGCTTCGTCGCCGCTGGCGTGCTGGTGCTCACCGGCTTCAACGCGATGAACCCCGACGCCTTCATCGCGAAGAAGAACATCGCGCGCGAAGGCCACCTCGACACCTGGTACCTGCGCGAGCTGTCTGCCGACGCGGCCGGCGTGCTGCGCCAGATTCCCGAAGAGCGCCTCGAGCAGTACGACCGCACGTACTTCGCGACCTACCGCTCGGCGCCCGAGAACGTGTCGTCGTTCAACCTCGCTCGTGCGTGCGACCGCGCCGGTGGAGCCCCGCTCCAATCGGTCCTCTGCCCGTGACGGAGCGCACTCGCACAGCGTGTCAGCGCGCCAGCGCCTGAGCGGAACGATTCCGACTTCCCGGTGGTGTGCACGCCCCATGTGAGCAGTTCTTCGAGCTTGGCCGGTTGTGGCGTGTCGGGTGTCACTGTGTGGCGTGTCGGGTGCCACTGCGCAGCGTGTCGGGTGTCACTGTGTGGCGTGTTGGGTGCCACTGCGCAGCGTGTCGGGTGTCACTGGGCGGCGTGTCGGGTGTCACTGTGAAGCCTGTCTGGTGCGACTGCGCAGCGTGTCGGGTGTCACTGCGCAGCGTGTCGGGTGTCACTGCGCAGCGTGTCCGGTGCCACTGCGCATTGTGTCCGGCGCCACTGCGCAGTGTGTGCAGCATCGCTGCGCGCGTGTGCAGCATCACTGCGCAGCGCGGAACTCCGACATCGCCTGGACCTCGACGGCCGGTCACGGACCTCCGGCGATCGGACACGTCGTCGACACCACGGAGAAGTCGCCGGTGAGGTTGGGAATCGTCAGGTCCATCGCGCCCGTGCCGCCGATGATTCGTCCAACCCACGCATCGAACGAGACGTTCATCATCGAGAGGTCGGGGTTGGGGCGGGCGCCGGTCTGCTTCTGGGTGAACAGCTCAGGCGACTGGGCGACGGTGTGACAGGTGCCGTTGAGCAGGAACGTTCGGTACGCCGAGGGGCGCAGCCCGATGCGCGACTCCACGACGCGACGCAGCTCGGTCTGGTAGTCGGCGGCCAGCATCACGCTCGAAGGCGCAGCGGCGATCTGCTCGGTGTCGGAGATGAACGAGAACTGCCCGACGCGCACGAAAGGCCGGCCCTGCGTTCCATTGAACTGGGTGAAGAGCCGCGCGAGCTGCGCCTCCTGTCCTGCCCGCCCCACTGCCATGCCTCCTTCGGTGACGAGGCTGAGCTGACTGGTGCTGTCGAGCGCGAAGGCGGTGGCCACCCAGGGGACAGCGTTGACCGCCGAGAGGGCGCCTGCGCTGGTGCCGTAGACGACGACGCGTCGGGGGGCGGGGAACAGCAGGGCCGCCTGCTCGAGCGCGAACTGAACGTCCCACGCGCCGTGGAAGAACGTGTCGATCTCTTCCCGCGCCGAGGCGGGTGACTCGAGCGGCTTCGTCATCACCTGCTTCTGCATGCCCTGGCCGAGATCGCCGGTGCAGTAGGTGACGAAGACCTGATCGTACGAACGCAGGCTGTTCAGCGTGTCGGTGCGATCGAACACGCCCACCGTGCGCCCGTTCACCAGCGTCGGAGCCGTCGTCACGAGGCCCAGCTGCTGCACCTTGCGCCCCACGCCGCCCCGCCCGTCGAGCCCCCAGCACGTCACGTAGTCGGTGCAGGTGCCGCTTCCGCCGAAATACAGGAGCAGGCCCGCGCTCGTGCCCGTCGCCGGTCGATACGAGAACTTGTACGGCACCCCGTCGCCGCACACGGCATCGGGGTTCGCGACCACATCGGCACAGACCTCGAGGAAACCGTCTCGCCGCGCGATGCCAGCGTCGCTGTTGTCGACGATGCATGACGTGGGAGGACCAGGGACCACGGCACCGGCGTCGAGAACGCCCGCATCGAAGCCCGCGTCGATCACCTTGCCCGCATCGGTCTCGACGAGCGTACCGGCATCGGCCATCTGCGCCGGAGCGCTGCACCCGATGACGAACACGGTGGCCAGCCAGAGCGTTCGCATGGGCGCGCAGACGATACTGGGAGGCCTCCGACGTCAACCGCGACACGTCAGTCCGGTTGGTGCGAGCGCCGCGTCCGTGTGGCAGAAGCCCACGCCATGTCTTCCCTCACGACGTCACAGATTCGCGAAGCCTTCCTGAAGTTCTTCGAGTCGAAGCAGCACCGCCGCGTGGCCTCGTCCAGCCTGGTGCCGACCAACGATCCCACCCTGCTCTTCACCGTCGCCGGCATGGTGCAGTTCAAGGACCTGTTCACCGGCCGCGAGACCCGCGACTACACGCGCGCCGCCACGGCCCAGAAGTGCGTTCGCGCCGGCGGCAAACACAACGACCTCGAGAACGTTGGCTTCACCGCGCGCCACCACACGTTCTTCGAGATGCTCGGCAACTTCTCGTTCGGCGACTACTTCAAGGCCGAGGCGATCTCGTGGGCGTGGGAGTTCGTCACCCAGGTCATCAAGATTCCCGTCGAGCGCCTGAGCGTCACCGTCTTCAAGGGCGAAGAGGGCATTCCCGCCGACGACGAGGCACGCGAGCTGTGGGTGAAGGCCGGCGTTCCGAAGCACCGCGTTCACGCGCTGGGACTCAAGGACAACTTCTGGGCGGCGGGTGACACGGGGCCGTGCGGGCCGTGCTCCGAGGTCTATTTCTACCTGCCGAACCACCCGGTGAAGGAAGAGGAGAAGCCCGGCGAGTCGGACAACTGGCTCGAGATCTGGAACCTCGTGTTCATGCAGTTCGAGCGCAAGGAAGCGGGTGGAACGCTGTTTCCTCTTCCGAAGCCGAGCATCGACACCGGCGCGGGCCTCGAGCGCGTCACCAGCGTCGTGCAGGGCAAGGGCTCGAACTACGACATCGATCTCTTCGCGGGCTGTCTGGCCACCGTCGAGCGGCTGTCGAAGCTCAAGTACGGCGGTACGTGGAACAACGTGCAGGACTCGGCCATGCGGGTCATCGCCGATCACTCGCGCACCGCGGCGTTCCTCATTGCTGATGGTGTGCAGCCGTCGAACGAAGGCCGTGGCTACGTCCTGCGGCGGATCATGCGGCGTGCGATTCGCCATGGTGATCAGACGCTCGACCTCTCGGAGCCGTTCTTCCACGAGACCGTCGACGCGATCATCACGTCGATGCACGAGGCGTATCCCGAGCTGAAGGAGAAGCGTGACTTCGTGCTCGAGGTGACGCGCCATGAAGAGGCCGCGTTCCGCCGCACGCTGCGTGCGGGCCGCGCCCTGCTCATGAAGGAAGTGGGCCGCCTCGAGCAGACGAAGTCGAAGGTGATCAGCGGCGAGATCGTGTGGGACCTGCACCAGACGTTCGGCTTCCCGTGGGACCTCACCGAGGTCATGGCGAAGGAGCTCGATCTCTCCATCGACAAGAAGCGCTTCGACGAGCTGCTCGACGAGGAGCGCGAGCGTCAAGAGAAGAACCAGCTCAGCTCCACGCAGGCCGTCGCCGACGTGTACATGAAGCTCGCCGGCTCGCTGCCCGAGACGAAGTTCCTCGGCTACGAGGGTGAAGGCGTCAGCGGCACGGGCAAGGTGCTCGCGCTTCTCAAGGCAGGCGTGAAGGTCGAGACCGCGAAGATCGGCGACACCGTCGAGCTCGTGCTCGATCAGACGCCGTTCTACGGAAACTCGGGCGGTCAGGTCGGCGACACGGGAACGATGACCGCGAAGGGCGTGCGCCTCGACGTGCTCGACGTACAGAAGCCCGCCGGTTCGCTCTTCGTGCACAAGGTGAAGGTCGCCGAAGGCACGCTCGCGGCGAACGAGACGCTCACGCTGCAGGTCGATGCCGAGCGCCGGAACCGCATTCGCGCAAACCACTCCGCGACGCACCTGCTGCACCGCGCGCTGAAGGTGGTCCTGGGCGAGACCGTCAATCAGAAAGGGTCCGAGGTCACGCCGGAGCAGCTCCGCTTCGACTTCTCGACCTACCAGGCGCTCACGCAGGAGCAGATCGACCGCGTGGAAGATCTCGTCAACGGCTGGGTGCGCGACAACAAGGGCGCCGAGACGAAGGTGATGGGGCTGGCCGAGGCTCGCGCTGCCGGAGCCGTCGCGCTGTTCGGCGAGAAGTACGGCGACAAGGTTCGCGTCGTCACCGTGCACCCCGAGTCGACCGAGCTCTGCGGCGGCACGCACGTCTTCCGCTCGGGAGACATCGGGCTCTTCAAGATCATCGAGGAATCGGCCATCGCCGCTGGCGTGCGCCGCATCGTCGCGTACACGGGCGCTGCTGCCGTGAACCACTTCCGCGGCATCGAGCGGCTGCTGATGCAGTCGGCCGCGCTCTACAAGGCCGCGCCGCCCGATCTCCCCAAGCGTATCGAGACGAACCAGAAGCGCGTGAAGGAGCTCGAGAAGAAGATCGAAGAGGTGCAGCTCAAGGCCGCGAGCGCGTCGACCGACGCCGAGTCCGTGCAGGACGTGAACGGCATCAAGGTGCTCACCCACCGCGTCGATGGCGCCGATGCGAACCTGCTCAAGCAGCTCGCCGACAAGTACCGCGACAAGCTGCAGTCGGGCGTCGTCGGGCTCGGCGGAGCCACGGCTGATGGCAAGGCGATCATCCTCGTCGCTGCCACGAAGGACCTCGTCGAGAAGGGCTTCAAGTCGGGTGACGCGGTGAAGGTCATGGCGGCTGAGCTTGGTGGCAAAGGCGGCGGTCGCGCCGACATGGCCCAGGCGGGAGGCACCGACCCCTCGAAGCTGCCGCAGGCGTTCGAGAAGCTGATCGCGCACGTGAAGGGCGCCTGATGCGGAGCCTCTTTCTCGTCGTTCCGCTGCTCCTCGCCGGGTGTCCGGAGAAGAGGTCGTCGGTCGACGAGAACGATCCGCTCATTCGCAAGCTGAAGGCTGAGCAGGAGCGCCTCGACAAGGGTGGTGCTCCCGGTGGGCCGCCTGGCGCGAGCCCGATCAAAGAGCCTCCGCAGCCGCTCGCCGACATCGCGCAGCAGCCGCCTGACGTGCCCGTGAACGTGGCCGTGAAGTCGGCTCCCGTCACGGCGGGAGACGTGACGCTCACGCCGAAGCGGCTCGAGACCGCGCAGATCGTCGCAGGCCCGAA
>CALRPN020000079.1:0-40525 GCA_943370055.1 Archangium gephyra
CGCGCAGGAAGATGCGGGCCGCGCCGTAGTCACTCGTGAGCGGGCACTGAATGAAGGCATCACCCGCGAACGCGATCACGGCGACGCGATCGCCCTTCAGCTCGTCGAGCAGGGTGGTGAGCTCCAATCGTGCGCGCTCGAGCCGCGACGGAGCCACGTCACGCGCCAGCATCGACTTCGACGCATCGAGCGCCACCACCACGTCGATGCCGCGCCGTTTGACGACCTCGGCCTTCTCACCGCACTGCGGCTGCGCGAGCGCGAGCGCGAAGAAGATGAGCGCCATCGACTGCGAGATCCGCTGCAACACGGGCAGCGCGGTCGAGACCCCAGGCGCGAGCAGCTCGGCGAGCCGCGAGGGCACCACCTTGCCCAGCGCGTGGGTTCGGCGCACCGCGAGGATGATCACGATGAGCCCGGCGATCATGGCCAGCGGCACGAGCGCGAGGAAGATCGGCTGCGCGAGGCCGAGCTTGTAGCCGAGGAAGGTGAAGCGCCACGGCGTCACGGGAACACCCTCAGCACGGTCGACTTCAGCAGCAGCTCGAGCAGCAGCAGCGTGAAGGCCCAGAGCAGGTACGGGTGAAACAGCTCGCGGTAGTTGGTGATGACGCCGCCCTCGATGATCTTCGAGCGCTCCAGCGAGTCGAGCACCTTCTGCAGGTTCGCCTTGAGCTCTTCGCGATCGGTCGCGCGGTAGTACTCACCGCCAGTGAGCTTCGCCATGTCCTCGAGCAGCTTCGGGTTGATGGGAATCTCGACGTCGCGCCACGCGGTGTTGCCGAAGATGTCCTGGCCGGCGGGGAAGGGCACCTTGCCGCCCTTGCCGACGAGGATCGTGTAGACCGGCACGCCGAGCGCCTTCGCGGCCTTCGCAGCGTCGATGGGGGACACCGTGCCTGCGTTGTTGTCGCCATCGGTGATGAGCACGATCACCCGGCTCTTCGCGTCGGAGTCCCGCAGCCGATTCACCGCCGTCGCGACCGCGTCTCCAATCGCAGTGCCGTCTTCGAGCACGCGCGTGCGCAGCTGGCGCAGCACCTCTTTCAGGACGCCGTAGTCGAGCGTGAGCGGCGACTGCGTGTACGCGGCGCCCGAGAAGACGACGAGACCCATGCGATCGTTCGCGCGGCTCGAGATGAACTCGGCGAGCACTTCTTTGGCCACGTGCAGCCGGTTGTTCGGGCGGAAGTCGGCGGCCTCCATCGAGGTCGAGAGATCGAGCGCGATCATGATGTCGATGCCTTCGACCGACGCGTCACGCACCTTCGAGTCGGACTCCTGCGGCCGGGCGAGCGCGATGATGGCCATCACAAGCGCTGTCAGCCGCAAGGCCGGCAACATCCACGTCAGGTACGAGCGAATGCCGCGCCCCTGCTTGGCGAGCTGAGCCGTCGCCGAGAAGCGCAGCACCGCGCGCGTTCGTTTCTCGAGCCACACGAAGGCGAGCGCGATGGGAATGAACGCGAGCAGCAGGAACACGAGCGGCTGCTGGAAGCCGCTGAACATCGCCTTCAGCTCGTCGAGGAACGTCACCGGTTCAAGCGGAGGCATTCGGGCCTCCCGGTGGTTTCGGCGCGCTCAACGCCGCGTGCGTGGCGTGCACGATTCGATACGCGAGCTCGAGGGCGGTCTTGCACTCGTCGGGGCCGGGCTCCTGCTTCGCGTAGCGCACGAAGTCAGACTCGTTCGCGAAGTCGCGCAGCGCGTCCATGGGCAGGCCGGGCGTCGAGCGCGTGCGCAACGCATGAAGCAGCTCGGGCGTCGTGCTCTCGAGTGCGTCGAAGGCGTAGAGCTCGCCGAGGTAGCCGCGAATGATCTCCGAGAGGCGGAAATAGTATTCCTTCACGCGGCCCTGGCCCGGAAGGTTCTGCGCGGCGAGGGCGTCGAGGGCGTTGCGGGCGCGAACGTGCGCGGGCTCTGCCGGTTTTGCTGGCGCGGTGACGACGGGCTTTGGCCGGTTGAGGTACCTGAACAGCCCGTATGCGAGCAACGCGACGGCGAGCCCGATGAGCAACGCCCAGAGCAGACGCCACGTGCGCACCGGCAGCTCTTCGGGTTTGCGCACGTCGTAGAAATCGGCGCCGGTGTCTTTCGAATCGGCTGGCAGGCTCGAGACGATTTCGACGTCGGTGCCGCTCACGGGCATCTTCACCGTCCCTGCAGGATCGGAGAGTTCGAACTCGAGCATCGGCGTGCGCTGCTTCCCCAGCTCGAAGGCCTGCAGCGCGACCTTGAACGTGGTGGTCGAAGAGTCGGGCCCGTCGACGCGCTCACGATTCTGCGAGACGTAGTCGAACGCGCCGAGGTCGCCCGGAATCGGCAGCTCGTAGCGCTGCGCCTTGTCGTGCGTGATGACGATCTCGACGACGAACGGTTCTCCGAGCTTCGCCTGTGTCGGTGAGACGTGAGACTGAACGCGCAAAGGCGGCAGCACTCCACCATCGGTGGCGTCCGCAGCACTGGCAGCGAGGGCGAGGAGCAGTGCGACCTGCGTCACGATGCGCACCATTCGTCGAGAAAACGCATGGAATCAAGCGAAGTTGCGACCCCACTGAACAAGACGGGCAGTGGCGTCATTCCCGCGGTGTTGCTTGACGCTGTAGGCCACGCTGATCACATCCTGTACGCCCCATGAACCAACTGCCCATCGACGTCGACGCCGAGGCCATCTTTCTCGACGGCACCTGGTACACGCGCGAAGACCTGGCCCGGAAGATCAAGGCCATGATCGACGCCGGAGACTTCAACGTGGCTCGGCCCAGCGCGGCGCTCGAAGCGCTTTCGTCGACGCTCCAGCAGGTTCGAACGCTCTCTTTCCGCGTCACGCCCGATCTCGCCGACGCGCTCAACCAGCTCGCGACCCGCACGGGAAACTCGGTGGGCCAGCTGGTGCGCGAGGCCGTCATGCAGCTCCTCACACAGGGCGCCGCGCCCCAGGAGGCGCTTCGACGAGAGGACACAGTGAAGTCGGCTGCGCCCACGCCGCCTGAAGCCCAGCCGCTGCAGGCGCAGCTCGCCGCACCCGAACCTGTGTTGATGCCAGGCCCCGGAGCCCTTCGTGCGGCAGGCATCGACCCGAACACGGCCCAGCCGATCGAGCTCACCCGTCGCGTCGATCCGCAGTCGCCGCAGCAGAGCGGTGACGGCTCCGAGAACCGCTGGTTCAAGCAGTAGAGAAATGTGGTGAGGCTGGCCGGTGTTGGGTGGGCGCGCTATGGCCGCCCCGATGCTCGCCCCCGTTCTCGTCGCGCAGCTCCTGTTGGGCCAATCGCTCCCGCCCTGGATGACGGGCGAGAGCAAACCTGAAGACCTGCGCATCTCGCTGGTGACGTTCAGTCCCGGCGACACGCTCACCGAGTGGTGGGGCCACACGTCGCTCGTCGTCGAAGACACGCGCCTGAACCACGGCCGACTCTACAACTACGGCATGTTCGGGTTCGATGGCGGCTTCGTGCACCGCTTCATCCAGGGCCGGCTCGAGTTCTGGGTCTCTGACGATTCGATCAACGGCACATATCGGCTGTACCAGTACCTCAAGCGCGACGTTCGCATTCAGGAGCTGAACCTGTTGCCCGAGCAGGCGCTGCAAGTCGCCAAGGCGCTCGGCACCAACGTGCTGCCCGAGAATCGGATGTACCTGTACCACCACTACAAGGACAACTGCTCCACGCGGCCGGGCGACATGATTGACGCGGCCATCGGTGGGCAGCTGCACGAGTACGAAAAGCAGGTGACGAACCTCACGCTGCGCCAGCACACGTTCCGCTACTCGATGGTGAACGTGCCGATGAGCCTGGTGCTCGACTACCTGCAGAACGACGAACTCGACGATGGCAAGGCGACCTTCCGGCAGGCGGCGTTCCTTCCCGACGAGCTCGAGCGACACGTGCAGGCGCTGCAGGTGAAGCGGCCCGATGGAACGGTGGTGCCGCTCGTGAAGACGCAGTGGAACTTCTACACGTCGGATCGTCCGCGACCGCCCGAGGTGCCGCCGAACTTCATTCCGATGATCTTCGCGGTCGGAGCCCTCATCGGAGGCCTCGCCCTGGCGCTCGGTCACCTTGGCCGTGATGGTCAGAAGCTGCCGCGCGTCGGGTTCGGGCTGTTGCACATGGTGATCGGCCTCGGGTGGGGAAGCCTCGGGTTGTTTCTGTTCCTCATGGGGCTCTTCACGAACCACACGGTCACGCACCGCAACGAGAACCTGTTCTTCATCAGCCCGGTGACGTTCGCGGCGTTGCCGTTCGGCGTGATGCTCGCGTGGGGCGCGAAGCGGGCGAAGCCGATGCTCAAGTGGACGTGGACGATTCTCGTCGCGACCAGCGTGCTCGGCGTGCTCGTGAAAGTGCTGCCGCCGTTCAATCAGGACAACTGGAACATCATCGCGCTCGCGATGCCGGTGAACGTCGCGTTCGCTGCGGTGTTCTGGCTCGACGAGCGGCGGCAAAAGCAGCTCGCGCTCAAACCATCAGGGGCTTGATGGTCTGACGGTTGCACAACCGTTAGGCTCACTCTTGATGAGGTCCAGGAAGATGGACAAGACGGATTCCGAGCGGCTTCTCCACCTTGAGAAGAAGGCGGGGGAACACGACAAACGCTTCGACGCGCACGACAAGCGGTTCGACGCGCACGACAAGCGCTTTGACGCGCACGACAAGCGGTTCGACGAACACGACCGGCGCTTCGACGAACACGACATGCGCTTCGACGTGATCGAAAGAAAGCTCGACCAGAATTCGCGACGCATCGACGCGGTTGCAGACGACCTCGGCGAGTTCAGAGCTGAGGTCGAAGAGCGGTTCGACGAGATCGCCGTTTCGGTTCAGGCCATTCAGCGAAGCCAGAACGCGCTGACGAATGCCTTCATCCAGGCGATGCGGGAGTTCGGTGTCTCGAAGTCGCTCGAGCGGCGCGTGAAGCGTCTGGAAGATTCTGTCTTCGGCAAGAAGGCCTGAAGACGACAACGCCCCGCCAGAGCGAACCCGGGCGAGGCGTCGGTGCTGAACCAGCAGTCGCTTACTTGAAGTTCGCGGCGGCGAAGTCCCAGTTCGCGAGCTTCTCCATGAACGTGCTCACGTACTTCGCGCGCAGGTTGCGGAAGTCGATGTAGTACGCGTGCTCCCACACGTCGCAGGTCAGCAGCGCCGTCTGGCCCTTCGTCAGCGGCGTCTCTGCGTTGCTCGTCGTGGTGATGGCGAGCTTGCCGCCTTCGACGATCAGCCACGCCCAGCCCGAGGCGAACTGCTTCACCGCGGCCTCTTCGAACTTCGTGCGGAACTCGGCGTAGCTGCCGAAGTCGCGCTTGATGGCATCAGCCAGCGCGCCCGTGGGCTCGCCGCCGCCGTTCGGCTTCATCGACTTCCAGTAGAAGTCGTGGTTCCACACCTGGGCGGCGTTGTTGAAGAGCGGGCCCGTGGCGGTCTTGATGATCTCTTCGAGGCTCTTGTCGGCCTCGGGCTTTCCGGCCAGCGCGTTCTTCAGGTTCGTCATGTACGTCTGGTGGTGCTTCTCGTAGTGGAACGAGAGCGTCTCTTCGGTGAGGTGCGGCGCCAGTGCGGACTTCGCGTACGGGAGCGGGTCGAGCTCGAACTTCATGAGGACTCTCCTTGGTTTGGACTTCGGGGGTTGGTGCGCGAGACCTAATCACCCGGCGCCTGCTTGTCAGCCATGGTTTCACGGCACGTCGCTCGCTCTTGTCGCAGCCGCCCACTCGTTCTATCGGTGTCGCCATGGCAACTGACGTCGTGCAGGAACAGATCGCCGCGATCCAGACGAGGCTCACGAGCCTCCGGGGGTCGCTTTGACGTCGATCGCAAGAAGAGCCGCATCGCGCTGATCGAACGAGACTCCGGGCAGCCGAACTTCTGGGACGACAACGTCAAAGCCCAGGGAATGCTCAAGGAGAAGACGGCGCTCGAGAAGAACGTCGCGAAGTTCGAGCGGGCGCAGCGGGCCGTCGACGACGCGAAGACGCTGGTCGATCTCGCCGCCGAAATGGGAGACGACGCCAGCAGGCAAGAAGGCATCGCGCTCATTCCCCAGGCCGAAGAGCTCGTGAACGCGCTCGAGCTCGAGAAGATGCTCTCGGGCCCGAACGATCGCCTGAGCTGCTTCATGGACATCAACGCCGGTGCCGGTGGCACCGAGTCGATGGACTGGGCGTCGATCCTGCTCCGCATGTACACGCGCTATTGCGAGCGCCGCGGCTGGAAGGTCGAGATCAACGACTACAACGCGGGCGAGGAAGCGGGCATCAAGAACGCCTCGCTGCGTATCGAGGGCGAGAACGCGTTCGGGTACCTCAAGGCCGAGATGGGTGTGCACCGCCTCGTGCGCATCAGCCCCTACGACTCGAACGCCCGCCGCCACACGTCGTTCGCCTCCGTCGACGTGTACCCGGAGATCGAAGACGACATCAAAATCGAGATCCCCGAGACCGAGTACGAGCTGAAGTTCATTCGTGGCAGCGGCGCCGGCGGCCAGAAGGTCAACAAGACCTCGTCGACTGCGCAGCTGCGCCACCTGCCCACGGGCATCATCATCACGTGTCAGACCGAACGATCGCAGAGCGCCAACAAGGACATGGCGTTCAAGATTCTGCGGGCGCGGCTCTTCGATCTCGAGATCAAGAAGCGCGAAGCCGAGACGCAGGCGCGCGAGTCACAGAAGATGGACATCGCCTTCGGCTCGCAGATTCGCAGCTACGTCATGCAGCCGTACCGCATGGTGAAAGACCTGCGCACTGGCGTCGAGTCGGGTCAGCCCGACAAGGTGCTCGACGGCGATCTCGACGAGTTCATCGTGGCCCAGCTCATGGGCGTGAAGAACCCCGCCAAGGCCATTCCCGAGTAACCGGAGACGAACTCGGGTGAGCGCTCTTCCGAACGACTGGCGCATCTCCGAGCCCGATGCGACGGCCCTCGATGCGTTTGGCGAGCGGCTCGGTGAGGCTTCTTCAAAGCGCGTACAGCTGCGCATCAACGGTGCGCAGGTCGAGTTCGATCACTCCGATGCCCGGTCCGTCATCGTCTCGGTGACGAGGTCGGTGCCGAGTCGCCGGCCACGCATCACGCTCACCCGCGAGACGAAGCTCGATCGTGACGAGAAGGCCCAGGGCCTGCTGCGCGAGCTGCAGCTCGGTGACGCGAAGTTCGATGCGCTGGTGTTCGTCGAGTCAGCTGCCGACGACGCGCAAGTGGCGCAGGCGCTCTCTCGAGACGAAGCGAGGCTCGCCGCGCGTCGAATCATCCAGGCAGGCGCGACCAACATCGTCCTCGAAGGCTCCAGCGTCGACGTGAGGCTGACGGTTCGCGATGGAATCAACACCGACACGCTCGTCGACGTGATCGATGGCGCGCTCGAGCTGTCACGCCCTGGTTCAGTCGGAGCGCCGCGCGGCAAGGGGTGGTCCGGCACCGAGCTGCGCGGGTTGGCCGTGAGCCTCGTCGTGGCGGCAGGCGCGGCCGCGTGGTTCTCGATGACGACGTTTCCGTCCGGGCTCGTGCTGCCGCTCGTGGGTGGCGTCATCGGCGGCGGCCTGGGCTTCGTCATCGGAAGAATGCTCGAGGGTCGGCTCGATCCATCGAGCACCGCAGGCACGGTCGTGCTGATCGGCTTCACCCTCACCGGCATGCTTTCGGGAGTCGCCACGCTGCAGGTGATCAACGGGCAAGGCACCGAGCAAGTCGGCGAACTTCACGGCGTGGCCCTCGAAGATGCGTCGCGCGGCACTGGCAAAGACCGGGTTCGCCCGATCGACGTGCGCTGGAGCGATGGCTCGGTGACGACAGAACGTGCCAGCTCGATGACCCGTCGAGGCGATCGCCTCACCCGAATCGTGCGCAAAGGGCTCCTCGGCATCGAGTGGTACGACCAGAACTTCTGAGGAACCGTTCGATGATGCGCCGTGTCCGACTTTCCTTGATGCGCGCCCTCTTCGTGGTGCTGACGTTGGTGATTGTCCCGCAGGCGTTTGCGAACCCCCGCATCGACGGCATTCGCAAGGCGCGGGCTGAAGACGTGAAGAAGCTGCTCGCCGCGGCGGGCCTGCCGTCTCCTGTCGACACCGTCTACCTGCGCGCGTTCAAGGAAGAGAAGCTGGTCGAGCTGTGGGCGGGGAAGAAGGGCGCTCCGCTGGTGCTGGTGAAGTCGTACCCGGTCTGCGCGGCGTCGGGCGAGCTCGGGCCCAAGCGCATGGAGGGCGACCTGCAGGTGCCGGAAGGGCTCTACGAGATCTCGGAGTTCAACCCGGGCTCCAATTTCCACCTGTCGATGAAGGTCTCGTACCCGAACGCTTCTGACCGCGTGCGCAGCGACGCGAAGCGACCCGGTGGCCTCATCTACATGCACGGCAACTGCGCCAGCATCGGCTGCATCGCCATCGAAGATGGGCCGATCGAAGAGGTGTACCTGATCACGCAGGACTCGAAGACGCGCCCGATTCGAATGGACGTCTTCCCTGCGCGCCTCACCGCGGAGTGGATGACCGCGCACGCGGACGCTCCGCACGCGAGCTTCTGGAAAGAGCTCGAGCCCGGCTTTCGGGTCTTCGAAGCCACGAAGCGGCCGGCAGCGTTCACGGTCGGGCCTCAGGGCGCCTACCGCGTGAAAGAGCCCAAGTCCCCGTAATCGCTCGCGCTTCTCCCCGAAGGAACCTGCTGCCTCTCGTGGTGTCTGCTGACTACGATTGCCGGCTCTATGGCCGGGGAGGCAGACGACGTGCCGAGCGACGTGCTCGAAGTGCCCGCGGCGATGTTGGCAGAGGCCCAGGCGCCAGCCCTCGTCGATGCGGGGCTCTCAGACCGGGTGCTCCTCTCGAAGCTGCGTCGCAACGATCCTTCGGCCTTCGAGACGCTCGTTCGTCTGCATCAAGATCGCGTCTACGACTTCTGCGTGCGCATGCTGAACGATCGCGAAGAAGCGTTCGACCTCACGCAGGAGATCTTCCTCTCGATTCACCAGAACGTGGACAAGTTCAGGGCTGACGCGAAGCTCACCACGTGGATCTTCCGCATCTCGCGCAACCACTGTCTGAACCGTCTCAAGTACCTGAAGCGGCGCGGTCGCGGGCGCAGCGAAGAGTTCGGCGAAGTGAACGAGAAGGCCATCAGCGAATCGATGGGTGGGTCGGCCTCGCCCGACGACCTGGTGGTGAAGAAGCGTGAGCGCCAGCTGGTCCACCAGGCCATCGAAGAGCTCGACGAGGAGCAGCGGTCGTTGGTCGTGCTGCGAGACGTCGAGGGCCTCAGTTATGACGAGATCATGGAGATCACGGAGTTGCCCGAAGGCACCGTGAAGAGCCGCCTGCACCGGGCTCGAGAGAAGTTGGCTGGAATTCTGGCGAAGCTTGAATCTGCCTTCGCCGATCGAGGAGAGTGACGTCGTGCAGCGAGAACTGACCAAAGCCGAAGTCGAGCGCCTCTTCGTCGGAGCCGTCGATGACTCCCTCGATTCGAGCGACGCCGAGACGTTCCGGCAGGTGTTGGCCGGCGACGCCGACCTGAAGCTGCAATTCGAGAAGTACACCGGCGCGGTGAAGGCGCTGAAGGAGCTGCCGCGCGAGAAGGCTCCGCCGGCGCTCGCCTCGATGATTCTGCGCCGCACCAAGCGTCGTCGTTCGATGTTCCGTGCGATGGCGGAGCACGAAGCGAGCTACCGCGTGCCGGTCGAGGTCATCGTTCCGTTGTTGCTGGCTGCCGTGGTCGCCGCGTTCCTGCTGCTGGCCGCCCGCTGACGTCGTGATGCTGCAGAGGGCGAGGCGCTCGTCGAACCGAGCCCGGCCCTCGCGCCCTCCGACGACGTGAATCCCCTTGCACCTGCGACATTGCTCGTGAAATGCGCTCCAGCGCAGGCCAAGGAGCGTGTTCATGTCGGAGAAGATCCCCGAGTCCGTCGGACAGAAGACCGAAAAGGCCTCGCCGGAGAACTCCGACGTGGTGCACAACCGCATGGAGGCCGCGAATCAGGGCCTCGAGAGCCTGAAACACAAACCACTGAGCGAGAAGGTACGGCCCGCGATGTCGGATGAGAGCGAAGTCGAAAAGAAGCTGCGGGAAGAGCGCCACCAGAAGGGCCTGAAGCTCAACGAGCTGGGCATCAACCCGTACGGCAACGGCTTCAAACCCGAGCACCTCGCGGGTGAGATTCACGCCAAGCACGCGAACGACACGGCCGAGCAGCTCGACGCTGCGAAGCCCGGGTATTCGATCGCGGGCCGCGTGGTCTCGGTGCGCGACTTCGGCAAGGCCGGCTTCATCATGGTTCAGGACCGCACCGGCGCGCTCCAGGTGCACGTGAAGAAGGACGTGCTCGGCGACGCGTTCGCGCTCTACCGCCTGCTCGACGTCGGCGACTTCGTCTTCGTGAAGGGCACCGTGTTTCGCTCGAAGACCGGAGAGCTCACGCTCTCGGCGACCGAGTATCGGCCGCTGACGAAGACGCTGCGCGCGCCTCCTGGAAAGTTCAGCGCCGAGATCAAGCTCACGCCCGAGCAGGCCGAGCGCGTGAAGGCCGCCGTCGCTGCCGTCACCGCCGCGACCGACGCCGAGCCCGATGCGGTGAAGCGCCAGAAGCTCTCTGACGACACCGTGGCCGCGCAGCAGGCGCTCATGAAGGACGACCCCGTCGCGGCGAAGGCGATTCCGCAGGCCGTCGCCAAGGCGTGGGCCGAGAAGCAGGCGCTGCACGACACCGAAGAGCGGTACCGCCGCCGCTACGTCGATCTGCTCTCGAACCAGGCCGTGCGAGAGACGTTCGTGAAGCGCACGAAGCTGGTGCAGTTCATTCGAACCTTCCTCGACGCGCGCGGCTACCTCGAGGTCGAGACGCCGATGATGCACCCGCTCGTCTCTGGCGCGGCGGCGCGGCCTTTCGTCACGCACCACAACGTGTACGACGTGCCGCTGTTCATGCGCATCGCGCCCGAGCTGTACCTGAAGCGGCTCGTCGTCGGCGGCTTCGACCGCGTGTACGAGATCAACCGCAACTTCCGGAACGAGGGCGTGTCGACCCGGCACAACCCCGAGTTCACGATGCTCGAGTTCTACGAGGCGTACGCGACGTACCACGACCTCATGGACCTCACGGAGGAGATGATCTCCGGAGCAGCCGTGCACGTCACCGGCTCGGCCCAGGTGAAGTACGGCGAGCACGTGATCAACTTCGCGAAGGGCTGGCCGCGCATTCCGATGCGCCAGTCGATCCTCGATCGCGTGAAGGACCTCAAGCCCGAGGACTTCGCCAACGTCGAGAAGCTGCGCGCGGTGGCGATGCGCAAGGCCGAGAGCCCGGCAGACAAGGCGGCGGTCGCGACGATGAACGTGGGCGAGGCGACGGCGCTGCTGTTCGAGCAGTACGTCGAGCACGAGCTGATCAACCCGACCTTCATCACCGAGTTCCCCGTCGAGAACAGCCCGCTCGCGCGCCGCAACGACGCGAACCCGGCCATCACCGATCGGTTCGAGCTCTTCTGCATGGGCCGCGAGATCGCCAACGCGTTCTCCGAGCTCAACGACCCCATCGATCAGGAGCAGCGCTTCAAGGCACAGGTCGACGCCAAGACCCGCGGCCAGCAGGAGACGATGGACTACGACGCCGACTACATCCGCGCGCTCGAGCACGGCATGCCGCCGACCGCAGGCGAGGGCATTGGAATTGATCGCCTCTGCATGTTGTTGACCGACGCTCAGTCGATTCGCGACGTCATTCTCTTCCCGTTGCTCAGGCCGCAGACCTCGAAGTGAAGAAGGCTCAACTCACCGCCATCGGGGCCGTGCTGGCGCTCGCCGGCATGGTGGCGTTCATCTACGCCTTCGCCATCTCGGGTGTGCTCGCGCCGGTGCTCGGTGAGTTTGCGACCCTCGCCATCGGGTTCGGCCCGTTCGTGGGCTTCCTCGGCGGAGCAGCCACGACGTTGATGCACGAGTCGCAGCGCGTGGCGTACGCCCTCATGGTGGTGCCCGCCGAAGTCGCGTCGGCCCAGAAGGTCGTCGGGCTGGGGATCGCGTTGTGGGTCGGTGGCTGGGTCGCGCTGGCGAAGTCGCTCCAGCCCGATGACGCCGCTGCGGTCGTCGACTCTCCCGCCAAGGGTAAGCCGCTGTTCCCCCGGCTCGCGAACTCACGTGACTTTCACTGGGGCACGCTCGCCGCGTACGGCTTCGGATTGCTGTTTTCGGAGCTCGTCTTCGTCGGCGTCTATCTGGCGCTCGTGGGGAAGTCGTCGGGCACTGGAGCCGTCACCGGTGGCCTCGCTCCGGTCTACGCGTTTCTCTGGGCGTTCAGCTTCGCGCTCGTGGCGGCCTTCTCGGCTGGCTTCCTCGGCGCGGCGAACGCGAAGCGGCTGTCGATTCCCGAGCTGACGATCGCGATCATCTACTTCGGCATTCCGGTGCCGTTGTTCATGACGCTCATGCACCACGTCGGCTGGCTGATGATCAACATCGGCTACCGCCTGCGCGAGCTCGTCTACCTCTCGTCGCTGCTCGGCGAGAACCGGCCGGAGCTCGGCTACTGGCTCGTGACTGCCGCGGTCGCATTGTTCGCTTTCATCGGCATCAACCTGGGCTTCGTGGCGACGGCGTCGGGCAAGTTCGATCTGCGCGCGTCGTACGAGTCGTTCATCGCGTCGCGGCACCTGGCGGTGTTCCGCCCGCGGCTCGTCATCGGTGTGTTCCTGGTGCTGATGCTGGGCAGTGTGCTGCCGCTGATTCTGCTCGCCATCGTCGTCGCCGCCGAGAACGCGGTGAACCGCACGCGCATCAAGAAGCTGGGGCTCGTCGATCCGCTCCGCGCGGCCGAGGCGCTGAATCAGCAGAAGCTCGACGCGCAGACCCCGACGGAGTTGATGACGGCCATCTCGGTCTGGGCCGTCGGCATGGGCGTGATGGCGCTGATCATCGTGCTCTCCGTCATGAGCGGCTTCGAGGCCGACCTGCAGAAGAAGATCCTCGGCACGAACAGCCACGGCGTCGTCATGAAGTACACGGCCGAGATGCCCGAGTTCCCCGAGGTGATGGAGAAGATCCATCAGGTGAAGGGCATCATCGGCGCGACCCCGTTCATCCTCAACGAGGTGATGGTCTCGTCCGAAGGCAACATCTCGGGCTCGATGATCAAGGGCATCGATCCCGAGACGGTGGGATCGGTCACCGACCTGCGCACGTCGCTCGGCTGTGAGGCCGACAAGCCCTGCCTGCCGATGGAGGCACTCGACGACCCGACGAAGATTCGCGCGAGGCGGCTCGAGAACGGCCCGGGGCCCGGCGCGTTGGATGAGAAGCCCGCAGGCACCGAGGCGCAGATCATTCGAGACCCGATGATCGACATGGAGCCCGCGAAGACGGACGAGGTGGCCTCGACGCTCCCCGGGATCATCGTGGGCAAGGAACTCGCGGCCTCTCTCAAGGTCGTCGTCGGCGATCGCATGAACGTCGTCTCGCCGCTGGGTGGAGAGCTGGGCCCGCAGGGGCCGATGCCGAAGAGCCGCCCGTTCCGCGTCGCCGGCATCTTCTACTCGGGCATGTTCGAGTACGACTCCAAGTTCGTCTACATCCACCTGCGCGAGGCCCAGACGTTCTTCGGCATCAAGGGCGCGAGCGGAGTCGAAGTGAAGGTCGACGACGTCGACAACGCGCGCGGCATCATGAAGCGCATCTACGACAACCTCGACGGCTACCCCTACCGCACGAAGGACTGGGGCGAGATGAATCGCAACCTGTTCGCGGCGCTGCGGCTCGAGAAGCTGGTGATGGGCATCATCCTCACCATCATCGTCATCGTCGCGGCGGGCCTCATCTTCGCGACGGTGATCATGCTGGTGCTCGAGAAGCGCAAGGAGATCGCCGTGCTCAAGGCGCTGGGCGTCTCCGACGGCGGCATCGTGAAGATCTTCCTCGCCGAAGGTCTGCAGATCGGCATCGCAGGCGGCGTGCTCGGCCTTGTCTCGGGCCTCGCGTGGTGCCTCTTCATCGAGAAGGTCGGCATCAAGCTCGACCCGCAGGTCTATTACATCCCCGCGTTGCCGGTTCGCATCGTGCCGCTGCAGACGATGCTCGCGGTGGTGATCGCGATCCTGGTGACGTTCCTGGCGAGCGTGTACCCAGCGCTCAAGGCCTCGCAGGTGGAGCCCGTCGAGGGCCTCAAGTCGGAGTGAACATGAGCGCTCCGTTCCTCGAGGTCATCGATGTCTTCAAGTCGTACTTCCTCAACGGGAAGCGCATCGACGTGCTGCGCGGCGTGAGCGTTCAGATTCAGCAGGGCGAGCTCGTGTCGCTCATCGGCGCGTCGGGTTCGGGCAAGTCGACGTTCCTCCACGTCGCGGGAACGCTCGATGCTCCCGCCGCCGGCCAGATGAAGTTCAAGGGCCAGAGCGTGTTCGACATGAACGACGCGCAGGTGGCCGAGTTCCGCAACACGAAGATCGGCTTCGTCTTCCAGTCGCACTTCCTGCTGCCCGAGTTCACCGCGGCCGAGAATGTCGCGATGCCGGCGCTGGTGCACCGCGAAGAGCGCAAGGCGGTGCTGGTGCGCGCCCGCGAGCTGCTGGAGCGCGTCGGTCTGGGGCATCGTGCCGATCACCGGCCAGGAGAGCTCTCGGGTGGCGAGTCTCAGCGAGTCGCCCTCGCTCGTGCGCTCATCATGAAGCCCGACCTGCTGCTGGCCGACGAGCCCACGGGCAACCTCGACCCTTCGACGGGCGAGGGCATTCACAACCTGCTGCGCGAGGTGAACAAGGACCTCGGCATCACCGCCATCGTCGTCACCCACAACGAGGTGCTGGCGAAGTCGTTGCCGCGCCGGCTGCGCCTCAAAGACGGCCAGGTGGTCGACGCCGACACGAGCGGGGCGTGAGAAACGTCGTCGCTCCTCGCAATCACACAGGTTTTCGCTCGTCGGGCATGGGGCTTTCCCCTATATCCGCGCCCTCTCTGTCGTGATTCTGCGCCGCGTCATCACCTGTCTCTGGCTGCTCGCCGTCGCGACGGTGCCGGTGGCGCACGCGCAACCGGCTGACGCGCCGGTCGAAGACACGGCTGAGCGCATCATCGAGATTCGCGTCGAGGGCAACCAGCGCGTCGAGCAGGCCGCCATCGCCCGCGCGCTCAAGCAGAAGGTCGGCGAGCCGTTCGACGCATCGCGCACCGCTGACGACCTCCGCGCGCTGTGGGCCCTCAAGTACTTCAACGACGTGCAGTTGCTCGTGCAGCGCACTCCGGCCGGCATCGCGTACGTGGTGCGCGTCGAAGAGAAGCCGGCCGTTCGCGCCGTCACGCTCTCGGGCAACGACGAACTCTCGAAGGACGATCTCAAAGACACCATCGACATCAAGGCCAACAGCATTCTCGACACGGCCGCGGTGAAGCGGAACGTCAAGAAGGTCTCGGACAAGTACGTCGAGAAGGGCTACTTCCTCGCCGAGGTCACCTCCGAGCTTCGGCCCGTCGAAGGGTCGACCGAGGTCGACGTCGTCATCGTCGTCAAAGAGAACGCCAAGGTTCAGGTGAAGGACATCAACCTGATGGGCGTCGAGAAGGTGCCGGTCGCCGAGCTGAAGGCGGTGATGGCGACGAAGGAGGGCGGTTACCTCTCGTTCCTCACCTCGGAAGGCACGTACCGCGAAGAGCTCTTCCAGCGCGACCTGCAGGTGATTCAGGCGGCCTATTACGACCGCGGCTTCATCAACGTTCGCGTCGACAAGCCCGTCGTCAGCCTCTCTCCCGACAAGCGCAACATCAGCATCACGCTGCGCGTGGAAGAGGGCGAGCCGTACACCATCGGCAAGCTCGACTTCTCGGGCGACCTCATCGCCACGAAGGACGAGTTCAAGGCGAAGATGGCTTCGAAGGAGGGGGAGATCTTCAACCGCTCCCTCCTCGCTCGCGACATTCAGGCGATCACCGACGTCTACTACGACTCGGGTTACGCCTACGCGAACCCGGTGCCCGTCACGGCCGTGAACGCCGAGGCGAAGACCATCGACCTGACCTTCGACGTCAACAAGGGCAAGCAGGTCACCATCGAGCGCATCGACGTCGTCGGCAACACGAAGACGCGCGACAAGGTGGTCCGGCGGCAGCTTCGGGTGTTCGAAGGCGAGCTCTTCTCGGGCAGCGGCATGCGCCGCTCGAAGGAGAAGGTCACCGCGCTGGGCTTCTTCGAGACCGTCGAGGTGACGCACAAGCCCGGCCGCGACGACGAGCACGTGCTGGTGACGGTCGAGGTGAAGGAGAAGTCGACGGGCACGTTCCAGGTCGGCCTCGGCTTCTCGAACATCGAGAGCTTCATCTTCACCGCGCAGGTCGCGCAGCAGAACTTCGTGGGCTGGGGCCAGGCGGTCTCGTTCTCGGCCCAGCTGTCGGGCCTGCGCCAGTTCTTCCAGGCGTCGTATTTCGACCCGTACTTCCTCGACACCAACTTCATCTTCTCGCTCGACGCCTACCGCACGCAGCTCGACTACTTCGGCTTCGTGCGTGACGCGTACGGCGGCACGGCGAGCCTCGGCTACTACGTCATCGCCGACGAGATGTCGTTCAACCTCGGGTACACGCGCGAGTTCGTGCGCGTCGAGCCGAGCCGCCAGTCGTTGCTGCTCGCCGATCAGTTCCGCAGCGGCAACACCAGCGCCGTGCGCGCCGGCTGGTTGTGGGACAAGCGCAACAACCGCCTCTTCCCGTCGCAGGGCTGGTTCATGAACGTGACGGCCGAGTTCGCGCCGCGCCCGCTCGGTGGCTCGTACATCTTCAACCGCTACACGGGGAACTTCCGCGGCTATGTGCCGCTGCCGCTGGGCATCGTGCTCAAGGGCCAGCTGCAGCTCGGCATCATTCAGCAGCTCGAGCCCGCCAACGGGTTGCCCGCGTCAGAGCTCTACTACCTGGGCGGCATCTTCACGGTGCGTGGTTACCCGATTCGCACCATCTCGCCGACCGAGCTCGCGGCCTCGACGCCCGACGGTGTCACCACGCCCATCAACGTCGGCGGTGATCGTCAGCTCTTCCTCAACATCGAGCTCGAGTTCCCGATCTTCGAGAAGGTCGGCATTCGCGGCGTGCTCTTCTACGACGCAGGCAACGCGTTCGCGCGCGGGGTGCCCTTCTTCCAGGACCGCACGTACCCGAACCTGCCGCTGGGGCTCTTCCACTCGGTCGGGTTCGGTTTCCGCTGGTTCTCGCCGATCGGTCCGCTGCGCTTCGAGTGGGGCTTCCCGCTCAACCGGCGCCAGGCCATCGATCTGCAGGTGCCTCAGTTCGAGTTCACGATCGGTCAGAGCTTCTGATCGTCACTTGAAGAAGAGCGCCGCGGTCGTGAGACCCGAGACGATCAGCAGCACTCCAATCACGAAGATGGCGATGTCGGTGGGCGCGAAGCGACTGACGCGTTGCGGGAGCTTGTCGGTGATGGAGCTGTTGGCGTCTGGCACGGCCTTCATCAGATCGGAGTCGACCTCGATGGATGGAGACGGCTCGGTGGGCTTCGCGGTCGGCGGCGTGGGCAGCTTCTCGATGACGGTGCGCTCTTCGGGAGCCCGCTCGCCTTCGTCGAAGCGCAGCACCGTGTGGCCGAGCTCGACGACGTCGCCAGTCTCGAGGCGCTGGGCGTTCTTCACGCGCTGGCCGTTCACGTAGATGCCGTTGGTGGTCGCGAGATCCTCCACGAAGTACGAGAGCCCGCGGTGGATGAGCCGGGCGTGGCGGCGGCTGACGGTGCGATCGTGCAGGCGAACGTCGACCTCGTCTCCGCGACCGAGCGACGTGTCGAGGAAGGCGATCGGGTAGACGTGGCCTTCGTCGGCGCCGGCCACACAGGTGAACGTCGCGGCGCGGCTCTCGAGGTCGGGCAGATCGTTCGAGAGCAGCTCCTTGGCGAGGAAGTCGGTGCTCTTGTTCTTGCGCCGCTCGCGGGAGGCTTCGTCTTCAGGCCGCTTCACCACGACGTCGTTGGGCAGCGTCAGCGCTTCGCCCGGCATCACCAATCGAGCGACGTGGGCAGGGAAGAGCTGGTTGCCAACGCGGAGCGGCCGAATGCACTTGATGGAGAGCCGCGGACCATCGACCTCGAAGGTGAGCAGCTTGACCGGCAGGCCCGCGAGCTGAATGTCGTCTTTGGGTCCGCCCCCGACCGAGACGGCGCCATCGATCAGATCCACCGGGGTCGTCTCGCCGTTCCAGATGATGTCGAGGTGCATGGTGGAGGGTGGAAGAGCAGGCCAGGCACCACTCCAACCTGCTGGATCAAGGGTGGTTTCAGCCCGTTCGTCCCAGTTGCCAGTCCGCGACAGCGCACGACGGCTGGTGCATGGTGCGCCGCGAATGCGACACCTCACGAACCTCTGCGTGCTCCTCGTCGTCGTCTCTGCATGCCGTGACGAGCAGGCTGGCCCCAGGCCGCGTGGAAGTCGGCCGCCCCCCGCAGGTCAGCAGCAGCCGCCTGCCGCGCAACCCGCAGGGAACGCACGGGCGCTCGACGCGTTGCCAGGGCCGCTGAACTTCCCGTCGACCGCGACGTTCGCTGGCGGAGCCATCAAGTACCTCGGCAGCAACGTGGAGCCGAAGAACCCGCAAGCTGGTCAGCCCGTCGTGCTCAAGCACTACTTCCGCGCCGACGGGCAACAGCCACAGGGCTACCAGTTCTTCGTGCACGTGGTGGACGGCAACTCGGGCCAGATGCTCGGCAACATGGATCACGAGCTGCAGAACGGCGCCGCGATGCTTGGCACCTGGCCGCAGGGGAAGATCATCGAAGACGTCCAGCAGATCGCGATGCCGAACTACCCCGGCCCGATGCAGCTGCTCATGGGCTTCTGGCGCGGCGAGGAGCGTTTGCTCGCCGACCTTCCGCCCACGCACGACGGCAACCACCGCATCTTCGGTCCACGCCTCGAGGGGCCGCAGGCGTCGCTGCCCGAGTACAAAGCGCCGCGCGCCGCGAAGCCGCCCACCATCGATGGAAAGCTCGACGACGCGCAGTGGAAGAGCGCTCCCGAGGTGACGCTGACGACGAGCTTCGACGGCAAAGAAGCGCAGCGGAAGACGCGCGTGCGCATGCTGTACGACGACACGAACGTCTACGTGGCCTTCGACTGCGACGACCCGGACGTGTGGGGCACGCTGCGCAACAAGGATGACGCCATCTACAACCAGGACGTGGTCGAGGTGTTCTTCGACGCTGACTCCGACGGCGCGACGTACAACGAGCTGCAGGTCTCTCCGCACAACGTGAACTTCGATGCGTCGTTCGTGGCGCGGCGGTCGAACCTCGAAGAGGCCATGAAGTGGGAGTCGGGCATGAAGACGGCGGTCGACGTGCGGGGCACGCTCGACGACACCTCGGACACCGACAAGGGCTGGAGCGCCGAGATGCAGATTCCCATCGCCAACCTGAACAAGGTGCCGAAGGTGCCGCCTGCCAAGGGCGACAAGTGGCGCTTCAACGCGTACCGGCTCGAGCACTTCGAGCACTTCAAGCAGATCGAAGGGCAGTCGTTCTCGCCGCTCTTCATCGGCGACTTCCACGCGACGAATCGGTTCGGCTGGCTGATCTTCGACTGACGCTGCTGTGTGACGGTCAGACGAGCGTTCGGTCGATCCACGCGGCGAGGTGCGCAGTCGCGTGCTTCGTGGCCTTCATGCCCTGCATGCTGAAGAAGCCGTGAATGACGCCGCTGACCTCTTCGACGGTGACTTCCGTGCCTGCGTCTTTGAGCTTGTCGGCGTAGGCGAGGCCTTCGTCGTGCAGCACGTCGCACTCGGCGAGCAGCACGTAGGCGGGCGGCCCTTTCGTGAGGGTGGCGTGCAGCGGCGAGGCGTCTTCGTGCGTGCGCGTCGAGGGATCGGGCAGGAACGCGTTGGTGAAGTACCGCATGGTGTCGCGCGTGAGGAAGTAGCCGGTCCCAAAGCGCGTGTACGACGACGACTCCTGCGAGCAGTCGGTCACCGGGTAGATGAGCACCTGCGCGGTGACGTCGCACTTGCGAGCGACGACGGCGGCGAGATGGCCACCCGCGCTGTCACCTGCGACGAGCACGGAGTGCTCCTTCAGCAGCGCACGGGTCACCGAGAGACAGTCGTCGATGGCGGCGGGGAACGGATGCTCGGGCGCGAGCCGGTAGTCGACGGAGATGACGGTGCGCTTCGCCTGGGCCGCCAGTGCGCGACAGGGAAGGTCGTGCGTCGTGACGTCGCCGACCACCCAGCCGCCGCCATGGAAGAAGACGATCACGCCGGGGCGAGCGCCTTTCGGCACGTAGCGCCGCACGTTCACGCCGGCGAGCTGCTCGTCGACGACCCGTTCGACCGGAGGTGGGGCTCCGAAGATCGGACGAAACCCGCCCGTGTTCTTTCGCATCGCTGCGCGGGAGCGTTCGGGCCCGATCTTCTCGATCGGCTGGTCGAGCGCGGTCGCGAGCCAGGTGAGTGCCTTCCAGATCGGCCGAAGTCCCGCCATCTCAGCGCCCCTTGAAGATCGCTTCGCGACGCTCGATGAAGCTCATCATTCCCTCGGCAGCGTCTTCGCTACTCATCACGCGCGTGAGCAGGTGCTGGAGGTGCTCGGTTGCGGCGGCCTGGCCCTTCGACTCCATGACTCGCGCGTTCTCGAGCGTGCCCAGGACTCCGATCGGCGCCTGCTTCGCGATGAGCTGAGCGATCGCCTTCGCGCGGGCAACGTGAGCGCCGGGCTCGACGACCTCCTGCACGAGCCCGATTCGCAGGGCCTCGGCAGCGCCGAACTCTTCGCCCGTGAGGAGGAAGCGCATCGCGTTTCCCCAGCCGAGGCGCGTGGGTGCCCGCATCGTGGCTCCGCCGAAGGGAAGAATGCCGCGGGCGATCTCGAGCTGACGGAAGCGCACGGTGTTGGCCGCGATGACGATGTCGCTGGCAAGGGCGAGCTCGATCGAGAGCGTGAAGGAGATGCCACTCACGGCCATCACCACTGGCTTTGGAACCTGCGGAGCCCAGATGCCGAACGGGTCGTACTTGCGGCCACCGGCGAGCGCGTGCGGGCCTTTCTCTCCGACGGCGGGACCGACCTCGGCAAGATCGAGCCCGGCGGAGAAGTGATCGCCGTGGCCGAACACCACGCCACAGCGCAAGGTCGCGTCCTCACCGAGCCGTTCGTACGCGGTCGCCAGCTGCTCGATCGTCGCCAGATCGAACGCGTTTCGCTTCTCAGGGCGGTTGATGCCCATGAGCAGCACGTCGCCTTCACGTTCCACCGTCACGCGGGTCGTCATGCAGGGAAGGGTGGCCCGCGCCGGTGGTGAGGTCAATCGCCGTCAGTGCTTCGCCTCTCCGTGCCAGCTCGCGAGCAGCTTCACGTAGTTCACGCGCTCGTAGCCGGACGGATCCGGGCAGCGGGCGAGGTTCATGTTCCCGCGCAGCTGAGTGACCGAGGTGTACTCGTGCTCCTCGAAGAAGTGCTTCAGGCCATCGATCAGCAGCGTCAACATCTGCGGGCCGTTCTCGAGCACTGCCGAGACGACCTGCGCCACGTGCGCACCGGCCATCAGCGACTTCACGACATCGAGCGGGTCGTGAATGCCGCCCGAGCACGCCAGGGTCATGCGCGTCTGCGGAGACAGAATCGCGAGCCACCGCAGCCGCAGCTGCAGTTCCTGACGATCCGACAGGTGCAACGTGCGCTTGAGCGTCAGCGTCTCGACGTCGATGTCGGGCTGGTAGAGGCGGTTGAAGAGCACCACGCCCGCCGCGCCGCTGTGCTCGAGCTTCGCCACGAAGTTGGGCAGCGACGAGTAGAAAGGCGACAGCTTGATGGCGAGGGGGATCTTCACGCTCTCCTGCACCTGGCGAATGACGTCGAGCTGCTGGTGTTCGACGTCGGCCCCCGTCGCCTTCGGATCGCTCGGAAGGTCGTAGAGGTTGAGTTCGAGCGCGTGTGCTCCGGCCTGCTCGATCAGCTTCGCGTATTTGAGCCACCCGCCCGGCGTGGTTCCGTTGAGCGAGCCGATGACGGGAATCGAACACATCTGCCGAATGCGGCGGATCTGCTCGAGGTACGCATCAGGCCCCAGCGCGAAGTCTCCGGTCGAGGGCAGCCACGACGGTGCTTCGGCGAACGCATCGGCAGGCCCATCGAGGAACCGGTGCGCGGCGAGCTGATCAGCCACCAGCTGCTCCTCGAACAACGAGCGCATGGTGATGGCCGCGGCGCCCGCGTCTTCGAGGCGTTTGACGGTGTCGAGATCGTCGACCAGCGGGGAGGCGCCCGCGAAGATCGGGTGCTTCAGCTTGAGGCCGAGCCACGTCGTCGAGAGATCGATGCTCATGGCGTGCCCTCCTTCTTGGTCTCGAGGTGGACGGCCGCCAGCTGTTCGTAGAGCACCCGGCGACGCGCGGCGTTCAGGTCGGCCATGTCGAGCAGCCCCTCGTAGCGTTTGGCGTCCTTCATCTCGACGAGACGGAACCGGCCTTCGTTCTTCATGAAGTCGCGTGCCTTGAGCTTGGGTGCGGGCGAGTCGAGCTGCAGTGGGGCCAGGCCTTCAGCCAGGCGCCGCGGATCGAAGCGGTAGAGCGGCCAGATGCCGGACTCCACGGCGAGCCGCTGCTGCTCGGTGCCGAGCTTCAGATCGTACGCGTGGGCGATGCAGTGGCTGTAGGCGATGACGAGGGCGGGGCCGGGGAAGGCTTCTGCCTCCTTCAAGGCCCTGAGCGACTGCGCGTCCTTCGCGCCCATCGCGATGCTGGCGACGTAACAATTGCCGTACGACATCGCGAGCAGGCCCAGGTCCTTCTTGGCGATCGCCTTGCCAGCCACCGCGAACTTCGCGCTCGCGCCCAACGGCGTCGACTTCGACTGCTGACCGCCGGTGTTCGAGTAGACCTCGGTGTCGAGCACGAGGGCTTTGACGTGCGCGCCCGTCGAGAGCACGTGGTCGAGGCCGCCGAAGCCGATGTCGTAGGCCCAGCCGTCACCGCCGACGATCCACACCGACTTCTTCACGAGCGAATCGGCGAGCTGGAGCAGTTGCTTCGCCTCTGGACCTTCGAGCTTCGCAAGCTCCTGCTTGAGCGCGACGACACGTTCACGCTGGGCCGCGATGCCCGCTTCGTCGTCCTGCTTCGCGACGAGAATCTCTCCGAACTTCGCCGGAAGCTTCGAGGTGAGCCTCGTCAGCAGGTCCGAAGCGAGGCGCTGCTGCGCATCGACGGCGAGCCGCAGGCCGTAGCCGAACTCGGCGTTGTCTTCGAAGAGCGAGTTTGCCCACGCCGGTCCACGACCCTCCTTGTTCTTCGTGTACGGCGTCGTCGGCAGGTTGCCGCCGAAGATGGACGAGCAGCCGGTCGCGTTGCCGATGAGCAGGCGATCGCCGACGAGCTGGGTGAGCAGTTTGATGTACGGCGTCTCACCGCAACCCGAGCACGCGCCCGAGAACTCGAAGAGTGGCTCGAGGAACTGCGTCGCCTTCACGTCGTCCTTCACCTTCGTGCGATCGATGTACGGGAGCTGCTCGAAGAACGTCCAGTTGGCGCGCTCCTTCTCGCGAATCGGCTCGACGGGGTTCATGTCGATGGCCTTGTGGCGCGGGTTGGCTTTGTCGCGCGCGGGGCAGACCTGCACGCAGAGCCCGCAGCCGGTGCAGTCGTCGGGAGCGACCTGCAGGGCGTACTTCCACACGCCTCCGCTCGGTGCGGTGCCGAGATCCTTCGACTTGAAGTCGGTGGTGAGGAACGTCGACGGCGCGCTCTTCATCGCGGCCGGATCGACCAGCTGGCTGCGAATCGCCGCGTGCGGACAGATGAGCGAGCACTTGTTGCACTGAATGCAGAGCTTCTCGTCCCAGGTGGGCAGCTCGAGGGCGATGGCGCGGCGCTCGAACTTCGTGGTGCCGGTGGGCCACGTTCCATCGACGGGGAACGCGCTGACGGGCAGCAGATCGCCTTCGCCGCGCATCATCGTCGCCGTCACGCGCTGCACGAAGTCGGGCGCTTCTTTCGGAACGGCAGGCGGGCGCGGAATTCCGGCGCCGAGCACCGAGGGCACCTTCACCTCGTGCAGGTTCGCCAGGGTGAGCTCGATCGCCTTGTAGTTGCGCTCGACGACTTCACTGCCGCGTTTGCCGTACGACTTCTCGACGCCTTCACGAATGCGCTGAATCGCCTCTTCCTTCGGCAGGACGCCCGAGAGCGCGAAGAAGCACGTCTGCATGACGGCGCTGATGTGACGACCGAGGCCTGCCTGCTGCGCGACCTGGAACGCGTCGATGACGGAGAACCTGAGCTTCTTCTCCATCACCTGCTTCTGCACCTCGAGGGGCAGTGAGGCGAAGGCCTGATCGGCGGGCTTCGAGGTGTTGAGGAGGAACGTCGCTCCGGGGGCGGCGTTCGCGAGCACGTCATGGCGCTCGAGCACTGGCCCGTAGTGACACGCCACGAAGCTCGCTTGTCGAATGCGGTACGTGGAGCGGATCGGCTGCGGCCCGAAGCGCAGGTGCGAGATGGTGATCGCGCCCGATTTCTTCGAGTCGTAGATGAAGTAGCCCTGCGCCTCGAGGCCGGCGTACTCGCCGATGATCTTGATCGTCTGCTTGTTGCTCGAGACCGTGCCGTCCGACCCGAGGCCGTAGAACACCGCGCGCACGGTCTCGGGCGGCTCGAGATCGAACGAGTCGTCGTAGGCGAGCGAGAGGTGGGTGACGTCGTCGTTGATGCCGACGGTGAAGTGCTTCTTCGGCGCCGGCTTGCCGAGCTCGTCGAAGACCGCGCGCACCATGGCGGGCGTGAACTCCTTCGACGAGAGGCCGTAGCGGCCACCGATGACCTGCACCGCGTTGAGGCGGCCCGTCTCGAAGAGCGCAGCCACGACGTCCTGGAAGAGGGGCTCGCCGACGGCGCCGGGCTCCTTGGTGCGATCGAGCACCGCGATCTTCTTGACCGAGGCGGGCAGGGTGGCGACGAACGCTGCGAGGTCGAACGGGCGGAACAGGCGAACCACTACACCGCCGACCTTCTCGCCGCGCTTCACCATCCACTCGACGGTCTCTTGAATCGCGCCGATTCCGGAGCCCATGGCGATGATGACCTTCTCCGGCTCAAGGTGACCGAAGCGCTCGAACAGCTGGTACTGGCGGCCGGTCAGCGCGGCGAAGCGGTTCATCGTGTCCTGCACGATGGCTGGGCACGCGTCGTGGAACCTGTTCCCGGCCTCGCGCGCCTGGAAGAACGTGTCGGGGTTCTGGGCGGTGCCACGCAGCAACGGCGCGTCGGGCGTCAGCTTGTGGTCGCGGAACGCCTTGATGTCGTCGTCGAGCTTCAGATCGCGCAGCGTGTCGTCTTCGATCGCGGCGATGCGGTTGAGCTCGTGTGAGGTGCGGAAGCCGTCGAAGAAGTGCAGGAACGGAATGCGGCTCTTGAGCGTCGCCGCGTGCGAGATGGCGGCGAAGTCCTGGGCTTCCTGCACGCTCGAGGCGCACAGCATGGCGAAGCCGGTCGAGCGCGCGGCCATGACGTCGGAGTGATCACCGAAAATCGACAGGCCGTGCGTCGCGAGCGTTCGCGCGGCGACGTGCAGCACGAACGGCGACAGCTCGCCGGCGATCTTGAACATGTTGGGGAACATCAGCAGCAGGCCCTGCGACGCGGTGAACGTCGTCGCGAGCGCGCCGGCCTGGAGCACACCGTGAACGGCTCCGGCAGCGCCTGCTTCGCTCTGCATCTCGACCGTGTGAGGGATCTGCCCCCAGAGGTTCTTCTTCCCTGCGGCAGACCACTCGTCGCAGGACTCGCCCATCGCTGAGGCGGGAGTGATTGGGTACAGCGCGATCACCTCGCTCAGTCGGTAGGCGACCGAGGCGACCGCTTCGTTGGCATCGAGCGTGATGTGTCGGGTGGTTTTCACGTTCGCTGGGCCTGCAATCACAAGTCCATTTCCGTCAGGGTGTACGTCTTCAGCGGTGCGCAAGGCGTGCGCGGGCCCTTGGCCAGAGCGGTCGAATCGCGCAATCTGCGCAGCTTCCGGGCCGGTGTTCCGAAGGACGTCATGCGTCTCGTTTTCGTGTTGTTGGGGTCGTGGCTCGTTGCGTGCTCTCCCTGTCCTTCTGGCCAGTGCGCAGCTGATGCATCGGGTGGCGGCGCTGGTGGCGGGCTCACCGCGTCCGGCGGGGGCACTGCGACTGCGGGTGGATCTGCAAGCGCGGGTGGATCAGCAAGCGCAGGTGGAATGGCGAGCGCGGGTGGAATGGCGAGCGCCGGTGGAAGCGCGAGTGTTTGCGCTGCGGGCTCGATCATCGTGTTGCCGACCGTGCTCGACCTCGGAGCCGTCGAGGCCGGCTGCTCTCTCTCTCGACCGCTGACGCTCTGGAATCGGTGCAGCGTCGCGCAGTCTGTCTCCATCACCACGGTGGCTCCGTTCACGGCACCGGCGACGGTCTCGCTGCCCGCGCTCGGTGTCATCGACGTGCCAGTGCACTTCGCTCCTCCGACGCTCGGCGCGAGACAAGGAATGATGACGATGACCGCGCCGTCGGGCTCTCTCTCGATCTTGCTTCGCGGTCTGGGCGCAGCGGGAGCCGACGTGACCGACACGTTCCCTTCTGCTGCGGTTCCACGCTCCGACACGCTCTTCGTGATGTCCGACGGCCCTGGAATGGCCGCGACGCAGCAGGCGCTCGCGAGCAGTGTGCCCTCGCTGCTCCAGTACTGGAGTTCATCCAACGTCGACTACCGCCTCGCGGTGATCGCCGGCAGCCTCGACGGTGGCGGGCTCATTCAGGAGTCGCCGACGGCGCCGGTCGTGCTCACGGCGTCGGTGCCCATGCTCCAGCAGCGCGTGGGGCAGAAGCTCTCGCTCGGAGAGACGGGCGCGGGGACGCAGAGCTGCCTTTCACGCGCGGTCGAGGTGCTGTCAGCCGATGCAGGCTGGCTGAGGCCGAACGCGGGCCTCGGGATCATCTGCGTGCAGAACACTCGAGAGCAGGCGCCCGGTGATTCGGTGGCGTGGGCGCGGCTGTTGGGAACGGTCGCGGGCAAGGCTCCGGGGCAGCTCGTCGTGAGCGCCATCGGACGATTCACGCCTGGCTGTGTTGGTCCGGACGACGTGGCGCTGCGTTCGGCAGTGACGAGCACCTTCGGCGCGCTCGAGAGCATCTGCGCGCCTGATGGTGGGCTCGCACCGCCAGCGTTCGGGTACCGCTCTTCGTTCGAGCTGTCTCGACGAGGGCCGAGTGATGGCGGCTTCGACGTGCAGGTCGACGGGATGGCGGTGCCGTACCTCGATTCGCAGAACCTGCCGATCTGGTCGTTCGATGCTGCCCGCAACGCGTTCGAGCTGAAGCCGCTCTACGTGCCTGAGCCGGGAAAGACGCTGACCGTCCGCTATCGGCCGGCCTGCACGCCCTGAAACCGCTCAGGCGTACTTGCGCGCGAGGAAACCCTCGATGACGCGGAGCAGGCCGGGAACATCGGCGTGCTCCGGCACCGAGATGCGGCAGATCTGCACGTTGTTGCGCTTCTGCGCGGCCTTCACCGCGGCCGAGAGCGCGCCCTGCGTCGATTCCTGCGGGTTGATCACGTAGAAGTAATCGGGCTTCCCGCCGCCGGTCGACTGGCCGTAGCTCACGCGGTTCTTCACCAGCATTGGCGCCTTCTCGAGCAGCTCGTCGACGAACTCATCGACCAGGTCGGCGTGGGTCGTCGGAGCAGCCGGCAGGTAGAACGAGAGCACGCCACTGGCGAGCCCGCGCGCGATGTCGGCGTCGTCGATCGTGTACAGCAGCAGGTCGTGCCCGCGTTTGCGGAGCAGTTCACGAAGACCCGCAGCGAGCTGCGTCGTGTTCTTCGCGATGCTCGCCATGCGCTGGGGCAGGTCACGAAGGCCTTCAGCGAGCGCGTGGAGCTGCGTCGGCCTCGCGGCGGTGTCGGCGTCGCGTCCGTACGCGATGGCGTGCTCGATGATTCCGCGCGCGAGCGGGTGCTCAGAGGAGAAGGCGACTCCGAGCGTAGCTTTGCCCTTCGTGAAGTACTTCGAGCCGCTCTTGATGATGATGCACGGCCAGTTCTGCGCGTACGACTGGGCGAGCAGCGGGAACATCGGCGCGAGCGTCGTGTCGGCGAGCACGGGGAGCTGCAGGCCGTGTTTCGTCTGGTACGCCCGCAGCGCCGCGAACAGCCGGGGAAAGTCGTGCACCTGCAGCTGCGGGTTGGTCGGCGTCTCGAGGAACAGCACGGCCGGCGCGCCGTTCAGGCTCTCGATGGAGGCGATCATGCGCTCGACGAGCGTCGTGCCGCTGCCATCAGCCGAGAGCACAGGAAGCGGAACCGGCTCGACCACGCCGTCACGCTTGAGCAGTTCGGCGATGAGCTGGCAGGTGCCGCCGTAGCCGTTCTCTGCATACAGCAGCTTCACGGAACGTTTCGCGTCGAGCAGGCGTGCGGCGGCGCTGAAGACGGCCGCTTCCGCCGCGAGACCCGTGTGGAAGATCGCGCTCGCACGCAGCTCGGGGAACAGCCCACGCAGCAACGCTTCGCATTCGGCGTGGGTGGACTCGACGCGTGCGCCGACAGGAAGACCGGCAGCGCGAGACAGCTCGGCGCGTGAGTCGACCGCGAGCAGTGCGGCCGCCGTGCGCTTGCGAACCAACTGCAGCTCGTGCGGATCGATCGCGTCGTTCTCGAGCAGCGTGATGCCACCACCGTCGACCGGAATCACGATAGCGTCCGCGACGAGGCCCGCCCG
This sequence comes from Archangium gephyra, assembly GCA_943370055.1. Classification (GTDB taxonomy): domain Bacteria; phylum Myxococcota; class Myxococcia; order Myxococcales; family Myxococcaceae; genus Xiheimicrobium; species Xiheimicrobium gephyra_A. Next base: position 28,687 of record CALRPN020000079.1, read on the forward strand.
GTTCGAGACGAGCGCCGCGTTCTCGGCGACGAAGACCGTCAGCGCGTTGCCAGAGGCCGCGCGAATCGCTCCACGGTGCTCCTCGTGCAGCTCGACGTTTCCGGCTCGCAGCGCGGCCTTCTTTTCTGCCGACAACGGCAACGTTCCCGGCGTGAAGATTCGAACCGTGCGACCGGGCGTCGCGTACGACTCGGCGATCGACAGGTACGGTTTGGTGCGTGAGGCAAACGCGATCGCGCGCCGGGCTCCGCTCTGGCTCTGCACGAGCAGCTCCACCACCGTCGACAGCGGCTGGCCGAGGCGCGCGTAGTCCGACGGCAGGCCACAGCTCGCGAGCTTCGCGCGAACGCTCGCCGCATCTGACGGAGCGCCCTTCGCCAGCTCGGCCACCACCTCGAAGAAGCGCTGAACGAAGTCTGCCTCGTTGCGGAACCGGTTCAGGTCGTACGTCGTCGCTTCGGTGTCCCAGTCGTCGGGCGTCGCTCCGGGAGCAAGCAGCTTCGGCAGCACCGCGATCAACTGCTTCGCGAAGTCGGGAGGCGTCGTGATGGTGGCACTCATGCGGGCGTCCTTGTCACACGGGTCGTGTCACGTCAGCGGCGCCGACGAGATGCCCCAGATGTCCTTCGCGTACTCACGAATCGTGCGGTCGGACGAGAAGAAGCCGGTGCGGGCGACGTTGAGCACCGACGAGCGCCACCACCGCTTCGGGTCGGTGTACGCGCGGGCCACTTCCTTCTGGGCTTCGACGTAGCCATCGAAGTCGGCGAGCACGAGGTAGCGATCGTCGTCGAGCAGGCCATTGATCAGCGGCTTGAACAGGCTGCGATCTTCGGGGCTGAAGAAGCCCGAGCCGATGAGGTCGAGCACCTCTTTCAGCGCGGCGTTCGACTCGTACACGGTACGGCCCGAGTAGCCGTCGGCCTTCGCCTGGTCGACCTCTTCGGCCGTCTTGCCGAACAGGAAGAAGTTGTCGGCGCCGACCTTCTCGCGAATCTCGATGTTGGCGCCGTCGAGCGTGCCGACGGTGAGCGCGCCGTTCATGGCGAACTTCATGTTGCCGGTGCCTGAGGCCTCCATGCCTGCGGTGCTGATCTGCTCCGAGACGTCGGCGGCCGGAATGATTCGCTCCGCCAGCGACACGCGGTAGTTCGGCACGAAGCAGACCTTGAGGCCCGTCTTCGCCGACTCGTTGTTGACGACCTCGCCGATGCCGTTGATGAGGCGAATGATCAGCTTCGCGGTGCGGTAGCCCGGAGCCGCCTTCGCGCCGAACACGAACGTGCGTGGGTGGATGATCGACGCTGGATCCTTCCGCGCGCCGAGCCACAGGTGGACGATGTGCAGCGCGTTCAGCAGCTGGCGCTTGTACTCGTGCAGTCGTTTGATCTGCACGTCCATGATCGCGGTGGGATCGACGTTGACCCACATGAGGTCGCGCAGGAACGACGAGAAGTCGGCCTTGTTCGCGGCCTTTGCTTCACGGAACGCCGAGACGAACGCCGCGTCGCTCGCGTACTTCTCGAGCTCGGTGAGACGATCGAGCTCGGCCGGCCAGCTCGGGCCGATGGTGTCGGTGATCAGCTTCGCCAGCCGCGGGTTGCACGCGAGCAACCAGCGCCGCGGCGTGACGCCGTTGGTCTTGTTGTTGAAACGCTCGGGGAACATCTCGGCGAAGTCCTTGAGCACCGTCTCCTTCAGCAGCCTGGAGTGCAGCTCGGCGACGCCATTGACGGAGTGCGAGCCGACGACCGCGAGCGCGGCCATGCGCACCTGCTTCTCTTTGCCCTCTTCGACCAGCGAGAGCGCGTTCATCTTCTTGTCGTCCATCGGCCAGCGGATCTGCACCTGCCGCAGGTGGCGCTGGTTGATCTCGAAGATGATCTGCAGGTGCCGCGGCAGCAGCCGCTCGAACAGCGAGACCGGCCACTTCTCGAGCGCCTCGGGCAGCAGCGTGTGGTTCGTGTAGCCGACGGTGGCCTGGGTGATGTTCCACGCCTCGTCCCAGGGCACGTGCTTCTCGTCGACGAGCACGCGCATCAGCTCGGCGACGGCGATGGCGGGGTGCGTGTCGTTGAGCTGCAGCGCGACCTTCTTCGGGAAGCTGACGAAGTCGGTGTGGTTCTTGAGGTAGCGCCGCATGATGTCGGCGATGGAGCAGGCGACGAAGAAGTACTCCTGCTTCAGGCGCAGCTCCTTGCCGGCCTGGTTCTGATCGTTCGGGTACAGCACCTTCGAGATGACCTCGGAGTCGTTCTTCTCGACGACGCTGCGCTCGTAGTCGCCGTCGTTGAAGAGGGCGAAGTCGAACTCGGCCGAAGCGCGCGCCTGCCAGAGGCGAAGGGTGTTGACCGTGCGGCCACCGAAGCCGGCGATCGGCGTGTCCCAGGGAACGCCCAGCACGGTCTTGCCGCCGACCCAGCGGGCCGACTGCGTGCCATCGGGCTCCTGGTGGTGCTCGACGTGGCCGAAGAAGCGCACGGGCACCGCGCGGTCGGGGCGAACGATCTCCCACGGGTTGCCGAACTTGAGCCACTCGTCGGCGCGCTCGACCTGGTACCCGTTGATGATCTCCTGCGTGAAGATGCCGAACTCGTACCGAATGCCGTAGCCCATGCCCGGCATGTCGAGTGACGCGAGCGAGTCGAGGAAGCACGCGGCGAGACGGCCGAGACCACCGTTACCGAGGCCGGCATCGGGCTCCATCTCGAGCATGGTGGTGAGATCGAGGCCCGCGTCCTTCAGCGCTTCCTGCGCCTGCGGCCAGAGGCCAGAAGAGATGAGGTTGTTGCCGAGCGCGCGACCCAGCAGGTACTCGGCCGAGAGGTAGTACGCGCGCTTCACGTCGTGCTTCGCGTAGCGGCGCTGCGTCTCGACCCAGCTCTTGGCGAGGCGATCGCGCACGGTGAGCGCCAGCGCGGTGAAACGGTCGAAGGGGCTGGCCGAGTCGTAGCTCTTGCCGCGCGTGTACTCGACGTGATCGACGAACGACTTCCGCAGCCCAGCGGCCGTCGTGGCCGCGCGCCCTTCGTTGCTCTTTGGATCAGTGCTCATGCCCTGCGAATACCCGACGGACGGAGCGCTGCGAAGCAGTTGTTGTGCCTGCCATCAGTTGTGCGTCAAAGCTCGATGGAGGACTTCACGAGACGTTCTCTCAGCAGCGATCGCGCGCGGTGGAGCCGCACTTTCACGTTCGCCTCCGAGAGGCCGAGTTGGTCCGCGCAGCTGGCCGTATCGACCCCTTCGAGTTCGCGCAGCACGAGCACTTCTCGCAGCGGCGCGGGCAGTTCACGAATCGCCTCGACGACGAGCTCGAGCAGTTCGCGGCTCTCGGCTTGCCGATGCGGGTCGGGCGCTGCTTCGGGTTCGGGAGGCGTCGAGCGAAGCCACTTCGTGGCGACCGAGAGAGCGCGGGTGCACTCGTTGCGAATGACGGCGAACGCCCATGAGGTGAAGCGTTGAATGCCCTCGAGCCCGTCGACCCGGAGCGAGACGTTCACCAGCACGTGTTGCACGGCGTCCTCTGCGTCGGCTCCGGTGCGGCAGACCTGATGGGCGAACCGGCGGAGATCGGGCGTCGTCTTCTTCAACAGGTTCTCGAGCTCGTTCCGGTCGCCTGCGCGTGCGCTCATGACGTGGTTGGGCGCCGCGCCTCGAGGCGACGGCCGACGAGGTAACACGCCGGGCAGAAGCCGACGAAGCCCGTCATCGCGATGCCAGCGCCCATGGCGACGGTGATGGGAAGCGCTCCAGCCAGCCGTCCGAACGCGAGGGGAAGGGCGGCCATCGCGACGCCCATGACGACGCGAACCATGCGCTCGAAGAGCGGCACGTTCTTGAAATACAGCGCGGTGCGGAAGAACTTCATCATCGTGAACTCCTCAGTCGTGGCGCCGGAAGTGGCGCGCGCGAACAGGAGTCACGAGGGCGGGCAGAGGTTACAGATTACTTGCTGCCGTAGGCCGCGACCGACTCGGCTTCCAGCTGGCTGCGCAGATCGGCCGTCTTTTCCTGGAAGTCGGTCATCAACGTCGCCGGGAGCGGATCGGCCTTCGGGAAGTTCTGGTTCAGCGGGTTCACCCAGCCGCCGCCGCGCTTCATGCCGAAGTGCAGGTGGGGACCCGTGGAGAGGCCCGTGTTGCCCGACTCTCCGACGACGTGCTTCTGCGCCACGCGCTCGCCAGCGTGCACGTTGATCTTCGAGAGGTGCAGGTAGCAGGTCTCGAAGCTCATCACGTGCTTCACGCAGACCATGTTCCCGCCGCCGTTGTCCCAGCCGGCCTTCGTGACCGTGCCGTCGGAGACCGCCCACACCGGCGTGCCCTGCGGGGTGCCGTAGTCGACGCCGTTGTGCTGACCGAACTGGTTGATGATGGGGTGGAAGCGGCCGCCGAAGCGCGAGGTGATGGGCGCGAACTTGAGCGGCGACTTGAGGAACGTCTTGCGCGCGCTGGTGCCGTCTTCGTTGAAGTACGAGTCGGTGCCGTCGGGCAGGGCGTAGCGGTACATCTTCTTGGTGCCGACGCTCGAGCCCACGTACGTCGCGGCGAGCACGTTGCCGTAGTCGATGAGGCGGCCCTTCGAGACGACCTTCTCGATGACGGCGCGCATGCGATCGCCCTTCTGCACGTCACGGTAGAAGTCGATGTCCCAAGCGAAGACGTCGGAGAGGGTGATGGCGACGTCGGGCTTCTCTCCGGCAGCGATGGCGGCGTCCCACACGGATGATTCGACGACGAGCTCGACCACCTCGACGCGGCGTTCCCGATCGATCTCGCGCTTGCGGCCGACGTAGCGATCGCCCTCGCGGCGCACCTGCCACTCGGTGAGCAGGTTGCGGCGGTAGTCCATCAGGTCGAGCACGCCATGGCGGAAGACGAGGCGGAGCTGATCGCCCGGCCGCGCCTTCTTGAAGTTGAACTCGGCGGCCATCAGCGCGCCCTGCACTTCGCCGACCGTGGAGTTGTCGAGGCCAGCGGCTTCGAGCGCCTTCGCGACGGTCTGGTTCTTCTCGAGACGGCGGTTCTTCACCTGCGCGTCGGCGAGGGTCGTGGTCAGGGCGACCACGGCGATCAAGGAGAGCATTCGCGCGCGACGCTAGACCAGCCCCGAGCCACCGCCCAATGCCGAGCCGGTCTTTTTCACGGTGTCCAGCATGACGCGCATCGCCTCGGCCAGGGCGTCTGGGCTCCACTCGCCGCGAGCGCTGGTGTGCACCGTGTCGTCGGCGAGCCAGACGTCGGCGTATTTCCACCGTTCACCCTTCGTTCGCAGGGTGATGCTGGCGACCTCGCCGAGTCGCTCGAAGTACGGGCCTCGCTGCGGGTTCAGCCAGGCGTCGAAGGTCTCGAACTCGAAGTGCGGGCTCTGGTTGTACCGGTTGCAGTACGTCTGGCGGTCGCCGGTCTCGAAGATGAAGCGGCACACGAGGGCGAAGTCGGCGGCTGTCATGGCGAGGTGTCGGAGTATGGTCGTTTTCGTGCGTGCGCTCCTCTTCACCTCGCTGTGCCTGTCGATGGCGGGCTGTCGCATTCACACCCTGCAGGACGGTGCGTACGACTTCGCGCTCACCGAGGTGCTGCGCGACGACTGCGGGCTCTCGACGAACCCAGCCGTGTTCACGCGCGGCACGCTCGCCACTGCCGGCCACGTCGTGCACCTCGACTACCAGTACCTGACGATGCAGCTGGTCGGCACGTACCGCTACGGGCTCGAAGAGATGACGATGGACGCGACGCTGGGGAACCTGCGCACCACGCTGCGTGGCCAGGAGTGTCAGGTCGACAGGGTCGCCGTGGCGCTCGATTCGACCACCGTCAACTCCGGCCGCTTCAACGGCACGATGAGCTTCACGTTCAACTCGCAGTCGAGCGACGCGTGCACCTGCCGGCTGTTCTTCCGCTACGCCGCCACGCGCACTGGCGGCTGAACTCCATCGAGCCGTCGGCTCGAGGGTGGGCGAAAGATCGCGGGCGCCGTCGCTGCTGTGTGGCTCGCGGAGCTGAGGCTCACTTCTCGTCGAACTTCGCGAGCCCCGCCGGAGCCGCGGGCTTGGCCGCGGCGGTATCCGGCTCACCTGCACCGTCCACCGGGAAGAGGCTCGACTCCTTGCGCGGCGTGGCAGCGGCAGGCTTCGCGGCGTTCTTCTCGGCAGCCTTCGCGATGGCGGCGAGCGACGGGTCGACCTGCTTCACGCGAAACTCGGCATCGAGCGACGCCTGATAGGCCTTGGTGGCCGCGTCCGTCTTCCCGCGCTTCGCCTCGACGAGGGCCAGGTTGTAGAACGCACGGCCTCGCGTTCTCCACTGCGCGGGCTGGTTCTTCGTGGCGTCGATCGCCGTCTGAAACAGCTTCGCCGCACCGTCGACATCGCCCTTGAGCCACGTGGCCCAACCGAGGCGAAGCACCTGCTCCGGGCGAGCACCGGCGCCGGTCGCGAGGGGAGTCAGGGTGGTGATGGCGTCATCGAACTTGCCGGCGTCGACGTAGCGGCTGGCGAGCTGCAGCTTCGCGTCGCGTCCGTTGGGAGCGAGGGTGATGGCCTGCTTGGCCGCGGCGATGGCTTCGTCATGCTTGCCGAGTCTCGCGAGCGCCCGGCTCACGCGGCCCTGCGCGAAGGCCGATTGAGGTGCGAGGGTGAGGTATTCCTGCCAGACCTGCAGCGCCTGCTCGTGTTGCCCGATGGTGCCGAGCAGATCGCCCAGGTAGCTGCGCAGCACGAGCTCTCCCGGGTGCTTCTTCGAAGCGTCGCGGAGGAAAGCCGCGCCAGCCTCGTTCGACTGGTAGCGGGTGATGAGCCAGAAGCGCGCGAGGGTGTAGGGCTCGAAGGCCTCCTGCTTCTCTCCGAGCGAGGTGAGGGTGGTGGTGGCCTCGGTGTCGTCGCCCACGATGGCCTGCGAGAGGGCGAGGGTGGCCTTGGCGAACGTGAGTGACGGGTCGGCAGTGACGGCCTCTTTGCAGTCGGCCGATGCGCCATCGAGCGCCTCACCGAGGATCGTCACGGGAGACTCGACGCCGAGCGACTGGCGGATCACCGGCACGTAGCAACGCCCGAGCGCCTGCAGCGCCTTCTCGTTCGCGGAGTCCGGCTGCGCCACGAGCTTCTTCGGCAACGTGCCCTTGTCCTGGGCGAGCACGGCCTTCGCGATCGCCTCGCTGCCCTGGCGGAGCGCGTTGGGCCAGTCAGCCGGCAGCTTCGCGGTGAAGGTCGCCGTCTTCTTGTCGTCGACGATGGCGCCGAGCAGGTTCGAGCCGGTGTCCGTCTTCTCGAGCACCACGGTGACGACGCGATCGGCGCCCAGCACCGTGCGCGCTGTGGCGGCGGCTTCCGGCTCCGACAGGCTGATGGGGTTCAACCCCTCCTGATCGACCATCGCGGCCACCTGCTTGGCGTGCAGCAGGCTGTACTTCGCCGACGACTCGAGCAGCTCGGCCGTGCGGGCCTCGATGAGCACGCCCAGCGCCGTCACTTCAGGAGCATCGGACGCCGAGGGCAACAGCGCGATGACGGGCCGGCGGGGGGTTCCAGCCAGGGCCAGTGACGAGATGAGCAGCGACAGCCAGAGCAGGGTTCGCATGGGCGCGAAATACTCCAGCGCCGAGCGATAGGCCATCTGGCCCTGTTGGCGGAATTTCGGCCTCCGTACTTTGGGCGCCTCTCCTGGAGGTCTTCCATGTTCGGTCTTTCCACCGTCGGCTTCATTCACACAGCGCTGTCCCTCGTCGCGCTTGCCACGCTCATCACCGCCTTCGTTCGCGAGGGGCGCCTCACCTCGACCAGGCCCATCGGTCGCAGCTCACTCGTCATGACAGGGCTCGCGGCGCTCACCTCGCTCACCATCTTCAGGCACGGAGGTGCCGGCCCAGCACACGCCCTCGCCGTGCTCAGCCTCATCGCGGTCGTCGCGGCCTTCGTGCTGGCGCGCCTGAACGCCCTGGTCGGTGAAGCGATCGCCGCGGGCCTGACCTTGCTCTTTCACCTCATTCCAGGAGTGACCGAGACGCTGGTGCGGGTGCCCGCCAGCCAGCCCTTCGCCGCGTCGCCCGAGGACCCTGCGCTGCGCCCCGTGTATGGCGTGGTGCTGGTGGTGAGCCTCATGATGTTGGCGCTACAGGTTCGCGCGGCCCGCTCGCCTGGAACGATCCGGGTTGGTGAATCAGCGCAACAGTGACCGTCGCGTCTGTCCGACGGCGACCATCGCGCCACCGACACTGACGGGACCTGCGACGAAGAGGAGCGCTGGCGGGAACAGCACCAGCGGCACGCACGCCAGCGCGTAGCCGAGGAGCAGCGCGGGCTCCTTCAGCAGCAGCCGCCGCGGAAGGCCGAGTCGATCGCGGTTGTCGGTGATGGCTCCGTGGGCGAGGAACAGCGCGCCGATGGCCGTCTGCACGATGACGACCAGCACCGCGCCGACGACGGGCACGAGGATCAACGTCATCGCGGCGAGCGACGAGAGGGCCCACAACACCAGCCTCCGCACGCTGGGGAACAAGCCTGCGACGGCGCGCTTCACGACGGCCGGTGCATCGATTGATGGCGGCGGCGCGTCACCCAGCACGACCTTCTGCACGTGCAACGCCATACGCTCGAGGGCGGCCGAGGCGATCGCTCCCTGCAGCTGCCAGGCGGTCAGCAACGCGCCGACGATCAACAGGGCCGTGAGGCCCACCCGAATCGCGAGCCACGTCGCCGCGCCGAAGAGCCCGGGCGCCTGATCGAACAACAGCTCCTGCAGTGGGCCCGCCGAGAGCATCGCGACCAGACAGCCTGTCGCCCCGAGCCCGAAGGTCAACAGCGCGGGCATGAAGGCGAGGCCGCGAAGTTCACGCTCCCGTACCTGCCAGAGGAACGCGCGCGGCAGCTGAAGCATCGCCCAGCCGAACGCACCGAACGCGTTTCGGGGAGGCCCGAACGTGGCGCGCCCGCTCACCGGCCGAAGAGCTTCTTGAAGAACCCGCTCTTGTTGCTGACGGGCTTCTCACTCTCTCCAGGCAACGGGGCTTCAGCGAGCAGCTGCGCGGTCGTGGTGTCGTTCGCTTCCTGCGTGGCGAACATCACGTCGGCGGTCTTGCCAGAAGGCGTCGTGGCCGTGAGCAGCAGCCTTCCATCGGCGCTCACCGAGAAGCGCAGGGCGAGATCTCCGGACCGATCGACGCTGGTGGTGAGCGCGCCGAGGTAGTCGTTGTCTTCGGCCTTCGGAGCCTGGCCCTGAAAGACGGCGAGCCGAATCGCCTGCGCCGACTGCACCGGCACGGTGAGCGTCTTCTCCGCGGGCAACCGCGTGTTTCGTTCGAGCACCTTGCGGAACCCGCCACCCCTCACGCCAATTCCAATCGGCGCCGAGAGCACTTCAGCCAGCTGAATTCCCGACTTGCCGCGCTCCCGAAGGACCAGCGAGTGGCCCAGCAGCGCTGCGCCCATCGCGACGGCTCCCTGGGGATCGATGTCGGTGCGGGGTTTGCGGCCCAGCGACGCCTCGAGGCGAGAGCGCACCGCGGGCGAGCGGCTCTGGCCTCCGACCATCACCACTTCGTCGAGCGACTGCGCGGTCAGCTTCGCGGCCTCGAGCACCACCTGCGTCACCTCGATGGTGCGCTCGACGAGATCGTTCGTGTTCTGCTCGAGGTACGAACGCTCGACGTCGACGCGCAGGTCGACCGGCTTGCCGTCATCTCCCGTCGAGGCGAACGGCACGTGTACTGGCGCGGTCGTCTTCTCGGACAGCGCGATCTTCGCGAGCTCGGCGGCGTCGCGCACTCGCTCCATCGACATCGGCGAGTCTGTCAGCCGGTTGCGCGGGGTCTCGTCCATCGTCGCGACGAGCGCGTCGGCCAGCCGGGCGTCGAAGTCCATTCCGCCGAGGAAGTTGTCGCCGCCCGTCGAGACGACCTCGATGTCGTCACCGGTGATCTCCACCACCGACGCGTCGAAGGTGCCGCCGCCCAGGTCGTAGACGAGCACGCGTTTGCGCGCGAGGCCCTTGCCGTAGCCGAACGCGAGCGCGACCGCAGACGGCTCGTTCAAGATGCGAAGCACCTCGAGGCCCGCGAGCTTGCCTGCCTCGAGCACGGCCGAGCGTTGGTGATCGTTGTACCAGGCGGGCACACACAACACCGCGCGCGTCAGTGGCCGGCCGAGCTCGTTCTGGGCTGCGTTCTTGAGCTCCTTCAGCAGCTCGGCGGCGAGCTCGGTGAGCGGGAAGACGCGGTTGCCGATCTCGATGCCGCAGTCACCTTCGGGGTCGGGCGCGATCTTGAAAGGGAGCCGGGCTTCGAGCTCTTTGATGCGCTTCGAGCGGGCGCGTCGGCCCATGAGGCGTTTGAAGCCGGCGACGGTGCGCTCGGGGTGATCGACGCGATAGCGGCGGGCGGCGCTGCCGACGAGCAGGCGCTCCTTGGCGTGATCGAGGGCGACGATGCTGGGCATGGCCGCGCCGCGCTCCGAGGCGATGGCGAGCAGGCGGGGCACGCCCTCGACGAACGCGGCGACACGGCACGTGGTGGTGCCGAGATCGATGCCGAGCACGATGTCGTTCGCGAGCGGCACGGGCTTCGAGCTGTCCGGCGCGGCAGGGAGCTTCAGCTTCCACTCGGCGGTGATGACGGCGGCGGGCGCGGGCTCGGGCGGCGCGGCAGGCGCGGGTGGTGGCTCGGCGCGCGTGGCGCCTTCACGGGTTGCGACGATGCGATCGATCAGCGCCCGGGTGCGCGCATCGACGCGGGTGAAGCGCACGGTCATTCCCGAGCGGCCGGGCTGTTCGTCGACGACGACCTGGTGCACGACGCCTTCGCCGCGCATGAGCCGCGACCCATCGGCGAGCACGAACTCGAAGCTCAGCGCCGTGCCTTCGGGCTTCGCAGAGCGTGTGGCGATGAAGACCCCGCCCTTGCCGACGTGCACGCCGTACCGATCGACGAACTCGTCCTCGGTGGCGAAGGGGAGCCGGATGCGCAGTGGCACCTTCTTCGGCTCGCTGGGTGGGGCAGAGGTCATGAGGACGGCAGGCGGCGAGTGTAGCGGCTCGTGGGTTCGGCACCACTGTGTTTCCCAGGCTCAGAACCACTCGATGGGAGACGGCTCGGGCTCGGGCTCGCGTACGTTCACGTCGATCACGCTGACCAGCTGGTACTCGGTGCAGCTGGCGGTCACCCGCGTCAACCCGTTCGCGAGCGCCTTCAGCTTCGGCGGCACCGCGGAGCTGAGCATGGCGACCGAGGGGCTCGAGCTCTGAAAGGTGATGGGCGGCTGGGGCTCGAGGGCGCGCCCATCGAGAGAGACGACGACCTCGATTCGCCACTCGCCCGGAACACAGTCGAGGCGATCGGTCTGGCCCGCGATGCGCAGCTTGCTGATGGTCGCGCGCCCGTCGGGCGAAGGGGCTGGTGAGGGCAGGGAGCCGGGGCCGACGACTTCGCCCCCGCCCTTGCAGGTGGTGCACCGGCCGGTGCTGTCGCACTCGTCACAACGAACCTTGTCGTGCAGACACCAGGGGCACAGGCCCATGCCGTTGCACTGCGGGCACGTCGACATGGACTACAGCACCGTCGCTTCGACGGTCGCGGAACCAGCAGGCAGCACCAGCTTGAGCCCTTCCGACAGCGACGCAGGTGGCACCTCGAAGAACAGCACCAGATCCTGCGAGACGCCGGCGCTGATGGTCGAGGCGAGCGGGCTGCCCTGACCGACGCGCTGCACATCACGCGCAAGCTCGAACGTCTCGGAGCCCTTCACCAACGTCGCTTTCGCGAGATCGAACGAGGTCTCTTTGGTGGTCGACACCGAGACGACCAACTTCACGAAGCGGTCGGCGGTCGAGAGCTTCACCTTCGGGCCTGC
>CALRPN020000080.1:0-39279 GCA_943370055.1 Archangium gephyra
GGGCAGTTGTCCGTCGTGTCGGCCTTGCCGTCGCCGTCAGCGTCGTCCGTGTACGCCAGCGTCTTGCCGTCGTCCGTGTAAGCCACCCACACCGAGCAGCCGCAGCCACAGCCACAGCCGCCGCCCTCTTCCTTCGGGGTACCGCACGAGGGGTCGAGGCACTCAGGGTTGGTCGAGTTTCCCAGCTGCGCGAACGCAGGCGCGGCCACCAGGGCAACCGCTGCTGAGAGAAGGGCGAGGGTGCGATTCATGTCGTCTCCAAGGGTGCTGCGGGTCGAGTCCGGGAGGACGCATCTTCAAGCATCGATCCAACCCATTTCCAGCTTTCGACCGGTCGAATTCCGTGGAGTTGGCTGCTCCCACACCGCTGGCACGACTTGCGGTGGGGCCCCGGCTCTACACCGTGATCGGGGTCATCGCTCCACAGCGCGGGTGACTTGCTATGAAGCCGCCATGCTTCGACTTCTGGTGACTGTGTCGGTGGTGGTGGGTCTCTTCTCTTCGTGTGGAACACCGTGTTCGCGAGTCGCAGCGGCGGAGTCGAACGCCGACGACAAGGGCAAGGCCTGCAACTCGAGCCGAAATGCGTGGAGCACCTCGAAGGTGCAGAGCTGCGAATCGAACCTGTCGAACTGCAGCCAGAACGACACGAAGCAGATCGAGCTCTACGTGAACTGCCTCAACGCGCTGCCGACGTGTGCAGAGGGCCAGAGCATCTCGTGGGCGGTGTCGCGTGGCGCGTGTGCCGTCGAGAACGTGGCGTTCAAGCTCAGCGCGAAGTGCGCGTCGGGCTTCTGAGCGTCAGCACCTCGTCAGTTGTTTGGGGAGCTGAGATTCTTCGTCTGCCCGTGAGCGCCGCGTGTAGGGTGCCGCCCGCTCATGAATGACCAGTCCGCTTTCATCACCCGCGCCACCACTGCCTACGCTCGTCTGATCACCAAGCACCCGGCCCGCGTGCTGGCCGTGCTGCTCACGCTCGGCGTCATCAGCGGCTACCTCACCTCGACGCTCACCATCGAGTCGGACCAGCTCTCGCTCATCTCGCAAGACCTGCCCGAGGTGAAAGCCGTTCGACGCGTCGTCGACATGGTCGGTGGCGCTGGCTACCTGCAGCTCGCGTTGCGCGCCGATGACGTGCCGACGCTGAAGAAGCTCTCGGACGAGATGTACACGAAGCTGCTCGCCGCGAAGCAGCCCGACGGCACGCCGTGGGTTCGGTTCATCACCTACAAGGTGCCGGTCGACTTCATTCAAGAGAACATGGTGCTGTTCATTCGCACCGAAGATCTCGCCGAGGGCAAGAAGCGGATCAACGCGTACATCAAAGATCAGCTGCGCCGGAACAACCCGTTCTTCATCGAGATCAAGAAGACCGAGCCGGTGAAGCTCGAGATGGACGACCTCGTGCAGAAGTACTCTTCGGTCGGCAAGAAGAGCATTCGCGACGACTACTACATCAGCGACGACAAGAAGATGCTGATGATGCTCATCAAACCGATGTGGAACTCGACGGATCTGCAGAAGACCGAGAAGTTCGTCGAGTACCTCACGGGCCGGAAATACAGCGCGATTCCTCCGCCCAAGCAGAAGACCGACGGCTTCCTCGGAGACATCGCCAAAGGTCAGGGCGTCGAGTTCATCGAGGACTACGAGACGATGGGCGACGCGAAGACCGTCTATTTCGGCTTCGCGGGCTCGTACAAGACTGGCCTCGACGACAGCTACGCGATTCAGCAGTCGCTCGACGAAGTGACGCTGCTCTCGCTCGTCAGCATTGCCATCGTCACGATGCTGTTCTTCCGCAAGTGGTTCCCGACGGTGCTCGTGCTCTCGGGCACCATTCTCGGCACCATCTACTCGATGGGCTTCGCCAAGCTCGCGCTCGGTGAGCTGAACATGGTCACGTCGATCATCGCGGCCATCATTCTCGGCTTCGGCATCGACTTCGGCCTGCACTTCACCTTCCGCACGCGCATCGAGCTCGGCATGGGCAAGACGTACGAGCAGGCCATCTTCGACGCGTTGATCAACGCGGGCCGCCCGGCGCTCGTCGCAGCGGTCGTCACCGCCGGCAGCTTCTTCGTGCTGCTCGTCTCGGAGTTCCGCGGCTTCTCGCAGTTCGGGCTGCTCTCGGGCGTGGCGACGTTCTTCACCGGCTTCTGTCTCTTCGCGTGGTGCCCCGCGATTCTGATGCTGCTGGGCCGCAAGAACCCGACATGGCCCGAGAAGCTCATCGGCAAGATGACGCCGCCGAGCGACGCGATGATGACGGGCGCGACCCGCATTCCGGCGCCGAAGCTGACCCTGGCCATCATGACGGTCATCGTGCTGGGCGTGAGCGCGTTCGCGATTCCGTGGACCGACGAGGTGCCGCCCAACGACCGCAAGCTGACGATTCTCGAGCGGCTCAAGTACGGCATGAGCTTCAACTACAACACGCGGGCGCTCGTGCCTCCGAACCAGCCGGCCATTCGCCTGCAGGACGAGATCAGCGCGCGGTTCAAGATCAGCTCCGACCCCATCGCGGTGCCGACGCAGACCATCGAAGAGGCGAAGGACATCTGGCTGGCGATGACGAAGGACCCGCAGACCGGGTTCAACGTCGACCGCGAGAAGTTCCCCACCGTCGACCAGGTCGTGAGCATCTACAGCTTCGTGCCGCCTCCCGAGACGGCCGCGGCGAACGCGAAGATCCTCGCGGAGTGGCGTGAAGAGCTCAAAGAGGTCGACCCGAAGGCGCTGCCGCCCGAGATGCAGGACAAGGCGGCGTTCTTCATGCGCGTGCTCGAGAAGAAGCCGTTCGGCGTCGAAGACGTGCCGGCCATCTACGCCAACAACTTCGACAGCCTGCCGCAGACGAAGCCCGAGAACCGGGGCTTCCTCACGTTCGTGTACCCGAAGATCGATCTCTGGGACGGCAAGAACCTGATCAAGTTCGCGAACCAGACCAGCGTCATCAAGGGCGTCAGCGGCAAGGAGTACCGCGGCGCGGGCCTCGCGATTCTCTACGCGAAGCTCGCCGAGATCGTGCTCAAGGACGGGAAGATCACCGTCATTCTCGCCGCCATCTGGATTCTGATGATGCACTACCTCGACTTCCGCTCGGTGAAGCTGGCCGCGGCGTCGGTGATTCCGCTCGGCGTCGGCCTGGTGATGATGCTCGGCGTGATGAACCTCATCGGCGAGCGGCTCAACTTCATGAACCTGGTGATGATGCCGATTCTGCTCGGCTTCGGCGTGAGCCACGGCTTGTACCTGCTGCACCGGTTCCTCGAGGGCACGCCGCCGCTCGTCGCCCTGCGCAGCGTGGGTGCCGCCGTCGCCGCCTCGACCCTCACCACCGTCGCCGGCTTCGCGGCGCTCATCTTCGCGCAGCACTACGGTCTGCAGAGCATCGGCATCGTGGCGTGTATCGGTCTGGGCACGACGCTGCTCGTCTCGTTCACGGTGCTCGGCGCGGTGCTGCAGGTCATCTACGACGGCCAGGGCGCGCAGCGGCTCGAGCAGAAGCCCGAGACGAAGTAGCGCCGCCCTCGACCAGCCAACGCGGGAGTGTCTGTCGGCGTTGAGCGGGTGGCGTCCCCACGTCACTCACCCTTCGGAGAAGCGCGGCCTGTCACCGTTCGCGACGCGCTGACGCAAAAGCGAGAGGCGAGGAGCCGTCCCGAAGTGTCCCCACTCCGGAGCTGCCCCATGAAACGTCTCACCCTCGCTGTCGTCGTCGCCTTCGCCCTGCCCTCGTTTGCCGCCTCTCCAGCCGTCTGCGACACGTTCATCAAGGCCGTCGACAAGGCCGGGCGTGCCTCAGGCAAAGCCCCCGAAGCCGAGGGCCTCGCGTTCTTCAAGTCCGTGTGCCTGAAGGACAAAGAGACCGACGCCACCATCACCAAGCAGACGAAGTGCCTCGAGGCTGTGAAGACCGAGGCCGGCTTCAACGCCTGCTTCAAGTGACGCATGCTCCGCCTGAGCGGATGTGGGACACCCTCGTCTCCCTGCGAAAGACGGCACCATCCGTCCGAACAGTTGCGATTCCGTCACAACGGATGCTATCTGTCATGTCGGAATCTCATCCGTCGAGGCAGACATGGCAAACGCAGGCACCCTTTCTCTGCAGCGCATCGACAACCAGGACCTCAGCGTCGTCGACGCGCGGGCGCCACGGTTCAACCAGACGGTGGTGGCGCTCGGAGCAACCATCGCCGTGCTCACCGGTGCCTGGCCGATTCTGACCGTGCTGGGCGCTCAGCTCGCGGTGTCGGTGCTCTTCGGCCGCAAGTACTGCCTGCCCTGCGTCTTCTACTTCGAGGTGGTGCAGCCGCGGTTCGGCGCGGGCCCGCTCGAAGACTCACGCGCGCCGCGCTTCGCCAACATCATCGGCGCCATCTTCCTGCTGACGGCGTCGCTGGCGTTCCTCACCGGCTTCCCGACCGTGGGCCTCGCACTGGGAGCGACGGTCGCAGTGCTGGCGACGCTCGCGGCGACGACGGGGCTCTGCGTCGGCTGTGAGCTGTACCGCATCATCGCGAAGGTGCGCGGCGTGCGGGGTGGAGCCATCGAGCAGGTCGACTTCGACGCGCTCGGCGGGCACGCGAAGCCGGGCACGGTGGTGCTCTTCACCCACCCGCTGTGCAGTGATTGCCAGACGCTGGCGCGCGAGCTCGATGAGAGGGGCACACCCGTGGTGAAGGTGGACGTGAAGCAGCGCCGCGACCTCGCGAAGAAGTACGGCGTCTCGGTCGTTCCGCTCGCGGTGACGGTCGATGCCTCGGGCCGCGTCACCGGCCGCGTTCGCTGAGCTCGGCCGCTCTTCGTCGCGCGGGCGGTCTCATGCAGCGGCGCTCCAGCTGCGACAGCGTCGTTCTTCGAAGAGCCCTCGTCGCCGAACTTGCACGCGCTCCTCGCCAGCGACTTCTGGTCGATCCGCAGAACTCGTCGCGGCTCTCTTCCTCGCTCAGCTGACGCGAGCAGCGACTCCTGGTCGATCCGCCGAACTCCGACCGCGCTCTCTTCCTCGCTCAGCTGACCCGGGCAGCGACTTCTGGTCGACGCGCCGAACTCGGAGCGCGCTCTCTTCCTCGCTCAGCCGACGCGGGCAGCGACTTCTGGTCGATCCGCAGAACTCGGAGCGCTCTCTTCCTCGCTCAGCTGAGACGTCACGGGCGACGCGCCGAACGAACTCGGAGCCCGGCTCCGAGGCGTCACCGGGCGAGCAGCGACTTCTGGTCGACCCACCCTTCGTCGCCGAACTCGTTCCGGACGCGGGCCTGGCCATCGCGCTGCTCGAGGATTCTGACCTTCGCGCCCGCTCTGTTCGAGCCCACTGCCGGAGCTGACGCGGTCGGGCTCGCGCGCAGCTCCACCGGCTTCGCCGAGGTCATGTTGTACGCGCGGTCGAGCTCTTCGTTCTTCTTCTGCTTCGTGGTGACGACGTTCGCCGTCATGCGCTGGAACGCGTAGCTCGACTCGACGTCACCGATGGACGCGGTCGCGGCGGTGCTCTGCTCGAACTCCTTCTGCTGCGCGGCAGTCAGCCCGCCAATCTTCGCGTCCTTCGCAGCGACGGCCGGGCCACGGGTCGAGATCTGCCGCACGAAGTGGCTCACCACGTGAATCACCTCACCGTCTTCGTACGGGAAGCGCACCACGATGGGGCTCGAGCCGTACTTCTCACCGAGCACCCGCGAGTGCGCGAGCACCTTCACGCGCTTCTGGTCGAGCACCTGAATCGGGTAGCTGCTTCCCTCGAGCCACCACTGCGGCTCGGTGCCTTTGCGCAGCAGCATCTGCGACATGAGGTTGTCGCTCTTCTCGTCCACCAGCACGGGCACCACCTCGTCACCGGTGCTCATGCCGTTGTGCTTGATGGTGTTGGGGAAGACCTGCTCGACGACGTTCTTGAGCGCCCAATCGGTCGTGTAGAGCAGGCCGCCGGCGCGAACGAAGCGCTCGATGCGCCGCAACGACTCGGGCGGCATCACGCCTGGGCAATTCACCATCAGAATCATCGACGAGCTGAGCTCGGTCTTCGCCACCTCGGCCGGCTGAATCATCGTGTACGGAAGCTGCGCTGCGGCCAGCACCTGCTCGATGTGGTCCATGCTGCCGGCCACGACGACGATGTCTTTGCCCTTCACGGCGTCGAGCATCGCCTTCGCCTGCGGGTCTTCGTTGGCGAGGCGTTTGCGCAAGAGGTCCGCTGCAGCGGCTTCGGACTTCGCGTCAGCCGCGAGGGCGGAGAAGGACAACAGGACACATCCAACGAGGAGTGCACGCGTCATGGCGAAGGTGAAACGAACGACCGCCAGATTCGATCTATGACCCGAACCCGATGACTTCTCGCATCGAGCTCTACTGCGATGGCTCGGGTGAGGAGCGCGTTGCGCGGCCGGGCGGGTGGGCCTGGGTCATCGTGCGCGACGGCGAGGTGCTCCACGAAGGCCACGGCTCAGCGGAAGAGACGACCAGCCTCATCATGGAGCTCGAAGCGGCGCGCGCCGGACTCGACGCAGTCATCGCGCACGGGCTCGATGGTGACGTCACGGTCGTCAGCGACTGCCGAATCGCGCTCGAGGTCGCCGCGGGAACGTTCCGGCCCAGACCCGAGAAGTACCATGCGCTGTGCGACGCACTGAGGGCTGCGGCCGTGCGCGCGAACGCGAAGACGAAGTGGATTCGCGGACACGCGGGACATCCGCTGAACGAGCGGGTCGATGCGCGTGCGCATCAAGCAAAGCGGGAAGGTGTCGAGCGACGGGCCGCGCGAAAGTCGCGACGACGGGCGACGAGCTGAGGAGCGCTGGAGCTCGGAGCAACCTCGCGTCCCGATTCCTCGTGTGGCGTCGGTGCACTTGTCCACTCGCCGAAGGCCCCGAAGTTCAGGCCCGAACCCGACTTCACGGTGCTCTCGAAAACGCGCGAGCTGATCAGTTGACCGGGCGCGGCTCCGAGACCTGGCGAACCGTGATGGCCTTGAGCTCACCAGCAGCCGGCACGACCTCGGCCTCGACGACGTACCCGACCGAGTACGTCTCCTTGCCGTTGCTGATCACCGCCGCCGTCGGATCATCAGCCTGCGCGACCGCGGTGTAGATGACCTTGCCATCGACCAGCTCGAGCTTCGCCGAGGCGGGCGCGTTCACGTCGAACTTCGAGGGCTGCAGCTCGTTCGCCGTCTTCGACTTCGGACCCGTCACCGCCCGCACCAGACCGCGCACCGTCATGCCCTGCTGCTCGACGTACCGCTCGAGCACGGTCATGCGGAACCGCTCCTTCGCCGCCTCAGCGGCCGCGGCGGAGCGTGCTTCGACTGAGACGTCGAGCGTCTGAACCCGAGCCTTCTTCGGCTGCTCACGGCTGCAACCGAGGGTGAGCGCGAGGACAACGGCGATGGCAGAAACTCGAATCATGGCGCCCGCCCAAAGCACGGTGAGTGCCAGCTGAATTCCATCGTTGATTCAATGACTTGGGCGCTGACTGTTGTCGCAGGTTCAGTCACGTGGTGTCACGCCGCCCTGACTGTCGCCCATTTATGTAAACCCTCGTTCTCTCTCACTTGAGGCTGATCAGGCGTGCGCTCCGCTACGCGACCGGCGCTACAATCCCCCCCGCGATGGCTGCGTACGAAAAAGACCGACGAGCGACGGCAGTTCCGCGGCTCACCGCCATCACGAAGAACGAGGCGACTGAAGCGACCGATGTGGCGCGCGAGCGGACGTACGAGCGGGCCCGCGAAGAGATCGCAGACGACCTGCGCCGCCAGAGGGAAGGCACGAAGAAGAAGTCGTTCGCCGACCTGATGAAGAAGAAGTGACGTCACCGAATGGCTGCGCGCAGCACCTCGTGACGTGAGAGCAGCTTCAGCGCCTTCGCCAGCAACGTTTTCCCCGGCTGCACCCGATGCCACGTCGACGCGCCTGACGGATGCGGCAGTGGAATCACCTCGACCTTCACGCCGTGCCACGTCGTCTCGTGCGTCGTGCCGATGACCTCGGCGAGCGGGCCTGTGTGACCGAGCACCTGGGTGATGGCGAGCGCTCCGACGGGCAGCACGAGCTTCGGCTTCAGCAGCTGCACCTCGGCTTCGAGCCACGGCTGGCACGCGAGCACTTCACCGTCATCGGGTTTCCTGTCGCCGCCGCCAGTCTTCGCCTTGCCCGGAAAGCAGCGCGCGACGGCCGCGAAGTACACACGCTCGCGAATCACGGGCTCCTCGACGCCGACCGCTTCATGAAACCAGCCGAAGAGCGTCTTGCCGGCCGTCCACGCGAACGGTCTTCCCGCCGGGCCTTCACGAATGCCCGGAGCCTGTCCGAGCAGAAACACCTTCGAGTCGACTGCAGCGCCATGAACGACGGGCCGAATCATCTTCGGGCATCGGCGACACGCCTCGAGCCGGCCATGGAGCGCGCGCAACGTCGACAGCGTCGTCACCGGGCCTCCCGGGAACGCGCCATCGAAAGGCGGCCAGAGGCCCGAAGCCAATCGACCTCGGGCCCCCAGCCACGGCCACGCGACGGGGATGGGATGACGGCGCGTGACGTGCACTCCACGACGCTCCACGACGGCATCGATTTCATCGTCGCTTGAGCGTCGCCGCCGAGAGCCCGAGCCGCTTCATCATCACGCGCAGCGTTCCGCCCGGGTCCTTCGCGGTGCCGCGGCCGACTTCACCGAGCATGCGCGCTGCCTCTGCGGCCGAGCCGCCCGCGCGCTTCAGGGCCGCTTCGACCGCGACCCGCTCGAGCGCTTCAATCTCGGCCTTCAAGTTCATCGAGCCCTCGGCCAGCTTCTGCTCGACGGCGTGCTTCGAGACGATGCCGTCCTGAGCCGTCGCGTCGGGGCGCGAGTCCTGCCAGAGGCGTCGTGGCAGGTCTGACGGCAGCAGCGACGAGCCGCTGCGTTTGTGCACGAGCGCCGCGAAGATGACGTTGCGCAGCTCACGCACGTTGCCTGGCCACGAGTACGCCTTGAGCACCTCGAGCGCCTCGGGCGTGACGTCCTTCACCTGGCCGCGCTTCGCCGCGACGGTGTCTTCCCGGTAGTAGCGCTCGATGAGCTGCGTCGTCATCACGGGCAGGTCGTCGAGGCGTTCGCGCAGCGGAGGCAGCTCGATGAGCACGGTGGCGAGGCGCTCGTAGAAGTCGGCGCCGAACTGGCCTTCGCGAATGAGCGGGCGCAGGTCGCGGTTGGTGGCTGCGATGATGCGGAAGTCGACGGCGCGCCACTTCGACTCTCCGAGCCGCGAGACGACGTGGTCTTCGAGCACGCGCAAGAGCTTCACCTGCAGCGGGAACGGGGTGTCATCGACCTCGTCGAGGAAGACGGTGCCGCCCTCGGCGGCGACCATCAGGCCGTCGTAGTCCTTCACGGCGCCAGAGAACGCACCCTTCGCGTAGCCGAACAGCTCGCCTTCCATCAGCTCGTTGGGAATCGCCGCGCAGGTGATGGGCACGAAGGTGTGGCCGCCCCGCGGAGACCACTGATGAATGAGCCGCGCCGCGAGCTCCTTGCCACTGCCGGTCTCGCCCGTGAGCAGCACAGGCATCGACGTCTGCGCGGCCTGCTTGAGTTGACGCAGCATGCGCCTGGCCGCAGGGGACTCGGCGACGACGTTCGGTGGAGGCGTGACGGTAAGCTCTGGCACCGATAGCTCGGCGAGGCGGGCGAGCAGGCGCGTCTCCCACTGCGCCTCGAGCGGAAACACGTCGACGGCGCCGCGATCGACCGCCTGCTTCACCTGCGCTGCGTTGGGAGGACCCGCCGTCAACCAGATGAGCGGCGTCGTCGAGGCAGCGGGCATGGAGCGGCCGTGATGAACGACGGCCTGCGCTCCGCTCTCGGCGAGCTTCCACCCGGCACGACCGAGCGCGTCCACCGTCGCGGGCTTCGGCGCCTCTCCCTTCCACGTCAGAACGGGCATGGCGCGAGTTGAGCACCAGCCTCGATTCGAGTCGTGGGTGACGTGAATCGAATCACGCGTTCAGCGGGCATCGTTCGCCGAGTCACGCGGAGCGCACGCCTCGAGTCGCGCGCCCGAGTACGCAGCCTTCGCAGCGATTGTCGGCGTCGTTCGCGAGTCAGGCACGCGAACGGTTTCACGGAATCGCGCGCTCCTTCGACTCGCAGCGACTTTCTCCTCGAGCGCGCGTCTTTCGAGTCAGGAGCGCTACTTCGACTCCCAGGTGTCCTTCTCTTCGAGAACGGACCGCGCATCCTTCATGAGCCAGGCCTTCGCGGCGGCGTCGCTGCGCAGCGTCGCGTCGAAGAAGGCCGTCGTGAGCGCGAGAATGGCGCGGTGGTGATTCGGGTTTCGCGGCTTCGAGTCACCCGGCAGCGCGCGGTCGGAGAAGGCCGAGTGCTCAGCGCCCTCGAAGACGACCTGGTACTTGTCGCCGGGCGGGAGCAACGGAAACACCTGGCGTCGGCTCTCGGCCGTCTGGTTCCCGATGACAGCCTCGTCGTGCGTGCCGGTCATCAGCAGCCACGGAAGGGTGACGCTCGCGAACGCCTTCTTCGGGTCTCCACGTCTCGGCATGCTCGGGCTCATCATCACGGCGGCCGAGATGCGGCGCTCCCGCGGGTCGATGGTGGTGAACGGAAACGACTGACCGCTCACGGCCTGCGTGGTGACCGCGCCGAACGAGTGCCCCGACATGCCGACGTGTGAGAGGTCGAGCCGCTTCTCGAGCGCGTGACCATCAGTCGCGTTCCACGTGGTGAGGGCGTCGAGCACCACGGTCACGTCCTTCATTCGCAGCAGCGCGTTGTCGACGCTCGCCGCGTCTTTCATCGCCGAGAGGCGCTCGGACTGCGGCACGTTCTTCCACACCGACTCGTCACTGCCCGGGTGCTGCATGAACACGGCGACGTAGCCGCGCGAGGCCCAGTGTTCGCCCAGGTACGCGCTGTTGGTGCGCGCTCCGCCGAGGCCGTGGCTGAAGAGAATGACGGGAGCGGGCGCTTTCGAAGAAGGCAGGTACACACGAACGGGCAGCTCTCTCGAGCGCGCCGTGTCGACGAACGCGCCGTCCCACGAGACGGGCACTGCGTCAGGCCTCGTGAGCGGAGAATAAGGAGTCGCCGCGAGCGCAATGAGGAGGAGGGCCGTCATGCTCGTGCAAACCCCTCAGCGCACGAAAGGTTGCGTCAGGGGAGCGTGTGACGCGGCCGGATCGAACCGTCGACGGACACGGTGGTGAAGTCGATGGTGTAGCGACCTCCGTCGGCAAAGCGACCGGCGTCGAGCGGTGGACCGGCGTCGAGGCTGGAGCCTGCGTCGCGAAGCGTGCATCGACCGTGGGCCCAGCGTCGATGATCACAGCTGCGTCGGTGTTCGTTCCTGCATCACTGACCAGCCCCGCGTCGTCGCTCCAGCACATTCACGCGCCGGGAGAGATCGACCTCAGTGCCGCTGGTCGGAGTGGGCGCGGCTCGGCCGTCGCGAGTTCATTCACGCATCGACGTGATTCAGTTCACACAACACCTCCGACGACCTCGACATCGCGCGCGGTTGGTCGATGGCCCTGCGGGTGCACAGCACGGCTCCGTGGCCTCACCGTCATGCGAGCGGCCGTCCTGCGCTCGCCACGAATGCAAACGGAGTTCGTCATGGAAGCGATTCTCTTTCACTGGGCAACCTGGCTGGTGCTCGCGGCGGTGATGTTCATCGCCGTGGTGCTGCTCTCGAGCCTGCAGGTCATCGGCGCGAACCAGTCGGGCCTGGTGGTTCGCCGCTTCGGCAAACCGCTGCCGGCGGGCCGGCTCATCGCGATGGACGGAGAGGCCGGCTACCAGGCCGACCTGCTGCCGCCCGGCTGGCACTTCGGCTACTGGCCGTGGAGCTACAAGGTCGTGCGCACGCCGCTGGTCGTGATTCCTCCGGGAGAGATTGGGCTCGTCGTGGCCGCTGATGGTGAGGCGACTCCGGCCGAGAACATTCTCGGGCACGAGGTCGAGTGCGACGACTTCCAGAACGCGCGCTCGTTCCTCTCGAACGGTGGCGAGCGTGGCCGTCAGCTCGGCTTCCTGCGCGCGGGCACGTACCGCATCAACCCGTCCCTGTTTCAGGTCGTCACCGCCGACAACGCGGGTCAGTTCGGCATGCACCCGAGCAACCTGCAGGTGTTCTCGGTGCCCAGCGACAAGGTGGGCATCGTGAGCACGAACGACGGCCGCCCCATCGCGACGGGAGACCTCGCCGCGTCGGTCGTCGAGGGCCACGACAACTTCCAGCGCGCGCAGGCCTTCATCGATGGTGGTGGTGGCCGCGGTCTGCAGGAGCAGGTGCTGCTCGCGGGTTCGTGGAACCTGAACCCCTGGTTCGTGCGCGTCGAGCTGGTGCCGATGACCGAGATTCCCATCGGCTTCGTTGGCGTCGTCGTCAGCTACGTCGGCAAGGAGCACCTCGACCTCTCGGGTGAAGACTTCACGCACGGTGACCTCGTCGAGAAGGGCCGCAAGGGCGTGTGGATCGACGCGCTGCTGCCCGGCCGTCACCCCATCAACACCCGCGTGATGAAGGTCGAGCTCGTGCCGACGACGAACATCGTCCTCAACTGGTCGCAGCGCATCGAGCAGCACCAGTACGACGCGAAGCTCGGGCCGGTGACGGTGCGCTCGAAGGATGGCTTCAGCTTCACCATCGACGTCTCGCAGATCATTCACATCGGCATGCGCCAGGCGCCGCGGGTCATCTCGCGGGTCGGGTCCATGCAGAACCTGGTGGACCACGTGCTGCAGCCCACGGTCGCGAACTACTTCCGCAACTCGGCGCAGCAGGTGACGGTGCTCGAGTTCCTCTCGGCGCGCAGCCAGCGGCAGACCGAGGCGTTCGACGCCATCAAGGAGGCGCTGGGCGCGTACGACATCGAGTGCATCGACACGCTCATCGGCGACATCCAGCCTCCGGCCGAGCTGATGAAGACGCAGACGGACCGGAAGATCGCCGAAGAGCTGCAGCGCACGTACGAGGTGCAGCGTGAGGCGCAGCTGCGGCGCCAGCTGCTCGAGCGTGAGACGTCGGTGGCGAACATGCAGGCCGAGGTCGTGCGCAGCGAGCAGATGGTCGCCATCAGCCAGAAGAACGCGATGGCCATGGAGGAGACCGCGCGTGGTGATGCGGCGCGCGTGAAGCTGGCGGCCGAAGCGGAAGCGCAGTCGATGCGGTTCAAGGCGATTGCGCAGGCCGAAGGCACGAAGCTCGCGGGTGATGCCGAAGCGCACGCGACGAGGGCGACGGGTGTGGCGCGCGCCGAGGCGTACCGTGAAGGCGTCGCGGCGATGGGCAGCGAGGCGTACGTCGCCGTGCAACTGGCGAGCGTGCTGGGCGAGCACCACGTGAAGCTGGTGCCCGACATCGCGGTCGGTGGTGAAGGCGGCCTCGCGCAGGCGCTGGTGTCGACGATGCTGAAGCCGAACGTGCAGTCGAAGAATGGCGTGCACGCCATCGTGAAGCCGAACGTGACGTGAACGTGACGTGCCGACGCCCCGCTTCTTCGAGACGGAGAAGCGGGGCCGTCCACGGTACATTTCAGCCATGACCACGGCCGAGCTGCTGCGCTTCCTCAAGCGGTACAAGCTCGCGGTGCAGGCGACGACGTCGCCCGACCATCAACCCCAGGCAGCCGTCGTCGGCTACGCCGTCAGCGATGCCTTCGAGTTCGTGTTCGACACACTCGACACCTCTCGGAAGTTCAGGAACCTGAGGGCAGACCCTCGTGTGGCGCTGGTCGTTGGCTGGGACGACGCGATGACGGCGCAGATCGAAGGTGTCGCCGATGTGCCAACGGGCGACGAGCTCGAGCGGCTGAAGGCGTGCTACTTCGCCGTGTACCCCGACGGCCGCGAGCGCCTCGCGTGGGCGGGCATCGCGCACGTGCGGGTTCGACCAACCTGGATTCGTTTCAGCGACTTCACCCAGAAGCCTCCGCGCATCGTCGAGTTCGACGGAAGCCAGCTCTGAAGCCAGGCGCCGCAGTGCGGGAAGTGAGTGCTGACTCCCGCTTTTCGGGGAAGAAGCGGCAGAGTTCTCGTCG
This sequence comes from Archangium gephyra, assembly GCA_943370055.1. Lineage (GTDB taxonomy): Bacteria > Myxococcota > Myxococcia > Myxococcales > Myxococcaceae > Xiheimicrobium > Xiheimicrobium gephyra_A. The sequence goes on from CALRPN020000080.1 coordinate 14,034, forward strand.
CCCGGCAGGAGAACGCCACATCGTGTCAACGAGTGACCCGTCACTCAGCGCTGCGGGCGGAGGTTCGACATGCGCTGGTTCATGTTCGCAGTCATGGTGTTGATGGGAATCCCCTCGGGCGCGGAGGAGTTCGCGACCGCTTCGGTCGTCGGCGGACGAACGGTGGAGCGACAACGCAACGTGCTCGAGGTCGGCGTCGGTCACGGCGACGTACTGTCGGTGGCGTGGCGGCACGGAGTCACCGACCGCTTCGAAGCCGGTCTCGCCGGAGCCGGAACCCTCGGCTACCGCGGCCGTCTCTTGCTCGCAGCACCGCTCGCGGAGCTCGGCGCGCGGCTCGAGGGACGGCTCAAGGTCTCGCTGCTCCAGACGCAGGAGCTCTCGCTCGGGCTCATGGCAAGACCTGGGGTCTCGTACTCAACGTGGCGGTCGGTCTCGAGCCAGACCGACAGGTTCGGCCTCGAGCTGCCCATCGACGCGCGGCTCGGCATCACGCTCTCACCACGCGCCACGCTTGGCGTGAAGGTCGAGGTTCCGCTCTTCTTCGAGTTCTCCCGGGGCAACGGCCCCGCGCCGATGGAGCGCGACCTGGCGTGGCCGCTGGTGCCGAGAGCTTCGCTCGGCGTGGAGTTCGCGCTGACCGAGCGTGTGCTGCTCTTCCTCCACGCTGGCTCGCGGCTGTCCCTGGTCTGGACAGTCGACGTTCAGCTCGGCCTCGCGTGGACGTTGGGCGGGGCCTCATGAACCTCGCGCCGCTCTGATACCGTCGGCTCACTCATGCCCGTCGACCTCCACCACTACCGAAGCGCCAACCTCGACTGGTCCGAGCTCATCACCTGCCCGCACTGTGGAAACCGCGCGCGCGGCCGCGTGGACGTGACCGGAGTCGGCAAAGGCACCGCACACGGCGGGCTCTTCAGCGAAGACGCCCGGAACCGCGCAGGCATCGACGCGTTCGACAAGGCCTCGAGCGAAGGTGCGGCGTTGCTGCGGCGCGCGAAGTGTCCCGCCTGCGGCAAACGCGGCGAGGGCAACCTGGGTTCGTTCGTCACCGCAGCCGGGCTGGGCTTGTCGATGGCGGTGTTCGGCTATCGCCAACTCGAAGAGGCGGCGCTGGTGTTGGGCGCGTTGATGGTGCTTCCACTCGGCCTCGTCTTCGCCTTGTGGCGCACGAACAAGGCAGACAGGTCGGTCGTCTGGGAAAACGTGGCCGAGCTGCCTCCGAGCGCGCTCCCGCAGTCGCCCGGCTGGGCCGCGCAACAGGCACCACCCGAACCCGCCACGGCACCACGATGGGAGACACCCGAGCCTCCATCGCCAGACCTCGAGGCTCCTGGAGAGTCGAGCGGGCTCGAGCTCGACTTCGACCGAAGCTGGAACAAGAAGAAGGACTGACTGGATGCACGAGCCCCGCAGCCAGTTCACGCTCGCCCTCGACATGAGCGGCATCAGCCAGATGGTCGACGTTCGCGTCGCGGTCGGCTTCGCGCCAATCGTCGTGCTCGGCTTCGACGGCAGGTGATCAGCGACATGGCGACACGACACCTCGCATTGCTCCGCGGCATCAACGTCGGTGGGAACAACATCATCCCCATGGCGAAGCTGCGTGCGGCCTTCGAGGCGCTCGGGTTCGACGAGGTGCAGACGTACATCGCGAGCGGCAACGTGGTGTTCTCGTCGACGAAGCCGCCGTCGCGTGACGCCATCGAAGCGATGCTCGCGAAGCAGTTCTCGTACGCCGCGAAGATCGTGCTGCTGAAGGCGAGCGAGCTGAAGAAGGTCGTCGAGGAAGCTCCGGCTGGCTTCGGCGAAGCGCCGGACACCTATCGATACGACGTGCTCTTCGCGCGCGCGCCGGTGAAGGCGAAGACGGTTTTGCCTCAGCTGAGCGTGAAGGAAGGCGTCGACGACATCGCAGCCGGCACGCACGCGCTCTATTTCCGCCGGCTCATCGCGAAGGCGTCACAGAGCAAACTCACGAAGCTGATCAGCCAGCCCGTCTACAAGGAGCTGACGATTCGAAACTGGAACACGACCTCGGCGTTGCTCGACCTCGTGTGATTGTCACGCCCATGACCAATCGATTCGTCTCGTTGGTGGTGCTGGCGACGTCGGTGTTCGCGACGGCAGCGCCGCTCCAGCCGCTGGCCTCGATGGAGCTCGCAAAGGAGCGGGCGAGCTCGACCCTGCTGTGTCCTGCGCGGTCGCGCGTCGCGCTGCAGACGAAGGCAGGGTTCGTTGTCGGTCAGCTCAAGGTCGTCGGGGGCAAGCCCGTCCATTCGGAGCTCTTTCGCTCCACCTCTGCGCCCGGCTACCCGCTCGCCTTCTCACGTGACTGCACTCAGCTGGTGGTCGGCGCCGGCTCGGGTCAGGGCGCTTCTTTCACCGCACAGCTGTGGCAGCTCGAGCCGAAGCCGAAGCCGGTTGGTGAGCCCATCGTGTTGTCGCTCCCCGGCTCTGGCACCGCGTTCAGCGACGACGGTCGCTTCTTCGCCCTCGCCTCCAACGCGGGAGACCTGCAGGTGTTCGCGGTCTCGGGCTCCGGCGTGAAGCTGGCGACGACGGGTCCTGCGCTCCAGAAGGGCGACCAGTATCTGCGGCTCGCCTGGCAGAAGGACCAACTGCTCGCCGGCACCTATCGCGGGTACGTGAAGCGCTTCGTCATCGACGCCAACGGTTCGCTCGGAGCACCCACGACGTTGCTCGACCCAACGGCTCCGACGCGCACCGAGGGGAGCCTCTCGCTCTCGACTGGCAAGGTCGTGACACCTGGCGGTGCGCGAGTCTTCGGCGTGAAGCTCCTCGACGACGGCAAGCGCGCCCTGGCCATCGTCGAGAGCGGTCACGTCTTCTCGTGGGACCTCTCGCAGTCACCGGCCACGCGAAGCACGCTGCTCGAGGGGCTCGATGGAGGCTCCGAGCTGGCCCTGTCGAGCGACGGCAAGTGGTTGATGGCGGCCGACAACTTCAAGGCGCGCGTCTGGAAGCTGAACGCCGGCAAGCCGAGCGGAAGTGGGGTCGAGCTCGGTGGGCTGATTCACGCCGGCGAATACGTGAGCGTTCACGGGGCTGACTTCTTCGGCAACCTGCTCGTGCTGGGCACGATGGACCTCGACCACGTCGTGCTCAACGCCTGGCTGCTCGAGGGCAAGCTGAAGCTGTGACGTCACAGAAATCCTGAGAACATTTGGGAAGAAGAACTCTCTTCGGTGAGAATTGCCCCAATCTCTGGGGGCTTCACACATGAACCGTCTCTTCTTCTCGCTCGCCGGGCTTGTCCTGGCTGGTTGTCCCGCATCCATGAACCCCGACGCTGGAGCTGGTGGCGGCCTCGCGACAGGTGGCGGCCTCGCGACGGGTGGTGGCCTCGCGACGGGTGGTGGCCTCGCGACAGGTGGTGGCCTCGCGACAGGTGGCGGCTTCGCGACAGGCGGCGGCTTCGCGACAGGTGGCGGCACTGCGATGGACGGCGGCTCCGGCACGCTCGTGCTCACGCCCGCAGGCCCCGTCTTCACCAACGGTTCGCTGAACGTCGAGGTCACTCTCACCGGTACGGTGACCGGAGTCGTCTCACTCTTCCTCGACGGCAGCGCCACGAGCGTTCACGACTTCGGCGCCCCGCCCTACACGACCGCGCTGAGCTTCGGGAACACGGGGGAAGGGGCCCACACGCTGGTGGCCCGGGCCGTCATCGGCGGGAACACCGTGAGCTCCAACACCGTCGACGTCACGGTCGACCGCACCGCGCCAACGCTGGTCGCACAGTGGCCTGTCACGAACGGCGCAGGGCCAGGCGTCACGCCCTTCTGGCTCGAGCCCTGGGGCCTCCACTTCAGCGAAGCGATGGTCGCTGGTGCAGTCACCGTCAGCGCTGGCGCCACTCAGCTCGCGGTCGGTCCGCTGACCCCGGCCGATGCGGGCATCTTCACCTTCCGCGTCACGTCTCCGATGCCATCACCCACGCCGACCATCACCATCGACCTGAGCACGCTGCGCGACCGCGCCGGCAACGCGCTGGCCTCTCCCACGCACACCGTTTCGTTCTCAGAGGCCAGCCGACTCTCCCTCACGAAGGCCAACCCCATGGCCAACGAGGTGTCGTCGTCAGGCGGCGTCGTGGCCGCTGACGGCACGGTGTTTCTCGCGTTCATCGAGCGTCGCAACCTCGGCTCCGGCACCTACGACCCGATGGTCGACCGCGTGGTCGTGCGTCGCATCGCGCCGGGCGTCAACGAGCTGCTGCCACCGCTGCTGGTCGAGAGCGCGTCGTCCGGCCCCGTGCAGGTACAGGTCGACGCTCAGGGTCGACCCATCGTCGCGTACGACCAGCTCGTCGGCGGCGTGTTGAACACGGTGCTGGTCTCGCGCCTCGAGAACGGAGCGTGGGTCGCGCTGCACGACAGCCTTGGAACGCTCGATGAGCTCTCGTACCCGAAGCTCGCCCTCGACCCGCAGGGCAACCTCGTGCTCGCCGCTCTGCACCAGAGTTCGAGCGAGCTGCGCGTCTTCCGCCGCTCGGGCACCTCGTGGTCCGCGCTGCCCGCCATCGCGGTGCAGGTGCCGCCAGCCAGTCAGGGCCCCATCGCTCCGGCGCTGGCCATCAACCCGACCGACGGCCGCGTCGCCGTCGCCTGGGCCAGCTACCTCACCGGCAACAGCAACTACCGCCTCTCGCTGGCGGTCTCGAATGGCACCACGGCCTTCGTGCCAGCGACTCCCTTCACGCTCGATTCGACGCTCAGCCGCCCGTTCGGGCCCAGCCTCGCGTGGGGCTCCACCGGCCTCTTCCTCGCGTTTCAGGACCAGCACGCCGTCGGGGTGTTGGCGAACTCCAGCGTGCACGTCGCGCAAGTCGACCTGAGCGTCACGCCAGCCGTCCTTCGCACGCTCGGGCGGCCGCTCGACGTCGACTTCGCGGCCCGTGCCGTCATGCCCAGCCTGGCGCTCGATGGAAGCGGCCACCCGGTCGTGGCGTGGTCGGAAGATGGCGTCTTCGGCACCCGCATTCACATGGCGACGGTCGACCCCAACACCGGCACGACGCGGTTGGTCGCGGGCATCGACTTCTCGCGCACAGGTGACTCGAGGGCCACCAGCGCGCTCACCGCCCTCGTCAAGCCAGGCGTCGGAACCTTCTTCGGCGTCGTGTCGGCCCGCAGCGACGTCGAGCTGGTGCGCTTCAACGGCGGCACCGCGCTCTTCGGCAGGGACGTGCGCGAGACCACGAAGACGTGTGACTTCTCGGCGCAGGCCACGTTGTCGGCGACGAGCTGTTTCGTCATTCGCCCCAACGAGATGCCGACCGCGGCGCCCGACCTGCTGCTGTTCGACTTGAACTCACCCCTGTGGAGCGACGGCACGTTGAAGCGCCGCTGGGTGCAGTTGCCGCTGGGCGCCACCATTGGTGAAGCCGACGGCGGTGGGTTCGCCTGGCCCGACGGCACCCTGATGGTGAAGGAGTTCTCCATCGAGCTGACGCCAGGCGACCGCGCCACGCGGCGACCCATCGAGACGCGCTTCCTCGTCAAGCCGTCTGACGGTGGCGTGTGGGAGGGCTACACCTACCAGTGGAACTCGACGTTCACCGACGGAACCCTGCTCGCCAACCCCAGCGACCTGCGCGTGCCGTGGACGTTGAATGGCGCCGCCGGCACCTACACCCACATCTACCCGACGCGCGCTGGCTGCACCCGTTGCCACAACCGCAACGCGGGCGGCACCCTCGGGCCCATCGCTGACCAGCTCGACCGCACCGTCGACTACGGCCCGTACGCAGACCACCAGCTCAGAACGTGGAGCCGGCTTGGGCTGTTCGGCGCGCGAACCGTCTCGGTGGCGAGGCGCACCGCCAACCCGCACGACCTCACCGAGTCGCTCGAGCGCCGCGCGAAGAGCTACCTGCAATCGAACTGTGCGCACTGTCATCGTCCCGGCGGCGAGCAGCCGAACCGCGACTACCGCTGGGAGACGCCGCTGGCCCTGGCTCGCATCTGCGCCACCCTGCCCGATGGCGGAACCATCGCGCCCTCCGTCGTGCCTGGAAACCCCAACAGCTCACCCATGGTGCTGCGCATGCAGAATCGGCCCGGCATGCCGCCCGTCGCCACCGATGTCGTCGACACCAACGGAGGCCTGCGCATCATTCGGGAGTGGATCTCCGGCATGACGACCTGCCCCTGACGTCACCGGCGAAGCGTGACCGACAGCGGCACCCACTCAGAGGTCTTCGGCACGAGCGACACGAGACCGTCGCGCTCCTTCACGTCGATGAAGCGAGGCGTCGGCGTCTCTCCACGCTTGAGCGCCACGGTGGTGAGCAAGAGCTCGACCGTCGTCGGCAACACCTCGTGGCTGCCGGCGTACATCTGGTAGCGCACGTCGAGCGGCGGCACTCGAACGAGCGAGAGCCAGCGCGAGTCGAAGTCCTTCTGGGCGAGGTTGATGGCGCGCGTGCGTGATGGCTCCTCGAGGTCGGCCGCCGCGATGACGCCCTTGAACGCGCGGTCGCTCGACGACCACCAGTTCGCCAGCCCCACCCGCTCCTGCCGGCCACGCGAGAGTGACGCCGAGGTGGCCACCATCGAGCGCGCGCCGATGGGCAGACGCCCCGTCTGCTCGGCGGTGAAGAACGTGCCGAACATGCGCAGCTCCTGAGCGACGCGCTCGAGTTCCATCACGCGGGAATACGGCGGCGTGTTCCGCAGCACCTGCTGCAGCCGCTGCTCGAACGCCGTCACCAGCGACGGCTCGGCGCTCCACACGGCATCGGCGCACGGACGAACGAGGCCCGTCGCTTCTCCCAGGGCGCCCAGCGACGCCTCCGGCCCTTCGAGCCACAGCAGGTCGGCCACCAGCGCGAGCCCATCGCTGCAGAGCTCGAGCGCTTCACGAAACTGCTGGTGCTGAACGAGAAGGCGAACGCGCAGCGGGGCGAGTGAGGCCGCCGCCTCCTGCAGCTTCGGCAACGCCTGTCGTCGCGCGTGGAGCGGCTCAGCGAGTGGACCCAGGCCCGCGATGGGCTCGAGGGTCGTGAAGTGCGTGCACGCGAGCGTCTCGCGCAGCCACGGGTCGTTGCGGGTCATGGAGTCGAGCGCCGTCGAGGGCAACGTCTCGAGCGGCTCGAGGCCGGCGCGCACGTTCATCACCTGCGGTGACATCCACGGCGCGTCACGGCTGACATCGGGCGCGGTGTCGAGGGCACGCGCGAGACAGTCGGTGATGGAGCCGTCCTTCACTTCGCGATGCGGGGTACGCTGCTTCGAGAAGCTCGCGAGCACGTTCGCGTCGACGATGAGCGCCTCGGCCAGCCGTCGGGCGCGCAGCTCTGCCGAGACGACCACGCCGCCGAGCAACAACACCGGCAACAGCGCCAGCGAGCCGAGCAGCAGACGAAGGCCCCAGCGGGGAGCGTGAGTCACGGCGACGAGTCTATGGCGCAGCCGTCAACGACCCGCCCGGAAACCCTCGATGAGGGCCAGCACGAACGACGCACCGACCCACACCGCGTAGACGATGCCCACCAGCCCGGCCGCAGCGACGCAGAAGCCGGCGACCCGAAGTCCACGGCTGTTCGCGACACGACTCACCAACGCGAGCGGCTTCTGCGTCGGGTCGGGCTGCACCTGTGGCCCTTCACCGAGGCTGCCGAGCACGACCTTGATGTCGTCTTCACTCGCGCCCTGGCGGAGGAGCTCGCTCCGAATCTGCTCGACCGACGCGCCACTGCTCTTGAGCTGTCGCGCGCGTTCGTAGAGCACACGCCTCGCTACCACACCGCGGGTGTTCGGGCCGACGACGCGGCTTCAGGCCCACGGCCCTGCGAGCAAGTCAGCGAAGTCCATCGTTGGCACGACGCGTGGAACCTCGCCGCTTCATGGCCAACGTCCTTCGTGTCGCGTTCGTGGTCGCGCTCGTCGCGGCAGTCGGCAGCATGTGCCTCTGGATGCAGCGGCCTGCCCAGCTGGTGGAGACGCCCGCGGTGCTGACGCAGCTGCGTGAGGTCGCGCGACTCGAGACGCTCGAGGTCTCCATCTACCGCAAGGTCTCCTACGAACCCGAGCTGCCTCCCTCGACCTCGCTCGCCGGTGATGTCCTCGCCTGGGCGAAGCACTCGGTCGCGCCGCGACGTGGGCGAGCCATCGTCTTCGCCACCGTGCACGTCGGCCTCGACCTCTCGCGCCTCGGGCCCGCTGACGTGCACATCGTGGGTGACTCCATCGAGGTCGTGCTGCCTCCGCCGGTGGTCAGGGTCGAGCTGCAACCGCAGGAGACGGAGATCATCTCGTCGAACCTCGACTCGGCGCAGACGACCGCGCTGCTCGAGAAGGGCCGTGTCGCGCTCGAGCAGGACGTGCGGAGTGATGGAGCGCTTCGACAGCGAGCCCGCGCTTCATCAGAGCGTGCGCTTCGGGCCATGCTCACGACGTTCGGCTTCCGCGACATTCGCTTCGTCGAGCGGAGCCCGCACTCCCCCGCTGCGGCCATGGTGCCCCAGAATGGCGATGGCCTCCCCTTCTCCAAGCCCTTCGCTCTGGTTTGAGACGAGGGCCGGCGAAGACGACGCAGCGGGAGCCTTCAACCGCGGGGTGCGCCTCATAGGGATTGAGTGCGAGGGCGCGCTCCAGCGTGAGAGCATCAGCTCGTGAGTGATTGGTTCCCCGTGGGTGTCGTCGTTGGCGGCGCAGCGTTCACCCTCGCGGCGTGGGCGCTGGGCCGGCGCGCCTGTGAGAAGAAGTACGTCGCGCTCGAGCAGATGGGTGCAGCGCTCGGCCTCGAGCCACTGGGGCCACGTTCGTTCGCGCCCACCATCGCGGGCGACAGAGAGGGCCTTGGCGTGCTCGTGCAGCGGGTTGAGCGCCGTGACGCTTTCCTGCCCCCACGCCTCGACGTCCTGCTGCAGTCGAAGCTCGCGCTGGTGCCAGCGGGCGGCATCTTGTTGCGGCCAGGCGCCGAGCCACACCGTGAGGGTCCTGCCGAGCATCGGGCGACGCTCGAGACGGTGCTCCCGACACTGGTGGAGGCCGCAGCACACCTCGACGGGCGAGTGGGCTTCCGCTCGATGGACAACCTGCTCGCGCAGGGTGCCTTCGATACCCTCGTGCGCCTCAGATGGTCGGAGGGGTGGCGCCACATGCTGCTGCGCACGTGGCTGCCGCTCGACGCCACCACCGAAGACGTTCGTCGCGCCATCAGCGGCCTGCTCGAGGTGAGGCGGGCGCTCACGGCGGTTGCTTCGGTGAGCGTCGCTTGAACTGCGTCGGGTGCGGTGGCTTCAGCCGCACGTCGTCGTCGAGGTGCAGAACGTTCCGCCAGAGCACGCCTGTCCCGCCGGGCACTCGTTCACGCCACCGTCTCCAGTACACGTCTGCGCGCAGTCGTACGCACAGGCTCCGGCGCGGCAGGAGAAGTTGCCCGGGCACTTCACGTTGGTGATGCCTCCAGCGCAGTCACACTCATTGCGGCACGGCGACCCCACCGAGGGCGTACAGCCGAGAAGGCTCATCGCGAGCAACACCAGCGTTCGCATGCCGGCAGCTTGAGCAGCGTTCGAACAGGTCGCAAGCGCGGTCGACCGGGCGCTACCCTCGAGGGGTGACTCTCTCAGCCGACGAATTGGCGCGCCGCAAGCCGCTCTGGAGCGCGATGAGCGACCTCTTCCTCGACACCGAGACGCGCTGGTACCCGCCGGAGGTCGGCCACGCGTGCGTGAAGTCGGGCTTCGACGACGAGACGCTCGAGCGCGCCTTCTGGGCCGAGGTTTTTCCGCTCGCCATCTTCAACCTGCACGACATCGCCGGCGAGTGGGCCATGCTTCAGCTGTCCGAGGCGCAGCTCCTCGACCGCGCCGAGAGAGGTGAGCGTGACCGGGCGCTCGAGCTCACCGACGCGTGGATGGTGAAGCACACGTGGGACGCCGCGATGCTCGTCTGCCATCGGCTGCGGAAGGAGCCTGAGGCGCGTTGGCAGACGCTGACGAACACCTGGAACGTGCTGGGCAAACGTTTCCTCGAAGACGTCGGCCGGAAGCTGCTGACCGACCCGACGAAGCAGCTCGCCGAGTCTCGCGCGCAGGGGGTCGACTGGCAGGCCGAGTGGGCGTTCTACCGAACCGTGCTCGAGCACACGCTGTTCAAGGGAACGCAGCAGGAGCTCGAAGCGCGCATCGCCGAGGTGGAGGCCATGCTGAGAATCACTCCGTGAGCCCGCCGTTGGTCACTCATCCAGCACGGTGACAAGCCCCGAGTTCCCGTCGACGCGCACCCGCTGGCCAGTGCGCAGCCGCCGCGTCGCGGGCCCGACGTTCACCACGGCTGGCAGCCCGTACTCGCGCGCGACGATGGCCCCGTGAGAGAGCATGCCGCCGAAGTCCATCACCACGGCGGCGGCCGCGGTGAACAGCGGCGTCCACCCGGGGTCGGTGAACGGCGCGACCAGCACCTCTCCAGGCAGCACGCGGGCGCCCTCGTCGAAGGCGCCGATGACCCGTACGCGCCCCTCGACCACACCCATACTCGCCGCGATGCCGGTGAACACCTCACCGCGTGCCGCTGGCGTGAGCACCTCGCGCGAGACCGGGGCCTGCCACGAGCCGACCACGACGTTGGGTGGAGTCACTGCTTCGCAACGCAGGTGTCGTTGGCGACGCGCTGCGACCACGCTCGTCCACTCGCGCCCTCCCGCGAGCGCTGCGGGCAGCTCACTGAGCGAGAGGAAGAAGACGTCATCGCGCGCCGACAGCGTGCCGCGCTCGACGAGCCGCCGGCCCAGCTCGAGCGCGGCGAGCCGCATCACGCCCAGTCGGCGCACACCCTCGTCCTTCGCGTTCTCGCGGGTCGCGGCACCCGCGGCGGCGCGGTCGAGCACGCCGCGCAGGAGCGCACGCCGAAGGGGCCCCAGACGCGCGAGCGTCTCTTCGACGAGGGTCGCGCGCTGCGCCGGGGTGGTGTGGCTCATCAGTGAAGTCGAGCCGGCGATGGGCCCGAGCTGCGCCCAGACGAACGCGGGCGTCTCTGACCAGCGCGGCAGGGCGAGGTCGATCTCTCCGCGCGCGTGATGACCGTGTTGGGCGAAGAAGGTCTCGAGGTCGGTGAGCACCTCTCGTCCCCCGGCGCTCTCTCCCAGCGCCACCCGCGCCTGCTCCCACGGCAGTGCTGCCACCTCGCTCAACCCCAGCCGCGCGAGCTTCGCGCCCAGCGCCCTCAGGGCCGTTCCCGGTGCGGCTGACGCGAGCGAGCCCACGCCCGAGAGCAGGCTTCGACTGAGCGCTCCGTTCGTGTCTCCCAGCCACCAGCGGCAGAGCACCGCGAGGACGAACGTCGCGAGCATGCCCACGCCCGACGGCGAGGCCGAGCTGTTCTCGTCACCTTCACCGAAGACGTCACGAGGCAGCTCGATGAAGTGGCGAACGAGGGCGTCGTCAGAGAGCGCTCCGAGGTCGACCTGCGCGAGGCGGTCGGTGTGCGCCCGCGAGAGCGCAATCAACGCGCTCCCGTCGCCCGAGCGGAAGCGCCACATGGCGCGCGTCATCGCCCACGAGCCGCGCAAGACCCGGAGGAACGACACGCGGTGCGTCGGCAGGTCCTCGACGCGCACCGTCGCCAGGGCGGTGGCGAGCGCGCGCTGGTCTCCTCCGAGCAGCCGCGCGAAGCCGGCGGGCTTCCACAGCCGCATGAGCGGAAACGCGCGGGTCCAACCGAGGACGGCGTTCATGTTGAAATACACCCGGCCGCCCACGAGCCCGATGACGCCGAGCTTCTCGAACTCGAGCCCGAGCGGCCGCATCACCGGGTTGAGCAGCTGGGCCACGCAGAGGTTGAGGACGTCGAAGGTGAGCGGCCGCGCGACCTCCGGAAGCAACTCGGCGGCGTTGGTGTTCGTCCACACCACGCGTGGGTTGGGCGCTGGCAGCGCCGTCACGGGCCGCCACTGCAGCGCCCAGAGCGTGGCGCCGTCCCAGGCCCATTCGACGTCGACGTCAGTGCCGGCACGACGAGCGACCTCGAGCGTGAGCGCCGCGACGCGGGTGGCAAGAGCCTCGTCGAGACACGGAGCACGGCCCGGCGCAGGGGCCGCCCCCTCGAGCGTCGAGGTCTGCGCATCGAAGGTGGCGCGGTCGGGCGTCACCCTGCCTGACACCAGCCCCTCGCCCAGCCCCGGCACGGCCTCGATGACGCAGCACGCGCGGCGCCCCGAGACGGGGTCTGCGCTGAACGCCACGCCCGCTACCACCGCTGCGACCTGCCGTTGAATCACGACGGCCAGCGTGTCGGGCGGCGCCTCACCGCGGTACGCCGCCGCGCGCGCGCTCGTGGCAGAGGCCCGGCAGGTGGCGATGGCGGCCTCGAGCGCGTCGAGCGTGCCGACGCCCAGCACCGTGTCGTGCATGCCGGCGAAGGAGCGCGTCACGCCATCCTCCGCGAGGCCCGAGGAGCGCACGGCAACGAGACCGCCGAGCGCCGTGAGCGTGGCCTCGAGGGTCTCGCGATGACAGGTCTCGCCGGGCCGCAGCACGAAGGCCGGCGGGACTGAACAGCCCCACCGCATCAACTCGCTGAGGCCGCGCGCCTTGCCGCCCACCCCATCGAGGTCCGTCGGAAGGGTGACGAGGCTCATCGACGCGCTCCCTCGAGAAACAGCTGCGTGATGGCCTTTGCGAGGGCCGCGTCGCTGCGCAGCTTCGCAGGCGCCAGCGAGGGCATGAGCGCGCCGAACGTCATCAACTGCGCTCCGAACGCGACCGCGAGCCAGGCCGCCTCGTGCCTCTTCGCGAGCCGCCCCAGCCGCTGTTGCTGGCGAAAGAAGGTAGTGAGCGCGGCGATGGTGCCCTGCCTGCGCAGGTTCGAGCCGGCCAACGCGCGGTGGTCGGCCGACGACGCGAGCCCGACGCGAAAGAGCGCACCGGAAGCGCGCAGAGCCCCGAGCGCCTTGAGCGCGAAGGCCTCGAGGGCGAGCTCGAAGGGGGTCGTGGCATCGAGCGCGAGGGCCCTGCCGTCGTGCCGAACCGGCTTGCTCTCGGCGAGCGCGTGCAGCAACCCTTTGCGCCCCCGGAAATGCCGGCGCAGCGTCGGCATCGACACCCCCGACTCAGCGGCCACGGCTTCGAAGGTGAAGGCCTGCAGCCCCTGCTGGGTCAGGAGCCGCTCGGCCGCGTCCAGCACCCTGGTGCGCGTCTCTCTCTCCACGGCGGCCTCGGTGATTCCCTCGGCGCGCAGCGCATCGGCGACCGCCGCCCGCGACGGAAAGTGCCGGTAGAGCGTGGCACGTGAACACCCGGCCGCGAGCGCCAGCTGGTCCATCGTGAAGGGCGTGGGTTCGCGAACCAGCTTGCGCGCAGAAGCCAGCACGAGAGCACGGGAGTGAGACGTCATGAGCACCTGACATATCACAGTGTCTCACGCGGTGTCCGCAGCCGGCCCAGGCGCATCAGCCAACGTCATTCGAAGGCGAGCGAAACGCGCTCGAAGCGCGCATCGCCGAGGTGGAAGTGAGGCGGGGCGGCTAGAGTCGGCCACGTGCGACTCAAAGAGGTGAAGCTGTTCTTCCAGGAAGGCAGCTCGGACAAGGTCTACTACGCGCGCATCGTGCCGGCCGGCGCGAACGGCTTCGACGTGGTGGTGCAGTGGGGCCGCCGCGGCAGCTCGCTCCAGCAGGGCAAGAAGGCGCTCAAGGTGTCGCTCGAGAAGGCCGAAGCGACGCTCGAGCGGCTCAAGCGCGAGAAGATGAACAAGGGCTACGAAGAGCTGACCGACGGCACACGCCCCGCCGAGGTCGCACCGCCCATGGGCCAGGGCTCGGGCAGCAAGGCCACCGGCGTTCGCAAACGCGTCGGGCGGGTCGCGCAGCTGCTCAACCCCGTCGACCAGCACGAGGTCGAAGGGCTGCTCGGCAACGACGCCGTCATCGCGCAGCAGAAGCTCGATGGCACGCGCGTGCTCTGTCACGTCGTCGATGGCGAGGTGCTCCCGACGAACCGCAACGGGCAGAAGACGGCGCTCGCCGACGACATCGTGCACGGGCTCATTCACCTGCCCAACGGCACCGTCGTCGACGGCGAGGTGATGCGGCACGGCGGCGAGACCATCTACTGGCTCTTCGACGTGCTCGAGTTCGCGGGAGAAGACGTGTCGGGCGAGCCGTACGTGCGGCGCTTCGAGCGGCTCACCGATGAAATCGAGCCGGGCCTCTCGGAGCCGGCGCGCGTGCTCGAGACCGCGTGGACGACGAAGCAGAAGCGCGCGCTGTACGAGCGGCTGCAGCAGGCCGGCGCCGAGGGCATCGTCTTCAAGCGCAAAGACGCGGCGTGGAGCGCAGGCCGGCCGTCATCGGGCGGCACGCAGCTGAAGTGCAAGTTCATCGCCTCGGCCGACGTCGTCATCGTCGAGAACGCAGGCAACGCCTACCGCATGCAGGTGTACGAGAACGGCAAGGCGCGCGACGTGGGCAACGTGTTCAGCGGCACCACGAACGAGTCACGCGCGATGCTCGATGCGCAGCTCGCGAAGGGCCGCTCCGTCGTCGCCGAGGTGCGCTACCTGTACGCGACCGACAACCTGAACCTCTTTCAGCCGGTGTTCGTGCGCGCGCGTGACGACAAGGCGCCGAAGGAGTGCTCGCTCGAGCAGCTCAAGCGAACCAACAAAGAAGTCGTCGACCACGACTGATGCGCCTGCCCATCGCGCCACCGCTCGAGACGTCCGTCGTGGTGCTGGCGTTTCCACTCGAGCCGGCACCGCGCGTGCTGCCGCTCGAAGACTCGATGGTGCTCGGCCGGCTCGGCTACGGCGGGCTGCAGGACCCCGGCCCGATTCGGCTCTTCGACGATCGCAGCAGCGCCGGGCGTCACGCGCGCTTGCAGAGGACGCCCCGAGGCCTCGTGGTGGAGGACCTCTCGAGCGCGAACGGAACGTTCGTGAACCGCGTTCGTGCGTCGTCAGGGCCGCATCTGCTCGAGGTCGGGGACTGCGTGCAGGTCGGAAACTCGCTCGTGCGGTTCGAGCATCGACTCGCGGCAGGCGCAGGCGCGAAGCCACACCCGCTCCTCGAACAGGTGTTGAGCTCACCCTGGGACGACACGGTGCGGCTCGTCTACGCCGACTGGCTGCTCGAACGCGGCGACCCTCGTGGAGAGTTCATTCGCTGCCAACTCTCGGCGTCACCCGAGGCGCAGGCGCGGGCCCAGGCGTTGCTCGAGGTGCACCACCTGACGTGGCTCGCGCCGCTGCCTGTTCCCGTCGAGCAGTGGACCTTCAGGCGCGGCTTCCTCGACTCGGTGCGCGTGTGGGAGCCGACTGCCGCCGAGGTGCTGCGTCGGTTCCATCCGCTCACGAGCATCGACCCGCTCACGTGGGAGCGCCGGGCGCTCTGACGTTCGCTCGAGCGTGAACTGGGTCTCGACGACGCCAGCAGCTCCATGTTCGATTGACTATATAGCTTCATTGCTATATTCACAGACAGCTATGGATAGCGAACGAATGAACGTGGTCTTCGCAGCGCTCGCCGACCCGACGAGGCGCGCGATCCTCCAGCGGTTGGCAGAGGGCGAAGCGACGGTGTCGGAGCTCGCGGAGCCGTTCGACGTCGCGCAGCCGACCATTTCCCGTCACCTGCGCGTCCTCGAAGACGCCGGGCTCATCCGCTCGGGCCAGGACGCGCAGCGACGCCCCCGCACCCTCGTGGTCGGCGGCCCCCTCGAAGAGGTCGACGACTGGCTCGCGCCGTTCCGCGCGCAGTGGGAGCGCCGCCTCGATCGCCTCGAGAACTTCCTCGCCGACAAGAAGAAGAAGGGACCCCGCCGTGACTGACTCCATCGACCGTAACGAACGCACCTTCCACTTCGAGCGCCTGCTCGACGCCAGCCGCGACGACGTGTTCGACGCCTGGACGAAGCCCGAGCAGCTCTCCCAGTGGTGGGACCCGACCGGAAAGAAGCTCACCGCCTGCACCATCGACCTGAAGGTGAACGGCGCCTTCCGCTTCGTGAGCGACGGCCATGCGCCACCGTTCGAGGGCGTCTACCGCGTCGTCGAACGGCCCAGCCAGCTGGAGTTCGAGGCCATGGGCGCGCATGGCCGCATCGTGCTCGAAGCGCAGGCCGGCAAGACGCGCATGCGGGTCTCCATCCGCTCTCCATCGGCCGAGCACTTCGAGATGTTCCTGAAGCTGGGCGTCAACGTCGGCACGAGCACCACGTTCGACAACCTCACGGCGTTCGTTCGCCAGAAATGAAGTTCACTCGAGCGCAGCCAGCAGGCGTCTCAATGTTCGTTTGAGCGTCTTCAGCTCGGCCTTTCCCAGCGCGGGAGCCACCTCGCGCTCGATTCGCTCGAGCACGCCGGTTCCGTGCACCATCGCGTCGACGCCGAGGGCCGTGAGCGCGACCCGTCTCGCCCGGGCATCGTCCGGGTCTGACTCGACACGCACCAGTCCCTGCGCTGCGAGCTCGGCAACCAGCGGCTGCACCGCCTGCTTCGTCACGCCGACCTGCTCTGCCAGCGTGGTGATGCGAATGCCCTCGGGCGCCTGCAGGTGCGGGAGCAGCTTCGTGTGCGCCTCGCGGAGCACCGCCGCTCCGGCCTCGGCGTTCACCTGGCTGATGCCGCGCTCGTTCCACAACTGCCCGCAGCGGATCAGCAGGAACCCCAGGCTGTCCGCCTGCCGTCTCTGGAGCTGCTCGAGTCGCTTCTTCATTGGTCAATGATACTTGACGATGATTCGTCAAGCACGGTTGACTATCTGCATGACCACCACGCCCGGGTTCCCGTTCACGCCAACGCTCGTCGACCTGGGTGACGGCGAAGCCCTCTCGGTCACCGACGTCGGCAGCGGCCCGGTCGTCGTCTTCTCCCACGGCACGCCGACGTGGTCGTACGAGTGGCGTCACCTGATCCACCTGCTCTCGAGCCGCTATCGCTGCGTCGCGGTCGACCACCTCGGCTTCGGGCGCTCGGCTCGCCCCGCGGGAGCTGACTATTCACCCGAGGCGCACGCGCGGCGGTTCTCGAAGCTGCTCGAGGTGCTGCGCATCGACAGGCATCACCTGGTGGTGCACGACTTCGGCGGCCCCATCGCGCTCGACGGCGCCCTCGCCCACCCCGAACGCGTCGCCTCGGTCACCCTCTTCAACACCTTCGCCTGGCCGTTCTCCGACGAGCCTGTGTCCCGGCGGCGGGCACGGCTCGCGGGCACGTCGCTGTTCCGCTGGGCGTACGGAGCGCTGAACCTCTCCTTCGTCATCTCGCGCTCGGCGTGGGGCGACCCGAAGACCGTCACGAAGGAGACGTGGCCGCCGTACCTCTCGGTGTTTCCCGACGCGGCGTCACGACGCCTCGTGCTGTGGGCGCTCGCCAAGAGCCTGCTCGGCTCGACCGCGTTCTTCGAGGCACTGTGGGCGCGGCGGCAGAGGCTCGCGTCGATGCCCATGCAGGTCGTGTGGGGCCTGAAGGACTCGGCGTTTCCGCCATCGGCGCTCGCGAAGCTGCGCGAAGCCTGGCCTCACGCGTCCGTGCTCGAGCTCGCCACCGCAGGCCACTGGCCCCACGAGGAGCAGCCCGACGTGTGCGCGATGGCGGTGCTCCACTTCCTCGACGGCGTCACTTCCCCTTGAGCTCGAAGAGCTGCTTCTTCTCCTGCTCGACGCCCACCCGCAGGCCGACGAGCTCGGCATGCACCAGCCGCCCGGCGCCCCAGTCCTCCGTGCCGCCGCCGTAGCCGACCGTCTCGCCAGCGGCCTTCTCCTGCACCTTGCCCACCTTGCGCAGCTTCTTGTCGACCTCGCCCTTGCCGAGCGTGAAGACGACCCGCGCCGTCATGCCGAGCGCGTTGGTCTGCTGAAACGTCTTCGCCTCGCTCATCGACTTGATGGGCAGCGAGAACGCGACGGGCGCCGCGAGCCACATGTTCTGCGAGAACTCAGCGCCCTCTTTCGCGGCCGACGCGTTGGGAGACCCGGCCTTCGCCTCGGTCCACGCGATGGCGACACGCCCGATGGAGTCGGTGCAGTCGACGGTGCCGAGCACCTCGATGGGCAGCACGCCCGCAGCCGCGTCGTGCGGCTTGAGCGTCACCTGGTTCGGCGCGCGCAGCCGGTACATGTAGCGTTTGCCCTCGAACGACTTCGCGAGCTCGGCGCGGCGGGCGGCGTTGGCCTTCTTCTCTTCTGGCGTCGCGCCAGGCGCTTCTCCTGGAAAGAGCGCCCACAGCCCCTCGGGGCACGGACCATCGGGCACCAGCCGCTCACTCGAGGCGTCGTCGTACGGCGGGTCGAGCTTCACCGTGTCGACGGGCGCGACCAGCTTGTCTTCCTTCTTCGCTGCCTTCTCGGCGTCCTGCTTCTCCTTGAGGTCGGCGAGCTGCTTCTCGGCGCGTTTGGCCCGGTTCTCGGGGCACGCCAGCAGGAACATCGCCACCAGACTCACAGCCACCGCGCGAAGGCTCGTCATGGGTCGCGCACCGTACACCAGGTCGCGCGGGCTTCGAGAGGGAGCACGCGGAGCCGGGGTGATGGCTCTCGCGTTCGTTCTCCCGCTCGAGGGGCGCGGTCGAACGGATCCACGTCGCTTCGCGCTGCTACGGACGCGGTGATGCACGCTTCGTGGATGCACGCTTCGTGGATGCACGCTTCGTGGATGCGGGCGCCGTGGATGCGGGCGACGTGGATGCGGGCGACGTGGATGCAGGCGACGTGGATGCAGGCGACGTGGCTGCGGACGACGTGGCCGCCGGCGACGTGGCTGCCGGCGACGTGGCTGCGGACGACGTGGCTGCTGACGACGTGGCTGCGGACGACGTGGCTGCGGACGACGTGGCTGCGGGCGTCGACGCCGGCGAACTCGATGATGGTGACGCTGGCAACGTCACCGACCGCTCCCACCAGTCCCACCAGCGACGGCGAGCGAGCGCCGCGTCGACGTGGAGGCTCGAGACGAGCGGGGCACCTGACGGTTTTGGGCGGCGATCCTTCCGGCCGCCCGACGTCCGCCAGTGCGACCGAGACCGACTCCCAGCGGAACGACTCAGAAGGAGCGCAGCTGGAACGACTGACCGGCCGGCCCGACGTTCGCTCCGGCCTCGGCCATGCCACCGTTTCCGGCAGTGCCCGGCTGCGAGTACGTAATCTGCGTCGTGGTGATGGAGGACGCCGACGTCGTCGCGACGCCGATGACTGCACCACCTGCACCGCCAGCGCCATGCCCGCCACGCCCACCGCGGCCTCCGTCACCGCCGCGGCCTCCGATGCGGGAAACGCCCTGAGAGCCAATGTCGTGCGTCGAGCCGCGGCCAAGACCCTTGAGGCCGCCGCCACCGCCACGGCCACCACGCCCACCCGTGCCGCCGCTGCCCGTCGTGACGGTGACCTGCCGCGCCGTCACCTGCGAGCTCCAGAGGACGAGGCCGATGCTCGCGCCACCTGCGCCGCCCGTCAGGCCGCGCGTGCCGAGGCAGCCACCCGAACCACCACCGCCACCAGCGCTGCCGTACGTGTAGCACTTGCAATAACAGACGAAGGCGATGCACTCGCGGGTGCAGCCACCACCGCCGCCACCACCACCGCCACCACCTTCGCCAGACGTTCCGCTCGTCGCGAACGTGAGCGCAGGCGCGAGGTAGCCGGCGACGGTCAGCGTTCCGAGGTTGGCGGGCGTGGCGGCGTTGTTTCCGTCATTGCCGTCAGCGCCCGTCGCGCCAGCCTGCTGCGCCGTCGCGGTGTCGTAGCTAGCTCCCGGGTCGCTGTTGCCGCCGCTGCCCG
The DNA here is from genome assembly GCA_943370055.1 of Archangium gephyra. Taxonomy (GTDB): domain Bacteria; phylum Myxococcota; class Myxococcia; order Myxococcales; family Myxococcaceae; genus Xiheimicrobium; species Xiheimicrobium gephyra_A. The sequence goes on from CALRPN020000080.1 coordinate 33,778, forward strand.
TGCCACCCGAAGAGCCGGTCACACCCGTGCCGCCCGTGCGCCCGCCGGGGAAGGGGTTTCCGTCGTTCGCGGTGCCGCTGTAGTTGTGACTCCAGCCGGGAATGCCGCCGTTGCCGCCGCGCTTGCCGCACGTGCTCGTCCCACCCGAGCCGCCATTCGGCCACGTCGCGGTTCCACCGCAGACGCCGAAGCCGAGGAAGTTGGTGGTGTCGTAGATGTTGCCAGCCACGCCGACCGAGCCGTTGTTGCCGTCGTCTCCCGTGGTTCCCGCGGCGCCGTCTCTTCCGTTTGCGCCGTTGCCCGCGCGCAGCTGAATCAGCTCGAGCCGCACGCCGACCGAGTTCGAGATGCGCGCGCCGTAGCCGACGTGGCCGTTGCCGTTGCCGTCGACGCCCGTCGCGTTGTCCGAGCGGAATTGAAGGAACTGCAGCATGACGCCCGCATCGACGGCGACGCCTGCATCGGCGACGACGAGCGCAGGGTTTCCGCCGGCGATGACGGTCGCGTTGGTCGACGCGCGCGTCCACCGCAGCGTCGAGGGTTGGTAGCCGCCTGCGACGTTCTTCCCCGACACGCTGGCGATGACGAGCGGCCCGGTGAAGGCCCCCGAGGACACGTAGACGTCACGCTTGTTCTGCGCGACCGCCTTGCGAAGACCCTCTTCGATGGTGAGCACGGGCTCGTCACGCGTGCCGATGTTGGTGTCGTCTCCGGTGAGCGAGACGAAGATGCCGTTGTTCACCTCGCCGTCCATGCCGTCGCAGTTCGCGTCCGTGAAGGCCACGTCGGGAAGGTCGACCGCACTGGTGAACGTGCACTGGTACTCGCAGCCGTTGGCCGGGTCGGTGTCGAGGTCGAAGAAGCCGGAGTTGCAGGTGAAGGCGCACTGGCCTGCCGCGCACGACGAGGTCGCGTTGGTGGCGACGCAGCGGCGGCCGCACATGCCGCAGTGGTTCACGCTCGTCTGAACGTTCTCTTCGCAGCCGTCGGTGACGCGGCCATTGCAGTCGTCGAAGGGCGCGGTGCACATGCCGATGTCGCACTGGCCGGCCACGCAGCGGGGCGTCGCGTTCTGCACCATGCACGCGTTGCCGCAGCGGCCGCAGTTGGCGACGTCGCTCTGCAGGCTGATGCCGTTGTCGGGTGTGCCGTCGCAGTCGTCGTCGAGGCCGTTGCAGAGCTCGACACCGGCGTCTCCGGGCGTGCAGACGAAGGTGCCGCCATCGGCGCACGAGGGCACCGTACGCTGGCAGAGACCGAGGCCGCAGGTGACCGTGGGCAGGTCTTCGTCGGTGCGGCCGTCGCAGTCGTCGTCGGTGCCGTTGCAGCTCTCGGCGACTGCCGTCGAAGCCGTGCAGGCGGAGTAGCCCGTGACGCCGTCACAGGTGCGCGTGCCGTTGCAGGTGCCGAAGCCGTTCTGGTTCATGCACGAGACCATCTGGCCCTGGTTCGCCGCGGTGCAGTCGCAGCTCGCCGAGGCGGGCGTGCACTGCTGGGACTTGGGGCGGCCATCGGTGCCCACGCCGTTGAGGCAGCGGTACGAGGTCGGGCACGTCTGGTCGAACGCGCAGTCGCGGCCGCAGACGCCTTCACCGTTCACCACGATGCACTTGTCCGACGGGTACGGGCAGTCGCTGTCGAGCTGGCAGGCCTGGCAGAGCCCTCCGCGGTCCGGCACGCAGGCGTAGCGCAGCGGTGTCAGCTGCGTGCAGACCTCGGCCGCCATGCAGCCATCGGCACACTTGCGGCGGCAGACCGGCTGCGTGCCCGGAGCTCCTTCACACAGGCCCGTCGCGCACTGCTCGTCTCGAAGACAGTCTTCGCCTTCCTGCTTCAACGTCATCTGCGCAGGCGGCTCGCGGTTGCACGTGCAGCCAGCAACCGAGAGGGTGAGCGCGAAGGCGACGAGGGCTGTGCGGCTGAACATGCGGTGACTCCCAGAGACGGCCCGGATCAGCAGGTGGAAGCCTCCACCAGAGCACGGGCCGCGGGCCATCGCACATTTCCCTTCAGCGCGACAAGGGGCGGTCCAGAACCCGAGGCTCGACATTGCGAGCCCCGAGTCGGTCGACGTTCTGCCCAGCGCTCGACGCGGATGGGCCGAGTCTGCGCAGCGAACGCGCCGGCCGCATGTTGTCGTGGAGAGCCGTGACGGGTCGGCAATTCCGGCTCGCCGTGCGAACGAGCCGCTCACTGCGACGCGTTCCCGTCGACAGCCCTACCGAAGGCGCGCCCCGCCGTTCTCCGCGAATCGCGACATCACGACGAGGTCGCGCTCGGCCGAGGCCAGGTGGGGAGGATTGTCCGGAGCGAGTCGGGCAGCGCTTCGAAACGCGGGGTGCTCGAGCACGACGTGTTGTCAGACCACGCGCTCGAGCTCACCTGACGGTCCGTCGGTCCTTCGCGAACGCCACATCGCGAGGCTGCCAAGCCACCAAGCACGGTGGCCTGCGCGGAGAACTCGCGGAGCCGACGCGACCTCAGTTGCGCCAGACGCCGTTCAACGTTCCGGCGCCTGCATCAGGAGCCGACCATCGCAGCGTCGCGCGCTGAGGCGTCGCACCCGACCAGAGGAAGTTCGCCGGCTGCAGGTAGCAGCTGTGCCGTCCGAAGGCGCGGTCAGCGATGGTCCTGGTGCGCGAGAACTCCGGGTAGGGGCAGAGGTAGCTCTGGTAGTTGGTGTCAGCGCCAGCGGTGATCTCACTCTCGGTGTCTTCGTTCACGCAGCCCCCGATGTACCCGGCGCGCGGGTAACCGACGGCAGGCGCGGTGTTTCCGTACGGGCGGTAGCCCACGGCTGCGAAGCCCACCGAGCCCGCCTGAGGCGCATAGGTCGCCGTGCAGTTGACGACGGGCTGCGCCGTCTGCGCGCCCGCGCCAGGCGTCACGCGGCAGTTCGAGCCCGTGCCGTTGCAGGGCACCGCGACGCAGGCGTTGAAGGCGAACCCATCGACGCCGCCGTCGAACGAGTTGGTGTTCAGCTGCTCACGCGACGGGGTCGGCGAGCTGACGACCTCGACGCACTTGAACTGGCTGTGGTGGCCGAAGCCGCGCCAGCGCATGTCGACCGGCAGGGCTCCGCCGAGGTTGCAGCGGCCGAAGTCGCGGAAGAACGTGGTGCGGGGGCTGGTGGGGCCGACCTGCGTCGCCGAAGGGAAGTCGCGGAACGTACAGTTGCCGCTCGTCGAGGGGCACGTCCACTGGGCGAAGTCGTAGCCCGGCGCGGGAGTGGCCTCGTTCCAGCTCGGGTCGCGGCGACGCTCGCACGAGCGCCAGTAGCGTGAGCCACCATCGAGCCGCTGGAAGTCGTCGTTCGCCCCACCATCGGCCGTTCGAACCGCGCTCGGGTCGTAACGCAGGGGGAAGCCGGGGTCGCAGCGTGAGCGCTCCTTGATGACGAGCACGCCGAGGTCCGTCGCCGAGGGCTCGTAGTACGCCGAGTACAGCTCGACGTAGTACGCGAACGACTGCAGGCGAACCTGGTCGTCGGCGCTGGCTCCAGACGGCTGCACCTCACGAATGTCGTCCACGTTGTTGTCGTTGAGGTCGGTGACGCCCGAGATGCAGCCCTTGGTGAGGGCGTTGAGCTCGTTCGCCTCGAGCAGGCGGCCACCATCACCCCAGACCGGAACCTGATTCGGCTCGGTGAGCGGCTCTCCCGGCCGGTCGTTTCGCGGAGACTCGAGCAGGCGAATCGGGAGCACCTGGTTCGTCGGGCAAATCGAGGGCCCCGGCGTAGCAGACGGCCAGCCACCATCGAACAGGGGCGCGAGCCCGCCGTCGACCAGCCGCTCAGGCGGAACGACCATGCTCATCGAGTTCGTGCACGAGTGCACCTCGGCCGCGACCCCCGTCTCTTCCACGAGGCGAACGCGGTCGACCTTGCGAATGGAGCAGCGCGCGTTGGCCTTCAGCACCGAGTTGCTGGTGATGTCGGTGCCGTCGGCGCGGGCGTTCACCCAGCCGTCGTTGTCGGCGTCACACAGCGTCGCGGCGCCTGCGGCGACACCTGGCTCGAAGTAGCCGTCGAGCGTCTCGCAGATGCAGCGGCCGCCCGTGCGGAAGGGCCAGTAGCGCCCGGAGTAGCCCGCGCCCATGCAGTTCACCGGCGTGGTGCAGGCTGAGCATGCCCCCGTCCCTTCCTTGGCCTGGCCTGAGGGACACGGCAGGGGAACACACGCAGGCATGGTGCCGCTGGTGTCGCAATAGTCGGTGAGGGGGCAGGTGGTGGAGCCACAGCGAGGAACGGGCTGGCACGACGCAGAGCCGTTCTCGGTGAAGCCGGGCTTGCAGCTGCCGCACGCGGCCACCATGCCCGACTGGTTGCAGACGCGGTTCTGCCCATCACACGTCATCGCGGCGAGCCCGCCCGGGCCCGTGCACGTCGGCTCGCTGGCGCAGTTCGCAGACACGCACGCGATGCAGGTGTTGGTCAGGCTGTCGAACTTGAAGTTCGGCTGGCACATGCCGGCGACGCACACCGCGTCCTGGCCCATCGTCTCGGTGCAGAGCTGATTGGTCGCGCAGCTCATGCCGCCGTCGGTCGGCATGCGCAGCTGCGTGCAGGTCACGGCGTCGCGGCACTGCATCGTCGCCATGTTGCACACGAGCCCGCCGAGGCAGGTCGAGGTCGAGCTGCAGGCACAGCCCCTCACGTCGGGGCTGCACGTCTGGCAACGGCTCGACGTGTCGCAGTACGCGTTGTTGTCGCAGACGGGGCCCTGGGTGCGGCAGGGGCATCCCGGAGCGCCAGGCGTGCAGGTGTCGGGCGCGCAGCTTCCGTTGCTGCAGGTGAGGCCGGCGTTGCAGGTGGTGCCGTTGCACGCGCAGCCGTTCTGTCCGGGCGGGCACGTCTCGCACTTCCCGCTGCCGCAGCGCAGGCCCATGTCGCAGGTGCCGTTGGCGCGGCAGACACAGCTCGCAGAGCCGCGCTGACAGGCGACGCACGCCCCGTCGACGCACTCACCCGAGGAGCACGTGCTGTTGTCGCACCCGCACCCGACGGTGCCGGCGGTACAGGCCGAGCCACCGCCCGTGTTCCCACCGCCGTCGTTGTTGGCGGGCGGCTGGGGACAACCAGCAAGGACGAGCGCCAGGCCGAGACAACAGGCTGCGGCTGTGTGCCGCATCGAAGGCAGAGTCATGGTGTGCGTTTCCTCGGGCGGGGCCAGGGTCAGAACGTCGTGAAGTCTGAGTAGTAGATGAGCACGCGAATGTCATTGAGCGTGCCGAGGTTGATGTCGCGGTTCGCGAGCTCGTCGCGCTGGTTGATGATGAGCTCCCAGAGCGTGTTGACGAGCGGGCGGTCGCGGAAGCGGTAGTTGCGGTAGACCTCGGGGTCGAACACCTTCGAGCCGGTGCTGGCGTTCACCACCGCGGTGCGCTCGGGGAACACGTAGTAGTCGGTCGCGTCGGAGACGTTCTTGACGATGCCCGTACCCGACATGCGCATGTAGATGCGCGCGACACCGTCGCCCAGCTGGCCGCCCTGCAGCTCGACCT
>CALRPN020000081.1:0-37096 GCA_943370055.1 Archangium gephyra
ATCGCGACCATCACCGCGCCGACCTTGAAGACGGCGAACACGAGCGGAAAGAACTCGAAGCTGGGCGGAGCGAGCACGACCGTTCTCGAACCACGCGCCACACCGATCGCCGCCAGCCCGTGCGCGATGCGATCACTCATCGCGTCGAGTTCACCGAACGTCATCGTGCGCCAAGCACCACGACCATCGGGCGCGATGATCGCCGGCCGCTTCGGATCGAGCCGCGCCATCGCTGGCAGGTGGGAGGCGATGTTCGCGCTGATGGTCACGACACGGCGCCCGGCAACGGGTTCTTCGCGAAGAAGCCCTTCATCAGGCCGACGATCTCTTCGTGCGCGTCTTCGAGCACGTAGTGGCCCGCGTCTTCGAACACGTGCACTTCGGCCTCGGGCAATCGCTTGCGCCACTCGCCGAGGAACGCGTCGTCGAACACGAAGTCCTTGCGGCCCCAGCAGATGAGCATCGGCACGGAGCGGAACTGGCCGAGCTTGTCCGAGACCTCCTGCACGATGGGCCAGCTGCGATCACCCGGCGCGAGCGGAATGTCTTCGACGAAGCGCTGCACGGCGATGCGGTTGGCCCACGAGTCGTAAGGCGCGAGGTACGCCTGCTTCACGAGCGACGTCATGCGGCCGGGGCGCGTCGAGCAGAGCATGTTGGCTCCACGCGAGAAGGCGTTGAAGGCGCGAACCGGTACGGGGAAGAACGGCGCGTACCGCACGACGCCGATCTGCCACGGCAGCTTGCGACCCTGCGGCAGACCGAAGCCCGCGGTGTTGAGCACCACGAAGCGCTTCACGAGCTCGGGGTTCTTCGTCGCCCAGGCCATGCCGATCATGCCGCCCCAGTCGTGCACCACGAGCGTCACGTTCTTCGTGATGCCGAGTGACTTGAGCAGCGCGTCGAGATCCGACACGCGGCGCTCGAGCACGTACGGGTACTGCTCGTCGCTCGGCTTGTCCGAGAGTCCGCAGCCGACGTGATCGGGGACGATGACTCGGTACTGCTTCGAGAACGCGCTGACGAGGTGGCGCCAGTAGAAGCTCCACGTCGGGTTGCCGTGCAGCATGACGAGCGTCTCGCCCTGCCCCTCGTCGAGGTAGTGCATGCGCACGCCGTTGCCGGTGTCGAAGAAGCGGCCTTGCCACGGGTACAACGAACGGTACGGCGCGATGTCGAAGGTCATGTCCATCACCAGTGAAGTCCGAGCATGAGGCAGTTGAGGCCGCTGCCGATGCCGAGCATCGAGAGGCGCTGGCCGGCCTGAAGGAAGCCCGCTTCATTCGCGAGCGCGGCGGTGATCGGCACCGAGACCGTGCCCATGTTGCCGAGGCGGTCGAAGGTCGAGAAGTCCTTCGATTCGGGCACGCCGATGGTCGAGAGAATGTCGCGGCGGTTGGCGGCTCCGACCTGGTGGCAGATGACGCGGTCGATCTCGTCGCGTCTCCAGCCGGAGTTCGTCAGCAGCTTGTCCCACGTCGCGCGCCCGAGCTCGACGCCGTGCTCGAGCACCTGTGACGCGTCGGTCTCCATGATGTTCGTGCGCTCACCGAGCAGGCCGGTCGAGGGGCCCCAGCGGCAGATGCCGTGGTGTTTGGGAGCCGAGAGCGCCGCGCCTGCGACGAGCCGGTGTTCGACGGCGGAAAAGTCAGATGCAGTCAGCAGCACGGCGGCAGCGCCGGAGCCGCCCGTCATCGTGGCGAGCCCAAGCCGGTAGCGCTCGAGTGTGGGCTCGCGGTTCATGCGCTCGATGGTGGCGTCGACGATCTCACGCGAGCTCTCGGCCGAGACGACGAGGCCCGCGCGCAGCTGCCCGAGCTCGATTCGGTTTGCGAGCTCGACCATCGCGTTCATGACGCCGAGGCAGGCGTTGGCGACGTCGAAGACCAGCGTCTCTGGACCCGTTCCGAGCTCGGCGGCGACAGCGCATGCAGTGGCAGGCTCGAGGTTGTCGCGGCAGACGCCGGCGTAGATCACCGCGCCGACGTCATCGGCCGAGACACCCGCCTGATCGAGTGCCTTGCGGCCAGCCTTCGCAGCGACCGACGACATCGAAGTTCCAACCGGCCAACGGCGGCGTTCCTTGATGCCGGTGAGTGACTGCAGCTGACCCGGAGCGATCTTCAGCGCCTCGTGAATCGGTGTGAGTCGCGCGTCGATCTCCGCCGAGGTGATGATCTCGGTCGGTAGCTCGTACGCGATCGCCTCGACGTTCACCTTCGACCAGCGCATCAGCGAGCCTCCGGAACGAGGCGCAGCGCGAAGTCCTTCATCGCGTAGATGACCTTGCCGTCGCAAAGCAGTTGACCGTCGGCGACGAGCATCGGGCGCTCACCATCAATCACCTGCTTCACCTTCGCCTGCACTTCGACCAGCGCGTTCGTGGGGATCACCTGACCCCGGTACTGCCACACGTGCGGCTGGCCCACTGCCATCGATTGCGCGCGATGCGTGGTGAGCAGCTTGCCGAAGCGCTCCCGCGCGAAGACGAGCAGCAACTGCTGGAGCGCCTCGAGCCCGAGCGAGCCCGGCATGACGGGATCCTGGAAGAAGTGCGCGCGGAAGAACCACTCGCTCGGATCGACGCGTTTGTGGCCCGAGATGAAGCCGGTCTCGAGCGAGAGCACGTCGATGGTGTCGATCATCGCGTACGACTTCGCGGGGAGCGTCAGACCTGATGACGGTGTTCCCTTCTCGTTGGGCGTGAGCGGTGCCTCCATCGGCAACGAGAACGCGCGGCCCTGAGGGAGTTCCCACTTCGAACCGCCACGAACGCCGACCTGCTGCGCAAGCGCGACTGGCGGGAAGAAGCCGAAGCCCGTCTTGCCCCGGTAGACGAGCCCTTCGCGATCGTTCACCTCGAAGTCGAACTCCTGCAACAGCATGCCGCCCGCGCGCGAGACCTTCGTGAGCCGCGACTTCATCGTTAGCGTGCCGACGTTCGAGAACACCTCACGAGACACCGTGGCCGAGCCATCGAGGTTTCTGAACGCGAGGACGTCTTCGGTGGTGAGCGCCGAGCCGACGTACGCCGCAAGGAAGCCGCACGGCTGCAGCGCCGCCTCGAGCAACACCGAGAACGGCATCGCCTGCTGACGGTTCGCGCCGAAGTACCAGGCGTCGGGCGGAACGTCGTACTCGCAGGTGAGCCACCCACCCGGCTCCATCACGAGCGGCTTCGGCTCACAGCTCACGACACGGTCGATGAAGCGGAACGGATCTCGCGGAAGCCGTGCGAGCCGTCGTTCACCCGAATCGAATGGCACGTACCCAGGGCCGAAGCACTTCGAGGGAAGTCCTTCGCAGTACTCGATGACCTGCTCGCGCGTGAAGACGGGAGGTGTCGAAGTCGTGCCCCAGATCGTCTCGAGGCGTTCCTTCGTCAGGCCGCGAATGCGCACCGACATGCCGTCCATCTGCACGACGTGCTTTCCGTCGGCGAACATCGAGGCGGTGGCGATGACGAACGGCTCCGGGTCGTAGCCGATCTGATCGATCTCGAGCCGGTACTGCACCTTCTTCGTCGACTGGAGCACCTGGCCGCGGCACTTGAGCTGACTGGGCCGGCCTTCCATCGGCGCGTAGTGGAGATCGACATCGGTCGCGTCATCGACCCAGCCGAGCCGGAGAAGCAACACACGCAGCGTGTGCAGACAGCACTCGTACATGAGCGTGCCCGGCATCACGGGGTCGTCGGAGAAGTGACAGGTCAGGTACCAGCGGTCGGGCGTGACGTCGTGCTCACCGAGGACGAGCCCGAGGCCCGCAGCGCCTCCACGCGTGTCGAGCTCGAGAATGCGATCGACGAGGTGCATGCGCCCGGTCGGAAGCCGCAACGCCGGCGCGAGCGTCGAGATGGGGAAGTTCATGCCGAACGCGGCGCGAAGATCGCCGCGCCGCAGCGCTTCGACCTGCGTCTCGCTCAGGCTCGCGGTTCCGTGCGGCGTGAGCGGCGTGAAGTTCGAGGGCGGCAGCTTCTTGCGCGTCTCGGCGACGATGCCCTTGCCCTGGTCCAACTGCTCGGCGCTGAAGAAGCCTGCGCAGCCGTCGTACATCGTGATGAACGGCTGGCCGGCGATCGTCCCGTCGAAGCGGAAGAAGAACAGCCAGGTGTCGCCCTGACGCACGAAGCGATCGATCTTGATGTCGTAGCGAATGACCTCGCCGGGCACGGGCAGGTCACGGTGGAAGACGACCTTCGCGTCGAGGAGCCGATACACGCGCTCGCCCTTCGTCTGCAGATCGATGCCGAGGTACGCCGAGAGGAAGAGATCGGCTTGCCCTGCTTCGACGCTGATGCAGACAGGAACGCGCCCACCGTCGAGGTACCAGGCGCCTTCGTGCACGTCGTGCTCGGTCACGCAGCGGCCGGTCGTGAGGCTCCCCATCTCGCCTGCGACCTCGACGATGCGATCGACGAGCATCAACGGCTCTGCGGGAAGTCGAACGCGCGTCGGGTGTGCATCGACGGAAGCGAACGTCGCGCCGAGCACCTTCGAGAGCTTGCCGATCGCGAACTCCATGCAGAGGTCGCGGTCGAAGCGTGGCGGCGGAGCAGTCGGAGCCTCTGCTGCTGGAGCAAGCCCCTGCAGTTGCATCAGCAGCTTCGTCTGCAGCGCCATCGACTGCTGCGACACCTGAAGGAAGGTCTCGTGTGCGCGCGCCGTCGCTGTCTGCGTGTTCAGGAACTCGGTCAGTGACGTGGTCATCGGAATCGGAGCGGCAGTGACGACGACCTGTCCATCAGGCGCAGGCATGATCTGGGGAACGACTGCGACGGCAGGACGAGGTGACGGGAGCGGCGGGACGTTCAGCGGGGCGCCGCCGACGACGACTCGAATCGACTTTCGCTTCGGCGCGCGATCGAGGCGCGGCGACTTTGCGTAGAGCGCAGAAAGATCGACCGGTCGTCCCGAGTCGTGAAGCTTCGCGGCTGCATTCAGCAACGACACGTAGCCGTCCTGGCCGCGCTGACACGCACTCACCGCGAGGTGCGGACGATTGCCGAGAATGCGACCGATCATCCGCGTGCACGACCCCTGCGGACCGGGCTCGACGAAGACCCGCACACCATCGGCGTACGCCTGCTCGATGAGCGCGGTGAAGTCGAAGCCGTGCATCGCATTGGCGACGATCGAAGCCGCGCAGTTCTCGGTGGTGACCTCGTACGAGCGAGCCCACGCCGCGCTGTAGAAACGAACGCCCGCAGGCGGCGTCGTCGGGAGGAGATGCAGGGCGCGGTAGTCTTCCTGCACTGGCGCGATCACTGGCAGGTGCACGAAGGGAACGCCCTCGAGGAAGATCGCGGCGCCACCGAGCCGGCCGACGACGGCGCGAACGTCGTCCTTCCGCCCGCCGATCACACACTCGCCAGGAGCGTTGACGATCAGCAGCGTCGCCGTTCCCGAGAGCGCAGACTTGATCTCGTCCCTCGAGCGCATGACGAGCGCGACGACCCACTCTGCGTCCTGACCCCACGCCTCGCGCATCACCGAGCCATCGCTCGTCAGCTGCGAACGGAAGAGCCCGCTCTCGAGCGTGCGGCGGAACATCGTGTCGCGATCTCTCCACGCACGTGACGCGAAGAGGCCGGCCGACTCGCCAAGGCTGTAGCCCATGTACGCCTGAGCCGAGACACCCAGCAGCTTCAGCGCGTCGTGAACGACGAGCCCGTGCGTGACCTGCCGAACGATGATCTCTGCGAGGCCGGCGGGGCCGTTCGCGATCTTCGGGAAGAGATGACGGGAGAAGTCCTCGACCTCGTGCCCGAGCTGTTCGAGCACCTGCGGAAACGCGAGCGGAAGGGTCTCGCCCATGCCGTCGTAGTGACTGCCCGAGCCGGGAAAGACGAAGGCGAGCTCACCGTCGATCGGCGCCACCGTCTTCGGCGTACGCAACTGCTTCGAGAGATCGTCGACACTCGTTGCGACCCATGCGGGGCCAGCGTCCTTCGATTGATGGAACCACTCAGCCGCGAGCTGATCGATCGTCGCGCTGGGGTTTGCGGAAACGAAAGCGCTCAGCGCGTCGGGCTTGCCGATGAAGAGGCCTGCCGCGCGACGTCCATCGAAAGCAGACGTCGGCGTTCCGATTGGCGCTTCTTCCATCGCGACATGGAGCGAGGTGCCATCGAGCGAGTTGGTGGTGACTCCGACGCGACGCGCGGTGCGACCGCGGCTCCAGACTTCGGGGCGCTGCCCTGCCCCACGCGAACGAACGCGATGCCGCAGCGACAACGCGCTCTCGGCGACGCTCACGAGACCAGCGGCGGCTCCGGGAACGCCGAGCTGATCGTTCAGCTCAGAAGGGTCACGCAGACGATCAGCGTGGTCCGTGCCCCAGGCCGCCGTCGCTGCTTCGGCCGGCTTCGTCGACGCGCCGAACCCACGAATCACGGCGTGAACGACGTCGCCCTTCGTGTCGCTCAACCGCTTCAGCACGAACGCGGCCGCACCATCGGAAGGAAGTCCCGCGAGCCCCAACGACTCGGCTGCGAGCACACGACGAACATCACCCGCGAGATCGACGGCGCCGACGATCATGCGATCGACTTCACCGCGCTGAAGCAGCCGGCTCGCGACCTCGAGCGCACGAAGCCCACTGCCCTCATCGGCCTGCACGCCGAAGCTCGGCCCACCCAGCGAGAGTTCACGCGCGAGCCTGCTCGTCACGATTCCACCGAGCGCCCCCAACACGCGCTGTGCATCGAGCGGAGCCGACAACGCGTTCGCGACCTTCTCGACCCACGCGCGCACCTCATGGACCTCGACGTCGGGAAGCGCCTGGCGAACGTGACGCTCGAGCACCCAGCGCAGATGAAACGACGTCGTCTCGAGATCGAGCCCGATGCCGACGATGGCTCCCGTTCTCGCGTGCGGACCAGGACCGAGCCCACCTGCGTCTTCGACCGCGTTCGCCGCCACCTCGAGCATCAACAACTGCTGCGGCAGCACGGAAGGCAGCTCGAGCGGAGGCACCTTGAAGCGTCCGATGGGGATCTCGAGCGCCTCGATCCACGCGCCCTGAAGTTCGCTCTCGAGCTGGGTCTTCCAGCGCGTCGCAGGCCGTGGCTTCACAGCGGAACCACCTGAGAAGATCGTCTCGCGGAACGAGGCGACCGAATCGAGCGCTCCGACGTGAACCCCGAGGCCGACGATGGCGATGGGCTCCACGTCGTTCACGAGTTCGACGCGGGGCGTTCCCTTCAGGTGCTCTTCGAGCAACACATGACCGTTGATGCCGCCGAAGCCGAAGCCCGAAACAGCGGCACGACGAGGCCCGACCGATTCCCACGAAGCGGGACGATCGAGCACTCGCAACGGAGCCGCATCAGCCACCACATTCGACGCGTTCGCGTTCGGCGGCAGCGTCTTGCGGGAAAGCCCGCCGAGCACCTTCGTGAGGCCGGCCATGCCCGCGGCCGTGAGCAGATGCCCGACGTTGCTCTTCACCGAACCGATGACGGGAGAAGCCCTTCCGAACAGCGTCTTCAGGCTCTCGAGCTCGACGTGATCACCACGCGGCGTTCCAGTGCCGTGACACTCGACGAACTGCACGTCGCTCGGCGACCAGCCCGCCATCTCGTAGGCCGCCCGCATCGCGCGAAGCTGACCTTCGGAGTCGGGCGACAAGAGACTTCCGCCAACGTCGTTCGAGAGGCCGATGCCGCGAATGACCGCAAGAATGCGATCGCCGTCACGCTCCGCGTCGTCGAGGCGCTTGAGCAACACCATGCCCGCGCCTTCACCGACCACGAGCCCATCGGCGCGCGACGTGAACGGAGCACACACGCCACTGGGCGACAGCGCCTGCAACTGCGTGAAGCCAACCTGCGTGTAGAGCGACTGCGGCAGCGAGATTCCGCCCGCGAGCACCGCGTCGAGCCGACCTGCTTCGAGCTCGAGACAGCCGAGGTGCAGCGCGTAGAGCGACGACGCACACGCCGCATCGAGCGTGTAGCTGCCCTTCCCCAGCCCCATCGCCTTCGCCATCTGCCCAATGGGCCACGACGAAGGAAACGCCTCACGGGGATCGGCCTTCGAGACCGGCAGGTGGAGTTCGCGAAAGAAGATCTCTTCCGACAGCTTCGAGGCTCCATCCGTCGGCAGCGCGATGTTCGCGATGATCGCCGCCGTCTTCGAGCGATCGATCTTCGCCGAGCCCGCGTTGCGGAAGGTCTGTTCGGCGACGTCGATGGCGAGCCGGGTGAGCGGAGTCCCCTCCACCTTCGACTCGAACGGCTCGAGCAGACACGCCTTGAGCGAGCGCGCGTGATCGACTCCTGCGCCCAGCACCGATGACGGATCGATCGGCCAGCGTGAAGCGGGAACGTCGCGCGCCATCGAGCGACCTTCGGCGACGAGCTCCCACAATGCGTCCGCAGTGGGCGCACCGGGGAATCGGCCTCCGAGACCGACGATGGCGATGGCGCGACGAGCGGTCATGCCAGCGTGGTGGGCTGAAGCGTCGTCGCGTCGGCGGTGAACGCGCGCGACAGACTCGCGCTCACGGTGCACTCGTAGCCTTCGAGCTTCGCCGCGAGCGCGCCCGAGGCGTCGACGAGATCGATGTCTGAGGTGACGATGGCGCCGTCGACCGAACGAATGCGGACGATCGCCTTCACGTCACCTGGCGCGAACGGCTTGAGCACCCGCAGCGCTCCGAGCTTCGAAGGAAGTGACGGGGCTCCGCGCTGCGCACGCGCCCAGACGATCAGCGCCTGGAAGACGCCGTCGACACAGAGCGGATCGATGGCCCACGTCTGCGAGGGACCTGGAACGAGGCGCTCCGAGGTGGCGTGCGTCTTGAGCGTCAGGCTCATGCCCTCTTCGCCGAGCCCTTCGATCGACCGCAGCGCCCAGAGCGACGGGCCGTGGAACAGCTGGCTCGCGTACAGCTCGCTCACCGGCGTCACGAACGCAGGCAGCGACGTCGACTTGAGACGCTCGGTCGCCCCCTGCGTCGAACGCAGCACCGCCGAAGCGCGAACGTGAACCACGTCCTTCCGGTTGCGGAGCTCGAGTGGAATGACAGTCGCGTCGCCACGGACCTCGGCGCGCCCCGCCCAGACCGAGAGCTCTTCGCGATCACCATCGAACGTCACGCCGCGCAGCACGCGTACGTCTTCGAGCTCGATCGAGGCCAGGCCATCACCGAGCGCCCGCGCCGACTGCGTGAACCACTCGAGCGTCATCGCGAGCGGGAGCACCTCTTTTCCGTTCAACCGATGATCGGCGAGCACGGGCCACGAACGCTCGACGCGCTCCGAACGAACCAGCGCCCAACCGGCTTCCGTCGCTTCACCAAACCCCGCACCGAGCACGATCTCGCTCGGCCCGGTCGACACCACGCGCAGCTCATCGACCAGCGCCTTTGCACCAACCTCGAGCGGAATGAGCGCGATGCCCTCGGCCTTGAACGTCGCCTCGAGCGCCGGCGTCACCATGCCGCCCGCCCAGGGGCCCCAATCGAGCGCGACGACGCGGCAGCCAGGACGCGTCAGCGCCTCGGACTGCGCGATCGACACCAGCGCCTGATTCGCGAGCGCGTAGTCCGTTTGACCGCGACGACCGAACCGGCCGCTCACCGACGAGAACAACGCGATGGCCGCGAGTTCGTCACTGCGCGTCGCCTCGAGCACCGTGCGCAGACCAGAGATCTTCGGATCGAGCACCTGATCGAAGTCGTCATCGCGTTTGTCTTCGATGCGCTTGTCGCGCAGCACACCGGCGCCGTGCAGCACGCCACGAATCGGACCGAGCGACGTGCGCGCCTCGGCCAGCACCGACTTCACGCCTTCGACGTCACGCACATCGACCTGGCGATACTCGGCCTTCACGCCGCTCGAGAGCGCCGAATCGAGCGTGGCGCGAATGTCGCGTGCGGCGAGGACCTGACCACTCGACTCCGCGAGCTGCTTCGGAGTCGGACGATTCCCCGCGGGCGAACGCTCGAGCAGCACGCGCTTGATCGCGGCCTCGTCTTTCGCAGCTGAAAGCCACTCGGGCTCTTCGGTCGGAGCAGGTGAGCGGCCGAGCAACAGCAGCGTCGCGCCCGAGGACTTCGCGAGCTCACGCGCGCAATCGGCAGTGACCCCACGCGCTCCACCCGTGACGACGACGACGTCACCTGACTTCAGCGGCAACGCCCCGCCCTGCACCTTCGCTTCACGCAGCGCGAGCGTGAGTCGACCAGCCGGACCGAGGCCGAGCTCCGTCGGGCCATCGTTCGCGAGTTCGTCCGAGATCGCTTGCGCGGCGTCGTCAGCCGACCAGTGCGGAGACACGTCGATCGACCGGCACTTCACCTCGGGCCACTCGAGCGCCAGCGTCTTCACCAGGCCGTTGAGCGCACCTGCGAGCGGGTGAACGTTCTGGCGGGTGCGACCGAAGCCGAACGCGCCGTCACGACGGCTGACCGCAGCCACGAAGGACCCACCCGTCGCTCGCAGCGAAGGAGACGCAGCGCGAGCGATCAGCAGCGCGTGCTTCAGCGACTGTTCAGACGCGTCGTCCCACGAGCCGGTGTTTGGTGCCGTGAGCACCAGCCCCGCGACGGAACCCGTGATCGTCTGGCCCGCCGTCACGACCTCACACGACTGACCCGCGCGTTCGAACGAACGAATGAGGGCCTTCACCAGCTCGGCGTCATCTCCAGAGACGAGCACGCGACCGGCCGACAGCTTTCCAGTCGTTGACGCCGGCTTCGCGCGAACGGGCACGACGACCCGACGCGAGACCACGGCAGAAGCTGCCTTCGGCGCTTCCGCCACGGGAGCGATCTGCTTCGGCGCGACCACCGCGCCGCTGACGAAGCCGAGCACCTGCTCGAGCGTGCGGAGCCCCGACAGCTTCTCAGGATCGACCGACGGCGCGTTCGGAATGCGGCGCGAGAGCATCGACAGAATCTCGACGCGCTTGATCGAATCGATGCCGAGGTCTGCCTCGAGATCCATCGAGAGGCTGAGCGTCTCGACCGGGTAGCCGGTGAGTTCAGAGACGGTCGAGAGCAGCACGCCCTGGAAGTCGGTCGACGGCGCGGCCACGACCGGCGCAGGACCCGACGGCACCGACTCCGAGATGAAGGCGTGCACCTGCGCGAGCGTCTTCAGGCCCGACAGCTTCTCGGGGTTCACCGACGGAGCGCCCGGAATGCGACGCGAGAGCATGGACAGAATCTCGACGCGCTTGATCGAGTCGATGCCGAGATCGGCTTCGAGATCCATCTCGAGCGACAGCGTGTCGACGGGGTAGCCCGTGAGCTCCGAGACCGTCGCGAGCAACGTGCTCTTCGTGTCGACGGTCGGGCCCGCAACGACGACAGGAGCAGCCGCCACGACGACAGGAGCAGTCGCGACAACGGGAGCACTGGCCCCGCGAACGAACTCAGCGACCTGCTGCAGCGTACGCAGCGAGCCCAGCTTCTCGGGGTTCACCGACGGAGCGCCCGGCACGCGACGCGACAACATCGAGAGAATCTCGACGCGCTTGATCGAGTCGATTCCGAGATCGGCCTCGAGATCCATTCCGAGCGCGAGCGTCTCGACCGGGTAGCCCGTCGCTTCCGACACGACCTCGAGCAACAGCGGAACCACGTCGACCTGCGCGGGCGCAGCGACGACCGGTTTCGCTTCCACGACCGCGACAGGCTTCGGAGCAGGCACGGCGACGGGAGCAGGCACGGCGACGGGAGCAGCCACTGGAGCAGCGAGCACCTTCACGGGCGCCGCAACGACCTGCCCCGTGAGCAACGCAGCCACGTTCTGCTGCGCCGCAAGCTGCCCCTCGAGGAAGAGCTGATGAACCTTCGCGGTCTGCTCCTGGAGCGTCTGCAGCGCGCGCAGGTTGTCCTGGTACATGCGCAGCGCCTCGGACGACGGCTGCGGCGCGGGCGTGGTCACCGGCAACTGCAGCGCGTGGGTTCCGTTGGTCCCGTTCTTCCCGTTCACTGAGACTCCATTCTTCGACGGCGACGGCGGACGAACCGTGGGTGGCTTCGGGGTGATCGGTGAGCGGTAGTTCGCTCCCGTCAGCGGCACGACCATCTTCGGCTTGCGGGCAGGCTTGGCAGTCGACCGGGGCGGCGGAGCGACCTTCTGCCATTCGGCCAGCCGCACCGGATGCCCCTCGGCAGCGACGCGCGCGAGCACCAGCGCGAGATCGAACATCGAGCCACGGCGCGTCTGAACGTCGAGCGCCATCGCGACGTGAGGGCGATCTCCGAGGATCGCCTTCACCATACCGGTGACGGCCGTCTTCGGGCCCACCTCGAGGAACGTGCGCGCGCCGAGCGAGTGCAACTTCTCGATCACGCCGTCGAACCGAACCGGATTCGCGAGTTGATTGGCCAGCAGGCTCCGCGCCGCACCGACTTCGGAGGGATACGCGTCGGCCGTCGTGTTCGCGATGACGGGAACCGATGGCGTGCCGAACTCGAGCGAAGCAAGCGCAGTGGCGAAGTCAGTCGCAGCACCAGAGACGAGCTTGCTGTGGAAGGCGGCTCCGACGTTGAGGCGCGTCGCGCGCAGGCCCTTCGACCTGCAGGCCGCTTCGGCACGTTCGATCTCGGCGCGAGTTCCCGACAAGACGCCCTGCGAAGGACCGTTGCGGTTGGCGAGCACGAGGTCGAGCTTCTCGTCGGCGATCAGCTTCTCGATCTCGGCCAGCGGCGCGAGCACGGCGAGCATCGTTCCGCGATCAGCGCCATCACCCGCCATCAACTCACCACGACGGCGAGACGCGACCTCGAACGCCTGCGACGACAACACGCCAGCCGCATGCAGCGCGACGAGCTCACCGTACGAGTGACCGGCCACCAGCGCCGGCTTCACACCAAACCGCGCGAGCACGTTCAACAGGCCGCGGCTCACCGCTCCGATGGCGGGCTGCGCGATGTTCGTCTTCGTCAGCTCGGCTTCACGCTGCTTCTGCGTCTCGGCATCGAAGGTCGGCAGCGGGTAGATGCGCGCCGCGACATCGGGCATCGCCGAAACCGACTCGAGCACTTCCGGAAAGACGCACGCGAGCTCACGCACCATGTCGACGTGCTGCGAGCCCTGCCCCGGGAAGACGAACGCGAGCTTGCCGGCGGGAGCACCGACTCCGAACGCGACGCCTTCGGGCGTCGAGAACGGCTGACCGGCCTGAACCTTCGCGAGCACCGGTCCAAGCACTGCTTCGACCGTCTTGCCCGCTTCGATCACCGCGACGAGTCGAAACGAATCGTCCGCGTTGAACGTCGCCGTCGATCGTTCATCGGCCTTCATCGCCGACTGCAATCGCGAGACGAGCGAAGCGGAGTCCTTCGCCGACACCGCGAGCAACTCCACCGAGCCGTCCCATGCCGGCGCGGAGCGGCGATCGCCGTACTCCTCGAGCACCGTGTGGAAGTTGCTGCCGCCGAACCCGAACGAGCTCACCGCCGCGAGGCGAGGCCCACGCGCCGACGGCAACCACGGCCGCGACGACGTGGGCAACGCGAACGGGCTGGTCTCGATCTTCAGCGCAGGGTTGGGCCGCTCGATCTTCAGCGTCGGAGGAAGCACCCGATGATGCAGCGCGAGCGCGGCCTTGATGAGGCCCGCCGCTCCAGCGGCCGCCTTCGTGTGACCGACCTGCGACTTCACCGAGCCGAGGGCGCACCACGCCGGATCCGCCGAGTCGTTGCGATAGACCGACTGCAGCGCTTCGAACTCCGCCGCGTCGCCAGCCTTCGTGCCGGTGCCGTGCGCCTCGAGCAGCTGAATGTCGCGCGGGCGAACGTTCGCGTCGGCGTACGCATTGTCGAGCGCCCTCGCCTGCCCCTTCGACAGCGGCGCGTAGATCGACTTCGCGCGACCATCGCTCGAGGTGCCGAGGCCACGAATGAGCGCGTAGATGCGGTCGCCATCACGCTCGGCGTCCGACAGGCGCTTCAGTACGACCATGCCGATGCCTTCACCGAGCAGCGTGCCGTCGGCCTTGTCCGAGAACGGGCGCGCGTCACCCGTCGGCGAGAGCGCGGGCGTCTTCGAGAAGCACATGTGCATGAAGATGTCGTTCAGCGTGTCGACACCTCCCGTCAGCACCATGTCGGTGCGCCTGGACTCGAGCTCGGCGATGCCGAGGTGCAGCGCGCCCAGAGAGCTCGCGCAGGCCGCGTCGACGACGCAGTTGGTGCCACCGAGATCGAACCGGTTCGCGATGCGGCCAGCGACGACGTTGCCGAGCAGCCCGGGGAACGAGTTCTCCTGCCAGCCGACGTACGAAGCGCCGATGCGATCGACCACGTCCTTCGCGGTGGTCTCGTCGACGCCAGCGTCTTTGAGCGCCTTCTTCCAGTGAGGGTGACCCAGTCGCGCACCCAGCGAGATCACGAGTTCCTGCGTGCCCGTCACGCCGAGCAGCACGCTCGTGCGCGAACGATCCCACGCGCCCTCTTCGGGGTAGCCCGCGTCTTCCAGAGCCATCTTCGCGACGACGAGCGAGAGCAGCTGCGACGTATCGGTCGCCTCGAGGATGGACGGCGGAATGCCGAACTCCGTGGGATCGAAGGGCGTGCTCGAGAGAAACGCGCCGCGCTTCGCGTACGTCATGTCCGGCGCCTTCTGATCGGCGTCGAAGTAGTCGGCGACCGAGAAGTGGGTCGCGGGCACGTCGCCCACGGCGTCCTGCCCCGTGCGGAGCAGCCGCCACAACGACTGCAGGTTCTCGGCCTTCGGGAACATCGCGCCGATGCCGACGATGGCGATCGGCTCCTTGCGGCGCGGGCCGGTCGACACGTCAGTCGTGTGCGTCTTCGGCGTCTCGGATTTCACGACCGCCACGTCACGACGCGTCAGCTGCTCGAGCTCTTCGACCGCGCGCGGCGAGAACGCCTCGACCTCGGCCGGCAACACGACGCCCTGCGCGCGCAACGCCGCCACGCGCGTCAACACGCACGCACCGACGAGCAGGTTCTTCGAGATCGTCACCGCGTCGCGAGCGCTCCACGCCTCGAGCGCGCTGCCCTTCACCCACGCGTTGAAGGCGCCCATCGCCGGGCCACACCACACCTGGTAGTCGAGCTTGCGATCGGCGACGCCTTCGTTGGCCCACTTCGACGCCTGGCCGAGATACGCGCGGAAGATCAACGCGAGCTGGTGCTTCGGGTCCTTCGTCGCCTTCTCGAGCTGCGCGGGATCCCGCTGCGAGAAGAAGCGCTCGCACCCGGCCCACGCCTCTTCCAGCGTCGTGCGGAAGTACTTCGACTCGAGCTCTTCACGGATCGCGGGCGGCAGTGACGCGATCGACTCGTGCGAGCGGTACAGCTCGTACAGACGCTGCGCACGAACCGCGAACAACGTGCCGCGCGTGAGCACCTGCACCTTCACGCCCATCTCGAACATGTCGGCGGCCGGAGCCATCGCCACGTCGGTCGGCGCCGCCTGCGCGAGCAGCTGTCGTACGGCGTCGCTGGTGCCGGCTTCACGGGTCGCCTGGTTGATCGATCCCGTCACCACGTACGCCGCGCCCATCGAGAACGCGGAAGCAACCGAGGCGGGCGTCGCGATGCCACCAGCCGCTCCGATGCGAGGACGAACGGCGTACGAGCGCTGCGCGCAGATCTCGTCACGCAGCGCCTGCAGCGCGGGCAGCAACAGCACGAGCGGCCGGTTGTCGGTGTGGCCACCCGAGTCGGCCTCGGCGGTCACGTCGTCGGCCATCGGCACCTGCGCGGCCAGTGTGGCCTGCTCGCTGGTGATCGCTCCGCTCGCCACGAGCTCAGCGAGGAACCGCTCGGGCGCAGGCTCGAGGAACTTCCGCGCCACTTCGACGCGCGAGACCTTCGCGATGAGCCGGTTGGGGACGACGATCGATCCATCAGCCGCGCGGTGAATACCGGTCACGCGCCACTTCACGACACTCAACGTGAGATCGAGGTACGCCGACGCGCTGACGATGCGAAGCCCGCGCGCGAGGAACAGCTCGACCAGCGCCGCCTCGAGCTTCTGATCATCGGGAGAGTGAATGAGGTTGATGCCCCACGGCTTGTTCGCGAGCGAGCTCTGCAGACGATCGATCGCTGCGGTCACGCGAGGAACCGAGAGCCCGGCCGCGCCGAAGATGCCGAGGTAGCCGACCTTCGCGACGGCCTCGACGAGCGCCTCAGAAGCGATGCCGTTCGCCATCTCGCCGGCGATCAACGGAGCAGTCAGCCCATACGCGTTGGTGAAGCTGCGATCGCCGAGCCGATCAGGCGTCAACGCAGGCGCATGACCGAGCAGCGGCAGCTGACCTTCAGACGGAACCGAGCCCAGCGCAGCCACGCCGCCCTTCGCGATCGCAGGCCGCCCACCGACGTCGACGATGCTGACCGGAGCTCCCACGAGCCCGAGCAACTGCTTGAACGCCTCGGGGCCGGTCCGTGGGGTGAACTCACCAAGGGTGAAGGCTCCGAGCGAATGCTGTGCGAGGGTCAAAACGGGCTCCTTGAGGCGAGCCGCGGCCTTAACAGTCGACCGTCAGGGCCACAACGGACCCAGACAGTTTCCGACCATCGAAAACCGACCGATCCGGTCAGGGTTTTTCACGTGCAGAAACAGCCGGTTCTGAGCGCAGCTCGCCACACTTCCGGCACACGCACGCCTTGCCCTTCGCGGCCTCGGGAATCTTCGCGAGCACAGCGGGATCGAGCTTCACCGAGAAGCACCAACAGGCCGCGTCACCAGCCGCGACACCGCAGGCGTTCGGCTCACCACACAGCGGGCAGCGTTTGGGTTCAGGCATCGGAGTAGAAGTCCCAATCTCCCGGTCTGGGCCGGTCAGCGCGAGCTCGGAGCCCGCGCATGATCGAGACATACAGCCCCAGCGCGAGTCCGCCTGGTCCGATTGCAGCATCCCAGTTGGCAAGACCGATGGTCAGGACGCCGCCGGCGATGGCGAGCATGGTCACGAAGACCCCGAAGGTGGCGATGTTGAGCGTGCTGGGTCGACGCGCGGCCAGCACCACTCCGGCAATGACGCCACCGAGGAACAAGAGGCCCGCAGCCAGCATCGTCTTGACCGCGTCGACCGTCGCCAGCGCAGGGAGGATCAGAGACGCCGAGACCAGCTGCGCAGCGATCATCACGACCGCGCCAACCCGCCGATCAGTCCGCATCGAGAGTTCCCACGGCTCGAGCGGATCGTCATCACGGGCTTCAGCGCTGGGCCGAGGGTGCTGCTCTCGCCACGTGCGGAGGAATCGAACGTCGTCAGGCTCGAGCTGCAGCGCGTGGGGAAAGCCGCAGGCCATCAGCGTCTCGACGATCTCCTTTCGACAGCTGCGGCCTTCAGTGTCGAGCTGATCGTTGAGCACCTTCGTCGTGAGCAATTCGAGCAGCAGCTCCGACTCTTCGGCCTCGTGACCCGGAGCGCGCATCGCGATCAGGACTTCGTTGATTCGGGTCGCGAGCGCCGGACGCTCCAACGGGAGCGTCGCGCCAATCGACTGCACGAGCTCGGGCAACACCTCGAGGCGCTGGGCTGAGGCTTCGAGATCGACGGGCGCGACATCGGCGATGTCCTGGGCATCAGAGGACTTCCGCTCGCGTGTCCTGGTGGTCATGGGGCAAAGAAAAAGGGCTCCGAGGTTTCCCTCGGAGCCCTTTACCTGGGGACGACCAGGCTTTGTGACCCTGCCGGGATTCGAACCCGGGTTTAAGCCGTGAGAGGGCTCCGTCCTAGGCCACTAGACGACAGGGCCAGACCTGACTGCGAAAAGCGCGGCGGAAGTATGTGACCCCGACGCTGCTGTCAACAGGTTCGACGCGCGAATGAGAAAAGCCTGACGAATCACGGTCGCGGACGGCGCTCCGCCCAGCCTTCGATGGTCTTCGAGAGGTCGACGAGGCGCAGAGAACCGCCTCCCAGGTCGCGAACCACGTCTTTGCCCTTCAACGCATCGGCCGGCACGTAGTCGAGGGGGCGGCAGGTGATGACGATGACCTGGGCCTCGAGCGCGGTCTTGCGGAGCGCGTCGACGAACCAGCTCATGCGATCCGCATCGGTGTGAACGAGGTGATCGTCGAGCACGAGGGCCGACTTGAGCTGCCGGGCGATGGCGACACGGAGCAGGCTGGCGAGCTGATCACGCGTGCCGACCGACAATGCCCGGAGCACCGACTCGCCATCCATCAGCGCGCCTTCGGCCGTGAGCGACGACGCCTTCAGATCGGGCCCGAGCTCGAGCGCGCCGTAGCGGCCCTGCGTGAGCTCGCGAAACTGCGTGGTGAGCGGACCTGCGAGCGCGCGACCGAGGTGGCCACCTTCCGCGTTCTCGGCTTCGCGCAGCGTCTCCTGAAGCAGCTTCCAGGAATCGGCGTCGAGCTCGACCTCGGCCTCACGGGCCTTCGCGGCCTCGAGCGCTTCATGCAGGTGCGTCACCTTCTCGCGCAGCTGCGGGCCGCCGACCTTCGAGAGCGCTCCGTCGGCGCGGTTGAACTCGGCTTCCTTCTCGGCGGCGTCGGCGCGAAGTCGAACGAGGAACTGCTCGGCGTTCTCGACGTCGGCGGTCGAGACGACTGGAACGACGAGCAGCGGCTTCAAGGCGCTCTCGGCATCGGTGAGCTGCTTCACGGCTTTCACGCGATCGAGCCGATCGGCTTCCGCCTGGAGGACCGCGAGCTGGCCCTTCTTCTCGTGCAGTGACGCACGGCTGGCGTCGGCGAACTTTCCCGCGTTGGCCCTGCCCTGCTCGGCGGTCGCGACCTTCGTGCGCTGATCGTCGACAGCACGTTGCGCTGACTTCACCTCGGCGCCCTGCTCCGACTCGAGCGCCTGGAGCGTCGCCGCGAGCTGCTTCCGCTCGTTCAGCGCCGAGGTCAGCTGCAGCTCGATGGCGTCGAGATCGACCGGCTTCGTCTGGGTCGCGGCGAGGCTCGAACGGCGCTCTTCGACGGCAGCGAGCGCGGACTTCTTCTTCGAGAGGTTCTCCGTGAGTGCGTCGAGCTCGGAGCGCTGCTTGGTCTCGAGCCCTTTCGCCTGCGACTCCCAATCAGCGCCCAGGGTCGAGAACATCGACTCGATCACGGCGAGCTGGGCCTGCGGAATGCGGTCGCGTTTTCGTTGCAGCGCCTCGGCAGACTCGGCCTCGCTGCCCTGCCGAAGAATCAACGCCGCCTGCTGACGGGCGCTCTGCTCTTCGGCGCGGGCCCGATCGAGTTCGACTTGAAGGGCAGCGAGCGCGACGCGTTCCTTCTCGAGCGAAGCGTGACGCGACTGCAGCTCTGCCACCGAGCTCACCTCGGCGTTCGTGAGGGCAGGAACCACTTCGTTGCGCCAGCGCTTCGAGAGCGTGTCGCGCATCTGCCGGATCTCCTTCGTCCCGGCGATGATCTCGATCGACACTTTCTGACCGATATCGAGCGACACCTTCCGTTCGGCGTCGATGGAGCGCTCTTTGTTCGCCTTGAGCACCTCGTCGCTCGGACTCTCGTCGTCGACCTCGGTGTGGAGCCGCACCTCATCGAGCGCCTTGACGATCACGCTCATGCCGCCACCCGCGCGGCCGTCGATGATCTGCCGATCGGTCTCGAGCTTCGCGAAGATCGCGGTCTGCTCGATCGACGGCAGCTTCTCGAGGGCGGCGGCCAGCGCGGTCGTGCGCTTCTGCAGATCCTTCTCGAGGACGCCGAGCTTCGTCACCAACGAGGCGGCCTTCGTCTCGAACGCAGCAGCCTCGTCGCGCGCTCTTCCGGCCTTCTCGGCGATTCGTTCGGCCGTCTTCCACTGGCCGTAGTCGAGCACGTAGCGCGCGAGATCGAGGTTGGTGCGCGCTTCTGTGGCCTTCGTCTCGAGGGTCTTCACCTCGGCGACAAGCTTCTTCTCGTCAGCTTGAGCGGCAGCCAGTTGCTTCGCCGCTTCGACCGCGGCCTTCGCCTTCTCGCGTTGTGGTTCGAGCTTCGCAGTGACCGCGTCGAGCTCGGACTGGCGGCTCTTCAACGTCGCGCGTTTCAGCTCCCGTTCACGCGCGCCCTCTTCGCTCTGGGCCCGTTGCAGGGCCTCTTCCGCCGACCGAAGCGCCTGGCGGCTCTGAGCCAACGCTTCGTCAGCCTTCTTCACGACCGCTTCGTCGTTCGCGACCTTCGCCTCGAGCGCCTTCACCTCGTCGGCGGACGTCTTCGCGCGAGCGATCACCTCGTCGACCTTCGCGAGGCCGGCCTTCGCTTCCTTCACCTTCTCTTCAGCCGCCAGGCGCGCACGAGAGGCATCGACCGCCTGCCGCGCGGCCTCGACCATCGCGGTGGCTTCACGTTCTTTGCGACGCGCGGCTTCGACTCCACCACGCAGCGAATTCACGAGTGCTTCGGTCGCCGCCGACTGGTCGAGCTGTTCAACCGCCACTTTCAGTTCGTCCGTGAGCGACTTCACGGCATCGCCCACCGCTGCGAACTTCGACTTGGCGCCACCGCGCCGACGACCGGTCGAGGTGAAGAACTGATCGAGCTCGAGCTGCGCCTGCTCGAGCACACGCTTGAAGAGCGGATCCTGCGCGAGGGCAGCGAGCGCCCGCGTCAGCCGCGACTTCCCCGAGTCAGACGGATCTTCCCGAATGCTCCGCTCGAGGATCGTCTCGACCTCGGACTGCCCAGCGAGCAGCGCGTTGGTCAGAAAGGTGTCGGGAATGTTGCGCCCGCGCGCTTCGGGCAGGCCCCACTGCAGCAACCCACGCAGCTTCTCGTCGACCTCGCGGGCCTTCGCCTCGACCGAGAAGTTCTTCCCGTCCTTCGACGACAACAGCTCCGCCGAACCGCGGCTTTCACCGAACTCCTTCGTCACGCGCCAGAAGCGACCGTCATCAGCCTCGAACGTGAGCACCACGCGGGGAATCGCATCGCGATACCAGGGCAGGAAGACGGAACCCTCGCTCGACTTCGCGGGAGTGAGGAGTGCCGCCCGGAGCGCAGTGATGAGGGTCGACTTGCCGAGATCATTCGGCCCGAAAAGCACGTTGAGCTGCGGCGCGAAGTCGACCTTCGCCGAGGTCACCGCCTGAAAGTTCTTCACCTCGAGATCGACGAAGCGCATGACTCAGGACGCCTTCCGCGTGGAGCGGAACAGATGAAACAACGCGCGTTGGGCAGCGAGGCGTCGCGCGGGATCGGCGGCGGCGGTCTGCAGCTTCGTCACCGTCGCCTGAAGCACCGATGGCAGCTGGCTGCTCCAGGCGGCGACGTTCGAGACATCGAGCTCGAGCCGGTGCCGATGCAGATCGAGCACGCCCACCATGCCCGGCCGCGCGAGGTTGCCAGCCAACGACTCGAGCAGCCGCTCCGCTTCCTCCAGCTCGGGTGCCGTGAGGCTGAGGTCGACATGTAATCGGAGCACTCGGTTCTTCAGATCCGTTCGCGTCGCGAGCTGCTTCAGCTGCGTCATCGACGAGATCGACACCTCTTCCCATTCCCACGCGGCCACCTTGCGCTGGTTCACCATGGCGCGGCGCTGACGCGTCATGAACACGACCGCGACCGAGCCAGGATCACGCTCGTCGAACGCCGTCGGCTCGGGAGTCCCCGGATAGATCGTCGGTGGCTGCTTTCGCTCGGGTGGAATGAAGCGGAACCCGTGCGTGTCGCCGATGGCCAGGTAGTCGAGGCCGCGATCGACGACCGCGTCCTTCGAGATCGGAAAGTTCGTCTGCGCGTCGGCCATGTCGAAGGTGCTGCCGTGACAGAGACCGATACGAACGCGTTCATCGCCGGCCGCGCGCTTCGGGATCTTCGTCGTGGGATCGAGCTGACCTGCGCGGGACTCGCACGGCACCGCGTACAGCGCACAGCCGTTGGCCAGCGCGTACTCCCTGGGCGACTCGACCACGGTGACCCACGGAGGGAGCGCCTGACGGAAGCGCTGATCGACCCAGATCGAATCGGGCTGAATCGGGTCGTGATTGCCGGGCAGGAGAAACACGGGCCGGTCAGCCCACTTTCGCTTCGCGAGCAGGTCCACGAGCCCGTCACTCCACTCGCGTCCTGGCTGGGGTTCGTCGAAGAGATCACCGGCGCAGAGCACCGCGTCGACCTGATGCCGCTCGGCCTCGCTGAAGATGCGATCGATCACCTCGAGGCGGGCGCGCGAGAGCTTGATGCTGGCCTCTTCACTGAACGCGCGAAAGCGGCGGCCCAGGTGCCAGTCAGCCGTGTGCAGGAGCTTCAGCACGATGTCTTCCTCCGTGCGCTTCATGTGAAGACCACGTCCACGTCGACGAGGATCTCGATGCGCGGTGGCGAGTAGCGCCGTTTCTGAATGTGCTCGAGGTAGGTGCGGTAGCGCTGATCGTCACGCAGCTGGAGCTTTGCGATGCGGCCGTCGACGAGCTCGAGATCTCGCGTGGCCGTCTTGAGCGCGTGCTCGGCGTCGGTTCTCGCTTCGGAGCCGACCGCGCCTTCACGCCGCCGTTCGGCCGAGTCGATTCGGTCTTCGATGGTCCGTTTTCGTTTGCGCAGCACCAACAGGCGATCGTCGAGGAAGCGCTCGGCCTGAAGTGACGCCGCTTCGAAACGCCGGTGCTCGGCCGAATCCACGTCGGTCTGGAGCACGAACAGCGCCTGATCCTGCGCGTCCTGCATCGTGGCGTCGTCGACCCGTTGTGCTGGAGCCTTCGCGTCCTTCAGCTCCTGCGCGAGCAGCTCGAGCGCGGCGGCCTGTTCCAGCACCTGCCCGTCGGCGAACGCGACCACGGGAATGATGAGCTCGACCCGCTCGAAGCCGTCGAACGAGGCTTTCAACAACCTCAGCCGTCCACTCTTCGCGGGAGCTTTCAGCTTCGCCGCGACGGCCCCACCACCCGTGTACTGGCGAGCGTCTTCCACGGCGGTGGCCACGAGCGGATGACCGAGGTGCAGCGACGTATGTCCCTCGACCGCGCCGATCGCCACCGTCACGACCTCTGGAAATTTCGGGCCCGCGGGGACTTCGACGACGCCGTCCTTCTGGGTGAACGCGATCTGCTTCGCACGCAGGAACTCGAGGACGACGTGCGAGAGATCTCGATCGAGCTCGGCCAACGAGCCCGGCACCGCATCACGACGCAACCGGAACACCTGCTGCACGTCTTCATCGAACCGCTGCTCGATGATGCCGATGGTGCGGGAGCGCGTCTCTTCGAAGCGTTTGCGTTCCTCGGCGACCTTCTCGCGCAGCGCCCGGATCTCGGCGTTCACCTCTTCGATCGTGCGGGCCCGCTCATAGATGCGCGCCAGCTCGGCTTCGAACTCGGCTCCCAGCGCGCTGACCAGCACGTCACCGCCCGGCCCAACCGGCCGATGGAGGATCTGATCGGACGCGCTGAGCACGATGCCGAAGAGATCGAGCTTCTGGCTCAAGATGTCGAAGGTGAGCGCCTGGGCCTCGTTGTCCTTGGCGATGAAGTTGATGACCGTGACGTCGTGCTGCTGTCCGTAGCGATGGCACCGGCCGATGCGTTGCTCGATGCGCTGCGGGTTCCACGGCAGATCCCAGTTCACGACCGCGTTGCAGAACTGCAGGTTGAGGCCCTTCGCGCCAGCCTCGGTCGAGATGAAGATTCGCGTCCGCGTGCGGAACTCGTGCACGAGCGCGAGCCGCATCGCGATGTCCTTGCTCGGCTGCGTCGCTTCTCCCGGCGGCACCTCGTGTTGCCAGCGAACGAGCGCTTCGTGGGCGCGTGGGCCGTCGTTGGTGCCGCGGAAGATCGTGATGTCGTCCGGACGAACCTGACCGCTCTCGATGAGCGCGTCTCTGAGGTACTCCTGCGTGACGAGCGACTCGGTGAAGATGACGAGCTTCGACGCGCCCTGTCCCGCCTTTGCGCGCGTCGCCACGAACTCGATGGCCTTGAGCAGTGAGCGGAACCGGCCGTCGTCGTGCACGAGCGCCTTCGCACGGGTGACGAAGGACTCGACGCGCGTCACCTCGGAGCTGACGTCGACCTTCTCGGCCGGAGCGGCGTAGTCGTCGTCTCCCAGCGCGCGCAGATCGTCGTCTTCGAGATCGGCGACGAGCGCGTCGAGCTCACGATCATCCGGCGTCTCTCCCGCGGCGAGGCGACGCAGGCGTGCGGCCACGTGCTCAAGCGATGACGCGAGCGCGAGCGTCGACGAAGCCATGCGCCGGTGAAAGCCGAGCAACAGCAGCTTGCGGTGCCGGCCCTGGAACGCCCGAATCGTGGGCTCGAGCAGGTAGCGCGTGACGTCGTCGTAGAGCGAGCGCTCGGCCGGGCTCATCGCGTACTCGAACAGCCGCGCCTGCCGATTGACGAACGGCTTCTCGAGGAACGACTGCGCCTGCCGACGCAGCGTGCGCTGCAGCACCTGCTTGAGCCGGGTGCGCAGCTCTTCTTCCTGGCCGGGCGCGAGCTGGCGATCGTCGTTCGCGCAGAACACCTCGCGAAAGGTGGGCAGATCGCCGAGCAGCGTGCCGAGCGGATCGACGTACTGCACGAGGCCCCAGAGCTCGGCGAGGTTGTTCTGAATCGGCGTCGCCGTGAGCAACAACACCGGCGTCTGGCCCGCCTGCAGCACTTCTTTCACCCGGCCTGCGGTGCGCGCGTGCGGCGCCTCGGGATCGTAGTCACCCGACGGCGCGAAGCGTTTGTAGATGCCCGCGAAGATCTCGTGCGCCTCGTCGATGACGCACAAGTCGAACGGCTCGCTCGCCAGCAGCACGTCACGGCCCTTCTCGGAGCCCGCGGCTTCACGGTTGATGAGGAACACGCCCGGCCCATCGAACCCGCCCGGCTTCGGCTGGCCCTCTTTCGCGTCGAGATCGAAGAGCGTGAGCAGCTCGTCTCGCCACTGGCCCACCAGCGACTTCGGCGCGATCAGCAACACGCGGCGCGCGCCCTCGGCCAGCAATTGCGTCATCACCAGCCCGGCTTCGATGGTTTTCCCGAGGCCGACCTCGTCGGCCAGAATGCAACCGCCTTCACGAACGCGAGCGAGCGCGAAGACGACGGCGTCGATCTGATGCGGGTTGGGATCGATGCGGGCCGCGCGTTGAGGGGCGATGGCGCGGCGGTGCTCGTCCGATCGGCGCAGGCGCACCAGCTCTTCTGCGGCGTGGCGGCGCTGAAGGGGGTGCGAGAGCGTCATGCGGGGGCCAAGCTAGCCCCGCGCGTTTCAATCGGCGCGATCGAAACGCGGCGGACGATTCCGGGTTGGCTGATTCGCGGAACGCGTTTGCTACTGTGCGTGCCATGCCTGCCAGAAAACGCTCGAAGAACCTCAAGGTCCCCATGTCGACGCCAGGGCGGCTCGCCATCAGCCCAAACGGCGCCCACCTCATCATCGCCGAGGGCAGCGACGCTGACGGGAAGCTCTGGCACGTCGACGGCGAGAGCCAGGAAGTGACGCCGCTCCCGTCGACGGGAGAGGTTGTCTATTCCGTGGCCGTTGCCGACGATGGCCGCTACGCGGTCGCCAGCCATGGAGATGGAAAGGGCCGATGGGAGATTCGCGGGCCCGACGGCAAGCTGAAGCACTCTGGGAAGACGAACGACTTCCTGCAGCTCGCATGGGGTTCGGCAGACCTGCTGGCGGCCTCCGGTTCCGAAGGGTCTGTGTTGGTCGATACCAGGAGCGGCAAGACGACACGTCTCTCTGGAACCGCGCACTGTTTCCTCGACGAGCGTCGCCTCGTCGCGTTCGGTTCCGAGGGGGTCCTCGAGATCGCGGTTGGTGGCAAGGTGCGCACGCTCTCGAAGAAGCAACACTTCAGCTCGAGTCTCGTCGCAGGGCACGGGAAGGTGCTGGCGTGTCAGGCTGGTTCGGGCGGTTGGCTCCTGTTGGACGCGTCGAACGGCAAGACTGTCGCCCAGGGCAAAGAGGGATTCAGCGGCGCTGTCACCGAGACCGGCTTCCTGGTGTTGGCCGCGAAGAAGCTCCTGCACCTGAACGCGAAGGGAAGCACGGTCTCGACCAGCACGCTGGCCAAGCCGCACTTCAGCGTGGTGGCCTCTGCTGGGCGAGCCTACGCAATCGCGCGCGGTACCCTGACGCAAGTTGTCTGAGCCCGTGCAGGCGTTGCCCCGCGCGTTTCAATCGGCGCGATCGATCGTCTGCAGCATCAGCCGGCAGGTCTCGAGGGCCATCGACAAGCGCTTCTTCGCCAGCGGCTGCGAAGCCAGCACCCTCGCAACGTCACCCTGATGGGCGACTGCATTGAGCAGCGCAGCCGCCACCTCGGCCATCTCGACGGCGCCGAGCGGAAACGGCGACCACGATCGGGGCGCTTCACTCTGTCGTGGCTCCTGCTTCGCGACCGGAGCCGGAGCCGTGCCGAACGACATCGTCGCGTTGGCACCAGGCGCTGTCGTTGAACGACGACTCACAGGCGCGTCCGCCAACGAGAGGAACTCGACCGAGACGATCTCCGACGTGCGCACGGTGCCGACTTCGAGCTGCTTCCCCATCCAATCGAGCGGCGTCAGGCTGAACAGGCTCTTGCCACCCGCACGTGGCGAAGAATCTTCGAACGTCTGACCCATACGTTCGCCAGGGGACAGGCAGGTGAGCACTGCGCACCGACGCAGATCGTTCTCCTGCGGGTCTTGCACTTCGAGGCGGTAGGTCGTGTTCGCCGTGCAAATCTGGAACAGCCGCCACTTTTCGGTGCGCCTCGCATTGGCGCCGAAGACCATCGTGTTCGAGCGGTTCATGCCGTCTTCTCCTGGGGTTGGCCGGCCGTCGCAGTCCGGTGGTCCAGGAGAGAGCAGCCGCCGCGCCAGCGACGACGACTCAGCGGCCCTCAGGTTTCTGTTCGAAGAGCACCGCGCGCATGGCCGGTTCCGCCACCCACACCCCGGCATGTTCAGCCAGCCTCCGGTTCCGAGAAATGTCGATCACGGCCCTGGCGACCTCCGGCTTGCCCGTCGAGACTGCGCCCTGGAGTGCGAGGCGAGCGGCATCGAGACTCAGCCCCGAGGGAAACTTCGATGCGCTCACGTCCTTCACGCGGCCGCGGCGCGCCGCGACGATCAGTTGAACCTCAGCCAGGCAGTCGGGAGTCGGAGGCGGCGCCTTCGCCTTCGTCAGCGCCGTCTCGAGCGCGGGTGCATGGAGCCGTGCTGCGCAGCGCAGGTTCCACCCGTCGGGAAGGCCCCACGTGACGTTGGGAGCGTCGGTCTTCGCCCCAGCCTCGAGGAGCACACCCACGACGCCGGTATGGCCGGCGAGCACCGCTCCTGCGAGCGCGCTCCAGCCTGAGAACTCCTGATTGAGGAAATCGGGAGAGCCGGCTCGGCGCTTGAGTGCCTCGCGCGTCGCCGCCACGTCGCCTCGCTCGACGGCTTCGACGAGGGGATCTTTCGGCATGCGAAAGGTCTCGGCGTGCGCCGATGCGGCGGCCACGATGGCCATGACGAAGGCAACGAGTTTCATGGGGCCCTCCGCAGAGCGGTCTCGAAGCCGACGAGCCAGACGGTCGACCCGGCGCTGGTGCCCGTCCACGGAGCACCGGGCAGCTGAAAGGTGGTCAGGCTCTTTCCGTCCCACTCCATCGCCTTGTTGCCACCGCTCAACAGCAGAGCGCCGCGCTCGGTGGGAATGATCGCGCTCGCCACTGAGCCTTCGAGGGGAACCCACTTTCCGTCGATGAGGCGGTTGACGCCTCCGTGCTCAAAGCTCCACAGCTCGCCTGTCACCACCGCAAGCGCCTCTGGTCGGTACGAGGCCTTGATCCACCTGGGCGTTCCGTTGAGCTCGAGCACCATGATCTCGTCGGGCAAGCCCGTCGATGGGCCGTCGGCCGCTTCCGGCCTGGGCCCCCGAGCGAGGCCGTAGAGCGTCGTCGCGGTGCCCGTCAGCGCCGTCCACGAGAAGCCGGGCTTCGCCTTCGTCACCTCCGTCCACTGCCTGCCGTTCCAGTGGCGCAGCGTCTCGCGCCCGAAGCCAAAGACGTCGTCTTTGCCACGAACGAAGAGGCCGCGAATCGCCACCGACGAGTCGGTCATCGCCTTCCACGTTTTCTCGAAACGATGGGCGTGGCCATCGGTCGCCGCCCACACCTCAGCTCCCGCAGACGCGAGCTCGATGTCTCGTTCCTTCACGACGGGGAAGGAGGGGTCTCGCTCCCACCGTGAGCCATTCCAGAAGAACAAGCCCTCGGTCGAGCCGGCCCACGCGCGCCCATCCAGGGTCGCCACGACGCTGGTCAGATTGCCCATCTTCAGGGTTCTGGGTTGTGGAGCCGCTGCGCCGAGGAACCAGCTGACCGCGCCAGAAGCACCGGAGAGCAGCACCTGGTCGACCGAGGTTGCAACAGCCCCCAGCGTTCCGCTGGGCACCGTGCCCAGTTCACGAAACTCACCCTTTCGACGAATGAGCAGCCGGTCCTTCGAGATGAGGAGTGGCCCGAACGGTGCGTCGACCAGCCGCGGCGACGGCGGAGAGGCCATGGGCTCGCAGCCTGACGATGGCGTGCACGCAAACAGGGTGTCGTCCGTGGAGATCCACGCGACGCCCTCGACGCAGACGACCTTCCCGACGTTCATACGAAACGGTTGCCGCTGCGTGCGCAGAACAGCGCCATTCCAGAATTGAACGCTGAGGCCCGAGCTCCGCGACCGTGCGATCGACCAGAGCTGATCGGGTGCGCACGCGGCTGCCGAGATGATCGAACCATCGACAGACAGACCCGTGGCGGCGCCCTCGAGCGGCTTCACCTGGCCACCTTCGATCACCATGGGGTCGTGCCCGAGGACCCAGATCACGCCAGGGCGAGGCTGGACGGTGACGCGAACGGCGAAGATGGAGGGACTGTGAGGCACCACCTCGTGCCAGGCGCCGTCGAAGTGGAGCACCGAGCTGCTCCCAACGGCCCAGACGTCTTTCGGGCCGAGCGCCACCACGTTGCTGAGCGTCTCGGATGAGCCGGTCGGTGTGAGCTGCCAGTTGGTGCCGTCCCAGTGCAACGCCGTGCCCCACTCGCCCACCACCCAGGCATCAGTCGCCGAGATCACCGCCCCGCCATGCAGCGTCGCGGTCGTGGGCGCTCCGGAGGTGTTGCAGAACACTCCCGACGGGCAGGCGCCGGCCACCACAAGAATGAGCACGGAGAGCATGGCGCTCGAGGGTAGCAGAGGGCCCAGCGAGGTTCGTGTGGGTTGCCTTCACTGCTTCGAGTGAAAGGGCAGCTGCGACCTCCGGTGACGACCGTTCAGGGCGTGAAGCGCAGGGCCGCACTCGTCGACACCGACCCTGCCGTGTCGAAGGAGTGCAGCACCCCGATGGTTCCTGCGCCGTTCTCGAGGCCGACGGTCGCGCCGGCTCCCGTCACTGCTGCCGTCGTTCCCGAGCCCGCGGCCAGCGAGCAGTAGTGGAACTCGATCACGTTCGAGGTCTGAAACAGCTTGGCCTGGAAGTTCAGCCGCTCGGTGCGCGTGCCGGCTCCTCCGCCCCCGCCGCCTGCGATGGCAAGATCGAACCACTCGATCGTCAGCACCTGGTTTGGCGCCGTGCCCGTGACGGCCGAGCGGATCGCCGGTGAGGCTCCCGAGAGCGGCGTGTGCAGATCGTCCCAGAACGGCGCCGCCAATCCGTTGGGCTCGAGCGCCGCAGGAATCGTCGCGTTCACCCACTGCTGGTTGACGCTCGTGCCCGAGGTCGTGGTGAAGAATTGCATGTTGCCGTTGGTGGTGACGCCGAAGTGGCTAACCGCGCTTCCGAAGAAGGTGAAGGGAAACGGGAGCGCCGTCACGGCCGAGGTCGAGTCGTCGCCGACGGACGCGATCAACGCGGTGGGCGAAGTCAGGCTGGTGCACGCGGGCGTGATGGCCGACTCGGTGTAGCCATTGACCGGTGAGAGATCGATCGTGAGCGAGTAGTTGGGGCTGCCGGTCGTGTTGAACCGATCGACAATCAGGTAAACGGACTCGGCGACCAGCGGCCCGGCCGCGAAGGTGACCGTCTCGGTGCCGGCGCTGTTGGCGTCTGCGACAGCGAGACACTCGGTGACCGGCGCACAGTACCGCCACGGCGTGCTGACGAGGTTCAAGGCGAGATCGGCCGTGGAGTTCGCGGTGACGGTCAGGCGGTGGTTCGACGGAATGCGGATCTCGTAGACCCGGTCGGCCTGGAAGCCGAAGGCA
This sequence comes from Archangium gephyra, assembly GCA_943370055.1. GTDB lineage: Bacteria > Myxococcota > Myxococcia > Myxococcales > Myxococcaceae > Xiheimicrobium > Xiheimicrobium gephyra_A. The sequence goes on from CALRPN020000081.1 coordinate 30,064, forward strand.
CAGGTCGGCACGGGGCCCACGTAGTCGTTGGCGTAACCGGCGAGGGACTCGGCTCCGAACGAGACGCTCGCGGTGATGGGGTTGAGCGGGTCGGCGCAGATGTCGCCAACCATCATCGGCGCGAGGTTGAGCGAGAGGGAGTACGGAACCGGCACGATGCTCGTGTCGCAGTCGACGACGACCATGACGTTCTCGTCCATCGTGCCCGCGTTGTTGTGGACGGCGATCTCGGTGCCACCGGGGCTGAAGTTGCCGTTGACTCCGGCGACGCACGGCCCCGAATGGCACTCTGAGGAGGGAGGCACGATCGACACCGAGACGTCGATGGCCGATCCGTCCGATCGCACGCCTGCGTCACTCGGCGTCACCGAGGCCCGCAGCACCTGACCCGGGGGAACGGTGACGGCGTAGGCGCGATCGACGCCTGGCAGGTAGGAACACGCGACCTGGCCTGCGCTGTCGTATTGGCCCTGGTAGCCGACGAAGGTCTCGTTCTGCAGCACCGTGCTGGTCGTCACGGGCGCAGTCGCGTTCGAACACAGATCGCCAGGCGGCAGGCTGATGGGCGCGACGCTGGCGGCAAGTGAGAAGGTGGCTGACGGCGAGGCCGCCGAGGTGTCCACGACGAGGAAGAGCGTGCTGGCCGTGGGGCCGGTGTCGAAGGCGGTGATGACGGTGCCGCCGCCTGACAAAGCCCGCGCTCCCGCAACGCAGGTGAGGCTCGGGCCACAGGTGCGAGCGAGGTTCACGGTCGGGACGAAGCCGGTGGCAACGACCGTGACGGACAGCCGCGAGTTTGCCGGTACGTTGACGGTGTAGATGCGATCGTTCGACGAGGTGCCCGTCGCGCAGCCCGCCCCACCCAACACATCGCCCTGGTACGTCGAGCCCAGCGCCTCGGCCGGCAGGGTGACTGGCAGCGTGAGCGGCTGCGCGTTGCCGCAGACGTCTCCGGGCGGAAGTGGCGTGGACTGGGTCGTGAGCGTGAACGGCCCCCAGTCGCCCAAGCTGCTGAAGCTGAAGCCGTCGACGATCAGGTAGAGGTCCTGGGTGGAGGCAGTGCCGTTGACGTGGCGCTGAACCTCGGTCGGGTCGTCGGGATCATCGGCGCCACTCACGCACGCCTGACCGCCGAAGCCTCCGTCGATGAACGCGGAGCCACAGCCCGGCGCGCTGCTGCCCACCAGCACGTTGAAGATCGAGTCCCAGTTCGAGCCACCATCGGGCAACGACGAGCGCAGGGTCGATTCCAGTCGCGTGAAGGGCGGGACGCTGACTCGATAGACGAGGTCGGGGCCGGTCTCTCCGTTGCCCTGGTTGCAGATGGTGCTGCTCTGGTAGCGCAGATCGTTTCGCGCGCCGGTCGTGTTGCCCGTGATGACGGCGTTGGGAGCGACCACTTGAGCGAGCACGCAGTCTTCGTTCGTGGGTCCGGCGCTTCCACCGGCAGAAGCAGATCCGCCGGCCGTTGCAGTGCCACCGGCGCTTGCAGTTCCACCGGCCGTCGCAGTGCCACCGGCCGTCGCAGTTCCACCGGCGCTTGCAGTTCCACCGGCGCTTGCAGTTCCACCCGCGCTTGCAGCTCCACCCGCGCTCGCAGTTCCGCCTGCACTCGCAGTTCCGCCCGCGCTTGCAGTTCCACCCGCGCTTGCAGTTCCACCCGCGCTTGCAGTTCCACCAGCGTTCGCAGTGCCACCGGCGCTCGCAGTTCCGCCAGCGTTCGCAACTCCTCCGGCGATTGCTGTTCCACCCGCGCTCGCAGCTCCTCCGGCGCTTGCAGTTCCACCCGCGCTCGCAGTTCCTCCGGCGTCTCCACCGCCCGCTGCGCCACCCGCAACTGAGCCACCTGCAGTCGAGCCACCCGCAGTCGCCGAGCCTCCTGCTGTCGCGGCTCCGCCAGCCATCCCACCAGCAGCACCACCCGCGCGACCACCCGACGTCGCCCCTCCGGCAGTACCTCCCGCCGCGACGAAGCCACCGCCTGCGACGACACCTCCGCCCGAGCCGCCTCCACTACCGGCATCGGGACTCGTCGGATTCGGACCGCACGCAACGACCAGCGCGGCACAGGCCATCAGGAACCGAGTGGACAGTTTCATGTGTGCTCCCCCGAAAACGGCGCTGCCACCTGACACGAATTGGCACTGCAGGTCACGACCCCGCGATCCGCAATCGTCAGTGAACGTTCGTGAGAGGACGCGACCTTCGAAGGCATGGAGGGACATTCCGACGACCCAGTGCACGTCACGTGCGCATGCAGAATCGGGCGAAGATCCGCGCACCTGGCGGGGGTGTCACACGCGAAAGAGCCGACTGTCACACCGCACGCGCTGATCAGCTGAGACAGTGCTGGCTGAGCGATCTCGCGCTTGACGGGACTCAACCGCGAGGAACTGGAGGCCAGTCACAACTCCGCGGCCCGAGGTACGGTCACCGCTCCCTCGGAAGCTGGAGACACCGCATGCGCAACGGTCGTGGTGGAGTGCTGGCGGCGCTCCTGTCGGTGTTGGCCGGCTGTGAAGTGTCGAGCGACCGTGCTGCGGGGAGCAGCGCTCAGCAACAGGCATTGTCGACGGTTCCTCAATCGTTGCGGGTGCACGGGCTCGCGAGCGGTGAAGGCGCTCAAAGCAAGACGACCATCGCCACGGGCGACGGCGAGTGGTTGGTGCTCTGGCAAGACGCGCGAGCCGAGCGCAGCAGGCTTCGCGACCTCTACGCCGCGCGCGTCTGGTTCGATGGCGGGCTGCGAGACCCGCTGGGAATTCCGCTCAGCGCGGCGCCGACCGACATGATCGACTTCACCCGCGGCGCGGCAGTCGCGCTGTGGACAGGCTCGGCCTGGGACGTCGCGTGGGTCGAGACCGAAGAGGGCGGGCCGGTCTCTGAAGGGCGCCTGCTCCGGGCGACCCTCTGGCCAGACGGCGGCGTGGCTCAACGCACCGTCGTTCAAGGGGCTCAGTTCCAAATCCGGCTCCAGGACCTGCACCTGGTGCCGACCGGAGGCGTGCCGGCGTTGACGTACACGAGCGAGCTCGAGGTGATGGGTTCATTCGAGCGCAGGGCGCCGCATCGGCTGGGCCTTCTGGCTCCGGGCGGCCACCACGCCGTGTGGGACGGGCAGCGCGTGCTGGTCACGTTCGCTGACGGGCTGGGAGGGCTGCATGGCGCCTCTGTCGATGCAGACGGTGGGCTGATCGTCGGCGCTGACGGAGGCTTCCGGTGGACCGTGCAGGCCACCGGAGTCACCGCGGGCCATGTGAGCGTCGCCAGCCCCGATGCAGGCGTGCTCGTTGCGTACCCCCGACAGGTCGGCACGACCTCCACCCCGATTTCGATCAACGGAGTGCTCGTGCTGGGCCCGTCTCTCGTCGCATCGCCGCCGACTGGAAGTGTCCTCGCCACCACGACCTCGACGAACCTCGCGGCCATCGAGGTCGACCTCGCGTGGGCGGAGAGCCGCTGGCTGGTGTCGTGGCAGTCCTCCACCGAGGCCTTCGCGAGGGATCTGGCGCCCAGCGGGGCGAGCGCGCCCTTCCGCATCGCGGCCGCGGTCACGAATGTGAGCGGCCCTCACCACATCGCCACCGCGCCTGGTCAGCTGGCAGTGGTTGCATCGCACTACGTCGGCGCCGACCCGTATTGGGCGACCCTGGAGCGATACAGCCTGGCCACGCGCGTGGGCTCGGGACAAAGGCGCCTTTCGCACACCGTCGCGGAAGCGGCGCCCGGGGTCGCGTGTGGCGCGACGACCTGCATGGCTGGGTACACCGAGCAGCAGGAGCGTTTCGTGGCGCCCATCAGGGTGGCGCTGGTCGACTTCGACGGCGGGCTCCAGGCGTCGATCGCCGTGCAGAGTTCCGCGAAGAGCGAACGCCCGCTGATCGCAGCCATCGACGGAGGCTTCGTCGTCTCGGCCGCGTACACCTCGGCCTCTTCGCTCGGAAGCACGCGGGTCTTCGTGAGCACCGCGTTGACTGAGTGGGGCGGCAACAGCAGCAATGCGTACGCAACCAACGACGTGGCGAGCTCTGGAGACTCGGCGATCCGCTTTGGCCGGCTGGCGACGATGCTGCAACGCGAGCTGCTGCCCAGCGGGGCCGGGGCGACTGCCATGATCCCCTCCTTCGGCCCAGTCGCCGTCGGTACGCGGCAGCGCGACGCGCTGGGTGTGTTTCACGCGCTCGATGGTGGCGCGATCGTCAGCGTGCTGATGCGTGCAGATGGTGGCCTTGGAGTCACGGCCGTGCTCTCGGATCCGATGGGACTCCATGGGCTCCGCAAGCCCGCGGTGGCGTCGGATGGCGTGCGGTACCTGGTGACGTGGGAGGAGCCGGCCGACGGTGGGCGCGCCATCATCGGTCGCTTCGTCGCCGCAGACGGTGGTGCCGGGCCGGGCCCCTTTCCGGTGAGCTCCCGCGCGGGCTGGCATCGCGCGCCGGCCGCGACGTTCGTGAATGGAAGGTACCTGGTGGGCTGGGAGTACGCAGAGGAGCAATTCGCCCAGGCCGACCTGCAGTACGTGCTGTTGGATCGCGAGGGACGGCCGCAGGCAGACCCGTTCGGAGGCATCGTCGCTGACTCGCCTGCGTTCGAGCATGGGTTGACGGTCGCGCCGCTCGGGACCGACGGCGTGCTGGCGACGTGGGTGCGCGTCGACGAGCCGCCGCTCCCGGGGGCGGAGGCGTATCTGAGCTTCATCCCCGTTCAGCCTGAGCCGCCCGATGCGGGCGCTGGTGGTGGCGCCGCCGGTGGTTCCGCAGGCGGCGCGGGTGGTGGTTCGGCAGGTGGCGCGAGCGGTGGTTCCGCCGGTGGTGGCTCCGCAGGCGGCGCGAGCGGTGGCGGAACGAGTGGCGGCCAGGCAGGTGGTGGTTCCGCAGGTGGCGCGAGCGGTGGTTCCGCCGGTGGTGGCTTCGCAGGCGGCGCGAGCGGTGGCTTCGCAGGCGGCTCCAGCGGTGGCTTCGCAGGCGGCGCGAGTGGAGGTGGCTCGGGAGGTGGCGCGAGTGGCGGCTTCGCAGGCGGCGCGAGTGGCGGCTTCGCAGGCGGCGCGAGTGGTGGCTCGGCAGGCGGCGCGAGTGGTGGCTCGAGCGGCTCCGCAGGCGGCGCGAGCAACGAGCCCTCGACCAGTGGATGTGGTTGCTCAGGTCCAGTGGCTGGCGAGAGCGCCTGGTTGTTCGGCGCGTTGGCGCTGGCCTTGCGGCGTCGGCGAGTGAGCGTGCCCGTTCGACCAACCGAGTGAGAACGCGCTGAGCGATTCTCCGCGAGAGGTCACTTCACAGGGCCGAGGACGACGACGCGCTTCTCAGCGTTCCAGGTGCAGCTCGCGACGCTCGGCAACACGGCATTGCAGGCGGCCGGGTCGAACCCGGGCTTCATGCGCAACATGAGCTCGGGCCCGCTGGTCCAGGCCTCTTCCACCTCGCGAGCCCACGGCCCCGCGGCGACGAGATGGAAGAACGCGTGGTGTTGGCGGCCGAACTTCTCTTGAATCTGGAGCAGCTCGGAGAGGAGCTTCTTGTCAGCCGGGAGGTCCTTCACGGCGCCGACCTCGGCCTCCCGCTCCGCGGTTCGTCTCGCCACTTCGACAATGAAAGCCCTTCGTTGCTGGCAGGCCTGGAAGCAGATGGCTGACTCGTCGAAGACCGGTACCCTCGGACCAGTGGCAGCCGCCGACTTCGGAAACGGGATCACGGCAACGTCGACGCTGAACGACGCTGGCCCCGGTCGAACGACGGGCACCCTGCCCGCACCGCGGCTGTCGAGGAGCTCCGCAGCGAGGAACGCGCTCGCTTCGCGACCAGGGCTGGTGATGGTGACGATCCGGTAGAAGCCGAGCGGCTTCGACGAGATCCCTGCGTCGGGGTGAACGGAGGCCGCCAGCGCTGCGTCGTCCGGCCAGGATCTGAAAGGCTCGAGGGCGGTGAGAATCTGCGCGTGCTCGCGGTCGGACTCCCGCGTGGGGTCCATCAGGCTGCAGCCAGAGAGCACCAGCACCAGCAGGACCAGACGCATTCGAAGAGCATCGGGCGCTCGACACGCCTTCCCAAGAAGGATCGCGATTCCACAGGCCTTGCCTTGCAGGGCCAAACCACGGAGTTGGATCAGCGAAGCCCCGAAGTCTCACGAGTGCTCGAGAGACCACGGGGCTTCTGATGAGCGGCGGAAGGGATTCGAACCCTCGACCCCGAGCTTGGGAAGCTCGTGCTCTACCAACTGAGCTACCACCGCAAACGACTTGGCGATCCGTACCGGAACTCGCCAACCGACGCAACGACTGGAAGCACCTGACTTGACCGCCTGGACTCTGAGACCTCGCCATCATCCCTGGCTTGGTCACTGCGGCCGCATGCTCCCATAGGCTTGACCAACATCAGCGCCCTTCCCTTCCAACTGGGCGAAGTCCCGCTCCCTGGAGGAAGCACCCGATGCCAAAGCGTTCCTGGGCCGAACCGTTCAAGATCAAGATGGTCGAACCGCTCCGCATGACGACGCGACCGGAGCGCGAGAAGGCGCTCGTCGAAGCGGGCTTCAACACCTTCCTGCTGCGCTCCGATGACGTCTACATCGACCTGCTGACCGACTCCGGCACGAGCGCGATGAGCGACTCGCAGTGGGCCGGCATGATGCTCGGCGACGAGGCGTACGCGGGCAGCCGCAACTTCTTCAACCTCGAGGCCGCGGTGCAGAAGTACTACGGCTACAAACACCTCGTGCCGACCCACCAGGGCCGCGGCGCCGAGCACCTGCTCTCGACGATTCTCATCAAGCCCGGCGATGTCGTCCCCGGGAACATGTACTTCACCACCACCCGCGCCCATCAGGAGCGCGCCGGCGGCTCCTTCGTCGACATCATCATCGACGAGGCGCACGACCCGACCTCGCTCCACCCGTTCAAGGGCAACGTCGACCTCGGCAAGCTCGAAGCCGTCATCGCCAAAGTCGGAGCGAAGAAGATCCCCTACGTCTCCATCGCCGCCACCGTGAACATGGCCGGCGGTCAGCCGATCTCGATGGGCAACCTGCGCGCCGTCCGCGA
>CALRPN020000082.1:0-36059 GCA_943370055.1 Archangium gephyra
GCGGACGCGGAGCCGCCTGCGGACGCGGAGCCGCCGGCGGAGGCGGAGCCGCCTGCTGACGCGGAGCCGCCTGCTGACGCGGAGCCGCCTGCTGACGCGGAGCCGCCTGCTGACGCGGAGCCGCCTGCCGATGCGGAGCCGCCCGCCGATGCGGAGCCTCCGCCGGCCGCTCCTCCGCCAGCCGACACTGGCGCTGAACACGAACCCAGCTGACACACGAGCGTCGGCGCGCAGACCTCACAACTTCGCCCCGATGCCCCGCACGCAGAACTCAGCACGCCCGATTCGCAACGACCGCCAACGCAGCATCCACTGCACGTCTCAGGTCCACACGCCGGCGCTTCTGGCTGCGGACCACACGCTGCAACGAAACAGGCGACGACGAACCCGATGATGAGGCGACTCATGGCCGCTTCACTCGCAGCGTCACTGCGGAGTGCAAGTGATTGGAATGCCGCGAACAAACACATGCCTTCGGATGTTCCGAGGGACTCGAACCTCGCGAAATTCGTGATTCGTGGCGGTGCCCCCGCTACCAGAGGGCTCCATGAAAGCGCTCATCGTCGGAGCCGGGCCGGGTGGACTCTCGGCGGCCATCAACCTCGCGGGCCTCGGGCTCGACGTCACCGTCGTCGAGAAAGAGGCGATTCCCGGTGGCCGCATGCGCGGCATCACCATGGGCGAGTACTCCGTCGACACGGGCCCCAGCATCATGCAGCTGCCGCAGGTGCTCGAAGGCATCTTCCGCCGCGCGGGCCGACGCATCGAAGACTACGTGCAGCTCGTTCGCCTGCCCGAGAACACGCGCCTGCACTTCTGGGACGGCTCGCGCCTCGACACGCACTGGGACCAGCAGAAGATGAAGGCCGAGCTCGCGCGCCTGAACCCCTCGCTCGTGCCCGCGTACGAGAAGTGGTTCGAGCTCTCGAAGGCGAAGTACCTCATCGCCTACGAGAAGTTCATGGCGCACCCGGCTGACGACGTCGGCTACTACAACCCGCTGCGGCTGCTCCCGACGCTCAAGTTCAAGCCGTGGCAGACGCTCTACGCGCACCTCGACGAGCACTTTCACGACGACCGCGTCTCGTACGCGTTCAGCTACCCGTCGAAGTACCTCGGCCTGCACCCGACGACCTGCTCGAGCGTGTTCGGCGTGATTCCGTTCCTCGAGCTCGCCTTCGGGGTCTGGCACGTGATGGGCGGCTTCCGCGCGCTCGCGGCCGGCATGATGAAGTGCGCGCAAGACCTCGGAGCCACCTTCCGCATGTCGGCTCCCGTCGACGAGGTGCTCGTCGAGAACGGCGAAGCGAAGGGCGTTCGGCTCGCGTCGGGTGAAGTGCTGAAGGCCGACCTCGTGGTGGTGAACGCCGACCTGCCGTACGCGGCGCAGCGGCTCATTCCCGAGAAGTGGCGCGAGGGCACGCGGCTGTCGAACGCGGGTCTGGCGAAGGCGAAGTACAGCTGCTCCACCTTCATGCTCTACCTCGGGCTCGACACCGTCTACCGAGAGCTGCCGCACCACCTCATCTATCTCTCGAACGCCGCCCGCCGCACCGACCGCGCCGCGTTGGAGGACCGTTCGCCCGACCTGGAGGACCCTCCCTTCTACGTGGTGAACCCGACCGTGACCGACCCGACGGGCGCGCCGAAGGGCCACTCCGTCGCGTACGTGCTGGTGCCCACGCCGAACACCGGCGGCCCCCACGACTGGAAGCGCGTCGAAGCCGAGCTGACGAAGAAGGTCCCGCAGTGGCTCGAGAAGGTCGGCATGAAGGACGTGGCGAAGCACATCGTCACCCAGCGCGCGTTCACGGCCGAGACGTGGCGTGACGAGTTCAACGTCTTCCGCGGAGCCGTCTTCAACCTCTCGCACACCTGGCTGCAGCTCGGGCCGCTGCGCCCGAAGGTGAAGTCGCCGCACGTGAAGGGGCTGTACTGGGTGGGTGGTGGAACGCACCCTGGCTCAGGCCTGCTCACCATCATGGAGAGCGCCAACATCGTCGGTCATCACGTGGCGCCGCTCGTGGGGAAGACGTTCGCGTCGTGGCCGCAGGTGCCGCCGATGGGCAGTCTGCCAACGAGCGACGACGGGCTGCCTTCCCGCGCCGCGTGAGACGAAGCCCAAAGCGAGCGTGAGGAGCGGCGGCTCCGTTGATGACTGAGGACCCATGCCGCGGCGACGTTGGCTCGCGACGGCGGAGTCGAACTGGGAAAATCAGAAGGCGTTCAGACGCGAAAGCTCATCGCGAAGTAGGAGGCGCTGATGCGTCTTCTCCTGCTTGTGTCGGTTCTCTCGTCGGGCTGCCTCGCGCGGCACACCTGGCCCACCCTCGTCGAGCGCGCGAAGACCGACGCGCCCGCGATTCTCATCTCCGACGTCTCGGTCTTCGACGGCGTCTCGGGAACGCTCGCCGAGCACCTGGACGTCGTCACGCGCCTCGACCGCATCACGCACGTTCGGCCGCACGGCGAGACGACCTGCGCCGACTGCCTCGTCATCGACGGCTCCGGCAAGACGCTGATGCCCGGCCTCGTCGACGCGCACGTGCACCTCACCGGCAGTCCCGCTCCGCCGTGGCACGTGACCTGGCCTGATGAAGACCACAACGGCGCGGCGCTGCTGTACTCGGGCGTGACGACCGCGATGGATGTCGGTGGCGAACGCGAAGCGCTCTCTGCGCTCGCGGCGCGCAGCAAGGCGGGCACCTGGCTCGGTCCCGACTTCACGTACGCTGGCATTCTCATCACGCCGCGTGGTGGCTACCCCGCGAGCATGGTGCGCGAGTTGTTCCCCTGGCCCGTGTCGGCGCTCGCCGAGGGCAAGTTCGCGCATCAGGTCTCGACGCCCGAAGAGGCCGCGCAGGCCGTCGACGCCAACCTCGGAGCAGGCGCCACCTTCATCAAGGTCGCCGTCGCGCAGGTGCCGCTCGACGCGCCGGTGTACTCGGCCGAGCTGCTGCAGGCCGTGGTGAAGGCCGCGAAGGCGCGCGGGGTGACAGTCGTCGCGCACGTCGACACCGCAGAGCACGCGTTGCTCGCAGCCCGAAGCGGCGTCTCGGTGCTGGTGCACGGCATTCACCTGGGCCCGTTGAGCGAAGCGCAGGCCGCCGAGCTCAAGTCACTGGGCACCGTCGTCATTCCCACGCTCATCGTGTGGGACCGCGCCGAGCAGCTCGCGCAGCATCGATACGCGCCGACCGCGCTCGAGCGTGAAATCTACCCCGCGGAGTTTCTGCAGTACTTCGCCCCCGAAGAGACGAAGCGCCGCACGCTGCCCGATGGCCTCATGCGCTTTCTCGAGAAGCTGCAGCGCGACAAGGCCGACCGCGTGCTGGCGGTGAAGCGCCTGTGGGATGCGAAGGTGCCGTTGCTGGTGGGCGCCGACGACGCAGGCAGCATCGGCTGCATGACGGGCGCGGCGTTTCACGAAGAGCTGCGCCTGATGGTCGAAGCCGGAGTGCCGTTGCTCGACGTGCTGCGCGCCGCGACGTCGGAGGCCGGCCGCGTGTTCGGTCGCGACATCGGCCAGGTTCGCGAAGGCGTGCGCGCCGACCTGTTGCTGCTCGATGGCAATCCGCTCGCGGGGCTCGAGGCGCTGGGGCGCATTCGCACCGTCATCAAGGCAGGGAAGGTCATCGAGCGTCGGCATCCGTGAGAGAGTCGCTGCTCACCTCGAGGAGTTTCATGCGAGTTCTCGCCGTCGTCTCGGTCGCGCTGGCTTTCAGTTGTTCTCCTCCACCGAACCCGTCGGGCACGGGAGGTGGAACCGCGAGCGTCGGCGGCGGCTTCTCGGGAGTCGGTGGCGGTTCGTCGGGCGTCGGCGGCGGCAGCACGAGTGCTGGCGGGAGCGCGACTGCAGGTGGCAGCTCCACGGCCGGCGGAGCGGCGACGGCCGGCGGAACGGTGTCGGCGGGTGGCTCTGCGGTCGGCGGTGGAACGGCTGGCTCGGGAACCGGTGGCGGCACGGTGGTCACCGGCGGCGTCGGCACCTTCGTTCGTGTCGGCTTCTACAACCAGTACGTCGCCGCAGGTCCCGACGGCTCGATGCACCTCACCTTCCTCGATGGCGCGGCTGAGCGTGCGTACTACGCGCACTGCGACACGCGCTGCGGAGACCCAGCGTCGTGGAGCCCCGTGCTGCTGCGCACCAACGTGCAGCTCGGCCTCATCACCGTTGGTCCGTACGGCATCGGTGTCGACTCCACGGGCCGCGTGCATCTGTTGCTCAGCGGCGTCACGTCATCCGGTCAGACGGCCAACGCCCTCGTGTACGCGACTTGCGCCAGCGGCTGCAGCAACGCCGCGAGCTGGACGTTCCTCGATGTCTCGTCGCTGTCCACCGGGCGCAGCGCCGTGCTCACCGAGCGCCCCTTCATGGTCGAGCCGAGCGGCCGCGTCTCGTTCTTCACCTCGGACCCGGGCGTCTACTTCGCGTGCACCTCGGGCTGCACCACGCTCTCGAACTGGTCGGCGAACGTGTCGCTCAACGGCAACCCGCTGCACGCCGTCGTCGACGCAACCGGTGTCACGCACGTGCTGTTGCGCCAGGGCAGCTCGGTCGCGAACGAGAAGCTGCTGAAGTACGCGCGCTGCGCCTCGAACTGCACGGTGCCGACGAGCTGGGCGATCTCGGCGCTCGGCTTCCTGCACAACTCGAACGACTACGCCGCGAGCCTCACCGCCACTGCGAGCGGGCGCGTGTTCATGGCGTGGAATCAGGGCGTCATCACCGTGTCGATGGCCGACAACCGCAAGCTGCAGGTCGCCTCGTGCGCTGGCGCGGGCTGCATGGACCTCAACACCTGGTCGACCTTCTCGGTCGGTGTGCTCGACGAAGGAACCGAAGGCGCCTTCCTGCAGGCCTCGGGTGAAGGCGTCGCGCTGGCGAGCGTCTCGCAGTTCGAGCTCAACCTGCGCGGCTGCGACATGAACTGCCAGCTCCCCTCGTCGTGGGGAGCGGGCGGCGTCGTCGACGACGCGACGGCCATGAACCTCGCGCTGCCGCCCGATACCGGCACGTCGTGCATGGGCACCTCGCAATCGGCGTCGTGGTGGCCGAGCGCTCCATCGGTGGCCATCAGCTCGCGTGGCGTCGTCGTGGTGCACAACCCGTACGGCATCGTGAAGTGCCCTTCGAACGTGAACCCGATGCGGGTGCCGACGATTGGCCGCGTCATCTCCACCTTCTGACGACAGACCCTCGGGCTCCGGCAAACACACGCGAACGTCGCGAGTGGAGTTAGGGTGGCGCTCCCGTGACGTCGTCTCTGCTTTCGCTCGTGCTGGTCGCTGCTCCCATTCAGCTCGCGTCAGTCGGCTTCACCTCGGTGAAGGTCGCCAAGCCGCTGGTTGCCTCGTACGAAGAGACGTTTGCCTTGCGGCTCTCGCAGAGCGGCAAGGTGCGGGTGACGACACCTCGTGACGTGGGGACGGTGCTGGGCATCGAGCGGCAACGCCAGCTGCTCGGCTGCGCCGACGACTCGACGAGCTGTCTCGCCGAGCTGGCCGGAGCGCTTGGCTCCGAAGGCATCGTGATGGGAGAGGTCGCGCAGGTCGGCCGCGTGCTGCAGCTGACCATCAAGGTGCTCTCGCCGGGCGGCAATCCGCTGTACTCGACGCTTCGGCGCGTGAAGGGTGAAGAGGCGATGCTCGCCGAGTTGGACGCGGTGGCCCTCGAAGCGGTTGCAGCCGTGTCGGCAATCCTCCGTCCCCCGAAGCCGCCCGGGCCCGAGAAGCCGGTCGTGGTGTCGACTCCGGTCGTGCCCGCTCCGCCGCCCTCGCCATCGGTCGGCCCGTGGGTGGTGATGGGCGTCGGTGGAGCCCTCGCCATCGCGGGTGCTGTCCTGCAGGGCTTCGCGGTGGCGGACTTCAATCGGCTCGCTGATCACAGCGCGACGGTCGAGGCGCCGGCCACGCTGCGAGACGGGGGCAAGCTCAAGCAGCTGTTCGGGCTCTCGCTCCTCGGAGCCGGTGGCGCTGCAGTCATCGCCGGCGCGTTGTGGCTCGCGCTTGGAAGCCCGCCAGTGGCGGCGACCGCGTGGCTTTCGCCCGGCGGGTCTGGTTTCGCGCTCGTGGGGAGTTGGTGATGCGGCGCCTCGTCGGAGTCGTCTTCATCGTCGGTCACTTCGCGTGCGACTTCGACGCCGCGTATCGCGAGCGTTGCTCCGCGGGCCTCTGTGGCGACGCGGGCGCAGGTGGATCCGCTGGCGGAGCTGCGAGCGCGGGTGGAACTGCGAGCGCGGGTGGGGCTGCGAGCGCCGGCGGAGCTGCGAGCGCGGGTGGAGCTGCGAGCGCCGGTGGAGCTGCGAGCGCCGGTGGAGCTGCGAGCGCGGGTGGAACTTCGGGCGGCGCTGGAACCGCTGGCGGTTCTGCGGGCGGAAGTGCCGGAGGCAGCTGCGTGGTGACGTTGTCGACGCCAGATGCTTCGGTCTTCTCGGCCACCGAGTGTCTTCCGTTCGACGTGCAGGTGACCTGCGACGGCGTGCCGACGTCTTCTCCAGTGGTGCTCGACAGCCTGCATCACCCTGAGCTGACGCCGGCGCCGGGCTCCTTCTTTGCGACGACGAACTGTCAGGGGCCCGCCACGTCGGTGACGGTGCCCGGACAGCGCAGCTTCATGGTCGCGACCATGGGGGCCGGCGCGGTCGCCGGTGATTGGGAACTGCGGGCGTCGGCCTCAGGCGCCTCCACGGCGAGCACGCTGACCTTCGCCGCAAAGATGGAGGCACCGTCTCGCACGCAGCTGGTGCTCGACGCCTGTACGCCGCTCCTGCCGCCACGCCTCGTCGGGCTCAGAGACTCGTTGCCTGCCGTCCTCATGGCTCCGCTGCAGTTCAACCTCAGCACGCTGCCAACCGGCACCACCACCTGCGCCAGCACGAACGCGACGTTCATGCTGCAGACCCAGCAGAGTCGGGCCAGCCAGATGCCATCGCTCATCGCCAGTCGGTACCAGCCTGGGAGCCTCAGCATCGCTTCGATGCCGGCGACCGCGGTCAGCTTGAACCTGTTCGTCGCGTTCGACGTCGAGACCTGCGCCGCTGATGGTGGTGTTCGCCGGCAGGCGAGCGAATGCTGTCAGCCTGGTGGCGCGACCGCGGTTGATGGCGGCTACCAGTGCCCGTGAGCGTCACTCCGAGAACGTCGACGCCGCCGCGCGGCCGAGCCCTTCCACCACGCTGGTGAACGCGTCGGCGGTGCGCAGCTTCTCTTTCCCGAACTTCCGCGCGAACAGCCTTTGCACCGAGGGCACCTGCGACGACCCTCCGGTGAGGAACACGGAGTCGATTTGCAGCTCCTTCGGGAGCCGCGCGAGCACTTCATCGGTGCACACCTCGAGCTCGTCGATGAGGTGCGTCGTCGCCGCCTCGAACGCCTCGAGCGTGATGGTCTCGTGAATGGTGATGCGCGCCTCTTCGAAGTCGATGCGCGCCTCTTTCTTCGTCGACAGCTCGACCTTCGCGCGCTCGATGGCGCGGTAGAGCCGAAAGCCGAGGTTCTCCATCACCAGGTCGTTGAGCGCCTCGATGGCCGGCAGCCGGTCGCTCGACTCGAGCATCAGGTCGATGAGCTCGCGCGTCGTCTTCTCGCGAATGAGCGACATCTCGTTCCACGAGAGCAGCCGGCTCGAGATGTACGAGGGCATCGGCAGCCGCTGCGTGCTGTGGCCAACGGTGTAGGTCGAGCCCTGGCCGAAGTACTTGAGCAGCGCCGACTTCATGATGGCGGAGTCGAAGCGGTCTCCGCCGACGTACACGCCAGAAGACGCCACCACGTCGCCTTTGCGGTCGGCGCGCCCACGTCGTGAGGGGCCCAGGTGCATCACGGTGAGGTCCGACGTGCCGGCGCCGAAGTCAGCCACCAGGACCACCTCGTCACGCTCGAGCGTCGACTCATACGCGAGCGCCGCGGCGATGGGCTCGATGACGAAGCGCACGTCGGTGAAGCCGGCGATGGTGGCGGCCTGGCGGAGCCGCGCTTCGGCGAACGCGTCGGTCTTCGCTTCGGTCGAGAAGCGCGCGGGCCGGCCGAGGACGACCGAGGAGACCTCTTCTCCAGCCGCCGACGACGCCAACGTTCGTACGCGCCGCAGGAACACGGCGATGAGCTCTTCGAGCGACAGCGTTCGGCTGCGCAGTTGCGTGCGGGTGAACGTCGTCGCGGGAAGCCAGGTCTTCATCGACTGAATGAAGCGGCCCGCGTTGTCCTCCTGGTAGCGCTCGATGGCCTCGTGGCCCGCGAGCGTCTCGCGCGAGTCGTCCGGGAAGAAGAGCACCGAGCGGAAGAGCCGTGGCTGCGCTGCTTTCTCATCGAGCGACAGCACCTCTCCAGAAGGCAGCGCCACCGCCGTGTTGCTGGTGCCGAAGTCGAGGCCGCAGACGAGCATTCGCCGGCGTGTACACCATTTGTCGTCGATGCCACGTGACGTGCATGGCGGTGGTGGCTACGACGCTGCCCATTCTCGCAGCCGCGCCCCGAGGCCCCGCATGAAGTTCTTCGTCGACACTGCGGAGGTGAAGGAGCTCCGCGCGGCTGCGGCCATGGGCTGCGTCGATGGCGTTTCAGCCGGCCGGCCGGCCGAGGCCACCGTGCTCGAACTCTGCGCCATCGCCGACGTGCCCGTCTCGGTGGAGTGCCGCTCGACCACGGCTGTCGACCTCATCGCCGAGGCCCGGCGGCTCGCGACGCTTCACACCAACGTGGTCGCCACGATTCCCATGGGTGTCGAGGGGCTCGAAGCCGTCAAGGCGCTCGCCAGCGAGGGCCGTCGCACCAACGTCACCCGCTGCTCCACGGCCACCCAGGCGCTGCTCTGCATGAAGGCCGGCGCCACCTGGGTGTCGCTCGACGGCCTCGGCGCGCTTCGTGACACCGTCTCCATCTTCCGCACCTTCGGCGCGAAGACGCAGGTGCTGGTGGTCGGCCTGCGCGACCCCGAGCAGGTGCTGCAGTCGGCCCTCCTCGGCGCCGACGCGGTCTCGCTCCCCGGCCGCGCCATCGAGCAGCTCGCCACTTCCGAGAAGGGCACGTCATGGAGCTGATCGTCGAGTTCCTGCTCGAGCTCTTGCTCGAGGTGCTGTTCGCGGCGGTGGTCGGGCTCTTCGACTCGGGCCTGACGACGTCGACCCGCACTCCCGGGCTTCGCGCCTTCGCGCTGGCGATTGCAGGCGTTGGTCTGGGCTTCGCGAGCACCTTCGTCTTCCCCAACCACTTCATCCAGGCGCGCACGCTCCAGCTGGTGTGGCTGCTCGTCGCACCCCTGCTCGGAGGGACCCTCATCGCCGGCTTTCGCGCGGTTCTTCGCGCCGGTGAGCCCGATGCCTGGCGCTGGGAGAAGTTCGCCATGGGCGCGCTCTTCGTGGGATGCCTCAACGCCACCCGTTTCAGCATGCTGGGCTAGGCAGACCGCGCGGGAGAGATTTCGGCGTGAAATTCGGAAGGACGGGCGTCACGCTTGAAGTGGTCCACTCCATTTTCTGACCGGCGAAGGTGTCGAGGCTGATGTCACTCTTCGGACGAGATACGCAGGGCATGACCGAAGAAGACGGTCGAGTGCTCTTGCGCACGCTCGTCTGGTGGAGTCTGGGCACCTCGGTCGTCACCAGCGTCATCGGGCTCGTGCGCACGGGCGAGTGGAAGTACCTGCCCATCGTCTTGCTGCCCATGGTGTTTCAGCTGCTGACGCTCGGGGCGCTGCGGTTCTGGCCGGTGCGACGCGTGGGGGCCGCCTACCTGATGCTGGTGACGTCGTTCTTCTTTCTGGGAGCGTTCATCGACCGCGGCACCTCGGGGCAGGCGTACTACGGCCTCGTCCTCGTGGTGCAGGCGGCCGCGCTGCTGTTCGGTGTTCGCGGTCTGTTCGTCGTCATTCCGCTCGGCACCGTGATGGGCGTCGTGCTGGCCTGGGCCGAGACCAGCGGGCTGCTGCAGGCGCAGCCCGTGCGCACGCCCTACGATGGCCTGCTGGCGCCAGTCGGGGCCTTCATTCTCACCGGCGCAGGTTCGCTCGTGGTGCATCGGCAGCTGCGCCGCGCGCTCGGCCAGGCGCAGACCCAGGCCCTCGTCACGGCGAAGGCCAACACGCAGCTGTCGCATGAGATCGAACGCCGCATGCAGATGGAGCACGAGCTGCACGCCTCGATGGAGCGCGCGCTCGACGCCTCCCGCCTCAAGTCCAGCTTCCTCGCCAACGTCAGCCACGAGCTGCGCACGCCGATGAACGCCGTCGTGGGCCTGACCGACCTGCTGCTCACCGACCGCATCACCGACGCCCAGCGTGAGGCCCTCGAGACCATTCGAGGCTCCTCGGACGCGTTGCTCGCGCTGCTCGACGACATTCTCGACCTGTCCAAGATCGAGAGCGGCGGCATGACCTTCGAGGCGCTGCCCACCTCGGCGGCCTCGGTGGCGGAAGACGTGCGAAAGCTGCTGCTGGCGCGCGCGGGCATTCGAGGCGTCGGGCTGCGCTGCGAGGTCGACCCTGGCGTTCCCGGTCACCTGCTGCTCGACCCCACGCGGCTTCGCCAGGTGCTGGTGAACCTCGTCGGCAACGCCATCAAGTTCACGTCCGAGGGCGAGGTCGTGGTGCGGGTCTCGTGGACCGACGACCGCCTGCGCCTCGAGGTGCGCGACACGGGCATCGGCATCTCGAAGGAGCAGGTCGGCCGAATCTTTCAGCCCTTCGTGCAGGCCGACGCGAGCACCACGCGGCGCTTCGGCGGCACGGGCCTGGGCCTCACCATCGTGCACCGGCTCGTCGACGCGCAGGGCGGCGCCATCACCGTCGACAGCGCCGAAGGCAAGGGCAGCTGCTTCACGGTCGTGCTCCCCGCGAAGGTGGCCACCAGCCGAACCGTGTCGAGCGGGAACCTGCCGGTGCTTCCCGCCGCTGGCGCGCTCGTGTCGCTTCGGGTGCTGCTCGCCGAAGACAACCCCATCAACGAGAAGGTCGCCCTGCGCCTCATGGAGCACCTCGGGGTGAAGGCCGACATCGCCCACAACGGCCTCGAGGCCGTCGAGCTGGCCAGCACCGTGACCTACGACGTCGTGTTGATGGACATTCAGATGCCCGAGCTCGACGGCATCGAGGCGACGAAGCAGCTGCGCGCCAGGTTCGGCAGCTCGCTGCGCATCGTCGCGATGACGGCCAACGCCATGCCTGAAGACCGTGTGCGCGCGAAGGAGGCCGGCTGTGACGACTTCCTCGCCAAGCCCGTGCGCCTCGACGACCTCACCCGCGTGCTGACGAAGGTCTCGCTGGCCGTTCGCGCCTCGGCCGCCTGATCGGTCCTTCAGTTCGACGCCGCCGTGGTCTCACCCGCCGCTTCGATGAGCCGTGCTTCTCGAAGGCCTTGAAAGAGCCTCAGTTTCCTTTTGCTGCATGGGGGGCCCTCTGGTAGGCGCGCGACCGGTTTGAGTGGACCAGCAGATCAGGCGTCGGCAGTTGCGCGGGCGTACCGTGCAGCGGCGCCCTGGTTGAGCGCGACGTGGCAGTTCGTCGGCGCGGCGCTGGTGGGCGTGTTGGCCGGGTGGAGCGTGGACCGGTGGCTGGGCTCGACGAAGGGCTACGGCGTGGTGGTGGGCGGGTTGCTGGGCAGCACGCTGGGCTGTGTGGCCTTCATTCGAAGCGCCATGAAGTTGTTGGAGAACAAACAGTGAAACCGTCGATGTCCTCGAGCGCGATGATGGTGTTGGTGGCCGGCCTGTTCGCCACCGGCGTCGTCTTTGCGCTCGGACTGTCGAGAGAGGTCGAGCTCGCGGCCCTCATCGGCGCCATCGTCTCGACGGTGTTCGGCCTGGTGGCCCTGTTCCAGAAGGCGCGCTCGTCGGCAGAGCTGCCCACGGGACCTGCTGGGGTGAAGCAGCTCCTCTCGGTTCAGGTGGTGACGTTGCTGGTGCGGCTCTTCGCGGTGCTCGTCGGCGGCTTCGCGGTGAAGCGCCAGGGCCTCGAGCCCATCGCGTACGTGCTGGCGTTCTTCGCCTGCTACGTGGTGCAGCAGTTCGTCGAGATGCGGTTCGTGCTCGCGGCCAATCGGCAGGCGGGCGCAGTGGAGGCACGGTCATGAAGCAGCTGTGGACGCTCGTCGTCGCGATGTCGGTGGTCGCGTTCCCCGCGTACGCCTCTGAAGGCCACGACGAAGGTGGCCACGGCGACGCTCATGGTGAGCCGAAGGACAAGGCCAGCGAGTCGTCGGAGTTCATTCTTCACCACGTCGCCGACGACACCGAGTTCCAGTTCGAGCTGCCCTTCGTGCACCTGCCGGCGCTGCACATCTCCGAGCTCTTCGGCAAAGAGCCGGGCCAGGGCCTCTACATCGAGCGCGAGCCGGGCGCCTGCCACAAGCCCGTCGAGAAGAGCCAGGAAGCCTTCGCCAGCATCTTCAAGTTCATGAACGGCTGCTGGGACCTGCGGCCGACGAAGGCCGTGCTCAGCATGTGGATCGCGATGGCCTTCCTCGCGCTGGTGCTCTTCCTCGGCCGCTCGCGCGACCAGAACGGCGTGCCCCGCGGCCTGTTCGCCAACCTCGTCGAGACCCTGCTGCTCTTCGTGCGCGACGAGATCGCCATCGCCAACATCGGCAAGGAGCAGGGCCCGAAGTACACGCCCTACCTCGCGACCGTCTTCTTCTTCGTCATGTTCACGAACTACCTGGGCCTCATCCCCGGGTTCTTCACGGCGACGGGCGTGCTCGGCGTCACCATCGCGCTGTCGGTCGTCACCTTCATCATGACGCAGCTCGCGGGCATCAGGTCGGCCGGCCTCGTCGGCTACTTCGCGCACCTCTTCGGCGACGTGCCGGTGTGGATGAAGCCGCTCATGTTCCTGGTCGAGTTCCTCGGCCTCTTCACCAAGCCCTTCGCGCTGCTCGTTCGTCTCTTCGCGAACATGCTCGCCGGCCACATGGTTCTCTTCTTCATCCTCTCGCTCATCTTCGTGGTGAACATCGGCGCTGCCGTCGTCAGCATTCCGCTCGCGACCGGCCTCTACGTGCTCGAGCTGTTCGTCGCGATCCTGCAGGCGTACATCTTCACGCTCCTGACCGCGCTGTTCATCGGCCAGGGCGTCGCGTTGGGCCACCACCACCATGCTGAAGGTGAAGACCACGCGCACCACTGACGAAGTCCGTCACGAAACCCCACGGCATGTTGCCGTGCTGGAGGTCGTACCGATGGGACAGTTGACTGGCTCCCCCGAGAAGCGAGCCCAAGAAGTCGTACAAGAAAGTTGGAACACACCATGACGTCCATCGCACTCGCATTCCTCTCGGCTGGCATCGGCGCCGGCCTCTGCATCATCGGCGCAGGCCTCGGCATCGGCCGCCTCGCCGGCTCCGCCATGGAGGGCATCGCCCGCCAGCCGTCCGCCGGTGGTGACATCCGTGGCGCGATGATCGTCGCCGCCGGTCTCATCGAAGGCGCGACGTTCTTCGCCCTCGTCATCTGCATCCTCCTCGCGCTCAAGTCGTAAGCGAGTTCGCAGGGCCTCCGGGGCGTCGAACTGGCGCTCCGGAGTTGCAACACCCGCAGCACCGTTTCTTTCACCGCATCACTTCGAGTCTCAAAAGCCATGAACACTCTCGTGCTCGCCAGCAGCTTCACCGACGTCAAGCCCGGCCTGATCATCTGGACGTGGATCACCTTCATCGTGGTGCTCCTCATCCTGCGCAAGGTGGCGTGGGGCCCGCTGCTGAAGTCCGTCGACGACCGCGAGAAGAACATCGTCAACGCCATCGAGTCGGCCAAGCGCGAGCGCACCGAGGCCGAGAAGCTGCTCGCCGAGCAGAAGTCCGCCATCGCCCAGGCCCGCCAGGAGGCGGCTGATCAGGTCCGCAAGACCCAGGCTGAGCTCGAGAAGTTCCGCGAGGAGCTGATGGGCAAGGCGCGCAAGGAGGCCGACGACCTGAAGGCCGAGGCCCGCCGCACCATCGACGAGGAGCGCCTCAAGGCCATCGCCGACATCAAGGGCGAAGCCGTGAAGCTGTCGCTGCAGGTCGCCGAGAAGCTCCTGTCGGAGCGCATGGACGACGCGAAGCACCAGGCGCTGGCGCAGCAGTTCGTCACCGACCTCTCCAAGAAGCCCAGCGCCTGAGCTGAGCGCAGCTTCGTGGTTCCCCAACGCCGCTCCTTCACGGGGGCGGCGTTTCGTTTTGGTGGGTTCATGTGGGCCGCTCGTCGACCGGTGTCCACCACGTGGCTGACGCTCCACGGTGCCGTTACGCTCCAGCGCGGGGGTCACCGTGCGTTGGCGTCGCTGGACCGAGAGCCTCTTGAGCCCCGCGCTGCGCGCAGCGGACGTCGTCTGGCGGGCGCGGTTTCTCGTCGAGTGCCTCGTGCTGGGCTCGCTCGTCGCCTTTGCCTTCAGCCTCGTCTACTTCCTGCTGGCCCGGCCCGCCGAAGCGCTGGCCACGTTCGTCGGCGCCGCCGGCCTCGCGGGCTGCGTCGTGGGGCTGCGGTGGGTGACGAGCTACGAGCCCATCGCGTGGGTGGCGATGCTGGTGTGCCTCGCCATCTTCAGCATGCCCGTCATCACCGAGACGGCGCTCGACCCGGCGGTGCTCGCGTGGGTCTCGGTGGTGCCCTACGTCGGTGCGCTCATTCTCAAGCCGCGCCACGCGGTCCTGTGGGTGGTGACGAGCCTCGTCGCCCTGCTCCTCCTCATGGTGCTCCGTGGCGAGAGGCCGATGCTCGCGCTGGATCCGTGGCTGTCGCTCGCGCGCGTGATGGCGCTGGTGGCGACCGTCTTCGTCTTCGGGCTTCGTTTCTCACGTGAGCAGGCGCTGGCGCTGGCGCAGCTCGACTCGGCCAACCGCGCGAAGTCGGCCTTCCTCGCCACCATGTCGCACGAGATTCGAACGCCGATGAACGGCGTGCTGGGCATCACCGAGGTGCTGCTCGCCGGCCCGCTCGACGTCGAGACCCGGGAGAAGCTGGCGCTGGTGCGCGAGAGCGGCCACACGCTGGTCGCGCTCATCAACGACATCCTCGACTTCTCGAAGATCGAAGCCGGCAAGCTGAAGACCGAGCCCGTCGACTTCGACCTGCCGGTGCTGGTGGAGGAGGTCTCGGGGCTGCACCGCTCGACCGCGGGGCTCAAGGGCGTGGGCTTCACCGTCACCATCGACGAAAGCGTGCCGCGGGTGATGCGTGGAGACGCGCTGCGGCTCAAGCAGGTGCTCACCAACCTCGTGTCGAACGCCGTGAAGTTCACCGAGCGCGGAGAGGTGCGCGTCACCGTCGAGGCGCTGGGCCACGGCCGCGTTCGTTTCGTCGTGGCCGACACGGGCATCGGCATTCCCGCGCTGGCCCTCGGGAAGCTGTTCACGCCTTTCGAGCAGGCCGATGGCTCCACCACGCGGCGCTTCGGTGGCACGGGCCTGGGCCTCGCGCTCTCGCAGAACCTCGTGCGGCTGATGGGCGGCGGCATCACCGTCGAGTCGGTGCCACAGGTGGGCTCCCGCTTCTCCTTCGACGTGCCCCTCGAGACGGGCGTGCTCGCGCTCGCCCAGCAGCCCATCGAGGCCATGGTGCCCGAGCGTCGCACCCAGCTTCCGGTGCTCGTCGTCGATGACAACCTCATCAACCTGAAGGTGGCCTGCAGCCTCGTCGAGAAGGCGGGCTACCGCACCGAGACGGCTGCCAACGGCCAGGTGGCGCTCGAGAAGGTGCAGAGCGGCCACTACCTGCTCGTGCTGATGGACTGTCACATGCCGGTGATGGACGGCTTCCAGGCAACCGAGCGCATTCGCGGCCTCGACGGCGACGTGTCGATGACGCCCATCGTGGCGCTGACGGCCTCGGCGATGCCCGACGAGCTCGAGGCGTGCAAACGCGCTGGCATGAACGACTGCCTCACCAAGCCCGTGAGTCTGCAGGCCCTCAAGTCACTGCTCCACCGCATCGAGCACTACCGCGGCATCTTCGAGGGGGCCGCGTGACTCGCGGCGGGCTACGCTGGTGCGCTGCAGCCGCATGCCCGACACGATTCCCTTTCAGCTGAGTGACCCGCTCGTTGGCACCCGCCTGGGCGAATACGAAGTCATCGAGCCCATCGGCGAAGGTGGCATGGGCGTCGTGTACCGGGCCGTTCACCCGCTCATCAAGAAGCGGGTCGCCATCAAGGTGCTCAAGCCCGGCGCTGCGACCGACGCGGGCCACGTGAAGCGGCTCGTCGCCGAGGCCGAGGCCGTCAACTCCATCGGGCACCGGCACATCGTCGACATCTTCGGCCTGGGGCAGCTCGATGATGGCCGCCCGTACATCGTCATGGAGCTGCTCGACGGCGAGCCGCTCGACGCCTACCTGCGGCGCAACCCACGGCTGCCGCTGCACGAGGTGCTGACGCTGCTGGTCGACATCGCCTCTCCGCTCGCGGCCGCACACGCCAAGGGCGTCATTCACCGCGACCTCAAGCCGTCGAACGTCTTCATCTGCCGCGAGGCCGACGGCGGGCACTACCTGAAGCTGCTCGACTTCGGCCTGGCGAAGAAGGCGATGGGCCTCGACGGCACGAGCGCGCAGACGAGCCAGCACGTGGTGGCAGGAACGCCCGACTACATGGCGCCTGAGCAGGCCCGCGCCATGCCCGTGAGCGCGCGCACCGACCTCTACGCGTTCGGCTCGATGGCCTACGAGATGCTGACGGGTGAGGTGCCGTACGTCGGGCTGACGCCGATGGACGTGATGATGGCGCACGTGAGCGCGCCGGTGCCCTCGGTGGCGACGGTGGTTCCTTCGGTGCCTCGCGAGCTCGATGCGCTGGTGCGCCAGCTGATGGCGAAGGACGCGGCTGACCGCCCGGCGTCGATGGGGGACGTGCGCGCGGCGCTCAAGGGCATCGTCTCGAAGCTCTCTCCAACGGGCTCGTACCAGCCGCTCGCGCTCCCCATCGACCGCACCTCGAGCTCGACCGAGACGCCCGTGGTTCGAGGCAAGGTGACGGAATACGCGGGTCCCGCGAAGACCGACGTCGTCGAGCCTGTGACGCCGCCTCGCTCGAAGGTGCCCTTCATCGCGCTCGGCGTGGGGCTGGTGGTGGCTGGCGTGGGGCTCTGGGTGATGATGCGCGAGCCACAGCGCGTCGAGCCGACCGTCACCGAGCCGATTCGAGCGATCGAGGTGAAGCCGGTCGACGTGAAGCCAGTCGACGTGAAGCCGGCGGAGTCGAAGCCAGTGGAGTTGAAGCCACTCGAGCCCGTCGCCATCGTCGACTCCGAGGCTGAGGAGCCGACGGCGCCCGGCAAGCAGGCTCGCAAGCCCGTGGCGACGGCCGAGCAACTGCAGGCGCGGGTGAAACGACTTCGTGAGGAGCTGAACACCCTCGCGAAGGCAGGCGCGGAAGACCCGAACGCGAACCTCTTCCTCGATAAGTACGCGTTGCAGGCCTACGACGCCGACACGCCTGCGAAACGCGCCGAGCTCGACACGAAGCTCAACAGCCTCGAGCGGAACATGATGGGGCCGTTGCGAGCACGCTCGAAGCGCTGAACGCGCAGAGCAGTGACTGCTCCGACGGCGTGCGGGCGTCAGGACGGCAGTGCAGGCACGACCCGCCGACGAGGTCGATTCCCGCTCGTCGCGTCCACGAAGCCACGGGCAGCGAGCAAGGCGCGTCCCGAAGTCGGGAAGACCATCACGGTGAACCTCGTTGCAGTGCGTCTCCGAACTGCACCGAGCCCGGAGTCAGGAAAGCGCTCCACGTTGGCCCACCATCTCGGTCGGTACGTACGGCCCGGCTCATTCGCACCGACTCGGTCTGCCCCGAACCGCGGGGTGCCACATCTGACTTCTCCATCGTTGCCTCGTGGTCGAGGCGCCGAGGGGGTCAGTTTTGCTGTCGCCCAACACTCGCCGAATGACGGGGATCAGACGCGCTCGACCTCACGCTCCCCAACTGCGGTTGGTGAGTCGCTCCCGATTGCTTTGGATGTTTGGCGAGCCAGGCTCGACCGCGCGGGCCCACGAGCGCAGAGGAGCGCCATGTCGTCTCTCGTTCGTCTTTCGGTGGTGGTGTCGCTGTGTGCCTGTGGTCCAACCGCGCTCCCGCAACGTCAGGCAGGAGACCGCACACCACTCAGCGCCGAGTGCGACGCGCAGGACGGCACGAAGTGTCTGCTCCCGTGGCCGAACAACACCTTCACGGTGAAGGACCTCGCGTCACCGACGGGGCTGCGCGTGCAAGTCCAGCGACGCGTGCTGCCGAACCCCGACTCGCCTGCGCCGCTCAACCGGCTCGATGGCTTCTCGGTCATCGGCGGGCTCGCGGTGGGCTTCCCCGGCGCCATCACCGTGCGCACTGACGCCCGGCCAGCGACGGCGATGCGACTGTTCCGCGCCACGCCTGGTGAAGGCTACGGCGACGAGGTGCCGCTGCGCCTCGCCGTGACGACGGAGTCCTCTGCCTCACTCCTCGTCGGCTCCCCGCTGCGCCCCATGGCGTACTCGACCGACTACGTCGCCGTCGTGCTGGACGAAGTGCCGGGCTTCGAAGCGCCGAAGCCGGTGAAGGTGTCGCTGGGCCTCGAGCGCGCCATCACCGACGACGAGCAACGGCTCGCCGCGTACCACGCGCCGACGCGGGCGCTGCTCCTGAAGGTCGGCATCGAGCCTGCTCACGTGCTGCGCGTGTGGGACTTCACGACGCGCTCGGCCCAGAGCGTGCGGGCGCCGTTCGAGGCGATGCGCGAGGCCTCCATCGCGGCGGCGAAGGGTGGCGGGCTGCGGGTGACGGTGGACCGCGCGACGCCGGCTGCGCGGGGTGCGCTCGAGGTGCGCGGTGTCATCGACGGGCTCCCGCGCTTCACCTCGCCCACGGGAGAGCTCGCGACCGACGCGGCTGGTCTTCCCAGCTCGACCGGCACGCACCAGGCGCCGTTTCGCATCGTGCTGCCTCCGGCGACGCGGCCGTACCCGCTCGTCGTCTTCGGTCACGGCACCGGCGGCACGGTGAACGACGACACCTTCGACGCCGACATCGTGGCGGCCGGCGCGGCGAAGCTGAACCTCGAGTACGCGGGGTGGACCGAGTCGACGGTGCTCGAGACGCTCGTGGGCCTCGACCACCGCTTCACGGGCTCGGAGCGCTCCACCGGCCGGCTGCTCCAATCACTCGCCGACGCCAGCGCCATCGAGACGTCGTTGGAAGGAGCGCTCGGCGACGTGCTCGCGCAGGCGACGCTGGGAACTGAGCCGAACCCGGCCGCGGGCGTGCGGTCTGACCCGTCGAAGCGCGTGTACGCAGGTGGCTCGCTCGGCGGCACGCTGGGCTTCGTGCACACGCTGACCGAGCCGTCCCTTCGCGCGGGCGTGTTGAACGTTCCCGGCGCGGGGTGGACGCACTTCGTGACGACGTCGGCGCCGTTCACCACACTCGATGAGCTGTTCGCCACCACGACGCCGAGCGCCATCGACCGCGCGTTGAGCGTGGTGATGACGCAGAGCAGCTGGGACCCGGTCGATGGTGCGGCGTGGGCCGCGACGGGCATTCGACCCGACGTCGTGCTCTTGCTGCAGGAGAGCATGGGCGACCCGATTCTTCCGAACATCGGCACGCACCTGGTGGCGACGGCGAGCGGTGCCGTGCAGGTGGGCGAGGTGCTCGAGCCCGTGGTCGGCGTCGACCGCGTCACCGAGTCGAGCAACCGCACGGCGCTGACGCAGTTCCGCATTCCGAACGGCATCACCGACCTCGTCGAGCGGCACGGCTTCGGCGGGAAGAACACGCAGGCGGGCATCGCGGCGCGGCAGCAGATCTCCCGGTTCCTCGACTCGGTGTGGGCGGGCGCGCCCCTCATCACCGTGCCGCCCGGGTGCGTTCGCGGCAGTCGCAACAGCTGCGACTTCGGTGACACCGCGCCGTGAAGATGAGGCAAGGAGCGGCCATGGTCCGCGCGCTCCTCGTGGTGTTCGTCATCGTGTCGACCGGCTGCAAGAAGGAACCGCCGCCAGCCGGGACGCTCGAGCCGGTCTCGACGCGGCTGCTCATCGACCACCTCGTCGGCAAGCAGCGCGCGCTCGCACGTGAACGGCTCGGGCCCGAGACGTTGTGGACCGACCGGGCGCTGCTCGAACGTTCGACGACGCTGCCTGCTTCGTTGGTCGCGCTCCTCGACGCTTCGACGGTCGACGCGGGCGTGGGTGAAGGCGCGATGGCGGCGATGCTGCTCGACCTCGAGCTGAAACGGTCGCAGTGGAGCCCAGCGAAGGTGACGCGCGCAGGGCAGGGTGAGCTCGACTGCAGCGTCGTGCACGGCGCCATCGAGGCGCGGGTGAACTGCGTCTACGTGAACTACCTCGAGGTGCGGTACCCGAAGGCGCGCTTCCTCGTGAAGGGACCCGTCGAGCCGGTGCTCATCGTCGAAGGCGATGTGCTGCGTGGCGCGCTGATGCCGCTGAAGCCGTGAACGGTCGTGATGGGCCCGGTCGAGCCGGTGCTCATCGTCGAAGGCGATGTGCTGCGTGCCGCGCTGATGCCGATGAAGCCGTGAATGGTCGTGATGGGCCCCGTCGAGCCGGTGCTCATCGTCGAAGGCGACGTGCTGCGTGGCGCGCTGAAGCCGTGAACGGTCGTGATGGGCCCGGTCGAGCCGGTGCTCAGCGTCGAAAGGCGTCGCGTTGCGTGACGCTCAGGGAAACTGCGCCTTGAACTGCCGGTAGTGCACGTACGCGAGCCCGATGCCGAAGGCGTTGAGCACGTGCCAGATGGCGTGCCCCTGGAACACGTGGTCGGTCGGGTCGCACCAGCGGCGCGAGACGTCTGACGCCGAGAAGACGCCCGCGACGGCGATGAGCGCGAGCGCTCCGAGGAACCACCGCACCTGCGTCTTGTGCTTGAGGGTCGCGATGGCCTCGGTCGCGACGCCAGCCAGCAGCAGCACCGCGACGATGGCCTGCACCGGCAAGTTCAGCTTCGCCACCACGACCGTGAATGCGGTGAGCGCGATGATGGAGCCCCACAGCAGCTTGAAGAGCGCCGTCTTCTGCACGTAGCCGAGCCGCACCAGGTTCAGCAGCAGCACGAGCGCGAAGAAGAAGTACATGCCGAAGAAGTCGAACACCTGCAGCAGGAAGGTGACCGACGCGTGGTACACGAG
The DNA here is from genome assembly GCA_943370055.1 of Archangium gephyra. Taxonomy (GTDB): domain Bacteria; phylum Myxococcota; class Myxococcia; order Myxococcales; family Myxococcaceae; genus Xiheimicrobium; species Xiheimicrobium gephyra_A. Next base: position 21,090 of record CALRPN020000082.1, read on the forward strand.
CGAGCTGATGCCGACGAGGAACGTGGCGAGCGGCCAGAAGCGCTCGGTGCGGCTCGTCTCCTTGCGCGTCGCCTGAAAGAGGACGGCGGCCGTCACGAGGAACGCGAGGTTCGACCACGTGTTCGCGGGCTCGCTCACCCACGAACACAGCGTGTCTTCGCACCACTTCACGTTGGGCAGCCCGCCGAGCTCTCGCATCGGAGTCCACGGGCAGGCGGGGTTGGTGAGCTGCGGGTAGGCGCTGACGTCCATGGTTGGCGGTGTCAGCTGATTCGTTCACAGCGTCAATTCGGCGGTTCGAAAACGACTGATGCATCGGGTTGTCCTCGGAGGCATCGTTCGGGTCATGGCTCCTCGAATTCTCGAGTCGAAGGCGCAGTTCCTCGTGCGGCTGAAGAAGAGCTGGAAGGCGGACGGCTCGGCGCGCATCGGGGTCGGCCAACACCACTACACGCACGGCGTGGTGCTCGAGGGCGGACGGGTGAAGGTGCGAAGGCTCGTGCTACCCGAGGGCGCAGCTGAGGCGCACATGAAGAAGTACGGAAGCTTCATGCCCGAGCACGCCGAGCTGCTGAGCGAGCCGACGGGTGACGTGCTCTACGACGCCGCGTCGTTGGACGAGCTGCTGACGCTCATCGAGAAAGGCCGCTGGCCGCTCTGACGCGACGACGGGCGAGGGCGAGCAGGCCGAGCACCATGAGTCCCGGAGCGCTGGAGCAGCTCTGACAGCCCATGGGCTGCGCCGTTGCCCCGCCACCTGCAGCTCCACCAGCGGTCGCGCTTCCTCCTGCTGCGGAGGTCGAACCGCCTGCAGTCGGAGCCGTACCTCCAGCACTTCCGCCCGCTGAAGCCGCGCCACCCGCGGTCGTTCCACCGGCCGTGGCTGTTCCACCAGCGCTCGCCGTTCCGCCCGCAGTTGGAGCCGTGCCTCCAGCCGCGTTGCCGCCCGCCGTCGCCGTTCCGCCACCTGCTGCACCGCCACCCATCCCTCCGTCGACAGGCGCCGTCAGTCCGAAGAAGTCAGCCATGTCGGGAGCCCACGCTGCGCGCCACTCATGCAGAGCAGCGGGCACCTCGTTCAGCTCGACGAGCGCGTCTCCATTCGCCGTCGCGCGGAAGAACGAGCGCGTGCCTCCCGTCGAGATGGGCATCGTCCCATCAGCCGTCTGGTCGATGCCGTGCACGGTCGTCCACTGCTGCATGAGCTCGAGGCGGTTCATCGGGCCGACGAACGGGTCAGCCATGCCCTGCCAGATGGAGAGGCGAGGATAGGTCCCGGTGAACGCCGAGAACGCGTTGCGCACGCGCATGCCGTGAACCTGCGGAGTCGAGTCGACGCCGAGCATGCAGCCCGACGCGCTCAAGAACGACTCGGCGCACTTGAAGGGAATGCCCGCCCCAACGGCCGCTGCACGAAACCGGTCGGGGTGCGTCGCGATGACGTTCACGGCTTCAGCGGCACCGCCCGAGAAGCCGGCGATGAAGACCTGCTGCGGGTCGCTCCCGACGTCGGTCACCATGCGGTCGACCATCTGCACGATGGACAACATCTCGCCGGCACCGCGCGTCTGGTCGCCGCTGTCGAACCAGTTGAAGCAGAGCTGCCCGTTGTTGATGAGGCTCTGCTGCGGCAGGAGCAAGGCGAACTGCCGTTGTGCCGCGAGCGGTTCGAACCCGCTGGTGCTCGAGAAGTTCGTCGCGGTGTCAGAGCAGCCGTGCAGCAGCACCACGAGCGGCCGCCCGCGCGGAAGACCGGGGGGCACGAGGCGGTACATCGAGAGTCCGCCCGGGTTCGAGCCAAAGCCCGTCACCGACTCGAGCGCCTGGCGGCTGGTGCCGACCTCGTCGTGCTGCGTGGGAAGTCCACAGGACAGCACCACCACCACGACCATCGGGAGCCAACGCATACCCGTCGCGTAGGGGAGCGCGGCTCAGCGGTCAATCAACGGGTGTGTCGCGGTGGATACGCTCGCCCATTCAACTGCGCGGCGAGCGGGCTTCGAAGCCTACGCCGCGACAGCTGCGCGACGCTTCGGGTCATGCCGATGACGTGACGAACTCGACCTCGCTGAGCTCGCCACCGCTGCAGGTGGCTCAGTGCTGCCCTGCGTACACTTCGACGAACTCTTCCGCGTAGAAGTTGTTGCCGAACTTCGTCGAGAGGCCGAGCGCGTGCTGCGGGTTCACCACGTGCGCCGCTGCCTTCTTCGCGATGTCGAGGCGGGTGATCTCGTTGCGGAACAGGTCGAGCACCTGCGAGAGCTGCAGCGCGGTGAGGCCGTTGCGGGCAATGAGCTTCTCGAACATGTCTTCGCGCACGAGCTCGTTCATCACGTTGCGCAGCGACGTCATCATTCCGCCAAACACGGTGGCGTCCATCGAGACGAAGCCGTTGCGGGTGAGGCCACAGCCGGGGTCGTTCGGGCCCGTTCCACAATCACGCGCCACCTGCGCAACGGCGGGCTGCACGTAGGCCGGAGGCGGGGGCGAGCCGGGACGCGGCGGCGGAGGCGGCGGCATCATGCTTGGGTCGGTCACCTGCACCGTCATGCCTGGCACCTGCACCATCACCGCAGGCTGCGGCTGCCCGGGCTGCTGCACCACCACGCCGGGAGCCATCACCACACCGGGCTGCACGACGACGCCGGGCTGCGCTCCGGGGAAACCAATCGCCACGCCACCGGGGCCGACCATGCCGGGCTGGTACTGCACGCCAGCCGGCTGCTGCGCCATCGTCTGCGTGTACGCGGTCTGGTTCATCGAGCTGCGGAACTTCGACGAGAAGCCAATCGCGTGCTGCGGGTTCACCAGCTTCGGCGCAGCGCGCATCGCGAAGTCGAGCTTCATCATCTCGCTGTTGAACAGGTCGAGCATCGGCTCGAACTGCGCGGCGGTGAGCGAGTTCTGCTCGAGCATGCTGTTGGCCATCGAGCCGCGCATCATCTCGCTGCGGTTCGCGCGCAGCGCCTGCACGAAACCCTGGAACGTGGCCGCGTCCATCGCGAAGCGGCCGTCACGCACCATCAGGCAGCCGGGGTCGTTCGGGCCGGTGCCACAGTCACGGCGCAGCACCACGGGCGGAGGAGGCGGCACCACCTGCGGCGTCAGGTTCACCTTGAACGTCACTTCGCGGAACGCGAGCTCCTGGCCCTGGCCGTTGAAGACGGCGACGTGCGCGATGAAGCGGCCGTTCGAGAAGTCGTCTTCGGCGAGCGTCGAGTACCGCAGCACGTGGTTGTACGCGTTCTTCCAGATGAACGGAGACGACGGCACCGTCCACACCTGCGTGGTCACCCACTCGCTCCAGTCGCCCTCGAACGAGCGGAAGCGCGTCGCGATGTAGAAGCCCTGGCCCTGCATGAACTCGAAGCGCACCTCGGGCAGCGAGAGCTGCACGGCGCCTTCACCCTGGAAGGGCACGTTCGGCGTCACCTTGATGGCCGAGAGCTGAACGAACTGGCTCTGCATGCCGCCCTGGTCGCCCTTACGCTTGTCGCGCCGGCTGCCGCCCTTGTTCCGCGCGGGGTCGTTCCACATCGAGATGCGGGCGTCCTCCATCGAGTCGAGGCCGCGCTGAATGTCTTCGGTGACGCCGATGGGACAGGCCGCGAACGGTGCCTGCTGGCCGAGCGTGGCCAGCTCGAAGCGCAGCTGGTTGAGCTCGTTCACCGGCGACTGCATCTTCTTGAGCGCGTCGATGCGGTCGACGAGGCCATCGAGCGCTGGGCCGAGCTGGTTGCGGCAACGGCCGTTGGAGCGCTGGGAACGGTCGTACGCGTCCTCCACGGCGTCGGCTGCGGCAGCGAGCGGTTTGGTCCAGGGCTCTGCGGCGGCGATGGAGGCGAGGAGCGCGACTGCGGTGCAGGTGAGGTGTCTCATGATCCGTCCGAGGTGAGCGGTGGCTGGCCGAAATGACGCTGCGATTCCGGGGGGATTCAAGCCGCGGAAACAAAGCAGCGGCGTGGATCGGATTCCAGAACCGCGGCAACGCCACTGCGCCTTACTTCTATAAGTTGATTCGAGGTTCGGCCGTCGATTAGTAAGTCGAGCATGGATTGGATCGACCATCGACTGGTGCAGTCACTGCAGGTGGACGGGCGGGCGACGCAGCTCGACCTCTCGAAGCAGGTGAAGCTCTCCCAGCCGGCCACGGCGGAGCGCATTCGCAAACTCGAAGATGCCGGCGTCATCACGGGCTACTCGGCGCGCGTCGACGCGACGAAGCTGGGCAAGGACGTGACGGCGTTCGTGGGCGTCTCCATCGAGCACCCGAAGTACTTCGAGCAGTTCTCGAAGAAGGTGCTGGGGCTCGAGGAGGTGCTCGAGTGCCACCGCGTCGCGGGCACTGATTCGTATCTGCTGAAGGTGAAGACGGCGACGACGGGCACGCTCGATGCGCTGCTGGTCGAGACGCTGCGCACGATCCCTGGCGTCACGCGAACCAACACGACCATCGTGCTCTCGTCAGTGAAGGAAGAGACGCGCGTGCATGTGCCGAAAGAACTTCTCGAAGAAGGGAGCGGCCGATGATGCGCCTTGCGGAGCGAACGAGTGGGGTGACGCCGTCAGCGGTGCGCGAGATTCTGAAAGTGGCGGAGCAGCCGGAGGTGCGCTCCTTCGCGGGAGGGTTGCCGGCGCCCGAGCTGTTTCCCGTCGATGCCATCGCGCAGGCGCACGCGCGGGTGTTGGTGATGAACGGGCCGGCGGCGCTGCAGTACTCGACGACCGAAGGCTACGCGCCGCTGCGGGAGTGGATTGCGTCGCACTTCGCCGACAAGGGCGCTCCGACGACGGCCGACGACGTGTTGGTGACGAACGGTTCGCAGCAGGGCATCGACCTGGTCTCGCGCGTGCTGCTCGATCCGGGCGCGGTGGTGGTGACCGAGAACCCGACGTACCTGGCGGCGCTGCAGGTGTTTCAGGCGGCGCAGGCGAAGGTGGTGGCGGTCGACAGTGACCGGGAAGGCATGCAGCTCGAGGCGCTCGCGAAGGTGCTGGCGACGCACGACGTGCGGCTCATCTATCTCGTGCCGAACTTCGCGAACCCGACGGGCGTGACGTGGACGGCGCCGAGGCGGGCAGGGCTGATCGCGTTGGCGCAGGCGTGGAAGGTGCCGGTGCTGGAGGATGATCCGTACGGAGCGATTCGCTTCGCCGGAGCGCCGCTGCCTCCGTTGGCGGCGATGGATGATTCGGGGCTGGTGATCACGCTCGGCACGTTCTCGAAGATGTTGGCGCCGGGCCTGCGAATCGGGTGGCTGCGGGCTCCGGCGGCGGTGCGGAAGCATCTCGTGGTCGCGAAGCAGGCGACTGATCTGCACTCGTCGTCATTGGCACAGCGCGCGGTGGTCGAGTTGCTGGCGCGGTTTGATTTGGAAGCGCACTTGAATCGGCTGCGCAGCGTCTATCGCGAGCGGTGTGAGCTCATGTTCGAGGCGGTGCGCGCGGTGTTTCCGCCGGGGACGAAGTGCCTGAAGCCCGATGGCGGGTTGTTCCTGTGGGTCGAGTTGCCGAGTGGGGTCGACACGTTGTCTCTGTTGACGACGGCGGTGACGCAGCATCATGTGGCGTACGTGCCCGGGGCTCCGTTCTTCGTCGACCGCGTGCGGAGCAATACGTTGCGGCTCAATTTTTCGAACTGTCAGCCGAAGGACATCGTCGAGGGCATGGCCAGTTTGAGCCGCGTATTTGATGTAGGGCAGGACGTGAGCGTTACGCTCTCGTAACATTGCCTTGCTGTCGATCAGTCCAGTCACGGCAGAGAATTCCACCCGGTTGCATTGCGCCCGATGCTGTGAACTTCTGCGTCCTGAGCAAGGGGCGTCCTGAGCAAGGGCGCTGTTCGCAGGATGGGGGGGACGCCATGGTACCTGAGACAAGATCTGGTTGGATTTGTTGGTTTGCAGCTTTGTGGCTTGGGGTTGGACCTGGCTGCGCTCCGGTGGATTCAGGCGAGCAGGCCTCGCGCCTACGAAGTGGGCTTGAGTACGCCACAGAGCCCAGCGAATTTGGCGCGGCAATTGGCACTCGTACCTTTCCCAATTCGGAGAACAGCCAAGAGCCTCTCGCCTGGCGCGTGGTCTCGGCCGAAGCCTTCGAGAATGAGCTCGAGGGCCGGGGAGACAAGGAATCCGACCTGTCGAACTCGCCCCACTTCCTTGATGGGGCGCAGATCGCCAATGATGGCTGGTCCGGCGGCATCTACGTAGCTGCCGGCGATTGGGACGAGAACGGTGGAACCGTCTCAGGAACGAACTGGGTCGTACTTGAAGACGCCCAGATTGACACAGTGTCGGGTGCACTGTTCGGAACAAACTACCGACTTGTCAATCTGCCCCTCGAACTCAAGGTGCCGTTCCTGGGTCTGGCTCCACGGCTCTTCATGAAGCTCGGAGGCGTGGGCTTCGGCAGATGCTGCGGTCCATCAGAATTGTGCGACACCGAGGGTGGGCCCGAGAACCCTCACTGCCCCGGCGGCTACTGCGGTGATGGCACCGTCATGCATGAAGGCGACCTCGGAGTCGCGGGGATGCGCGCTGCAACAGGTTCTCCGTACATCTCAGCGCATACCTATAGCAAGAACGTGAAGTTCAAGGCTGGATGCATGCCGGTCCGCGACGACACGTGCTTCGAATCAAGCTACATCTGCGGAGTCGATATCCTGACGAATCCTCCTTGGGGCTCGTTCAGCGCGACGCTACCTGTTAATTCCGGCGCATGCGGTGGCCTTGGTGAGCGACCGGTCTCCGGTCGGATCGTTCCGAAGCAGTGCATGTACCGTAGCGTTCAGACCGACACGCCAACAGTTGTACGGGACAATCGTGTAGGCGCCGGCGCTTCGGTAAAGGCGCCTGAGTGCGACGGGCAGTGTTTCGAATGTGAGTCATTGAAGTCGGCCGCAGACTCGAACGGCAGGCCTCGGCAGTGCGACCTCCTCAGGCCTCTTCCCAATGACCCGCCCGGTCTTCCAGGGTCAACGAGTTCCGGTGTGTGCACCTCAACGGCCGGTTCTGCTGGGCTCGAGCAGGCGCAACTTCGCATTGCTGCTGGTATTGCACCCGGTCACGCAGGAAAGGGAAACTGTCAGGTTGTCCAGAATCCAAGTCAGCCAACCGACTACTACAAGGTGTGTGTCGAGTGCTCGGCCTCCGAATGCCACAAATCAATCGAGCGCGCACAGAGCCTCGTCGCGCACGGCGGAGCGAATATCAACACGCCGACCAAGTGCAACGCGACTCAAGCAACCTGTCCTCAGCAGCCAGCTGGCGCCGGTGGTGGTTCGGCGGGAGGAACGGCTGGTGGGATGGGTGGCAGTGGAGCGGGGGGAGGCGGAGCCGTACTGAATCCTCCAGTAACGAGCACCACTCCTCCTCCTCCTGCGCCGAAGCCGGTGGTGACGAATCGCACCGACCCGAAACCTGCCACCGACACCAAGAACGACCACAACAAGTCGGTTCAAGGGAAGGGCGCCAAGACGCAGGACCCGATCGCGATGGGTTCAGGCGCCTTCGAACTTCGTGAGGTGGATCTGTCGTTCCCTGGAGCTGTCCGCCCACTCGAGTTCGTCCGCTCCTACGATTCACGGAGCCGCGACAGGAGTGTGCTGGGAAGCAACTGGGTGCACAACTGGGACGTTCGAGTCGTTCCTTTGAATGACGAAAACCGACCGTCGTGGACTGACCCGTTCTGCGCCGGCGCTCCGCACGAGACGACCTGCATCATGCTGTACGTCGGCGAGACGCCGCAGCTGTTCTACAGAGAGTTTCTCTCGGGGGTTTTCGTTCCGCAGGCTGGTGTGACGACGGCGACCCTGATTCCGCTCGCAGTTCCCGCTGGGACGCCTGACTCGCAGACCGGATGGCTGTTGGAGAGCGCCGATGGTCACAATCTGACCTTCGACACGGATGGCTACCTCATCAAGGACGTGGACCGGTTCGGGAACGGGTTCGCGATCGACTACGAACTCACTCCGAGCGGGCGCCTGTTCACCGCGCTTTGTCCTCGCGGCATCATCGAAATGGCTCCCAACCCGGCCGACCCCCAGAGCATTGTCATGCGCCCGCAGCAAGGGCCGGTCTATGCGTCTGACTCGCTCGACTGCCGCGCGCTGGGTAGCCTTGTTGGTGTTCGTTCACCCATGGCACGAATGCCAACTGGTGCCGCGACGCTCTCATTTGCCATGGCTCCGGGCGCTACTGTCGAATTCGAGAGAGCAAAGTCACTCGTCGAGTTCCTCCAGAATACCTCAGGTCGGCAGCCTGGCTCGCCCATGCCCTGGGGTGCCCGGCTCAAGCGAGTGACACAGGTGAAAGAAATTACGGCAACCGATGGCAGTATTGTCACCGCGACGGGTCGAAGCCTTGTCTTTGAGTATGTCTCGCACCCGAGTTCCGCGATCGTCGGAACTGCTTCTGGCCTCACGTCCGCAGGGTTGCTGCGAGCCGTGACCGGACCGGCTGGCGCGCGTATTGAGTTCTCGTACCAGTCTCCAGAGACGCTTACCGGTCACCCGGCCTTCTTGAACGAGGCTTTCCTTGTCGAGGCAAAGCGCATGGATGGGCCCGCGCCCAGCGGCTTGAGCCCGACTCCCCAGCGGGCCAAGCAGTTCGTCTACGCATGGGCAAAGAACGGCATTGCGCCGAACTCGCTCATTTCCGTCAAAGATGCATTCACGTCCTTCTGGCTCGCGCAGTCGAACTGCACGTTCACACCGGTCGACAACTGTGGAGCGAAGCGTCCGGTTGCGTTCAACATGATCGACCTGACTGCAGATCAGGCCGATCTCGACGCCACCTTCCGAACGGAGAGTGTCGACAACATCATCAAGGTCGTGAATGGGTCGACCGTCGAGTCAGAGACCCGCTACGAAACAAACCCGTTCTCTCTCTCGTTTGACCGTGTCGTCAAGCAGCGATGGGGAAGCACTCGGGCAACCCCAATGCCAACGGTTACACCGGACTGGGACACGCAGTTGCCAGAGGGCAGCCTTGAGTACGTCGAGGCCATGCCCCTCGCTGGTGGGCAAGATGATGCGACGACCACGTTCCTCCCCGCCGTCATCGCAGCCCGCTACGCTCTCGAACCCATGCCGACTGAAGATGCGCTCGCCAAGGCGCAGGGCTCGGGCATGTTGCTCGCGCCCAATTCACCCGACAACGCCGTCATCCCCAACCAGAACCCGCCGATTGCTGAAGGCAGCAAGGTTCCGAACAGTGTTGGTCTTGCTGAATGCAAGAACCAGAAGCTGCCAGCATTCCGAAGCCGGCTGCCTGGCTACCGCCCAAGCTTCGAGTACTACGACCTCACGCCTCAGACTGCGGATCTTGATTCGGCAACTCAGGGAATCAATGTCGCAACCTTTCAGCTGAGGCGCAGCCGACTCTCATGTGACGTTCTCGCACGAGCGCAAACGTCCGACGCGCGCACGACGGATCTCGCATGGACCTGGCAGAACAATGCCTCAGGCCAGATGGTTGCCAATCGGTCACTTGGCCGTCGGCAGTACGTCACGTTGAATGCGAACCGGGTCTGTGCGTGGGTGCGCGACACCAACCGTGACGGGCATGTTCGCTATGTCGGGCTCAACTTCCAGGGGCGGCCACTCGTCGACGCGATCCAGGGCCAGGACAGCAAATGGCGGTTTGCTGAGACGCTCTACAATGCGGATGGCAACGTCATCTCACAGCGCAAAACGCTCTCTGAGACCACGCCTTGGAGCAACGGGCGCGGGGATACTCGCTACTCCTATCTCGATACTGTTCAGGCCACGAACCCCGCACAGCCGATGCCGTGGTACTGGGCTCGTCGAGGAAACGTCGTAAAGGTCGTCGACCGGCCACGAGGCACGACCGTCGTCGAGGCTCTCGAGACGAATGGTGGCGCGTCGCAGGTCACCACGACCGGCCGCTTCACAAGATTCGAGTACGAGCCGCTCTTCAACCAGATTCACAAGGTCAAGACGGGCTGGCTTGACGTGAGCAACGCCGAGCAACTGAGCGAAACAACCGAGTTCGTGTATGACTATCAAGAAGGGTCGCTGACGACGCTGTTGCCAATTCTTGAACGCCAACGAGCGCTTGGGTTCAGTTGGGCAGTCGATCCGAGTCTCAAGCTTCTCTTGCCCGCGATTCAGAGTCAGGTCGCGATTCCAATGGGAATCGGAGACGTGAACGGCGATGGAACCGTCACCCTCACGGGACTGCCAAGTCTCGTCTACCGGCGCCCAGCGAGCGGCGGCCAGGAAGTTTCTGCCTACCGATGGAACCGCGGCGGTCGCCTCACCTGGACCATGAGCGCGGATGGCGCCCTGCAGTCCCAACCGAACCTCCCCCCAACTGGTGGCTCGGTCATGCAGTTCGACTACCTGCCGATTGGCTCCTTCTCTGGTGTGCCAGCCGCCAACCAGACTGGCTTCCTTGCCGCGATTCACCACAGCCCGAGAACGTCGTGGCCGGTCAGCGAGGGCCCATCGGCTGCGCCGTGTCCCCACCTCGCGGGCCCCTACCAATGGTTGCTCCCGTCGACCTGTTCGAGTTCCAACCTGGCGTCGCAGCTCGAGGCCCAGTTGCACCTCCCTGCAGAGGTTGCGACTGCCATCGTTACCCAGCGCTCGGCAGCCATCGATGGGACGACGACCTTCGAGTACCAGGTGACGGGTACCCTCAAGCGCGTGTCTGGCCCAGACGCACGAGTGGTCGAGAGCGATCGAGATGTCGACGGGCGCCTCACGGTCGAGCGTCTGTTTGACAATGGCCTCGAGCACTCTCGGACCACGGTGACGTTCGATGCACTGCTTCGACCGCAGCGGGAGACCCGTACCTCTGGGACGACCTATCTCGGTTCGGTCGAGCGGGCGTTCGACGAAGAGGGCCGTCTTCTCTACGAATGCGAAGAGTTCGTTCAGGGCGGGTGTGTTCGCCCAACCCATGGCTTTCTGCCAGCAGATGGAGCCTCGACCACCTACAGCTATTCGCGTGAAGGGCAGCTCGAGTGGTCGCTCGACGCTGAAGGGCTGCGAACCGACTTCTTCCGTGATGCGCGAGGTTGGGTCAGCCTTGCACAGACCCACAGAGACGCTGCGGACGGGACTCGCACCGTGGCGTTCGAGTACGACGACGATGGTCAGACGACCCTGACGACAATCCAGGGCGGCATGCTTCATGAGCGCCGGGCGTACGACGGCTATGGTCGACTGAAGTTCGTCCAGGACAAGCAGGAGCGATGGTTCCGGGTGTTCCGATCGCCGCGAGACGTCGTCACGCGTGTTCACGTTTCGCAGACACCGTTTGGACCTGAGCTCTGGTACCAGTGGTTCGAGGCCGATGCGTTCGGGCGTACCCTTCGCGAGTACACCAACGGAACGACTGCAGCCGAGTTGACCAGGGAAGTTCAGCGTCGTGCTGGTGGCGACGTGTGGTGGTCGCGAAGCTACGGCGAGCGGCCACAGTTCACGACGACGGATGCCGACGGCTCCGAAGTCTGGTCCATGGACGCAGATGGCGAGGTCGTGTCGGTCGCCACGTCGGCGCCCGCGAGTCGCGAAGTCTCCTCTTCTGTCGTGCGTGCGAATGGTTGGTTGACGAGTTCGACTCGAACGGTGCTGGATGTTCTGGGGTTGCCTGAGGTCGTCGTCGAAGTCGGAGGCGGAAACTCCAGGCCCCAGCTCACTCGGCAGACCCAGTTCACCAGGAACAAATCGGGCGCGCTGCTTCACCAGGTTGACCCCGACAACAAGTCGACTGAATACGAAGTCGACCTTGCCAACCGAGTGATGGCCGTGCGCGAGTGGGTGCCGACGTCACCGAGTCCGACGCAGGCGAGCACCTTCTACGGAAGAGACCGTCGCGGAGCCACGCTCACGGTCACGGACCTGAACTCCGAACTGACCAGGCACTTCTACAACTCATTCGGCCAGCCTGTTTCGAAGGAGTCCCCTGGTCGGTCCGGAACGCTGGTGGCTGAGTGGAGCTATGATGCTCTAGGTCGCGTCAATACGGTCACGCCCGGAGTTGGAGTGACCTACCAACATCAGTACAACAACAAGAACCAGCTCACGGCTCTGGTTTCGAACGACAATCAGCCTCTGCGCACGTATGGGTTCGACGCCCTCGGGCGTTTGTCGTCGGCCTCGAACCTGAATCGTGGACTCGGTACGTCGGGCACAACCGTCTCGAGTACCTTCGGCTACGACTGGCTCGGACGGCTTGCCAACGAGACCACGCAGATCGACGGGAGGTCGCCACGCGCGACGAGCTCGGTGTTCACGGCAAACGTGGGCGTAGCATGGCGCCCCGTGACGCGAACGACGACTCGGCCCGACCAGACCACAACGGTTCATGAGTACGACACGCTTGGGCGCGAGGCGAGGCTGACTCGCGGGAGCGGCACGACGGACTTCGAGTGGACGGGCGAGTTGCTTACGGAGCAGACCTCGACCGCCGTCGGCTCGTTCGTTCAGACTCTTGTTGGGTTCGATTCTCTCGCACAGCCACTCGGCTGGACGACGCAGCTCAACGGGTTGAACGCACTGCAGGTCGATCTCCTCCGTGACAACTCAGGGCGCATCGGCAGCTACACAAGAAAGGACTGGCGACCCCCAGTCGTCACCACTCCCGAGCACACCTGGAGAGGATACGCGTACGACTCGATGCGGAGAATTGCTCGCGTCCACGAGAGGGCGGCTCAGCCGAATCTGACTGGACTCCAAACCCATACGCTCACTTCGAATCAGGTGGACGGTGTGGCTTCGGCGTTGAATGCGCAGACGTGGACCTACGATCGTGAGCCCAGGGTCGGGAGCGTTGTCTCGATTACTGCTGGTGCAAAGCAGCGCCTGCTCGTCACGACCCGGTTTGCAGGATACCAGCTCAAAGACTACCGCAGAACGACGAATGAGCCGCTACGTTTGGTCTCGCACGATTCCGTCGGTCGGGTGGAGGGCGATGGCATTGATACATTCTCATGGACCTCGCTCTCTGAACTCCGAAGGGCGGGTAGTGAGAACTTGCAGTATGACGGCTTAGGACGTCTCGTTGCTCGGCGTGACCTCACCGGGAATCTCATCGAAGAGTACACATACGATGGTTCCCAGATGGTTGCTGCGTTCGACGTGAACCAAAACGTGAAGTGGTCCGCGTCCTGGGGTCCTGGGCTCGACAATCTGGTCGCGGTGAAGAAGGATGACCATACCTACCTTGCACTGAACGACGGGCGTGGGAGCATCGGTAGCTACGTCAACGAGACCACCCACCGCGTCGCCGCGACGCTCGACTACACGCCCGAAGGCCGCGTTGCCTGGCGTACCTTCTCCGGTAATGGAGCGGCGACCGGAGAGTGTGACCAATTCGCCGATCCTGAACAGGACTGTCATGCCGGTCCAGAGGGCCTGCCGTTCGGCTTCCACGGTGCATTCAAGTCGCCGAACTCGGGGCTGATCTACTTCCGGAATCGGTGGCTCTCGACGCGCACGGGAGAATGGCTCAGCCATGATCCGCTCGGCATGGTCGACTCCGCAAATCTGTACGCGTTCAACGCGTTTGATTCGGTGAACCTATTCGATCCATTGGGGCTCAGTTCGTCGGGCCCCGCGGTCACAACAGTCGACTTTGACCCAGAAGTGGTCGAAGGAAAGGTTCAACTTGATTCTGGCAACGTTCACATGGACGTTGGCAAGCGGTCTGGATTCGACGAGGGGCTGTTTGCCCAGATTGTCGAGCAGTACGGCTATCGTGGTGATCCCACCAGCGACCGTCTTGGCTATCGTAGTCGAACCGCTTGGGACGAAGTCGGCGGAGCTAGCGGGGCTCTCACTAGATCGCCAACGCGTAGCCCTCCAGGGGCGCAACTTGCGTGTGGAGGCGTATGCGCACTTCCATTTCTAATTATTCCCGAAATCGTTCTGCCAGCGGGAACAGGAGTAGGGGTTGCGCTTGGAATAGGCACGGTCGGAGTGCTCAGTGGCAGAGGTTCCCAGTTCGCAGATCCAGTCGACCGAAAGTTCCAGCGAAGTGCTGATCGTCTCAGAGATACTCTGTTTGAGTCTCGGTTCGGCAAGCGCACCGAGACTGCGACTCTGAACGAGAAGAAGAGCGATGATCAGGCGAAGCCAGCAGAGAAACCGCCCGGTGCTCAGTCTTCGCCGAGCACGCCCTCCGAACCACCTAAGCCCCAGGATCCCAAGACGCCCAAAAACGACTCCAGAGGCGAGAAGGATCCCAAGCCGACGGTTAGCGAGGTGAAAGGTTGGCTAGATAAGTGGATGAAACCGGATAGGTCAACAAAAGCAGAGTACGTCAGAGATCACGCTTACCGGCACGGTTTCGGAGGTCGTTACTTGGACTATCTCCGAAGGGCTGCGAATTTTGACAAGTCGGCGGCTCGTCAGAGTGTACGGTCCGACGGGTCTGTGAAGTGGGATCGGAAGAGTGGAGAGTATCTGATTGAGCGAGATGGAAAGATCGTGAGCTATGGTTGGAACAAGTAATGGGCGCGATGATTCACGGCGTGAGGCTCCAGCGGGGTTCGCTGTCGGGCAGGCGATCGCAAGGTTGCGTATCGTGCTCGACTGGACAGACTCTATGTATGTGGCGTGCGCTCCGGACCGCGCGGCTCTGCATGCTGAGCTAATGGAGGGCGCAAGGTCGGATGTGATGTTCTGCGTCGAACTCGCCTGGAGTAGTATCGGCCCTGTTGCGTCCCGTATTGTTCGACGCGGATGCGCTGAGCCCCAACTGGTTTTGGCCGAGATTCGAAGTATGCAGTCCTTGTTCAGTCAAGCTGAGGTGGGGAGTTTGTATGAACGCGATGGATTCGTCGAGTACAAGCGCCACATCGAGACGGTAGAGTTGCTACGGTCGGTGTTGATTGGTGTCTTAGAATTGATGGTCAGACAAGATGGAGTGCGGCACGGTTAGGGCGCGCGCGCGCGTGTGTGTGTGTGTGGGTGTGTGTGGCCGGGTCCTCGGATTTGTT
>CALRPN020000083.1:0-34185 GCA_943370055.1 Archangium gephyra
AGCCGTCGCGGAGCCACCTGCCGTCGCGGAGCCACCTGCCGTCGCGGAGCCACCTGCCGTCGCGGAGCCACCTGCCGTCGCGGAGCCACCTGCCGTCGCGGAGCCACCTGCCGTCGCGGAGCCACCAGCCGCGGAGCCACCGCCAGTCCCTGCGTCAGGCATTCCTCCGCCACCACAACCGACGAGAGCAACGAGTCCCGTGAGGACGATCAACCTTTGGCCTGAGCGCATGACGCGCCTCATACCGGACTGAGGCTGTATGACCCAATGCGCAACCACCCCATGGGGGTGGTTCCGTGGTGCGAAACGAAAGGAAAGGTACGCACGCGCCCGAGTGAGAAAGCCAGGGGTAAGTCACCGTTGCAGGGTGGTGTCCGCCATGGACGAATCCCCCATGGAGTGGAGGATCCTGGAATCGAACCAGGTTGTTTGCGTGTACGGCCTCATCGGCCGGGCGCGTGCTGTGCTTCTTCACACGCCCGCGGTGTTTTTTCCTGACGGCGCCTCGAGCCACGACTCGACGTTCGAGTGCACGGGGAGCGCTGCGAACCGCGTTGGCGTCTGCTTGGCGCTCGAGCGGGCTTCAATCTCAACAGGTCTCGAGCTCCAGGCAGTCGCAACCTCGTCATCGAGCAGGTGCGTCGGCCGAACGTTGGCGAGCGCCGCGAGCATCGACTCCCGAACGCGCGGGTGCACCGCCTCGAGCTGCGTCAACAACGCGCCCATCGCGTCACGCCGCGAGTCGGGCTGCGACCCACACAGCGTGCAGGGAAGAATGGGAAAGCCCTCGAGCCCCGCGAACGCCGCGATGTCGGCCTCGGCGCACTCGACCAATGGGCGAATCACGTCGAAGCGCCCATCATCGGTGCGGTACTTCGCGGGCATCGCCTGCAGCTTGCCGGTGAAGACGAGGTTCAACAGAAACGTCTCGAGCGTGTCTTCGCGGTGGTGGCCCAGCGCGATGGTGGTGCAGCCGAGCCGCTCTGCCGCGGTGTACAGAATTCCCCGGCGAAGGCGGCTGCAGGTGGAGCAGGGCGTCTCTCCTGCGGCGAGGTGCTCCTTCACCGTCGAGTAGGTGTCTTCGGAGAGCACCTCGAAGCGATGGCCCGAGCGCTTCAGGTATTCCACCAGCGGCGCGCCGTCGTAGCCGGGCTGGCGCTGGTCCAGGTGCACGGCCACGAGCTCGACCCGAAAAGGCAGCGTGCGCACGAGGCGGCCGAGCAGGTGCAGCATCGTCCAGCTGTCCTTGCCGCCCGACAGACACACCATCACGCGCGCGTCTGGCTTCAGCAGGCCGTGCGTGTGCACCGTCTTCGTCACCCTCGAGAGCAGCCGGCGCTCGAGGCGTTCACGTTCGTCGCGGGGCTCGGTGGCGCTCATGCAGAAGCCCGCATTGCCACGAAGTCGGCGTTGGCCGCTACTCCACCTGCACCACGTACACGGTGACGGTCGCCGTGCCTGCGCCGTTGGTGCGACGCGCGTTGATGCTCGTCGAGCCGCCGAAGTCGAAGGTGAACGCCGCTTCGAGCGGAGAGCCTCCGTCAGGCACGTTGGTCTCGCCCATGCCTTGCCCGAACGCCGACTGCGAGCTCGAGAAGACGAAGGTGCGCGAGAGGTCGACCCCGGTGATGACGGCCGAGGCCGAGAGGCTGCCTGGCGTGAGGGTGAGGGTGCGCTCCTGCACGGTCGCAAGAGACCCGAAGTCGAGCCGCTCGTACTCGGCCACCCGCAACGGCATCGCTGCACAGCCGCCGTCGAGCGCCGCACGGGTCATGCGAACCTCGGACGGGCTCACCAGCGGAGCGCCGCGGGCGAGCATGGCGCAGGTGTTGATGTCGGCGTTGAGCACCGTCGTCGCCTGCGTGAGCAGCGCCCGCTGCGTGCTGGCCGGCGCGAGGCCCGCCGCGACGAGTTCGGTCTGGCCGGTCGCGAAGCCTGCGTCGAAGGTGCCGCGAGTGACGGTGAGGCCCTGCCACTCGGCGACCTGCAGGTCGTAACCCGTGCAGGCATTGTTCGAGAGCGTGACGGTGTTCGGGGCGGTGAGCGAGAACACGGTCGCGTCCTCGTCGTCGAAGTACACGCTGTCGTTCGAGAGCGTCTTGAGGACGAAGCTCTTCGCCGGGTCGACGCTGGCTGGGAGCATGATGGAGAGGGGACAACCACTCGCGCTCGAGGTGACGACGCGAAGGCCGGCCGGAATCTCGACCACCTGCCACTGCACCGTCGCCGCGTTCACGCCAGCGCGACGAGTGCAGGCGATGCCGCCACCCAGGCCGAGGCGACAGCGCACCTCTCCATCCGAGAAGGTGTTCGACGTGCTCACCTGCGTGAGGAGCATGGCCGCCGTCTGAGACACGACCGGGGGCGACAGCGTGCAGAGGGCCGAGAGGGTCTGCGTGACGCTGAAGCCAGCGTCGACGCTGCCGCCGTCAGGCAGGCCTCCATCGAGGGGATTCAGCACCTGCGCAGGCAGGGTGCACGAGCCGCGTCGCACCATCGCCGACGCAGCCACTGGCAGGGTCGCGGGCGTCATCAAGTTGCCCGAGGCCGAAAGCGTGACCGTCGTACCTCCCGTCAGCACCCGCACGAAGACGCTGTCGCTCGAGGCGCCCGAGGCGAGCAGCTGCGACGTCAACGACGTGGTGCACGAGGGGTCTGAATAGAAGCGCGCGGCTCCGGGTGGCGTCGTCCCGAACGAGATGCTCGTCGTCGTCGCGACCGGCATCGCCAACATCGCCTTTCGTGTCTGATACCCGAGCGCGATGCACTGCCCCGCGCGCAGGCCAGTCGGCGGCGTGTTGGTGAACACGATGGTGTCGGGGCCATCGGACATGGTGAGGGCCTGGCTGGTCGAAGAGAGCGACATGGCCGATGCGGTGAGCAGGAACAGGCCGGCAGCGGTCCCGCGCGCGACGATCGTGGCTGACGAGCTGCCAGGAGGAATGAGGACGCTCGTCGTGGGGGTCGAGCCGCAGTTGGCGATGTGGAAGGTGTTGGTCATGCCACCGCCAGTCGAGAAGTTGACGGTCGTGGGCATGCTCACGGGCGACGGGCGATTCTGGGCATCGCGGGTCTCGACGGTGATCGAGGAGGAGCAGCTGTAGACGGGCTGCGTCCGCGGCGTGGTGGTGAAGAAGAGCTGGGTCGGGGGGCCGACACCCGCGTCCGCGGAGCCACCGGCTGCTCCTGCGCCGCCACCGCCTGCTCCTGCGCCGCCACCGCCTGCTCCCGCGCCGCCACCGCCTGCTCCCGCGCCGCCACCGCCTGCTCCCGCGCCGCCACCACCTGCTCCCGCGCCGCCACCACCTGCTCCCGCGCCGCCACCACCTGCTCCCGCGCCGCCACCACCAGTGCCACCGGCGTTGCCTCCTGCTCGCCCGCCGCTGGCGCCCCCAGCGATTCCGCCCGCCGAGGAGCCGCCAGACGCTCCGCCCGCCGAGGAGCCGCCAGAAGCTCCGCCCGCTGAGGAGCCGCCAGAAGTTCCGCCCGCCGTGGAGCCGCCTGCATCACCACCAGAGCTTCCGCCTGCGTCGCCGCCGGCTGTGGTTCCACCAGCGTCTCCACCTGCAGCCGTTCCACCTGCAGCCGTGCCGCCCGAAGCGCTTCCTCCCGCGACGCCGCCGCTGCTGTTTCCGCCGCCGGCACTCTGCCCGCCGGCTGTACCGCCGCCGACCGAAGTGCCGCCCGCCACGCCGCCTGCCGCTGGCGCGTCTTTCGAGATGCACTCCTTGCCGCTGCCGACGTCACGACAGACGAAGCCGTCGAGGCAGTCGCCGTCTTCGGTGCACGCGAAGCGCTTCTGGTCGACGCCCAGCGGCCCGCACTGGCAGGCGACGAATGATGCACTGAGGAACAGCGCTGCGACGCGAAGGTCGATCCTCAAGGGAAGACTCCCGAGACCGCGAGGCTGGTGGGCGAGAACCCGATGGAGACCTGAGCAGGCGCTGCTGGCGCTCCCACGAAGAACAGCACGACGCCTGCCGCGACCAGCGAGCCGCCGATGCCGAACATCACGTTGGCGATGGTGGCCTGCTGGCGCGCCTGTGCCTCTGCTGCCGCCGCGTCACGCTGAGAGAGCCCGGTGATCAGCCCCGCTTCGTTGGCCGTCGCGCCCGTCACCCGCGCGCGTGCATCGCTCGAGAGCACGCCGAACGCGATGCCGATGCCGATGGCGACCACGCCCGCTCCCGCTGCTGCATATCCGGCTGGACGCAGCCAGCTCGTGGTCGTCGGTGCTCCCTTCTTCTGCTCATCCGTCACGGTCGTCGCCTCGACGGGCTTCGTCTGTGCCGCGACGATCTGGGCCGGCTTCTCGGTGCCTTCGTGCGTGAAGGGCCCGAGCTCGAGCAGCACCTCGTCGTGTTTGCCCAGCAGCTCGACGCGCCACGCGACCTTCGCCGCCTCGAGCGCCACCTTCGCCGCGCCTGCCTCGATGGGCGTCTCGCGCGTGAGCGGTGCTGGCCCCTCGGTGAGCACGAACCGCGCCTTCTTCACGAGGCGAAGCGTGTCTTTCTTCACGACGACCGTCAGCCCCGTCACCTTCGGCCCAATCGTCGCGCCCGGCTCGAGCTGCAGCGGCGCGCTCTCGGCGACCCAGTCCTTCGCTTCGTAGAAGGGCGTGCGCACGCGCGGCGGATGATCACCCGAGAGCTTGAACTCGGGGTTGAGCGTCAGCAGTTGGCGAAACGCGTCGCGCGCCTTCGGCTCCTTGTTCATCGTGCCGAAGACGATGGCCTGCAGCTCGAGCAGCTCGAGCACCTGCGCCCGGTCGTTGCCCTGCACGGCTTCGGCCGCAGCGAGCGTGCGCGCAGCCTTCTCGAGCTCGAGGTCTTCGAGCTGCTTCCGCCCTTCGCGGATCTTCGGATTGGGTGCGGCGCTGACGATGGCAGCCAGCAGCACCACGCTCCCCACGAGCATGCGCATTGGCGGGCGAGTGTAGAGGAAATCTGTCGTGTCACCGGATGATCGTTTGACTGATCAATTGGCCGACACCACACTCACCCACAGTGTCCCCGCAGCCATTTCAGCCCGGACGCGGCGGGTGGGAGCCCGGCATCACGGTCGGCTCCTATCTGCTGATGACGCCCATCGCCCAGGGAGGCATGGCGGAGATCTGGCTCGCCCGGCAGTCCGGCCCCAAGGGTTTCGAGCGGCTGGTCGTCATCAAACGAATGATCGACGCGCTCGAGAGCGACCCTGAGCACGTCGAGATGTTCCTCACCGAGGCGCGGCTGGCGGCGCAGCTCAATCACCCGCACGTCGTGCAGATCTTCGATCTCGGCGAAGACGCGAACTCGCTGTACCTGGTGATGGAGTACCTCGACGGCGAGAACCTGTCGGTGGTGCGCCGCATGGGCGTGAAGCACCAGCTGCCGCTGCTCGACCACTTCGCCGCGCGCATGATCGCCTGGGCCGCCGACGGCCTGCACTACGCGCACACCCGGGTCGGCGTCGACGGCCGGCCCATCGGCATCGTGCATCGCGACATCTCGCCGCAGAACCTGTTCGCGACGTTCGACGGCGGCATCAAGGTGCTCGACTTCGGCGTCGCCAAGCTCGCCAGCCAGCACACGAGCTCGGGGAAGCTGAAGGGCAAGCTGGGCTACATGTCGCCCGAGCAGGCGCGCGGAGAACAGATCGACGCGCGCAGCGACGTCTTCGCGCTCGGCATCGTCTTGTTCGAGCTGATCACCCGCTCACGGCTCTTCCCCGGCATCGAAGACACGCAGGTGCTCGGCGCCATCGCCCACGGCACCATGCCGCGGCCCAGCGAACGCCGGCCCGACGTCGACCCCGCGATGGAGCAGATCATCTTGAAGGCCATGGCCGGCCGGAAAGAGGAGCGCTACCAGAGCTCACGCGAGCTGCAGGACGCGCTCGAGGGCTGGCTGTCGAAGGGTGGCTTCGTCGTCACCACGAGCGACGTCGCCGACTACCTGCGCGCCCTGTTCGCGCGCCGCATTCACGATCGCCGGCAGCTCATCGAAGCAGCGATGCGTGCAGAGATGACGCCGAATGGTGTGGCCAACGTGCAGCGGCTCGCGCGCACCGCGACGACCTCGGCCATCACGTCGAAGAGCAAGGCCGAGGCGCAGGGCCGGGCAGAGAAGCGCTCGCTGGTACCGGTCGTCATCGGAGGACTGCTCGGCACCATCGTCATCGCAGGCCTCACCATCGGTGTGCTCTCGTCACGCGACGACCAGGTTCCCGTGAAAGCGGTCCCGACGGTGTCCGAGGTGAAGCCGCCGCCCGCGCCACCCGTGCTCGTGGTGAGCAGCTCGCCGCCGGGCGCAACCATCAGCGTCGACGGCACGCCCGTGGGCACTGCGCCGGTGACGCTCGCGACCCTGCTGCCAGGTGAGCACAAACTCGAGGCGACGCTCGACGGCTTCCTGCCGGCCACCCGAACGGTTCCACTGCCGAAGCCCGGAGAGCGCTTCAACCTCGAGCTCGCGCTCGCGCCCGCGCCGGTGGTGCCTCCCGTGGTGGAGAAGCCCATCGACAAGCCACAACCCGTCAGGCCGAAGCCGATGGGCAAGCTGACGCTGAAGACGACGCCGTGGACGAGCGTGTTCCTCGGCAGTCGGAAGCTCGGTGACACGCCGCTCATCGACGAGCCGCTGCCCGTGGGTACGCACGTGCTCAAGCTCAAGAACCCCGACACCGGGCTCGACAGCTCCATCGAGGTCGAGATCAAGTCAGGGCAGGTGACGACGAAGAAGCTGCGCCTGTAGCGCTCAATCCTGCACAAGGCGCTGCCGCGAGGTGTCGTATCGTCAGCGTGATGAAGCTCTTCGTTCGAACCAGTCTCGTCGTCGCGCTGGTGGCGATGGCTGCGTGTACTCCGCCCGTTCAGATGCAGGAGTGTGGGCCCACCAACTGCTCAGGCTGTTGTCAGGCGGGTCAGTGTCAGGCCGGCGTGACGGATGGTGCGTGCGGGCGTGGCGGTTCGATGTGCTCGCCTTGTCAGCTCGGCAGCACGTGCTCGCTCGGAGTCTGCAGCGGCTTCAATCCCACCGGTGGTGGGGGCGCGTCGGCGGGTGGCTCAGCGGGAGGAAGTGCGACGGCTGGAGGGAGTGCGACGGCTGGAGGCGATGCGACGGCGGGTGGCGCTGCGGCGGCAGGTGGCGCTGCGGCGGCAGGTGGCACTGCGACGGCAGGTGGCGCTGCGACGGCTGGAGGAGCGGCGGCTGGAGGAACTCCGACGGCAGGTGGCGTCGCGACGGCAGGTGGCGCTGCGACGGCTGGAGGCGCAGCGACGGCCGGAGGAACTGCGACGGCAGGTGGATCCGCGACGGGTGGAGGAACGGCTGGAGGAACTTCGACGGCCGGAGGGAGCGCTGCTGGCGGTTCAGCGACCTGTGCTGGCACGCTCATTCAGTGCGCGCCGGGGTGCGTCGACCCGCTCTCGAGCATCGAGCACTGCGGAGGCTGCGCGCGCCCCTGTGGTCAGGGGCAGGTCTGCAACCGTGGCACGTGTCAGGTGCTTCCCCTCGACTGCACGACAGGGCCCGGCTGCGGCGCCGGGTTCTATTGCGACCCCATCTCTCGCCGCTGCATGGCCGGGTGTCGGCTCATCGCTGACTGTCCAACTGGCGCCATGTGCATGGCAGGCGTGTGTGAGTGCCCGTCTGGCCAGCACGCGTGCGGGCAGCAGTGTGTGTCTGACGCGTCGCCCTCGTCGTGTGGCAGTTCGTGCTCGGTGTGCCCGTCGACTTCGAACTCGACGACGACCTGTTCAGCCGGCACCTGTGGCTTCACCTGCGCCACGGGTTTCACCCGCTCCGGCGCGAGCTGTGTCGACGTGAACGAGTGCCTCACCAACAACGGCGGCTGCAGCCCCAACGCGCTGTGCACCAACACCAGCGGGTCGCGCACGTGCGCCTGCAACAGCGGCTTCACGGGAAACGGCCTGACCTGTGCTGACGTCAACGAGTGCCTCGTGAACAACGGCGGCTGCGCTGCGCCGCCTGCTGGCTCCTGCGTCAACACGCCCGGCTCGAGATCGTGCGTTTGTGACTCCGGCTACATGGGCGACGGGCTCGTGTGCAGCGACGTCGACGAGTGCGCGACCGGCACGTCGTTCTGTGGCCCGACCGAGGTCTGCACCAACACCATCGGGAGCCACACGTGCTCCTGCCCGGCCGGCTTCGTGCTCGTTGGCAGCAACTGCACCTGTGGTGGCGTCACGTGCACGACACCGCCTGCGCCATTCTGCTCGAGCGCGACGGCACGCACCGTTCCTTCGCTGCCGGCGACCTGTTCCGCCAGTACGTGCGGCTACACCAACGTCGTCGAGAACTGCCCGTGCACCAACGGGAGCTGCTTTGGGTGGCGGCAGACGGCCACCAGCGGCTTGCGCCCATCGCCACGTTTCCAGCACGCGATGGCCTACGACTCGGCGCGCCAGCGCATCGTGCTCTTCGGTGGCAGTGATGGCACCAACCGCTTCGGAGATACGTGGGAGTTCAACGGCACCTCGTGGCTGCAGCTCTTCCCCACGTCGTCGGCGCCAGCCAGGTCGGGGCACGCGATGGCCTACGACGCCATTCGGGGGCGCGTGATTCTCTTCGGAGGCATGGGCGCGTCGGGCGAGCTGATGGACACGTGGGCCTTCGACGGTTCGACGTGGGTCGAGCTCGCGACCTCAGGCACGAGGCCTGCTGCGAGGGCTGAGCACGCGCTCGCGTGGGACTCCACCCGGCAGGTCGTCGTGTTGTTCGGCGGTGCGGCGGCAGGCACCGGGCTCAACGACACCTGGACGTGGAGCGGCACGACGTGGACGCGGGTCGCGCTGACTGGAACGTCGCCACCACCGACACGGGCCCACGCGATGGCCTTCGACTCGATGCGCGGCCGCACCGTCGTGTTCGGTGGCGCGCTCGGCCCCGGCTCTTCGCAGACGGCAACCTGGGAGTGGGACGGGTCGACGTGGGTCACTCAGGGCGCTGCCGGCTCGAGCCCAGCGCGCGACTCGGCCGCCATGGCCTTCGACTCGACTCGTGGGCGAGCCGTGGTGTTCGGCGGTGCCTTCTCGTCGACCATCTCGGACGAGACCCTCGAGTGGAGCGGCACTGCGCCCTGGGTGCTCGTCACGCCGAGCACGAAGCCAACGCTGCGACGCTGGCACTCGATGGTGTTCGACTCGGCGCGTGCCCGGGTCGTGATGTTCGGCGGCATGAACACCACCGTCGGGTCGCGCAACTCGCAGACGTGGGAATACGGGCCCTGAGCGCCTGCACGGCTTGATGGCTTCCGCTCTGGATTTTCGACCACCGCGCTCAGTCGTGCGGGCCGATGGAGAAGCCGCGGTCGACCCATCGTGGTGCGTCTTTTGTGCTCTTCGCGAGAAACGACCTGCCGCGCGCGAGGCTGGTGAGGGCTGACTCGAACGGGTGGAAGCCGTCGATGAGGTCTTCGAGTTCTTCGGGCCAGATGGCGACCGCGAGCTCGACCTGCGTGTCGGAGCCATCGCGGTAGTCGACGCGCTCGGTGAAGACGACGATGAAGGCCTGGCCGCATGAACAGCTCGTCGCGTGCACCGTGTAGTGGAGCTCGTTCACGAAGGTGTGCGTGGCACTGCCCAACGCGTCCCACGCTTCCGTGGCCGCGGCTCCGACGCAGCGCGAGCAGCCTGTCGGAGGCTCGAGTGGAGGCTCTTCCGGGAACTGGCGCGCCATGTGCTCTTCTCAACGCGAGAGGTGGTGCCGCTGGTCGATGGGCAGCGCGCTGGTCTTCGTCGTGCCGTCAGGCCACGTGACGGTGACCTCGGCCGTGGAGTTCTGCGTCGCGCCCAGACCGAAGACGAGCTCGTTCGGTTGCTGCGCGGCGAAGCCACCCATCAGCTGCACCTCACGTCGCTGAACAAGCCCGTCGCTCTTCACCGTCACGACCGCGCCGATGGCAGCCACGTTGCCCTTCGGCCCGTCGAGCTCGACCGAGACGAAGTGTGGCGGCTTCGCGCTCTGTCGCAGCGTGCTCCGGTACAGCGACACCGGACCATGTTGGTTGCTCACCAGCAGGTCGAGGTCTCCATCGTGGTCGAGGTCGGCGAGCAGCACGCCGCGAGAGTTGTCCGGGTCGTCGATGCCCAGCGCCTTCGCCGCGTCGACGAACTGCGCCGGCTTCGCGGCTCCCAGGTTCAGGTACGCGCGCCGCGCTTCGTTCGCGTAGATGTGCCGGCCGCGAATGTCGCCCCAGCGGTCGGCGTAGGTGTGAATCTCGGGCCCCGACTGCATGAGCTTCTGGTTCACGTACCAGTAGTCGATGCGCCCCTTGTTCCACGGCCACTCGAAGCCTTCGCGGCTCTTCGTGACGAGCTCGGGGTCGAGCCGAGTGTCGACCATGCCGTTGGCCTGCACGAGGTCGTCCCAGCCGTCGAGGTTCAGGTCTCCCGCCGCCGCGCCCCAGCCGAAGCGCCGCTCGTTCAACATGCCGCGCTGGGTCGCTTCGTCCGAGAACGTCGGCACGAAGGCGTCATTCGGTGACGGCCGCACCATCCACAAGATGCTGCCTTCCGACTGCAGCGAGTGGTGCACGTTCGAGATGCTGACGTCGGAGAAGCCGTCGCGGTCGAAGTCCGCGATGGTGACGTTCATGCCCTTGTACGTGTCCTTGCCGATGTCGCCGAAGCGCGGGCCCTGCAGCCGGCGGAAGTGTTTGCCGCCTTCGTTCAAATAGACATCGTCGGG
Organism: Archangium gephyra; assembly: GCA_943370055.1. Taxonomy (GTDB): domain Bacteria; phylum Myxococcota; class Myxococcia; order Myxococcales; family Myxococcaceae; genus Xiheimicrobium; species Xiheimicrobium gephyra_A. The sequence continues at coordinate 10,692 of CALRPN020000083.1, forward strand.
TCCGAAGTCGCTCGCGAGGTAGAGGTCGGTGAAGCCGTCGTGGTTGAAGTCCTGCGTGCCGACGGCGAGTGTCCAGTGTGTCTCGGGCATGCCCCACGCCTTCTCGTCGAGGCGCTCGTAGGTGCCGTCACCGCGGCCACGGTAGAGGTGGTTGATGCCTCCGTTGTCGGCGTCGTGCCAGCCGTTGTGCATGAAGCGGAACATGCGGCGGTCGCCTTCGAAGGCGGGCGGTGGGAGCGAGAACACGTTGAGCGGCGTCGGCGTCTCGTAGTCGGGCAGGTGCGTCGTCAGCGCGTTGGTGACGAGCAGGTCGAGCACGCCGTCGTGGTCGAAGTCGAAGAACGACGCCGCGAGCGAGACGGTGTGCGCGTCGAGACCGGACTTCTCCGAGACGTCTTCGAACGAGAGCGTGCCGGTCTCTTTCAGCCGATTGCGGAGCAGCCGCGTCTTGCCGAAGGCGACGGTGAGCAGCAGGTCGAGGTCTCCATCGGAGTCGTCGTCGATGAACACGCCGCCGCTCGCGAGCCCGTGAGACTTCGGGTCGTGCATCATCGCCTCGAGCGCCGGCATCGGGAGCCGCTCGAAGGTGAGGTCGCCCTTGTTTCGGTACAGGCCCACGCGGTCGTCGGCCTTTGCGAGCGGGTGCGTGAGCAGCACGTCGACGAAGCCGTCACCATCGACGTCGCCGGTGACGATGGCGTCTCCGACCGAGAGCACCCACTTGGCGACGTGCAGCAGCCGCGGGTCGACCTCGGTGAGCGTCGTGCCCATCTGGCTGTCGAGCCCGGCCTGCTTCAGGTCGAGGCGCTCGTAGCGAAAGCCCACGTCGGCCGGAGCGTCGAGCGGCGCGAGCACGTTCGTCCACGCGACGAGCATGGTGAGCCCGAGGCCTCCGACGGTGCCGACCCGAATGAACGAGTCACGATCGAACAGCTGCGCCACTCGCGCGGCGCCCTTCTTCACGAGCAGCGAGCCGTGCGCCCAGACAAAGCGCACCACGCCCACCGTCAGCGCTGCATAGAAGAACGTGTAGACGCTCTCTTTGAAGTGCAGCACGCCGTCGATGAGCACCAGCGCGAGCGCGAGCAGCACCTGACCTCGCGTCGTCTTCGGCGACGTCGCGGGATCGGTGATCATGTAAAAGGTGAACAGGTAGAACGGCGGCGACTCGAGCGTTCCGAAGAAGAGCGTCTGCCACGGCAGGTGGTGCCGCATGATGTACGCGCGCACGCCCGTCTGCAGCGCGTAGAAGACGAGGAAGCTCACGACGAGCGGCGTCTTGCCCACGCGGAAGACGAACAACATGACAGCTGCCGTCGCGATGAAGACGCTGATGGTCACGTCGCCGCCGGCCCACTGGTACGCAGGCGCGGCGGTGATCCACTCGCGCGAGACGAGCAACGAGACCGCGACGCCGAACATGGCCGGGTTGAAGACGTGTTTGCCGTCGACCGTGAGCACGTACTTCGAGCCGATGGCAAGGAAGACGGGGAACAGCAGCACCCACGAGTGGTGCGAGTAGTTGAGGAGAATCGCCAGCGAGCAGCTCGTGATGAAGGCCGAGAGCGGGACGATCTTCCGGCGGTGGAGCAGCCAGCTGAGCGTCACCTCGAGCAGGCTGGCGCTCACCATGATGATGGCCATCTGCCACCACTGCCGGTTGAACCCCATGAAGGTGAAGCCCGCGACGGCGTAACCGAAGAGCAACGCGCCGAACGGCAGGCGTGGGTCCTTCAGCGTCGGAACTTCCCAGCCCGTGCGTGAGAGCAGCCGGCCCTGAGCGAGCTCACGCGCTGGAGCTGCCGCGGGGAGTGAGTCTGGAAGGTCGACCGAAACGTCTGCGCGCACGGCGGGCACCGTACCCTGCGACCTGCGTTGCGCCTACCTCGCCCGGGTGAGGTCGTGGTTCATTCGCGAGGCATGTCCACCTCCGAACCTGTGCGCTCCGACTACCCGCTGCGAACGACCGACAAGATCCGCTACGCCGACACCGACCGGCAGGGCCACGTGAACAACGCGGTCTTCTCGAGCTTGCTGGAGAACGGACGCGTCGAGCTGCTCTACGACCCGCAGAAGCCCCTCGCGGCGCCCGGCTGTTCGTTCGTCATTGCGAACCTGAACCTCAGCTTCCTCTCGGAGATCGTCTGGCCGGGAGTTGTCGAAACGGGCACGCGCGTCGCGAAGGTGGGCCGCAGCTCGGTCACGCTCGAGCAGGCCATCTTCCAGGGTGAGCGGGTCACCGCGACCGCCACCACCGTCATCGTGCACGTGAGCGGCGAGACCCGACGCTCGGCTCCGTTCTCGGAGGCCGCAGTGCAAGCGCTCTCGGCGTTGCTCAGGAAGGTCTAGCGCTCGAAGCGCGTGGTCAGGCTGGCGCCATTCGAGTTGCCCAGCCCGTCGACGAGGCCGCCGCGCGAGACGTCGAGGTCCCACGTGCCGCTGGTGTTGGTGGGGAGGGTGAGCACGTACGCCTGCTCGGCCTCGCTCCAGCTCGCGGTGAGCGGCGTCGAGCTCATGCCCAGCTTCGCCGTCACCATCATCGAGCCACCACGCGCGAGCATTCCGCGATCGGAGCGCGACTCGAAATCCCTCACGCGGAAGTTCGCGACGGGCTCGCCACGGTCGAAGCGCATCGGCGTCGGCTCGTAGCGCGCGATGACGAGCACCCGGCCATCGGCGAGCGCTCGGGCAGAGAGCTGCGTGATGCCGCTCGAGCTTCGGAGCGTGAACGCTCGCGACTCGTGTCGATACGGCTGCACCACCCCGTTCACCTGCGCACGACCGGTCGCGACGAGGCGGTACGTGCCTTCGGCCGTGTCGGGCAACGTCTCCCACAGCGCGGTCCATTCGTGGCGGCGCTTCGAGGCGGTCGGCTGGTCTGCCACCGTCGGCGTCGCGCCGTAGCGACGAATCACCTCGGGGCCGTTCACCAGCGCGCGGGACGGCGAGGCCATCACGGCGACGAAGGCTCCCGCGACTTCGCGCTCGACCGCGACGGTTGGAGTTCCCAGGCCCGGCTCTCCGCCAGTGAAGGCGAAGCGCACGAGAGCGCCGCGCTCGAGGTCGGCTGCGTCCGTGACGATGGTGGGAGCTGCGTCGCTCTCTTCCACCGCGCGCCGCATCGGCTCTTCGATGGTGGCTGACGTCGGCTGCTCCTGCGGCGAGTCCTTCGTTGCGACGAGCTTCGTCGCTTCGTCGACGAGGTACTGACCCATGCGCCAGCCCCAGGGAGAGACGGTGGGCTCGTAGCCGCCCCGCAGAAAATCGTCCTGCTCGAGCAGATAGCCGTAGTGGTCCTGCGCGTAGCCGAGCACCAGCATCGTCGACGCGCCGAGCGGAGCCAGCGTCGCGGCGACCTTCTGGCCCACCGCGGTCGTCGGCTCTCCGGGCAGCGACATCATCGCGATGTCTTCGATCTGCAGCAGCGTGATGGCCGTGCGCAGGCGCGGGCGCGGCTCGACGGGCGCGCACAGCAGCGCTCCCTCGGCTGGCGGCGTGAGCACGGGGCTGGCGCAGCTTCGACCGCCGACCTGACAGCCGATGCCTCCATGCTCGGGGAACTCGCCGCGCTGGTAGCCGAGCACCTCACGCGTGAGCAGCACGCCGCGATCGACGTGCACCAGCTTCGCTTTCGCGGGAGCGACGCCCGGCTTCGCCTGCTCGAACGCCGTGCGCGCGAGCTTCGCCGCGACATGCCCCGCCCACTCGAGCCGCTGCGTGCCGTCGAAGCCGAGCACCGAACCCGCTGGGCTCACGTCTCCTGCGCTGCCCTGCGCGAACACGACGGGAACGCCGAGGGCATCGGAGGTCGCGAGCTCGATGGCGCCCGAGACGTCGGTGGTGAGCAGCGGGTTCGAGCCCGACATCACCGTGCCGTGCACCGAGTAGTGGAGCAGCGCCGCGAACGGCTTCGTCGGCGTGCCCGAATCGTCGACCTCGTCGAACCGCACGACGGTGAGCTGCTTGTTCCGAAACTCCGCCCCGTACATCGGGTCGTTCTCGCAGCGGCGATCGGCGTTGAGCTCGCTCGCTTCGACCGAGGCCGCGCCGACGCTCACGCGCTTCAGGTGCGCGAAGGCTTCGATGACGCTCGCGGCAGCAGCCGAGGCGAGGCGCTCCTCGAGCTCGGCGTCGTACGTGTCCATGCCGAACGCCACGAAGTCCGGGCCCGACGGATTGCCGAGGTGCGCCGGCTGGAAGAAGCGCGCGACGTGCCCGTGCGTATGCGTCGCCTGAAGAATGAAGAGCGCCGCCTCGCCTGCAGCGTCGAGCTTCTGTCGAACGCGAGTCCGCAGCGACGGGGTGATGAGGCACACGTCGAGGCGAATGAGCGCGGTGCGCGTCACGCCATTCGTCAGCGCGAGCGCGCGCGCCGAGGCGTCGGTGTGCACACCCTTCGTCGAAGGGAAGTTGTTCGCCCAGCGCGAGCCCGGGTCGTCACCGGCTTTGTCGCGCGAGTAGCCACCAGTGGGCGCTCCGACGGGAACGTCGACGACCGTGGTGGCGACGGCTGCCTGCAGAGGACCGGCGTCGCTCGATGACGCCGGTGGTGGTGGACACGCGCAGAAGACGAAAACCAGCAGCAGCAGAACTCTCATTGCCACGCGTGCCTTAGCGCAGAGCCGAAGTCACGGAACCCGTCGGTCCTGCGACCAATCACGGCGAAGGTTCCCACCCGAGCAGCGTGTCGAGTGCACCGAGCACCAGCGACGTCGTCTTCGGCCCGAGCGAGTTCGTCTCTTCGTAGTGATCGCCCGTCGCCTGCTCCGAGTACGGCCGCGTCGGGTGCAGCTTGTAGTCGTAGTCAGGCACCAGGTAGCCGTTCTCGTCGTTCGCCAGGCCCAGCACGACGGGCTTCTCTCCACCGAGCTTCGCCTTCAGGTACGGCGGCGACGGCGCCTTCGACACATCCGGCGGCGCGGGGTTCGCGGGATCGATGAGCGGCCCACCGAACGCGTACTCGGCGTCGAAGCCCACCGCGAGCTCGGGCAGCAGCTCTCCCGGCACGCCGACGAAGCGCACGCCCCCGAGCTGCACCTTGCTCACCTCGGTCAGCACGTGGGGAATGTTGTCGGCGGTGACGCCCTTCGTGCGATCGAAGTCGACGAGCGTGCGGCGAATGATGTCGACGCCGGGCAGCGTGAGCAGGCGGAACGTCTCGTTGTCGATGGGCAGCTTCAGTGTCTGCGCACCGAACGCGAGGTTGGGCGCCTTCTCTTCGGTGGCGTTCGCGAGGCCTTCGAGCGCCGCGATGGCGAGGAGATCGCCAACGGCCTTCGTCTTCGCGAACGTGCGATCAGCCGGCACGTCTCCGTCGACGCTCGTGGGGTGCGCGTGAAGGCTCGTCATCATGCCGCCCACCGCACCGCTGAAGTACACGCACGTTCCGCCGATGCCGGCCGCGACGAGCGAGCCGTCTTTCTTGAACACGCCCTTCTCGACGCCTTCGCGCAGCGCCCACACGAAGTCCGAGCTGATGGAGTTGTTCTCGCCCGCGAGCGTCTCGGGGTGATTGGCCCACGCGACGAGTGAGCCGATGACGGTTCCTCCCTGCGCCTCGACGAACTGGAGCACCGTCACGGTGTCGTCCGAGATGAACGGGTCGCGCGTGTCGCTGATGACCTGCCGCGTCTTCGCGCCGAGCCGGGGCTGGGCCGAGCGCACCTTCGCGGGCCGCGCCGAGAGCATCGCGTCGCTCACCGCCTGCGCCGCGCCTTCGATCAACACATCACGTAGCCAGGCATCGTCGACGCCGCGCTCGGGCAGCAGCGCCTTGATGGGCCCCCACTGGCCCATGGTGTCGACGCTCTCGTGCGTGTGCGTCGACGAGACGAGCACGTAGTCGGGCACGCCCTGGTTGCGCTTGGTGACGGCCGCGCGAATGCGCTCCACGTCGTCACGGAAGAGGCCGACCGCGTCGATGGAGACGAGCGCGATGGAGATGTCTCCGTTCTGCACCACCACGGCGCGCGCCCACACGTCGTCGTGCACGTCGACCGCAGGCGCTGTGTTGCCGAAGCCCGCGAGCCACATGCCCTGGAACTTGCCGTCGTTCTCGGTGCCGTCCGTGTCGGGGCCGGAGTAGCCGGGGTCGCCAGGGCACTTCTGATCTCTGCCGCAGTCGAAGAAGAAGTCGGGTTTCCCATCGCGCTCCGAGCCATCAGCGTCGGGCGCCACGTAGCCTGTCGCGCCGGGGCAACGACGATCGGCACCGCAATCTTCGGTGAACGAGACGAGCTGTCCGCAGCGCTTGAGCCCATCGCTCCCCAGCGGCGCCACCTCGTTGCAGGCCGAGTCCTTCTTCGAGAGGAAATCGGGTCGCGGTCGCTCGAAGCGTGGCGTCACCTTCACCGCAGCGATGCCGGCCTTCAGCGCGCCGTCGTTGCCCTTCTCGCAGCCAGGTCCGCCCGGGCAGAACTTCTCGGGCGGCGTGCCTTTGCCCATCGGCTTCGGGCAGCCCAGAAGACAGAGCAGCAACGGCAGCAGAGCGCGCATGCGGCGGCGCAATAGCCGATGCCTTTCTTCAAATCGATCGACGCCGCGCCCGAAGCACCAGCAGCACGAACCCGAGCAGGCTGAAGGGAGCCGCGCCTGCGCCGTTGCAGCCGCAGCCGCCGAGGACGAGCTCCTGCAGGCCTTCACGACCTTCCGTGACGGTGCTGCCTCCGTCGGGCTGGTCGGTCGTGCCTGCGTCGGACACCGTCGTGCCTGCGTCGGTGGTGACCACACCCGCGTCAGGCGCAGCCACACCCGAGTCGGCGACTGAACCCGCATCCATCATCGTCGAGCCGGCATCGACCTCGGGCTGGCCTGCGTCGGCGTTGGGGTCGACGGCGGTGAAGCTCACCGCGGCGCTGCGGGTCGAGTTGCCCGAGGTGTCGAACGCGATGGCGACGATGGCGTGTGCACCCGCGCTCACCGAGACCTGCGCCGCGTACGGCGGCGTGGTGTCGACGTCGGCCATGGCGCCGTCGAGCTCGAACTCCACCCGACCGACCGCGACGTCGTCACTCGCGGTCGCGACGAACATCACCGAGAGCCCCGTCATCGCGCCGGCGCTCGGCAAGGTCACCGAGACGGTTGGCGGCGTGGTGTCGCTCGTCATGCCGACGATGACGAACACGATGGCGCTCGTCGTGCTGTTGCCGGCCGCGTCGTGCGCCCGCGCCGTGAGCGACTTCGTTCCATTCGTCCACGCCGTCGTGTCGACCTGGAACTGCCACGGCATCGTCGTCGCTTCGCCGAGCTTCGTGGTGCCCTCGAAGAACTCGACCCGAACCACTCCCACGTTGTCCGTCGCCTGCGCGACCAGCATGACCTGCCCAGACACGCGCGCGTTGTTCGCAGGCGCCGTCAGCTGCACGACTGGCGGTGTCGGGTCGGGAATCGCGGTGACCGTCACCGAGCCCGTCGCCGAAGCTGCGCCGGCCGTCACCGTCACCGTGTGTGGGCCACCCACGACCGAGCCCGCGGTGAAGAGGCCGTTCGTGTCGATGGTGCCCCCGCCGGCGACCGTCCAGGTGAGCGGAGGTTGAATCGTGAGCGAGTCACCGAACTGATCGTTCACCACGCCGTCGAACTGCTGCGTGTCCATCACCGCGACGCTGGCGGTGGTGGGCTGGAGCGTGATGGTCGTCGGCACCGCCTGCACCGTGACCGTCACCAGGCTGGTCACCATGTTGCCCGCGCCGTCAGTCACCGTGACGATGAACTCGTAGGTGCCCGACTGCACGAAGGTCACCGTCGTGTCCTTCGCGGTGTTGTTGCCGTTCTGCGTGAAGGTGACGGTGCCGGGCGCGATGCTCGCAGTCCACGAGTAGGTGAGGCCGGCTTCGCCCGCGTCGTCGGTCGCCCGCACCGAGAGCACGGTCGAGGTGCCCGTCACGAGCGACGGCGTCGCGCGCGCAGCCTGCGTGATGGTCGGAGCGCCGCTGCCCACGACCGTCAACGTCCCCATGCCCGTGAAGCCACCGGCGGTCGCGGTGACGGTGAAAGGACCGCCCGCGGTGGTGCCTGCCGTGAACTGGCCGTTGGTGGCGATGGTGCCGCCGCCCGAGACGCCCCACATCGCCGAGCCGAGGAACATGAAGTTGCCGAACTGGTCGCGCCCCTGCGCTGTGAAGAACTGCGTGCCCCCGGTCGTCACCGCAGCCGTCGCGGGGTTCACCGTCAGGCCCGTGGCGACCTGTGTGACCGTCACGATGAGGGACGCACGAACCAACAGGCCGCCAGCGTCGGTCACCGTCACCTCGAACGTGTACGCGCCTGCGTTCGTGAAGGTGGCCGTCGTCGACTTTGCGCCGTTGCTGTTGTTCGCCGAGAGCGTCACCACCCGCGGTCCCACCGCTGTCCATGCGTAGGTGAGGTTCCCTTCTCCGCCATCGTCCGCGCCGAGCACGCTCAACGTCACGGTCGCGTTCGTCGTCGGGTTCTGGCTCGCCGTCGGTGCCATGGTGATGGTCGGCGGCGCGTTCACGGTGGTGGTGTCGAAGTCGATGCCCGTGAGGTTCGCGCTCGTGACGGTCGCCATGCGCGTCGCGGGGCCGAAGGTGTAGCCCGCACGAGTCGGCGTCAGCGTGTACGTGCCCGCCGGAACGCCCGTGAGCACGTAGCGGCCGAGCGAGTCGGTCGTCGACGAGCGCGTGCCATCGCTCACCAGTACACCCGGGAGCGGAGTCGTGCCCGTGCGCGCGGTGCCGGAGATCTGGAACGTCGTCGTCGCGCTCGCGACCTGGAAGTTCTGATTCCCGAGGAACGCGCCGGCGACGATGACCGGGTTGGTGAAGTTCTGCGGCACCAGCGTCACGCCAGGCGAAGTCGCGGTGAGGTTCCAGGTGCCGTTCGGAACGCCCTGCAGGTAGTAGAACCAGGGTTGGGTGACCGCGCCACGCGTGGCCGTGGCCGTGCGATAGCCGTCGGTGACGACCGGCGCCGTGGTGATGGTCGAGGGCAACGAGCCGTTGATGCTCTGGCCCTGTGCCAGGAAGTTGATGCCGGTGACGTTGCCGCCCAGCACCTCGACAGGGTTGCGCAAGGGCGAGAGCGCGAAGGCCCAGCCCGCCTTCGTCGCGGTGATGGTGTACCGGCCGTTGGGGACTGCGGTGATGCTGAAGTCTCCGTTCGCGTTGGTGTTCACCGTGCGCGTGCCATCGGAGACGGCGACCCCCACGACGCCGGTGCCGCCCGCGGTCACCCGCCCCGCGAGGCTGTAGCCGGGTTTGGTCGACGCCGTGAAGGTGAGGCCCGAGACGGCTCCGCCCACGGGGAGCGGCGCTGCGAACCCACGCGCCATCGCGAGGTCGAACTTCGCCGCGTTGATGGTGTAGCCGGCGTCGGAGGCGGGAACGTTCGTGAGCGCCCAGGTTCCGTCCGAGAGCGAGAAGGTGGTTCGCGTGCCGTCGGTGATGCGGGCGCCTTCGACGCCTGCGTCGGCCATCACGACCGAGCCGCTCAACGTGAACGTCGTCGGCGTGCCCACGGTGACGAAGATGGCAGCAGTCGCGGTGCCGCCCTTTCTGTCACTGACCGTGCAGCGAATCTGGTGCACGCGATTGCCGGTGAGCGTCTTCGTCTGCACCGGCTGGTTGTTGATGCTGAAGCTGCCGTCATCGAAGTCCCACGCGTAGGCGAGCGTGTCTCCGTTCGGGTCGCTCGCCGTCGCGGTGAAGGTGACCGCCGTATTGGAAGGCACCGTCGTCATCGAGGCCGCGACGCTCACGGTCGGAGGCTGGTTCGACGGGTAGGGGCCGAAGTTGATGACGACGTCGAGCGACTCGGGCGTCGTGCCGCCCTTGCCGATGGGCGTGAAGTGCACGTTCGCGGGCCAGTCGGAGAACGTGCGCCCGATGACGAGCGGCGAGTTCGAGGTGTTCCCGCCGGGCGTCATGTCGAGCAGGTGCGAGCCGCAGCCCGTCGGCGGGTTCGTTGGGCACTGCGTGCCCGAGCTGGGGAAGCCGAAGTTGAAGCTCGCGCCGTTCATCAGCGACGGGTTGGTGGTGAAGAGCTGGCGGAACTCGAGCCAGTAGTCGCGGCTCTGCGTGTCGTTGCGCGCGACCTTGAGGGCCTGCATGCCGCCGTCAGGCGTGGCCACCTCGAGCGGGTACAGACGGTACGTTCCGCTGGTGGTGACGGTGTTCACTTGGGCCGGCGTCGTCCAGTCGAAGGTTCGCTTGAACCAGACGTTGAAGTGCGAGGCGCCCGAGCTGCCCATCACGTCGAAGGGGTTGCCGTACTCCTGCTGACTGCCTGCGCCGATGATGCTCTCGCCCGCGTTCCAGAAGTTCGCGTGCCACACGCCATAGTTGTGGCCGAGCTCGTGCGAGGTGACGCCCTGACCGAAGTTGCCGTTGAGCCAGGTGCCCTTGCTGCCGACATAGCCGCGGCCCGCCCAGCCTCCGAACATGTTGGGGTGCGCGACGATGTCGAGGTTGTAGGTGTTCGGGTCGTAGCCCGCGTCGCGCGCTGCGATGCGCGCATCGGACAGCACCTGAAAGTAGTTGCCCGCGTCGCGATACCAGCCCGCCGGGCGCGGCATTCGCAACATGGGCGGGAAGACGCCCGTCAGCTGCGTCTTGTTGAAGCTCTGCGAGGTGAAGAAGCCGTTCACCTGCGTGTTGATGAGCGTCTGCGAGGTCGCGAGCGAGAGCCCATTCGCCATGTCGTCGAAGTCGACCCGCATGAAGAGGACCGTCTTGGGTCCTTCGGTCCACGACGAGGCGGCGGTCTCGTCATCGGCTGCAGCTTCTTCGTCAGCCAGGCCCTGCGCGAGCTCGTCGGCGTGCAGCGGCTGGCAGAAGCCGATGGCCGAGTCTCCGTCGTGCACCACTTCGCTCGCGGTCGAGGCTTTGCGTGAGGTGGGGCAGGGCGAGCCGGGCAGGTAGTCGAAGAAGTTCACGTCTTCGGGCTTCACGCGGCGCACGGGAAATTCGTAGAGCGCGAACACGCCGTCGAGCTCGATGCCGTGAATGCGAAGGTCGTCGCGGGTCTTCAGGCCCTGGCGAAACCCGTACACGCCGGCGCGGAGCACCGAGTCGCGGCCATTGAACGTGATGAACTTCTCGGTGGGCTTCGCCGTCAGCGCTCCGTCTTCGTCACCGACGGCGCCGACGACGTGCAGCATGCCGCGCCCGTCACGCCACTGCTCGACGTTCGCCGCGACAGCCGCAGGCAACATGCGCCGCTCGGCGATGCTGAGCGCCATCGAGAGCGCAAGCTCGGGCTCGGTCAGCATCAGGCCCGCGAGGTGCTGGCGACGCTGCTGCGAGAGCGCCACGCCCTCGTCGAGGAAGCGCTGCGGAACGGGAGCGGCCGTCTGCTTGAAGGTGTCGACCCACTCGCGGAACGCGGTGTGCGCGGCGACGGCGCGGCTCGCTTCGGGCAGCGTCGGGTCCTCTCCCAGCGCGGCGAATCGACGCTCGACGGCGTCGGCTTTTCGCTCCTGCGCACAGCCCACGACGAGGAAGGTGCAGAGGAGAGAAGGTACGAGCGTTCGCGACAGGCAGGACATGGTCGCGAAAACTCAGCAAGTGCCACGCCACTGGAAGGGCCAAGCCCGCGTGACTTTTGGAGGAATCGGCAGTGCAAACACTGCGGATTCGTTGGCAGCGCCAGGGGCCAGCCGATCAGCCGTCGGGGCTTCGGTCAGCATCCGATGCGAGGGTCGCACCGATTTCAGGGCTCGTGGCGACTGTTCACCACAGCGCACCGAGCCAGCCCGGCAACAGCGGGTTCTCGATCGACGCCGAGATCGCCACCACCAGCAGCCATCGACCCTGCACGACGAGTGACGGCTGACCCGCAGGACCGAGCAGCAGCCACGGCAACAGCAGCAGCGAATGCCAGGGAAACGCCTGCTGAAGCGCCATCACCAGCACGACGCACCACACGCCCATCGCCGCATCGAGCCACGCGCGGTGATGAACGCAGATGACGACGAAGACCGCGGCCAGCGCGACGAGGCCGTTGTGCACGCCGCTCCAGCCCGAAGGCGCGAGCGGGTTGTGCAGCGGAAAAGTGCGCAGCGCTGGCGCAAGAACCAGCAGCGTCGCGCCGCTCGACAGCATCGCGCCGAGGCTCGCGAGTGCGGTGAGCTTTTCACGCGACGACCAGCGCAGCCACGCACGGTTCGCGACGAGCCGGCCCGCAGCGGCGATGCCGAGCGGCAGGAACCACACGACCCGGAAGTGAAGGAAGAAGCCCAGACTCAGCCACCCCACCACGTGCAGGTCGCGGCGCTCGCGGGCAGCAGCGACGGCCAGCACGACGGTCGTGAGCGCGACCACGTCGTAGAAGCCGTTGAGGCTCCAGTGCACGGCTTCCACGAAGACGACGAGGCTCGCGAGCACCGCTTCGACGTGCCGGTGCGCTCGCCACAGCAGCGCTGCGAGCACACCGACGAAGAGGCCGAGCCAGCAGATGAAGAGCCGGTTGGTGGTCTGATAGCCCAGGTCGAACAGCTGCGAGGCGAAGGTGACGGGCGCGGCGACGAGCAGACTGCCAGGAGGGTAGGGCCTCGGGTGCTCACTCCAGTTCGAGGAGCAGGGCCGCCCGTCACCACAGTCGAAGAGCTCTCCATCGCGCGGCACGTTGGCGAAGTCTGCCGGGCGCTGCTGCCACGCCGCTTCGCTCAACCTGGGGAGTGCGCCAGCGAGCGGCGTCGTCCACGGCACCACGCCGCGGCTGACGAAGGCTCGCACCGCCGTGACGTGAGAGGCGTGGTCCGAGTACTGGCCTCGTTTGAGGTCGGCGAGCGGGTGTGCCCTCGGCTGCGTGAAGACGTAGAGCGCGACGGCGACGGTGACGGCAGCGACGACCGCGCCCGCACGAGCGTTCGTCATGGCAGCGCCTTCAGCATCACGTCGACCAGCTGCCCGCGATGCAGGGCGTAGGCGCCGAGATGGCCCGAATCCACGTGGGTCGGCACTACGCTCCAGTGCTTGGCGATCGCCTCCATCGACGAGGGCGGCACGATGCCATCGGTCTTCGTCGCGACGACGAAGCGCCGTGAAGAGCGCGGCGCAGGCTGAGCGAGCACCGACAACCCACGCAGCACGACGCGAAGCCGTTCGACGCCGTCGTCTCCGAGCGCGCTCCACGTCACGCTCTTCGAGAGTGGCCCGTCGCAGAACACCACGCTCGCGTCGTCAGAGGGCGCCATCACCGTCACCGGCAGGTCGAGGTCGAGTGAGGCCGCGGCGTGCGCCGACATCTGGCCACCCATCGAGTAGCCCGCGAGCGCGACCGGCAGCTTCGGCTCCATCGTCAGCGCCGTCATCACGAGCGCGCGCCCTTCGAAGACGTTCGCGAGACCCATGCGAAGAAAGTCACCGACCGTGTGCAGCCCGACGCGGCGTTGGCCCTGGGCTCTGCGACTTCCAAAGTACGCGCCCTCGAAGAGCCACACCTCGACGCCGTGATAACGAAGCGCGTTCACCAGGTACGAGCGCAGGCCGAAGCCTTCGTCACCCCACGACGGAGGAACGATGAGCCGCGCGCGGTTCGGGCCTTTTGCACGCAGCCGCATGACGTGAAGCCGTGACGTGGCGTGCTCGAGCAACGGCGCGGGAGAGGCGACGAATGCTTCGTCAGTGCGCGCAGAGGTCGGCAGGAACTCGAGCACGAGCGGCTCGGGAATGGAGCGCGTGAGCAGCGCCGGCACCTGCGCGAGCGGCCCATCGACGTCGCCCCAACCACGCTCGAACAGCGGCTGGCGTTTCGTCCATCGCAGGTAGAGCGCGTCGAGCCAGTGCATCTGTCGTGCGCCTCCGTGCTCCAGATCAACCCCACACCTGCCACCTCAGGTGAACACTGGAGGCCTTGATTCGCTACTCGATTCAACGACTTGGAGGGCTCGGGTGGTGGGCCGCCAGTTGCACAAGCCGCCCGCCATGCGACGCACCGCGCTCGTCTTCAGTCTCATCGTCTTCGGGTGTGAGGGCTCCATTCAATCGGGTGGCGTCATCGACGAGCGCGAAGGGACTGGCTCTGGTGATGGCGACACCGTGACGTGTGCTCCCGTCGAGACGCTCGACCCGGGCCGCGTGACGATGCGCCGGCTCAACCGCACCGAGTACAACAACACCGTTCGCGATCTGCTCGACGACGCCACGCAGCCCGCGACGGACTTTCCCGCCGACGACTTCGGGCACGGCTTCAACAACATCGCCGACGTGCTCTCGACCGCTCCAGTGCTCGTCGAGAAGTACGACCTCGCTGCGAAGGCGCTCGCTGAAGCGGTCGTCGCGAAAGAAGCGACGCCGGGCCAGACGACGCGCGTGCAGGCGGAAGATGGCGCGAAGTCGACGGGCAGCGCGGCGGGTGAGTTCTGGAACCTGTATTCGAACGGCACCATCTCGTCGCAGGTGAACTTCGTCACCACGGGCCGCTATACCTTCCGCGTTCGTGCTGCGCAGACGGCAGCGGGGCCTGACGCCGCGAACATGGTGCTCACGCTCGATGGCCGGCAGCTGTCGTCCTTCAACGTCACCGCGCTGCAGGCGGCTCCGGGCACGTACACGGTCGACGCCGACGTGATGCAGGGCAGTCACCGCGTCGAGGTGGAGTTCACCAACGACTTCTACATGCCGCCGAACGATCGCAACCTGCTCGTCGATTGGGTCGAGGTGCAGCGCCCGGGCACCGTCGTCGATGCCTCGCTCGCGAAGGTGATGGTGTGCGATCCCTCCACCGCGGGTTGCGTGCGCACCATCCTCACGCGCTTCGGTCGCAAGGCGTGGCGCCGCCCGCTGACGTCTTCCGAGGTCGATCGCTACGCAGGCATCGTCACCTCCGCGCAGACCGAAGGAGAGACGGTGAAGTCAGGCCTCGCGCTCTCACTGCAGGCCATGCTGCTGTCTCCGAACTTTCTGTATCGCGTCGAGCTGGACGCGGACCCAACTTCGCTCGAAGCCCACCCGCTGTCGGACCACGAGCTCGCGGCGCGGCTCTCGTACTTCCTCTGGGCCAGCACGCCTGACGACACGCTCTCGAGAGTGGCCGATGACGGCATGCTGCAGCAGCCCGCGGTGCTCGAGGCGCAGGTCACGCGCATGCTCGCCGACCCGAAGGCGAAGACGCTCACCACGCAGTTCGCAGGCCAGTGGCTGTGGTCGAACCAGGTCGAAGACGCGGCGCCTTCTGCCAGCGTGTACGCGAACGTGACGGCGGCCACGAAGACGGCCATGCGGCTCGAGACCGAGCGCTTCTTCGAGCACTTCCTCACGCAAGACGTGAGCGCGCTCGGCCTGCTCGGCAGCGACTTCACCTTCGTGAACGACACGCTGGCTGATCACTACGGCCTCACGCGGCCCGGCTCGGCGACGCTGCAGCGCGTGGCGGTGACGAACGGCGTGCGTGGCTCGGTGCTGGGGCAGGGCGGCGTGTTGACGGTGACCTCGTTCCCCACCCGCACGTCTCCGGTGAAGCGCGGCGCGTGGGTGATGTCGAACCTGCTCTGTCAGGAGCCGCCCGCACCGCCGCCTGGCGTCGAAGCGTTGCCCGCTCCGCAGACGCCGAACGCATCGCTGCGTCAGCGCATGGAGGCCCACCGCGCGAACCCGACCTGCGCCGGCTGCCACGCGATGATGGACCCCATCGGCTTCGGCATGGAGCCCTTCGACGGCGTCGGCCGCACCCGCACGCAAGACACGGGCGGCTTCCCCATCGACGCGTCGGGCACGCTCCCCGATGGCCGCACGTTCAATGGCCCGGGCGAGCTCTCACGCATTCTCAAAGACGACCCGCGCTTCCCGCACTGCTTGTCCGAGAAGCTGTTCACGTACGGCCTGGGCCGCTCGCCGACGCGCCAGGAGTCGTGTCAGGTCGAAGCCATCACGCACCAGTTCGCCGAGCGGGGCCACCGGCTGTCGGGCCTCGTCAAGGCCATCACGTCGAGTCGAACGTTCACGCACCGCCGTGGAGAGTCGCCATGAGCTTTTCCCTCTCGCGCCGCACGCTGCTTCGTGGAGCCGGCGCCTCGCTCGCGCTGCCCTGGCTCGAGGCCATGCTGCCGTCGTTCGCGCGCGCCCAGAACGCGACCCCGCCGAAGCGCTTCCTCGCGTTCTACGTGCCGTGCGGCATTCGCATGAACCGCTTCACACCGGCCGCGACGGGCAGCACGTGGACGCTGCCGTCGATTCTCGCGGGCCTCGGCGCGCGCGGGCAGGACCCGTCGGTGCAGAACGACGTGAACGTCATCAGCGGATTGTCGAATCGTCCGGCGCGTCCCGATGGGCCGGGCGATCACGCGTCGGGCACGGGCGCGTTCATCACCGCGCGGCACCCGTTCAAGACCGAGTCGACGAACATCAGAAACGGCATCTCGCTCGACCAGGTGTTCGCGAACGCCTGGCGTGGGCAGACGCGCTTCGCGTCACTCGAGACGGGCACCGATGGTGGCGGTGCGTCGGGCAACTGTGACTCGGGTTACTCGTGTGCGTACGCGCGCAACATCTCGTGGGCGTCCGAGACCCAGCCGCTCGCGAAGGAGACGAACCCGCAGGTGTTGTTCGACCGCCTCTTCGGTGGGCTCGACCCGAACCAGAGCCAGCAGATGGTCGAGAAGCGCAAGCGGCTCAAGCAGTCGGTGCTCGACGCGGTGAAGGCCGACGCCGACGGGCTCAAGCCGAAGCTGGGCAAGACCGATCAGCGAAAGCTCGACGAGTACCTCACCGGCGTGCGCGAGCTCGAGCGCCGCGTGCAGTCCGAGCAGGTGATGGCGGTGTGCACCCCGAGCGGCAGACCTGCGCAGGTCGGTGACTTGCGCGACCGCGCGCGCGTGATGCTCGACCTCATCGTCTGGGCGTTTCGCTGCGACCTCACGCGCTCGGCGACGTTCATGCTGCAGAACGCGGGCAGCGGGTACGTGTACAACTTCCTCGGGCTCACCGACGGCCACCATTCGTACTCGCACCACGGCGGCGCGGCGGCCAACCTCGACGCCATCGAGCGCATCAACACGTGGGAGGTCGAGCAGTTCGCCTACCTCGTGCGGCAGCTCAAGGCGGCGCCCGACGCGAACGGCAGCTCGGTGCTCGACAACTCGCTCGTGTTCTTCTCGAGCGAGATCGAAGACGGCGACAGCCACAGCCACGACAACATGCCCATTCTCGTCGCGGGCAAGGCGGGCGGAAGAGTGCAGGGCGGCCGGCACCTGCGCTTCACGGGCTCGCCTCCGGTGGCGAACCTGTTCCTCTCGATGACCGACGCGCTCGGTGCGGCGCAGACGTCGTTCGGAGACTCCACCGGCCTCTTGCCGGGCTTCATCACCGCGGCGTGAGCTGCTCGAAACAGGCCAGCCCGCGCGTCGGCCCGCCTCGACCGTCGCTGGTGTTCATCGCGTCGAAGAACCGCTCGGCGGGAACGAGCCACGGGCCGAAGCCGGCGTTCACATCGAGCACGAACGCGAGGTCCTCCTGCTCGAGATAGCCGGCGAGGGGAGAGTGGTGCCCGCCACCGCGACCGAAGAGCGGCGCTCGCGAGAAGTTCGTCACGTAGCGAAAGCGCGCGTCGTTCGATTGCCGAAGGTGCGGCCGCAGCTCGTCGAGGGTCTTCGGTCGAAACGCGTTCACCCTCCATCCACTGGGGACCACTTCGGAACCCTCGCTCACGAGCTGATCGAGGCTCATCGCGCGGAGCCCGAATCGCCGGAACGGGTTCTTTCCGACACGAACGCCCATCGACCGCAGCACGTTGGCCACGCTCGTCGGTCCGCAGATGGAGGTCACGCTCTGCGAGAGCAGCGGCGCGTACCGCTTCGCCACCGGCAGTTCCCAGGCCCGCTCGAGCAGCGCCCGATCTTGAATCGTCGACACGAGGCTCCTGCTAACGAACGAACTGCGCCGCGGCTACCAGTCGCTCGACCGGGCTTCGTCACCCGATCGCCCGGGAAGCCGACTCAGTAGTCGAGGGGCAGCAGGAACGCGGTGCCGTTCGAAGTGCCCGAGCGATAGCTCAGCGGAGCTCCGATGATGATGGCGGCGCTCGTGGTGAACATGCCAGAGCTGGCCGTCGCGCCGAGGTCCTGGCCGAACGACGCGCGCTCGCGCTGGTCGGGGAAGATGGTGAGCGACGACTCGTTGCGCCCACGCACCACCGTGCTCGCCGCGAAGACGAACACGGCGCCAGTGCCATCACCATTCGCTGACGCCGTCGGCGCGCTCACGATGAGGTCCGGCTTCGGGTCTCCTACGACGTTCACCCCGCCCCACAGCTGTCGGCCGAAGCCGGGCGCGCGCTCGAGGTACACCAGCGGCACCGGGTCGAGCCCATCTCCCAGCGCGCCAGCGAGCGTTCCGCCCGACATCGGCCGCTTCGCGTTCACCTGCGCCACGTCGAAGAGCAGCACCGTCGGTTGCGAGACGCCGTCGAAGGAATAGAGGTCGGCCGTCACCGCGATGAAGTCGCGATCGTCTCCCGCGAGCAGCTTGCCTGCGCGCGCCATCGCGACGCCGAGGCGAATCGTCGGCAGCCCCGTCTCGACGTCACCCGAGATGCGCACCCACGAGCCCTCGGTGCGCCCACCACAGCGCGCGCCCGTCGGATCGAACCCGTAGACGACGATGACGCCGAGCCGGTCTCCGTAGCGCAGCCCCAGCTCCTGGCAGCCGTCGGCGTTCAGGTCGCCCAGCCCCGCCAGCAGCGTCGTGCCCTGCGGAACGTTCGGCAGCGAGTAGCCCATGTCACACGCGATGGAGGGCTTCGCGAGCGAGGCGTCGTCGGGCGCCCGGCCGAACACGACCTCGACGCCATTCGTGCGCGAGAGCGCGAGGTCCTGCGTGCCGTCTCCGTTGAAGTCGAAGCCTCCGACGACGCCGCTCCTCGAGATGGCAGAGCGCTGACACACCGCCGCCGCGCCTCCGTCGGGAACCGTGCAGCCCGCGATGGCCACCGGCGCCCACACGCGGAAGCCCTCGGCGAAGGTGCCGTCGGCCTTCTGCAGATGAACGAACGCACCACCTGGCGTCTGCGCCGCTGCCTGGAAACACTGCGGCCGATTGCCTGCGTACTCGGTCGTGGGCACGCCACCATCACCGAGCCGCGCCGGCACCGACAGCTGCGGCGCCGCGTACACGACATCGGGCCTGCCATCGCCGTCGAAGTCCGTAAAGGCCACGTCGGTGCCGATGAGCCGGCCTCCGAAGGCGGGAACGCCAGCGTCCGTCACGTAGCGGGTGGCCGCTCCCTCCTGGAGAATGCGTGGCGAGCCGATGGCGGCCGTCGAGAAGAGGTGCGCCTGCCCGGCAGCAATCTCGTTGCCCGAGACGTCTGCGCCGGCTCCCGAGATGTTCGGCACCCCGACGATGGCGCGCAGCCCACCGAGCCCGGGCGCCACGTCGACGGCGAGCCCGAAGCCCTGAGCCGCAGGCATGTTCGGCATCGCGACCGACGTCATCGTCCACGTCGAGAGGTCCATGCCCGTACCGCCGAAGGCATCGAGCCGGCCGGTGAAGTCACCTTCTGCCGTCGTCGCGCGGCCCGAGTACCCGAGCAGCTGGGTCTGGCCACCGACCGTCCACGCGCCCACCACGATGCCCAGCGTGTCAGTGCGGAAGGTGCCGTTGCGAACCATCACCGCCTTGTTCAGCTGTGCGCCCCGCGAGAGCCCGCCCAGCGCGTAGACGAGCATGCGCCCCGCGTTCGGCGTCGAGACCATCATGCCGTTCACCATCGCGGTGGCCGTCGCGTAGGGCGCGCCGAGAATGAGCTCGGGCTTGCTGTCGCCGTCGAGATCGCCCACCGCGAAGCTGCGCGCGGCCTGAATGTTCGCCTGGTCACCGAAGAGCTGCGCGAACGCGTCGCTGCGGCCGACCTGCGTCGGCTTGTCGCCCGCTGCACCCGTCACCATCAGGTTCTTCAGGTCGAACAGCAGCGCGCCACCGGCGTTCGTGCCGGCGGGGTTGCCGCCCATGGCCATCAGGTTCGGCGAGTCGGTCTGGTCGGCAGCCGCGATGAGGAAGGGCCCGGTTCCGCCCGAGGCGGGCACGAAGCCGAGCCGCCACGTGCCTTCGCCAGAGTCCATCGGGTTGATGGGCAGCACGTACGCGTCGGGCTTCGCGTCGAAGCGGTTGGTCTGCTCGCGGCCCAGGTGCACCTGAATCGCCGTCTGGTTGCGGGCCAGCGCCGTACCGCCGAGCAGCGAGTTGTTCACGACCGTGAGAATCGCGAGGTCAACGCGCCCATCTTCGTTGAGGTCTCGCGCGACGACGGCACGACCGGCGCGGAGCTGCGTGAAGGGTCGCAACGTTCCATCGGCCGCGAGGTCCTGTCCGCCGATACGAATCGCGCCCAGGTCGGGAACAGGCTGGCCCTTCGTGAGCAGGAAGATGTCGACGACGCCGCGCGAGTTGATGGCGCCGGTGGCTGCGAGGTCGGCGCCGGGTGAACCGACGATGAGATCCTGATCACCGTCTCCATCGATGTCGGCGATGTCGAGCGCCGCGCCGAAGTTGCCGCGGCCCAGGCCCGTGAGCGGAGGACGCAGGCGTTCGGGGCCGTTGTCGCCGATGCGATAGAGCAGCACCGCGCCCGAGTCGGCCACCGTCACGTCGGCGCCCGGCTCGGAGATCGCCAGGTCGTCTTTGCCGTCGCCGTCGAGATCGCCCACGGCCATCACCGCGCCGAGCTGTGCGGTGTCGGAGTCGCCGAGAATGCGCCACGTCGGCGTCGAGGGCAGGCCAGTGGAGGAGCCCTTGAAGATGAAGACGGCTCCGCCCTGCGGCTTGGCGAGGTCGCTCTCGGGAACCCCCAGGGCCACGTCCTTGATGCCGTCACCGTCGAAATCGCCCACCACCATCGTGCCGACGTCGCTGCGGCGGCCCTGCGCACGGTTGGGCCTCGTCAGCTCGGTGAGAATTCGAATCGACGCAGTCGCAGTCTCCTGCGTGAAGGCGTCACGCGCTTCGAGTGTCGCCGTCCCCGAGCCAGACTCCGGAGCCGTGTACGTCGCGCCGACGAGCGTGCCGGGACCGTTCGAGGTCATTCTCCACGTGACGACGCCTGAGCCCTCGGCGGTCTCGAGCGGCACGATGCCTCCCGTGGGAACGGCGAGCTTCCCGGGGCGCGCGCGGAACCTCGCCGCCATGGTGACGCGGTACTGCAGCAGCGCCTGGTCTCCTGAGATGGAGTCTCTGGCGACGATGAGGTCGAGCCCTTCACGCAGCCCCGCGGTGTATTCGCCCGCCGCCGAGATGCTGCCGCCCGACGCAAGCGAGGCCTGGGCCGGCGCGTAGAGGATGGTGCCCGTCGCGCCGATGACGCGAATGGTGAAGCGCGTGCCGTTGCGAACCGTCGCGCGAATCGGCTGCACGTCGAACGAGGGCTTCACTTCGACCGACAGCTCTCCCGTCTTCTCGCAGTCGTCGGTCGCGCGAATCAGGTCGATTCCGGGGGTCATGCCGGCGACGTAGCGGTCACCGCTCAGCGCTCCGCCCGAGACGTTGTCGGCGAGCGTGAAGGTGTAGCGACCAGAGCCACCTGTCGCGCTCACGGCCGACGCTCCGTTGGTTCGCACGGTCGCAGGTGCTGCAGTCACGACGATGGCAGGCAGGTTCTCGCAGCGGTCGATTGGCGGCGGCGGGTCCGGAGGCCGTGGCGTCGGAGGTTCACAGGCAGTGCAGACGAGGCCGACGACGACGAGCGCGCGCAGCTTCATGGCAGCGTTCCTCCCGACACCCAGCGCTGCACGAGCTGAATGCCCGCGGCATCGAGCGGACCGTCTGCAGGCATGCGGCGATCTCTGACGGCGTTGGCGGCGCCGGTCGCGTTCGCCTTCCACTGCTCGAACGTGGCCAGCTCGGGCTTGGTGCCCGTCGAGTGACACTGGTTGCAGCGCGCTTCGGCGAGCGGACGAATGTCGCGCTGCCAGGAGATCTGCACGCTGGCCGAGGCCTCGAGGTCGAAGTGGACGAGGCGCTTCGACTCCACGCCGTCGATGGTCTTCGCGGTGACCTCGAGCGAGTGCGCGCCGTCGGTGAGCGCCGCGAACGAGACGAGCTTGAGGTGACCCGAAGGCTCGACGCCGCCGAGCGAGTGGAAGATGAGCCGCTGCTGCGGGGGGGCGCCTGGCTGCCCCTTCGCGACGTCGACCGTCTTCGACTCGTTGTCGTCGAAGCGCCAGGTGAGCGACTCGAGCGGCGTGTCGATGGAGGTGATCAGCTCGACGGTCGTCTCGGGCTCGTAGATGACCTGGCTCTGGAAGATGCCCGAGAGCCGCAGCGCCGGAGTGGGCGAGATGGACAGCGTCTTGTCGAGCACCCGCACCCACGCGCTGCCTGCGGCGTCGACGGCGAGCAGCCGCGGCACGGCTTCGAGCCCACGCGCGTTGCCCCACGCCTTCGCGTCGGCGTCGTAGCGGTACAACCCATCTCCCGACTGCAGCCAGAGGAAGCGCCCAGACGACATCACCTGCTTGGGCGTGCGGCCGAGCTCGTAGCGGCGCCAGCTGGTGAGCGTGCGCTGGAGGAGGAGCTTCGGCGTGATGACCCAGACCTCGCCCTGCGACGTGCGCGAGGCGGTGATGCCGGCGATGCCGCGAACGCCGCCCACGAGGTCGTCGGTGGTGAGGCCGCTGTCGCGAATGCTGAAGGTGCTGGTGCTCGTCTGCGCGGCGACCGAGACGCTGTTGCCCTGCGCAAACCAGACGCCAGGGCGCAGGTCGGTGGCGGGCGCGATGGCGAGCGCGGTGATGCCGGTGATGGGCTGGCCGTTGGCCTTGAGCTCCTTCAGGTCGCCGCCTTCGACGCGGAAGAGCCCGTCCTGGTGCGCGATCCACGCGACGCCATCGAGCCCCGTCGCGCTCGAGAGAAAGCCCTCGGCCGACAACCGCGTCTGCCACGGCGGAGCGATGAGCCAGCCCGAGTCGGCGACGAAGAGGCCGCGCTCGGTCACCACCAGCGCCGTGAAGGGGCCGAGCGGCCAGATGCTCGAAGCAGCGCCGGGCGGAATCGGGTTCTGTGGGTGCGACTCGAGCGCAGCCCGCGTTCCATCGGAGCGGAGGCGCACGACGCGGCCCGCGAGATCGATGAAGAGCCCGCCACCCCGTTCATCGGCGAAGGCCGGCGTCGCGGCCACATCGACCATCGAGGTCACGGCCGTCACGTCGACCGGCCCTGCAGTGAGCGCCTCGGTGATGGTGCCGCCGCACCCCAGACTCCACATCACTGCTGCCGTCGTCCACAGGCGACCCTGCATCACGTCGTCGTCCTTTCGCTGCCGTGCACGTCCGCTGCGCCATCGGCTCGTCGTGGCGCCCAGTCGGAACATGACAAGCGTAGCGCAAAACAAACGGGGCATCGGAGTGTCTCCGAAGCCCCGTGTCTCTCAGTTCGACTCCGCCTGCGCTGAGCCACACTCGCCGAGACGACCGGATGGGCGCAGAAGACTGTCGCGACTCGGCTCATCAGGCTCAGCTTCGGCTTCGTCTCACGTGTCTCTCAGTTCGACTCCGCCTGCGCTGAGCCACACTCGCCGAGACGACCGGATGGGCGCAGAAGACTGT
>CALRPN020000084.1:0-33864 GCA_943370055.1 Archangium gephyra
CCGCAACGCCACGCGACGACACGGGAACCACCACCACGGTGGTTGAACTCGTGCTCCCCGCAACGCCGCGACCACCAGGGGAACCACCACCACGGTGGTTGAACTCGTGCTCGCCGCAACGCCGCGCGACCACAGGGGGAACCACCTCCACGGTGGTTGAACTCGTGCTCGCCGCAACGCCAGGCGACCACAGGGAGAACGACCGCCACGGTGGTTGAACTCGTGCTCGCCGCAACGCCGCGCGACCACAAGGGGAACCACCACCACGGTGGTTGAACTCGTGCTCGCCGCAACGCCACGACCACAAGGGGTACCACCACCACGGTGGTTGAACTCGTGCTCACCGCAACGCCACGCGACCACAAGGGGAACCACCACCACGGTGGTTGAACTCGTGCTCACCGCAACGCCACGCGACCACGAGGGGAACCACCACCTCGGTGGTTGAACTTGTGCTCGCCACCACCGGGCTCACAGAGACAGCTGCGACGACCGGCCGACTCTGGCACCGTGCGCCCGCCATGCCGGAACGCCGCAAGACCAATCGCCGCAGCAACCCCGCCGTCCCCGAGCCGCTCGAACGCAAGAAGGAGCGCCGTCAGGGCGACCGCCGCGACTCGCTCCGCAAGAAGGCCGCCTTCATCGTCAGAGACGGCGCCACGAAGCACGCGGTCGACGGAGAGCTCGGCCTCGGTGGCGCGTCATTCATTCTGCCGGGCGCTCCACAATCGGAGTCGCTGCTCGTCGAACTGCGCGTCGGCAAGACGAAGCTCCAGCTGCCGGGCACGGTGACCGAAGCGCGCGCCGCCCGCACCGCCGTTCGCCACGTTCACGTGAAGTTCCTCGAGCTCGACACACGCACCGAGCTCGCGCTGGCGAAGTGGCTCGACGACGTCGACGAGGGGTGACTCAACGCCGGGCTTGCATCGCGGCAATCGTCTTCACGTCCTCGCGCCACAGCCCGTGCACCTCGGAGCGCGCGGCCCGCTCCGCCAGCTCCATCGCCTCGACGTACAGCACCGACGCCAGCTCGCGATGGCCCGTCTCGTCAGCCATCGACGCCAGCGCCGCGAGGGTGAAGTGCCGCCACTGGTGCTCGTCGTCCTCCTCGGTTCTCGGCGCGATGATCTCGAGCGCACCGGCCAGCACCAGCTCGGCGCACGTGGGCACGGGCAGCTTCAACGCGACGAAGTCTCCATGTGAGACGACGCGAAAGAGGCGCTGCGCAACCCCTGCCTTCGCCGCCGCGCGATTGCACTGCAGCAGCAGCGAGGTGAACGTCATCGCGGGGCCAGGCGCTGGAACGCCGAGCCAGCGCGCCGCTTCGTCGGCCACGTCTGGCGACTCGAACCCGCGGACCCACTCGGCCTGACGCAGGCCCGCCAGCACGACCAACAGCTGCCCGAACATGATGGCCGTCATCGGCTCGTCGCTCCACTGGTCGTCGACGAGCGTCTTCACCGACAGCCCGTGTCGCTCGAAGCACGCCTGCCACTCCTCCAACCTGAGCTTCGGCTCGACGAACAAGTCGACCTCGGGAATCACCAGCGCCGCAGGCTCGGGGCCTCGACCATCAGGACCGGGAACCCACCCATCGACGTCGACGCGAACCCCCGCGCCGGGCCACACCACCAGCCGGCCGTTGCGGCCCTTCCACAACGAGTGATGGAACCGCACCGTCGTCTCGCCACGCCGCAGCTGGCCGTACCCTGAGGCGATGCCCGGCGGTTCGACCACCTCCCAGTCGTCCGAAGGCAGCGCGGAAGACACCTCAGCCGGGACGTGGCGCTCAGCTTCCGCCCTGCGCGGTCGTGGCGAAGATCGGAGCGCAGACACCACCTCGACCAACCACCTGAACCGATCGCCGAGCGACATCAGCGTGGAGCGTGACGTGCGCGCGAGGTCACTTCAAGTCGGGCGCCGGGCCTGCAGCAGCCGAATCTCGTCGGCCTGCGCCTGCCACGCGCCATTCACATCCGAGCGTGCCGCGCGCTCGGCGAGCTCCATCGCCTCGACGTACAGCACTGAGGCGAGCTCGCGATGGCCCGTCTCGTCGGCCATCGACGCGAGCACCGCCAGCTTCTGGTGCCTCCACTGAAAATCGTCGTCTTCTGACGTCGGTGCGATGACGTCGAGCGCGCCGCTCAGCACCAGCTCGGCGCACGCCGGAACCGGCAGCTTCGCCACGACGAACTCCCCATCCTCAGCGAGGCGAAAGAGCCGGTGAGGCAGCCCAGCCTTCGCAGCAGCCTCGTTGCACCTCATGAGCAACTCGGAGAACGACTCGGTGCCCACCGGCGCCTCGACGCCCAGCCAGCGCGCGAGCACCGCGGCCTCGTCATCGTGGGCGTCCTCCTCGAAGAACGGGAAGCTGCGCAGCCAGTCGGTGTGCGGCTTCAGCTCACGAACCTCGTCGCTCGCGAGCCCCAGCAGCACCGTCGAGTACATGGAGGCGGAGTCAGCGCCGTCGGCCGACCAGAAGTCCTCGAGCCAGCCCTCACGAACCCCAGAGCGAATGAGGCGCTTCGCCGTCACTCCAACCAGCAGGCCCTGTCGCTGCAGGCTTTCGAGCCACTGCTGCATCGTCAGCTTCGGAGCGACGGGGAGATCGACCAGCGGAATCCCCACCAGCGCGGCTGGCTCTGGACTGCGGCCGTCACGCCCGGGAATCCACCCGTCGACGTCGACGCGAACGCCCGGCCCGCGCGACACCACGAGGCCACCGGCGCGGGGCTTCCACAACGACTCGTGAAAGCGCACCAGCGTGTCGCCTCGACGGAGCACGCCGTAGCCCGAAGGCTCACCGAGCGTCTCCACCACCACCCAGCCATCGCAGGGCAGCTCGGAGACTTCAGCGGGAACGGGTTCGGCAGGAACGACGTCGCTCCAGTCCTGCTCCGCCGTGCTGGGGCGAAGCGAAGGCCGGAGCTCGTCAGTCACTGACTTCGCAGCAGCCTCGAAGAACCGCTTGATGCGGTCCGCGAGCGACATCGGTCAGAGCGCGCAGCTGCCCCAGGCGGCGTTGCAGAACGTCGGGTCACGCAGCACGGTGCGCGTCACGTCACGCGTCCACGTGCGGCCGTCGGTGGAGAAGCGCATCGTGTACTTGAGCTGCTTCCACTTCGGGCCGTAGTACAGGCCGCTCTTGGGCAGCTCGAAGCGGTAGCGGAAGTCGTTGCCGAAGCGCCCGAGGAAGCTGAGCGTCTGCGCGGGCTGCGCGACGCCGTCGAGCACCAGCTCGGCCTCGGCGAACACGGCGTACGACTTGAGGCCGCCGACGCCATCGGTGAGGCCGGGCACGTAGACATCGGCCTCGACCCACACGCACGCGCGCTCGTTCAGGTAGCTGTCGAGGGTGATGACGTCGGGAGCGCCTTCGCTGCGCGCGCAGAGCCGCGAGGTCGACGAGCCGGGGCGGCCGACCCACTGCACCGCCGCGAAGGGCCGCGCCTCGACGGCGAAGCGATAGTTCGCGCCCAGGTTCGAGTCCCACGACTCACAGGTGGAGCCGGCTCCGGTGAAGTTCTTGAACCACACCTCGGCCGACGTCGCGCCGCGGGGCACGTCGAAGGTCCACGGCTGCGAGACGGCCGACGCGTTCGACGGCGTGCCGCCCGGGTTGTTGAAGCCACGCACCGAGCTGCTGACGACTTCACCGCCGGGCGAGAAACGCACGAAGCCGGTGATGTCCCACGCGGGGTAACCGTTGTGCGTGCCACGGCAGGTGGGCAGGCGGTCGAGGTTGTACGTGATGACGCCCTTGCCACCGGCGACGAGCGCGCCCTGCTGCGCCTGGGTGAAGCCGGCGAAGAAGTCGAGCTTCGCGGGAGCGGCGGGCGGACCGCACACACCAGCGTCTTCAGCGACGACCCAGTTGGTCGCCTGCGAGAGGGTGTAGTTCTGGAAATCGGTCTGGCCGCGCTGCTTGTCGAAGAGGCGCGCGCCGTTGGTGAGCTTGATGAAGGGTGCGACGTCGATGCGCGCGCGCGAGAGGGCGGTGGCCGACATGCCGTCGGACATGGTCGCCTTCTGCAGCGTCACCTTGTACCGCTGGTAGCCCGCGGGAGCGCCCGTCACCTTCGTCGGCGTCACCTGCGTCCACGCCGAGGCGTCCTGGTTCTTGTACATGACGTACGGCTTGGCGCCTTCAGCGAGGGCCGCGGCCGAGACGTCGATGAAGCCGCTCCACACGACCGAGCAGCCCGTCGTCGCGGTGCACTTGGTGGTGAAGCCCGGGCCGTTCGGGACGCGCGCGAGCGAGCGCAGCACGACGTTGCACGCGCGGTCGCTCGAGTCCTGGCCGGCGACGCCCAGCGGGCCCTCGGCCACCTCGGTCTCGTCGAAGCCCTCGTCCTCGATGACGGCCGTGCCGTTGCCACACGCCGCCATCACCATCACCACCGCGCCTACGAGTGCCTGCCGCATTGTTGCCTCCGGGGTGCTTCTCGGAGTGCGTGTAGGGAAAGTTGCTACCCAACGCAAGCAGGGAGGTAACCGGCTGAAACCAAGTGGGTTTTCGCGGTTCTGGAGCCGAACACGAGTTCAACCACCCAGGTGGTGGTTGGAGTCGTGCTCGCGGGCGCGACGGCCGCAAGGTGAGCCTCGATCCGCGCGCGGGGCCCGCTAGAGTCCGCCCGGTTTTCGACTCCTGGGAGGGACCACATGGCAGCGAAGAAGAAGGCAGCACCGGCGAAGAAGCCCGCGGCGACGAAGGCGAAGGCTCCGGCGAAGCAGCGCATCGCGGTGAAGTTGCTCACCGAGCTTCCGCCCCTCGATGAGCGGCGTCGGCGCGTCTACCGCGCGGCGTTCTCCGACGAGGCGTGCGACGCGTGGGGCTCGCGCACGAAGGCCAACGAGGTGGAGGGTGAGGCCGAGCGCTTCGTCGGAACGCTGCACTCGATTCTGAAGAAGACGCCGGTGACGGGGTACAGCACCTACCGCCTCTCGTGGCTCTGTCACCTCGTCGGCGAGCTGAACGATGCCGTCGACGCCGATGGAACGGAATCGGTCGACGCGGCCCGCACCGATCGCGCCGCAGCGGTCACCATTGCCGACAAGGCGCGCAAGAAGCTGGTGAACGGGCTGATGGCGGTCGCGCTGGGAAATGATGCGTTCACGAATGAGATCACCAACCGCAACGAGTCGAGCAAGTCGGCGCACGCGTTGGAGTCGACGCTGACGGGCCTGCTCGAGTTGGCAACGCGGGCGCGCCGCTCCGACGACGGCGAGCTGCTGTGTGAGGACGCGGGTCTCACCACCGAGTTCCTGAGCTCGGTGTCGGCCATCATGGAGTCGCTGCGCGAGACCAACGAGGCGACGTACTCGGAGGTGCGAGGCAACGACTCGGCGCGAACGAACCGCATCGAAGGGCGCGTGCTGCGCGAGATGGTCTTCGCGTCCGCAAGCCTTCGCCGCGCTCGCGAAGCTGGCGAGGCCGTTGCGGCGCTGCCTCCGTCGAAGCTGCTCGCCAAGGTGACGGGAGCGGGTTCCGAGCCCGCCCCTGCGACGAAGACCGAAGGCTGAGCAACCGCCCCGTGCCTGCGCGCAGAAGAACCGCGCTCGGGCTCTCCAGCTTGCAGGCCTGAGTTCGCGAGACCTGCAAGCTGGCTTCGCGAGACCTGCAAGCTGCCTTCGCGAGACCTGCAAGCTGGCTTCGCGAGACCTGCAAGCTGGCTTCGCGAGACCTGCAAGCTGGCTTCGCGAGACCTGCAAGCTGCCTTCGCGAGACCTGCAAGCTGCCTTCGCGAGACCTGCAAGCTGCCTTCGCAAGACCTGCAAGCTGCCTTCGCGAGACCTGCAAGCTGGCTTCGCGAGACCTGCAAGCTGCCTTCGCGAGACCTGCAAGCTGCCTGCGCGAGACCTGCAAGCTGCCTTCGCAAGACCTGCAAGCTGGTGCGCGAGACCTGCAAGCTGGTGCGCGAGACCTGCAAGCGGGTGTGCGTGTCCTGCAAGTTGACCCGCGAGTTCTGCAAGCTGGTGCGCGAGGCCTGCGAGCTGATGCTCGAGGACGACAAGCTGAGGCGCCACGTCCGTCAGCTCGTATCCGAGCAAGGCGGAGCGCGAGACTGGCCAGTCGGCCCATGAGTCCGCGAACTGCGCGCGAGACTCACAGCTCAGCGAGCGCCGGCGGCGATGGCACGCACTTCCTCTGCCGAACGGCCCACGCCGCGCGCAGCGCCACTACGCCCTCCACTCGGGCAGCTCGCTCAACAGAGTTCAGCTCGCCTCAAAGTGATCGTGCCCTCCAGCGGCGATGGAACGTACCTGCTCTGCCGAGGGCCTCGAATCCGAAACGGGGCGAGGGGGTTGTCTGGTGGCGCTCCGAGGTCTCGACTGAGGCGGAGCGGATCAGGCGAGCACCATCGATCGCACACGTGCAACTTCAACCTCGTGTGAGACGCCGTTCGCGCGGTCACGCCGACGTTGCCCCAGGCGCCGTGAATCGACGACACCTCGGCCAGGGTGGTGAACCGGCCGTTTCGCAACTTGAAGCGACCGTCGGCCATCGTGGTCCCAAGCGAGTGCGTCGGGACGAAGACGAACTCGAGTGCTCGGACGCGGCCAGCAGTCGATCGATGAACTGACGCAGGCTCAACAGGACTGGCGGGTCGACGCGCTCCACAGAGCATGACGCTCCCAAACGCGCCAGCTGATCAGCGCGGCACGACGTTCAGCTGCTTCACCAGCCCGCTCGCCGGGAGCCGCGCTTCGAGCTGCACCGGCACGCCGCGGAAGTTCATCGCGTCGTCGTTGCTCGAGAAGATCAGCGCGTCGCGGGGGCGGGACCAACCGCACATGCGCTCCTCGAGCAACACCGACGAGAGGTCGAGCGTGCGCATGGCGAGGGCCTGTCCCCCGGCCGAGGTGAGCCTCCACTCGAGCAGGCCTGTCTTCGCAACGCCGCTCACCTCGGCTCCGACGAAGACGTGGAAGCCGCCCTGCGGGCCCGCGTGAACCGTGACCTCGGCTCCGTCTTTGAGCGGCGCGAAGCCACCGTCGAGCTCGTCCAGCGTGCCCAGCGTCAGCGTCGTCGAGCACATCGGACCCGCGTCGGTCACGGGAGCTGGCGTTCCACACGCGAGGCTCGTGAGCAGGAGCAACACCGTCACTCGATGTGACATCGACGCGCGATTGATCACGGCTGAGCACTCCGAGCACGGCAGCGACTCGTCACAGCGACTCGCTCACGATGCGCGGCGACACGCGTGGCGCTGCTCGAATGAGATTCGCCACTCGTCACGATTGCCGAAGACTCGCATGTCGACGCGCGCCCCGCTCAGGCTCATGGCAGCTTCAGCGTGAAGCCATCGGACTTCGCCTGGAAGGCCGCGTTGAACCCGCCGAACACGTAGAGCACGCCTGTCGTCTCGTCGACGCCCGACGCAGTGAACGCTCGCGGCGTCGGCTTCCCCGGCACCGTGCGCTGCTCGAACACGAGGGTCGCCGGGTCCACCACCCAGAGGTCGTCGTACGAGTCGGCGTCGTTGGTGCCGCCGAACATGACCCACTTCTGGTGCACGGAGTCGTAGCCCGACGCTGCGTACCGGCGCGGAGACGGCCGCGTGCCCAGGTTCATCACGGGTGTCCACGTCGTGCCGTCGTACGTCGCCACGTCGTTGAGGTACGAGGTCATGATCTCCACCGCTCCACCGAACAGCAGCACGCGGTTGTTGCCGTCGACGATGCTCATGCCGTCACGCCGCGCAGCCGCCGACGTCGCCGGGGTCGTCAGCGTGAAGGCGCGCGCCACCGGGTCGTAGCTCCACGTGCGCGCGTTCACTCCGCCCACGCCATCGCCACCGAAGACGATGGCGCGATTCACGCTGCCGCCCAGCCAGTGCGCCGCACAGCCGATGGCTCCAGTGGGGACCGTGCCCATCACCTGCGTCCACTCCAACGTCGCGAGGTCGAGCGTGTACGCCGTGTCGACAGGAGCGCCGAAGTCGCGCCCGCCCGCGATCAACACCTGCCTCTGCGCCGGCAGGTACGTCGTGCAGTGACAGTACCGGAACGGAATCGTCCCCGTCGTCGTCAGCTTCGTCCACGTGGCGTTCGCGATGGAGAAGCTCCACGTCTCGTTCTGCACGCCCCCGTTCGGCGCCCGGTTGCCGCCGTGCATGATGAAGCGCCGGTCGACCGGGTCGAACGCCAGCACCGTGCCCCACAGCCCCATCGGGTACGGCGTGCCCGTCGTCGGAGCCCACCCCGTCGGAATCACCAACACGCCCGCGTCGACCCCTGCGTCGGCTCCCGCGTCCGCGATGGGCTGGCCTGCGTCGACCACGACGCCCGCGTCAGCAACCACTCCCGCGTCGACCGGAGTCCCCGGCATCGGTGAGCACGCGGTGAGCGTGAAGAAGAAGAAAGCGAAGAGCAGCTGCCAGTTTTCTCGCAGTGACGTCATGGGGGCGGAGCGGTGTGCAAAGCACGAACCAGCCTCGTCTGCGCCCTGGTTCGGCGCGGTGCGAAGCGGATTCCCGAGCTCTGCGTGGGCACGGTGAGCACGAGTTCAACCATCGTGATGGTGGCTCCGGTCGTGGGCGCACTCGGCCGAGCACGACTTCAACCACCGTGATGGTGGCCCCGGTTGTGGTCGCGACGGCCTCGCAGCGAGCACGACTTGAACCAGCGCAGCGGTCGCTCCGGTTGTGGTCGCACTGGGCCGAGCACGACTTCAACCACCGCCGCGGTCGCTCCAGTTGTGGTCGCGACAGCTCGCAGCGAGCACGAGTTCGGCCGTGGTCGCAGCGGGCACGAGTTCAACCACCGTGGTGGTGGCTCCCGTTGTCGTCGCGCTCGCAGCGAGCACGAGTTCAACCACCGTGATGGTGGCTCCGGTCGTGGGCGCACTCGGCGAGCACGAGTTCAACCACCGTGACGGCTCCGGTCGTGGGCGCACTCGGCCGAGCACGAGTTCAACCCCGTGATGGTGGCTCCCGTTGTCGTCGCGCTCGCAGCGAGCACGACTTCAACCACCGTGATGGTGGCTCCGGTCGTGGGCGCACTCGGCCGAGCACGAGTTCAGCCGCCGTGATGGTGGCTCCCTTCGTGGGCGCGAGTTCAACCACCGTGGTGGTGGCTCCCGTTGTGGTCGCGCTCGCAGCGAGCACGACTTCAACCACCGTGATGGTGGTTGAAGCTCAACTCAGAAGCACGTCCCCGAGAGGCACGCCTGGCCCGTCATGCACGAGGCTCCGCACGTCGTCTGGCTGACACCGCAGGTCGTTCCACCGAGCAGGTTCGGGTTGCCGATGCCGGCGCACACGCCGCCGAGGCCGAGCAGCACGTAGCAGCACTCGCCAGCAGCACACTGCGCGCCGCTCGAACAGGGCAGGAAGCCAGCGTCGGGGAGCGGAGGCAGACCGCCGTCGAAGCCGCCGCCCACGCACTGGCCCGCCGTCGTGTCGCAGGTGTCAGGCGCGCACGAGACGCACAAGGCGCCGTTGGTGCCCTGCCCGCACTGGTTCGTCGACTGCGACGCCCGCGGAATGCACTGACCACTCATCGGGTCGCAGCAGCCCGTGCAGTTCGCCGCCGAGCACGTGGGCGGAGGCGCCGCCGTGCACCGCTGGCTCGAACAGAAGGGCGTCGTCCCGGAGCACGCAGAGCAGAAGTTGCCGCTCGAGCCGCACGCCGAGTTGCTCGTGCCCGCCACGCAGCTGCCCGTGCCGAAGTCGATGCAGCCCGCGCACGTGCGGCACGCGCCGCTCTGACACGTCTGCGTCCCGGAGCACGCGAGGCATGCGGAGCCGTTCACTCCACACTGCGCCGTTGTCGGCGAGGTCTGGCACTGGCCGTTCGAGCGACAGCAGCCCGCGCAGTTCGTCGCGTTGCAGCCGGTGCTCCCACCACCGACCGCGCTGCCGCCACCCGCGCTCCCGCCACCCGTCGGGTTGCCCAGGCACCGCCCGCCCACCGTGAGCGGCGTGCACTGCTGGCCGTTGGGGCACACCGCGCAGCTCGCTCCGTTCGTGCCGCACGCCACGTCGACCCGGCCTGTGAAACACGTGCCGTTCGCGTCGCAGCACCCGGGACAGTTGGCCGAGTTGCAGCCGATGACGGAGCCGCCACCCGTACCACCCGCCTGCGCGCCGCCCGCAGTCCCGCCTGCCCCCACGAAGCCGCCGCCCGTGCCCGAGAAGCCACCACCCGTTGCCGTGCCCGCGCCCGAGTTGCCGAGCGAGCACGCTCCCGACAGACACGTCGAGCCCAGCCCGCACACGCTGCACGCGCTGGCCTTCGTGCCACACGCCGAGTTGTCGAACCCCGAGCGGCATTCTCCCGTGGTGTCGCAGCACCCGGTGCAGGTCACCGAGGAGCACGTGCGAGACGGACCACACGCCGACGCCGTGACGACGCCGAGCAGCAGACCGAGGACCAACGCGGGGACGGTGCGGAGCATGGGCATGCGCTTGGCACACTCCACGCCGCGCTGTCTCGTCACCCGCGTCAGCGCGAAGAGACGGCCAGCGAGTGCGCATCGACGTCGTCACGGACGGAGCTGCGAAGCTGACCATCTTCTCGAAGGCCGCCGAGGCGCAGCTCGGGCTCGGCGGTGACGTTCGCCGCCGATCCGCCGCTCTGTTACCTGAAGCCCGAGACGCTCGCGGTGATTCAGACCTGCCGTGAGCTGCGTGCGAAAGGCCTCGGCGTCTGGTTCACCCTCGACGCGGGCCCGAACCCGGTGCTGCTGACCTCGGCGCAGAGACGAAGCGAAGATACGAGCTCGGAAAATCGCTTCTCGTCGCAGGCGAGCGCCGAGATGAAGGAGCAGTCTCCCACCTGCCCCTGCAGCGCGTCGTCCATGCCGAAGCGATCGACCGTCAACTGGCCGGGCTCTCTTGCCGAGAGAGTACGAACAGCAGCGAGCGAACGCCGCGCTCGAGGTGACGACGGCACCACGCAGCGACCTCGTCGTAGACCTGTGCGCGCGGCGGGAAGCGCCACGAGACGCGGATCAGCGAGCCTTCACTGGCACATGCCCGAGCTGCTGCAGGTCTGACCGACCGTGCAGGTGGCGCAGGCTCCGCCACCAACGCCGCAGAAGAGGAAGAACCCGCCGAGGCTCGTGCCCGTCGGCACGCACAGGCCGAACGTCGAGCAGCACTGGCCAGTGGGGCACGGGGTCAAGGCGTCACAGACGCCGGCTCCGCCGTCGAGGCCGGGGAAGCCACCACCGTCGAAGCCGCCGCCGCTCATGCACTGGCCCGCCGTCGTGTCGCAGGTGTCAGGCGCGCACGAGACGCACAAGGCGCCGTTGCTGCCCTGCCCGCACTGGTTCGTCGACTGCGAGGCTCGCGGAATGCACTGGCCACTCATCGGGTCGCAGCAGCCCGTGCAGTTCGACGCCGAGCACGTGGGCGGAGGCGCCGCCGTGCACCGCTGGCTCGAGCAGAACGGCGTGGTGCCTGAGCACGAGGAGCAGAAGTCGCCGCTCGAGCCGCACGCCGAGTTGCTCGTGCCGGTGACGCAGGCGCCCGTCGAGAAGTCGATGCAGCCCGCGCAGGAGAGACACGCGCCCAGCTGACACGTCTGCCTCGCCGCGCACGCCGTGCACGCAGCGCCGCTCGCTCCACACTGCGCCGTCGTCGGCGAGGTCTGGCACTGGCCGTTCGAGCGACAGCAGCCGGAGCAGTTGCCTGCATTGCAGCCGGCGCTCCCACCACCCGCGGCGGTGCCACCACCTGCGCTCCCGCCACCCGTCGGGTTGCCCAGGCACCGCCCGCCCACCGTGAGCGGCGTGCACTGCTGGCCGTTGGGGCACGCCGCGCAGCTCGCTCCGTTCGTGCCGCACGCCACGTCGACCCGGCCCGTGAAGCACGTGCCGTTCGCGTCGCAGCAGCCGGGACAGTTGGCCGAGTTGCAACCGATGACGGAGCCACCACCCGCTCCGCCTGCACGCGCGCCACCCGCAGTGCCGCCCGCCGTCGCGTTGCCTCCCGCCGTCGCGACGCCGCCCGCCGTCGCGTTGCCTCCTGCCGTCGCGATGCCGCCACCCGTGCCCGAGAAGCCGCCACCCGTTGCCGTGCCCGCGCCCGTGTTTCCGAGTGAGCACGCTCCCGACAGACACGTCGAGCCGAGACCGCAGCTGCTGCACGAGCTGCCCTTCGTGCCGCACGCCGAGTTGTCGAAGCCCGAGCGGCATTCTCCAGCGGTGTCACAGCAGCCCGTGCACGTCACCGAGGAGCACGTGCGCGACGGGCCGCACGCCGACGCCGTGACGACGCCGAGCAGCAGACCGAGGACCAACGCAGGAACGTGGCGGAGCATGCGCGAGCGCTTGCCACACTCCACGCCGCCCTGTCTCGTCACGGGCGTCATCCAGTCGAAGCGTTCGGGGAAGGAAGACGGCGACTGCGGTCTGCGTGGGCGCGGAAATGAAAACGGGCGGTGGGAACCAAGGCTCCCACCGCCCGCGAACTTTCAGGTCAGCGCGTCGTTACTGGCACATGCCCGACGTCATGTTGCACATCTGCCCGAAGCTGCAGAGCGAGCACATGCCGCCGTTGGCGCCGCAGAAGTTGATGAGACCGCCGAGCGACGGGCCGTTCGGCACGCAGAGGCCGAGGGTCGAGCAGCACTGGCCGTTGGGGCAAGGCATCGTCGCGTCGCACAGGCCGGGCAGACCGCCACCGCCGTCGAGTCCGGGGAAGCCGCCGCCGAGACCGCCACCCGTGCCGCCGCCCATGTTGCCGCCGATGCAGACGCCGCCGTCGTTGTCGCACTGGCCCGACGCGCACTGAATGCAGAGCGCCGCCGCCGTGCCCTGGCCGCACTGCTGGCCGTTCTGCGCGGGAGGCAGGATGCAGTTGCCCGAGCCCTGGTCGCAGCAGCCGGTCGCGCAGTTCGTCGGGTTGCAGCCCGACATGCTGCCCGTGCAGATCTGGTTGGTGCAGGTGCCGTTCGACACGCCGCAGTTCGCGCAGAAGTCACCGCTCTTGCCGCACAGCATGTCGGCAGAGCCCGCCTCACAACGGCCGGTCGCGAGGTCGACGCAGCCAGCGCACGCCGCGCACGCGCCCATCACGCACGTCTGACGGCTCGGGCAGGCCATGCAGGCCGCGCCGCCGGTGCCGCACTTCGCCGTCGTCGGCGACATCTGGCAGGTGCCGTTCGCAGTGCAGCAGCCGTTGGGACAGTTCTGCGCGTTGCACATCGCCGCCGTGCCGCCGCCGCTCGAGCCGCCCGTGCCACCAGCCGTCGAGCCACCCGTGCCGCCAGCCGTCGAGGAGCCACCAGCCGAGCCGCCGCCCGTGCCGCTGCCGCTCAAGCACCGGCCACCCGTTCCGCCATCGGTGCCCGCCGACTGACACGTCTGACCGCTGCTGCACGCGGTGCAGCTGGCGCCGTTGCTGCCGCACGAGACGTCAGCGAGGCCCGTGAAACACTGCGCGTTCTCGTCGCAGCATCCAGGACAGTTGGAGGCGTTGCAGGTCACCGGCTTGCGGATGGGACCGCACGCAGGGGTGAAGGCAGCGACGAGACCAACGACACTTCCGAGGACCAGCGCTCGGAGCACGGCAGCAGACATCTTCATGGTTCGGTTCTCCCTGATGAGGAGCGCTTGGCATCCTCAACTGCACGGCCCGCAGTGGGCCCATCGTCTACACAGGGTCCAATCTGCTCACAAGTCCGCGACAGGGGCGGCCACCAAGTTCCTGTCTCCGCTCAGTGACACCTCGCGTTGACAGGTCTGTTGATCTCTTGTGCACACCTGAGCATCCTCCGCCGCCGCTTCTGGCCGGAGCGCACACCCACGTGCACAGCTGAGGTCTTTGTCATGATCAACACCCGTTCAACCCACACCCTCACCGCGCTCGTCTTGTCCGCGCTCACGCTCTGGGGGTGCGACTGCGGTGGTCCGAAGATCACCACCAAGTTCGGCGTGCTCCAGGTGCTCTGGAAGGATCCGACGAGCGGTGAGGTGGTTCGCTCGCGCGACGCGACGTACGACTTCGGCACCGCGTTGGTGGGCGAGACCAAGTCGCTGGTGATGACGGTGCGCAACGACGGCGAAGGCGCGCTGACGCTCAACACGCTCCAGCGAACTGACGGCGACACGACCTCGATCGCGCCGAACCTCACCAACGGCGCGCCCTTCTTCGTCGACTTCAAGCCCGACACAGTGGTGCCGCCTGGAATGCAGGTCGAGTTCCAGACGACGTTCAGCCCCACGGCGCTGCAGGGCGGCTTCCTCTCGAAGCTGAAGCTCGTGTCATCGGGTACGCGCACGGAAGACTCCGAGGCGACCATCACGCTCAAGGCGCAGGGTGAGAAGGGCGCGTGCGAGCTGCCCGCCCTCATCGACTTCGGCAACGTGCCGGTCGGCGAGACGCTCACCTACTCGGTCGAGTTCAAGAACACGACGAACGTGGCGGCGCAGGGCGAAGCGGGCCCCATCACCGGCAACGACGCCGCGGCCTTCGGCTACAAGAACGCAGGCCTGCCGGGCTCGGTCACCGTGCAGCCGATGACGTCGTTCAAGGTGGAGATCACGTTCACCCCGACCGAGAAGCGCGAGTACCAGGCGCGCGTCACGCTGCGTGGAGCCGGTGGCTGCCCGCCCGTCGACGCGGTCATTCGCGCGATCGGCAGCGACGACGTGCTCACGTGGACGCCAGCCCGCCTCAACTTCGGCCTCGTCTCGCCGGGCTTCGACTCGGTGAAGGAAGTGGTCTTCACCAACACCTCGAACGTGCCCATCACGCTGACGCAGATCGCCACCTCGATGCCGACGGACTTCTTCCACCGTGTCACGGCAGGTGCAGACGCGACGGTCTTCACGGTGCCCGGTGGTGGCATGCCGCAGAAGATGAAGGTGGCGTGCAGCCCCTCGGGCCTCGGCGCGCGGCCGACCTCGACGCTCACCTTCCGCACCGGCCTCAACAAGACGCCCGTCGGCACCATCACGCTGGACTGCATTGGCGGTGGCCCGAAGATTCGTGTCACGCCGCGGCCCAACGTCTCGTTCGGGCGCGTCGGTTACTTCGCGGGCAACACCACCTTCTCGGTGAACCGCCGCGTGAACGTGCAGAACGTCGGCGTGCCGCCCCGCATGCCGGACCCGACCTTCAACCTCTTCCTCGGCTCGGTCGACATGACGAGCGGCATGGTGGGCAACCTGCCGCTGTTCGAGCTGACGCCGAAGAACGCCGTCACCGAGATGGATGAGTTCACGGTGAGCCTCTTCAGCAACTACGACCCGATGACGGGCATCGCGCCGGTGGCCGGGCAGAACTCGCTCGACCTCGTGGTGACGCTGCGCCCGAAGTCGGTGGGCCGCAAAGAGGCCGAGCTCGTCATCTTCTCGAACGACTCCGCCGACCCCGAGGTGAAGCTGCTCGTCTCGGCCGACGTGGAAGAGCTGCCGCCCTGCAACTACCGCGTGACGCCGATGACGGCGAACTTCGGCCTGGTGACGCCGGGCACCACGAAGGACCTGCCCATCACCATCACCAACCTCGGCACGGCTGCGGGCGACAAGTGCTTCCTCTCGGGCATCGACCTCGCGGCCGGCAGCCACCCTGCGTACTCCATCGTCGGTGGACCGGTCGCCGAGAAGGAGCTGCTGCCGCAGGAGTCGTGGCAGGTCGTGGTGCGCGTGACGCCGCCCGGCCCGGTGCCGACGACCATCACCACGCTGTCGGGTGAGCTGCAGTTCAACGTGACGTCGATGACGGCGCCGCAGGCCCGGGTGCCGCTGCGCACCTCGGTCGGCCCCTCGTGTCTCGCCGTGACGCCCGACCCGCTCGACTTCGGCACCGTGAAGTACGTCGCGCCGCCGGGCATGCGCTGCTCGAGCGCGCCGCGCACGCTCACCGTCTACAACGTGTGCAGCTCGCCGGTGACGCTGCGCTCCTTCGCGTTGCAGGCCGCGGCCGGTCAGCAGCCGGGTGGACCGAACTGCGCCGGCGGCATGCCGTGCCCCGAGTTCTACATCACGCAGTCGCCGATGATTCCCACCAACGGGTACACGCTCAACTCAGGGCAGCTCGTCACCTTCCAGGCGCGCTACTCGCCCATCGACATCGGGTCAGACACCGGAGCCGTCAGCATCGAGGCGCTGCAGTCGGGCCAGACGGTGACGTACCTCGTGGGCCTGCAGGGCCGCGGCGACCCGAGTGGTCAGCAGACCGACACCTTCATGCAGGACATGCAGCCGAAGGCCGACATTCTGCTCGTGGTCGACGACTCCGGCTCGATGAGTGACAAGCAGCAGAGCCTGTCGATGAACTTCAGCTCGTTCATCCAGTACGCGGCGTCGGCGGGCGTCGACTACCAGATTGGCGTCATCACCACGACGACCGGAGAGGTCTGCCCGCCCGGCTTCCCCTGCCCGACGCCGACGACGCGCGGCGACGGCATTCTGCGCACCATCAGAGCGGGTCAGGCGAACCAGATTGGTCCCATTCTGCGGTCGAACACGCCGAACGTCGGCCAGGCCTTCCAGCAGCTCGTGAACGTCGGCACCGACGGCTCGGGCACGGAGCAGGCGCTCGAGACGGCCGTGCAGGCGCTGACGCCTCCGCGCATCGTCACCGAGAACGCGGGCTTCTTGCGCACCGACGCGAACCTCGCCGTCGTCATCGTCTCGGACGCAGGCGATCAATCGAACCAGCCGGTCAGCTACTACGAGAACCGCCTCATCAACGTGAAGGGGTTCAACCGGCTCTCGTTCTTCACCTTCAGCGCCATCGGCCCGTTCCTCGGCAGCGCACCGGGCAGCTGCACCTACGACGGCGGCGGTGACCCTCAGCGCTACGCCGGCCTGGTGACGCGCACGGGCGGCGTGCGTGAGGAGATCTGCACGAACAACTGGTCGACCGCGCTGCAGGGGCTCGGCCGCACGGCCTTCGGCTTCCGCACGATGTTCTTCCTCGGCAACTCGCCGGACCTCACCGGTGGCCAGATGCTGAACGTGCAGATCAACAACAACCCCGTCGCGGGTGGCGGAGCGTGCGCCAACGGCCAGCCGACGTCTGGCGCCTGGTGCTACGACGCCGCGGCGAACGCGGTGCGCTTCACGGCGATGACGACGCCTGCAGCCGGCCAGACGTTGACGGTGGCGTACCAGACCGCCTGCTTCTGACGGTCGCACCAGCTCGGTGAAGAAGACGGCAGCATCGGGAGACCGGTGCTGCCGTTCTCGTTTCACACTCCTTCACACGAGCTTCACCCGAGGCAGCGAAGGCGCGTGCGAGAAGGCAGTCATGACTTCGGCCAAAGCCATGCTCGGCGCCATCGCGGGGCGGTTCCTGTTTCGGGTGTCGCGGGTCGACACGGTGCAGGCGCTCGGAAGGTTCCGTCGCATCGAGCTGTCGGGCACGTCGCTGCGAGAGGTGGCGTGGCGACCGGGCGACAAGGTGCAGGTGTTTCTTCCCGACATCGGCATGCGCACGTACACGCCGCTGTTCTGGGAGACGCGTGGCGCGACGGCGTTCCTCGCGTACGTGCACGGCGAGACGCCCGGCGCGGCATGGGCGCGGAGCGTGAAGGTCGGCGACGAGGTGTCGTTCTTCGGCCCGCGACGCTCCATCGAGGTGTCTGACGTCGAGGCCCCCCTGGTGGTGTTCGGTGACGAGACGTCGGTGGCGCTCGCGCTGGCGTTGTCGGCAGCGAGGCCCACGCGCAAGGTGACGGCGGTGCTCGAGGTGAACGAGCGCGCCGAGGTGAGAGCGGCCCTCGAGGCGTGTGGCTCGTTACTCGACGTGCACCTCGTGGAGCGCGCGGGCGGGAACACGCACCTGCCCGTCGCCGTGGAGCACGTGCGCAGCGCGCTCGCCTCGGGAGCGTTCGGCGTCTTCACCGGCCGCGCGTCGAGCATTCAGGCGGTGAAGCAGGCGCTGCGCAGCCTCGAGTTCGCGTCGAAGACGAAGGCCTACTGGGCCGATGGGAAACGCGGGCTCGACTAGTTCCGCACGCAGCCAGGCACGGGCGAGAGCACCGCGTCGCACGGGTGCCAGAGCCGCCCGAGCTGGTTGGGTGTGAGCGAGGTGGTGGGCTGGGAGCCGCCGACGACGGTGCCGCAGGAGTCGACCGCGTCGAAGCCGGTGCTCGTGCACGCTGCTGCGCTGCCGCTGGCGGGAAGGTACGGCTGAATGCGCGCGAGGGCGGCGGCGGGCGTGAAGTCGGGCGGGCCACCCGTGGGAACGGCTCCAGGCGCGAGGCGCAGCTCGCTCAAGCCACCACCCGTGTTGTTGAACCAGCCGGAGCAGAGGTTCACGCCCTGCATCGTGAGCGTCGAGATGCGCAGGCCGTAGAGCGCGGTGCTCTCGGCGGGCAGCGGCGCGCGGCACGTCGGCGCGTACTGCTGGTTGCGAATGGCCACGTACACGCCGCGCGGCGGAATCACGTCAGCGGGGCCGAAGTTCATCCACCGGTAGCTGCCCGAGCTCGCGGCGGCGTTGCGGTAGGCGAAGTGGTGGCCGTCGAGCGAGACGGGGCAGTTCGAGAGGTTGGTGATCTCGATGGACTCGCCGGCCTGGCAGGTGTCGCAGGTGCCGGAGGCTCCGCAGGCGCCTTCACCGTTGGTGATGTACTCCGAGAGCACGACGTTCGAGGCCGTGGGCGCGATGGTGGTGCTGCAGGCTTCGACGACGTTGACCGAGAGCGGCGAGGTGGCGGAGCAGCACGTGGGGTCCGCGGCGCGGCAGGCGCGCACTTCGAGGGCGATGCTGGTGCCGGGCGGTGGACCGCCGGGCGCGATGCGCGTCGCAGGACGCAGGTGGTTCTCCGAGGCCGCAGCGCTCGCGAGCACCGTCGAGGAGCCGACGAGAGAGAGCTCGTAGACGAGGCCAGCCGGCACGGCGGTGAACTGCACGATGGGCCGGCCGTCCCAGCTCGTCGCGCAGGCGGTGCTGATGGGCGGCGCGGGCGGCGTCGAGCACGCGGTCGTGGTGATGATGGTGTTGCAGCAGGTGGAGTGGCCATCTCCATCGGTCGCGCAGAAACGCAGCGTGAAGCTGCCGGCCGCGTCGGGCGTGAAGCTGGTGGTGAGCGCCGTGGGGGTGGCAGGGGTTGCGGAAGAGCCAGCGGGACGACTCTGAACGCTCCACTGGGTGGACACGATGGGGCCGTCGAGGTCGCTCGCGGTGCCGGTGAAGCTCATGGCGATGCCCGCGACGCCGGTCGTCGAGCCCGGGCACATCACGGTGGGGGGCAGGCAGACGCCGTCATCGACCTGGCCGTCGCAGTCGTTGTCGACGCCGTCACACGTCTCAGTTGCGGGCGAACCCGCCGTGCAGGTCTGTGGAGTGCCCGAGGCGCAGGCGGCGACCGTTCTCGCGCACGCCCCGACGCCGCACGAGAGTGCCGTGAGAGCTTCGTCGGTCTGGCCGTCGCAGTCGTTGTCGCGGCCGTCGCACACCTCGGTCGAAGGCGCACCAGCCACACAGGTCTGCAGCGAACCCGACACGCAGGCCGCGACCGTTCGAGCGCACTCACCGACGCCGCACGAGAGCGGAGCGAAGCTCTCGTCCGTCTGGCCGTTGCAGTTGTTGTCGACGCCGTCACACGTCTCGGGCACAGCGACTCCGGGTGTACAGGTCTGGGGCGCACCTGAGATGCAGGCCGCGACGGTTCGAGCGCAGGCACCGACGCCGCAGGTCAACGCGGGCAGCCCTTCGTCGGTGAGGTTGTCGCAGTCGTTGTCGATGCCGTCGCAGATCTCAGTGCTCGCGCTGCCAGCCGTGCAGGTCTGCAGCGCTCCGCCAAGACACGCGGCCACGGTGCGCTGACAGGCGCCAACGCCACAGGAGAGCGAGCCAAGGGCCTCGTCCGTCTGCCCATCGCAGTCGTTGTCGAGGCCGTCACACGTCTCGGTCGAGGGCGCTCCGGCGACGCACGTCTGCGGGGAACCGCCGACACAGGAGGGCACGCTGCGCAGGCACGCGCCGACGCCACAGGTGAGCGCCGCCAGGGCCTCGTCGGTCTGACCGTCGCAGTCGTTGTCGACGCCGTCACAGACCTCGGCGCCAGGCGTTCCGGGGCTGCAGGACTGGGGCGTTCCACCGAGGCAGGCCGCGACCGTGCGGGTGCAGGCGCCGACGCCACAGGTCAACGCCGTGAGGGCCTCGTCGGTCTGACCATCGCAATCATTGTCAATTCCATCGCAGACCTCGGCGGCCGGACTTCCGGGTGTACAGGTTTGAGTCGAGCCGCCCACGCAGGCCACGACGCTTCGCGAGCATGCACCGACGCCACACGAGACCGGAGCAAAGCCCTCGTCCGTCTGGCCGTTGCAGTTGTTGTCGACGCCGTCGCACGTCTCGGCGACTGGCGAACCGGGCACGCAGGTCTGTGCGGCGCCACCGACGCAGGCGGCGACGACACGAGCGCAGGCTCCCGTGCCACAGGAGAGCGGCGTCAGCCCTTCATCACGTTGCCCATCGCAGTCGTTGTCGAGCCCGTCGCAGACCTCCAGGCCTGGAGCGCCCGGCGTACAGACCTGCGTCGCGCCACCCGAACACGCGGCGACCGTGCGCGCGCAAATGCCCACACCGCAGGACAGCGGCGCGAGGCCTTCGTCGGCCTGACCGTCACAGTCGTTGTCGAGGCCATCGCAGACTTCAGTGGCCGCAGCGCCGGGCACACAGGTCTGGGTCGTGCCGCCGACACACGCAGCGACCGTTCGACTGCAGAGCCCAACGCCACAGGAGAGCGGCGCGAGCCCTTCATCGGTCTGTCCGTCACAGTCGTTGTCGACG
Source organism: Archangium gephyra (assembly GCA_943370055.1). GTDB lineage: Bacteria > Myxococcota > Myxococcia > Myxococcales > Myxococcaceae > Xiheimicrobium > Xiheimicrobium gephyra_A. Next base: position 20,706 of record CALRPN020000084.1, read on the forward strand.
CCGTCACAGAGTTCAGGAACGGGTGCACCCGCTGTACAGGTTTGAGGTGAGCCCGAGACGCACGAGGCGACCGTTCGAACGCACGCTCCGACACCACAGGTGAGCGGCGTGAGCCCTTCGTCCGTCTGGCCGTTGCAGTTGTTGTCGAGGCCGTCACAGACCTCGTTCGTGGGAGTCCCCGGGACGCAGGCCTGTGGGGTACCGCCAGAACACGCGACCGAGGTGCGCGCGCAGGCGCCGACTCCGCACGAGAGCGAGGGGAACGACTCGTCAGCTCGGCCATCACAGTTGTTGTCGAGGCCGTCGCAGACCTCGGCGGTCGGAGTCCCTGGCGTGCACGTCTGGGCAACGCCGTTCACGCAGGTCGCGACGGTGCGGGCGCAGGAGCCGACGCCACACGTCTGCGTGGCGGGCCCTTCGTCCGTCTGGCCGTTGCAGTTGTTGTCGATGCCGTCACAGACCTCGGGCGCGGGGGCTCCAGCAGTGCAGTTCTGTGGCGTGCCACCGGTGCAGGCCGCGACCGTGCGAGCGCAGGCGCCGACACCACACGCGAGCGCCGCGAAGCCCTCGTCCGTCTGACCGTTGCAGTTGTTGTCCACGCCGTCACACACCTCGTTCGTCGGAGCGCCGGCCGTGCAGGTCTGCGTCGCGCCGTTCACACAGGCCATCACGGAGCGGACGCAGGCTCCGACGCCACACGAAATCGGCGCGAGGCCTTCATCGGTCTGCCCGTCGCAGTCGTTGTCGACCCCGTCACACACTTCCGCTCCCGGCGAGCCGGGCGTGCACGTCTGCGTCGCGCCATTCACGCAGGCCGTCACGGTTCGAGCGCAGGCTCCGGTGCCACACGCGATGGCTGTGAGCCCTTCGTCCGTCTGGCCGTTGCAGTTGTTGTCGAGGCCATCGCAGACCTCGTTCGTCGGAGCGCCCGGCGTACAGAGTTGCGTCGTTCCATTGACGCACGCCGCGATGGTTCTCGTGCAGCTGCCCTGCCCGCACGTCACGGCCGGCAACCCTTCATCGGTCTGGCCGTCGCAGTCATTGTCGACGCCGTCACACGTCTCGGGCGTTCCCGCGCCGGGCGAGCACGTCTGCAGCATGCCGTTGACACAGGCGGCGACCATTCGGGTGCACGCGCCGACGCCACAGGACACCGCGGAAAGTCCGTCGTCGATGGTGCCGTTGCAATCGTTGTCGATACCGTCACACGTCTCGAGCGACGGAGCGCCCGGCACGCACTGCTGTGACACCGAGGCCAGGCACGCAGGGACCGAGCGCACGCACGCACCGACACCGCACGTGAGCGCGGGCAGGCCTTCGTCCGTCTGGCCGTTGCAGTCGTTGTCCTTGCCGTCACAGACCTCGGAGGAAGGCGCTCCCGGCTGGCACGTGGGCATCTGGCCGGCGGTGCACGCGGAGACACCACGAACGCACTCTCCGACTCCGCAGGTCACGCGCGAGAAGCCGTCGTCGACGGTGCCGTTGCAGTCGTTGTCTTTGTCGTCGCAGGTCTCGGGCGATGGAGCGCCAGGCGTGCACGTCTGCACCACGCCCCCGACACACGCCTCGACGGAGCGGGCGCACTCCCCCACGCCACACGTGAGCGCGGCGAGCGAATCGTCGACCATGCCGTTGCAGTCGTTGTCGACGCCGTCACAGCCCTCGGCGACCGGAGCGCCAGGCATGCACGCCTCCTGCTGACCGTCGACGCAGGTCGAGACGGTGCGAACGCAGGCTCCGATGCCACACGTGACGGGCTCGAGCGCGTCGTCGACCTGGCCATCGCAGTCGTTGTCGAGACCGTCACAGACCTCGGGTGAAGGGCTGCCGGGCTCGCACTGCTGCGTGACTCCGTTCGAGCACGAGAAGAACGTTCGCGCGCAGGCGCCGACGCCACACGAGACGCCCGCGAAGCCGTCGTCGACGACGCCGTCGCAGTTGTTGTCGATTCCGTCACAGCGCTCGGGCTCGCAGCCGGCATCGAGCGGTCCCATCAGCTTCGCGTTGCCGCAGTCGCACGCCGAAAGAGCCGCGAGGACGACCACCAGAATCGGAGAGCGCATGACGAGCGCGGCGTACCACCGCTGCGTTCGGCACGACTCGACGTCAGTGTGACAAATCGCTCTCGACCCCATGGCTCTCAGAGTTCGAGAAAGCGGATGACCACTGGAGGAATCGCAAGGCGGTGTGCGCGGGCCCGTCGTGAGACGGCGAATGCATCGACGGCTGACCCGGCCGGCCATCGTGCGGACGTCGCCTCCGGCGCTGGTCACGTCGACGCGAGGCCCGCCTCGAGCAGCGCATCACGCAGCACCTGCGCGTCGGCTGCTTCAGTGACCTCGACGCGGGCGCGACCCGACTCCACGACGACCGCGAAGGCGGCCGAGAGCCCGCTCACGATGATGCTCCACGCAGCCGCGTCGGGCGACGGTGGAGCCCAGCGCGGAGTGACGACGATGCGCTGCTGTGCCCACGAGCCCTCCGCCGTCACGCTCAACACACCGTCGACCTCGAGACGCTTCGAGAGAAACGCGACCACCTGCTGCACGAGCAGCGGCAGCGGCGCGGTGAGCACGAGCAATTGCGGCAGGGTCACCCGGCTCGCGATTCGCGACGCGTGCACCTTCACCAGGTCATCGAGGAAACCCTCGTTCGCCACCATGCGAGCGCGGAGCACGGCGAGCTCGGGGTTCTTGAACGGGTCGCGCGGGAGGAACACCATCGGCTGACCGCGCAGCGAGAACTCGGTGAACGTCGGCCGCCCGTCGTCCTGCACGGCCTCCGAGAGCGTCTTCTTCCACAGCGCACGAAGGCCCTGCTCGAAGGTGTCGAACGTGCCTTCGACGGTGGGGCCGCTGTCACGGTCGAAGGTGTCGGACGACCACACTTCCCACATCGGTCACGGCCTCGGGCGGCGCAGCACTCCGGCCTCGCTCGAGAAGCCCATCCACAGGAACGAGCCGCTGACCTCGAGCGTCGCGATGGGGAGCCGCGGCGGACCAAAGCTCTCGAACACGCCCGCGTCGGTGAGACGGAACAGCTGACCGTTGGAGCGTGAGTAGACCTGACCATCGAGCTCGGTGAGGAACCCCATCGAGAACCCGGACGGGAGGGACTGCACGTTCCACACGCCTCCGTCCCACGTCGCGAACTGGCCGTTGCCGCCCACGTAGGCGAGTGACGACGAGCGCACGAGCAGCGTCTCGGGAATGAAGGGCCACCCGGCGTCGGCGAGTGGACCGGTCGCCTGCCAGCCCGTCGGCGTCAGCCTGAACACGCCGCCCTGCGTGACGGTGGGCTCGATGCCCGCAGCCCAGAGTTCATCGGGTGGCCGAACGCTGATGTCTCGAACCGTGCGCAGGCCCGGGCTGATGAAGGGCGGCAGGGGCACAGAGACGACGCCACCGTCACGCCAGTGGCCGAGGCCTCCGCTCTCGGTGAGGACGTAGACGCTGCCTGCAGGGCTGGGGACGAGCTTCGTCACCACGCCCGAGGCCGCGCCGTGCGTCAGGAACGTGGAGCCGGTGAAGAGCCCGACCTGACCGAAGAGATTGCCAACGACGCACTCGCGCGGCGCGTAGCAGTGCGTCGCGGTGATGGGCGGGCCGACAGCGAGCGCGACGCTGCCACCATCGAGGACGTTGAGCTCACGGGGCGTCATCGTGGCGAGGCTCGACGGCGGGAACCACCAGACGACGTCGTCGGAGACTGCGTGGAGCGGGCCGGCGATGGTGGGCTGGAAGGCTCCAGTGCTGTTCATGCTGGGGAGCCGGTAGGTGTTGGCGACGAGCGAGAGCGAGCTGGCGTTCTTGCGAACGAGCGTGGCGCCGAGCGCGAAGTACGGAGGGCCTGCGGCGGGGCCTCCGACCCACGTGACGTCGTTCTGCATCGACGAGGGGTACACGAGCGTGCGGTCCCACCCGCCGTCGGCGAGCACCTCGAGCACGCCGTCACCGGCGACGTACACGCGCGATGGGCCGGCGTCGGACGCAGCGGTGGTGAAGACCATGTTGGGACTTCCGCTGAAGCCGCCGCTTGGAACGCGGAACAGCCCTGCGTCGACGCCTGCGTCCGCGATGCCTCCGTCTGCGAAGAGCGGCGTCGTCGCGAGCCCGTTGACCCGCTGTACACCGCCGGCGACGAACCAGAGCTCTTCCGCGCGCTGACCGTGCAGGTTTCGTCCGGTGCCGAAGCTGTTGAGCACCACCGCGTCCCAGCCGGCGCCGTTCCACCGGAAGATGCCCCAGCGAAGGCCCGTGGCCGACGAGTTGCCGAGCGCGAACAGGGTGAGTCCGTCAGGCGAGTGCAGGTCCTGCACGCGGTAGTTGGCGGGCAGTGCGGGGAGCGACACGAGCTGAGAACCGGTCCACCTCAGGCCCGAGAAGGGGCCACCGATGAAGACTTCTCCAGAGCGCAGGCCGGCCACTGCGGTGAAGGCAGCACCGCCCGGCATCGCGGGCTGAACGGTGACGAGTGAGGTGCCGTTCCATCGGAGGATCAGCCCTGCAGACCCGACGAGCCACACGTTCGATGGAGCGTCGCCCCAGAGGTCGGTGACGGGCAGGTCTTGAATTCCGCCGTCGGGCGCAGCGAGCCGCTGGCCGTCGAAGAGCATCACGCCGAGGGTGTTGGCGAACAGCGCTCTTCCATCGTCCGTGAACCAGCCAGCGATGATGCGCCGACCGTTCGGCGCGGGTTCGGACCAACGCCACTGGTTGAACTCGACCGAGACGTCGCCCCCGGTGAAGTCGGAGGGAAGCGAGCCGCCCCCCGTGCCTCCTGCTGTTCCTCCGGCGCTTGCCGTTCCACCTGCGGTCGCCGTTCCACCTGCGGTCGCCGTTCCACCTGCGGTGGCCGTTCCACCAGCGCTCGCCGTTCCACCAGCGCTAGCCGTTCCACCTGCGGTCGCCGTTCCACCTGCGGTGGCCGTTCCACCAGCGCTCGCCGTTCCTCCAGCGCTCGCCGTTCCTCCAGCGCTCGCCGTTCCTCCTGCGGTCGCCGTTCCTCCAGCGGTCGCCGTTCCTCCTGCGGTCGCCGTTCCTCCTGCGGTCGCCGTCCCTCCTGCGGTCGCCGTTCCTCCTGCGGTCGCTGTTCCTCCAGCGCTCGCCGTTCCTCCGGCCGCACGTCCTCCCGCGTTCGCGGCTCCGCCCGCGGTTCCACCGTCAGCCCCCTCACCCCCGTTGCAGCCGAAAACCCCCACCACGAACAGCGGCACGACGAGCGCGCGCAGACCGGTCATGAGGGACGACCCTAGTAGAAGCCCTCTCGCTTCGCGTACCGCTCGGCGCGCTCGGCGTCGTATTTCTTTCCGTCGAACCCTTCACACAGGGCTTCGTGAATCTGGCCATTCGTCGGCAACACGTCGCGCGAGACGAAGCGTTCGGGGTTCCACAGGTCCGACCGGAGCAGCGCCTTTGAGCACTGTGTGTACGCCTCGACCACGTCGACGAGAATGCCGAGCTTCGGCACCTTGCCCTCGACCTCGCACGGGGCGAGCAGCGTCTGGTCGGTGACGAGCGTGGCGCGGCCGTTGACGCGAAACGTGTCGCCCACGCCAGGGATCACGAAGAGCAGGCCGACGTGCGGGTTGGCGATGATGTTGCGCAGCGAATCAGCGAGCCGATTGCCGGGCCGCTCGGGAATGAGGAGCGTCTCCTCGTCGAGGATGCGGACGAACCCGCGCGGGTCTCCACGGGGGCTGACGTCGCACGCGCCCGTCGAGTCGGACGTCGCCAGACAGAGAAACGGAGAGCGCTCGATGAACTGGCGCGTGAGCGGGTTGAGCCGCTTCGCCACCTTCTGCTTCACGACCGCGAGGGGCTCACCGAGGAGGGCACGGAGTTCGGGCTCGGAGTGAATCACGGCCGACGTGAGGCGATGCATGCCGCGAACGTAGGCCGGGCGAACGTGAACGGCTCCCCGGGTCGAGGAGCCGCCCTTCTGCGAGACGTCAGCGCTGCTCGTCGGGGAACAACGGCATGCCCGCGCTCAGACGAAGACCTGCACGCGCAGTCGCGAGCTCGGTGCGCGCCTGAATCTGCGCGACCTCGGCGCCGAACACGTCACGCTCGGCCTGAATGACGTCGACCTGCGTCGCGGCTCCAGCGGCGTAGCGATCTTTCGCCACCTGGCTCGCTCGCTGGGCGGCGGCGACCTGGGCCTGCACGAGGTCGGCCTTCTGTCGCGCCGCTTCGAGGCGGTTCCAGTCCTGGAAGATCTGATCTCTCGCCTGCAGCCGTGCGCGCTCTGCGGCGAGCTTCGCGGTGGCCTCGGCCGACGACTGCACCTGCATGTTCTGGAACGTGGGCACGTCGATGCGCCACTGCAGACCGACGCCCGCGTTGTAGACGGCCGACTGGTTCTGGAAGCCCGTCGCGTTGGTGAAGCGCTGGGTGAACTGGCCGTTCACGACGGGGACGAGGGCGAGGCGAGAGGCGGTGGCGAGCTTGCCGGCGGCTTCGGCGTCGAGGTCGGCGGCCTTGATGGTGGGCAGCTCGGACACGCGGTCTTCGAACGTCGTCACCGCCGCTTCGGCGTGAAGGTCGTCGGTGGGCAACGCGACCTCGGCAGGCGGCTCGAGGAACGAGACGGTGTTGAGCGCGCGGCGGGTCGTCGAGACGAGCGACTCGACGTCGGCGAGCGTCTGCCGATTGCGGGCGAGCTCGGCGCGGGCACGCATCTGCTCGAGCTCGGTGGCGGCTCCGGCGCCGACGCGAATCTCGATGAGCTTCAGCTGTGCTTCGGCGACAGCGACCGACTTCTTCGACGACTCCCGCACGGCGAGGGCGGCGGCGTAGCCGTAGTACGCGCCGACGACCTGACGCTTGACGAGGTCACGGGTCAGCTGCTCCCGCTCGGCGGCCGACTGCTGCGCGGTGTTGGAGGCGAGCGCCCGGAACCAGCGCGTGGTGTCGATGAGGGGCACGTCGAGACGCAGCGCCGCGTCGAGCTGATCGAGGGGGCTGATGACGAGCTTCGTCACCGCGCCGGTCGCGGGGTTGGGGAAGTTCGCGACCGCCTCGAACTGGTTGTGCGTCCACGTGGCGCTCGCCGCGAGCGACGGCAACAGGCCCGTCCACGCAGCGCGGAACTCGGCCTCGGCGCGCTGCCGCTGCTCGAGCGAGATGCGCCGGTCGACGTTCTGCTCGTCGGCGCTCGCCAGGAAGTCCTTCAGCGTCTTCGGCTGCGCGAACGTCTGCGCCGCCATCAGGGCCACCACCACACCGAGCGTCTTCACTTGCCTGCCTCCGAAGGGATGACGCCGTGCGGGTTCGTCAGGTCGCCAGGCGAGTGCACCTCTTCGGGCTCCTCGTCGGGGCGGTAGCGCTTGAAGAGCAGCACGAGGTCGTCGAACAACGAGTACGCAACCGGCACCGCGAGCAGCGTCAAGACCAGCGACAATGTCTGGCCTCCGACGACGACACCGGCCGTGGCCTTGTTGAAGCCAGCGCCGATGCCCTTCGAGGTGACGAGCGGAATCATGCCGGCCACGAACGCGAGGGTCGTCATCAAGATGGGGCGCAAGCGGTCCTTGTTCGCCTGAATGATGGCCTTGAGCCGCCACGCCTTCTCGACCTGCCGTTTGATGCTGGCGGGGTTCTCTGGCTTCGCCTTCGCGAGCGCCGTGTCGACGGCAGCGGCGCCCAGCTCGCGATCCAACAGCTGGTGCAGCTCGCCCTGGGTGGCTGCCCACGACTGGCCGCGATCGACGATGCGGCCGGCGACCTCGAGCAGGCCACGGCCCGCCTCTCGCAACCCGTTCGTGTGGTCGACCTGCAGAATCGCGTTCTTCTTCACCACGCCGAAGAGCACGAAGATGCCGAGGCCCGAATAGAGGTCGAGCGCCTGGTCGAAGAGGATGACGGAGAGCACCGCGAACGGGAGCGTCAGCGGCAGCGAGATGAGAATGGTGACGGGGTGCAGCCACGACTCGAACTGGGCCGCGAGGATCAGGTACATGAAGATGAGTGAGGCGAGCAGGCCGAGCGCGAAGCTGATGCCGACCTCTCGCATGATCTTCGTCTGACCGACGGGCCGCGCGGTGAAGCCCTGCGGGAGCGCGCGCACCTCGTCTTCGAGCACCTGCTTCACTGCGTCGCCGATGGCGCCCTCGTTGGCGCCGGGCTTTCCGTTGACGAGGAAGGTGACCTGTCGCTCGCGCTGAAAGCGCTGAATGCTCGAGGGGCTCGTGCCCGGGTCGAGGCGCACGACGTCGGCGAGCGAGACGAGCCCCACCTTGCGGCTGGGCACCGACAGCAGCTGCAGCATGTCTTCATTCGAGCGGTACTGCGGCAGGGCGCGCAGGCGCACGTCGTACTGCTCTCCACCCTCGGCGTAGGTCGAGACCTTCTGGCCGGCGACCAGCAACTGCAGCGCCTGGGCGACGTCGCTCACCTGTACCCCGAGGTCGGCGGCGCGTTCGCGGTCGATGAAGACGCCCAGCTCGGGTTTGCCGACGATGAGGGTCGAGTCGACGTCGACCGCGTCGGGGATGAGCCGGATCTTCTCGAGGGCGCGGGCGTTCGCTTCGGTCAGCAGCTTCAGGTCGGGCCCGGCGAGCAGGTACTGAATGCGCGCGGTGGCCTGACCGCCGCCGAACTCGTTGACGTCGGCGACGGTGACCCGCAGATCCTTCGGCAGCTGCGCGACGATGCGCTCGCGCACGACGCCCTTGAGCTCGTTCTGGCTGATGGTGCGTTTGTCGGGGTCGACGAGCTTCACGTAGATGCTGGCGAGGTTCGGGGTGCGAGAGGCGTCGGCGCCGACGGTGACGAGGGTGGCGGTGACCTCTGGCAGCTCGCGAATGAGGCGGGCCACGCGCTCACCGACGAGCTCGGCCGAGGCCACGCTGCGGCCCTCGGGCAGGCGCACGGCCACCTCGAACTGCGCGCGGTCGTCGATGGGGAGGAAGCCCTTGCGTGCCTTGCCCGCGAGCGGAAAGCAGGCGCCCATCGAGGCAAGGCTGAGCATCACGATGACCCAGCGGTGGCGCATCGACCAGCCGAGCACGCCGCCATAGACCCGCTCGACCGGCCGGTAGCCCGAGTCGACCAGCCGCTCGAGCAGCGTCTTCGAGTGGTCGCCCACCTTCTTCCGCTTGAGCCAGCGCGAAGCCAGCATCGGAGTCAGGGTGAAGCTGACGAAGAGCGAGACGGCGATGCTGAACGACATCGTCACGCCGAAGCTGCGCAGGAAGCGGCCCGGCACGCCCGAGATGAAGGCGATGGGCAGGAACACGGCGATGAGCGAGAGCGTGGTGGCGAGCACGGCGAGGCCGATCTCCCGCGTGCCTTCGACGGCGGCGCGTTTGGGGTCGTAGCCCTTCTCTTCGACGTACTTGAAGATGTTCTCGAGCACGACGATGGCGTCGTCGATGACGATGCCGACGGCGAGGGCCAGCGCGAGCAGCGTGATGGTGTTGAGGGTGAAGTCCATCAGCTTCATCAGCGCGAACGTGCCGATGATCGACGTGGGAATGGCGAGGGCCGCGATGACGGTGCTGCGCACGCTGCCGAGGAAGATGAGCACGATGATGGCTGCGAAGAGGGCTCCGAGAATGAGGTGCTCGGTGACGGCCTCGGTGCCGGTGCGGACGACCTGCGAGCCGTCGCGCTGAATCTCGAGCGCGTAGCCCTCCGGCAGCTCCTTGCGCACCTCGTCGAGGCGCGCCCTGACGGTGTCGACGACGGCGACGGTGTTGGTGCCGGACTGTTTGCGGACGACGAGCAGCACCGTGGGCTCGCCATTCCATCGGGCCGCGGTCGAGACGTCTTCGACGCCATCTTCGACGGTGGCCACCTCGTCGAGGCGCACCGAGCGGCCCTGCTGGTTGCGAACGACGATGGCCTTCATCTCGTCGACCGAGCGCACCCGGCCGTTGACGCGCACCGTGAGGTAGTCGCGGCTGGTGTCGAGCCGGCCTCCGGGCAGCGTCACGTTCTGCGAGCTGATGGCAGCGCCGACCTCGGCCGGGGTGATGCCGAGCGCCTTGAGCTTGACGGGGTCGACCATGACGTTGACCTGGCGCTTGCGGGCGCCGAGCAGCGTCACCTGACCGACGCCGCTGACCGACTCGATGCGCCGTCGCACGACGCGGTCGGCGACGTCGGTGACGTCCTTCACGCCCTTGTCGGGAGCGCGCAGGGCGATGAACAACACCGGCTGCGCGTCAGGCTCGAACTTCTGCACGACGGGCGGGTCGATGCCCTTCGGCAGCTCGGGCAGCGCGGCGCTGATCTTCTGCTGCACCTCCTGCGCGGCGACGTTGATGTCCTTCTCGAGCAGGAACTGCACTGCCACCGTCGAGATGCCCTCGGCCGACGTCGAGCGAAGCTCGTCGATGCCGCTGATGGTGTTCACCGCGCCTTCGATCTTGTCCGAGATCTCGGTCTCGACGTCTTCAGGCGCCGCGCCCGGCAGCGTGGTGACGATGACGACGGCGGGGAAGTCGATCTTCGGGAACTGATCGACCCCGAGCTGTTTGTAGAGCACGCCACCGACGACGAGGATGACGAGCGAGAGCACCGTCGCGAAGACCGGGCGCTTCACACAGAGTTCAGCGAGCCATTGCATGGTGGTGCCCTCTCACTGAATCGCGGAGCCGTCAGAGAGGCCTGGCGGCGGTCTGACGATGACCTGGGTGTCGACGGCGAGCGGCTCGTACACGGCGATGCGGCCGTCCTTCACGAGGCCCGTCTTCACCACCATCTCGATGGCCAGCTTGTCCTTCGCGACGAAGAGGCGGCGCACGGTGCCGTCCTGCTTGATGGCGTCGACGGGAACGGTGGGCTGCTCCTCTTCACCGATGACGAGCTTCACGGTGGCGAACATGCCGGGCTTGAGCGCGCCGTCGGCGTTCTTCGCGCTCGCTTCGACGATGAGGTCGCGCGTCTGGGCGCGCAGCGCGGGGCTGACGAAGCGCACGGTGGCGGGGAAGGTGCGGTCGGGCCAGCTCGAGACCTCGAGGTCGAGCGACTGGCCTTCCTTCACTCGGCCGACGGCATGCTCGGGCACGCTGATGCTGATGCGCGCGGGGTCGACCGAGAAGACGCTGGCCACGCGCGTGGGCGGCTGCACGTACTCGCCGACGTTCACGTAGCGCTCGCCGATGATGCCGTCGATGGGCGCGCGAATGACGGTGTCGCCCGCGAGCTTGCCGGCGAGGTCGGCGTTCGCCTGCGCCGCGTTGGCGTTGTACAGCTGCGCGGTGCACTGGCTCTTGAGCCGGTCGTACTCCGACTTCGCGATGGCGCCCTGGCCGAAGAGCGTGTCGGCGCGGTCGCACTCCTGCTTGGCGAGCGCGACCTGCGTCTGAGCGGCCTGCGACTGGGCGGTGGCGGCAGCGGCCTGAAAGCCCGCGGCGCGCGCGTCGACGACGGCGATGACCTGACCCGCCTTCACCGGCATACCGCGCTCGACGTAGGTGGCGGTGACGCGGCCAGAGACGTTGGCGGCGACCTCGCTCTGGCGGTCGGCGACGACGCTGCCGGTGAGCGTCAGCAGGCGCGGCATCTTCTCGTGCGTCACGCTGCCGAGTTCGACCTTCACTGGAGGGAGCGCAACCGGCTTGGGCCGGTCACCACTGGCCTCGGGCTTCTTGCAGCCGGCGATTGCGGCGGCGCAGCACAACGTCAGGAAGAGTTTCGACATGTCGGGGGCTCCGGGAGACGGCGTTCAGGCCTTCGCCTGACGGGGTTTGGAGGCGCGGGCTTTGGGAGCGAGCGCGCCTGAAAAGAACGAGGCGAGGCCTCGCAGGTGGTGGCGGTGATGACGCGTGGCCATCGACTGCCGGGTGATGTGCGTGGTGATGGTGCGCATGTGGAGCGCGCCGAGCATGGTGTACGCGGCGGTCTCGAGGTCGTCGGTGTCGATGAGGCGCTCGGCCTTCGCCAGCTCGAGCCACTTCACGAGCGCGGTGAGGCCACGCAGCGGCCCGGGGCCGACAGCCTTCTGCCAGAGCTGGTCTTCGATGCCGCTCTCACGCAGCGCCATCACGCAGGGCACGGCCTCTGAGAAGAACTCCCAGATGTCGGTGAAGAGTGACTCGAGCTGCTCCTGCAGCGGGCGGCCATCGAGGGCGCGATGCTGCTCGACCCAGGTCGGAATCTCGGGCGGCTTGAGCGCTTCGATCATCAGGTTCTGTCGCGACCCGAACCGCTTGAGCAGCGCGGGGCCCGTCACGCCCAGCTTCTCGGCCACGAGGTCGAGCGAGACCGCAGGCCCGTGCTCGAGGACAGAGGAGCGCATGGTGCCGAGGATCTGCTCGTCGGTGATGGTTCGGGGCCGGGCCATGAGGGAGTTGGTGAGTCAGTGGTTCCTAACGCGATTGGTTAGTATCGAATGACTAACCAACCCTCAACAAAACGTTTGGGTAGGCGTGTGCCGACACACCGTCGGGCTGATCAGCCGAAGCAGATCCAACGGGTTGCGGCGGCGCTGACGATTTTGAAGAAGTGTTGTGCGGCCTCAGAAGGCCGTGCGCATCCACACGAGGCGGGCGAGCGGCAGGGTCTTCTCCCCCACCGTCTGCCAGCCCGCCATCACCGCCACGGCCTCGACGCGCGCGCCGTTGCCGAAGTCACCGCTCCACGAGCGCTTGGGAGGGATGAAGACGAACACCTCCTTCGCGCCGAGCTGCAGCACGCCGATGTTCTCGGCCAGCCCCGACGAGACGACGCCCTGCATGAAGACGGCTTGCCCGTTGAGCGTGTCAGGCGCGTCGAGCTTCGCGAGGTCGGCCGAGCCAGCCTTGAAGGTGAGCCTCGGTGCGTAGGCCGAGACGGCCTCTTCGAACGACGCGACGGAAGGGCCGGGAGCGAACGCGCCAGGGGTTCCCGTCTGGCGGCGGCGCGAGACCTCGGCCTCGGCGGCAGCGAGCGGCTCGGCGAGCGCGTCACCCCGAACCTGGCGGCAGTTCTTCATGCGGTCGACGCGGGCGAGCAGCGCGCCGTCACCGAGCGACTCGGGCGCGCGGGCGCCTTCGGCCTCGACCTGCACGCACGCGGCAAACGCTCCGAGCGTCAACACGCCGGGCTCGTCGAGGGTGATGGCCTTGTCAGCCAGCATGAGGTCTTCGGGAGCGCCCTTGAACACGCTCGCGTCGATGCTGCCCGCTCCGTCCACCAGCGGAGCGACCGCGACTTCTCCACGCGCGCCGATG
>CALRPN020000085.1:0-33012 GCA_943370055.1 Archangium gephyra
ATGGGGCGCGTTCGCATCAACGCCCCAGTCTGTCTGGGAACACCGGCCACGCTCTCGCCGCGGCCCACCTCAGCGACCGTCTCCTGTCAGTTCTAGCTGTCACAGGATCCACCCGCGGCGGAACGCGGGCATGCGGGCGGGTCACCGGCTGTTGCTTTCGTCAGAACACAGCGATACTCGCGCGGCAGGTCGCGGGTCCCGGGAGCTGTCCATGGTCGGTCTCGTCGTCGCATCGCATGGTCGTCTCGCCGACGAGCTCGTCGCGACCGCCCGTCAGATCGTCGGAGACCTGCCCCGCGTCGCCACCCTCTCGGTCGAGCCCCAGTCGAGCCCCGACGACATTCGCAACCGCATGCGTGAAGCGGTGAAGTCGGTCGACGATGGTGAAGGCGTGCTCGTCTTCGCAGACCTCATCGGCGGCAGCCCCTGCACCCAGGGCCTCTCATTGTGCCAGCAGGCGCGCATCGAGGTCGTCACCGGCGTCAACCTGCCCATGTTGCTCAAGGCGAACTCGCTGCGCATGGAAGTCTCGCTGCGCGACCTCGCCCATCAGCTCGCCCAGTACGGCCAGAAGAACATCACCTGCGCCAGTGAGCTGCTCCGTGCGCGCGCGCCCGCTGCCTGAATGGCTGCACGCCAGCTGAACGGCCTGTGAAGCACCTCTGAACTTTTCCCATGGCGGCGGGGTCAGACCCTGCATAAGGCTTTGTGGCATTGGTGGGGGCTTCTCGGTTGGTGGCTCGTGATTGTGCTCAGCCGTATCGACAGCCGATTGATTCACGGCCAGGTCATCGAAGCCTGGCTCCCGCATCTGCGGGTGACGCGCGTCGTGGTGGCGGACGACACCACCGCGGCTGACGCGTTCGCGCAGGCGGCCATGAGCCTCGCGATGCCTGACTCGGTCGAAGTTCGCCACACGACCCTCGCCGCCCTCGATGCCCGCGCGCTCGCCGCCGACGCCGTGCCCACGCTCATTCTCTTCCGCGACGTTCCCGCGGCCATCGCCGCGCGAGAGCTCGGGCTGCCCGATGGCCGGCTCACGCTGGGCAACGTGCACGCGGGGCCGGGTCGCCATCCCGTCAGCCGCTCCGTCTTCCTCACCGAGCACGAAGAGACGCAGCTCGCCGCGCTGCAGTCGTCGGGCATGGACGTGGTGATTCAGGCCGTGCCGAGCGAAGCGCCCGTGCCCGTCGTCCGCGCGGCCTGAGCTGCTTTTCCTTTTGGGAAGGGTGCTCCGTCGTTAGAGCGGGTCGATGGTTCGGTACGACCCCCACGTCTGGCGCTCGACCTTCTTCGCCGTGCGCGGCTCGATGGTGCAGGTCATCGCGCTGCGCTCGCTCTACGTGACGCTCGTCGCGGCGGCGTTCACGGTGGTGCACTACTTCGTCTTCCCGCTCTCGGTGTCGAACGTCATGGGCGTGCACGGCATCGTGTCGACCGCGATGGGGCTGCTGCTCGTCTTCCGCACGAACGCCTCGTACGACCGCTGGTGGGAGGGGCGGAAGTTGTGGGGCGCCATCGTCAACACCTGCCGCAACCTCGCGCGCAGCTCGGTGGTGCACCTGCACGACACGCCAGAACGGCTCGACACGGTGCTGCGCCTGGTGCGCGCGTTTCCTCCCGCGGCGACCCACCTGCTGCGCAACAAACAGTGGAGCGCGCCCGAGCTCTTCACCGCTGCGGACTCCGGCCGGGCGCTCGCGAAGTCGCACCCGCCGCTCGCCATCTGCACCGCGCTCAGTGAGCAGTTCAAAGACGCGCACCGCAGCAAGCAGGTCAGCGACATCGTCTTCACGTCACTCGACGCCGACTGCCACCAGCTCGTCGACTGCATCGGCGCGTGCGAGCGCATTCACAAGACGCCCATTCCCTTCGCGTACGTGGTGCACCTGCGCCGCGCCCTCGTCATCTACTGCTCGACGTTGCCGCTCGCGCTGGTGAGCACCTTTGGCTGGTGGAACCTGCTCATCGTCTACCTCGTCTCGTACATCCTCTTCGGCATCGAAGAGATTGGCGTGGAGATCGAAGACCCGTTCGGCGATGACGAGAACGACCTGCCGCTCGAGCAGATCAGCGAAGGCATCGACAAGAACGTCAGGGCCTTCGAGCCAAAGCCCTGAGCCTCGAGGAGTGCCCATGTTCTCCGAATTCACCTGCGCCACCGTCACCGTCGACGCGGCCATCGCTGAAGTCACGCTCGCGCCGACCGGCAAGGCCAACCGCATGGGCCCCGCGTACTGGAGCGAGATGCCGAAGCTCTTCGCCGCCCTCGACGCCGATGAGTCGGTGCGGGTGGTGCTGCTGACCGGCGCAGGAGAGCACTTCAGCTTCGGCCTCGACCTCGCGGCGATGGCGGGTGAGCTGATGGGCCTGCTGCAGCCCGAAGGTGGCGCGAAGGCGCGGCAGCAATTGCTCGCGACGATTCGCCGCCTGCAGGACGCGAACACGGCGGTCGCGCGCTGTCGCAAGCCCGTCATCGCGGCCATCAGCGGCTGGTGCGTCGGCGGTGGTGTCGACCTCATCACCGCGTGCGACGTGCGCCTGGCCTCGGCCGACGCGAAGTTCAGCGTGCGGGAGGTGAAGCTCGCGATGGTGGCCGATGTGGGCACGCTCGCTCGGCTGCCGGCCATCGTGGGGCAGGGCGTGGCGCGCGAGCTGGCGTTCACGGGAGACGACATCGACGCGACCAGAGCGCTGCGCATCGGGCTGGTGAACGAACTGCTGCCGTCGAAGGCCGAGCTGCTCACGCACGCGCGCGCGATGGCGGCCCGTATGGCGAAGAACTCTCCGCTCGTGCTCGGCGGCATCAAAGAGGTGATGAACGCGCAGTCGGAGTCGGTGGCGCGCGAGAGCCTCGCCACCGTGGCGCTGTGGAACTCGGCCTTCCTGCCCTCGAAGGACCTGCTCGAGGCGATGGGCGCGTTCCTCGAGAAGCGTGAGCCGACGTTCAGCGGCGAGTGAGCGCTGTGGTCGGGAGAGCCGGTCGTTCGCGAACGCTGTGAACGAATCAGCCGAACCTGTTGTGGAGCGTCGCGACCGCAGCCTCGATGAAAGCCCGCTCCACGCTCAGCGCACGTGCGTGACGGCGAACGCTGCGAAGGAGTCAGCGGGCGACGCCGCGACCAGACGGAAAGAAACCCGCGTCCGGCGACCCGTGCACCTGCGCAACGATGCGTGACGGCGGACGCTGCGAACGAATCAGCCGAGCACGTCGGGCAGGGTCGCGACCGCCGCGTCGATGGAGTGAAAGCCCGCGCCGCTCTCTCCGTGTGGTGCCCAGTGCACCTGCGCCACGATGCGCGAAGGCTGCTCGACGTCGACCCGCACCCGCACGTTGCGAACACCCGAGAGATACACGGCGTAGGCCGACGCGGCGCCGTAGAGCAGCGCGTAGCCCGGCGACGCCATGACCGGGTGGTCGAGCACCGCGACGCGCGCTGAGGTGTCGTCGAGCGTCTCGACCACCATGCGGCCCGTGTCGCGCCAGTACGACCACAAGCCCGATGAGCGCTGCATGAGCCGCTTCGGCCCTGCGATGCGCGCGAGGAACCGCTGCGTTCGGCTCACGTGGTACTTCACGATGGCGACGCCGACGCGCACCATTCCTGAGTCGTCGAGCTGCTCCTGCAGCACCGCGAACAGCCGCGCCTGAAGGTCCTCGTCGTACCAGCGGCCCGGCAAGAAGCCCGCGTCGTACTCGGCGCGCTGGGGTGGGGTGAGCCGCTCGACGAACCGCCGCACCGGCGCTTCACCATGCAGCGCACGGATGACGGCGAGGTCGTTCACCAACGCGAGACCACGGAGCAGGCTCATGGCGTGGGCTCCCTGGTCATCACGACTGCTCCTTCGCGTGCCGCGCCCGGAAGGCCCGCGGCGAAGTCCCGAAGCGCGCCCGGAACACCGTGAGGAAGTGCGGCAGTGACGCGTAGCCCACCTCCCGCGCGATGGCGCTCACCTTCTGGCTCGTGCGTGAGAGCCGGCTGGCGGCCAACTCGAGCCGCACCTCGACGCGCTCGTCGTGAAAGCTGGTCGCCGACGCCGAGAGCGCGCGCTGCAACGAGCGGGGCGCGATGGACAGCCGCTGGGCCACTTCACGCATCGACAGGTTCGGCGCGTCACCGATGACGGCACGCACCCGCGACACGAGCCCGAGCGGCGTCAGCTCGCTGCGCACGGCGCTCACCACCTCGTTCACCCATGCTGGCGCAGGCTCGGACACGTGGCTCAGCGCGAGGTCGAGCTTCGGGTACACGGCCCACGAGAACGACGGCTTCGCGGCGACGAGGGCTCCGACGAGCGCGCACTGGGCCAGGCCCTCGGCGCCCACCATCGCCACGAAGCGCACGCGGTCGGGGTGTTGCGTGAGCGGCCTGACGACGAAGCGTTGAAAGCTGGCGAGCGAGGCCTCGTCGCAGCCAGACGGCGTGACGCGTGAGACGTCGAGCACCAGCACCCGCGCTTCACGGCGCTCGCGCACGAGCTGCTCCACCACGTTCGCGACCGGCAACAGGCTGTCCGACGTCAGGCTGCGCGGCAGGGTGATGCCGACGACGGTGCGCTCGGGGCTGTAGGCCATGGCGTCTCCGCCGGACCACATGCGGCCGGCGCGCGCATCGAGCAGCCGTTCGAGGGAGACGCGGAGCATGGCTCCACACTATCCGAATGGACGCCACGACCAACCGGTCTGGCGCCTCGGCTCCCTCGTTGATGGTGGCGCGAGAACGAGCTTCATCGGCGCGGGACCGTCGGTGAGGCTCCGTAGGGTGTCGTCCATGACGGCCCTCACGACTCCGGATGCTCCAGCCGTGACGATGACCTCGCTCTTCGAGTGCTTCGCCGACGACGTGTGGCGCGTGCTGCGTCGGTTCGGGCTCTCGACGCCAGACGCCGACGACGGTCTGCAGCAGGTGTTCGTCATCGCCTCGCGCCGTCTGGTCGACATCGAGCACGGCCGGGAGCGCGCGTTCCTCTGCGCGGTGGCCACGAAGGTCGCAGGTCGACTGCGTCAGCGGAGGCAGCAGGAGCTGTCTGAGCTGGTCGAGCCTGAAGAGCCCGAAGCGCCTGGAGCGCCGGACGAAGCGGTGGAGCGACGGCGCTTGTGCGCCCGGTTGGACTCGCTGCTCACCACGCTCGAGCCCGAGCTGCGCGAGGTCATCGTGCTCAGCTACTGCGCCGGCCTTCCACGTCGCGAAGTCGCCCTCGCTCTTGGTCTTCCGGAGGGGACGGTTGCTTCACGGCTTCGTCGCGCCCACGCGCTGCTCGCGGCGTCGCTGAAGTGGACCGACCGCGCAGCGTGACTTTCGCGGCGGGCGGCTGGCCGCAAGACTGCCTCCGTGCGCTTCGTCTTCCTGCTGTTCACCCTCAGTGGTTGTTTCTGGCGGGCCCAGGCCGGCTACGTGAACTCGTTCCCCCTCGATGGTGCGGGTGGCGCCTCGCTCGAGGTCTCCGCGGGCTCGGGGGACCTGCGCCAGAAGCCGGCTTCGGTGTTGCCTGAGCACGTCTCCGTCGACGCCGCAGCGAGTCTCACCACGTCAGGTCATCGCCTCGGGCTCGGCCCCAGCGTGATGTGGGTTCCACTCTCGGGCTGGGAGCACGACTGGTCTCCCACGATTCGCCTTGGCGGCAAGCTGCTGCAGGTCGAGTGGTTGCCTCTGCAGCCGGCCACGGGGAGCGTCTCGGGCCTGCTCGAGCTCGGCGTCGTCTTCCTCCACGGCCGCACCACGCGTGGGCGCTTGAGCTTCGGTCTTTCCCTCGCCGCAGAGGTCTTCGCCCGGTACGGCATCGCGGCCGCACCGGGCGTGAAGGGCTTCGTCTCGTTCAGCGTGGGCTTCGGGAACTCCCTCGGCCCGACCTCGTGACCACCTGGCCTCAGAAGCCGCCGGTGCTGCTGAACAACACCGTGCCGGCGCTCGAGCCCGCCCAGACCCGCGACACGTTGCTGCCCGTGCAGACGGTGAAGAGGGTGTCGATGGTGTTGGTGAGCAGCGGCGCCCACGTCTCGCCATCGTCAGTCGACTTGAGGGCCGTGCCGTTGCCGCCAACCGCGTACCAGGTGCTCGTGCCGAAGACGTTCACGACGTCTTCGAAGGTCTGCGTGGTGCCCGAGGTGCGCGGGGTGAACGTGGCTCCGAAGTCGGTCGACTTCGAGATGGTGCCAAGCGAGCCGACGGCGATGACGGTGCCGGCCCCGTCGCTCTTGTTCGCCACGCCGCGGAAGTCGACTGCCGCGTTGATGTCGGGGCGCAGCGTCCAGGTGGTGCCGGTCTGGGTCTGCAGGCCACCCGTGGTTCCGACCGCCACCGCGCGATTGATGCCACCAAACGTCCACGCGGCGACGGCGCGCCACGTCCGCGCTCCACCCGTCGACGTCACCACCCAGTTCCCGCCGTTCCACGTGAGCACGGTGTTCGACCCTCCGACGATGAGGCAGCTCGTCGACGAGCGGCACGAGATGTCGTTGAGCTGTGTCGTCACGATGTTGGAGTCGGGGTCGAGCGCCCAGGTGCCGCCGCCGTTGGTCGACTTCCAGATGGAGCCCGTCGCTCCAGCCGCGAAGACGAGCGCCGTGCCAACGCTGCCGCCCACGTCGACGGCCTCGATGGCGTCGATGCTGTTGGGCGTGAGCGAACCACCGCCCTGCTGCGTCCAGGTCGAGCCTGCGTTGCTCGAGAAGAGAATCGTGCCCGACGAGCCCGACGCCCACACGCTGTTGAGGAACGTCGGCGGCATCGAGAGCTTGAGAATGGTGTTGGAGGACGCACCGAGGTTGCGCCGCACGAAGGTGGGCGGGGCCGAGGTGAACTGCACCTCACCCGCGAAGCCCGCCGTGGCCACTTCGGTGCTCGAGCGGGCGACCAGCGCGAGCACGGGCTGGTTGAAGCCGGCCGGCGGCGTCATGTCGGTGCGCGTGCTGAGCGCGTAGCGGAAGACCAGCGTCGTCGGCGTGCGCCCGGCGCCCCACAGTTCGGTTCCGACCGCGGCGAGCGCGCTCACCTCGGTCAGGTCGGCGAAGCCAAAGACCTCGGTGAAGGTGACGCCGCCGTTGTTCGAGGTGAGCAGCGCGCCGTGGCCCGAGGGCGTGACGCCGCCGATGTAGATGGTGTTGCTGTTGGGCAGCGCGACCACCGCGTTGAGCGTGGTGGTGTAGCCGGTTGGGAGCGTCAGGGTGCTCCACGTGGCCCCGTTGTCTGTCGAGCGCAGCGCCGCACCGCTGGCACCGACCGCGATGAGCACCCCACCACCTGAGCAGTTTCCGATGGGGCTCGAGCACCGGGCGACCGCGTTGAGCGTCGCGGTGGTTGGCGAGGTGACGACGTCGAACGTGGGCACTGCGTTGAAGAGCGACGTCGAGCCACGCACGATTCGGCCGGCTGCGCCCACCCCAACCCACCACGAGGTGACGAGCGGCACCATGCCGGTGGAGCCCGCGAACGTGAAGCTGAAGAGGTCTCGCTTCGGCATCGACGCGTCGTTGTTCGTGAAGGTGGTGAAGGTGACGCCGTCGTCGGTGCTGCGCGCGAGGTGGCCGCCCGCGCCCACCACCCAGACGTCGTTGCTTCCATCGACGTAGACGCTCTCGACGTGGGCGTCAGTCATGGGGTCCCGGCGGGTGAACGAGACCATCGAGTCATCCGAGGAGTAGAGGCCGCCTGCGCTGCTGGAGACGAAGTAGCGGCTGGCGCTGGAGCTGTAGGCGATGCCGCGCAGTTGCATGCCGCTCGCCGGGCGGTTCTGCACCGCGAACGGCCAGCGTGGCGTGCCCGACGACTGCGTGGAGTTGACGCTCGTGTTGCCGGCGTTGTCCTTCGCGCGCACCACGATGAACTGGCCCACACCGTTCGGCAGCGTGAGGGTGGTGCTCGTGGTTCCGACGCCGGGCGTGATGAGGCTGCCGAAGACGTAGGGGCCGCCGCTGACCGCGCCGAGCCCGACCTCGTAGCCCTGCACGCCGCTCGAGGCGTCGATGGAGTTCGTCCACGCGATGGTGAGCTGGCGGTGGCCGGGCGTGATGACGAGGGCCGACGGCGCGGTCGGCGCGATGGAGTCGTAGAAGATGTCGTACGTGGCCGGCGTCGCGCTGACGTTGCCTGCGCCATCGAGCAGCCACGCGTAGACGCGGCGGTCACCCTGGGCCGCGAGCGTGTGCATGGCCGTCGGGGTGTAGGCGACGAAGCACGCGTCGGCTGCGGTGGGAGACGCAGGCGCGGCGGCTCCGACGGCAGCTTCCTTGAGGCAGCGCTGCGCCAGCCCGCTGCCGCTCTCGGATGGCGAGAAGGCAACGGTGACGGTGGCGGCCTGCGTGTAACGAGCGCCGGTGTTGATGGTGATGGTCGTCGTGGGTGGAGTGGTGTCGACGGTGATGGTGTCGAGCGAGTTGCCGCTCACGTTGCCGGCCGCATCGATGACGCGAACGTGCACCGCGCGAAGGCCGTCATTGGCAGGCAGCGTCGTGTTGACGGGAGAGCCGTAGGCGATGGCCGGCTGGAAGCTGATGGCTCCGTTCGTGGAGATCTGCATCTGCACGGCGTCCATCGCGGTGCTGGTGAGCGAGACGGTGAGGTTGTTCGTGTAGGTCGCGCCGCCGTTGATGCTGAGGTTGCTCACGGTGGGAGGCGTCTGGTCGAGCGTGATGACGTCGCTCGGCGTCGCCGAGATGTTGCCCGCGCCGTCGATGACTCGAATGAAGACGGTCTTCCCACCATCGCCCGCCGTGAGGGAGGCGCTGGGCGTCGCCGTGTAGGACACGCAGTTGGTCGGCGGAGAGGTCTCTCCGGTGCAGACCTGCGCGAGGCCCGAGGTCGCGTCGTTCGCGGTGTGGTTGAAGACCGGCGAGAGCGAGTTGGTGCTCGAGGCGCCACCCGCGAGACCGAGGCCCGGGCCCATCACGACGATGGTGGGCGCCAGCGTGTCGAGGGTGATGCCGTCGGTCGCAGGCGAGGCCGAGACGTTGTTCGCCCCGTCACGGAACCACACGCTCAACGTCTTGAGGCCGTCTCCAGTCGGGAGCGGGAACGAGGTGAACGCGATGGGCTGGAAGCAGACGTCCGTCGGGCCGGTCGGCGGCGTGCCGGTGAGGCTGATGCACCGGTGCGTGACGCCGGAGCCCGTGCCATCGGCAGCCGAGAACACGAGCGTGGTGTTGACGGTGTTCGTGAACGCCGGGTTGCCGACGTTGATGACGAAGGTGCCGGTGGGCGCTGAGGTGTCGAGCGTGATTCCGTCTGCGGTGACCGCGCTCTCGTTGCCGGCGCCGTCGATGACCTTGCACTCGACCGACTTCGCGCCTTCACCCGACGCCATCAGGTACGAGACGCTCGCGGCGTACGCGACGGCCGTGGCGAACGCGCCGCCATCGGTGCGGCACTGAATCTGCGAGAGGCCCGAGCCACCCAGGTCGCTGGCGACGGTGCTCACCGTCACGTTCGCGGAGTTGGTGAAGGCGGCGTTCAGGTTCACTGCGACGCTGACGAGCGCGGGCGTGGCCTGGTCGAGCCCGACCGACGCCATCGAAGCGAGCGAGACGTTGCCGGCGTTGTCACTCACCGTCACGAGCACGGTCTTGGGCCCGCCACCCGCCGTGAGCGTCACGGGCACCTGCGCGGCGTAGGGCAGACAGCCGGGTGTGACGTCGCCTGAGACGCAGACCTGGTACAGCCCGCTGCTCGTCACGCCGTCCGCCGCGGTGACGGCGAGGTTCACCGAGGTGAAGCGCGTCCACGGAGCGCCGCCGTTCAGCACCGTGCTCGAGATGGTGGGCGAGGCGGTGTCGAAGAAGATGGTGTCGGTCACCGTCGCCTGGTTGCCGGCCACGTCACTCACGCGCAGCGACACCGTCACCTGGCCCTGCGTGCCCGCCAGCATCCACACCGCGGGAGACGCCGAGACGTTCGAGAAGGTGCTGCCGTTGTTCGAGGCCTGCTGAGCAGCGACTCCGGTGAGCGCGTCGGTCGCGACCCACGAGAGGCTCACCGTGGCCATGTTCGTCGCGGCGGCGTTCGCGTTCACGGTGAAGCTCGAGACCTGCGGCGCGACGGTGTCGAGCACGATGGAGTCGGTCAGCACCTGCGTCTGGTTGAGCGAGTTGCGCACGCGCACCCGCACGGTCTTCGTGCCGTCTCCAGCAGAGAGCGGCCACGTCTTCATCGCGACGGGCGCAGCGCAGTCGGTGAACGTGACGCCGTCGTTCGAGAAGCACATCTCGGTGACGGTCGCGGGCGGCGTCGTCGAGGCGGTGATGGTGAGGGTCACGCTCGGGTTGTTCGTCGCCGCGGCGTTGCCGTTGACCTGGAGCGTGCCCGAGATGCTGCCTGCGATGAGCACGAAGGCGGCGTTGCCCGAGTTGTACTGCTGCCACGCGCTCGCGGTGCCCGCCGCGTCGAGGGCGCGCAGTTGCCACTTGTACGCGCCGGGCGGCAGGCTGGAGAGGGGCAGGGTGAGCACGCCTTCGGCCGAGAGCGCTCCGGTGTGCGTCGCGGTGTTGGTGAACGTCGCCGACGTGAGAATGACCTCGGCTTCCACGCGCACCTGCGCGTTCTCGGGGTCGTCGACGGTGCCACGCAGCTGCGGCGTGGTCGCGACCATCGCTCCCGCCACGACCGCAACATCGGAGGCGTCGACCTGCGCCAGCACGGTGAGCACCGGGGCCTGGTTGGCCGGCGGGTTCACCGTGAGCTGGAACGTCTCGTTGTCGGTCGCGCTCGAGGGGTCGGTCGCGGTCACCGTGATGCTGCGCGAGTCGACGACGTTCGCAGCCGGGGCGAGCGTCAACACGGCGCCCATGAGCGTTCCGAAAGCGGGCGCGTTCGTGAGCGAAAGGGTGACCATGTCGCCGTCAGGGTCGGTCGCGATGAAGGTGACCTGCTGCGTGGTTCCGGCCGTCATGGTGACGGCGCTGACCGGCATGAGCACCGGCGCGCGGTTCACGTTCACGACGGTGATGGAGAGCATGCCCTGCGACTGCAGCTGACCGTCGCTGACGATGACGGTGACGGTGTGCATGCCGGAGTTGGTGAAGCCCGGCGCGATGGTGACGGTCGAGCCCATCAAGGTGACGAAGGAGGGCGCGTTCATGAGCGTGAACGTGAGCGGGTCGTTCTGGGCGTCGGTGGCCATCAGCGTGACGTTGGCGGTCGCGCCTTCGTTGACGGTGATGGGCGCGAGCAGACCGAGGACGGGCGCGGTGTTCACGACCATGCCGCCGGCTGAACCACCTCCCGCCGTTCCGCCTGCGTCACCGCCAGCCGAGCCACCCGCCGAAGCAGAGCCACCAGCCGAAGCGGAGCCACCGGCCGAAGCGGAGCCACCCGCCGAAGCGTCACCACCAGCCGAAGCAGAGCCACCCGCCGAAGCAGAGCCACCCGCCGAAGCGGAGCCACCTGCCGAAGCGGAGCCACCGGCCGAAGCGGAGCCGCCAGCCGAAGCGGAGCCGCCAGCCGAAGCGGAGCCACCAGCCGAAGCGGAGCCACCAGCCGCAGCAGTGCCACCGGCCGAAGCAGCGCCACCTGCGGTTGCGTTTCCGCCAGCTGATGCAACGCCGCCAGCAGCTGCGGAGCCGCCGCCTTCAGAACCTCCATCGAGGTCAGACGGACCGTTGTTGCAGGCACAACCCAGGCACACGGCGAGCGCCGCGCAGTACACGCTAAGACGAGACATGGAGTGGGAATCCTTCTGGTGAAGGGTGACTGGTCGGGGAATGCAGAGCCCCCGTTGGTCAGATCACGGAATCGTCATCGCCCCTCCCAGACACGCGGATTACGGTCCGTTTTCATGACGGCGTGGGTGCTGTGGGCGTTGGTGGCAGGAGCCGGTGGCGACCGCATCGACCTGCTCGTCGAGCTCGACGCCCCAGAGGCCTGTCCGCCGCGCGCGCGCTTCGAGGCCGAGCTTCGTGCACGCTCCGAGAAGCTGCGCATCGTCGAGTCGAAGACACCCGAGGCCGCGACGGTCTCGCTCCGCATCGCCCAGGAGAAGAAGCGCTTCGTCGCGACCTCGAAGGTGAAGACGGCCATGAGCGGCGTGACCCAGCGCCAGTTCAAGTCGGCCCAGTGCGAGACGCTGATTCAGGCCGCCGCGCTCGCGACTTCGTTGCTGCTCGACCCTGAAGGCACGAAGACGGGCGAGGTGACGGTGACGCTCACACCGGAGCCGAAGCCCGTCGAGCCTGTCGACGCGGGTGAACCGCTCCCAGTCGTCGTCGATGCCGGTCTTCCGCCCGTGGTGGAGCCTGTCGATGCGGGAAGTCCCATCGTCGTCGAGACCGTGGACGCGGGCGTGAAAGCGTCATCACCTGTTCAGCTCGAGCTCGCGCTCGGTGGAGGCGTGACGACTGCCATCAGCGGCGCCATCGATCCCGAGCTGCAGGTGAGCGTCGCGCTGCAGTGGCCGCGGTTTCGGTTGGCGCTCTCTCCTCGTTACGTCGTCAGCCGTCGCGTCGCGTCGTCGAGTGGTGTCGCGCAGTACTTCGCAGCGGGCGGGCGGCTCGACGGACTGTTCTCTTTTCCCATCGGCACGGTGCTGCGCCTCGAAGCTGGCGCGCAGCTGTCCGTGCTGGTGGTGCCTGTCACCGGGCCCGATGCAGAGGTGCCGGGGCGTGCGCTCGGAGTGCTCGTCGCTCCAGGTCCGTTCGCGCGCGTGGTCGTGCTGCTCGGCTCGTTCCGGCTCGCACTCGAAGGTGGTGGCGGCGTCAACGTTCGCGCTGAGCGCTACGTCATCGACGGTGCGGGCCTCGTGTTCGCTGCGCCGCGCGTGTTCGGCTCGGTTGGACTCTCGGCCGGCTGGAGCTTCTGACTCACGCTTGCATTCGTGTGAGGAGCCCGCGCGCGTCATCGAACGTGAGCGTCGCGTCGCCGAGCTGAAGCTTGTCGCGTGGGGAAAGCATGAACGCCCCACGGAGGACCTGTGCGTTGAGCATCACCTGCCGCCCTGCTGCCGGCCGCACCCACCACCGTCCGTCCTTCGTGAACAGGTCGACGTGATGGCGTGAAACCGTCGCGTCGCTCACCACACAGTCGTTGTCGGGAGCGCGACCCACCTTCACCTGCCCGTCCTGCCCGAGATGAAAACAGAGCGCGTCGGTGTGGGTCGGTGTCGTCGCGGGCCCTCCGCCCGTGCTGCCCATGGTGTTGAGCAGGTCGCGGCTCGGGGGTTGCCAGGTGCCGGGCTCCCACACGAGCCACGCGCCGCCGTAGCGCTGAGGGAACTTCGCGCCCAGCCGAACCGCCTGAATGGCGACGAATGAGAGCAGGTACGACGGCGTCGGCACGAAGCGGAGTCTGGGCAGGCTTCGGTCGAAAGTCGAACGATGGGCCCGTCAGTGAATAAGAGGTTGCCTCTCTGTGACGGTGGTCCGACGATTCCGTGATCCACCCGTGGCGCCCACTGCATGACGGTTCCGACTGAAAATCTGGCGGTGAGCGACGGCAGCGTCCCTGCCTCGACGAATCGCGACTCCGGAACTGCTCCGGCGCCGACGGCCGCTGAACGGGAGCGCCTGGCTGCCATGTTCGAGGCGCACTACGACCTGGTGTGGAGAGTGCTTCGCCGGGTCGGCCTTCCCGACGCCACGGCCGAAGATGGCGCCCAGCAGGTCTTCATCATCGCCTCGCGCCGAATGTCCGACATCGAGGTCGGCAAGGAGCGCGCGTTTCTCTGTGCCACCGCCGTGAAGGTTGCGGGCCCACTGCGCTCGCGGCCGAGGCGTGACGTGCCGGTGGAGGACGCGCCCGAGCCCGTCGATGAGCACACGCCGGCAGACCTCGTGCACCGCAAACAACAACGCGCGCTGCTCGATCGGTTTCTGGGCATGCTCGACGAAGACCTGCGCACGGTCCTGGTGCTGACCGAGCTCGAGGGCCTCTCGAAGCGCGAGGTCGCCGAGGCGCTCGACATTCCCGAAGGAACGGCCGCGTCACGCCTGCGCCGCGCGAGAGAAGAGCTCGCGAAGGTGCTCGCGCGGTGGAAGGAGGGACAGCGATGAGCGACGAGTTGCCACCGCTCGGCCCTGAGCTCGAAGGGTTGTTCGACGCCGCGAAGTCTGACGTGCCTTCGGCAGCCGCGAAGGCGAAGGCGCGCGCGATGCTGGGCCTGCCGACGCCTGCGGTGATTCCCCCGTCGACTCCAACGCCCGCCGTCTCGACGCCCGCGACCGTGTCGAGCGGGCTCGGGATGACGGCCGTGAAGGGCGTGCTCGTGCTCGGCCTGCTCGGCGGCGCGTACGTCGTCGGCATGCGGGTGGGAGACAGCCGCGCGCGTGAGGAGTTCGCCGCGCTCCCGCCGAAGACGGTGGTCGTCGAGAAGATCGTCCAGGTCCCCGTTCCCGCCGAGCCCGCGGTGGTTCCTCCGCCCGTCGCCGAGGTCGTCGACGCTGGAGCTCCCGCGCTCGTGAAGCCGGTGAAGAAGCCCGAGGCTGATCAGCCAGACGACCTCATGGCCGAGCTCGTCTTCGTCGATGGCGCGCGCAAGGCCTTGGCGTCGAAGGACGCGACGGCAGCGCTCGCGTCCCTGGCTGCATACGACGCGAAGTTCCCGCGAGGCACGATGCGCACCGACGCGCAGCTATTGAAGCTCGAGGCCTTGTTGCTGGCGGGCAAACGAAGCGACGCCGAAGCGCTGGGCAAGAAGGTGACGTCGACGACCGACTCCGAGCTCGTGCGCGAGCGCGTGAAGAGGCTGCTCGATGCGAAGTGAGGCACTGCTCGCGCTGGTGATGTTCGGAGCCTGTGCGCCCGACGTCGTCATCGGCAACGAGCGACGGCTCACGGTGGTGACGACAGCGCCGACCGCAGATGGACGGTGGAGACAGGCCGGGTTCCGCGTCGCAGCCACCGAAGACGAGGCCTCCGCCGACCTCTGGTACGGCACGACGGCGGCCGATGGTTCGCTGCCTGCGTTCAGCTCGCCGACGCTCGCGGGCGCTGATGCCGTTCGGGCGAGCACGATGGTCGGAGCGCAGTTCGTCGTCGCGGGCTTCATCACGGGAGATGACGGCAAACGGCTCGCGTGGGTGCGTGCGCTCGGTGAGTCCGATGGTGAAGTGTGGACGACGACGTTGCCGTCTCCGCTCGGCGTCTCGACGGAGGCAACCGCCATTGCGGTGACGAACGAAGGCTCGCTCATCGTCGCCGGCGTGGAGCAGGTGAGCGCGACCGACCGTCAAGGCTTCGTGGCGCTGCTCGAGGCGAACGGTGGCGTGCGATGGCGACAGAGCTTCGGCACGGGCTTTCAGGGCCAGGTTCGCGGCGTGCTGCCGCTCAGCATCGCGACCGAAGACGGGCCGGCCGCTCCGACACATCGTCAGTTCTGGGTCGCGGGCGTTCGCACGCTCGCCACGGGCACACCCGGCTACGTGCTGCAGATGACGCTCGATGGCGACGTGTGGGACTCGGATCCGCTCGGGGTGAGCGGCAGCCGTTCCACGGGTGTCGTCGCTGCGGGTCGTAACGGCATCGTCGTGTGCACGAGCCTCGACGGCGCCGCTCAGCTCGCGTGGACCCAGGGCGGCGCGGTGTCGGGAGCTGCGACGACGGAGGTGCGACGGGATGAACCGTTCACGCTCATCTCCTGTCTGGGCACGACGTCGCAGGTGAAGCTGGTCGGCACGACGTCACGCAGCGGCGCCGAGGTTCCCACCGTCATCACGGTCGACCGCGCCAGCCGCGCCATCGTCGAGACGCAATTCTCACCGCAGTCGCAGCCCGTCACGGTATTCGGTGCCGCTGCGGACGCGTCTGGGGTTCTGCGCCTGGTCGGCCGCTCCGAGTCGCCGCTGCGGCGGTGGTCCATCGTCGAGCCGGGGCGCTGACCGTCAGTCTCCGATGAGGTGTCGAGGCACGAACTCGAGCCCCGCTCGTTTCCGCACCCCATCGAGCGTCTCTCGCGCGAGCTTCAGATCTTCACCCCAGTCCTTCGAGGGTTCGACGACGCCAGTCACCAGCGGCATGAACTGGGTGAGCGCGCGCTCGATGTTCTGGCCGCGCCGCAGCTCGAAGGGAGACGGGTGCAGGTCGAGCACCCAGCCGTGCGCCACGCGGTGAAAGGCGAGCGGCGCGAACGCGGTCAGCGTGACCTGCTTCAGGTTCGAGAAGCCGGCCAGCATGACCAGCAGGTCGGTCGTCTGCGCGCCGTTGAGACGAACCCGGTCGAGGCGCTCGATGAGCTGCACGTTGCTTCGCAGCGCACGCTCGACCTGCTCTCGATCGCCTGGCCCGACGCTGAGCTCGAGGTCGCGCAGAGCAGGGAACAGCTTCGGCTCCACGAGGCGCAAGGTGTGAACGGAGTCGCGAGAGAGCCCGAGCGCCCGCAGCCGCCGCAGCGGAGACGTGCGGTTCTGCAGGTGCTCGAGCTCGCGGTGCGCGACGAAACGCAGGGACTCGAGCCCACGCAGCTCGGTCGTCTCGAGGAACTCGGCGTCGACCGAACCGCCGACGTAGAGCGAGGTGAACGTGTTCCACGCCGGGTGACCAAGCAGCGCCTTGCGTTGGTGCTCCGTCGCGAACGTCACGCGTGCTTCCGAGACGAAGCCGCGATGAAACACCTCAGTGCGTTGTGGAATCGCGGGCTCGAGCGGGCCAAGCCAACCGCGGCCGTGTTGGCGAAGCAGCTGCCTCGCGCGCACCTGCTCCTTGTTCGTCTGCTTCGGCTTGAGCTGCAGCATCAGCAACTCGGCGCGCGGCTCGCCCTGCTCTTGCAGCCAGTCGCCGTAGACGAGCCGTGGCGTGTCGTCTTCGGGCGTCTCGTAGATGAGCTGCAGCAGCTCGGCTTCGCTCGTCGGCCGTCGCGGGCGCGCGGTGTCGTCGAGCAGCGCCAGCGCCAAGGGGAGCGGTGACTGCAGCACCACCTTCACCAGCACCGCGAGCTCGTGCACCTGCGCGACGTCGTCGGCCGTGGTGGCATCTTCCGGCAGTGACTCGAGCACCTGTCGGGCGAGTGGGAGAATTTGCTCGTTCACGATGACGCGCGGGTCGGCGAGGTTCGTTCGCACCTCGAGCGCCGCGCGGCTGCGGACGTCCTTCATGCGCTCCAACGCAGAGAACAACATCGTCCACCGCGCCGAGCCGATGCCCCCGACGGTTGGGAGGTTCTGGAAGAAGTGGGTGAACGCCCTCGCGACGCGCGGGTCGTCGAGCGACGCGAGCCGTTCGATGCGCTGCCCCACCGCGACCCACGGAGGCGTTGGAAAGACCGCGAGCAACCGGCCGACATCGACGTCACGGCGCTCGTTAGCGAGGTCGAGCCAGAGGCCCTGCAGGCCTTTGCGGGTGCGGGCCTCGAAGCGGGGAAGCACCGACGTCAGCGCATCACTGAGCACGTCGATGAGGTTCGCGAGCGCGGGCACCCGGCGAACGCGCCACGCCTCGAGCATCGCCTCGAGCGCCGCGGCCGGGCGGCCTTCCTTCAGCAGTCGTGTCGGAGCCTCGAGCCACACGGCGCGTACATCTTCACCCAGGTTCGACGACCGTGCGCGGCAGCATCGGCACTCCTGCGAGCTTGCACTCGCGCTCGAGAATGGTGCGCGCCAGCGGCAGCTGATCGCCCCACTCGGTCGAGGGCTCGAGCATTCCCGAGACGTGGGGCAGCAGGTGCTTCAGCGCCGACGGCGCCTGCTTCACCGGGTAGCGCAGCGCGATGAGGTCGAGCACCCAACGCTCGTCGTCGAGCCGCAAGAAGTCGAAGGGCTCGACCAGCGCGAACCTGATTCGTCGCAGCGTCGCGATGGTGGAGAGGCTCTTGAAGGCCTCGGCCGACACGACTCCCGAGAAGTGGACGTGGGTGAGCCGCTGCAGCAGCGGCTTCAGCTTCTCGACGGCGCCCGGAAACAGGCCGCGATCGTTCGGCCGAACGAAGACCTCGAGCGTGGTGAGCGCGGGCGCCGCCACTCGGGAGAGCGCTCCGAAGGCGTCGACCGACACGTTCGCACCCAATACGTGCAGGCGCCGCAGCGGCAACCGGCGTCGAGCCAGCGCCGCGAGCTGCACCTCGTCGACGTACCGCAGCGTCTCCAGCCCGCGCAGCTCGGTGTGCTCGAGGAAGTCGGCGTCGGTGCCGGTCAGCTCGGTGAAGGTGTTCCACGCCGTGTGCCCCGTCAGTTGGGCTTTCAGCTTCGGCGTGGTGAACGTGAGGTGCGCCGACGAGGGGAACCCACGCGTGAAGACCTCTGAGCGACGCATGATGGCCGGCTCGAGCACTCCAAGCCACGCACGCCCCTGGGCGCGGAGCAGTTGCCGAACGCGCTGCTGCTCCTTCGACGTCGTCTTCGCCTTGAGCTGCAGCATCAGCAGCTCGGCGCGTGGGTCTGTCTGCTCCTGCAGCCAGTCGCTGTAGACGAGCCGCGGCGCATCGTCTTCGGGCGTCTCGTGAATGAGCGCGAGCAGGCTCTCTTCGCTGACGGCGGGCTTCGCCCTCGAGGTGTCCGCGCGAAGAGCCGCTGCCTCGGGGAACGGAGCGGCGCAGACCGTCTGGACCACCTCGCGAAGCGTCGCGAGCTGCGTCACCTCTTCGGCGGTGAGCACGTCGTCGGAGAGTGACTCGAGAACGCGGAGGGCCAGCGGCGCGATGTGCTCTTCGAACATGACGTCGGGCGTGTCGCTCGCGATGAGCCGCTTGAGGGCTGGCCGTGCACGCGCGTCTCGCATGCGCTCGAGCCCTTTGAGCAGCATCGTCCACCGTGAGCCCTTGATGCCTCCAATCGTGGGCGGTTCGCGCACGAAGTCGGTGAAGGCGCGGGCGACGCGTGGGTCGTCATGCTGAGCCAGACGCTCGATGCGCAGGCCGACCGCGGTGAAGGGCGGCGAGGGAAGCACCGAGAGCAGCCGGCCGAGGTCGACGTCCTTGCGCTCATTGAGCAGGTCGAGCCACGCGGTCTGCAGCGCGGTGCGGGTCTTGCCTTCGACCTTCGGGAGCGCCGCCGTCAGCGCCTCACTCAGCGTGTCGATGAGGTCTGCGAGGGCGGTCACCCGGCGACTGCGCCACGCGTCGAGCATTGCTTCGAGCGCCGCGGCGGGACGGCCTTCCTCGAGCAGTCGTGTCGTCTCGTCGAGCCACATCGTCAGCCTTCCAACAGCCTCAGCACCGTCGCGTCGACTGCCCAGCCATGCTGCAGGAGCCACGTCGCAACGTGCGAGGCGTCCGTCACGGCGGCTCTCCCATCAACTGCTTCATCAGCTCGTCGTCTTCGTCGTCAGTGCCCGCGTCGGGTGTCGCGTACTTCGCGCGCTCTTCGTCGGTGCAGGGCTTCGGGTCGAGTCCATCGGCCTGCACGCACTCGAGCAGCCACGCCTCACGGGGAGGCCGGCCTGCCTTCTCGGCCCGCGCCCGCGCGTCGTCGATGGCCGGCTGCACCAGCGCTGTCGACAGCGTGGGCACCGCAGCGACGAGCACGAGGCTCAACGTCAGCAAGCCGACGAACGGCACCACCGCGCGGTACAGCGTCGTGACAGGCAGCCGGAAGCGGAAGCTCGAGATGAACAGGTTCAAGCCGAGCGGCGGCATGCAGAACGCGAGCTCGAGGTTGAGGATGACCATCATCGCGAGGTGGAACGGAGACAGCCCGAAGCGCGCGGCGAGCGGGAGCACCAGCGGCACGGCGACGATGAGCGCCGACACCCCGTCCATCACCATGCCGATGACGAGCAGGAAGACGTTGAGCGCGATGAGGAACTGCCAGCGCTCGGTGAGCCCCGCCTTCGTGAGCGCGTCGAGCACGTGCGCGGGCACTTGCCGGTCGATGACCAGGTTCATCAGCGCGTTCGCCATCATGAGAATGAGCACCACCGCGCCGGCGAGGGCGAGCGCGCTCTGCAGCACGCGCGGCACGTCTCTCCAGCCGAGGTCTTTGTGCACCTTCACGACGAGCAGCGTGTACGCGACGCCCAGGGCCGCGCTCTCGTCGAGCGCCGTCAGCCCAGAGGCGAGGCCGCCGAGGATGACGAAGGGAAGACCGAGCTCCCACTTGATGAGCCCGAGCGCGGCGACCGCGTCGGACAGATGAAATGGCTCGCGGGGAATGCGCTCCTGCTTGCCGGTGAACGCGGCCCACGCTCCGAGAATGACGAGCACCAACACACCGGGCAGCAGCCCCGCGCGGAAGGCGAGCTCGAAGTCGAGGCCGGCCACGAGCGCGTAGACGAGAATCGGAAGCGACGGAGGGAAGAGCAGGCCGAGCGAGCCGCCCGTCGTGACGAGTCCGAACGAGAAGCGGTCAGACCAGCCCTGCTGACGAAGCGTGGGCAGCAGCAGTCCGCCGATGGCGACGATGGTGACGCCGCTGCCGCCGGTGAGCGTGGTGAAGAAGGCCGAGGCGCCGAGACAGACGAGCGCGAGTCCTCCCGGCATCCACCCGAGGAGCTTTCGGGAGGCTTCGACGAGCCGCTGCGGTGCCTTCGATTCGGCGAGCAGGTAACCGAGCACGGTGAAGAGCGGAATCGTGACGAGCACCGGTGAGCCGGCGAACTGCTCGTCGAGCACGCGCGGCGCGAGGCGATTCACTGGACTGCCCGAGAGCCACCACGCGAGCGCGGTGCCGCCCGCCATCAGCACGAAGAGCGGTGTGCCCAGCAGCGCGAGCGCCGACAGCAGCGCCCCGAGCCAGCCCGTGGCGACGCCAGCTCCCGCGACGACCGCACCACTGCCACCGAGCGCCCACCGGGAGCGGTTCATCGCGCGCTCCAGTCGAGAGGCAGAAAATCCGCTGGCCGAGCGGATCCACTGCCGCTCGTTCGGATCAGGTCGAGTGGCAGAAATTCCGCGCCCCGTGCGGATCCGTCGCCACTCATGGCGCACAGGTCGAGCGGCAGGAACTCCGCGGCCCGTGCGGATCCGTTGCCACTCATCGCGCGCACGTCGAGCGGCAGGAATTCCGCGGCCCGTGCGGATCCGTTGCCACCCATCGCGCGCACGCCGAGCGGCAGGAACTCCGCGGTCCATACGGATCCGTCGCCACTCATCGCGCCCAGTTCGAGAGACAGCTTCATGACGCCGCTCCGTGTGCGCTCTCGACGGGAGCTCCGCGCAACACCCAGAGCAGGAACCGCAGCGCCAGCAGCAACAACCCGAGCGGCACCACCAACGACAACGGCTTCACCAACAACCCGCGTGGCGCATCGGCGCCCGTCACCACCAACGGCACGTGCGTCGCTTCCGGTTGCTCACGAAGCGTCGCGACGTCGGCCACGCCATTCCAGTCGGCCGCGTCGAGCCAGGCATTCCACTCCGAGCCTGTCAGCGTCGTGTCCCAGCGCGTCCCGCCGAGCACGCGTGGGCCCACCTTCACGTCGAGCGCGACCTGCCGCGAGACGAAGAACACGTCGCGACCCAGGCCTGCCGTCACGGCGCTCCACTTCACGGACGGCGCGTCGTCCATGCGCGCGCGAAACCCATCGATGGCGAGGAAGTCGAAGAAGCCCCACGCCGAGACGAGACAGACCGTCGCTGAGACCAGCCCCGTCACCATC
This sequence comes from Archangium gephyra, assembly GCA_943370055.1. Classification (GTDB taxonomy): domain Bacteria; phylum Myxococcota; class Myxococcia; order Myxococcales; family Myxococcaceae; genus Xiheimicrobium; species Xiheimicrobium gephyra_A. The sequence goes on from CALRPN020000085.1 coordinate 21,447, forward strand.
GCCGCCACCGTGCGTCCCGTCGCGGGCAACATTCTCGCCACCACATCGATGGTCAGGTGCCGGCCCTGGGCCGTCGCGATGGAGGCGCCGACGAACACGAGCACCAGCGTCAGCCGCGTCGCGAGCCCGCGAAGCCCACCCACCAGCGTGAGCGTCGAGCCGTCCTGCACCCAGCCGAGCACGTTGCCTGCCCACGCGACGCCGACGTCACGCAGCAGCACGCCGAGCAACACGCCTGCGCCCAGAGAGACCGCAGTGACGAAAGGCCGCTTCGAGAAGCGCCACGTGAGCAGCGCTCCACCGACGCCCAGCACCGACGCGCGCAGCACGGCTCCTGCGAAGAACTCCGAGGTCGTCTGCGCGGCGAGCCCCTTCAGCACCACCCACGCGAGCAACGACGCCACGAGCCAGCCCGCGACGACGCACGCGAGCACCAGCTCGACGCGCGACCACGCCGTGTCGATTCGCGCGAGCGCGCGCTTCACTCAGCCGCTCGCATCATTTCACCAGCTTCTCGACCTCGTTCATCAGCTCGGCCGGCAGCGCGCCCTTCGCCATGCGGCTGCGGGCTTCGCGATACAGCGCGTCCCACTCGGCCTGCTGGGCGGGCGTCGGCTGCACCACCGTCATCTTCGCCTTCAGCCGCTCGAGCGCCTTGTCGTCTTCGTTGCGAATGCGCGTCGTGAGCGCGTTGGCCGTCAGCCGGCCCGTCTCGAGCACCATCGCGCGGTTCGCCTCGGACAAGGTGTCGAGCTTCGCCTTCGACAGCACCATGCCGCCGATGTTGGGGCCGACGACGGCCATCGAGAGGTGGTCGAGCTTGCTGCTCCACTGCAGCTGCTCGGCCGCGAGCGCCGAGATGCTCATCGCGTTGATGTTGCCGGTCGACAGCTCGGGCAACACCTCGGGCACCCCGAGGGGAATCGCCACCACGTTCGCGGCCTGGAACACCGGAGACAGCGTCGGGTCTTCGCGCCACACCCACGGACGCTGGCCCTTGAAGTCCTTCGGGCTCGCGAGGCCGAAGCCCTTCGACATCCACCGGTCGAGGCCGACGTCACCCCAGCCCACGAGGATGAAGCCCTGCGCCTTGAACGTCGCGTCGAAGCGCGGCTTGAGCGCGTCTCGCGCGGTGTCGAGCTGCTTCCACGTCGAGATGAGCCCTGGCACCTGCAGCACGTTCACCGTCGGGTCGATGACCGAGAGGCCTGTCGAGGTGACGACCGCTCCGTCGAGCTGGCCCGTCTTCATCTTGCTGATCTGCGCCACCTCGTCGCCCTGCGTGGCGTTCCAGTAGATGTCGATGATCACCTCGCCGTTCGACTTCTCCTTCACGGCCTTCACCCACGTGCGCAGCACCTGGCCCCACGGAGACTCGCGCGGCGCGAGCGAACCGATCTTCAACGTCACCGGGTCGGCGAAGGACCACGAGGCGCACAACAGCGTCGTCAGCAGCAGCAGGTTTCGCATGGAAGAGTCCCTGGGCGGGTTCAGAAGGAGCAGCGCTTGAGGCGGGGCGGAGCGAGGTACCGCTTCGCCTTGCGCTTCGCGATGGTGTTCTCGAGGCGTTGGGCAGGCAGCACGTCACCGGCTTCGAGGACCTCGGCCAGCAGCTTCTCGTAGGCCGTCTTGTCGTGGGCGTTGCAGGCCCAGTTCTGCGCGTAGAGCAGCTGCACCGTGAGCGCGCCGCGGTTGGTGAGGGTGAGGGCCCGCTCGAAGAGGCGCTTCGACTCGGCCAGCTCGGCGTCGGGTGAACGCGCGTGGTACGCGCCCAGCGCCGCGAGGCCCGTCGCGTAGCCGATGCCTTCGTCGAGGGCGACCGCGTGCTCGAGAATCGCCACGCCCACGAAGAGCTCGGCGACGATGGCGGAGTCCTCTGACGCGACGCTGCCGCGCGAGACCCAGGCCGCGCCCAACCAGAGGAGTGGCTCCGCGTCGGCCTTGCTCGTGAAGCCCGAGAGGTACGCCTTGATGGTGTCTGAGTTCTTCTGTGCCGCCACGAAGCCGGGCCGCTTCTGCTCGAGCAGCAACGTGCCGAACCGAATCGCCCGGTCGTACGCATCGCGCGCGCGCTTCGCCTGAAACGCCTCGGCGTCGTCATCTTCTTTGTCGATGGCCTGCTCCCACTCGTCTTCGATGAAGGCGCCCGAGTAGCCGGCCCAGGACTGCGTCAGCAGATACAGCGCGTCTTCGTTGTCGGGCGCGAGCTTCTGCATGCCCTCGAGCTGCACCAGGCTCGAGCCGGCGGCGATTTTGGCGACCTCGAGATCCGACAAGGTGTCGAAGGCTCCCGCGGCGTCACGCGTCGACTTCACGGTTCCGTCGAGAATGATCCGATCGAGACAGGCGGTGGAGCTGATCAGCACGGCAACCAGAACGGTCAGTCTCATGGCCCGCGCAGATACAACGGCTGCGACTGCAAACGAGTGGTTTCAGGGCACTGGGGAGCGGCTCCCCACAATTCGACGACGGGGGGGCTGGCAGGCCGGGGTGATTCAATGTAGGAGAGCCCCTGCCCGGAGTTTTTCCGGACACGGCCGCAATGAATGCAGCCGGAACACGAAAGTTGACGATGGCGACTGGTACCGTGAAGTGGTTCAATGATGCGAAGGGCTTTGGTTTCATCTCGCAGGACGGCGGCGGCGAAGACGTGTTCTGCCACCACACTGCGATTCAGACCCAGGGCTTCCGCACCCTGCAGGAAGGCCAGAAGGTCGAGTTCGACGTCGCGCGCGGCCCGAAGGGCCTCCAGGCGCAGAACGTTCGCCCGGTCTGAGTTTTCCTCAGCCACGACATGCCTGCTGAGCCCTGCTCGGTAGGTATGACTGACGGCCCGTCATCCAACATGGAGACGGGCCGTTTCATTTGGTGCGAGTCGTTTTGAACTTCGGTCGCGAAGGAACGGTCGCGAATGCTGGAGCTCTCGGACACCACCCGGCGCGTGCTCGATCGTGAGCGTCGGCGCAACGCCAGAAGACTCGCCAACGTGCGGCTCATCGGCGCTGTGCTCGTTGCCGTTCTGGCGATGGTTCAGGCCTTCTCCAACACCACCCGGGTCGCGGCAGTGGTCTACACCTTCGTGGGGCTCCTGCTCTTTCTCGCCTCGCGACTCGGCGGCTCTGGCACGCGTCACCTCGTGTGGGCGGTGCCGCTCATCGACATCCCAACCGTCGCGCTCACCCAGAACCTGCGATTGGCGGAGTCTCACGACGTCCGCCAGCTCCTGATGGACGCAGTCTCGATCAACCTGGGGTTCCTGGTGTTGTCGAGTCTCTCGCTGAACTCCGTGGTCGTCGCGGCGACGGCGGTGGTTGGCGCCACCGCGACGCTGGTCCTCGCGTTTCGAATCGGCCTCGACCCCCACGCCCTCGACTTCGTCGGAGTCTCGTTCGCCACGGCCTCCGTGATTCTGTGGTGGCTGGCGCGACGCACGCTCCCGCTCGTCGTCGAGCTGCACCGACAAGAGTGGCTCGGCCAGTACAAGCTCGGTCGGAGGCTTGGGGCCGGAGGAATGGCAGAAGTGTTCGAGGCCACGATGCGGCGCTCGGACGGCTCGACGAGACGGGTGGCCATCAAACGAATGCTCCCAGCCCTCGCGGAGCGGACAGAGATCATCCAATTGTTCCAGCGAGAGGTCGAACTCTCGGCGCTGATGGTTCACCCGAACATCGTGCAGGTGCTCGACTCGGGTGCCGACGAAGACGGCCCGTTTCTCGTGATGGAGTTCGTCGATGGCGTGCCGCTGTCTCGCATGCTCAGCGATGCACGTCGGCGCAGGGAGCCCATCAGCCCCAATGCGTGTCTGTGCCTGGCTGAGCAGTTGCTCGACGCCCTCGTGCACGTCCACAGCCGTGTCGACCGCGACGGCCACGCGCTCGACCTGATCCACCGTGATCTGAACCCTCCGAATCTGCTCGTGACGCGCTCCGGTGAGGTGAAGCTGAGCGACTTCGGCATCGCGAAGGGCGAGCGCATGACTGCGTTCACCACCACCGGCATCGTGCGCGGTAAGTCGAGCTACGCCGCGCCCGAGCAGCTCTTTGGCGGCACCCTCACCCAGCGAGTCGATCTCTTCGCCGTCGGTATCGTGCTCGCCGAGATGGCGCTCGGTGACTACCCGTTTCCGGGAGAGACCGAACGCGAGATGACAGCCGCCCAGCTCGAAGGCCGAATGTTCCAGTTCGATGCCGAGCGCCGGGGCTACCCAGCGGGCTTTGAGCGCCTCGTGAGGTGGCTGCTCGAGCCGTCGCCAGAGAAACGGTGTCCTTCGGCGCTGCAGGCGTTGCAGCTCGTTCGTGGCATGACGTGGGATTCTTCAGCAGGACGGCACGAGCTGGGACGCCTGGTGCGAGGAGAAGCGCTGGCGGACCAACCCACGATTCCACGTGCTCGACCTGTCGAGTGACGCTGCAGCACCGGGGCACGAGTCTGAAGAAGTGACCTGAAGTCGAGGTGTTGGGAAATTCGTTCGGGTCGTGTCACGAACCGGCCCAGCTGCGGATTCCCAGGGCATCGACGCGGCACTGACGCTGCGTCTGCACTGAGGAGTCCCTCATGAACGTCGTCTCCATCGCCCGGCAGTCCCTCACCACCGCGTGGCGCAACCGCGCGCTCTGGCTCTTTGGCTTCTTCATCGCCGCGTCGGGCGGCGCGGGAGCGGGGAACCCCAAAGCGAGCAGCAGTGGAGGCAGTTCGCTGCCCACGTGGGTGTGGCCCGTCATCGTCGTCGGAGCGCTCGTCGGCATCGCCGCGTTCCTCATGCACATCATCAGCGAAGGCGCGCTCATCGCGCAGGTGCAGCGCGCGAACGGCGGCGAGACGACGTCGGTGCGTGACGGGTTTCGCTCGGGGCTCTCGCACTTCGGGGTCGTCTTCCGGCTGAAGCTGCTGGCAGGGCTGGCGATGCTCGGGGTTGCCGTCATCGTGTTGCTGCCTGTCGGCCTCGGTCTCGCGTCGCTCGTTCCGCTGGCGGTGGGAGCGGGACTGTCTGCGCTCACGATGGTGGTGCTGCTGCCTGCGGTGTTGACGGGCTACCTCGTGCTCGAGGTCGCGCTGCGGGTGGCGGTGCTCGAGCAGCGTGACGCGTTCGCCGCGGTGAAGGAGGCGCAGCGCTATCTCTCGGGGCGGTTGCTCGAGTCGCTGCAGTTGCTGGTGATGGCGGTCGTCGGCCAGGCGGGCAGCAGTCTGCTGGCGGTGGCAGCGCTGATTCCCGGCGCGCTGGTCGGGCTCATCGTCTACGCGGTGACACAGGCGCTGATTCCCTCGCTGGTCATTGGAGGTCTCGTCGCGATGCCGCTGATCATTCCCGCCATCGGCTTCGGCGGCACGCTGCGCAGCACGGTGTGGACGACGGGCTTCCTCGCGAGCCGGGCCCTCGAGCGCAGCTGATGTTCTTCGTCTTCGCCACGTTGATGGGTGGTGAGTCGGGCCCGGTCGACGAGGCGGAGGTCGTCTCGTTGATCGACGCCGCGCGGGTGGGAAACCCTCGCGCGGCGCGCAGGCTGTACGCGCTGCACGTGACGAAGCTGTACCGCGCGCTGCGGCCACTGTGTGCCAGCGACGCGGACGCGGAGGATGCCGTGCAGGCGGCGTTCGTCGACGCGCTCTCGCATCTGTCCCGCTACGCGCCGAGAGAGGGCCGACGGTTCCTCTCGTGGCTGGTGACGCTTGGGCTGAACAGGGTGCGCAAGTCGTTTCGGTCGTCGTCGCGCGTGGAGACGGACTCCGAGACCGTGAGCGCGGTGCTCGATCGTGACGTTGCGACGACTGAAGACACGCAGGTGCGGCGAAGCGCGTTGCTGAAGGCGCTGGCGACGTTGCCCGAGCGGGACCGCCAGGTGGTGAGCCTCTTCTACGGCGCGGAGCTGTCAGCCGATGAAGTGGCCGAGACGACCGGCGTGAGCGCGTCGAACGTGCGGAAGATCTGCGAGCGCCAACGCAAGGCGCTGCTGACGATGCTGGGAGAACCTCATGAGTGATGAACGGCTGAAGCGGGCGTGGACGGTGCTGGAGCCGTCGGAGCCCCAGCGCGTGCGCGTCGAAGAGCGGGTGGTGACGGCGTGGGAGTCGCGTCAGCGCTCGTTGTTCTCGGAGTGGCTCGACGTGCTCCGCGCCCGGCCGCTGCTCAACGGCGCGTGGATGCTGGCGGCGATGGCGGTGCTGTTGTTCACGACACCAGTCGGCGGCTTGCTCGCGGCGATTCCGAAGGTTCAGTCGGTGGCGGTGACGAGCCGTGCAACCACCATCGAGCGTGAACGGCCGGGGGAACTGCTCGGCACAGGGGCCGTCGTCGAACGCCTGGCTGCCACGTTGGGCCTCGGCCACGACCTCTGCCTCGGTCAGCGCTGTCTCGCCCTCGTATCGCCAGCCGTTGACGAAGCGCCCAGAGGGCTCACGAACGAAGACCCCCTGCGCGAGTGAGTCTCGCAGCCTGCTCAGGTCACGCTCGACGAGGAAGTGGGCGAGGGCGGCCGAGAGGTTCGTGCCGGACTGCTGCGCTTCTCAGGAAGGCCAGCGGTGGCACAGCGACTCGAGTGGGAAGGCCAGCAGCACGTTCGGTGTCGATCGGGGATCCCGTGTTCGTGACGTCAAAGCGACGCAAGAAGTGGGCGCTCTGAGAGATCGTGCAGACGTTGAGCGGCCATCCGACCAAGTCTCGGCCTGTCAAAATCGAAACAGGAGTCCCGTGAGCCTCTGAGACGTCGGTCGGTGAACGCGTCGCTCGATAGCCAGGAGCAGTGCTTCTTACGCGTCGGCGAGACGGCCGCGCCACCACGAGGTCACGGAGGTCGAGCAGCTTCATGCGTACAGATAGTTAGATAGTCTATCTAACCATCTCGACCCTGGATTGCCTCACCCACCCGACAGGCGGGCAAGCGGCCATCGGTGACGAGGGCACGGTTTGCGCTCCGTTCCATCAGGTCTGCAGCCCACTCGAGGCTTCGGAGCGCACTGTCGTCACCGCCCACCCAGGTGCCCTGGTCCTTCGTCAGGGAGCTCTTCGTCTCACCCCGTCTTCAGCTGCTCGCGCGCGATGGTGGTGGCCACCGTCATCACCGAGATCTGCGGGTTCACGCCGAGCGACGTCGGAAACACGCTCGCGTCGGCGATGATCAGGTTCTTCACGTCGTACGTCTCGCCATCGGGCTTCACGACGGCCCACGCCTTGTCACTGCCCATGGCGCAGCTCGACATCGGGTGTGACGCGTAGATGTTCATCTGATCCCACGGGCGGTCCTCGGCCAGCAGCGCGTCGAGCTCGGCGAGGTTCTTCTGTGCTCCCGCGCGAGAGAAGCCGGTGTGCACCTCGGTCGCTCCCGCCGCGAAGTAGATGGCCGAAATCTGCCGAATGCCCTTCTTGATGACGCGAACGTCTTCGGCGTTGGTGTCGTACGAGATCTTCGAGCGCGGCTCGTAGGCGCCGGGCTCGACCCGTCCTTCTGCGGTGTCTCCCAGCATCACGCCGCACGCCGCGAGATGGCGCAGCTGATTCATCGGCTTCGAGTACTGCTCGTACTGCACCGAGTAGATGTCGGGCGACGCGCTGAACGTCTCGAGCACTGCGTTCTCGCCCGGCAGGCGCACGTAATAGCCCTGCACCGCGCCGTGCCAGCCATCGACGACCTCGTCGAACCGTCCCACCACGCCGAGCGCCGTGTGCACGTGCAGGTTCTTGCCGACCCGGCCGTTCGAGTTCGCGAGCTTCTGTCGCAAGAGGAAGATGGGCGTCGAGATGGCGCCCGCGCAGAGGAAGACCTTCTTCGCGCGTACCTCGAGCCGTCGCGAGACCACCTCCGTCACCGGGTCGCAGCCGAACGCTTCCACTCCGACCGCGACGCCGTTCTCGACGAGCAGCCGGCTCGCGCGCGCGCACGAGAAGACGGCGGCTCCTGCAGCGAGCGCACGGGGAATCAGGTTGCGATCGACGCTGCCTTTTCCTCCGACGGGGCAGCCCACCTGACACAGCCCGCACCCGATGCACCCCGGAGCGTTGCGCACGATGGCCGAGTGACCCTCGAGCTTCAGCGCCTCACACCCATCGCGGAAGAGCTCGTTGTGCCGGCGCCACACGCTCTCGTCGGTGCGTGTCGCTCCGACGGCGCGCTCCACCTCGTCGAACGTCGCCGCCAGGCCGGCCTCGTCGGCCCACGACACGCCGTACTGTTCGCGCCACGTCGAGAGCACCGCCGCGGGCGTGCGAAAGCAGATGCCCGAGTTGATCAGCGTGGTGCCTCCGACCGCCTTTCCGCGAGGCATGGGAACGAAGATGTTGCCGATGCCCACCGAAGTGCCGCGCTCGGCGTAGATGTTCCGCACGGCCCACGACTGCTTGTTCGACAGCTCGTGCGGCTCCCACTTGCGGCCTTCTTCCAGGAAGACGACCGAGAGCCCGGCCTCGGCGAGCTGCACCCCTGCCGCGGCGCCACCAGCTCCCGTGCCGATGACGACCACGTCGCAGCTCAGCGTCTCGTCAGACGCGAACGTGTCGGCGCGAAGCAGCTGGCCGCGGGGAAGCTCCATGGGCCCGATGTAGCCCACTCCGTGCGACGCGTGCTCACCGCCAGGACCAGACGACGCCGGCCGCGACGCTCCAGCTGAAGCGGTTCGTCATGGGGTCCGGCCCACGAATGAGAACCCCGCCGCCGCGGTCTCCCCCGAGCGCAACGCCCGGTGCGAAGTCGACGAAGACCGTGACTCCTTTTCTCCGCACTTCGTCCGCCGTGCGCGGAGAGAAGCCGAACTGAACCCGCAGCGGAAAGGCGAACGACAGCGCGCGCGAGAAGTCCGCCACCATGAGGCTGCCGATGAAGCCGAACGCGGGCCCACCGCCGAACGACCAGTGCTCACCCACCATCACGTCGACCGACAGCCCGATGGTGCCCGCGTCACGTTGCATCGTCGTTCCCCACGTCAGGCGGGACGTCACGATGAGGAGGTCCTGCAGCACGACACCGAGGTCACCGCTGATGCCCAGCCCGTAGCCGATGGACCAATTGCTGCGCCCGAAGGTGACGACCGGCCCGATGGCCGTGTGCAGGCGTGGCTCGAGGCGCGCGTCTTCGGTCGAGGCGGTGAGCACCAGCGAGAGCAAGAGCGCGGTCATGCCCGTCCGACGTTGTCCCGGAGGCGGAGCGAGCGCAACTCAGGTCGCGAGCACGCCGAAGCAGACCGCCAGCACGAAGCTCAGCGGCGTGAAGAGCAAATCGTCCCACGTCGAGAACGGCGTGCCGCGCACGCGCTTGAAGAGCCCGACGAGCTTCGTGTCGCCGATGGTCCGGGCTCCGCAGGCGATGGCGCCCGCGAGTGAGAGCCACCGCCAGGCACCTCCCGAGGTTGCCTGCGAAGCGACGACTGCTCCGGTCGCGAACGCCACCGCGACGGCCAGCGTCAGCAGCGCCCCGGGACGAAATGCGGGACGCCCCTCGACGGAAGGAACCGCGACGCTCGAGCCACCGCGAAACCCGAACGCCCACGCCACGTGCAGCGCCGCGATGAGCACGAGCAGGCCGGCTGCCACCAGCGACGCCACCTGGCCGGGGAGTGCGTCGAGCCCGACGAGGCTGCCCGCGACGAAGAGCGCCCAGGCAAAGTGCTGACCGCGCGAGGCGGCGAACGCCACGACGCCCGAGAGCAGCAACGTCGTGCTCGCGATGAGGGGTACCTGCGCGGGTGCCAACACCGAAGCCGCCAACGCGACCCACGCCAGACTCGTGAGGTGCCACGCGAATCGCAACGTCCGCGCGCCGAGCCAGCGGCCCGTACGCAGTCTTGGTAACGGCGCGCTCAGCAGAGGCCCGAGCAGCAGCATCTCGCCGAGGATGGAGTGGAGGACGGCCAGCAGCACGAACGTCGCGGCGACGAGGGGCATGGGGTCTCCATACGGTTGCGTATGGAGGTCTAGCCGGGTGACGTTCCCGGCGCAATACGGTGGCGTATGGAGGTCGTGATGGCGGCAGGTTCCGATCGGCTGGGCCCGGAGGCGTGGGTGGCGGCCGCGTTCTCGGTGCTGGCGAAGGGCGGGCTCGAGGCGGTGCGGGTCGAGCCGCTGGCCGAGCGCCTCGGCGTCACCAAAGGCAGCTTCTATTGGCACTTCAAGGACAGGCGAGCGCTGCTCGAGGCGGTGCTCGACGCGTGGGAGGAGCGGGCGACTGCCTCCATCATCGCGCGCGTCGACTCGAAGCCCGGAACACCGAAGGAACGGCTCGCAGTGCTCATGAGCCTCACGACCTCGGTAGGCGAGGGCGCCTCGGTCGAGCACGCGATTCGCGCCTGGGGCGCGACCGAGGCCAGCGTTCGTCGAAGGCTCGCGAAGGTCGACGAGACGCGGCAGGCGTACGTGCGAGATCTCCTCGTCGGCGCGGGCCTGACTCCCGCTCGGGCGACGGCGAGGTCGCGGCTCTTCTATCTGGCGCTCATCGGCGAGTTCACGTGGGTCTCGCTTGGAAGCGAGCCATCAGGCCCCGCGCTGTGGAAGGAGCTGTACGGTCTGCTCACCGACGAATGAGGAGTGACGGATTGCGGCAGGCAAGTGCCGTGGATCGTCACCTGTCGCGGCCCACCCCCTCGAGGGACTCGTTGGCATCTCGCGTGCTGTCTGACGTGCCGTGCTCCGATTCCTCGCGTTCGCCTGGCTCGTGTTGGAAGCGGCCTGGGTCCTCTTTCAGAGCGTCATGCAGTGGCCGGACCCGGAAGCGCAGCTCTGGCTGATGGATCTCGGAATCGTCTACCTGGTCGCCCGGCTCCTCCCTCGGGCCACCCCAGGCCGAGTCGCATTCGTCGCGTTCGGCATGCTCGTCTGGGTTCCGAATCTGGTCGCGACCGCGTCGACCAACCGAGAGTGCGGCACGCACGCCCTCATGGTGTCGCAACAGGCCCTCGTGCTCTTTGCCGTCAAGGCCGTGCTGATCACGGGTGCTGCGCTGCAAAGGCTGTACGGTCTGCTCACCGACGAATGAGCGGAGTATCTTCCCGCGCCATGCGCGACCTCCGCTCCGTTGCCGTGCTCTCCGTTTGTCTGTCGGCCACCGCACTCGCCGAGCCGCCGGCCGAAGATCCCTGCCCGCTCACCGAAGCGAAGGTCACCGAAGTCACCGGCATGAAGGTCACGAAGAAGGAGCTGCGCCCCTTCACCTTCGGCGTCACCCAGTGCGTGTACCTGATGGAGAGCGGCACTCTGCAGTTCCAGCGCGTGATGCCAGAAGCGAAGGGCGTGAAGACCGAGGCCGAGCTCGCCGCGAAGCTGGCCGAGACCGAGAAGCGCCGCCTGCTGAAGGACTTCAGCGTTCCCGCGTACTCGTTCACCGGTGGCGTGACCATCGTGCTGCCCGGCGGCGTCTGGGAAGTGCTCGCGATTCGCGGGCCTGGGGGCGGCCTCGACCCGATGAAGCTCGGCAAGGCGCTCGTCGAGGCGAAGCTCAAGAAGTGAGATTCCGTGTTGGTCAGCAAGCAGTTTCTTCATGCGGTGACCTCGAGTCGCGGCACGAAGGGCTTTCGGTTCTTCGCGACGCTGTAGATGGCGTGCAGCAGTTTCCGCATTGCGGCGATGAGGGCGAGCTTCGCCGGCTTC
>CALRPN020000086.1:0-32007 GCA_943370055.1 Archangium gephyra
GACGGTTGCTCCGCGTACCGGAGCAGCGCCTCGCTCTCGAGTGAGAACCCGCGCCACTTGAAGAGCAGGTCGGCAGCCACGTGATCGTAGGTGACCGCGCCATTCCGAAACGTGGTTCCGATGGTGCTGCGCTGCCGAACCGTGGCGACGTTCCGCGCCGCCGCGAGGCCGATGGCGAGGCGTGGGTTCTCGAGGCGCTCGAGATCTCCCGCCACCAGATCGTCGAACTTGCCGAACGGACTCACCTGCGCGCGCGCGACGTAGAGCAGGCCGACGTTGGTGCCGAGCCGGTTGCGCCCATCGCCGCCCATCACGCCGATCGCGTACGAGAGCCTCCCGCCGAGGCCGAAGAGATCGTCGCTGCGGAGCAGGGCGCCGACGTCACGATCGAGGCTGAGCTCTCCAATGATGATGGCGCGATCGACCATCTGCTGATTGCCCGACGAGATGAGGCGCTGCCTGCCGAACGGCACCTTCATCTGCCCGACGCGCACGTTCAGATCGCGCAGGCCTGACCATGTCAGGTAGGCGTCGCGGAGCACGTTCGGTGCGTCGGGCTCCATGTCGAGGGTCGCGAAGGCGAGCTGCACGTTCATGGTCCACGCGTCGGTGTATTTCGCGACGAGGCTCAGCCGCGCCCGGCGAACGAGGATCTGGTTGATGCGCGCGACGGTGGAGCCCGGCATGGGCACTGCTGCCTCGGCCCGAGCCTGCACGCGCCCCCGGAGCTGCAACGAGAAGTCGCCCGATTTGAAGACGACGCCTTCTCCCCACTTCGCCTCGACACTGGCAGGCGGCTTTCCCGCCTGGGGCACGTGGACGACTCCGGCATCGAACGTCACGCCCGCGTCGACTTCAGGTGCCGACAACGTCTCGACTCCGGCGTCCACATCCTGAGCAAGCACCGTCATCACGACGATCGTCACGAACATGTCTCGAACTAATGCCCGTGGTGTCACGAGCCGACCAGCAACATGTTCGTGGCGTGTCGCACGCTCGCGTTGCGGTCACGTCACACCGACGTCACACTGCGGGGCATGATCCGCCTCACGTTGATCGCCACGCTCGCGCTCGCCGGTTGCGCGAAGACCCACCCGGCCATGCCCGGCGAAGCCGAGGGCGGGCAGATCGTCGTCACCTACTACTACTTGAAATTCTGACGCGTCTGCGACGCGACGCGGGCCGCCGTGCGCGTGCTCGACAGCGAGTTTCAGGGAACGGTGTCGTTCCGAACCGTCGAACACCTCGAGCCCGAGGCGGTCGAGGCCGTGGCCCGCTACGGGTGGAACAGCCACGGAGCGGTCGGGTATCGAGGCAAGAAGCTCTTCTACCGGGCGGGAGATCACCGGGTGAACGCGAACGACATTCACGAGCGGCTGCGTGAAGAGCTGGGCCTGCCCTTCGACTGTCGCGAGCTTTCGGCGCCGTGAGATTCATGGGGCCTCGACTGAGGCGCTCGCGCTGTGCGTGCTGGTGTTCGGCACGAGACGCCGGCGGAGTTGAGGCGTAGCGCCGAGCAAGTCCTGTCGGGTGCTGGCTACAACAACCCGCGCGCCTTGATGTCGAGGTACGCGTTGACGGCGGCGGGGCCGAACTCCTTCGCGGGTGTTCTCACCACACGCGCTCCCGCGTCACGCAGCCTCGCGACGGTCGTCTTCGCATCAGTCTCGAGTTGAGCTGCCACTCTGCGTCGGTGCGCGTCGAGCTCGGTGACCGGCATCATGGTGGCCGCCGCGTGCACGGCCTCGTCGGACATCGAAGCGATCAACGGCAGGTGCCTGGGCACGAGCCTGCGCGCGCGTTTGAGCAGGGCCTGTGCCGCGTCGGGATCGAGCAGGTCCGTCATCATCAACACGAGCGTGCGCCTGGCGCCCTTCGAGAACGCGAGATCGATCGCGCCGCCGTAGTCGCTCTCCTCGAGGCTGGCGTCGACCCGGTAGAGCGCCTGCGCGATCGCGCGAAGCTGATCGGCGCCCTTCCTCGGAGGCAGCCACGTCTTCACCTCGGTCGCGAACGCGATGACGCCGACGAGATCGCCCTGATCGAGCGACACCTTCGCCACCCGCAACGCCGCGTCGACCGCGTGATCGATCTTCCTCCGGCCGTGCACCTCACCGGCCATGTGGCGCCCGCAGTCGATCATCAGCAGCACGACCTGATTCCGCTCGGGCTGGTGAACGCGAACCATCGTGCGGCTGCGGCGGGCCGACGCCTTCCAGTCGATGGAGCGCCGATCGTCTCCCACGCGGTACTCGCGCAGCGACTCGAACTCCCGGCCTTCACTTCTCAGCGGCACGCGGCGTCGAGCGTCGTCTTCGTTGGCGCGGGCCAGGGCGAGCGCGTCTTTCGTGAGCGCGGTGAGATCGGGGAAGACCTTCACGGTCTGCGCGCACGAGACCGAGACCTGCCTCGAACACAGCCCCCACGGCCCTTCGAGCCTCAAGAACACGTCACCGAACGAGAGGTCGCCGCGGGCCCGTGCTTCGAGCCGGTACTCGATGGTCGTCGAGCCCTCGAAGTCCAGCGGTGCGATGTGGCCTTCTGCGATCACTCCCGCGGGAAGCTCGTCTCGCACCAGGCCGCGAACGAGGCCTGAGGCGCCGGGGCGCTGCTCGATGAGCAGCTTCACGCGGGTCGGGCGATGCGACGAGAGCACCGGCTCGACGTCACGGGCGACGTGGAGATCGTCGACCTTCCACGCGCGGAAGAAGTCGACGGCGATGGCGATCAGCAGGGCCGCGTCGAGCACGATGCACGCGAGCGCGACCGATGGAGCGAGCACCGCGAGACCCGCCGGCAGCAACCCCACCGCGGCGACGACGAACGCGCGCTGCGTGGGAACCGGCCGGCCGATCATCTCGGCACTTCCACCCGCTCGAGCAGCTGGCGCACCACGTCTTCGCTCGTGATGCCTTCGACCTCGGCCTCGGCGCGCACGATGAGCCGGTGATTCAAGACCGAGGGCGCGACGGCCTTCACCTCGTCGGGCGTCACGAAGTCACGACGCTCCAACGCAGCGCGGGCGCGGGCGGCGGCGAGCAGGCTCTGGGCCGAACGGGGAGAGGCTCCCAGGCGCAGGCGGCGATCGTCGCGAGACGCCCGCACGATGCGAACGACGTACTCGAGAATGCTGGCCTCACACGTGATGTTGAACGCGCGCGTCTGCAGTTCGTTCAGCTCTTCGGTCGAGAGCACGCGCGGCACCGAGGGCGTCGCGCCACGACGTTCGTGAAACTTGAGCAGCATCGTCTGCTCGGCCTGCTGATCGGGGTAACCGACCTTCACGCGCATCATGAAGCGATCGAGTTGGGCCTCGGGCAGCGGGTAGGTGCCTTCGAGCTCGAGTGGGTTCTGGGTCGCCACCACGAAGAACGCGTTGGGCAGCGGGTGCGTGGTGCCGTCGATGGTGACCTGCCGCTCCTCCATGGCCTCGAGCAGCGCGGCCTGGGTCTTCGGTGGAGTGCGGTTGATCTCGTCGGCGACGAGCACCTCGGTGAACACCGGCCCCTTCACGAGCTGAAAGGACCCGTCCTGCGGGCGGAACACGCTGGTGCCGAGCACATCGGTGGGCATCAGATCGGGCGTGAACTGAATGCGCGTGAAGGTGAGCCCCAGCGCCTGCGCCATGGTGCGCGCGGTCAACGTCTTGGCGACGCCGGGCACGCCCTCGAGCAGCACGTGGCCACGCGCGAGGAACGTCGTCATCAGATCCGCCAGCACCTTCGGTTGCCCGACCACGACCTGCGACAGCGCCGACTCGAGGCGCGTCAACGCATCACTCATGATCAGCTCTTCCCCTTCAGCCCGAGCACCGTGCCGAAGCCGGTCAACGCTCCGGCGAGCACCGCGAGAATCACGCCGAAGGAGGGCTTCGAGACCCAGACCTCCTGGTTGCCCTCGACGGCGCGCGCGAGCGTCGGGTTCCACGACTGGGTGATCGACACCACTGCCCACAACACGCCCATCGACAGCGTGCCGAGCTGGGCCGCCCACAGCAGCAGCTCGTTCACCTTCAGCGTCTTGTTGACCCGCAGCGTGAGCACCACGAGCGTCAGACAGGCCATCATGAAGGTGACGAGACCGGGACCTGCGAGGCCCAGCACGTCGCCCTCGGCCACCGTCTCCTTCCAGGGGAAGAAGCACGAGAGAATCGTCGCGACGGCGCCGAAGAACGAGAGCTTGTCTCCTGCAGAGAGCGAGTCGACGAACTGCCGAAGGCCACCGATGAAGTCGTCGGCGTCGATGGCCTTGTCGGCCTGGAACCCCGGCGGAGGTGGCCGAGACGCCATCTCGTCCTGCTTCCAGTCTTCGGGGTCGACGCGGCTGCGCCAGTCACCAGCGGCGCTCGTCGGGCCGGTGGTTTCTCCGGTGTCGGCGGCCTCGGGCTTCGGCGCAGGCTTCTTCTTCACCGCGGCCTTCTTCACGCCCGAGACTGGCTTCTTCGGCACGGCCTTCACGCCACTGCGAGTGGCAGGGCGTTTGGGGGCGGCGGGTTTGGATGGGCGAGGGGAGTCGTCGAACGCCGAGGGATCGACCACCGCGTCGCAGTGGGGGCAGATGGCGACGCCCTCATCGATCTCTTCGCTGCACGAAGGGCACTGCATGCGCCGCAACATACCGGGCCCGAGGGTTCGCCGTTGTGAAGAAATTCCTCACTCGACTTCACCCACCGGTGTTTCTAGGTACACCGCCATGCAGCGAACGATCCTTCTGTGCAGCCTCGTCGTCCTGACCCTTGCTTGCCAGACCCAGAAGTCTGCGAAGAAGCCCGCCAACGGGAAGCAGAACCAGACTCAGCCGGTCGAAGCCGCTCCCAAGCTGCCGCCCGAGTTCATCGAGGTGGCCTCGCTCGAAGACCGCCGCTCGTTCGGCGAAGGCAACAAGCTGCTGACGTGGGCGTTGACCGCGAATGATCCGGCGCTCCGTGGCCGATCGTTGCTCGCCCTCGGCCGCATTCAAGACGTGGCTGCGGCTGACACGCTCATCAAGGGTCTGACCGATCCTGATCCGGGCGCGCGTTCAGAGGCGGCTTTCGCGATCGGTCTGCTCGGCCAGTCGTGGAGCCCCATCGCCGACGACGTGAAGAACAAGCTCACTGACGCGCTGAAGACGACCGAGGCCGAGGAGCAGGACATCGGCATCAAGCTCGTCATCATCGAGGCGCTCGGCCGGCTCGCGTCGCCTGCGGCCGTCATGCTTCTCGTCGATCGCCTCACCGTCCCCGGTGACGTTCAGGCCCGCGCCGCGCTCTCCATCGGCATCGCGGCTCGCACGCCGGGTGTCACGCTGCCGCCCAAGACGTTCAACGCGCTCGCTGGCCTCATCAAGAAAGAGATGCCGCCCGTCGCTCGCTACGGCGCCGCCTACGCGCTCGCGCAGTCGAAGAACCCCTCTGCCCGCACGTGGCTGCTCATGTGCGCGGGCGACGATGCCTCCGAGATTCGCGCCATCTGCGCCAAGGGCCTCGGCGATGTCGGCCAGGACGTCGACGCAGTGACGCTCAAGAAGCTGCTCGATGATCCCGACTACCGCGTGGCGGTCGAGGCGACGAAGGCGCTCGCGAAGCTGACGAACAAGTGCAAGGGCTCGGCGTGCGCGGCTCTCGGAGCGTTGGCGGATCTCTCACTGCGCGTCGAGCGTCTGCTGCGTGGTGACTCGGCCGGTGGTGGTCAGCCGCTCCTCATGCTCGCGCAGACCGGTCTGCCCATCTCGGGCCGGCCGCTCCTCCAGTCGCTGCGTCAGGAGCTGCTCAACGGCGTGCGCCAGGTTCAGGACGCCCGCATTCGCCAGGACATCGCGAACGTCGAGTGCCGCATCGCCGCTGCGCTCGACAAGCAGACCGGCTCTCCGCAAGAGGTCCTCAACTGTGGCGGCAACCTGATCAGCGAGCCCCAGCGCCTGTCGATGGTGCTCAAGGAGCTGGCGACGGTGACGGCGGCTGATCCGAACAAGCGCGCGGCCGAGATCGGCTCCTTCGTGTTCCACAACGACGCCCGCGTGAAGGTCGCGGCGCTCGAGGTGCTCGGTGAGACGAAGTCGCAGACGTCGATCGACAAGGTTCGCACGCAGCTGCTGAACGCCGATCCTGTCGTCGCGGCCTACGCGGCCTCGGCTGCTGCGAAACTGGGCGACAAGGGCTCGATCGCGACGATTCGTGGGCTCGCGATGAAGGCGATGACCCAGGTCGACATCGCGCCGACCGTCGCCGAGGCGCTGGCCAACCTCGACGCGAAAGAGGCGATTCCCGATCTCGAGCAGTGGCTCACCTCGACCAACTCGACGATTCGCACCTCGGCCGCCTCTGCGCTGTCCCGCCTCAAGGGCACGGCGGTCGTCGCCGCTCGTGTGGAGCGCCCGGATGACAAGGTGCGCCCGCCCAGCCTGCCCAAAGAAGCGCACCTGCTGATCAAGACCGACAAGGGCGAGTTCGACGTGAAGCTCTTCACCCAGGAGTCGCCGCTCACCTCGCTCAACATGTACACGCTGGCGCGGAAGAACTTCTTCAAGGGCCTCACCTTCCACCGCGTGGTGCCTGACTTCGTCGCGCAGGGCGGCGATCCCCGTGGCGATGGTGAAGGCGGCCCTGGCTACACGGTTCGCTGCGAGGTGAACCACCGCGTCTACGCGCGTGGCGTCGTCGGCATGGCGCTCTCGGGCAAGGACACGGGCGGCTCGCAGTTCTTCGTGACGGCGGCTCCGCAGCCTCACCTCGACGGCAAGTACACGGCGTTCGGGGAGGTCGTGAAGGGCCAGGAGGTCGTCGACGCGCTCCTCGAAGGCGACAAGATCGTGGAGATCCGCGCCACGCCGTAACGCAACACTCGCGGGGCCGGGCGCGCTATGCTGCAACGCGCCATGGCCTCCGAGACTCCGCACCAACCCGACATGGACCCGTTGGACGACGACGCCACCGACGAGCAGCGTCGTGGCGGAGTCACCGACTTCGTGCGCCGGTTCGCGGCCGCCAGCCTGGGCGCCGTGGTGATGAGCGAAGAGGGCATTCGCAAGGTCGCAGGTCAGCTCAAGCTGCCGAAAGAAGTGCTTGGGCTCGTGCTCGCGCAGGCCGACAAGACGAAGGAAGACATCGGCCGCGTCGTGACTGAAGAGGTGCGCAAGTTCCTCCAGAGCGATCGCATGCGGGACGAGTTCCTGAAAATGATCGCCGGCATGACGATCGAGGTGCGCGCCGAGGTGAAGCTGGTGCCCGATCGCGTGAAGGATCAGTCGCCGTCGCTGTTGCCCAAGGTGACGGTGAGCGAGCTGAAGACGAAGTACGAAGTGCCGAAGAAGGAAAAGAAGAAGCGTGACGATGGCGACGAGTCCGAGTGAGGGCAGGGGCTCGCAGATCCGGCGGAGACTGCCGCTCGTCATCGCGCTGATCGTCGGCACTCTGGTCTGGAAGGGCGGCTTCGGGTTCTTCGCGACCGCGCGCGACGTCACCTGGCGCTTCAACGTTCCCTACGGTGACGTGCGGAAGGTCGAGCTGCAGGTGTGGCGCGAAGAGACGCTGCTGCGGCGCGAGGAGCGCTCGTTTCCGTCAGGTGTCTCGGAAGAGCTCAAGCAGCAGGTCGTCTTGCGCAGCGGCCCGCACCGCGCGGTCGCGATGGTATGGCTCAAAGAAGCTGCCGACCCGCGGGTGTTCCAGAAGTCGTTCGATCCCGGCGGCGCTGACGCGTTGGTGCTCGAGCCAACCCCCTGACGCAACCGAAGGTGGGGCCTGCCGATAACCCTTCATGCGGTTGTTCGTACGGCTCCAGCTCACGCTTCGCTCCACGTTCGAGCTCATCGAGCAGGCGTTGCTGACCTTCGTGCCGTCGCCTCTGCCTGCGCTGGTCGTCGTTCCCGTGTCCACCCCTGCTCGGGGACACAGGAGACGATCATGTTCAGAAGACTCGCGCTGACCACTGCGCTGTTCGCGATGGCCTGCCCGCCGCGGCCCGACCCGAACCAACCTGCGATCGAATACAACACGCGGTGTGCTCAGGCGCTGTCGACGGGCGCGCTGGATGAGGCGGAAGCGCTCTGCGATCACTCGCTCGAGTTCTGCGACTACTACTGGGACGCGCAGACGAACAAAGGGCTGATCCGCAAGCTGCGCGGTGATCGCGAAGGCGCGAAGGGCTGGTTCATCAAGGCGCTCCGCAACTTTCAGGATCAGGCGCAGGCCGCGAACAACCTCGGCATTCTGTACCTCGAGGAGAACCGGCTGGCCGAGGCCGAGGGCGTGCTGCGACAGGCGCTCAAGACGAACCCCGACTACGCCGAGGCGCGCTTCAACCTTGCGTTGGTGAAGCTGAAACAGAACAAGCCGGCCGAGGCCGAGAAGGCGTACCGGCAGTTGATCATCTCGGCGCCGAACGTGACCGATGGGCATCTGGGGCTCGCGCGATCGCTCGTGCTGCAGAAGAAGATGATCGACGCGCTGCCGGTTGCGGAGCACGCGACGCTGCTCGAGCCGGGCAGGGCGGAGGCGTGGTTGCTGCTGGCCGTGATTCGCATCGAGCTCGCTCAGCGGCCGGAGGCGAAGGAGGCGCTCGGCCGGTGTCTCGACGAAGATCCCTCGCAGCCCGAATGCAGACAGTTGATGCGTGAACTCGAGTGACGGGCGGTTTATCTGGGCGACCATGTCCACCAACCACATCGTCGTCATCGGCGCCGGACAGATGGGCGCTGGCATCGCGCAGGTCGGCATCACCTCTGGTCATCAGGTCACGCTCGTCGACGTCTCTCCCGACGTCGTCGCGAAGGCGAAGGCCGGCATCGAGAAGGGCCTCGGCAAGCTGGTCGAGAAGGGCAAGCTGACTGACGCTGATCGGACGGCTGCGTTGAGCCGCCTCGCGACCGCGAACTCGGTGCTCGACGTGAAGAACGTCGACGTCGGCATCGAGGCCGTCTCCGAGAACGAAGAGCTGAAGAAGAAGATCTTCCGCGATCTCGACACCGTCGTTCGGCCCGGCGGCGTGCTCGCCACCAACACCTCGTCGATTCCCATCACGCGCATCGCGTCTGCGACGAAGCGTCCCGACGCCGTCATCGGCATGCACTTCATGAACCCGGTGCCGATCATGCAGCTCGTCGAGATCATCCGCGGCGCGGCCACCAGCGACGCCACCTACGCGACCACGAAGGCCCTCGCCGAGAAGATGGGCAAGACCACCGTCGTCTCGAAGGACTTCCCCGGCTTCATCGTGAACCGCATTCTCATTCCAATGCTGAACGAGGCCTGCTTCGCGCTGCACGAGGGGCTCGCCAGCCCCCAGGACATCGACACCGCGATGAAGCTCGGCACCAACCAGCCCATGGGCCCGCTCACGCTCGCCGACTTCATCGGCCTCGACACGGTGCTCGCGATCGCGAAGGTGCTGCACGAGGGCCTGGGTGACGACAAGTACCGCCCCAGCCCGCTGCTCAAGCAGTACGTCGACGCCGGCTGGCTCGGGAAGAAGACCGGCCGCGGCTTCTTCACCTACTGATCCACCGGAGCCACCATGACCGCCGAATTCGTGAAGCTGGAGTTCGAAGGCCCCCTCGCGCTGATCACCATCGATCGACCGAAGGCGTTGAACGCGCTCAATCTGCAGGTCTTGAACGAGCTCGACGGCGCGATCAGCCAGATCGTGGCGCACGCCGACGCGCGTGTGGTGATCCTCACCGGCGGTGGCGAGAAGGCCTTCGTGGCCGGCGCCGACATCGCCGAGATGGCCAACTACACGCCGCTGCAGGGGCTCGCGTTCTCGACGAAGGGCCATCAGGTGTTCGCGCGCCTCGAGGCCCTGCCGATTCCGACGATCGCGGCGGTGAATGGTTTCGCATTGGGTGGCGGGCTCGAGCTCGCGCTGGCGTGTGACCTGCTTTACGTGAGCGAGAAGGCGAAGCTCGGGCTTCCCGAAGTGAGCCTCGCCGTGATCCCCGGCTTTGGTGGCACGCAGCGGCTCACGCGGTTGCTGGGCCGTAACCGCGCCAAGGAGCTCATCTTCACCGCCGACGCCATCGACGCGGCGAAGGCCAAGGAGATCGGGCTGGCCCTCGAGGTCGTCGCGCCCGAGGGGCTGCTGCCTCGCTGCAAGGAGATCGCACACAAGATCGCCTCGCGCGGCCCGGTCGCGCTCTCACAGGCGAAACGGGTCATCGAGGCCGGGGCCGATCTGCCGCTCGAAGACGCGAACGAGATCGAGCGTCAGGCCTTCGGTCTGCTCTTCGGCACCGACGATCTGAAGGAAGGCATGCGCGCCTTCCTCGAGAAGCGCAAAGCAGCCTTCAAGAACGCCTGACTCAGTCTCGAACGTTCACGCAGCCACCGTCGAGGATCGGCTCGACCGCCCAGGTCGCACCCGTCTGCGAGGTGATGACGAGCTCGAGGCTGGAAGGACGCAGGACGCTGGTCGAGAGCCCGCGAATCGGAATCCTCGGCGAGAGGTTGACCCACGGCGCCAGGCCTCCGTCGGTTGGAGTGGCGCCCAGCGCGAAGAGCCCGCCGTCGCCCGCACCTTGATCGACGATCGCCCACGTGGTGCCGCAGAACCGGGTCGCCGAACTCACCCGGGCAGAGGGCACAGGTGGAGCGGCCAGTGGAACGGCGGTCGGCAGGCTCAGCACCTCGCCCGTCTCGAGGAGCAGCCGCACCTGGTCGCCCGAGGCCCAGATCAGCGTCGCCTCGCCGTCCCGGGTTCCCAATGGAACCTGTTGGGTGATCCAGTTCGTTCCCGTCCTCGACGAGCTCTTGAAGACCCCTCCCTGCGTCACGCTCCAGGCCTCGGGCAGCCCGCCGTCGCGTGAGGGCGTGGCGGTGAGAGACCGAATGTCTCGACCAGGCGTGGGCACGATGGCGCGTGAGAGCGGCTCGGGGCTCGAGAACGAGTCCGCCTTCTGGCGACGCACGTTGCCCAGCGAGACCGCGTCCTGCGAGGCGACGAAGAGCAGATCGTCTCGCTCGACCGCCGAAGACGGCAGTCGGAAGCTCGTGCCGTTTGGCGGCGTGGCCACGACGAAGGGCAGCTCGGAGCCTGCGGGGAAGCGGGCCGCGTCAAAGACCCCGCCCGTCGTGACGACCCACGTGGGCGCGCCGCTGACCGAGCCGATCGGCGTGAACGAGGTGGGGAAGTCGGCCTGTGCGAAGACCCCCAGGCCATCGAGCGCGGCGTACTGTTGGGGTCCTGCGGTGAGGAAGAGGCGTGGCGCCTGGCCAGCCAGAAACACGCGAATGGCGAGGTCGATCGAGCGATCGAGCTGAAGGCCGCGAGGCACGACGCCTCCATCACTCGAGGGCAGCCACACGTTGCCCCGCTCGTCCATCAGGGTGCGCCGATTGGTCGAGGTCTGATCGCTGACGATCGGCCCGCGACGCGGGCGCTCTTCCTCGAGGCTGAGCTCACGGGTGCGCCGCCACGCGCGGCACTCGTTGGCGCCGGCCGTCACCGTCCACGTGGCGGCTGGCAGAAGACCTGCGTCGGTCGAGACGGCGGGGCACCTCGCGAGGAAACTTCGGTCTTCGCGGCCACGAAGCGGCGCGATGGGGACGATCTCGGTGGGGGCTGCGTTTCCCGGGCAGCTGTTGTCGCAGGGCAGAGGAATGGCACTTCCCGAGATGTGGCTCAGCGTTGGGAGCCCCATCTGGTTCCAGTCGTTGAGGAGCGTGGAGACGAGGCCAGTGCCCCCATCGGCCAGCGTGAACTCCACTACGAGGTTGGTGATGCCGGACGCCCGGGTCGGAGACGGCTGCGGGGGCTCCACGAACGCGCCAGGCCCTTCGTGAAAGTTGGTGCGCAATCGTCGAGGCGTGCTGCCGGGCGGGGCTGCCCACAACGGGCTCGTG
The DNA here is from genome assembly GCA_943370055.1 of Archangium gephyra. Taxonomy (GTDB): domain Bacteria; phylum Myxococcota; class Myxococcia; order Myxococcales; family Myxococcaceae; genus Xiheimicrobium; species Xiheimicrobium gephyra_A. The sequence goes on from CALRPN020000086.1 coordinate 11,813, forward strand.
CGCGGGGAGAGGCCCGGGGGCATCACGGCGAAACAGAACCCGCTGGTCGTCAGGAGAATCATGCGCAGCTGCCCCTGGTCAGAGGCCCACGCGAGATCGACGAGCTCTCCGTTGCCCGCGTTGCAGGCAGCCTGCTGCATGATCCCCATCACCCCGCCGTCGAAGTCGCGTCCCCACCGCATCAACTCCAGACTGCCCGCGTTCGCCCTGAGGCTGAGCACCGTGGCGTCGTGAAGCGAAGGTCGAACCATCACGATCCCGGAAGCCAGCTGGTCCGGCCCCGTCGAGCCAAAGCGGAAACGCAAGAGCGTGCCCGCGTCGGTCAGGACCAGCGCCTCTGCGGGCAGCGCGGCGATCGTCTGGACCCGGCTCGAGTCGAACGGGAAGAGCTGGCGCGCTGCCACGATGGCTCCGCCGTCGGCGCTTCGCGGCTCCTGGTCCGTCCAGTGGAGCAACGAGAGCCCACCTGCCTCGGGCAGCGACACCACGTTGACGAAGCGGGTCCGGTCGGGGCCGATCTCTGGAATGATCGCCTCGCCGGCCGGGCTCGCGGAGACCGCCTTCACAGGCCCGCCAGCGTCGAGTGGCCCGAGCAACCTGAACGTCATCGAGGTGGCCGGGTTCGACTCGAGCGTGTCTCGAACGTCTGCGCACAGACGCGCGACCGGGTTGCAGCGCCAGCTCGCCTCGCAGTCGTCATCGCTCGCGCACGGGTAGGCGCCGCCAACGCCGACGGCCTGACATCGCCGGCGGCCGCTCGCTTCGATTCCACACCGCCACGATCGCGGGCAGTGACGGTCGAGTTCGCACGAGGCTCCGACGCCTCCGTCCGACGCACGCACCTCGTCGAAGCACAGGCCATCGAGGCCACACCGCTCGCCAGCTGCACAATGAAGCGTTGGCTCGGTGCACGGCCGAGCGCCTCCATCGGGAGCAGCGGCGGCAGGGTCGAAGCAAAGCCGATCGAGTCCACAGCGCCAGCCACGTGGGCAGTGCGTGAGCGGGTCGGCGCAGGCGCGCTGGGGGCCATCGACCTTCTCAGGGTCGAAGCAGGTGTTGTCGAAGCCACAGAGCCAGTTGGCGGGGCAGTGGAGCGACGGATCACTGCAGCCGCGTACTGGCCCGTCGACGACCGAGGGATCGAAGCAGACCTTGTCGAAGCCGCACTTCCACCCGCCACCGCAACCGCTCTCTGCGCGTTCACAGGCGCGCGCGACGCCAACGTCGGGGTCGTAGCAACGCAGATCGTCACCACACAGCCAGCCCGAGGTGCAGCCCGTCACACCACCATCGCGCGAGCAGGCGTACGCACGGCCTCCCGAGAGATCGATCGATGACCTGCACCCGATCAGCGCGAGCATCGACAGCAGCGCGAGCCGCTTCATGGAAACACCCCCGCGAAGGCAAACCCGTTCGAAGTGGGAACGATCAGCGCGCTCGAACCGCCCACGGGCCGAATCGCGAAGAAGACACCGGTGCCCACCAGCGCGGCGCCGGTGAGGAGCGAGGCGATCGAGATCGTGCGCTGCAGGCCGAGGCGCTGGGCGTCTCTCTGGTACTGCTCGAGGCGAAGGAAGCTCCCCGTCGCAGGATCCTTCGAGAGATCACGGTTGATGCCGTTCTCTTCGAGCAGCGTCGAGAAACCGACGATGGAGCCCGCGATCAGGGCCGCCGCTCCCACGCTGATCAGCGTGATCGGCAGCACGCGCGAAGGTGGTTGTGGCACGGGCGTACCTGTGGCCTCGGCGGTGGCGGAGGGGAGCTGCTCTGCGAGCTCTTTCACGTCGGAGGCGATGCGAATGCTGCGACCGACTGGCTGCGACTTCTGGGTGTCGAGGGTCTGGAGTGAGAGCTGATACGCATCACCCAGCTTCGACAGCGTGCCGCTCAAGACAAAGCGCGCGCCCAGGGCTCCCGCGAGCTCGGCCGTACAGCTGGTCGAATCGTCGGAGCACCCGAGCAGCTGGCGTTGCCGCTCGACGCCCAGCAACGTTCGAATGTCGGCTGAGGCGATCACCTCGAAGAACCCGCGCTTCGAGACCTGCTGCGTGACTGCGTCGGTCAGCGCGGTGCCTTCATCGGCCGTGGCTCCACTGACCTGCAGATCGAGCACGGCCAGCTTTGGCTTCTCGGCCGCCGTCAACGACAACGCGACCACCACCATCGGCAAGAGCATCACGAGCTTCCCCCTCGCTGTGAGGGGCCGAGGCTAGCGAGGCGGGCGAACGACGCACAGCACCACGCGCTGTCAGGCGTTGGCCATCGAGAGCAGCAGGTGGCGTTGGCGGTGCGTTCGATCGATCGCGAAGGCATCTCTCACGGCGACGAGCGGCGCTGCGGCGAGGATGACCAGGTCGAGGACGCGCTGGCCGTTGAAGTCGGCGATCGCTGGCGGCACCAGCACCACGCACACCAGCGTGAGGGACACGAGGCTGCCGATGAAGGCGAGCGGGGCGAGCGGACGCAACAGCAACCCGAGCCCGCAGGCGAACGGAATGAGCCACGCAGCGAGGAAGGTGACCTGCTCGGCGTTGAGCGCCCGCAGCGGAGCGCCCTTCGAGGCCAGCGCGAGCAGACACCCGATGCCCACCAGCGGCAGCAACACCAGCTTCCAGGCCGCGCGACGGGACAACGAAGGCAGGGTCGCCGCCGTCACCGTCATCGCGCAGGCGTGGCACAACGAACGCTCGGAAGGCGTGACGCACAGCTCGCACTGAAAGCTGCCGCATCGCGAGCAGACGCTCTCGGCCGTTCGATCGTGGGCTCCACAGGTCGCGCGAGGTGGGCTCTCGAACCACATCTCTTCGTCAGGGAGCGACATGCCCGGCCCATGACACCACGAAGGGGGAGTCCGTTCCGCAGACGGGTGATTTCGAGGGAGTTCGGCCTGAAGCCAGTAGGATTCGGGGGGCTTGAACGTCCCAACCACGCTTGGCCGCTATCAGCTTCGGTATCGCATCGCGGTCGGAGGCATGGGCGGCGTCTATCTCGCGAAGGCGACGGGGGCGGGCGGCGCCGACAAGGTCGTCGCGGTGAAGCTCTTGCACGAGCACCTGGCCGCCGATGAAGCGGTGGTGTCGATGTTCCTCGACGAGGCGCGCATCGTCTCGGCGATCAACCACGTGAACGTGTCGACGGTCTTCGACTTCGGCGAGCAGGACGGCGCCTACTACCTCGTCATGGAGTACCTGGAGGGCGAGGCGCTCGATCGCGTGCTGAAGGCGCACCTCGCCGGCACGCAGCGACACCCGTTGCACCCGTGGTTGATGGCGCGCGTGCTCGCTGATGCCGCCGAGGGTCTTCACGCCGCGCACGAGACGAAGGGTGTCGACGGCAAGCCGCTCGACGTGGTGCATCGCGACGTCTCGCCGCACAACCTCTTCATCACCTACGACGGCGTCGCGAAGGTCGTCGACTTCGGCATCGCGCGCGCGCGTGAACGCTCGACCGCCACCGACGCAGGAACCTTCAAGGGCAAGTTCGAGTACGCCTCGCCCGAGCAGATTCGCGGCAAGGCGGTCGATCGTCGCGCTGACGTGTGGGCCCTCGGCGTCTGTCTGTGGGAGGGCGTGTCGGGCGCGCGCTTGTTCCAGCGAGAGGATCCCTCGGCGACGGGCAGGGCCGTGATCGCCGATGCGATCGATCCTCCGTCTTCGATGAACCCCGATGTTCCCGAGGGCTTCGACGCCATCGCGATGCGGGCGCTCGATCGTGATCCCTCGAAGCGTTTTCAGACGGCTCGGGAGTTCGCGCGCGCGCTGCGTGAGCTGCTCTCGAAGTCGGGAGAGACGGTCGACGCTCCGCTGGTGGGTGAGTGGCTCGAGGAACTCTTCCCCGGAGATCGCGACAAGCGGCAGGCGCTCGTGTCGTCGGTTCGTCGCAGCCGCCCCGAGGATCCGCTCGAGAGCGTACCGGCAGAACTGCGCATCAAGGGCACCGGGACGGGCTCGAGCCGGAACTATCGAACTGGCTCGAGCTCGGGGCAGCGCTCGACGATGGGTGACTCGAGCTCGGGCAGGAACGCGCCTGATCCTCAACGAGACAAGGGCACCGCGGTCCAGACGGCTCCTTCGAAGAGCAGCGCGCCGCTGCTGATCGGCGTGGTCTCGTTGCTGGTCCTCGCGTTGGGCGGTGGCGTGTTCGTTCTGCAGTCACAGAACGATCCTCCGCCGGCACACCCCGTGGTGGAGCCCGTACCGGTTCCGGTTCGAACGATCACGCTGCCCCCTCAGGTCCTCGTCATCGATGCCGGCGCAGAAGAGACGGTGGCCGACGCGGGAGTCGAGCTCGTCGATGCGGGCTCGCCGGAAGTGGTTGACGCCGGAGAGCCGCCTGTCGACGCCGGAATGATCGAGAAGCCGCGACCGGCTCCAAAGCCGCGGCCGGTGAGCGCCGTTGCCCCGAAGCCCGTGGAGCCGAAGCCTGTCGAGCCAGCGCCAGTCCTGAAGGGAAAGACCGGCGATGGACGTGTGCGCTTCAAGACTCCGGGCGCGACGGCCGAGGTGTTCGTCGACGGCAAGCTCGTGGGCACGACGCCGATGACGCTCGAGCTGCCCGCTGGCCAGCACTCGTTCGAGCTCAAGGCGCGCGGCTTCGAGTTCGGTGGGCCGCAGCCGCTCAAGGTGCAGGTGGGTGGCGACTACAACGTCGAGATCGACATGCGCTGAAGGGTGCCGGAAAGCGCGCTGATGCACGCGTTCTGGTTGCCTGTACCAGCGCGGGCCGGGCTGCTATCTGCCGCGCATGAACTTCGAGCCGTCGGAGATCCAGAAGGACATTCAGAAGATGACGCGGGAGTTCGCCGCGAAAGAGCTCATCCCCAACGCCCGCAAATGGGACGAGCTGCACGAGTGGCCAACCGAGGCCGTGAAGAAGCTGGCCGAGCTGTCGCTGCTGGGCGTGGCCGTTCCCGAGCGGTGGGGCGGCGCCGGCCTCGACAACGTCTGCTACGCGCTCGCGATGGAGGAGATCAGTCGAGGCTGCGCTTCGTCCGGCGTGATCATGTCGGTGAACAACTCCCTGTACTCGGACCCGATCATGAAGTTCGGCACCGACGCGCAGAAGGAGAAGTGGCTCGCTCCGTTCGCGCGTGGCGAGAAGCTCGGCTGTTTCGGGCTCACCGAGCCGCAGGCCGGCAGTGACGCCGCGGCGCAACAGACCTCGGCCGTGAAGAAGGGCGATCGCTACATCATCAACGGCTCGAAGAACTGGATCACGAACGGCCCGAAGGCCGACGCGATCGTGCTCTTCACGATGACGAACAAGGAAGCCGGCAACAAAGGCATCACGCCCTTCATCGTGCCGACCGACACCAAGGGCTTCCGCCGCATGCCGCCCGACAAGAAGATGGGCATCAGCGCCGCGTGGAGCTGCACCATGTACTTCGAAGACATGGAGGTGCCCGCCGAGAACATGCTGGGCAAGGAGGGTGACGGCTTCAAGGTGGCCATGTCGACCCTCGACGGCGGCCGCATCGGCATCGCGGCTCAGGCGCTTGGCATCGCGCGCGCGGCCCTCGAGGAGGCCGTTCGTTACTCGGGCGAGCGCAAGTCGTTCGGCAAGTTCATTCGCGAGCACCAGGCGATTCAGTTCATGCTCGCCGACATGGCGACCGAGATCGACGCAGCTCGCCTGCTCGTTCACCGCGCCGCAGTGCTGAAGGACAAAGGCGTTCGCCACTCGCAGGAGTCTGCGATGGCCAAGCTCTACGCGAGCGAGATGTCGAGCCGCGTGGCGAACAAGGCGCTGCAGGTGTTCGGCGGTATGGGCTACTCGAAGGAGATGGACGCCGAGCGCCACGTGCGCGACGCGCGCATCACCGAGATCTACGAAGGCACCAGCGAAATTCAGCGCATCGTCATCTCCGCCAACATGCTGAAGGACTGACCCATGATCCTCCTCTCGACCCTGGTTGCGCTGTCGCTGCACGCCGACCCCAAAGCCGGCAAGAACACGATGAAGGATCTGGTGAAGAGCGTTGGCTCGGCTGCGACCCTGAGCGCCGACGGCGGCAGCTCGGCCACGGTGGTGAACGGCATCGACATTTCGAAGCTGCCGTTCACGCCCGACTCGATCAAGCAGGTCGTGCTCTCGTACCACCCGCAAATTCAGTCCTGCTACGAAGAGACGCTCGCCGCGAAGGACAAGGCGGTCGAAGGCACCCTGAAGACGGCGTTCTCGATCACCGGCGACGGCATGGTGACGGGCGCGAAGATCGACAAGAAGACGAGCACACTGAAGGACCCGCGCCTGCACGACTGCGTGGTGTCGGTGCTCTCGACCATGCAGTTCCCCTCGCCCCCGGACGGCAAGGCGCACCCCATCGAGTTCCCGTTCAACCTGAAGGCCGTGAACTGAACTGATCTCTGGAAACCCGTGAACTTCGAGCTCTCAGAGACCCAGAAGCTGATTCGTGACACCGCGCGCACGTTCGCGAAGAACGTGGTGGCTCCGAAGGCGCGAGAGACGGACCGGAAGGAGCTCTTCCCGGCCGAGACGTACAAGCAGATGGGTGAGCTCGGCCTGCTGGGCGTGAACGTGCCCACCGAGTACGGCGGCGCGGGATCCGGTGTCGTCAGCTACGCGCTGGCGGTGATGGAGATCTCATCGGCGTGCTGCTCGACCTCGGTCGGCATGTGCGTCACGAACATGTGCGCCGAGCTGATCTGCCAGTTCGGCACCGAGGCGCAGAAGCAGAAACACGTCACGCGGCTGACGAGTGGAGAGGCCGTCGCCGGCGCGTTCGCGCTGTCGGAGCCGCACGCCGGCTCCGATCCTGGCGCAGGCCGAACGACCGCGGTGAAGAAGGGCGGTCGCTGGGTGCTCAACGGCACCAAGCAGTGGATCACCTCTGGCGCGTACGCCGGCGTGATCGTCGTCTGGGCGCGCACCTCGAACGACGGCAACAAGGGCCTCTCGTGCTTCATCGTCGAGAACGGCACACCGGGCCTCAGCGCCGGCAAACACGAAGACAAGATGGGCCTGCGCGGGTCGAACACCGTGCCGCTCACGTTCGAGAACTGCGAGATCCCCGAAGAGAACCTGCTCGGGCGACTTGGAGACGGCTTCAAGCTGGCGATGACGGCGCTCGACGGTGGTCGCATCGGCATTGCGTCGCAGGCGGTCGGTACGGCGCGCGCCGCCGTCGAAGCGTCGGTGAAGTACGCGAAGGAGCGTCAGGCGTTCGGCAACCCCATCGGCGAGTTCCAGGCCGTGAAGTTCATGCTGGCGGACATGCAGACCCAGACCAACGCGGCCGAGCTGCTGGCCCTGCGCGCGGCGTTCCTCAAGGAGTCGAAGGTTCCGTTCACGCGTGAGGCCTCGATGGCCAAGCTCTTCGCGTCGGAGACCTCGAACCGCGTCGCGGACAGGGCCGTCCAGATCCACGGCGGCTACGGGTACATCGACGAGTTCCCCGTCGAGCGGTACCTGCGCGATGCCCGCGTGCAGACGATCTACGAAGGCACGAGCGAGATTCAGCGCATCGTGATCGCCCGCGAGTTGATCAAGCAGCTCGGCTGACGGTTGGGCACCCGTGCAAGGGTGCTCACACGTGTGCAAAACGCCGCCCGCAGTCGAAGCTCAGCGTCTTGAGCGAACGTCATCGCGCCTGAGCGCATGAATGGGGCGTGGCTCAGGGCACTCCCGCGTCAACCGTTCCGCACAGCTCACACGTCGCGACCCCGCCAGAACCGGCGCACGTCCATCGACCGATACCGGCGTCACCGCACGAGCAGGTGGGGCGCTCGTCGTCGGGAATCGTGATGCTCGTGGTGACTCCTGCGTCGGGAACCCGACAACCGGCGGGCTGCTTGTTGTGCACGACGATGTCTTCGGCGACGAACGTGTGCCACTCGTGCTCGACGGTGAGATCGAACACCTCGCTCACCGCGCAGAACAGCTTCGCGCCATCGACCTGAACCACGCGCGGCCCGTCGTCACCGATCTCGAGCAGGTGTTTGCGATCGCCGAGCAGCCAGTCTCCGGCCGGGAAGAAGCCCTTCGCCAGCGGGTCGTACACGGGGTGGTCGGAGGTGAGCTTGAGCGTTCGCCCGCCGATCTCGAGCGAGCCACATTCGCGGGTGGCCGAGGTGATGGCCGTGATGTGTGACACGACGGTCAGACCCGTCGCCGGGTTCGCCACGACGACTTCGTCACCGACCCTCAGATCTTCGATGGAGCGGCCACCACGAGGGGTTTGAACGCGCGCGCCCCGGGCGACACAGCTCACGACAGGGCCGCATGCCGTCAGGGAAAGGCCCATTCCGATCAAGAGCTTCTGCATGGTGCTCCTCCAGTTCGGAGGTGGGTTGTGCGAGCCGTGTGCCACCAGCCCGGGGATTCTGTATGACGCCACGCGGACTCGCGCCGGGCGAGCCGCTCTGGAGCCCTTCGTGATCCACCGTGCCCTTGTCATTCTGTTCCTCCTCGCGCTCGCTGCCTGCGGGCCCCGGCCGAAGCCGATGATCATCGAGGAGGACGCCGGCATCGTGATGGAGGTGCCCGACGCGGGCCGCCAGCGCGGCATGGATCCTCCGAGTGGCTTCTCGACGGCGGTCGAGCTGCCTGAAGACGGCGGGCAACGCTTCGGCGTCTCGCTGTCGGCGGTGGGCGACCAGTTCAACCAGCCGCTCATCGCTGCGGTGTGGGACGACCCGAACGGCGATGGCGTGCGCACCGACACGCGCGTCTTCTTCACGCGCTGGAACGGCGAGAAGAAGGAATACGAAGCGCTGAAGACGATCGAGGTGGTCGGTGAGGTCGATCTCACGCCGCCGCTGCGCCAGGTGGCCATCGGCCGCGACTCGGTGACGGGCCGCATCGGCATCGCGTTCGTGAAGGCCGGAGCGGGCATTCGGTACGCGTTCAGCGACGACGAAGGCGCGAACTTCTCGCTCGCGACGGTCGGTATGGACCCCGGCACGGGCGACTCGAGCTACCCGCAGATCGCGCTCAAGAACGGCACCACGCACATCGCGTACGTGACGTCGAACGAGCAGGTGCTCTACCGCACGCGCACGGGAGCCTCGGGCGCCTTCTCGGAAGTCACGGCTCCGATCACCGCGGGTCAGGCGTCGGCGCTCGGGTCGATCTCGCTCGCGCTCGACGGCGATGGAACCCCCGGACTCGCCTACTTCACCAAGGGCGCTTCACTGCGCGCGACGTTGGCGTTCTGGCGGCCGGGAACGGCGTCTGCGACCGAGGTGACGAACTCGAACATGACCGACGTGCTCGCGGTGGCTGATCGCAAGCCGTCGGTGACGCTGGCGTTCGCGGGCACGACGCCGCGCGTGGCGTTCCATCTGCTCCGCGCTGATCCCGTGCTGAACGGCATGATGACCGACTCGAACTCCGAGCTGTGGACCTCGGTCGCGACCGACGCCTCGGGCTTTTCGTGGAGCATGCCCGTCGGAATGCCGCGCAACGGCGACTTCGCCACCATGCGGTTCAACACGACGCAGTGGTACCAGGGCCTCGTCATTCACACCGGCGGAGCGATCACCATCGGCGGCGCCTTCCTCTCACGCGGCACGATCAACACCCTCTGTTCGGGCGGGCCCAAGCTGTCGAAGTCGACGAACGGAACGACGTTCGAGACCTGCTCGCCGATGAACACGCCGCTGAACTTCGCGGGTGAGTGGCTCTCGATGTGGGGCCACGCTGCGAACAAAGTGACGCTGGCGTTCTTCTACGATCGTCGCGCGAGCGACCTCGTTCGGGGTGGCGTGATTCTGTACCGCGAGCCGTGAGCGCCGATCACGTCTGGCTGGTCGTTCGCGGGAGCATCGTCATGCGGTCCTTCCCAAACGACGCCGAGGTCGAGATCGTCCTCGACCCCGAGAACAGCGCTGGCGTGATCGCGACGCTGCAGGACGCGCGCGAGGTAATTGGCATTCTCACGACCCACGCGCGTGAGCTGTGGAGCCGCTCCCAGCACCAGCCAGAGCTCCACGGGACGGGGCCTCAGCCGATCGCACTTGCGCTGAACACGCAGGGCGACCTCATTCGCCTGGGTGGGGCCGAAAAGCAGGTCGCGAGACTCCGCATCACGCCGCTGGTCGAACTCATTCAGCAGCTCGAGGCGCTGGTCGGCTAGCGACGCGGTGGTCCGTTCGGCACGCGCTCGGCGGCGTTCTTCGCGCGGCGCTGATCTGCCGTGTTCCCGGGGAACTCGACGAACTCGCACATCTCGCAGAGCCGGCTGTAGATGCGGTCGCCCACGCGATCAGCCAGCAGCTTCGATTCTTTCGCCGATTCGACCAGCGCGTCGGTGCCGAGGTACCCGCGTTGAGCGCGATCTTCCGGTGAGCGCAGCGAGTAGTTGGTCGCGAACAGCGTGACGCGGCCGGCGTTGTAGCGACGGGCGATCAGCTCATCGAGCGTGTCCAACTCGAAGGCGCTGCCGCGGCCCTTGCCCAGCTCGTCGATCGCCAGCACGTCGACCTGGGAGAGCGGCTGAATGATCTCTCCGCCAGACTTCCCGTCCTGGAAGCCGCGGCGAATCTGCGCGTAGAGCAGGCTGATCTCGACGTAGGCGACGCGGGCTCCGACCTCGAGCGCGAGGTGCTTCAGCGTCGCGCACATGAGGTGCGTCTTGCCGGTGCCGACGGGGCCGCTGAGCACGTAGCCACGCGTCTGCGGGAATCGGAGCGCGAAGTCGCGAGCGAGCTGAACCGCGCGGGCCTGCTCGGTGTTCGACGGGCGAAAGTTGTCGAACGACGCCGGCGCGTGAACGGCCGGCAGGTGCGCTCCCGAGAACGCCGACGCCCGGGAGATCATCTTCGCCCGCGGACACGGGTTCACGACGTCGTAAGTGCGCCCGTTCTCGGTGACGGTCGATCGAACCAGCCCAGTGCCCGCACAGTCGGCGCAGTCCTGAACCCGCTGGGCGACCGTGGCCACGGCGAAGTCGCCCTGACGGTGCACGGTGTAGCCAGAGGTCTCGCAGGCGCGGGGCGAACTCATGAGCGGAGTCCTACCAGAAGGCAGGCAATGCGAGGCGATGCCGAAGCAGCGCGCCCCGGTGAAAGCGCAGGGAGTCGCGACGGGTCGCTCCAGACGAGCCATGTCGCAGCCGCTTCGCCTCTTTGAGTAGCGAGAGCCGGTCAGGAAACGCCAGCGTGCGAACGATCGCGGCCAGCACGAGGTGCTCCTGTCGATCGGCCTCGTCGAAGTCCTTCGGCAGCGGGAGCGACAGCTGGGCGAGGGCAGGGCGCTCCTTCGCGAGCTTCTTCACCACCGCCTGCAGCTTCTGGTGCCGGGCCTCGTGGAGCGACTCCACGGCGTCGGCTGCCTCGGTCTTGCCCGCCGCCCGTTTCAGGTACTTCGCCAGCTCGGCATCGACCGTCTTTCGACAGGCCCGCAGAAACCGCAGCTGCCCCTGGCCTTCGGGCGCATCGAAGATCGCCCGCTCGGCCGCCGCCCGAATGCCCCTGGCCACCACCTCAAAGGGCACCTGCGCCTCGGCCCATTGATCCACCAGGTCGATATCGTCCCCGCTCAGGGACACGCCCCGGCCCCGGTAGGTGGTGAACAGGTCCTGAACCCGTTCGTGAAAAGTAGCGTCGTCAGGCAGCAGACTCATGGCCGTCGAAGAAGGCGTGTACTGTGTCCTTGACAGTCATGAACAGCGAGCGATACATGCGCCCGCCGTTTCCGTTCCTGAACGGGTCCTTAGCTCAGTGGTAGAGCACCACCTTGACACGGTGGGGGTCGATGGTTCGAAACCATCAGGACCCACTCGCAGCACCTGCAGCACGCGTTAGCCGTCGCGATCGTCCAGCAGCAACGGACCGACTCGCGGCGGCTGTTTTCTTGGGTCGACTTCGCCTTCGTTCGGTCGTCGCGACGCGCCTGAAGTCCAGGCGTTGATGCGGTTGGCGCTCTGCTCCCGACCTCTCTTTCGGCTTCGTCTCCCGGGCATTTCCTTTCCTTCCTGCCGTACCTGCGGGCTACACCCGCCTCAGCGCTGCACGCCTCGTGTGCGTGAGCCCACCGGAGAACACACATGTCGAACGTCGTCGTCACGCTTCCCAATGGAGACAAGAAAGAGACGCCCGCGGGCACGCTCGTCTCCGACTTCGTGAAGAACAGCATCGGCGCGGGCCTGGCCAAGGCCGCCGTCTTCGCGAAGTTGAACGGCGCCGAGGTCGATCTGTCGCGCTCGATCGACGCTGACGCCTCGCTGCAGATCTTCACGTCGAAGAATCCCGAGGCGCTCGAGGTCGCGCGTCACGATGCAGCCCACGTCGTCGCCGATGCCGTGCAGCAGCTCTTCCCCGGCACGCAGGTGACGATCGGCCCGACGATCGACGAGGGTTTTTACTACGACTTCTTCCGCGACCGGCCGTTCACGCCTGAAGAGCTCGAGCAGGTCGAGAAGAAGGCCAACGAGATCGTGCAGAAGGATCTGCCCTTCGTTCGCGAAGAGGTCTCGGCCGACGCGGCCATCAAGCTCTTCGAAGGCAAGGGCGAGAAGTTCAAGATCGAGATCATCAACGACATCGTGGCGAAGGGCGCGAAGACGCTGACGCTCTACAAACACGGTGACTGGGTCGACTTCTGTCTCGGGCCCCACGGCCCGTCGACGGCGAAGATCGGCGTCATCAAGATCCTCTCGAGCTCGGGCGCGTACTGGCGCGGCGACTCGAAGAACCCGATGTTGCAGCGCATCTACGGCATCGCGTTCTTCGATCAGAAGGGCCTCGATGCCTGGGTGAAGCAGCGTGAAGAGGCCGCCAAGCGCGATCACCGGCGCCTGGGGAAGGATCTCGATCTCTTCCACTTCCACCCGTTCGCGCCCGGCTCGGCGTTCTGGTCGCCCAAGGGCACGGCGCTCTACACGACGCTGTCGGCGTTCATGCGCAAGCTCGCGCTCGACAGCGGCTACGTCGAGATCAAGACGCCGCTCTTGTTCAACAAGGGCCTCTGGGAGATCAGCGGCCACTGGGACAAATACAAAGAGAACATGTTCCTCGTGCAGGACTCGGAGTCGAAGGAGCTCGACTTCAGCCTCAAGCCGATGAACTGCCCGTCGCACCACCTGTACTTCGGGTTCAAGAAGCACTCGTACCGCGACCTGCCGCTGCGCCTGCACACGCAAGACGTGCTGCACCGTAACGAGGCGCAGGGAGCGCTCTCGGGCCTCACGCGCGTTCGCCAGTTCGCGCAGGACGACGCCCACATCTACTGCCGCGAAGATCAGATCGGCAGCGAGGTGGAGCGCTTCGTTCGCCTGCTCGATCAGGTCTACGCGGCGTTCGGGCTCACGTACCAGGCGAAGCTGTCGACGCGGCCGCCGCAGCGCATCGGCACGGACGAGCAGTGGGACAAGGCCGAAGCGGGGCTCAAGCAGGCGCTCGAGACGATGAAGGTGCAGTACGAGCTCAAGCCCGGCGACGGCGCGTTCTACGGCCCGAAGATCGACTTCGACGTGTCCGACTCCATCGGCCGCAAGTGGCAGCTCGGCACGGTGCAGCTCGACTACGTCGCGGCCCAGCGCTTCGACCTGAACTACGTCGGCGAAGACAACAAGGATCACAGGCCCGTGGTGCTCCACCGCGCGATCTACGGCTCGTTCGAGCGCTTCATCGCGATTCTCATCGAGCACTACGCTGGCGCGTTCCCCACGTGGCTCGCCCCGACGCAGGCCCTCGTCGTCTGTGTCGCCGATCGGCAGCTCGAGTTCGCCCACAAGGTGAGGGATCAGCTGGCCGCCGAGGGCTTCCGGGTCGAGGTCGATGATCGTGGCCTGTCGATGCAGAGGAAGATCGCCGAGGCGCAGGTCCAGAAGATCCCCTTCACGCTGGTGATCGGCGATCGCGAGGTCGAGCAGAACGCCGTCGCGCCGCGCCGCTACGGGGGGCAGGACCTCAAGACGATGCCTCTGGCCGACTTCGCAGCCATGTTCCGCAAAGAGGCGGTCATGCCCACGGGTGCTCCGAAACCCTGACGGGCAGGAGATTCGGTTTGACCGGTACGGGGCGGATCACTACGGTCCGCCCGCTTCGTTGATTCAGCAGTCAACCACTCACCCGCATCACCGAAGGACCAAGCCATGGCCGTCAAGGACATCCTCGAGACCGAGATCCCCAAGCGTCTGACCGCGAAGCCCGAGCTCGCGAAGGACATCAACGCCGTCGTTCACTTCAACATCAGCGGCGACGGTGGCGGTGAGTGGACGCTCGACTGCACCAAGACCGAAGGCTGGGTCACCCCGGGCAAGGTCGGCGAGTCGAAGATGACGATCATGGCGGCCTCGGCCGACTTCGAGAAGATCATCAACAAGCAGATGAACGCCCAGATGGCGGCCATGCAGGGCAAGCTGAAGTTCAAGCCGATGGACATGGCGCTCGCGATGAAGCTCGCGAAGCTGATGGGCTGATTCTTCTCTTCGCCGTTCGTACTTCCGGGGTCCGGCGCCTCCTTCGTGGAGCCCGGGCCCCGAGTCGTTTCGTCACCTGGGAGGCCGTATGGCGTTGCCGCTCGAAGGACTGAAGGTGCTCGATCTGTCGCGGCTGCTGCCAGGGCCGTACGCGACGCTGGTGCTGGCCGACCTCGGAGCCACCGTGGACAAGCTCGAGGAGCCCCAGGGCGGCGACTACACCCGCCACATGCCGCCGATGAAGGACGACACCTCGGCGCTCTTCCTCGGGCTCAACCGCAACAAACGATCGTTCACGCTCGATCTGAAATCAGCCGACGGAGTCTCGGCGCTGAAGCGGCTCGTGAAGCACTACGACGTGCTGGTCGAGAGCTTCCGCCCCGGCGTGATGGACAAGCTGGGCGTCGGCTGGGAGTCGCTCTCGAAGGAGAACCCGAAGCTCATCTATTGCTCGATCTCCGGGTACGGCGCGACGGGGCCCGATCGGCTCAAGGCCGGGCACGACCTCAACTACATCGCGCGCTCAGGCGTGCTCGCGTACGGCGGGGTGAAGCAGGGCGCTCCGGCGATGCCTGGCGTGCAGATCGCCGATATCGGTGGCGGCAGTCTGTTCGCGCTCGTCGGCATTCTCGCGGCACTCCATGAACGGCAACGAACGGGCGTCGGGCGTTTCGTCGACATCTCGATGACCGAAGGCTCGCTGGCGTTCCTGCACATGCACCTCGCGGCGCGACTGATGATGGGCGCTGAATCGGGTCCGCTGCAGCGCGGGGTCGAGCCGCTCAACGGTGGCTACGCCTGCTACGGGCTCTACCGAACGAAGGACGATCGCTGGCTCGCGGTGGGGTCGCTCGAGCCGAAGTTCTTCACGGGCCTCTGCGCGGTGCTGGAGCGTCCTGATCTCATGACGGGTGGCTACGACACGGGTGAAGATGGCGCGAAGACGCGACACGAGCTCGAGACGATCTTCGCGACGAAGACGCAGGCCGAGTGGGTCGCGGTGCTGCGTCAGCACGATCTCTGCGTCGAGCCGGTGAACGAAGGCGATGACGTGCTGAAGGACCCACAGTTGGTCGCGCGCGGCATGTTCGTGAAGGCCGGCGACGTGATGCACCTGAAGACGCCGCTCCACTTCGGCCCGTTGCCCACCACGCCGTCACCCGCATTGGGAGCACATTCGGCCGAGGTCTTCCGCGAGGCTGGCTTTACTGCTGACGAGATCGCGCGCCTGTCGGGCTAGAACCCCAGGTCATGACGCCAGGGGAGAAGAAGCAGCTCGCCGCTCTCACGGGGCTGGTGACCGCGCTGGGTGGGCCGAAGGCGAAGAAGCTCAAGACCGACGTCACGCAGGCGTTCTCCGAACCCGCGGCGTACGTGAAGAAGAACAAGAAGGCGCTGCACGAGCGGAACATCAGCGAGCCGACGCCCGAGCTGCCGTGGATCGCGGTGATCGACGGGCTCGCGAAGCTCAAGGTCTCGTTCGGGCTCGATTGGAAGGCCGACGCGGAAGACGTTGCGTGGGCGATCTCGAAGCTCGGCGGGCCGAAGAAGCCGAAGTGGCTGGCCGACGAAGAACTCGACGATCGCTCGACGTGGGAGCTGCTCGAGCTCGCCGGCAAGGAACTCGGCAAGGCAGGCAAGCAGCTCGCGTCGCTCGACACCGCGTCCGACGAATACAACCTGGTGCTCTTCAGCAAGAAGAAGCTGGCGGGCGTGAAGAAGCTCGTGAAGGCGGCCAAGCAGCAGCTCGAGATCTTCACGGGTGCGCGCCTGGCCGCAGCGACGAAGCAGCGCACCGCTCGAGACAACGCGCCTCCGCCCGCACCTCAACCAGAACCACAGTGGAGACACTTCGCGAAGGGCGGCGAGACGCGCGCCATCAGCGTCGCTGTGACGGGGCTCTCGCACGATCGTGAGTCCGAGAAGCTCAAGGTCTTCAACATCTGCACCTTCCCCGATGCAGCCGCGACGCAGGCGGCCGCGAAGGGGCTCGTCGACGAGTGGCTCGCCCTCGGGTTCAAGGAGATCTCGGAGGCCGAAGCGAAGACCAGGACCCAGTGCGCGGGCGGCTCCATCGGCGAGCTGCCAGCGGACGCGTCGTACTTCCTCGAAGATCGCGGAGCCGTGAAGCTCGTACACGCGTTCGCGCTCCGTGGGCGCGTGTTCTGGTCGACGAAGGGTGTCGCGATGGAGTCGTTCGGTGAGCTCGCCTCGGTCGAGACTCGCGCGACGGAAGACGAGGCGAAGGAGCGCTTCGAGCACGCCCTCGAGACCGCCATGGCGTTCAAGTGGCGCAGCCTGATGCGGGCCGAAGTCCTCGCGCTCTACCCGCGCTGAGCTTCACCGCGGCGAAGAGGGAGTCAATCACCCGCGCGCGCTCAAGGTCGGCACAGCAGTCGGTGCGTCTGCCGGTGACGCCGAGGCTCAGCGCGTCGGGGAACGGAAACGCCCCGTGCTCTGCACCGTCGGCAGCAGCTTCGATGGCCTCGCTCGTTCCGCCAGGTCGAAGGTGTGTTCCGTCGCCGCTGCGATCGGGCCGCGAGTGAGTTTGGCTCAAGGGCTGCTGGCTGGTTCCCCAGTGAGAAACGCGACCGTCTCGGCGACGCAGCCCGGCTCGCGGAGCAGCTTGCGGTGCCCGAGGCCTTCCTTCCGGCGCAGCTCTCCATTGAGCGCGACGGCGAGCTGCATGCCGTCTTCGAGCGCGACTTCGCGATCGTCCGCACTGTGGAGCACGAGCGTCGGCACCTTCACCTTCGTCGCTGCCTGAAGCGGCTCGAACGTGGCGAACGGTTGCTTCAACCAGGTCTCACACGACGCGATGAAGTCGGTGCGCTGCTGAGCCGAGAACCGCATCGCTGACGAGTACGCGTCGATGTAGCGATCGAGACTCGCGACCGGAGCGTGAAACGCGAGCCGACCCACCTGCAGCCCCGTGCTGCACGCGTAGACCGTCGCCGCCGCGCCGAACGAATGGGCGAGCACCGCGTGAAACGGCCCGAACAGCTGCTGCAGCGCCTTCAAGACCCGAGTCGCGTGGAGCAGGGAAGAGAGATCTCCATGCGAGTCGCCATGGCCCGGCCAGTCGAAGCCGACGACCTGGAAACCGCGCTCGACGAGTGAATCGACGAAGGGCGTGAGCTGACCGAGATGTCCGCTCCAACCGTGCACGAGGACGATCACGGGTCCGCGGCCCCACGAACGGCCGACGACCTGAACGCCGTCATCTTCGATGACAAAGCGTGTGCCCCTCGCGAGTACGTCACGCTCGGCCTGTCTCGCGGTGAGCCGGTTGGGACGGAAGTAGAGCGTGCGTGCGAGGCGCGCCGCGAGTGGGGGAGCGACCACTCCGAGCGCCGCCATCGCAGACCGGATGGGTAGCGGGGCAACAATGCGACCGGTCGTGCTTTTCTGTGCGTCTGGTTGAGCCATGGTGGGTGCTCCTCTCGGGGGTGAACGTCAGGACAGGGAAGCGTGATCGAGCAGGTGGCCCAGCGCCTTTCGGGCCATCGACTCCGCGCGCGGGTTCAGGTGCAGCTTGGTCGCGTGGTGAAACGCCATGAGCATGCCGTCGAACTCGAAGGCGAACTGCTTGGCGTCGAGGTCTTTCGTGAAGTGGCCCTCGTCGATCGCGCCGCGTGCGACCCGGGCGATGCTGTCGAGCCAGTCCTGCTGTGACTTCACGAGCGCGTCACGCACGGGGCCTGGGCGGTCGTCGTACTCGTAGGAGAGCGCCATCAAGATGCAGCCCGTCGGGCCCTTGTCGGTTCCGAACGCGCCATAGATCCACTTGAGGTAGCCCTCGAACAGCGCCTCGACGCGTGGCCGCCCACGTGGGGCCTTCAGCGCGGGAATGACGACGATGTTCGTGAAGCGCTCGCGAGCTTCGGCGACGACTTCGAGCTGCAGCTGCTCCTTCGACTTGAAGTGGGCGAACAGCCCGCTCTTCGAGAGGTCGAGCTCGTCAGCGAGGACTCCCAGGGTGACCTGCTCGAGCCCCACCTTCTGAGCGAGCGAGAGCGCGCGATCGACGATCAGCTGACGGGTCTGCTCGCCCTTGCCCATGAACGACGAAATAGCACGGTCGTTCTATTCCCGCAACCGAGCCTCAGTCGTGACCCTTGAGGCCGTACTTCGACACGAGCCGGTGCACGTAGTTGCGGGCGATTCCCGCCTCACGCGCGGCCTGGCTGATGTTGCCCTCGCACTTCTCGAGCAGCGCCACGAGGTACTCCTTCGTGAACGACTCGACGAGGCGCTCCTTGGCCTCCTTGAAGGGCAGGTCGGTGATGTTCTCGGTCGAGCTCAGCGTGCGGGCCGCGGTGCTCGACTCCTGCGGCATGGTGTCGAGATCGGCGCCGGCGAGCGAGCGCTCCACCAGGTTGCGCAGCTCACGCACGTTTCCGGGCCAGTGGTACGCGGCGAAGCGGGCGAGCAGGCCACGCGGCAACTCGAAGTCACCGCGCCCCATGCCCTGCACGAAGTGATGCGTCAGCAGCGGAATGTCATCGAGGCGATCGCGCAGCGGCGGCACGGTCACGAGCACGACCGCGAGCCGGTAGTAGAGGTCGCGACGGAAGCGGCCGGCCTCGACCTCCTTCTCGAGATCACGATGCGTCGCGCCCACGATGCGCACGTCGACCCGGCGGTACTTGTCTTCACCGACGCGCCGAACCGTTCCCGCCTCGAGCACGCGCAAGAGCTTCGGCTGCAGCTCCAGCGGCAGCTCACCGATCTCGTCGAGGAAGATCGTGCCGCCATCGGCCTCGAGGAACGCGCCGTTGCGATCACTCACCGCGCCCGTGAACGAGCCACGCACGTGACCGAACAGCTCGCTCTCGATGAGCGTCGGAGCCACGGCTCCGCAATCGACCACCACGAACGGCCGCGCCTGACGCCGTGACTTCAGGTGAACCGCGCGCGCGAGCACTTCTTTGCCGGTGCCCGTCTCGCCCAGCAGCAGCACCGTCGAGTCCGTCGGAGACACCTTCTCGAGAATGCCGAACAGCTGCTTCATCGACTGCGCGTTGCCGATGGCAGGTCCAAAGCTCGCCTGCGCGGCTGGCAGTCCGAGATCAGCCTCGACCATGCCGATGCGCAGCGTCGTCTTGCCCACCGTCACCGTCGCCTGATCCTCGACGATCATCTCCGCGATGCGGTTGCCAGCCAGGTAGGTGCCGTTGGTCGACTCGAGATCGCGAACCAGCACGCCGTCGGGCCGCGCATCCAACTCCACGTGGTAGCGCGAGACCGTCGTGTCTTTCAGGCTCAAGCCTGCGTCTTCGTGCGAGCCCACCACCACGCGGCCGTCGATCGCCTTCGTCGTGCCCTGATCAGGCCCCGCCGTCACCGTCACCTGGTACTTGCGCTCCTTGAGCGTGTTGGACGATCGGTCGAGGCGCAGCAGCGCGCCCGGGCTCTGGAGTCGTTCGGTGGCCTGAGGCATCAACCGAGTGCCTACAACGCTCACGCCACCCGTACAACGCGACGTTGCGGTGTGGGCCTACCGCGTCGAGAGTGCGCGCCCATGCCAGCCCGCCTCGTGGACGCCACTCGGGAACTCCAGGATCCGAAGACCCCATTCGCTCGCGTGCAGAAGCTGCTCCGGAAGGTGCCCGACGAGGTTCCATCTGAGGTCGCCGCCGAGGCAGCGCTGAAACTTCGAGATCCTCACTCGTGGTGGGGCTTCGCGCGAAACGTGCACCAGCTTCCCGAACGGGTCATCGAGGTGATCGTCGAGCGGCTTCGCCAGGAGCCCGAGTCGCGCCTGTCGATCTATCTGCTCTCCGCGCTGCACGAATCGACCGCGCTCGAA
>CALRPN020000087.1:0-31011 GCA_943370055.1 Archangium gephyra
GCACGTTGCCGGGCCAGTGGTGCGCCTCGAGCTGCGTGAGGGTCTGAGGAGACAGCACGAAGCCGCGCGCCTTTGGCCCGAGCGTCTCGAGAATGTGGCGCACCAGCAGCGGCAGATCCTGCAGCCGCTCACGAAGGGCCGGCAGCAGCACACGATCGGTCGCCAGGTGCTTGAACAGCTCCGAGTTCGTGAGCGAGGCGGTGGCGCCCGAGACGACACGAACGTCGATGATGAACTGCTGACCGTCTCCGAACCGGCGCACCATGCCGTCCTGCAGCGCGCGGAGCAGGGGCTGGTGGAGTTCGGCCGGCAACGCCTCGGGAGCGTCGAAGAAGACCGTGCCGCCCGCAGCGCGAGTCAGGGCTCCCGGCCGTTCACGATCGATCCCCGGCACGGCGCCGCGGGAGTGCCCGAAGAGCGAGGCCGCCGTCGCCGTCTTGCAGTCGACGAGCTCGAACGGGCGCTCTGCCCGAGGACCGCCGAGGTGCAGCGCTCTCGCGGCCGTCTCGTGACCGGTGCCGGCTTCGCCTTCGATCAGCACCGGCGTCGGCTTGTTGGCGAACGAGGCGAGGTGCTCGATCGCCTCACGCATCAAGGGGGAGATCGCCTCGAGCCCACCGAACTTCACCGCCTCGGGCTGATCTCCATCTTCCAGGCGCAGCTCGACCACGCCGACGAGCAGCACGTGACCGATCGAGACGAACGCTTCACCGATGCGCGAGCCCGCCAGGCGGGTGCCGTTCTTCGACTGCAGATCCTTCACGTACAGCGCCTCGCCCTCGGTCGAGAGCTCGAGGTGGCGGCGTGAGACGGTGGGGTGATCGATGACGACGTCGTTGCCCGGCGCGCTGCCGACCGTGATGCGGCCGCGAGTGAAGGCATGCCGCGCGAGCGTCACCCCGTCGGCCCGCGCCACGACTCGCACGCGGTTCGGCAGCTTCACGAAGTCGGCGGACACCGGGCGCGTGCTGCTGGACGTCATCGTCACACCTTCTTACTCGGCTCAGCGCTCACTGCACCCGCTCGAAGACGTGCAGGCCCTGGCGGTTCATGCGGTCGGTGGCGGCCAGCGTGTTCGACTCGACGTAGTCGCTGACCGAGGTCGTGCCGTCTCCCGTCGTGATCGCCGTGTGGCCGTACTTCGAGCCTGCGCGGGTGTTCGTGCGATCCCACGCGAGCACGAGGCCCGGCGTCTTCAGCGCCTGCTCGAGGCTCATGTTCACCTCGCGGAAGCCGGCCTTCTGAATCGAGTTCTTGATCTGGTTCGCGTGGCCGTAGATGCGCACGCCGGTGGTGTCGAAGATGGCGCGGTTGACGGCCTTGGCGCAGTTGCCCGTGCCAGCCATCTTCTTCTCGACCGCGTTGATGTTGCCGACGAGATCCTTCGAGGCGCGCGCGGTGGTGCGGCCGTTGAGCCCGAGCGACTTTTGATAGTCGCGCAAGGCGCGCTCGGTGCGCTTGCCGAAGCTGCCGTCGATCTTTCCGGGGTTGAAGCCGGCGTTGCGCAACGTGGTCTGAAGGTCGCGAACGCGGTCGCCCTTTGCACCGCGCGAGAGATCGTAGCCGGGCATCGACGCGCGGTCGGCAGCGCGTGCAGCTGCCATCGAACCGGGGCCCGCGACGTTGCGGCCGGCGTAGCCAGGAACGCTCGCGCGATCAGCCGCGCGCCCAGCCGCCATCGAGTCGAACGAACTGCGGCCCGAGTAGCCAGCCACCGACGCGCGGTCAGCAGCGCGGCCCGCGGCCATCGACCCAGGGGAGGAGACGCTTCGCCCGGAGTAGCCCGCGACGCTCGCGCGATCGGCAGCGCGGCCAGCAGCCATCGAGCCCGAGCTGAACGAGCTGCGACCCGAATACCCAGCGACGCT
Organism: Archangium gephyra; assembly: GCA_943370055.1. GTDB lineage: Bacteria > Myxococcota > Myxococcia > Myxococcales > Myxococcaceae > Xiheimicrobium > Xiheimicrobium gephyra_A. The sequence goes on from CALRPN020000087.1 coordinate 1,869, forward strand.
CGCGCGATCGGCGGCCCGGCCAGCGGCCATGCTGCTCGACGCGGTGCTGCTCCGGGTGCCTGAATAGCCAGACACGCTCGAACGATCTGCTGCACGACCCGCCGACATGCTGCCGCTGCTCGAACCGATTCCGCCAAGTGCCATGGTGTTCTCCGAAAGAAAGGACCGACCGTCTGTCCTGATTTTCGAAAGGCTCCACGACCACGCCCACGCGGAAAACGACAACGCCCACGTCACCGTGTGGACTCGGAGTCACAGGTTCGTGGGCGCAGAAGTAACTGGAAAGACGGGGGTTTCAGGATGCGGGCGCGACGGGCGCACCACGCTTCGCCAGCATCTTGAGGAACGCCTGGAAGTAGACGGCCGCGCTCCAGACAGAGAACGCCGTCGACAGGTACACCATGAACTTCCCGACGAGGTTGAAGTTCACCGGGTACCACGCGAACCCGAAGAACATCGGGTGCGTGTAGTGAATGCAGAGCGAGACGATGCCCACGAGCTGGAGCGACGTCTTCCACTTCCCCTCCTGGCCGGCGGCGATCACCATGCCTTCACTCGCCGCGATCTGCCGCAGCCCCGTCACGATGAACTCGCGCGAGAGCAGCACGATCACGATCCACGCGTGAATGCGGCCGAGGCGCACCATCATCACCAGCGCCGCCGCGACGATCAGCTTGTCGGCCAATGGGTCGAGCAGCTTTCCGACCACGGTGATCATGTTCCAGCGCCGGGCGAGGAAGCCGTCGATGACGTCGGTGACCGCGGCGAGCGTGAAGAGCGCTGCGGCCAGGTACGAGAAGAACGGGTCGGCGTCGTAGGTGAACCAGACGAAGAGGGGGATGACCGCGATGCGCCCCATCGTCAGCATGTTCGGAAGGTTCCAGAACTCCTTCAGCAACGCTGAGGGCGGGCGGCTGCGGCGCTCGGCCTTCTTGGCCTCTTTGCGCGCGACCTTGTCGGCCTTCTTGCGCGCCTTCTCCTCACGCTTCTTGAGGCGGGCCTCCTGCTTGAGCTGACGGGCGGTCTCTCGATCCATCGGTCAACCTGGAGTCACCAGCAGGGCATACCCGTCTCCGGTGAGCTCGACAGCACCTTGTCCGGCGAACCCGGTCAGACGGGGAGACACACGGCCAAACCAACCGACGAGCCGCTGCAGTGGAACGACCATGGGCTCGCCTGGAGGAACGGCGAGCGACTTCATGGCGCCGTTCAACTGGAGCAGCACGCGGCCATCTCCAGAGAGGTGCACGAGATCGAGGTGCAGCTTGCCTTCGTCGTCGGCGAGCCGGCCGTGCTCGAAGCCGATGGTCTCTTCGAAGCCGAAGACGCGCTCTTCACGCAGGTACGCGCTGTCGTCGTTGAGATCGAGCGCGTGGAAGCGGGCCGAGCCCATCTCGAGGTGCACCACACCGTGGCCCGTCAGGCGCTGCATCTGATTGGGGCCTTCTCCGAAGTTCGCTTCCGTCGCTTTGCCGCGCGAACGTTTGAGCTCGGGGTGGGCGCCGACGCTGCCGACGATGGCCACGAGGTTCGTCATGCGGGTGAGCATCTGCCCGTTCACCGAGACGGCGAGCCCGTGTGGCCCGACGTGGAAGGGCCCGGCCTGCGGTTGCTCGATGTCTGACGTGGTGGCGCCGAGCTCGACGAGCGTGCGTGCCTCCATCGGCGAATAGCCGCGGCCCGGAGACGATGGGGGCGGCGGGGGCGCTGACGGCGGAGGCGGGTTCTCGGGCGTGAACTGCGAGAGTGGCTGGGCGACCCACTCAGGCTCGGCCGCGGGCTGCTCGGCGTAGGGCTGCTGCTCGGTGTACTGCTGCTCGACAGGTTGCTCGGTGTACTGCTGCTCCGCGGGCTGCTCGGGGTACTGCTGCTCGACCGGTTGCTCGGCGTACTGCTGCTCCACGGGCTGCTCGGCGTACTGCTGCTCGACCGGCTGCTCGGCGTACTGCTGCTCGACCGGTTGCTCGGCGTACTGCTGCTCGACTGGCTGCTCGGCGTACTGCTGTTCGGCCGGTTGCTCGGCGTACTGCTCGATCGGGGCAGGGGCTTCCGCAGCAGCGGCATCAACCGGCGCCACGTCCGAGAAGTTCATCTCCTGATTCGGATCGGGCGGGACATTCCAGCTCATGTCCTGCGCGGCAACGGGCGCGGTCGGTGCTTCAGGCGGAAGCTCATCGGCGACTGCCTCGCTCGGCGCACCTTCAGGGCTCGGTGCGGACGCGTGCTTCGCTGCATTCCACGCCGGATCCTCTGCAGCTGGATCGAGCGTGGTCTCCATCGTGGGTTCGGCAGTTGGTGCAGACGGCGGAGGCGTGAGGCCCGACGCAGCGTCCCAGCTGTTCACTCTCGGTGAAGCCCACTCGCGTGCCGCCGGCGCTGCTTCAGCCGTGGCTTCGATCATCGGCAGCTCTTCGGAGATCGCGCCTTCGGTGATCGGCAGCTCTTCCGAGACGGTGCTCTCGGTCGTTGCCGTGTCGCCGTCCATCCCGAACTGGGCTCCCCAGTCGCGCTCGAGGCGGGGACCCGACGGCGCAGGCGCAGCGATCTCCACTTCAGCCGGCATCGGCTCGATGGGCTCGGGCGGGACTTCGGCGACGAACTCGGCAGGCGGCGGAGGCGGCGCTTCGACCTCGACGGTCTCCATCGGAGGCTCGACAGCCTCCATCGGCGCGCTCTCGAACGTCTCGATCGCAACTTCGGCCGGGGCCTCGACGGAAACGGGGTTCGGGTGCTCGCCAGAGATGACGTCCGAGTCCATCACCTCGGAGTCGCTCATCACCTCGATCTCTTCCTCGGGAGGCGCCGCGGGCGGCAATGGCGGCGGCGGCAGCGGGGGCGGAGCCGTCGGCGACACCACCGGCATCGCCTCGGCCGGCTTCGACGTCACGGCGTGCGCAGTCGCAGGCGGGGCGGGTGGCACCACGAGGCCATGGCTCGACGGCGCGCTCTCGATCTTCGCGGTCAGCGCGCGCGACATCTTCTCGGCCATCTGATCGCTGCCGGCGAGAATGAAGTGCTCCTTCGCCTTCGCGTAGTCACCCGCCTGCGCGAGCGCGAGCCCGAGGTAGTTGTGCGCCTTCTTGTGCTCGGGATCGAGATCGGTCGCGGTCTCGAACTCCTTGATGCAGCGCGGAAGGTTGTTCGTCTTCAGGTACACGAGCCCGAGGTTCACCCGCAGCGTGGGATCAGCCGGGTTCTCGTTGACGAGCTTCTCGTAGATGTCCGAGGCCTGATCGAACAGCCCGAGCTTGAAGTAGGTGAGCCCGAGCAGGTTCTGCGCCTTCTCGTTCTTCGGCGCGAGCCCGTGCGCCTTCTCGAGGTGGCCACGCGCGTCGACGATCTTGCCCGCCGCGAGCAGCTCGCCGCCCTTGTAGAGCGCCGCGAGGAACTCCTCTTCGTTCACTGGAGCCCGCGTCGTGGCCATGTCGCTTTCCTGTCGCTCAACGGTCGGCGTCGGTCTTCGCGACTTCCGACTGCGCTTTGTATTGGAAGTAGAGCGAGAGCACCTTGCGTACGTACGCCTGGGTCTCGGGGTAGGGCGGAACCTGGCCACCGTACTTGCGGACCGCGTCGGGCCCCGCGTTGTACGCAGCCACCATCTTCACCATGTCGCCGTCGAACTCGTTCGCGAGCACCCGCAGGTAGCGCGTGCCACCCTCGATGTTCTCTCGAGCGTCGAAGATGTCCTTCACGTACATCTCTCTCGCGGTGGCGGGCATGAGCTGCATGAGGCCCGAGGCGCCGACGTGGGAGATCGCGTTGGGGTCGAAGGCCGACTCGGCGTGCATCACCGCGCGCACGAGGTTGACGGGCATGCGGTACTTCAGCGCCATCTCGTCGATGATCTCGTCGAACTCGGTCAGCTTCGTCTTCGAGCTCGGCGTGACGCGGGCGGGAGTGCTCGGCTCGGGCGCAGGGCGGAACTCACCTTCGACCTTCCTCGCCTGCCGCGCGCTCGCGCCCTTCGGAGGAACGTTCGTGTAGACGATCGTCCCGTCCTTCTCGACGTACTTGTAGATGCCTCCAGCCCAGGCGAGCGACGGCAGCATCAGCAGTGGAAGGAGTCGACGCAGCAAGCCGGTGGTTCTCCCAAGGTACGTCGGTTCAAACCCTACACCCGATCGGCGGCCTCCCGAAGAAAGCCAGCAGGGGTGAGAACCAGCGGCCCCCCACCCACATTCACGGCCCGTTCAGTCAGGGTGAACAAAGTCGAACGGAGCCTGTTACACCCGCGACATGGCTCGGTCTTTCGACTTCCTTGTCATGGGTGGTGGCGTCGCAGGTCTCTCGTTCGCTCTCGAGGCGGCGAAGCACGGCACCGTGGCAGTCCTCACGAAGCGCAGCCGATCGGAGGGCAACACGGTCTACGCGCAAGGCGGCATCGCGGCGGTGCTGTCTCCGGACGACACGTTCGAGAAGCACGTGGAGGACACGATCGTGGCCGGCGCGGGCCTCAACAAGAAGGCGATCGTCGAGATCACCGTGAAAGAAGGGCCCGATCGGCTCAAGGCGCTGGTGGCGCTGGGCGCCGAGTTCAACCGCCGCGCGAACGGCGAGTTCGATCTCACGCGCGAAGGCGGCCACTCGAAGCGGCGCATCGTCCACGCGGGCGACGTCACGGGCAAAGAGGTCGAGCGCGCGATGCTGGCAGCGTGCGACGAGCAGAAGAGCATCACGTTCTTCCCCGACTCGACGGCGATCGATCTCATTCGTGATCGGCAGCCGGGCGGCCGCGTTCAGGGCGCCTACGTGCTGCTCGACGACGGCCGCATCGAGACGTTCCTCGGCAAGGTGACGGTGCTGGCGACGGGCGGCGCGGGGAAGGTGTACCTGTACACGTCGAACCCCGACGTCGCGACGGGCGATGGCGTGGCGATGGCGTACCGGGCGGGCGCGCAGATCGCGAACATGGAGTTCTACCAGTTCCACCCGACCTGCCTGTTCCACCCCGACGCGAAGAGCTTCCTCATCAGCGAGGCGCTGCGTGGTGAAGGCGGGCAGCTGAAGCTCAAGAGCACCGGCGAACGGTTCATGAAGCGGTACCACGAGCTGGCCGAGCTCGCGCCGCGTGACGTGGTGGCCCGCGCCATCGACGCCGAGATGAAGCGCACGGGCGACGAGTGCGTGCACCTCGACATGACGCACCTGGGGAAGGCGTACCTCGTCGAGCGGTTCCCTACGATCTACGCGACGTGCCGCGAGTTCGGCATCGACATGGCGGTCCAGCCGATTCCCGTCGTGCCGGCGGCTCACTACATGTGCGGCGGCGTCGTGACGGATGAGCACGGCAAGACGTCGATCCCCGGGCTGTACGCGATCGGTGAAGTCACCTGCACGGGTCTGCACGGCGCCAACCGGCTCGCGTCGAACTCGCTGCTCGAGGGCCTGGTCTTCGGGCACCGCGCGACGCACGCCGCCGCGGCCGAGGTGAAGTCCGGCGTGAAGCACGCGACCCTGGTGAAGGAGTGGGACCCCGGCTCGGCCGTCACCTCGGACGAGATGGTCGTCGTCAGCCAGAACTGGGAAGAGATTCGCCGGCTCATGTGGAACTACGTCGGCATCGTGCGCACCGGAAAGCGGCTCGCGCGCGCGCGGCGGCGGCTCGACATGCTCCGTGAAGAGATTCGCGAGTACTACTGGCAGTACAAGGTGACGCGTGACGTGATCGAGCTGCGCAACATCGCCGACGTCGCGCACCTGATCGTCGAGTGCGCCTCGCGCCGTAAAGAGAGCCGCGGCCTGCACTACACGCTCGACTATTTGAAGAGCGACGACGCGCTGCTGAACGACACGGTGATCACCCGTGAGGGGTAAGGCGATCACGGTCTTCTGTGGTTCGAGAGATGGTTCGAAGCCGGTGTTCCGCGCCGCGGCGACGTCGTTCGGTGAGGCGATGGCGAAGGCGGGCTTCGATCTCGTCTACGGCGGCGCGGCGAATGGGTTGATGGGCGCGCTGGCCGACGCGGTGGTGGCGGGCGGGCGCAAGGTGATCGGCGTGATCCCGAAAGGGCTCGATCGCGTCGAGTTCGCGCACCCGAAGCTGACGGAGCGGATCAACGTCGGCTCCATGCACGAGCGCAAAGCGATCATGGCGGAGCGCGGTGATGCGTTCGTCGCGTTGCCCGGCGGCTTCGGCACGATGGACGAGCTGTTCGAGGCGCTGACCTGGCGGCAGATCGCGCTTCACGACAAGCCGCTCGGGCTGCTCGACGTCGACGGCTACTACGCGCCGCTGGCCGCGTGGTTCGATCGCGCCGTGACCGATGGCTTCGCTCCGCCTCGGGTGCGTGACGCGCTCGTCGTCGATACGAGCCCGGCGTCGTTACTGTCGCGTTTGTTCGGAGGCGTCTGATGTTCGGGTCGGGCGGGCAGGGCTTTCTTCGCTTCTCGGTGTTCGGTGTTCCGGTGTCGCTCGACTGGTCGTTTCTGCTCGTGCCGTTGCTGGCGATGTCGGCCGGCTGGCAGCGCGCGCTGATCTGGACGGGGGTCGTCTTCGTCAGCGTGCTCCTGCACGAGCTGGGGCACGCGGTCGCGATGAAGGTGTTCGGCTTCGAGCCGAGGGTGTCCCTCTACGCGCTGGGCGGCCTCACCTTCTGGCCCGAGAACGCGAACCCGAGCGTGAAGCAGAGCTTCGTGGTGAGCGGAGCAGGGCCGGCGGTGTCGATCACGCTCGGGCTGCTTTCGTTGCTGCTCAGACTCGTGGCGCCGGCGGGGTCGATGGCGACCGAGCTGCTGAATCAGTCGATCTGGGTGAACCTGTTCTGGGGCGTCATCAACCTGCTGCCGTTGATGCCGCTCGATGGCGGAAACCTGCTCGACACGGGCGCGACCATCATCACGGGCACGCCGCGGCCGCGGTGGGTCGGCCTGGTGAGCATCATCTTCGGAGTAGGCGTCGCGGCTGGAGCCTTCAAGTTCGGCCAGCCGTTTCTCGGGCTCCTCGGAGTCTTCGCCGTGATGCGCGGCTGGGGCCGGTGGAGCGACAAGCGGCCCGACTTCGACGCGACGATTCGTGAGGCAACGGAGCTTGGCTGGAACGGCAAACGGGCCGAGGCGGAGCAGTTGCTCCGCATGCTCGAGACCGCCGCGCTCGATGACGCCCAGCGCTCTCGTGTGCGTGAGGCGATCGCGTGGGTGCGCATCGCGGGTGGTGACGTTCCGGGTGCTGAAGCGGTGGTGCGCACGATGCCGACCGGCTGGCAGGTCTCTCCTGAATTGCGCGCGCGGTTGCTCGCGGCGAACGACGACGTCGAGGGGGTCATCACCACGCTGCTGCCCGAGGTGACGAATGGTCAGCTCGCGGTGACGGCGGCTCCGTTGTTGGGCTCGGCGTTGGTGGCGACGAACCGGTTCTCCGAGCTCGAGGCGGTGGCGTCACTCATGTTGGCGAACGCGAAGACTCGCGAAGACGGAGCGGGGCGGGTCGCGGCGGATCTCACAACGAGGTTGTTTCGCGCGGGGCAGCCAGAGGCGTGTCTGCGGCTGTGCGAGTTCTTGTGGAAGAAGTTCCACAAGGGTGAAGACGCGTTCAACGCCGCGTGCTCGCTGGTCAAGCTGAACCGGAATGACGAGGCGATGGTGTGGCTGGCCGACGCGGTGAAGGCCGGCATGCCCGAGCTGAAGAAGGCGTTGCTCGACGATGAAGACGTGGCTCCGCTGCGGGCTCGACCGGAGTTTCAGTCACTGCTCGAACGCGCGCAGTAGGGGTTCATCGACCCGACAGAAGCGGCATCTGAGGAGGCGCGGAAACACCGAACGACCGCTCAGTAGTGCGGCGGCCGCTCGTGCTGCGCGGGATCGACGATGCCGGGATCTCCGCCGACCTTGTCCTTCAGCTGCAGGACCTGGTGCCGAAGAGAGTCGATCTCCTTCTGCTGGCGATAGACGACCTCGGACAACTCGGTGACGAGCTGCTCGAGGTGGGCGTAGCGCTCTTCGATGGTCGTCAGTCGCAACGCGTCGATCATGACTTCGCCTCACTCTCGTCCCAGGCAGCGCCGAGCCACGCCTTGTAGGCGGCTTTCTGCGCGTCCGTCGGGTTCTCGACGCGCGCCACGTAGACGCCGTCGGCCGGCTTGTTCGCGAGCGTCACGTTCAGCTCGAGCAGCTTGTCGCGGCGGAAGAGGGTGACCTTCACCTGATCGCCCGCCTTCTTGTCGTCGCAACGCGAGACGAGCGTCGAGGCGTCGCACTTGAAGCCGTCGAGGGCCACGATCTCGTCGTCGGCGTAGAGGCCGGCCGCCATCGCGGGCGAGCCGTCGAGCACCGAGGCCACTCCAGCACCGGCCTTGGGAAGAATGCCGAGCCAGCCACCAGGTCCCTTGTCGTTGCCCTTGCGCGGCGGCGTTCCACCCTTGTCGCTCGAGTTCTCGCGCTGGCGCAGCCGCACCTCGAGGCCGACGTGGGCGAAGACGGAGTAGTCGAGCTCCTTCGTGCCGCGCAGCGCGTGGTCGAAGAAGTCCTTCAGGCCGATGCCGGCGACTTCCGTTGCGACCTTCTCGATGCCGTCTTCGGGAACGCCCGATTCGTCGCCGTAGCGCGCCCACAGTTGCCGGAGCACGTCGTCGAGGCCCTTCGCGTCGTTGGTCGCGCGGCGTACGTGCAAGTCGAGCAGCGCGCAGACGATCTCGCCCTTGAGGTAGTAGCTGATGGCGCTGTTCGGTGAGTTCTCGTCGGGGCGGTAGTGCTTGGTCCACGAGAGCCACGAGGCGTCGGCGAGCGGCAACACGTTTCGGCCCGGCGTGGTGTGCAGCGACGTGAGCGATTCACCGAAGCGCGTGAGGTAGCGCGAGGGCGACATGAGACCGGCGCGGCGCACGAGCAGGTTGTCGTAGTAGCTGGTGCCTCCCTCGAAGAACCACAGCAGCTGCGTGTAGTTCTCCTGCGAGTAGTCGAACGGCACGAGGCGCTTCGGCTTGATGCGCTTGACGTTCCAGAGGTGGAAGTACTCGTGGGCCGAGAGCGTGAGGAAGTCTTCCCAGCCCTTGGCGGTGCTGAACCCGGCCCGAGGGAACAGCAGCGCGGTCGAGGCCTTGTGCTCGAGCCCGCCGCGGCCCTTGTCGGTGCCGTAGATGAAGAAGACGTAGCGCTTCATCGGCAGGCCGTCGAAGAGCGCGGCCTCGGTCTCGACGATGCGGGTGAGATCGGTGACGAGCTTCTTCTCGTCGAGCTGCGGGTCTCCCCACATGACGATCTCGTGGGGCACACCGGCGGCGTTGAAGTGGATCGGCGTGTGCGGCCCGACCTCGAACGGAGAGTCGACGAGCTCGTCGTAGTTCGGCGCGACGAACTCGTTGCCCTGCTGATCGAGCGCGACCGTGGTGCGCCAGCCCTTCGGAGCGTCGACGGCGACGTGGTGCGGCCGCCCGCGCAGTTGCTCGGAGTAATAGAAGAGCGTCGCTCCGTTGAAGTAGCCGTGCGTGCCGTCGAGGTGGCTCGTGCGAACGGTGAGCTCGTTCGCGTACACGCGGTACTTCAGGTGCACGTTCGCGTTGGCGGCCTTGATGCGAAGCGCGCGCTTGTCGATGCGCTCGAAGGGCAGGGCCGCTCCGGCGGTGTTGGTGATGGTGAGATCCTGCACGTGGCGGGCGTACTCGCGCACGAGGTAGCTGCCCGGCGTCCACACGGGGAGCGCGACGGTGAGCTCGTTGCCTGCAGGCGGAAAGACGGCCTCGACCTCGAAGAGGTGCGAGTGCGGCTGCGGCATCGAGACCCGGTAGGTGACTGGCATCGACATGACGCCTGAATACGTCATGGAAGGCGGATCGTCACCGTTCCCGAGGTCACCTTGGGAAGAGACGGACCGCCTTCATCGTCACCGAAGCCGTCGAGCCTGGCTTCAGTCCTTCAATCGATGGCCCCGTCACGCGAAGCACGTTCGCTCCGAGGGTGAATCGGTACTCGGTCGTGCTGCCGAGAAAGAGCTTCGCCTGCACCGTCAGTGGCGTGCCTTCGGAGCCGATGACGATGTCTTCACTGCGCACCACGAGCGTCGTCGGACCGTTCTGTGACGCGTTCACCGCGAACGAATCGCTGCCAGTCACGAAGCGCCCGTCACGGACTTCGCCTTCGATCACGTTCGCTCCGCCAACGAACCCGGCCACGAACGGAGTCGCGGGCTCCCGGTACACGACATCAGGCGCGGCGAGTTGCTCGATGACTCCCTTGTTCATCACAGCAACGCGATCGGCGAGGGCGAGGGCTTCTCCCTGATCGTGCGTGACCAGAATCATCGTCGTGCCGAGCTTGGCCCGCAGGCTCGCGATCTCTCCGCGAAGCTCCTCTCGCAACGCGACGTCGAGGTTCGACAGCGGCTCATCGAGCAACAACACCCTCGGACGACCAACGAGCGCCCGCGCGAGGGCGACGCGCTGCAACTGCCCACCTGAGAGTTCATGCGGGCGGCGCTGCGCCAACGCTGACAGTCGCACCCAGCCGAGCGCCTCCATCACGCGCGCTTCGACATCACCATCGCGCCGAAGCTGGAGCGGATACGCAACGTTCTCGAACACGCTCTTGTGCGGCCACACCGCGTAGCTCTGGAACACCATGCCCAGCCCACGCCGCTCGGGCTGCACGAACGTCGAACCCTGATCGACCACCGCTCCCGCGAGCCGAATGACGCCTGTGTCAGGTCGCTCGAGGCCCGCGATCATCCGCAGCGTCGTCGTCTTCCCGCACCCCGACGGCCCGAGGAGCGCGAGCAGTTCGTGCTCCTTCACCTCGAGCGACAGCTTCTTCACGACGGCCGTCGCGCCGAACGACTTCTCGATCTCGACCAGCTCCACGGCCGACATCAGCGGGCCTCCGCGCGACGGGTGACGAGGTTCTGCACGATCAGCGCCGCGAGCACGATCAACAACAGCGCCGACGCGATCACCGCCGCTGAAGCCGGGTCTGCGTAGCTCTGCAGCTCGAACAGCAGCGTTCCCAACACGTCACTGCCCGTCGGAATCAAGAGGACCGACATCGTGAGCTCGCTCACGACGGTGAGGAAGGTGAGCAGTACAGCTCCGGTCAGAGCACCACGCACCTGCGGAAGAATGCCGTCGACGAACGCGCGAACCCGGCCCGCACCACTGAGTCGTGCCGCTTCACCGAGCGTGGGATCCGCCTGCGCCAGCGAGTCCGAGCTCGACCGAACACCCAGCGCCAGGTGCTTCACTACGTACGAGAGCAGCAGCAGCCAGAACGTGTTCCCGATCGCGAGCACGAACGCGACCTTCTCGAACGCGATGAAGCGAAGATCTCGCGAGAACGTCACCAGCAACGCGAGCGCGAGCACCGTTCCAGGAATCGCCGACGGAGCATCAGCCAGCGTCTCGAGCCAGCGCTGCTTCGTGAGCGCGATGAGCAGCCCGAACACACCAACCAGGACTGCAGCGAGCGCGGCGAGCCCCAGACTCACACCCGCGGCCTCGAGCGTTCGACCCTGCATCACCACCGGCCAGTGCTTGAGCGTGAACGAACCCCACTGGCCCCAGGTCGGTTGAAGCCCGGTCAGAAACACCGCGCCGAGCGGGAGCAGAATGATCGCCACCGCCATCGTCCACGCGCCGATCGACACCGGCAGCCGCCATCGCCCGAGCGCGACGACCTTCTGCCCGAGACCCTTCCCGCGAGGCAGACGCACGCGTCCCGACTTCGCGAGCCAGGCATTCGCTCCGAGCACGAACACCGCGAGCAGCAGCAGTTCGACACTCAGCACCGCCGCGCGGGAGAGCCCGTGCTCGCCCATCAGCACTTCGCTGTAGATGCGCGTCGTGAGCGTCGGGGTGGGAGGATTCGCCGAGACACCGAGCAGGTACGGAACGCCGAACGACGCCGACGCGAAGACGAACACGAGCGCCGCGCCCGACATCGCCGCCGGCGTGATGAGCGGCAACGTGACCGAGAGAAACGTCTTCGCGGCCGAAGCGCCCGAGAGTCGCGCCGCTTCTTCGAGTGACGGATCGATTCGTTTCAGCGCCGCGCTCGTCGACAGCACCACCAGCGGAAGCGCCGACGTCCCGAGCACGAACGCGATGCCACCGAGTCCATACACGTCGAGGTGGCCTTTTCCGATCACCAGCGTGAGCCAGCCTGACTTCGGGTTCGCGAGCGCGATCCATCCCATCGTCCAGATGTACGGAGGGATCGCCGACGGCAACGTCACCACCGTCTGCAGCGCACGCACGCCGGCGATGTTCGTCCTCGTCACGAGAAACGCGAACGGAAGTCCGAACGCGAGCGCGACGAGGCTCGCTCCGAATGACGACAGCGCAGTCCCCGAGAGAGCGCGCATCGCCTCGGGAGAGATCCACAACGACACCCACGTCGTTGGACTGCCGCTCTTCAGCAACAACACGCCCAACGGCAGGAAAACCGTCGCTACCAACAGCAGTGCGAAGGGCAGGGCGCGCTTCATTTCGAGAACGCCGCGCTGAAGCGGGACTTGAGGGCGGGTCCGTCATTCAAGCCACGATCGAGCAAGGTCTCGTCGAATGGAGCGCTCTTCGTCAACAACCACTCGACGCCCTGGCTTTCACGCGGACCAGGCTGCCTGGGATCGACCGCGTGCATGTCACCCAGCTCGCGAATCACCTTCTGTCCCTCGGGAGACAGCACGACGTCGTTGAACGCGCGCGCCGCCGCGGGGTTGCGACTCGACGACAGAATCGCCACCGGGCCGGGAATCACGACCGCTCCATCGGTCGGCCAGACCTCTTCGACTGGACTCCCGCGTGCCTTCGCCGCCAGCACGTTCTCGAGCAGCACCACGCCGACCTTCGCCTCGCCACCCTCGACCTTCTGCAGCACCGCCGCGTTTCCACCGGCGACGCGCACGCCATTCGCCCGCAGCTTGTCGAAGAAGTCCGAGCCGTGCGTCCGCTCCATTGCGACCGCGAAGGTGAATGCCGTGCCGCTCGTGAGGGGATCGCCGATGACGACCTCGCCTTTCCACTTCGGGTCGAGCAGCTCGATGAAGCTCGTCGGCGCCTCGGAGCCCGTCTTGTGCACGAGCACCATCGTCGACAGGCGCACCGACTCCCAGTGACCGTCGGGATCGACGAGCGCGCGCGGCGTGCGAACGCCATTCGGAGAGACGGCCCGCATCAACCGTCCTTCCTTCGCGAGGCGCCGATAGAGAAACGGGTCGCTCGTCATCAGCACGTCGCAGGGCGAGCCGCCCGCCGCGAGCTCAGCCTCGAGCTTCGTCGCCACCTTCTCGCTGCCACCCTGAAACCACCGCACCGTGACCTGCGGCATGCGCTCCTTCAGCAGCGGGTCGAACGCATCCATCACGTGCCGGTACATCGACGTGTAGACCCAGAGATCGCCACGAATGGTGCCGTCGTTGGAGACCGCGACGCTCGACGCCGGAGCTGCGCTCTCGATGCGGCACCCAGCCAGAAGGACGAGCGAGGCCAGCGCGAGACGAAACATGCGCGCACCCTATACCGGGTCGGCGAGGTCGCTATCGGAACGTGGGTGGTGTCGCGTCGAGCCGCATGAAGCCCCTCACGCGGGCCGCTGCGCCATCGAGAACGTACGGCGCGGCGTAGTTCAGTGGCGGCTGGCCCGGCTCGACACAATCGACGAGCACCGCATCGTGAGGTTCGGGCATGCGCACCCGTCCATCGCGAGCCCACGCTGCGCGGGTGAAGACGTCGCGCGCGAGGCGCTCCTGCGCTGCTCGCTCGGCTTCTTCGGCAGTCGAAGCGACGAGCCTGACGAGTTCTCGCTTCACGCCGCGCTCGATCATCAGAAACGGCACGAAGGGTTCTCCCGATGGATGCGCGTTCTGCGCGCCGTACCAGGCAGCAGCAGCGATCAGGGCGAGCCGCGGCGCTTCCGGATTCAGCGGCTCGGTCTCCCGCACGTACCAGCTGTCGCCGATGCGAAGCGTCGCCTCGCTGGCGAGCTGAAACGGCAGCCGATCGACGCGAGGTGCGCTCGGTTGATCGATGAGCAGCTCTTCGCCTTCGATTCGCCACGTCAGCATCGCGAGGTCGGGCGCCACGTCAGGCGCTCGGCGGGAGCTGTGAATCAACTCTCCACCGACGCCGAAGAAGTACGCGTGCTCCAGACCCTGGCCTGCGAATCGCCACGAACCGAGGATCATCACGCCGCCTTCTCGTCGATCACCGCCTGCCAGTACTCGCGCCCGTAGTACTGCCGCATCATTCCCAGCTTCACGCCGCCCTTGAACAACACGAACCCGGGAATGCCGAAGAGCGCAAACCGTCGAGCCAGCTCAGGGTGCTCGTACGCGTTCGTCTTCACGACCGTCACGTTCTTCGGCAGCGCCGTCAGCAGCTCAGGCAGGTCGCGCGCGAAGACTTCACAGTTCGGGCACTGCGGGCCCCAGAAGTAGACGACGACCAACTGCTCGGGCGCAGACGCGATCATCGCGTCGAGATTCTCAGGCGTGCCCACCACCAGCTGCGTCGATTCCATCGCTCACCCGTGCGCGAGGCGGCCGTACTCCCGCATCCACTTCAGCTCGTCGTCCGAGAGCGGCCCCTTGTCGATCGCCTTCAAGTTCTCGTCGAGCTGCTGCTGATTCGACGGGCCCATCAGCACGACATCGACATTCGGGTTCGAGAGACAGAAGCGGTAACAGTCTCCCGCGGTCATCGTCGGGCCGGTCCAGCCCTTTGGCGGCGTGAGCAGCTTTCGCCACGACGTCGCCGTGTACGCGACCACCGACGGTTTGCGCTTCTCGAGGTGGGGGAAGATGTCCTTCTCGGCGCCGGGGTGCATGGCGTTGTAGCGGAGCATGAACAGATCGAGCGGCGAGTCCTCGGCCATCTTCCCGGCGCGCGGGCGATCGTGAATCGACACGCCGATCGATCGCACCTTGCCTTCTTCTTTCAGCTTCACGAGCGCCTCGATCGTGCCGGGCGTCCACGCGGACATCTTGCTGAGCCAGAACAGCTGGAAGACGTCGATGTAGTCGGTGCCGAAGGCCTTCAGCAGGCTCTCGCAGCCGCGTCGCACCGAGCCGCCGAAGAAGCCGAGCGATGGCCCGCCCGCGAGGATGAACTTCTCCCGGTTCGCCTTGAACGCCTGCTTCAGCACGGGCACCGCGTAGCCAGTCTTCAGCTTCTGAAAGAAGAAGTAGGTGATGCCGCGATCGATGGCGGCGTTCAGCCCGTTCGCGTCGAGACCGAAGTTGAGCGCGAGGCCCATGCGGTGCGTCGGCTTCTTCACGGCTCTCAACGTGGTGTGCGCGAAGTCGGTCATGGCGTGCCCTCCAACGACGAGACGCGAAGAGCATTCCGCCGACGCGCCCAGGAGGCGAGATCGAATTCGTCGGCTGCCTGTTCGCGCAGGGCCTTCGTCAGCGCGTGCAGGTCGGTCGGTCGGGCAGACGGATTCTTCTCCAGCAACTGCTTGACCGTCGGTTGCAGGGAAGGAGTCACGGCATCGAACGAAGGCGTCGCTTCTCGTATGCGCTCCATCGTCTCGACCGGCGTTGCGCCATCGAACGGCCGCGCTCCGGTGAGCAGCTCGAAGAGCAACACGCCTGCAGAGAACACGTCGCTCGCGCCAGAGAGCGGCTTTCCCGCAATCTGCTCCGGCGACATCGACGCGTAGGTTCCTTTGCGAACACCACCGCGCGTCTGATCCTTCAGCAGCGTCGCCTTCGCGATACCGAAGTCTCCGAGCTTCACTTCGCCCGCGAGCGAGAGGAGCACGTTGGTCGCGCTGACATCTCGATGCACGAGCCCGAGCGGACGTCCGCGTTCGTCGGTCGCCTGCTGCAGAAACGCGAGCGCTGTCACCACCTCGGCGATCACCGCGCGCGCGATCGGCTCCGGCACCGGTTCACCGTTCGCCAACGCAGAGAGATCGGCTCCATCAATCCAATCGAGCCGAACCCACGGCCGGCCCTCGACCGCACCGAAGTCATGCGCCTGCACGAGCCCGCGATGCACCAGCTTCGCCTGCAGCCGCGCCTCTTCGAGGAACATGCGCTCCCACGTGGAGTCGCCGACGAACTCCTCGCGCAGCAGCTTGAGCGCGATGGTCTTCTCGAAGCCGCTCGCTCCGAATGCGGTCGCCTTGAACACCTCGGCCATACCACCCACACCCACGCGCTCGAGCAGCTCGAAGGGGCCGAATCCTGAGGGGAGGCGCACGCCCGAACCATACCGCCTGGTGGCCGTCTCGCGGGGCCGCTGGAGTCGGACTACGGTTTCACGTCGATGACGAAGCTCCTCCTGGTCGTGCTCCTCGCCGGTCCCGCTGTCGCAGGTCCGATGATCGTCATCGACCCGGGTCACGGTGGTGCGCAAGACGGAGCCTCGTCACCAGGCGGACTCCTCGAGAAGAACCTGGCGCTGAGCATCTCGAAGAAGCTCAAGGCGAAACTCGAGGCCGAGCTCGAAGCCAAGGTGAAGCTGACCCGCGAAGGTGACTCGCGCCTGCACCTCGACGAGCGCGTCATGTTCGCGAACCGGCAGCGGCCTGATCTCTTCGTCTCGATTCACGCCAACTCGATGCCGACCGCGACGCAGCGCCGCGTGAACGAGGGCATCGAGACGTACTTTCTCTCGGCTTCCGCCAGCGGCGACGACGCGAAGAAGGTCGCCGCGCGAGAGAACGCTGAAGCCCGGCAGCAAGCGAAAGCGGCGAATAACGACACGCTCGCGTTCATTCTCGCCGACCTCCAGAAGGCCGAGACGCACCACGATTCGTCACGGCTCGCGTACTCGGTGCACGAGTCGTTGATCGCCGGAACGCAGGCTCAGGATCGCGGCGTGCAGCAGGCTCCGTTCTACGTGCTCATGGGGCTCGAGGCGCCGGCCGTGTTGATCGAGGTCGGGTTCGTGTCGCATCCCCGTGAGGGCGATCGCCTCGCAGACGCGAAGTACCAGCAGCAGATCGCCGACAGCATCGCCGCGGGCATCAAGGCGTTCCTCTCGACCGTCGAAGCCAGAGAGAAGCGCACCGAAGGCGTCGTGCCCGCTCCGCCCACGAAGTAGAGAGCGCCCATGGCGTGGTCGATCGCAGGCAAGCGCGTGGAGTTTCGTGCCGGGTTCCCCGCGGGGAAGCTCGTCGTCACTGACAAGCCGAAGGGCACTCCTGAGTTCGAGCTCAAGCTCGCGACGAAGGGCGAGTGGCAGGTGCCGGTCGGCGTGCATCAGGTGAAAGCCGTGCGCACCTCGCAGTTCGCGGGACCGAAGCTCGAGTTGTTCGGCGCGAACGGAGCGCTGATTCCTCCCACGGAGCAACACCTCGTCCCCGGCGTCGCGCCCGAAGGCAGTCAGTGTCCTTCGCATCAAATCGCCGCAACGTACGCCTGTGCCCGCTGTGGAACGTTCGTCTGCGTGCAGTGTGCCGGCGTTGACTTCACCCACTGTCAGAAGTGTCTCGCGTCGCTCTCCGAGGTGGCGCAGAAGAACTCGGCGGCCGCGGCGTACTTCGCGCCGGTGGTCATCTTCGGGGTGTTCGGCGGGTTGTTCGGAGCCCTCTTCGCAGGTCTCGCAGGAGCTGCCGCAGTCGCCATCGCAAAACGCACCGAACACAAGGCCATCAAGATCGGCGCCGCGGTGGTGCTCTACGGAATCGCGGCCGTTCTGTGGATTGTCATCGCTGCGTCGCTTCGGGGATGAAGACCGTGTAGAGCGCGCCAAATGCGCTCCTTCAACCGAGGCTCCCTCGAGACCCGCCCTGTCACGCTGACCCCGCACATCAACAAACACGCCGAGGGCAGCTGCCAGGTGGAGTTTGGCGACACGAAGGTGATCGTCACCTGCTCCGTCGAAGAGCGCGTGCCGCCACATGTGTTCGGCACCGGCTCGGGCTGGGTGACGGCCGAGTACGGCATGCTCCCGCGCTCGACCCACGATCGCAGCGCGCGTGAAGCCGCCAAGGGCAAGCAGGGTGGCCGCACGCTCGAGATTCAGCGCCTCATCGGCCGCTCCCTTCGCGCCTGCATCGACATGAAGACGATCGGCGTGCGCACCCTCACGCTCGACTGCGACGTGATTCAGGCCGACGGTGGCACCCGCACCGCGTCGATCACCGGTGCGTACGTCGCGATGGCGCTGGCGCTCCGCAAGCTGCAGGCGAGCGGCAAGCTGTCGAAGGTGCCCGCGCTCACGCCCGTCGCCGCCATCAGCGTCGGCATCGTCAAGGGCGAGGTCTCGGTCGATCTCGACTACGTCGAAGACAGCTCGGCCGAGGTCGATCTCAACATCGTCGCGCTCGCCGGTGGAAAGCTCGTCGAGGTGCAGGGCACCGCCGAGCACGGCTCGTTCGATCGCGCGAAGCTCGACGCCATGCTCGACGCCGGTACCGCCGCCATCAACAAGCTCATCGAAGCCCAGGCCCGCGCGCTCGGATGAACGACCTCGTCTTCGCCACCTCGAACAAGGGCAAGCTCGTCGAGCTGCAGGGCCTCGTCGGAGCGGGCGTTCACGTTCGCTCGCTGAAGGACTTCCCCGAGATCGGCGAGATCCCCGAGACGGCTGACACGTTCGAAGGCAACTCCGAGCTGAAGGCGAGGGCGGTCGCGAAGGCGACTGGACTGTGGGCGCTCGCTGACGACTCCGGGCTCATGGTCGACGCGCTCGACGGCAGACCCGGCGTGTACTCGGCGCGCTACGCACCGACCGATTCAGAGCGCATCACGAAGCTGCTCGCCGAGCTCGTGAACGTGCCTGATGCGAAGCGCACCGCGCGGTTCGTGTGCTCGCTGTGTCTGTGCAGCCCGAGTGGCGACGTCGTCTTCACGCGCGGCACCTGTGAAGGCCGCATCGGTCACGTCGCGCGTGGAGCGCACGGCTTCGGCTACGACCCGATCTTCGAGCTGCCCGACGGCCGCACGCTGGCCGAGCTCACGCACGATCAGAAGTCGGGGCTCTCGCACCGCGGTCAGGCGTTTCGGTTGATGGTGCCTGAGCTGACGCGTCGCTGAACGTCAGCGCTTCTTCGTCGAAGTGGGCGCGGTCGCGAACAGGTCCTGCTGCTCCGGCTCGAGGCCCATCGCCCGACGCACTGGCGCGTAGCTCTTGCGGTGGAAGTCGAGCACGCCGAACTTCTCCATCGCCGCGAAGTGCTCTGGCGTGGGGTAGCCCTTGTGCTGCTCGAAGCCGTACTCGGGGTGCTTCTTGCCGAGCTCGTTCATGTGCCGATCACGCGTCGTCTTCGCGAGGATCGCGCCCGCGGCGATCGACAGGCTCTGCGCGTCGCCCTTGATGATGCCCTGCTGCGGCTGCGGCACACCCGGCACCCGGCGCGCGTCGACGAGCAGATAGTCGGGCTTCACCTTGAGGCCCTCGACCGCGCGCCGCATCGCCAGCAGGCCTGCCTGGTAGATGTTGATCTCGTCGATCTCGGCGTGAGTGCACCAGCCGACCGCCCAGGCTACCGCGTCGCGCTTCACCGCTTCGGCCAGCTCGTCGCGTTTGTCTTCGTCGAGGATCTTCTTCGAGTCGTCCAGGCCCTTCAGCTTGTAGCCGAGCGGCAGAATCGCAGCGCCTGCGACGACGGGGCCCGCACAGGGACCTGCTCCTGCTTCGTCGACGCCCGCGATCAGCTTGAAGCCCTGTGCCCAGAGCTCGTTCTCGAACTTGAGCATGTGCCGCAGCCGCTGCCCTTCGGAGCGGTTCTCGGCCTGCCGCGACTTGATCGCCTTCGCGAGCGCGAGCGCACCAGCGCGACCGTCGGCTTCGAGCGTCGACACCAGCGTCGACGGCACCGTGGCGCCATCACGCAGGTACTTCTGCCTCAGCTCGGTGAGCGAGAGCTTCTTGCTCATGAGCCCAGTTCAGCGCTGCAGCTGGAGGCGCAGATCGCGCGGCTCGACGACCGAACCCGCGCACTCGGCAGGCGTGAACGTGAAGCGCCCGACGTTCGAGGTGAGCCCGTTGAAGGTCGCAGTCACCGACACCGCTCCGACGCCCACGATCTTGCCGTCGACGAGGAAGATGCCGCGCGCGTCGCTCTTGCCCGTCGACTTGAGCGACAGGTTACCGTCGTTGATCGCCGTCACGTCAGCGCCGATCACGGGAGCGCCCGTCAGATCGGTCACCAGGGCAGGCCAGGTCGTCGAGACGGTGTCGCAGTTGACGCGAATGCGCGTGCCAGCGTCCGGGTCGATGTTGCCGGGATCGAAGCAGCCGAGAACCACGACGGACGTGACGATGGCGAGAGCGAAACGCATGGCGTGCGCACCTACACCCGGCCTGAATGAGGGGCAACCCGGGAGTAGCACCGTCTCGTAACTGCTGTTACGTGCGCCGTTCGCCCTCTCGTCATGAACGCCCCCACCACGAAGCTTCCTCCCGATGACGGCCTCTGGCTCAAGAGCCTCCGCGACGACGTCGAACCCACCACCTTCAAGAAGGGCCGGCAGTACGCCGAAGCCCGTCGCGTCTCGATGCTTGGCCGCACCGAGATCGGCATCGCAGCACGCGTCACTGGCAGTGAAGGCCAGAAGTACGACGTGCAGGCCGCTCCCGCCGAGCCCGGAAAGATCGAGTCGAGCTGCACGTGCGACGCGTGGGGCAAGTACGGCCCCCACTGCAAACACGTCGTCGCCGTCGCGCTGATCTACCTCGCGCGTATTCGTGCGGCGCAGACTGCTGCTGGCGTGCTGCCTCCGAAGGCGCCTGCTGCTGCCGCTGCGACTGAAGAGACCGCGTCCGAAGAGAAGGACGAAGCCTCGCCGCTCGACGCAGAGACGCCAGCGCCCCAGGTCGATCCCGTCGATCCCGTCGGAGTGCCCACCGTCGCCAAGCTCGAGAACTGGCTTGGCCTGTCCGCGCTGCCCGATCTCGAGTTCGTGTACCGCATCACGCCGACCAACGCGCAGACCGGTGGCCGCTCGTGGGTCGTCGAGGCGCGCCGATCGGATCAGCAGGCGAAGGGCCCCGTGCACGTGAAGCGGTTGCTCGCCGCCGGCACCCGCATCACGCCCGCCGATGAGCGCGTGTTCCAGGAGCTCGGCCGTCATGAGATCCGCTTCGACTCGAAGATCGTGCTCGGTGACGATGACGCCGCCGACTTCTTCGAGGTCGTGCGCACGCGGCGGGTCGTCTACCGCGGCACCGCGCTCGTCTTCAGCACCGAGCCCGCGCGTCCTGTCATCAAGCTGAGCAATCGCCCCGAAGGCGCCACCGCGCGCGTCGACGTCGCGTTGCCCGACGGCACCACGCTGCAGCTCAAAGACGTGATCGTGCTCTGCGGCCGGCGCACGTGGGTCATCGCAGGCCAGACCGCGATGGTGCTCGAGCCCGACTTTCCGCCGCGCATGCTGCGCAAGTGGATGCTCGAGCCGCAGATGTCGTTTCCCCCGGCGCAGCTCGATCGCACGCTGTCGTTCTTCGCGGCGCACCTGCCGCGCTACCGGCTCTCGCTGCAGGCCGACGGCATCGACGTCGACGACACCAGCGAGCCCAGCTTCATCCTCACCCTCGAGGGCCGCGCCGACTACGTGAAGGCGCAGCTCGCAGCACGGTATGGCCAGGCGGTCACGGTTCCCGTCTCTCCGACGGCCCGTTACCTCGGCTACGCGAGCGGTGGCGCTGGAGAGGGACGCAAGCTCTTCCTCCGACGCGACGAGATCGAGCGCACCGCCGGCAAGGTGCTCGTCGACTCGGGCCTGCGGTGGGACGACGCGACCAGCTCGTACGAAGCGCTCGGCGACAAGGCGATCGACTTCTGGGCCAACGGCCGCGCCGGGCTGCCCAAGACGTGGGAGATCTTCGCCGCTGCGCCTCCGAAGCTGCGCATGCGCGCCAAGCTGCGCCCGCGCATTCGCGTCAACATGACGTCGGTGAACTGGTTCGACCTCGAGGCCGACTTCGTCAGCGAAGATCAGTCGGTCGATCTCGGCGCCGTGCGCATGTTCCTCGAGTCGGGCCGCAAGTTCATCGCGCTCAAGGACGGCTCGTTCGCAGAGGTCGATCTCGCAGAACTCAAGACCGCCGCGACGCTGCTCGAAGAGGCCGGCGCCATGCCGGGCAAGAAGACGACGAAGCTGCCGCTCTTCCACGCGACCGCGCTCGATCTGCTCGCCACCATCGGAGACGTCGAGATCGAGGCCAAGGCCCGTCGCGCGATCGCCGAGCTCAAAGAGGTCGACGGCATTCCGCCCGTGAAGGCGCCAGAAGGCCTGAACGCCGAGCTGCGCCACTACCAGGAGGCGGGCCTCTCGTGGCTCTGGTTCCTCTTCCGTCACGGGCTGTCGGGCGTGCTCGCCGACGACATGGGCCTCGGCAAGACGGTGCAGGCGCTGTCGCTCTTGCTCAAGGTGAAGACGGAGCACGGCTCACGGCCGGTGCTCGTCGTCGCGCCGACGTCGGTGTTGCCGAACTGGGAGCGCGAGATCGAGCGCTTCGTGCCGTCACTCTCGAAGTTCACGTGGCACGGCGCCGATCGCAAAGAGAACATCGGCATGCTCGAGAAGGTCGACGTGGTGCTGACGAGCTACTCGCTCATCCGCCGCGACATCGATCAGCTCAAGCAGGTGAAGTTCCGCACCGTCATTCTCGACGAGGCGCAGAACATCAAGAACGCCGACTCGGCCACCGCGCAGGCGTGCAAGACGATCGACGCCGACAGCCGCGTGGCGCTCACCGGCACGCCGCTCGAGAACCGCCTGTCTGAGCTCTGGAGCATCTTCGACTTCCTCATGCCCGGCTTCCTCGGCAGCTCCGACGCGTTCAACGAGCGCTTCGAGCACCCGATCATGGTGCAGGGCGACATGGAGACGCGTGAGCGCCTCAAGAAGCGCATTCACCCGTTCATCCTTCGCCGGCTGAAGACCGAGGTCGCGAAGGATCTGCCGCCCAAGACCGAGGTCGTCACGTGGGTCGACATGGACGCGGGCCAGCAGGCGCTGTACCGCGAGGTGCTGCAGGAGACGAAGCGCAAGGTCTACGATCAGATCGAGAAGCAGGGCTTCAACAAGTCGCGCATCTCGATCCTCTCGGCGCTCATGAAGCTGCGGCAGGTCTGCTGCGATCCCCGGTTGCTCAAGCTGCCGCCCGGCACGTCGTTGCCGCCCTCGGCCAAGCTCGAGCGCTTCGGAGAGCTCGTCGATGAGCTCGTTCGTGAAGGCCATCGCGCCCTGATCTTCAGCCAGTTCACCGAGATGCTCGAGCTGCTCAAGGAGCAGGCTGACGCGAAGAAGCTCGGCTACCTGTACCTGGACGGCCGCACGAAGGATCGCATGGCGAAGGTCGACGCGTTCAACGCGCCCGACGGGCCGCCGGTGTTCTTCATCTCGCTGAAGGCCGGTGGCACGGGGCTCAACCTGACCGCGGCCGACTACGTCATTCACTACGACCCGTGGTGGAACCCGGCCGTCGAAGATCAGGCGACCGATCGCACCCACCGCATCGGCCAGACGCGCTCGGTGTTCAGCTACAAGCTGATCACCCGGAACACCGTCGAAGAGAAGATCCTCGCGCTGCAGCAGCGCAAACGTGAGCTCGCCGCAGGCGTGCTCGGCACCGACGCCGACGTGGGCAAGGCGCTCACCGAGAGGGACGTCGAGGATCTCTTCAAGATGGAGGAGTGACATCGCGCTCGCCCGATGTGGCGAGCGAGCGGATCAACCCAGCGAGCGAGGCCGAAATCGTGAACTGGGAATGCGCGGCCGAAGTCGACCGCCCCAGCTCGCTCAGACCGGCGCGGAGTCCTGCGTGCGATTCCGCAGCGAGAGCCCCATGAGCGCGAAGCCGATACCCGAGGCGAGCCCTCCGAACGCAAAGACGAAGCGGGGGAAGGCGAGGGCGGCGATGGCCGCCAGCGCGATCGCGACGCCGACGCGGGCGGCGCGGGCCTGCCACATCGCCGCCGAGATGAGCCAGTTCGACGCGACCTGCACGAAGTACATCGTCATCGCCGCCGTCACGCTGACGTCGAACATCCACGCGGTGACCCACATCGCCACGCTGCTCCAGGCGCTGACCTTCAGGCCGAGCATGAGCCTGCGCTGCGCGAGGTTCTGCTGACGGGCCCGGCGCACCGCGAACGAGAACAGCTCTGACGTCAGCAGCGGCAGCCCGAACACCACCACACCCATCTTCGTCGTCGGCACCAACAGGTTCAGCTCGATCGCGACCTGCGTCGACATGCCCCCGATGAAGGCCAGCACCCCGAACACCAGAGAGAACTGCCGCTTCTCGGCCAGCGCCAGATCGATGTCGCGATCCTTCGCGTCACGCTCGAGTTCGTAGAGCCGGGCCTCGCGCTTGATCTGCCGCTCTTCCGCGGCCTCGACGCGCGCCACCAACGCGTCCGGAGCTCCGCTGACCTGCGCGAGCAGAATGCGGGCGGCCCGTGGCTCGTCACGCGACAGCTCGTGCTCGACCATCATCAACATCGCTTTGCGTAACCCGTGACGTGCGCTCTCGAGGCCTGGCCACATGCGCCCCAGCTGCTCGAACGCGAACCGGCACTCCGCGAAGATCTGGTGCGCTTGCAGGCCCATGACCGACGAGCCCACACCGCGCTCCTGGCTCACGGCCTGCTCGAGCTCACCGAGTCGTCGCTGCGCCAGCTCCGAGAGCTCGAACGCCTCGCGGTGTCGCAGGTACTCGGTGATGGCCTTCTTGAACTCGAGCGTCGTCTGGTACCGGGCGGCCGGGTTCTTCTCCATCGCCTTGCGGCAGATGGCGGCGAGCTCCCGGGGCACGGGCTGATCGAACTCGGGAGGCCGTCCTTCGAGCGCGATCGCCAGCACGCCTGCCGGAGTCGTCGCGCGATGCGGCAGCCTTCCGGTGAGCAGCTCGTAGAGCGTCGCTCCGAGCAGGTAGACATCGCTGCGCACGTCGATGCCCCGCCCATCGCCCAGCGCCATCTCGGGCGCCATGTAAGCCGGCGTGCCTGCGAAGTCGGCTTCGGTCGCGAGCGGCAACACGAGATCGGGTCGCAGCGAGACCGCGAGGCCCCAGTCGACGAGGTAGACCTCTCCGAAGGCTCCGACGAGCACGTTGTCGGGCTTGATGTCGCGATGAAGCACTTGCCGATCGTGCGCGAACGCGACGGCGTCGCACACCCGCACCAGAATCTCGAGCTGCTCGATGAGCGGCCGCTTCTCGGCGATCACCTGCGTCCACGGAGTGCCTTCGACCTTCTTCATCGCGAAGAAGGGCACGCCGTCGGCGGTGGTGGCCAGCAGGTGGACTGGGACGATGTTCGGGTGCTCGAGGCGGCCGGTGACGAGCGCCTCACGCAGCAGGCCCTTCGCGTCACCTTCCGGATCTTTGAGGAACTTCGTCGCGACTGGTCGATCGAGCGCCGTCTGTCGCGCGCTCACCACACGGCCCATGCCGCCGACGCCGATCGTCTCGCCCAGCTCGAAGTCGGCCTCCGGGGCAGGGCTGGCACCAACCGTGACGTGAGGCAGCTTCGCCGAGTCTTCGGGCGCGAGCGGGTCCCGATGAGACCCGGACGGGACCGTCGTCGTCAGTTCGTCGCTCTGCTTCCCCACAGACCCCGCACTAGATGCTGAGTCGGAGCAACACGCCAGCTTGCGCCACCGAAGGCGAGAACGAAGCCGCCGCCGGAATCTGCGCCGTGAGCTCCGAGGGAATCGTGAAGCGCAGCTCGCCGCCCTTCTGCCCGTAGAACAACGCTCCGAACACCTGCACGTTGAGGTACGTCAAGACGCGGAACGTGACGTCGAGGCGCGCGAGGCCCGAGATGTCGTTCAGGTTCAGCAGGTTCGTCGCGCTGATGCTGATCCACGGGAACTCGGGAATGCCCGGCGCCGAGGCGATGAGGGCGAGGTAGTGGCGGCCCGCGTAGAGCGGAATCTGCTGCACCGGGTCTGGCTTCAGCCCGTACACGCCCTGCGCGATGAAGAGCCCAGCCTGGTATTCGACGGGGTTCGCGTAGCCAGCGGGGTTGTAGAAGTACTCGGCCGCGAGAATGCCGAAGTTCTTGTCGGTGTAGTTGAACTGCCACGACAGCCCGCCTGAGATCTGGGCGTAGATGCCGTCGCCGCGGCCGATGGTGACGTCGAACTTCTTGAGCTCGTCGGAATAGGCGGTGAGGAAGTCCTCTCCGAGGATCGCGTTGCGCAGGCCCGCGTTCTGCGCCGCGTCGAGGAACGACTGGAACTTCGTGTCTGATGGCGCGCGCGTGATGACGAAGTCCTTCCCGCTGCGAATCGCGATCTCGCCGTAGACGTCGAAGGGGCCGATCGGCAGCGAGATGTCTGCGGCGTAGCGGGGGCGGCGGCCGTTCATCCAGACCGCGCCAATGCCCAGCTCGGCCTGCCACACCACGAACTCGGCGCGCAGCGCTCCACCGAGGTTGCCGAGCGTGAGCTGGCTGTTGTTGGCGCCGATGTTGTCGAAGAGGCCGTAGCCGTAGAAGTTCCAGCCGAGCTTCTCGATCGGCACATGCACCTTCACCATGTTGACGCCGAGGCGCACGTCGAACGGGTTGAACGGATCGCGCGGCTGGGAGTTGAGGAAGTCGGTCGGGTACCAGATGCGCGCCGTGCCCCAGCGAATCTTCTGTCGGCCCACCGTGAGGTAGACGGTGCGGGCGATGTCGAACCGCAGCCAGAGTTGATCGAGCGCGACGGTCGGGTTCTGGGCCGTGGCTGCCGTGAGACCGACGCCGCTCACGCCGGGCAACGTGAGCCCCATGTTCATCATGTCCATCATCGACGTCATGGTCGACGTGTTGGTGGTGGTGTTCGCAGCCGCAGGGCGTGATGGGTCGTACTGCACGCGCGCGACGCCGTAGGCGCGGAGCCGATCGGTCGGCCGGCCGTCCATGTACGTCTCGAGCAGAATCGGAAGGCTCACCGGCTCCTTCGCGGCGGCCTTGCCCTCCTGAAACAGCACCTGGCCGAACATGTTCAGGTTCGCGCCGATCTTCAGCGAGTCGCTCTTCACCTCGTCGGTGTCGAACTTGCTCTTGCTGGTGCCGGTGAGCTCGGTGAGATCTCGATCGACGCCGCCATCGGGCGTGAGTGACGGCTGCGTGGGCGAGTCGGAGCCACCGCCAAACATGTCGGCCTCTGCGGGCCGTGGAGCGCCTGCATCGGAAGCCGCAGCAGGCTCGGAGCTTCCGAACAGATCAGCCTCGTTCGGCCGGTCCTGAGCGATGGCGATGATCGGCGCGAGACCCAGCGCGAAGACGAACCCCCGAAGCGGCGTCATGACGATTCCTCAGCGGCTCTTCGACTCGAGCCACGCCTTGGTGAACATGTTCTGATCGAGCGAGTTCAGATCGACGGCCTTGAAGAGCACGAGCGTCGAGTTCGACTTCTCGATCTCGTCGAAGATGCGAATCTCCCCGGGGAACCACAGCTCGGCCTTCTTCGACTCCGAGAACAGCTTCTGCCACTTCGGGTAATACGACGTGCGGGCCAGCTTCCCCGAGAGCGCGAACTCCTGCCGCTTGAGGATGTTGTGGTTCTCCTTGTCGACCCACAGCTTCAGCACCGGGTACGCGACGTCGATGCCGGTCTTCACCTTGAGCTCCATGACGACCGTCTCGAACTTGCCGAGCTTCTCGTCGGCCACGAACGAAGGCTCGTACTCTTCGGCCAGGCGCGACTCGTCGAAGTCCGAGCGCCGCGTGTTGGTGCCGCCGATGCGCTCACGCTCGGTGGTGCGATCCCACTTCCCGGTGCCGGGGTCGTAGGTCCACAGGTTCTTGTCGAGGCGCAGAATGCCCTTGCCCTCTTCGCTCTTGGGCTTGCTGAAGAGCAGCATCAGCTTGTCGTCGGCGTCGCGGCGGTACACGAGCACCTCGCGCACGACGTCGGCTTTGTCCTTCTCCTTCTGCTCCAGATAGATGAGCGCCTTGTAGTCGCCGCCGTTGCGCTGGCGGTCGTCGATCTCGGTGAGCAGCTTCACCATGTCGGCTTTCTCGAGCGCGAAGGCGGGCGCAGCGGTCAGCGCGATGGCGAGTGAGACGAAGAGCGTACGCATTGTTGGTTACCCCACGTGGGACATGGCGGAGATCGGCTTGAGCCGGGCCGCGAGGAACGACGGAATCACCGAGATGATGGTGATCGCGCCGGTGATGAAGACGATGGCGAAGACGATCCACCCAGCCGTCGGAGCGACGATCAGCTTCTCGCTCATGAGCACGAGCTGAGCGCCCTTCGGCAGCTTGATGGCGGCGTTGTTGAGCAGGAACGAGGCGATGCCGCCGATGATCACGCCAGCGGTGGTGCCCATGATACCGAGCAGGAAGCCCTCCGTGACGAACATGGCGAGCACGCTCCGGCGCTGCATGCCGACGGCCCGCAGGGTTCCGATCTCGCGCGTGCGCTCACGAATCGAGATCCACATCACGTTCATGATGCCGACGCCGATGATGATGGTGAGCACGAAGATCACCGTGGTGGCCGCGACCGTGAGGATGGTGACGAACCACTGCACGAAGCTGGTCTCGTCTTCCCAGTTGGTGATGTCGAGCTTCTGGCCCGTCCACGACTCGCGGTTCACGCCGTCGAACTTGGCGAAGAACGGGCGCGGGTCGTTGTCCATGATCTCGAAGCCCTCGGCGGCGAACGCCTTGCGCAGGCTCTCCTGCACCGGCCGAACCTTCGAGATGTCCTTGATGTAGATCTGCAGCGCGCCAGTGGTCTCGTCGTTGAGCTGGTAGAGCTTGCGCAGCCCCTGGTCGTTCATGAACGTGTTCCAGCTCGAGAGCATGCCGATGTTGGCGGCGATCGCGACGACGGTGACGTCGATGGTGTTGTTGGTGCCCTTGAAGGTGGGGGCGGAGAAGGTGAGCTTGTCGCCGACTTTGACGTCGAGCTTGCGCGCCTGCTCCTCGAACAGCAGCAGCCCGTCGGGGTTCTTGAGCCCGTCGAGCGAGCCTTCCTTCAGCTGAATCACCTTCACGAAGCCGGGCTCGTGCTCGACGTCGATGCCGCCGATGCCGACCTGCATCGAGCCCGTGTCGCTGATGAGCTTCGCCCAACCACGGCCGCGCTGAACGACGTAGTCGAGGTCCTTCACGTCGCGCTGCACGATCTCCCGCAGCTTCTTGTACTGCGTGACGATCGGCGCCGACGAGCTCGCGGTCGACTTGTAGAAGCCGGCGACGTTGACGTGGCCGCTCATCAGCGTGGTGGCCGAGACGAGCAGGGTCGTCTTCATGCCGACGTAGATGCCGGCGAGCGAGACGAGCAGGGCGGTGACGACGGCAACGGCCGCAC
>CALRPN020000088.1:0-28930 GCA_943370055.1 Archangium gephyra
GTCGCCGATGCGGGAGTCGCCGATGCGGGAGTCGTCGATGCGGGAGTTGCCGATGCGGGTGTCATCGATGCGGGAGTCGCCGATGCAGGTGTCATCGATGGAGTCGATGCGGGACAGCCGGAGTCGCCCATCTTCGTGTCGGTCTGTGGCTGCGGAGTTCCTGGCGCGTCGTCAGCGATGGGGTTGTTGCTGCTCGCTCTGTTGAGCCTCACGAGACGTCGTCACACGCTCGAAGGCCGCAGGTGATGGTGTTTCAGTTGGCGCGCGCCTCACACCTCGACATTGCCTCCGCCCACGCAGCCGGTGCGGTTGACGCGGTCGAGCTCCACACGGTGCCGCTGTGGTCCGGTCGAGTCTCGAGTGAGAAGCGGAACGCCGTCTGGTAGTTGTTCTGCCAGTTCTCTCCCAGCCAGAGCCAGGTCCCGTCAGGAGCAGCGTCGAGGCAGATTCTCGGGTTGTGTTCCTCCTCCGCGGGCACGCCCGAGACGCGAGCAGCCAGCACGTGGGGAAGCTGCTCGTACTCCTCCGCGAGACGAGGCAATCGAAGACGCGGTTCGACCTGGAGCATGACCGTTCCTCCTCGCGACGCGGCGAAGGTACGACCAGGCCGAGCGCGATACCCCTCGTTGAGACAATCCCAGGCCTCGTATTTCCCTGCTGCAACCTGCGCGAAGCCCTCGGTATCGAATTCAACCTCGAGCTCATCGACCCACGGAGCCTGGAACACGAAGCTGCGCCCAAGCGCGCGAAGCGACGTGACGTCGCGCACGGCCCGCGCATAGGTCTCATCGTCGATGACGAACGCGCGAGAGGGCGAAAGGAAGAGCGCGAGGAGCTCGGCATCGCGGTCCGGTCGCGGCGACGCAGCGAGCGCGCTCGGTTCAGCGAGGCGAAGTGGTTGGCACCGCGCTGCTTCGGTGGAGGTCTCGAGCGAACCGAGCGGAGATCTGCCGCACGCACTGGCGAGCGCAAGGACGAGAAGGTGCCGTTGCATTTCCACGAAGCGCAGCATCAACCATGCCCGTTTCGTCTATCCGCTGTGCGGTTCTCGCCGAACGGAAGTGGTGAGCACAGTCCCCCTCGCCTGTGGCGTCGAGGCGACAGGAGGGCACCATGCTGTTCAGGCGTCCCAGCGCTCCAGCGCGCCCCGCACCCGCTTGTAGCGCTCGAGCAGCTCGGCCTTCTTCGTCGTCACCACCACCATGAAGGCCACCACGGCGAGGCCGAGGCCGGAGAGGAAGAGAGCTCCCAGGCGGGGCTCACGCACGCCCCACCGCACGAGCGTCGCCACCACCGTCGTCACCAGGAACACCGAGCCCAGCGTCACGAAGCTGCGAACCTTGAGCGCGATGCCCGCCCCCACGCCCGCGACGCACAGCGCGACACAGAGGAAGAACGCCCACGGGGCGTCGATGGCGAGCGGACGGAACGCGGCCGCGGCATAGACGAGGCCCACCGCGACGGCGCGGAGTCGAGCCGACCACGCGTCGCCGAGCTCCTTCGAGAAGACCTGCACCAGCACGAGCCCTGACAACCCCATCGGCACGAGCACGTACTGCGCCTCGCCCCAGCCCGAGCCGAACCACATCGTCAGCACCGCGCCGTTGAAGGCCACCGCCGACAACACCGACGCGAGCGGCTTGAGGCCCTCCTGCTGCGCGAGCAACGTGTAGTGCACCGCGAACGCGACGAGCAGCACCGCCACCGACGTCGGGCTGCTCCACGGCGCGGTCACGAGGCCCAACACCGGCCACCACGTCGCCACGCTCGTCAGCGCCTTCGTCACCTTCGGCAACGAGTCGGGCAACCGCGACGCGAGCAACGACGCCGCACCCGCCACCACCAGCGCGGCGATGGACTCGACGAGCCCCACGTCTCCACCCGCGAGCACGCGCGTCAGCACGAAGCCCGTCGTCAGCGCGAGCGTTCCCAGCCACACACCCCGCGGCTCGTCTTCTTTCGCTTCACGCCACGCGAGCCAGAGCGACAGCCCCGCGGCCAGCACCACCGCGATGGCCTCACGTCCATACCCACCGGGGCAGAGGAGCATGCCAGCCGACAGCTCGGTGATGGCGATGCCACGAAGCACCAGCCCGATGCGCGCGTGCTGAGGAATCGACGGCGTGAGCGCAGGACGCAGCGCGACGAGAATGGAGGCGAGCGCGAACCAGGGAAGAATGAGCTCCTTCGGCGCGCCCGTGGACAACGCGAGGCCTGCCCACGCGAGCACGGCATGTGACGCGGCCCACACGCCCGCCCAGCCGACCCACCGCAGCCAGGGAACGGTGCGCACCACCGCCCACGAGGTGACGGCCGCGAGCGTCCAGCACACGGGCATCTGCCACGCGTGCAGGTCGGCCGAGAACCCGAGCGAGGCCAGCACCAGCACCCAGCCCAGGTGCAGCCGCGTCTGCGACGCCTCGGAGTCACGCAGCGCGCCGAACCACGCCAGCGCCGCACCGAACGCCGCGAGGTACACGCTGCCCTCGAGCGTCGGCAGCTTCAGCATCAGCGTGCCGGCGATGAGCGTGACGGCGAACACCGACTCCAGCGGCTTCGGCGTGACGAGCAGGACCAGCGCAGGCACGAGCCACAGCAACGACGGCGAGGCGAACGAGCAGCAGACGAGCAGCGCGGCTCCCGCCCACAACGAGAGGTCGAGGCCCTTCCCTGCCGTGCCGATGCGGTCCCACACCTCTTCCACTGCCTCGAGCGCAAAGCCGCGACGCAGCACCACCGCGAGCCCAGCAGCAGCCGTCGCGAGCCACGGCGCGAACGGGTACAGGGCGTCGAGGTGGCCCCGCTCGGCGAGGTGGAAGTCGACCGCGCCCACGAGCATCGCGATGGGCAGCAGCACGCTGAAGCCCAGCAGCAACGCGGCCGAGAGCAGCGAGCCCACGATGAGGGCCTGGGTCTGCATCGAGGGCTCACGGACGAAGATGGCGACCGCGAGCGACACCGCCGAGAACGACGCGACGGCCTGCGCGAACTCCACCGAGCGCGCGCCGAGCAGACGAGCGGAGAGCTCGGGCAGGTGACGGAGCGCGAAGCCAATCGCGATGAGCACACCGACCGAGACTCCAGCGACGAGCAACGAAGGCGCGAGCACCACCACGACGGCCGCGAGCACGAGCCGCACCGCGAGCGCGCCGGCCGGCAGCACCAACAGCGCGACGCTCCACGCGATGAAGACGGATGACGCGGCGTGGGCCTCGACGCTCACCATTGCGCTGACGACCGCTGCGGTCCCGATGACGGCGACCGTGAGGCGGTCGAGCACGAGGTCGCGGGTCTTCTGGCCCGAGCGCAGCGTGAAGGCCATGGCCACCGCGACGACGGGCGCGACGAGCAGGAACGCGCCACCCACCCACCACACCGTCGCCGAGACGAGCGCGACCGAGAACAGCCGCGCACCACGCCGCTCGAGCCCGAACGACCAGAGCACCGGCGCCACCAACGCAACCGCCGTCGGCAACCAGTCGAAGGTGGGGCGCATCGCGAGCGCAGGCACCAGCCACAGCGCACTCATGACGGCCGCAGGCCACGCCACCAACGCCCATCGAAGGGTCGAGCCCGACGGCGCTTGCGCGTTCAGCAGGGTGCGCCGCGCCCATGCGCTCCGGTCGAGCAACGCCAGGGCCGCGAGCACGAGTGCGTGGGCCGAGAAGATGAGCGGCAGCTGCTCGTCAGGCAGGTGGAGCGTCGAGAAGAACGCCACGAGCAGCGACGCCAGCGGCACGGTGACGGCAGCGAGCAGCGCAGGCGTCGCCAGCAACGCGATGACGGCCGCGACGACGAGGGTCTCGCCTCGTGCCTCCACGCAGCAGGTGAGCGTCATCACCACCGCGACAGCCGAGATCCACGACACGCGGAACGAGCGGCCACGCAGCACGCTCCACACCGAGGCGAAGGCCACCAGCGCGCCTGCCACGACCTGCGGCACGAGCGGAGAGGGCCAGGGGAACACGAACTGCGGCAGCAACGTCGCGAGCGCGAGCGTCGAGGCACCCGTCTCGAGGGCGACCGAGACTCCCTCTTCCGTGCGCGAGGCGAGGAGCAACGTCAACGCCGCGAGCAACATCGTCACGCCTGGCCACAACGCGGTCGTGGGAACGAGGAAGTGCCAGACCACCGCGCTCAACGCGCCAACCACCATCAGCGAGCGCGTGCTCTTCCAGCGGCCACCGAGCAACGAGAGCCCAGCGCCCATCGCCGTGAAGCCAGCGAGCACCATCGGCGCGTACGACGGCGCGAGCCATCGGGACGCGGCCACCACCGTCAGCACCGGCCCCGCCCACGAGAGGTCGAGCAACTCTTCGACGTCGAGGTTGCGCGCGACCGCGAGCAGCGCCAGCGACGACAGGCCCACCGTCATCGTCGCGCCGAACGAAGGTGCCACGAGCAGCCCCACCGCCAGCCCCGAGAGGCCGAGCAGCCCCGCGCCGAGCGAGAGCGTCACGCGGTGCGCACCAAGCGCGGGAATCGAAGCACCCGCGAGCACGACGGCGATGACCCCGGCCCAGACCGGCGCTTCCAGACCGACTCCCAGCGCGGCCGCCGCACAGAGGGCTCCGAGCGTGCCGGCGAGGGTGAGCGCGAGTCGCCCCGAGCGCAGCGCGAACAACAACGTCGCCACGGCGAGCAGCGGCGTCGCGATGAGGGCCGGCCGGGCATCGGTCTGCAGCGACGCGATGGCGAGCAGCGACGACAGCCCCGAAGCGACCGCCGTCGTGTCGAGCAGCACCGAGCCTTCACGCTGCGTCATCGTGTGCTTCGAGCGCGCCCACACCGACGCGAGCACGCCGACGCCGATGACGAAGAGCGCCGCGTACACCGAGCCGTAGCTGGCCGGCATCGGCGCCGTCGAATAGCCGAGCGACGCCTTGAGCTGATTGAACGCCTCACGCACCGCGGGCGGGACGATCTGATCGATGCGCTGGTACGCGAGGTACGCGAACACGTACGCGACCGGCAGCCAGCGCGCGGAGTTGAGCGAGACGCGCTCGCGCGAGAACGACCACGCCGTCACGGCCCCGATGAGCGCCGTCACCACGAACGCGGGCTTCGGCGTGAACAGGTCGATGGAGGCGAACAGCAGCCCGACCTGCAGCATCACCACGAGCACCGCCCAGGCATCGGCCGCGCGCTCCGGGCGCTTCTGCAGCCAGCGCACCGAGGCGACGCCCGCCGCGAGCACCGGCGCGAGCAGCGTCAACGTCAGCGGAACGCCCGCCATCACGAGGGCGACCTCGAGCCGCGCGACGAACAACGTCACCGGCCACGCGAACGCCGCCACGAGGAACTGGTTGGCGCTCGGCTCCTGCCGCGGCCCGTACGAGAACGCCCACGCCGCGAGCGCGACCGGCAACACCGAGAGCCACGTCGCGTGCACGCCCAACCCCGTCAGCATCGGCGCCGTGCCCATCATCGTCGCCGCGAGCGCGAAGGCCGCGCCGAGGGGCAGCGCTCCACGGTCGTCGACCCGCTTCGTCGCGCGGAAGGCGAGCCACCCCGAGACTGCTGACCACCCAAGCACCAACGGCCAGAAGACGAGCGGCGCGTCGTGCATGAGGCTCGCGGTCTGCGTCGAGCCCGTCGTCGGGTTGATGGCCACGGTCGCCAGCGGCGCCATCGCAGCCGACAAGCGCTCGAGCATTCGCCCCGCAGGCGCGGTGACCTCACGCCGCAACAGGAACTTCGACCACGCGAAGAACGCGAGCGTCCACCCGGCCGCGAGACCGAACACCGTGGCGGCGCGGATCAACGACGTCATGCCGTCCCACGCGTCGGCGACGAGCCAGTACACGCCCGCCAGAATCAGAAACCCACCGACGAACCAGCCAACCGAGTCGGTGAGGAACGGCTTCCACACACGCGACCAGGCTGAGGCCTCTTGCACCACCACCACTTCCGGAGCGTCGGGCTCACGCGCTTCGAGCGGGTGCTCACTGGGCAGGGTGCGGCGCTGACTCAGTGGGGGCAGCACCCGAACTTCCGACTCAGGGACAACCTCGGGAACCACCTCGGACGACGCAATCAGCTGTTCCGGTGGCGCAAGGGTTTCGGTCGTCGACGGCTGCTCGACGAGTTCTGGAGCTGGCGCGCTGATCGCAGCTGCGACTTCGCTGACGGGCGACGTCATGGGACTGACGCTCGGGGTCTGGCTGACCCCTGACAATTCGGCGCGCATCCACTCGAGCTGCTGCTCGTAGAACAGAGCCAACCGCTTCGCGTCTGCACGGCTCACCAACGTCACATCCCACCGGGGCAGTTCGCCCAGAAGCCATTCAACCCGTGAGAGCTCTTCACGAATTTCGGCCTCATCGCGAGCGACGAGGGCGCTGCCACACAGCACGCAGAACTTCGTGCCGGGCGGCCGCTGCCGATTGCAGTGCGAGCAGTGCATGGGTGCCCAGAGCTTCACACACTCCGCCAGACCGAAACGGCCGTGTGTTGGAAGCCACCCTTCTGGGATGCGCATCTCCTTGCGCAATCAGGGCAATCTGGAGTCAGACTCCGATCTGGATCGTGACATGCATAGTGGAGCAGCCGTGAGCGCAGCCGCAGCCATCGCAACAGCCCGGCCCCGCGTGCTCGTCGCTGAAGACGAGGCGGTCACCCGCTTGTTGTTGACGTCGACTTTGACCCGCTTCGGCTACGACGTGCTCGCGGTCGAAGACGGCACCCGTGCCTGGGAAGTGCTCTGTGGGCCACGTCCTCCGGCCCTCGCGCTGCTCGACTGGCAGATGCCGGGCTTCGATGGCCCGCAGATTTGCGAGAAGGTTCGCGCGCGGCAGTCGGGCTCGTACACGTATCTGCTGCTCGTCACCGCGAGGTCGTCGAAGTCAGACGTGGTGGCTGGTTTGTCGGCAGGCGCTGACGACTTCATCTCGAAGCCGGTCGACCCGGAAGAGATGCGGGCACGGCTGCGCGTCGGTGAGCGCGTCTTGAAGCTCGAGCAGTCACTCGCCGAGCAGATCAACCGGCTGCAGGAAGAGAAGGCTCACGTTCAAGAGCTGCAGGGCATGATCCCCATCTGCATGCACTGCAAACGCATTCGCAGCCAGGAGCAGATCTGGGAGCGCGTCGAGACGTACATCGAGCAGCACTCGAGCGCGAAGTTCAGCCACGCCCTCTGTCAGGACTGCCTCGAGAAGCACTACCCAGACGCGGAGCCCGGCGAGGGCTGAGCGCCCCACCGACTCCGCTTCAACTCACATGATGGTGGCGCGCAGCACCTTGGCGCGTGCCTGAACATCAGGGTCCATCGAGGTCATCTCGAGCGTGCGCAGGCGCTGCTGCAGGCTCTTGGGCGCCTTGTCTCGCTGGAGGCGCCCATCACGCTGCAGCGCCTCGAGCTTGCCGAGCGCCTTGTCGACGATGCGGTCCTTCGGGTGGTCGAGCAGCGAGTCGAGGAAGTACGTGTCTTCCGGCAGCTCGGGGTACTCGGCGAGGAAGGCGACGACGCGCTCGACCCACGCCTTGCGGTCCGGAGCCTCGCTCACCTTCTGCATCGCCTCCTTCTGGGCCTTGCGCTTGCCCTCGGGGTCGAAGGTCTCGGCGAGGCCCTTGGGCAGCTCTCCACCCGAGAACAGTGAGTCAGCCGCCTTCTTGTATTTCTCGTAGCTGGCCGAGCGCTCGATGCGCTGCTGGCCGGCGTCGTCCTGGCGGGAGCTGTACTTGGACTTGCTGCCACGCTGAGCATCCAGCTCGCGCCACGTCTTCTTCCGCTTCCCGCTGATACCTGTCTCGTCGTCGCGGTCTTTCCCCGCCATACGCTGGTGACTCCTGAAGGGGCGCGCGCTGTTCCGGGCGAACTGATGCCCGAGCGGCGCCTCGAGGACCCGTATGGTCGTTCAGGGCAGGGTTGACCGTCAAGTCAACGAGGCTTCTGAAGCCCCCACAACGCGCTCAGGAGCCTCAAGGTGAGGTCGCGAACGTCGGGGTGCTCCTCTTCGGGCAGGGGCTGTTCGTCGGCCTCTTCGGCCTCCACGAGCCCATCATCGACCCACCGCACCAGCGCGTCTGGCAGGGTCTCGAGGGGCTCGGCGGGAACGTCTTCTTCCTCCACTGACCCCAGGTGCAGGCCGCCCAGCTCGAGCATCGCGAACACCTCGAAGCAGAGCTCGCGCACGAAGGCGAAGCCGGCGTCCGAGAGCCCCGACCCGTCGATGACGCTCACCAACGAGTCCTGCCGATTGTCGAAGCCATGGCCGAGGCGCTCACGCTCCCGGGGCGCGTCGTCGAGGTAGCGCCACGCCGACTCGAGCCACTCACTGTCGGGTGCACCTTCGAGCGGCGACGGCGCGGGCGCGCGCTGCTTCTTGGTGCGCTCCACCTTCATGCCCGCGCCCAGGTCGAACGGCTGGCCCGAGGCGACGAGCTCGTACAGGCCCAGCAGGTTCGAGAAGAGCTGCTCGGCGTCGTCGGGAGACTCGAAGCGCGGCTCGTCTTCCCACAGCGCCATGATGACCGGCTGCGGAGGGACCTCTTTGGCGACCGCGTCACGGAACGCCTGCACCACGTCTTCCACGTCTCCGAGCGCGCCCGACTTCGTCAGCAACGCGTCGAGCTCTTTGCGGCCATCGAAGCGGCGCTGCAATTCGTCGTCATGACCCTCGCTGCGTGACGCGCGGGCGGCGTGCTTCGGGCCCTTCTTCGGTGGGCGCGTGGGCTTCGACTTCGGCGACGACTTCGACTTCGGCGCAGGCCGCTTCATGAGAACAGCCAACCCTTCTTCCAGGCCTTCACGCTGAGCAACGACATGAGGACGATGGCGGCGATTGAGACCAGCGACGCGAGCAGGCCCGTCCCCAGGCCACCACGCGCGTACTGCTCCCAGCCGAAGAGGCCGACCGCGCCGAGCACCCAGGCCGAGAACGGGTTGATCTCCTTCTTCAGCGCGCGCCGCCAGTCGAAGCTACCCGAGCGCAGCGCGCCCTGCTTCGCGGCCGACAGTCGCGGCACCCAGCGCGGCACCGTCTTGCAGAACTCGTCGAACGCGGCGCCGAACTTCGAGCGCAGGAAGTCCTCCTCTGCGCGAATGATGAAGAAGTACTCACCGAAGAAGAACCCCAGCGCGAGGCCGTACACCCAGGGGTCGTGCGCGATGCAGCACAGGCCCAGCACGATGCCGAGGTTGCCCACGTAGAGCGGGTTGCGCACGTACGCGTAGGGACCGGTGGTGTTGAGCGTCGACGCCTGAATCGAGAGGTTCTGGCCGCTCGTGCCCTCAGGCACCCAGCCCAGCACGTAGAAGCGCAGGGTCTGGCCCACCGTCGCGAGGAAGAGCCCCAGCACGTCGAAGGCGAGGTCGACGTTCGCGCCGCCCGGACCGGGAACGCCGCGGCTCGCGAAGAGCGCCCAGCCACAGACGATGATGACGGGCACTGGCGTCAGGCTCCGGAGCCGGAAGAGCGTGCGGCCGACGCTGAGCGTGGGAGTGGAGGACGTCACTGCGGCGGCGCCATCGCAGAGGCGCACCCCTGATGCAACCTCCCGTCTTCACTCCGTTGGTTTGAACGCCATCCAGACAGTCCATCGTCATGAATGAGGCGGTGGGCGCTGGGAACCCATTGTCATGGTGTGGCTGGACACTCAGGGGACCGTGGCAGTACAGGCGCCCCGGATGCGGGAAGCGATGGGAGCGAGCCTCGTCGATCGGGCGAAGGCCGGCGACGTCTCGGCCTTCCGGGAGCTGTACGCTCAACATCAACGGCAGGTCAGCCGGCAGCTGGCGTTTCTGGTGCCGCGCTCCGACCTCGAAGACGTGCTGCAGGACGTCTTCATCGAGGTGTTCCGCAGCATCAAACGCTTCGAGGGCAAGAGCGCCTTCACCACCTGGCTGTATCGGGTGACGGTGCACGTCGCGATGAAGTCGCGCCGCAAGCACACCCGCAGCCGCCTCGACATCGTCGAAGACGTGCCGGAGCAGGTCGATGAACGCCCGCGCCCCGAAGACGTCTCGCTCTCGGCCGAGCGTCAGGCCCGCGTCGAGGTGCTGCTCGAGCAGCTCTCGCCCAAGAAGCGCGCTGTGCTCGTCATGCACGACCTGCAGGGCGTCGACGCGCAGACCATCGCGCAGGTGCTCGACACCAACATTCTCACCGTGCGCACGCGCCTCTTCTACGCACGCCGCGAGCTCGAAGCGCTCGCCAAAGACGACCCGGCGCTCTCGGAGTTCTTCGATGGAGGTGACGCATGAGTTCCCACCTCTCCGATGAACAGTTCGACCTCGTCGCCAGCGGCAAGACCGACGCCACGCTCGACGGTCACCTCGCCGGCTGCCCCGACTGCCGCCGCGCCGTGAAGCTCGCGAAGGGCCGTCAGGCGATGCTGAAGGGGCTCACGCCGTACACGCTCTCGGACATGGCGTTTCGTCGCGTCGAGGCGCGGTTGATGGAGCAGGTCGAAGAAGGCCTGCCGACGCCGTGGCCTGCGTGGCTCAAGTTCGCGCTCCCCCTCGGGCTCGCGGCGGCCGTCGCGCTCTTCGTCGTCGCGCCGTGGAAGACGCCGGTGACGGAGCAGCCGATTCCTGTCGCGACCGTCCAGCGCCCGACGCCGAAGACGTTCTCGCCGATGACGGCGACGTTCGCTTCGGCCGACGCGAAGGTTCGCAGCGGTGAAGCCGAGTGGAAGCCGCTGGCCGCCGCCGATGAAGTGACGACGGGCACCGCGCTGTCGGCCTCGCGCGTGGTGCTGGCGACGATGTCAGGCGCTCGGGTGGTGCTCGAAGCTGAAGGCTCGTTCGCGGTCGGTGGGCAGGCGATGGTGGTGCTGGGCGCTGGCTCCATTGGCGCGCTCGGTGACGTCGAGGTGCTCGCCGGTTCACGCCGTGTGATGGCCGTCGACGCCGCGTTCCGGGTCGAGCGCACCGCCGCCGAGGTCGTGCTCGACGTGGCCTCGGGTGAGGTGACGCTGTTCGACGAGGGCTCCTCGCAGCGCAGGGTCGTGAAGTCGCCGGCGCGCGTTCGCTGGGCCGATGGCACCGCGCTCGACCAGGGCGTGACCGAGCCCGTCTCGTCGTGGAAGCCGCCCGCTGCACCCAAGGCTCCGGCCTCGAAGCTCGACCTGGGCGCCCTGCCCGAGGGCACGCTGCTCTCGGTCGATGACCTCTCGTATGGCACGACGCCCTTCTCGTTCATGCTCGAGGCGGGCAGGCACAAGGTGCAGGTGACGCCGCCTGGCAAGCCGATGCAGGAGCGCTTCATCGACCTCACCGGTGGCCAGCCGTTTCTCTTCACGATGGCGCCCGAAGTCGTGGAGCGGGAAGTCGAAGCACCCGAGCCCGATGCGCGTGCACTGGCTCGCGTGATGGAAGACCTGAGGCGTCAGACGCCCAAGCTGCGCGCCTGCTACGAGAAGTGGCTCAAGGCGAACCCGAGCGCGTCTGGCACCGTCGACCTCGTGCTGGTGG
This sequence comes from Archangium gephyra, assembly GCA_943370055.1. GTDB lineage: Bacteria > Myxococcota > Myxococcia > Myxococcales > Myxococcaceae > Xiheimicrobium > Xiheimicrobium gephyra_A. Next base: position 11,417 of record CALRPN020000088.1, read on the forward strand.
TGAACGCGAAGGGCGGCGTGAAGCGCGCTGACGTGAAGGGCGACCCCATCTCCCGCGAGTCCGTCACGTGCCTGAAGACGACGGCGAAGTCGCTCGTGCTCTCACCGCTGGGCAGCGAGCAGGAGCTCGAAGTGCCGCTCGTGTTGACGCCCGGCAAGCGCTGAACGCGGCATCCGCTGCTTTCGATTCGGCCCGGCGGTAGAGGGTCGACATGCGGCGAAAGCTGATGGTGCTCCTCGCAGTGCTGGTCGGCTCCGGCGTGGGCTGGGCGGTCTTCGGAGCGTGGTTCGGAGCTCCAGGCGACCCGTCGACCGCGCTTCGTTGTCTCGGCCTTCGCTGCACGGGCGACGTGGTGGCGTGCGCCAGGGACCCCGAGTGCAGCGCCTGGCTCACCTGCATTCAGGAGTGCAACGGCGAGCCGATGAAGTGCCCGACCTTCTGCGGGGCGTACTTTCAATCACCGAAAGCGAACGCCTTTCTCGACTGCGGGCTGCGCAACCAGTGCCTTCGCATCGACTTCTCGTCACTGCCTGCGTGTGGAGCGCCGTCGGCTCCCGCGGTTCCGCTCGAGGGCGTCGACGGCACCTGGTGGGTCGCCGGCATCAAGGGCCCCGACTACGTGCTCTTCGATGACTGCCAGCGATTCATCCTCACTGACCTGGGCACCACCGAGGTGCGCGCGCAGAACTCGGTGCCGCTCACGCGCAAGGGCGAGATGCGCATCGCGAAGAACGAGGGAAAGTTCAGCCGCACCGACGGCGGCGTCATGCAGCTCGTCTACGAAAACTACGCTGGCTACAGCGAGCGCTGGCACTTCACGCATCGGTTCGCGAACTCGATGCTGGTGTACGTCTGCTCGGTCTCGTCGGGAGAGCGGCACGACTACGGCGCGTTCATTCTCTCGAAGGTGCCCCTCGCCGAGCTGCCCGCGGAGGAACGGAGCTCGCTCGAAGCGGCGGCCCTCGACGTCTATCGCCTGAAGGTCTCGGACTACACGCCGCTGAAGGTGGTCGGTTGCCCGAACCCGTGACCGAGCCCTCGGGCGCTCATCGCCGTCAGATCATCGACTGCTCGCGACAGGCTCCTGACGCGCAGTCACGCCGACCCCTGCCCCGTGGGAAGAACCGGTCGTGATCGCCTCACGGCATGTCGGTTGCTGCTGTCGGTGCGCATGGCCTCCGATTCTGACTTCGAGCAACTGCCTTCCCAGCCACCTGATCCGCATCAGGTTCGCGTGTCGTCCTGGCCGGTGTGGGTGGCGATCGGCGTCACGGTGGTGCTCGCGGTCGTCCTGACGGTGAACTACCGCCGCGCTCGCGCCGAAGCCGTGCGGGCCACGAAGGAGCGCCTGCTCGCGACGCAGTTCGAGCCGCGCCGTCAGACCGTCGAGCGCTTCTTCACGCTCAGCTACCAGACGGTGCGCACCATCGGCTTGCTCCCGAGCGTGCGTGGCATCTCGACGGGCAACCGAACGAACGAGCGCGAAGACGTGGTCGAGAGCCGTCGTTTCCCCGTCGAGGGCGACCGCACCGTGCAGCAGCTCTTCAACAACCTCGCGGCGAACGTGAGCGTGTCGGAGGTGTACCTGGTGATGGACGGCTTCGCGCCCGAGAAGGGTGAGGTCCCCTTTCGCATGTACGACACCGTCATCGTCGCGCCCGAGGCGCGGCACGTGGAGAACGGGGAGGTCGAGGCGCACGACGCCGACGAGCCCGAAGAGAGCGAGGAGGCCGAGTACTCGTACTACCCGCGACAGCTGGCAGCGCTGCGGGCGAAGGCGCCTTCGCTGTCAGGCATCTCGACGCTCGACGACCTGCCGGCCGTGGTGAGCCCCATCATGCGCACCTGCGACAACGCGCAGTACACCTCGAAGCGCGCGGGAGACGAACGCGACGCGCAGGGCCTGCTCTACTCGGCGCCGCTCTTCGACGAGAAAGGGAAGTTCAACGGGCTGGTGTCGGCCGTGTTCCGCACCAACGTGCTCGAGGCGCTGCTGCTGAATGTTCCGAGGCTCATCATCACCGACGAAGACAAGGCCGAAGCGCAGCGGAACAAGTGGGCCATGCCTTCGCACCCGTCGAACTTCGTCCTGGGAAATCCACGACGGGGCACCTGGGTCGGCGACCGCCGTGACGCCGAGTTCGTCTCGACCGCGAAGGCCTTCGTCGAGCACGCGAGCGACGACAGCCTGCACCAGGTCACGCTGGCCGTTCGTGACGAGAGCCCCTGGGTGCTCGTCTACCGCTTCGAGCCTGCCGCCATCGCTGCTGCAGAACACGAAGAGCTCGTTCGTTTCCTCATTCAGCTCGGCGCGCTCGCGGTGCTGGCGCTGGCCATCATCCTCGGGCCCATCGGCATCTTCCTGAAGCGGGCGCGGGTGCTCGAGGTCGAAGGCCGCATCGCCGAGATCGCCAACGGCGAAGGCGACCTCACGCGTCGGCTCGACATTCAGCGCACCGACGAGGTCGGCAAGCTGGGGCGCTCGTTCGACGCGCTGCTCGAGCGCATTCACGGGCTGGTGCTCGACATCAAGCAGTCGGCACAGGGCGTCGAGGTGGGCGCGAAGGAGCTCGCGAAGGGCAACGGCAGTGTCTCGCTGCTGCTCCAACAGCAGGCGTCGAACACGCAGGAGGTGAGCGCCACCATCACCGACCTGACCCGCAGCGCGAAGGAGACCTCGGCTGAAGCAGTTCAGCTGAGCGCTCGTGCCCTCGACAGCTCGAAGCTCGCGGAAGAGAGCGGCCGCCTGGTCGACCGCTCGGCCGAGGCCATGCGCGGCGTGATGGAGTCGTCGAAGCACATCGCCGAGATCGTCACGATGGTCGAGGAGATCGCCTTTCAGACGAACCTGCTCGCGCTGAACGCCGGCGTCGAAGCGGCGCGGGCGGGCGAACACGGAAAGAGCTTCGGCGTCGTCGCCGAAGAGGTGCGCTCGCTGGCGTTCCGCACGCGCAAAGCGACGGTGCAGATTCGGGCGCTGGTCGCCGAGAGCGAGTCGCGCGCGACCGAGCTGCAGGAGGTCATCGGCACCAGCGGCAGGAGCCTGGCCACCATCGGTTCGTCGGTGCGTGAGATCTCGGCGCGCATCACGGGGCTGGCGACGCACAGTGAGCAGCAGGCCGTGCAGATCGCGACCCTGACCGAGGCGGTCGCCCGCATCGACGAGGCCATGCAGAGCAACGCGGCGACCGCCGAAGAGAGCTCGTCGGTGGCCGAGTCGCTCAAGCAGCAGAGCGACCACCTCGGGTCACTCGTCTCGCAGTTCAAGGTGCGCGACTAACGTCGCGGCGGCGTGGCGACGGCGCGCACCAGCACGTCGCGCGGAGCCGGCTTCTCGATGAGCTCGTGCACGACGCCCTTCTGGAGCGCCCCCGTGGCCTCGTGCGGCATCGCGCCAGAGTGCAGCACGCGCTTCACCATCGGCCACCGCGTCGCCACCTCTTCGAGCAACGACAGGCCATGGCGGCCCGGCATCGCGAAGTCGGAGAGCACGGCGTCGAACTCACGCGTCTCGAGCAGCTTCACGGCCTCGGGCGCGTCGACGGCGTGGGTCACCTCAGCGACCTGCGCGAGCATTCTCGCGAGCCCACGCGCCACCAGCGGCTCGTCGTCGACCACCAGCACGCGCGGCCTCGCGAGGAAGGGCCGCGGGCTCGGCACCCCCATCGTCCAGGTGACGGCGAAGGTGGTGGGCGGCTCGTTCGGCAACCACGAGCGGCTGCGCAGCCGGCCCGTCGCTTCGCGGCCTCCCGCGGCCGTGACGAGCTCTTCGAAGAAGCCAACCGTCTGCCAGGTCGCGGCCTCTTCGGCCTTCGCGGCCATGCCGTAGTCGACGCGCAGCACAGCGTCTTCGTCGTCGACCGAATCGAGCAGCACCGCCTCGAAGTCGAACAGGCTCGAGAGGAAGTTCTGAAACCGCATCACCGACTCGCGGGGGTCGTCGTCGGTCTTGAGCATCGGCAGGAACGCGAGAATCGCCTGCACCTGCTGGCGGCCCCACAGCCGAATGGAGTCGTGCTCGCCCCGCACCACGTGCTCGAGAATCGCGAGGCCCAGCCGCTCGAACTGCTGCATCGGGTACCATGCGTCGACGTCGACCTGACCGCCAACGAGCGCCGCGTCGGACTCGCTCAACACCGAGCGCCACGTCGGCAACTGGCGACGCAGCATGCGGACGTAGTCCACGTACAAGACTCCGCGAACGTGACGGCCGGCAAGGACCACTCCGTTGCAGTACCACGGAAACTCGGGAGCATTCACGGCGTTCGCGGCGCACACGGTCTCACACGCAATGGATCCAATGGTTGCTCGTCGTGTGACTCGTGCTCGTCACCCAGCTCCTCACTGGCTTCGGTCTCGCAGGCTCAGCCGGCCTCAACGCCTACGTGCCGTTGCTCGCCATCTCGCTGCTCGGCCGCTTCGGGGTCATCACGCTTCGTGGGCCGTTCGAGATTCTCACCCATCCTGTCGTGATTGGCGTGACCGTGCTGCTGCTCCTCGTCGAGCTGCTCGTCGACAAGATTCCCGCGGTCGACCACGTCAACGACGTGATTCACACGTTCATTCGCCCCGCAGCTGGTGCGCTCGTCTTCGCAGCCGGCAGCGGCGCCATCAGTGACGTGCCGCCCGTCGCGTTGCTGGCCGCCGGTCTCGTCACCGCGTTCAGCGTGCACGCCACCAAGGCCATCGCGAGGCCGGTCGTGCACACCGCCACGCTCGGCACCGGCGGCCCCGTCGTCTCGCTCGCCGAAGACCTCGCCGCCGTCATCGGCAGCCTGCTGGCCGTCTTCGCTCCGGTAATGGGCCTCGCCTTCTTCACCCTGCTCGCGTGGTTCGCGTGGAAGGGCGTGATGAAGCTGCGGCAGACGTTCCAGCGTCCGGCCGGAGTAGACAGCCTCGGGTGACGACGGCTGACCTGGTGGCGCTGGTATCGGTGGGGCTGCTGGCCTTCGCAGCGCTCTCGGTCATCGCCTTCACGCTGTGGTTGGGCATCTCGCCGATGCCGACGACGCCGCAGGTTCGACGGGTCATGCTCGAGCTGGTGCCCGACGATGACGGTGAGCTGCACGAGCTCGGCGCGGGGTGGGGCGGGCTGTCACTCGCGCTGGCGAAACGGGCTCCGAACCGCCGCGTGGTGGCGTGGGAGCTGTCTCCCCTTCCCTTCCTCGTCACCGCCCTGCGCGCGCGCGCCTCGGGCCTGCGCAACCTCGAGGTGCGGCGCGCGAACTTCCTCACGGCCGACCTCTCGAAGGCCGCGGTGCTCGTCTGTTACCTCTTCACGGGTGGCATGGCGGCGCTCGACGAGAAGCTGCGGCGTGAACGTGCTGGAGCCCCGCTCGTCATCGTGACCAACACGTTCCTGCTGCGCGGGTGGCCGGCCGAGACGCAGCGAACCGTCGGCGACCTCTATCGCACGGTGGTCGCGCGCTACGTGGGCGTGCCGCGCTGACGTTCGCACCGCTCCTGATGCAGTGGACTGAGACGCAGCGACCCGTGGACGCGTCGTTGCGCGCTACGTGGGCGCGCCGCGCTGACGTATCGTGCCGCTCTCGATGCGCAAGCGCCTGCTGCTGATGCTGCTGTTCGCGACAGGCTGTCCACCTTCGCCGACCTGTCCGCTCGGCCGGAGCCGCTCGGTCGACACGGTGGCCTTCGGCGTCGAAGGCACGCTCAAGCGCATGACGATGTCCTTCCCCGCGCCAACGGACTGCGCCCTGCCAGAGGGCACCTTCGTGGCGTCGGGCACGTGGACGGACGAGGGCGCGGCGCCCCAGCCGCTCACCTTCGAGAAGCTCACCCACGACCTGCGTGAGGGCGTGGCGTCGGTGCAGGTGCTCTTCACGCCGAAGGTGGCGGGCCTGGGTGAGCTCAAGGTGTTCATCGACCCTCAGCTGGGCATCGCGCAGGTGCCGGTGTTCGTCGCGCGGGATGGAACGAAGCTGCCGTTCATCGACGAGCGGCCAGGCTGCGCCGGCGCGCAGCGCTCGACCTCGGGCTTCGTCCTCTGCCCTGACCCGACGCGCGACTCGGGCACGCTGGTGAAGCTCGATGGCGGGCTGGTGGTGCGGCTCGACGACTCCTTCGCGCAGGTGGTGGGTGACGTGGTGTGGGCCGAGCGGCCAGAGGACGGCGGCGTTCTGCTGACGCGCTACGTGCTCGATGGCGGCCCGATGGAGACCCACCAGGGCTGGACGCGGTTCGCGACGCTCGGTCAAGGCTTCGCCGATGAGCGTTCGACCTTCCGTCGTGGCGTGTTGGCGCTCGTGGGTGACGATGCAGGCCTGCGCTTCGTTCAGGCCCCGAGCCGGGCGACCGCCGACGCGTTGGTCGTCGAGCCCGACCTCATCTGGGGCTGGGTGAACGACCGGTGGTGTTCGGCCGACGGTGGCTGTCTGCCCGGAACGTCAGGCTCGAAGCCGGCCGGGCTGGAGCGCGAGGTGTGGTGGGAGTCGACCACCAGCGGCCAGCTCATCGTCTATCGCCGCCCCATCGCCGACGCAGGCTCGGTGGCGTCGGTGCCGCTCGTCGCAGCGCAGCGGCTCAGCGTCGCCGGTCAGTCGATTCAGGGCACCCGCCGGCCCACGTGGGATGCCCCCGTCGAAGGCCAGTTCGTCTTCGACTGGCACGACGGCCGGGTGCGCGTCACGCACTTCCCCGACTGGCAGCGCGGCCAGGAAAACGACGAGTTCCTCTCGTTCGTGCTCGACGGCGGCGTGGTGCGCTTCGTGCGGCCGTGACGTTCCCCTGAGTCGAGGGGCGATCCCGCTCTGATCAGAGAGCGAACGCATGACTTCTATCACCTGCAGTCGCGGGGCCGCCTCGCCTCGCCTCGCCGAGATGATTGACTCCCCCGGCCACCCTGCTTAAGCGCGCGCTCGCCATGGCGTCCCTCCGCGACATTCGAAAGCGCATTCGCTCGGTCAAGAACACCCGGCAGATCACCAAGGCCATGAAGATGGTCTCGGCGGCCAAGCTGCGAAAGGCGCAGGACAACGTCATCGCCTCGCGGCCGTACGCCTCGACCCTCGACGCCGTGATGACCGCGCTCATCTCGAAGGCCGAGCCGGGCGCCGTCACGCACCCGCTGCTGACCCGCCGCGACGTGAAGAAGATCGAGTTCATCGTGGTGTCGTCCGACCGCGGCCTGGCCGGCGGCTTCAACTCGAACATCACGCGCCGCGCGCTGAAGTTCCTCGCCGAGAACAAGCAGCACGAGGTGAGCATCACCACCATCGGCCGCAAGGCGAGCGAGTTCCTGCGCGGCCGCGGCTACACGATTCGCAAGGACTACCCGGGCTTCTTCCAGAAGCTCTCGTACGCCGCGGCTGAGATGGTCGCGACCGAGGCCACCAACCGGTTCCTCTCGGGCGAAGTCGACGCGGTGTATTTCCTGTTCAACGAGTTCGTCAGCGCCATCTCGCAGGTGCCGAACCTGCAGCAGCTGCTGCCATTCGAACCGAAGACCGACGGCAGCAACAAGCCCGGCAGCGAGTACGCGTACGAACCGAACCCGCAAGCGGTGCTCGAGAAGCTCGTGCCTCAGGCCGTGAACGTGAAGGTCTACCGCGGGCTCCTCGAGTCCTGGGCGGCTGAGCACGCAGCGCGCATGGCGGCGATGGAGAACGCGACGAAGAACGCCGGCGACATGATTGGAACGCTGACGCTCTTCTACAACCGCTCGCGCCAGGCCCTCATCACGAAGGAGCTGATGGAGATCGTCTCGGGCGCCGAAGCGCTCAAGGGCTGATTTTCTCAGTTCGACTTCGCCGTCGCGAGCCAACGTCGCCGGGGCACATGGGTCTGCAGTCATCGATGGAGCCCCCGCTCCTCAGGCTCGCTTTGGGCTTCGTCTCACGGGTTCACTCGATGGCCACGTCGCGCAGACCGGCACCCATCAGCACATCCATCAGCTGCACCACGTCTTGCGCGGGCACGTCGTCATCTGGAAACAACCGCACGCTGATCGCCTGCTCGTTCTGCCCCTTCCACGCTTCGAGAAACGCACGCAGCGCCTTCACGTCGAGGCGACCCGAGCTCGTTCGTCCCAGCGGCGCCGTGAAGAGCTGCACGCTCTCGAGTGAGATCGTCACCGCCGACGCCGTGAGCGACACCTGCAGCTGAGGCTGAGGCGCTGAACACCCTTCACACGGGCCCTGCGGAGCCGACGCGGCCTTCACGCGACCCAGCTGCGTCCACACCGCCGTCATGATCAGGAACACCACCGTCACCGCCATCAGGTCGATGAAGGGCACGAGGTTCAGCGCCGCGTCGAGCGAACGCTTCTTGTCCCGGCCGCCGCCCGAGCCCAGGTCCATTCCACCAGCCATGTCGTTGCTCCCTGCGAAGAGGTGCCGAACTGACAGCGCCTCAGGGCTGCGGGTTTCCACTCGCAGCCTCGAACGCCGGGCACGCACGCACGGGCTGTGGCGGGTACTTCGTCTCGAGCACCGCGCAGCGCAGGAACCACGAGCGCGGCGTCTTCACGTCACGCCGATGCGCGCAGCCGTGACACTGGCTCGATGGGAACGGCTGCCGTGGCTCGTCGGAAGACACGCGCGTCGCTTGCCGCCCAGCACGCCCACGCGCCACGAAAAAAAGGGGGCGAGCAGCCCTCCCAGCTGCCCGCCCCGCTCTCCCCACCGTGATGCGCCTCGCGAAAGGTCGCGTCAGCCCATCACGTCCTGCTCTTCTCCCCCGGCTTCCTGGAGTCATCCCCCAGGCCCCGGTCCCTCTGTCGGCCTCGCCCACTTCCCTCCCAGGAGTGGATGAACCGACCAGTCTCGTCAGGCAGCGTTCGCGTACGACACCACCGCGTCCTCCATGGAGTGCGCTCCACCGCTGCGTTTGTCCTCGTACATTTCGTCGTCGGCCCGGGTGAGCAGCCGAAGCTCGTCGTCACCCTTCTCGTAGGTCGCCGAGCCCAGGCTCAGGCCACGCTGACCGAGGCCCACTGCTTCGAGCGCGGGCAGGTGCTCACGAATGCGGCCGAGCACGGTCTCGACCTGCGCTTCATCGGTGTCGGGCAGCAGCACCACGAACTCGTCTCCACCGACACGGCACACGAGGTCCGAGGTGCGCGTGAGCGACTCGAGCAGCCGCCCCACCGCCACCAGCGCCGCGTCTCCTGCCGCGTGGCCCATCGTGTCGTTCACCTTCTTGAAGTCGTTCACGTCGATGCAGATGACCGAGAGCCCACGGGTGCGCGCGCGACGCAGGCGGCAGAGCTCTTCGCCGAGGCGCTCCGAGAAGTAGCGGCGGTTGCGCAGGCCCGTCAGCGCGTCGCGATACGCCAGCGCCGCCAGTCGCTCGTTCTCTTTCTTCAGCCGGTCGAGCTCGGCCTTCAGCTTCGTCATCGACCGCTCGGCGACTTCGACACGGCTCACGCGCTTCCGAGGCTCCCCCGCCCGTCCGTCCCGTCCCATGGTGCCCTCGTTGCTCACGCCCTCCTCCAGAGCAACGTGCAGGCCAGCGCGCGCGAAGCAGACCGAATCGGATCATTCGCGGGTTGGAACGCCGACGCGTCAGCGCTCTGACGAATCCCTGGCGGTCCAGGTGGGGTGCATTATTGAACGAGTCGCAGATGACACCCGACACCACAGGCCTTGCCCCACTCACGGTGCTGACTGTCGATGGTGCGCCCGTCACGGTCGGGTCCGCCTGGAGCGAAGGGCCCGCGGTGCTGGTGTGGCTGCGACACTTTGGCTGAATGTTCTGCCGCGAGCAGGTGGCCGGGTTCCGGTCACGAGCAGACGAGCTGAAACGGGCAGGCGTGAAGCTCTTCTTCATCGGCAATGGCACGCCGACGATGGCGAAGGACTTTCAGCAGTTCATGGAGCTTCCCGAGCTGCCCGTGTGGACTGACCCGAAGCGGCAGACGTACGCGCACCTCGGCTTCAAGCGTGGGTGGCTGTCGGTGCTCGACGGCGCGGTGTTCAAGTACGGCCTTCGCGCGATGCAGGCGGGCTTCCGACAAGGGCGCACGCAAGGCGACCCCGTGCAGCAGGGTGGCGTGCTGGTGGTGAAACGTGGTGGCGCAGTCGTCTACGGCTACGCGTCAGCAACCGCAGGCGACCACCCGCCCATCGACGAGGTCATCGCGAAGGCGCTCGAAGCCGCGAAGGCGTGAGTGCTAACTGGCGAGGCATGCGACTCCCCGCGCTCGCCGCTGCCTGCCTGCTGTTCGCCTGCCCGAAGAAGGACGAACCGAAGCCTGTGGTCGAGGTGAAGGTCGAGCCCGTGAAGCCCGTCGAGCCGAAGCTGCCGGAGTCGGCTCCGAACGTCGCTGCCATTCCGCTCAGGCCCGACGCCGAGGTGGAGATTGCCGGCAACTGGTCCACGACGGTGAAGGGCGCCGCGAAGCACATCGTGGTGATGCAGCAGGAGCCCTGCCTTCCAGTGCCCGAGCACCCGAAGCGCTTCGCAGAGCAGGTGCTCGGCGAGCCCGGCTCACTGTTCCTCGAGGTCTTCGTGCCGCAGGGCACCACCGCGTCGGTGTGTCTGTACGCGCTCGATGGCAAGGGCGTGGTGATTGGCGCGCTGACGATGCCAGACACGCCGAGGCGCTTCGAAGGCCTGGGCGAGCTGATGGTGGGCCCTGCCAGGGTGCAGGTCGTGCCGCTGCCGAAGTGAGTGGAGCGAACTACTCAGGCGCCGGGCAGGTGTACTCGAGCGACTCTTCGCCGTCGGCGGGAACGGTGACGCTCTTCGCCGTACCGGGAATGGTGTTGCCCGCGGCGTCGTAGCAATCGAAACGAACCTTGTGCGCGCCGGCGCGAACCTTGAGGCCTTCGACCGGCGAGCCGCCCACCTTCTTGCCGTCGACGAAGACGTCGGCCGTGTCACTGGCGCGAAGGTTCAGCAGGCCTTCTCCCACGGGCTGCGGGGGAGGCGGGGGAGGCCTCGGCGCAGCAGCAACTCCAGCGTCGGGCTTTGGCGCAGGGGCGGGAGCCGGTGCAGCGCCAGCGTCGGGCTTCGCAGCGGGGGCGGGTGCAGCCACCTGACCTGCATCAACCACGGCGGGTGCTGGCGCCGGCGTGCCCGCGTCGCTCGCCGATGGAGTCGGCGTGGGTGGTGTCGGCGTCGCAGCGCCTGCACTCGAGGGGAACGGGCGCAGGGCGACCGGCGACACGGTGACGGGCGCTCTCTCTCCCGCAGCGGGCAGGCTCATGCCGCCGAGCACACCGAAGGCCAGCGCACCCAGGCCAAGGAGCGTGCACAACCCGATGAGAACCCACTTCGCCGCCGCCATCACCGCTCACTTACCTCTGCTGACTGGGGTTGGCCACTTTGCACTTCATGAGAGCGAGCCGATCCCCCCGACGCGATTCAGTGGAAAAGGGTGGCCCCAATGGACGACGCATTGCTAGGCGCGCTGCCGACTCTTGCAGGGAGATCCCACCATGATGACTTCGCTCCTCGTTGCAGTGCTGCTCACCCAGGCCCCCGATGCGGCCGTCGCCGAAAGGTCTGCGGCAGAGCGCGCCGCCGTCGCTGCCGAGAAGGCCGCTGAAGCTGCTGCGAAGGCAGCCGACGCGGCCCAGCGCATCGCCGACCGCATCGCTCCGCCCGCCCCTGCGGCTGCCCCCGCTGCTGCGGCTGCTCCGTCGGTGAGCTCGTGGGCTGGCACGGCCGGCCTCGGGCTCGCGCTGCTCGGCGGCAACACGCAGACCATCACCCTCACGGGCTCGGTGGCGCTCGACAAGAAGTGGGACCTGTGGACGCTCGGCATTCGCGCGACGGGTGCGTATGGCCTGACGAACTCCGACACGAGCGAGGGCTCGACGACGGTGGCGCAGACGGTGGCCCGCCGCGCCGCTGCGACGGTGCGTGGTGACCGCAGCTTCGGAGGCTTCGTCGCCGCGTTCGCGCTGGCCGGCGCCGAGTTCGACCACGTGAAGAACATCGAGTCGCGAGCCTACGGTGAAGCCGGCGCCAGCTTCACGGTCTTCAACGAGAAGGACGGCGACCTCGAGAAGACGTACCTGCGCCTCGACCTCGCGCTCCGTGGTGGTCGCGAGACGCGCTTCACCTACTTCCCCACGCCGGCCGCCGTGAACCCCTACGAGATCTGGATTCTCGCGCCGCGCGTCGCCGGCACGTTCCGCTGGGCGCTCAACAAGAACTTCCGCCTCTCGGAAGAGTTCGAAGTGCTGCCCTTCATGCTGCCGCCCACCACGGGCCGCTTCATCATCAACAGCAACACGAAGCTGAACACGCGCATCACCGAGAGCGTGTCGCTCACCATCGGCTTCCTGCTGAACGTCGATACCCAGCCGCCGAAGTCGACCCTGCGCGTGTACGACTACGCGCTGACCGCTGGCGCCGAAGCGCAGTTCTAAGGCGCTGTCGGTTCTCCGCAGTTCACGCGCCCGCGCACCACGGACTTGCTTCGTGGGCGCGGGCGTCGTCGTTTCTCAACGCGCTTGGGGTGGCCGCGAGGTGGAGTACGGTTCGCGCCATGTTCCGACTCCTGCTCCTCGCGCTCGTCACGGTGTGCTCACTCGCCTTCGCCGACTCGAAGGTGCCGCCGCCGCCGAAGAAGCCGCTCACCTTCGGCATGTCGCACCCGTACGGTGATGAGCAGGCCCAGAAGGCGAAGGCCCTCATCGAGCCGTACCTGACGAAGGCGCTGGGCTCGCAGGTGACGGTGCAGCTGTTCCCTTCGTACGACGAGCTGAGCGAGGCGCTGGCGACGAACAAGGTCGACCTCGCGTGGATTACGCCGCTCGCGTTCGTGCAGGCCTCGCAGAAGCACCGCGACGTGACCGCGCTCTCGAAGGCGATGCGCGCGAGCGACGGCGGGTTGTTCTACCGCAGCGTCTTCATCGTGAAGGCCGACTCGAAGGTCGAGGCGCTCAAGGGACTTCAGGGAAAGAAGGTGGCGTGGGTGGGCAAGCTGTCGGCCTCTGGCTACCTGTTTCCGCGCGCGCTGATGAAGGAGCAGGGCCTCGACCCCGACAAGGTGTTCTCGAACGAGTCGTTCGCGGGCGACCACCCGGCGGTGTGCAAGGCCGTGCGTGACGGCAGCGCCGACGTCGGAGCCACCTTCGCCGCCGAGCCGAAAGAAGGCGCCGCGCTGGAAGCGACGGGCTGCAGCGACGCCGGGCCCGTGACGGACTTCAAGGTCATCGCCTCGACGCCGAACCTGCCGAACGAGGTCATCGCGCACAGCCCTGAGTTCCCTCCGACGCGGGTGAACGACGTGATGATGGCGTTCGGCCGCATGGGCAACACGGCCGACGGCAAGAAGGTGCTGGCCGACGCGTTTCGCGCGCAGGGCTTCGGTGTCGCCGTCGAGGGTGACTTCGACCAGGTGCTGAACCTGCTGAAGACGAAGGACGTGAAGGCGAAGGTGGCGCCGAAGGTGGAAGAGGCGCCCGCGGCTCCTGCGAAGCCGGCGAAGAAGGGCAAGAAGTAGGCGGCGTCTCAGCGACGAATGAGGTCCACCGCGGGCTCGCTTGCACTTCGCGTCGGCAGCGCGCGATGAGTTGAAGCCCGACCCGAGCCTCAGCCTGCGAGCGGCGAAACGCTGCCGAAGCTGCTGCTCTGCGCGATCGACGCTGCGCTCCACCGGACGAGAGCTGTCGCGCCTCACGAGGCACTGCTGCGTGGACACGTGCACTGTCCGTCAGGTTCTGGCGAGTCCGAGGCACCAGCAAGAAGTACGTGATGCGCTGCGCGAGAAACTACCAGCTGCCCGAGCTGCCTCCGCCCGAGCTGCGACCGCCGCCATAACTGCTGCTCGACGAGCTGGAGCGCGACGACGACCACGAAGAACTCGATGACGAGCTCGAGCTGCGCGTGATGCGCGCGGTGGTGCGCTGATACGTGCGCACGTGCGAACAATGGGAGCACCGCTCGGTCACCTCGACGAGGCCGCCGATGTACTCGGTCGCGTGGCGCAGCGTGGTGGACGACGACTGCGACGTCTTGAAGTTGCAGCTCGCGCAGGTGCCGTAGCTCGAGAAGAACGCGCCGTAGCGCAGCACGAGCGTGTCGTTGCAGCGGCCGCAGCACCAGACGTCGTAGTCGACGCTGCCGAGCGACTCCTCTTTCTGCTGGCCGCTCGAGAGGTGCTGATCTTCCAGCTCGTCGCTCAGGCGCTCACGGGGCTGGCTGCAGGTCTCGCAGATGCGAACGCGGTTTCTGTTCCATCGGCGCAGGCCCAGGAGCAACCCCACCACGAGCGCGGCGAGCCCTGCCCACAGAAAGGCGCCGAGCCGCCGCACGCCATCGCGCACGACGTCACCGATGGGGCGTGACGGAATCTTGAAGCGCAACGCCTGGTCGGCGACCGTTCCACCGAGGAGCAATCGATCGAGGGCCGAGCCCGGCTGCTCCATCTGCTGCAACGTGTGCGAGACCTGCTGAAGCTCCCAGGCGCCCGGCAGGTACGCGGGGGGCACGGTGATGATGGCGTCGTCATGCGCCGAGTCGAGCGCGACGATGGCCAGCGGCGTACCGAGTCTCAGCTGCGACTGCAGAGCGTCGACCAGGCTCGAGAGCGAGGGCCACGAGCCCGTGCGGCGAACATGCAGGAAGACGAGGCGGCCCTTCCCTTCTCCGTACAGCCCTGCACCCAGCACCTCGAGCTGCGCGCGCTCGGACGCCGACAACGTGCCTGCGAGGTCGATGACCCACTGCCGCGGAGTGCGGTCGGGGAACGGCTTCTCGCGGCGCACGAGGCTCGCGAGCAGCTCGTCGACCTCTTGCGCGACTGGCGCCTGTGACGGGACGACCACCGTCGGCGAGGCCTGCTCGAGCGCCTGCTGAACCGAGCGCGCTGCGGCGAGCAACGCGGCATCGGGGTCTTTGCGCTTCATGTTCGCGATGATGTCGTCGCGCATGATGCGGTCGGTGACGAACTGCGAGAGCGGGGTCGACGAGCCGACGACGATCTCAGCTTTGCGGTCGTCGAGCGCGAGGAAGAGCAGCACGCCGTCGTTGCGGCCCGCGTTGCCGATGCCCCAGAAGTTGAAGAGCGAGGTGGCGAACTCGCGCGGCACCGCACCCGACGTGGTGTGAACGACGACGACCCCGAGCTGACCGAAGTCGCTGGCGTTGATGGTCGCGCCGACGGCGTCGAGGGCCTCGAGCGTCTCGCGACGCAGGGTGCCGGTGGCATCGACGACGAAGTGGCCGGCGGTCGGCGGAGCGAGGGTGGGTGCTTCAGCGAAGACCGGCAGAGCCAGCAGCGACAGCACGAGACCCAGGCGCATGGGCGACATGTTGAGCGCCCGGGTCGACGATGGCCAGTGTCACTTCACGCCCGCCGAGCAGCGGCTGGCCATGCAGACGCCCACGTACTCGACGACAGGCATCGGTTGCGGCGGGGCACACGGCGGGAGCGGCCCCAGACGCCGCGGACATCCAGCCTTCGCGATGGCCTCGCGGTCGCGCTGATAGCGGGCCTGGTCTTTGACGTTGATGCCGGTCACCGAGCCGGTGATGCCGCAGGCGCCACAGAACTCGCCCTCGAAGATGGGCACGCAATCGGCGTCGACCGCGCAGGTCTGGTCGTAGTCCCTGGCCGCGAGGTTGGTGTCACACGCCATCGCCACGAGCGTCGCCAGCAGGAGGAGTCGCACGACACGAGGCAGAGCACGCCTCGGGCCATCTGGCACCCCTGTCTTCATTCGTGGTTGCGAACGTGGGACCCACGAAATTTCGTCACGTCGAAGCCGCGCGGCGCGCCTTGTCCTTCCGGTACGACGAGTACGTCCACAGCCAGGCCACGAGAGTGACCGGAGTCAGAATGACCGCCAGCAGCACCAGCGCGAGCGAGAGGCCCGCGACCGACGAGGCGGCGAGCTGCAGCACGTCCTTGAAGCGGGGGGAGACCCGCTCCTCGAGCGGCGCACAGCCGAGGCGCCGACACACTTCGTCGACGGGCAGGTCGATGACCTCGTCGTGCGAGAGCGTCGTGTAGAGCGACTGGGAGCGTGCGCCACGCCAGAACGCGCGCATCGTGCGCAGCGGTGCCGTCACCAGGCCCGCCGTCGTTCCCATCAGGTTCAGCAGCCACGGGACCGAGTAGCTGCCGCACCCGGCCGCGATCTCCCAGGCGGAGATCTCGAACTCCCCGATGATGTCCATTCGGTAGCCGGTGATGACGTGATGCAGGTCGTGCAGCTTCACCGCCCGCCGCCGCGCGTCGGTGTTCGGGAACGGCATGGGCAAGGGCCCCAGCTTGAACTCGACCCACGCCTCCGAGTCGCCCCCGTCGTCGGGAATGCCGAACTTCGCGAACGCCGCCTGCTTCGCCTCTCGCATCGTCACCATGTGCACGCCTCCATTTATGACCACAGTCACTTTCTATCGCTTGCGCGCGGTCATGCACAAGTCCCTGCCCGGGAGTAAGAAGCGGGCCTCATCGAGGTGAGTCGTGGCGGCGAAGAAGCGGGCGAACCCAGCGAAATCCGTGACTCCAGTCATCCCTGAGGGTGGGAAGCGGGAGGCCAACAAGGAAGACAAACGCGCCCGCATCATCGAGGCGGCGTGGGCGTTGTTCTCAGAGCGTGGCGTCGACGCGACCACCACCGCCGACATCGCCGCACGCGCCGGCATCGCGAAGGGCACGCTCTTTCTCTACGCGACCGACAAAGACGACCTCGTCTTCCTGATGATGCACGACCGGCTCGCCGAGGTGAGCGACCAGTACCTGGGCTCGGTGCCGAAGCGCGCATCGCTGGTCGAGCAGCTGGGTCACGTCTTCGGTGGGCTCTATGGCCTGTACGCCGCGAGCGGAGACGTCGGCCGGCGCTTCGTGAAGGCGCTGCCCGGCGCGCAAGGTGACAACGCAGCGAAGGTGAACGGGCTGACGTTCGCGTTCCTCCATCGCGTGGCCGCGCTGATCATCGAGGCACAGGCGCGGGGAGAAGTGAGAGCCGACGTCGAGGTGATGATCGCCTCGAACGCGGTCTTCTCGCTCTACTTCTCGGGGCTGATGGCGTGGCTGCAGGGCTTCGCGACGCTCGAAGACGCGCGTGACACGCTGCTCCCGCAATCGCTCGAGCTCTTGATGCACGGGCTGAGAAGCCGCAGCTGAAGGAGCGCGCAAAGACCTCCGATTGAGGGCGCCGTCGTCGGGTTTGAGCGCACGGGAGGCACGACTCCCGCCTGATCCGCGTCGTGGTTTCGGCTCGAACGGCGAGCGCACGACGAGCGCCAGCCCTCGATGAGACTGGTGGCAACCACACGACGACTCGATAGCTCGAGAGCCCGGCGGAATTGGCCGAGCACAATGAGTGGAAGCGCTCGCGCGGCCTCGACACTGTTGTGAGGCATGGTTCGCACGACGCTCACGCTCGCCTCCATCGACACGGCCGCGCTGCCCGACTTGATGAAGCAGTACCCGCAGGTCTGGCAACAGGTCGGTGAACGCCTCGTGCAGGCGACGAAAGAAGGCCCGAAGTCGATGGAGGCCTTCGTGCGTCAGGCGCAGGCGCAGGCCGCTCCGTGGCGCTCGCGGGTCAAGCGCAGCCATCACAACCCGCAGGTGCTGGTGCAGGCGTT
>CALRPN020000089.1:0-28248 GCA_943370055.1 Archangium gephyra
TGCCCTTCACCTGCACGAAGGCCGCCTGCGCGTGAATCATGCGCGCGCACTGCGTGAGGAACACGTCGGCGGCGGCCGAGAGCCCCAGCTGACGTTCGAGGCAGTCTTCGAGCACCTCGTCGGCGAGCCGCTGCACCGCGACCAGCCCCCGCAGGAAGCGCACCTCTTCGTCGACGCTCTCGAACTTCAGCGGAGCGGCCTTCATCCGTTACTTCTTCTCCCCAGACTCGGCCGCATAGATGGCGTCGGCGATGCGGTAGGCGCTGCCCTCGAGCTGCTTGATGCCAGCGCGAATCTTGTCGGGGTCGGCGGTGGTGAGCTGCTTCTTGAGGTTCTCGAGGTCGACCTTGATCTCGTCGCGGTCCTTCTCTTTGAGCATCGTCGCGTACTCTTCGAGCGACCGCTCGGTCGTGTAGATGAGGCCGTCGGCGTTGTTCTTGAGGTCGGCGAGCTCTTTCTTCTTCTTGTCGCCTTCGACGTTCGACTGCGCGTCGTTCACCATCTTCTGAATCTCGGCTTCGGTGAGCCCCGAGTTCGAGACGATCTTCACCGTCTGTACGCGGCCGGTGCCCAGGTCTTTCGACGAGACGCTGACGAGGCCGTTGGCGTCGATGTCGAAGGTGACCTCGATCTGCGGCACGCCACGAGGCGCGGGAGGAATGCCGACGAGCTCGAAGCGGGCGAGCGTCTTGTTGTCGCCTGCCATCTCACGTTCGCCCTGCAGCACGTGCACACTCACGAGCGGCTGGTTGTCGGTGGCGGTCGAGAAGATCTGGCTCTTCTTGCAGGGAATCGTCGTGTTCTTGTCGATGATCTTGGTGAAGACCCCGCCGGCCGTCTCGACGCCCAGCGACAGCGGCGTCACGTCGAGCAGCAGCACGTCTTTGACTTCGCCCTTCAGCACGCCGCCCTGAATCGCGGCGCCGACTGCGACGACCTCGTCGGGGTTGATGCCCTTGTGCGGGTCCCGGCCGAAGAACAGCTTCACCTTCGCCTGCACCGCCGGCATGCGCGTCATGCCGCCGACGAGCAGCACCTGGTTCACCTGCTGCGTCGAGATGCCCGCATCCTTCAGGGCGATCTTGCAGGGCTCGATGGAGCGATCGATCAGATCCTTCACGAGGTCTTCGAAGGCCGACCGGTTGATCGTCTCCTGCAGGTGCTTGGGGCCTGACGCGTCGGCCGTGATGAACGGCAGGTTCACCTCGGTCTCGGTCGCGCTCGACAGCTCGTGCTTGGCGCGCTCGGCCGCTTCTTTCAGGCGCTGCAGCGCCATGCGGTCCTTGCGAAGGTCGAGGCCGTTGTTGGCAGCCTTGAACCGATCAGCGAGCCAGTCGATGAGCTTGTTGTCGAAGTCTTCGCCACCGAGATACGTGTCGCCGTTGGTGGCCTTCACCTCGAAGACGCCCGAGTTCAGCTCGAGAATCGAGATATCGAACGTGCCACCGCCGAGGTCGTAGACGGCGATCGTCTCGGCCTTGCTCGTGTCCTTGTCGAGGCCGTAGGCGAGCGCCGCGGCGGTCGGCTCGTTGATGATGCGCAGCACGTTGAGGCCTGCGATGCGGCCTGCGTCTTTCGTGGCCTGACGCTGACCGTCGTTGAAGTACGCGGGAACGGTGACCACGGCCTCGGTGACGGGCTCGCCGAGATAGTCCTCGGCGGTGACCTTCATCTTGGTGAGGATCATCGAGCTGATCTCGGGAGGGCTGTACTTCTTCCCGCGAATCTCGACCCACGCGTCGCCGTTGTCCGCGGCCACCACCTTGTACGGCACCATGCCCGCCGCGCGCTTCGCTTCGGGCGAGTCGAGCCGGCGGCCCATGAGCCGCTTCACCGCATAGACGGTGTTCTCGGGGTTGGTGACGGCCTGCCGCTTGGCGATCTGCCCGACCAGGCGCTCACCACCATCGGTGAAGGCGACCATCGACGGCGTGGTGCGGCTTCCTTCGCTGTTGGGAATGACGACCGGCTCGCCACTCTCCATGACCGCCACGCAGGAGTTCGTGGTGCCAAGGTCGATACCGATGACTTTGCTCATGACCCCCTCAGAACACGACAGATACGTTCCAGAATCATCACAGAATTGTGACCCCCACGGCGAATGATCGACATCACGCCTTCGGAGTCTCGTCAGGTGTTGCTGGTGCCGTCGGCGCGGCGTCCGTTACCGGAGCCGGCCCTGCTTTCGCTTTCGACACCACCACCAGCGCCGGCCGAACGAGCCGATCATTCAGCATGAAGCCGCGCAGGTACTCGGAGTGGACGTGGTTGGGCGGCATCTCGTCGGTCTCGGCCGCGGACATCGCCTCGTGCTTGTTGGGGTCGAAAGGCTGCCCCTTCGTCGAGAACGAGCGCACGCCGTGTTTTCCCAGCGTGTCTTCGAAGAGCTTGCGGATCATCTCGACGCCCTTCTTCAGGCTCTCGATGTCGCCGCTGCTGCGGGCGTGCTCGAGCGCGCGGTCGAAGTTGTCGACGACGGGCAGGAAGTCCTTCAGCAGCTTCTCGCTGCCGAACTTCTGGACGTCTTCCTTCTCTTTGAGCGCGCGCTTCTTGTAGTTCTCGAGGTCGGCGATGGCGCGCAGCATCTTCTCGTGCTCGTCCTTCACCTTGCCCATCAGCTCGCGGCCCTTCGCCATCGACAGCTCGAGCTGGGCCTTCAGCGTGGCCACTTCGTCGTTGGCAGGGTCAGGGCTCGGGGCTGCAACCGCAGCCACTGGCGCGGCATCTGGTGCAGGAACGGGAGCTGCTGGTGCGGCAGGTACGGGCTCTCCCCGAACGGCGGCCTTCGCCTTCTCCACACTCTTCAGTGCTTCGTTGATGACGTCGTCGGCGATGCTGGTGGAAAAACTGCCCTTCTCATCGGGTTGACTCACGCCGCGAAGCGTAGCCACAAGCGCCGCCCCTCGTCTTGCGAGAAGGGCAACGCCCGCGTGGTGCGCTAAGGTGGGACCTTCATGCGTCAGTGGACGACGTTTCGCTTTGGCAAACAGCAGTTCGCCGTGATGAGCGAAGAGGCTCCGATGCAGCCCGCCCCGACGCTGACTGCGGCGGAGCAGCAGGTGCTCGAGCTGTTGCTCTCGGGCGCGTCGAACGCCGAGATCGCGAAGAAGCGGAAGACGGCGATTCGCACGGTGGCGAACCAGGTCGCGAGTCTGTTTCGGAAGTACGGCGTGGGCTCGCGCGCCGAGCTCGCCGCGAGGCTCTCGACGTGAAGGGCTCGCAGACGGTCGCCGTCATTGAAGCGGCCTACGCCATCGACCGCCCCACCCCCGAGTGGCTCGAGGGCGTCGTGAAGGCCGTGGCGCCCGTCATCGACGCCGGCAACGGCGCCTGGGCAGCGCTCTATGACGCCTCGAAGCCCGAGGCGTTTCGCATCGGGCCGTTCGCTGCCCACGACGTGCCTGCGCAGCGCCTCGAGCTGCTCGAGTCTGCCGCGCCGATGCTCCCGTACAGCGTCATCGAGCGCACCTTCCTCACGCGCACCTGCGGCACGCTCTCCCAACTGCTCGGCCACCGCTTCATGGACGAGCACCCGATGGTGCAGGCCTTCGAGCAGACGTGGGGCATCGCCGACAGCATCGGCATCAACGCCCAGGACCCGACGATGTTCGGTTGTGTGCTCGGAGTGCCCCTGCCGAAGCGGCGCCCCGTGAGCGCGACGTTCGCGGCGCGGTGGAGCCGGCTCGCGGCGCACGTGGCCTCGGGCTTCCGCTTGCGACGACAGCTCGACGCGTCGCTGCACCGCGGCCTCGATGGCGCCGAAGCGGTGCTCGAGCCCGACGGGGCCATCGCGCACGCCGAAGGACTCGCCACCGAAGGGCCGGCCCGGCTCGCGCTGCGTGGTGCCGCGATCGCGCTCGACAAAGCCCGTGCGCGCGCCGCCCGAAGCTCGACGAGTGACGACGCGGTCGAGACGTGGCGGCCGCTGCTCGAAGCCCGGTGGACGCTCTACGATCACTTCGAGCGTGACGGTCGCCGCTACTACGTGGCCCGACGCAACGACCCGGCCATGGCCGAAGATGGCCTCACGTTGCGCGAGCGGCAGGTGGTGGGCTTCGCGAGCCTGGGTCACTCCAACAAGCTCATCGCCTACGAGTTGGGCCTCAAGCCCTCGACCATCGCCACGCATCTCTCGGCAGCAGCGAAGAAGCTCGGGTTGCGCAGTCGCCTCGAGTTGATTCAGCAGCTGCGCTCGTCGCGCGCCGTGCAGACGGCGGAGTGAACGACGGGCGCACCCGCATGCGATCCCCGTCGTGCCCGAGCTTTCTCGCCGACTCGTTCACGCAGGCACTCGGCGAGACGTCGGGTACGAACGGCCACCGGGGCCGGGGCGCCGCGTGCGAAGACGGCGATGAGCGGGCTCCATCGAAGAAGCTGGCCGACGGCCTGATCGGCAGTGGTCAGGCGACTGCGGTTCGCCGCGGCAGTGTCGCATCACCGCGTCGTCGAGCTCCAGTTGGTGCAGTCGTTCCGCGTGTTGGCGGTGCCGTTCGAGAAGGTGCCCGCCGCGTCGAGAAGCGCCGGCGTGACGCGCAGGGGCGGCCGGCTGAACGCTCACTCGTCGGTCGTCGGAGCGGCCGGCTTCTTCTTGCCGAGCGACTTCTTCTTCGTCGCGCCCGCTTTTCCAGTCGACGACTTCTTCGTCGCGGTGCCGCGGCCGACGGTCTTCTTCGTCGGGGCTTTCGGCTCTGGTGCAGGCGCCGGAGCCGTCTCCATCTCGGGAGGCGCGGCGTTCTTCGGCGTCGGGGCAGGGCTCGGCGTCGGCGCTCCATCGACTGGCCTGGTCGCAGTGGTCTTCAGCTGGCGCGCGACCTCCGACAACGCGCCCTCGGCCTGCTTCACGCCGACGTCGACCAGCGACGCGAGCTGCTCGGCCGTCTTCCGGGCCCACACCGAAGCCTCCTGCACGCCTTCACGAACCCTGGCCTGGCGCTCGGGGTCCTGCGCCTCCTTCATGAGGCGCTCGGCTTCCTTCTTCACGTCGCCAGCGGTGCGCTTGAAGTCCTCGCCCGCCTTCTTCAAGAAGCCCTTGAACTTCGCGTCCCACTGAGCGCCCGAGTCATCCGTTGGCATGGTGTGTTTCTCCTCGAACATGACTTCGTAGCTCCTGTCGGGTGGTTGGCGAAGCGTGGGATGGCGGGTGGTGAACGCGCGATGGGCCGGTCGATTTCCGCTAGGGTGGGCGGATGCCCAAGGTCACCCGTCCGAATGGTGCGACGCCCGCCGCCCCCACTGCCCCGGCCGCTGCGAAGAGCGCCGTGAACGAAGCCCCGGCCGCCGCGCCAGCCGCCAGGCCGTACACGCCGAAGACCGGCCCCGTGACGGTGAAGAACACCACCGCGATGGACGCTCCGGTCGCCGCGAAGAAGCCGACGACGGCCGCTCCGATCTCAGCCCCTTCGACGCAGGCACCCGCAGCGACGGTGGCGGTGGCGTTCGACAAGCTCGACGCTCCGGGTGGCCCTGCGAAGGCGCGACTCCTGTCCGACGGGCTCGACGCGTGGAACGCCCGCATGGACATCGTCGAGCACGCCAACACCTCGATCGACGCGTCGTACTTCATCATGGAGAAAGACCCGTACGGCTACGCGTTCCTCGGCGGGTTGCTCAAGAAGCAGCTCGAGGGCGTGCAGGTTCGCGTCAGCACCGACGCCATGGCCGACACCTTCGGCAAGCACGGCTTCAAGGCCGCGGGGAAGGGGAAGGACTTTCTCCAGGAGCTCGTGAACCACGGCGGCGAGGCGTACATCTATCACCCGGTTCACGAGCGCCCGCTCGACGCGCTCAAGGGCGACTACTCGGTGCTCGCGTCGAACCACGACAAGATTCTCGTCGCCGACGGCCAGCGCGGCATCACCGGCGGCCGCAACATCGCGCGCGACTACTTCGCGAACCCCAAAGACGTGAAGGGCGCCTGGCGCGACATGGACGTGATGCTCGAGGGCTCCGCCACCGCCGGTGGGCTCAAGGCCGCGTTCGATGCCGAGCTCGCCAACGGCAACGCCTCGAAGCCGGTCTCGAAAGATCGGCTCGGCAACTGGGACAAGAAAGACCTTCAGCTGCTCGGCGCGTACGAGCTGATGCAGGCGTGGCTCAAGGCTCCGCCGTTCACCGACGCCGAGAAGGCCGCGATGCGCGCCGACCCCTCGAAGGGCCAGGCGATGGTCGACGGGCTCGTGAAAGAAGCGCTCGCGCAGGTGCAGCAGACGCTGCCCGAGCAGCTCAAGCGGGAGCCGAGCAAAGACGACGTCGCCTTCCTCACCGAACAGGCGAAGGATCTCGTCACCAACCTCGAGGCGCGTGGCAGCCGGCGCAGCTACGACCTGGGCGGCTCGGGCACGCATCAGACCGAGGCGAAGATCATCGACCAGACGTCCGCGGCCGAGGGAAAGCGCGTCAACGGCATGGCCCCTGCGCTGGTTGCGCTCGTCGAGGGCGCCACCAAACAGCTCGTCATCGAGAACCCGTACGTGGTCCTCACGAAGGACATGATGGACGCGCTCGAGCGGGCGAGCGCGCGCGGCGTCGAGATCAAGATCATCACCAACAGCCCGCTCTCGACCGACTCCGACGTGACGCAGGCGTTCTTCCTCGAAGACTGGCAGACGATTCTCGCGCGCTGCCCGACGGCGCAGATCTTCGTCGCCACCGGCGATCGCAAGTTCCACACGAAGAGCGCGGTCATCGACGACGACCAGACCGTGGTCAGCACCTACAACCTCGACCTGCTCTCGGGCTTCGTGAACGGCGAGGTCGGCGCGGTCGTGAAGTCGAAGGAGCTCGCCTCAGATCTGCTCGGCGCCTTCACGGCCGACACGAAGGACCCGGCGAACGGCTTCATCGAGTACCGCATCAAGAAGGACGAGAACGGCAAGGCGGTGCTCGTCGACGGCAAGCCGGTGAGCGAGTTCGGGCCGGAAGATCACCTGCCGAAGGACGTGCTCGAGACCTACGCGAAGAAGCGCAACCTGTGGGGCAACATGCTGCGCAACAACCTGCCGTACTTCGAGCCGCTGCGGCACGACCGGTAGTTCACGGGTTCGGAGGCGGCGGCTTCTGCTCGTTCGGCGCCGGCGCTTCTTTCGGGTCGCGCTTCGGCCCGGGGCCATGCTCCCAGTCGTGCGGGAACTGCATCTGGCGGAACTTGATCCAGATGACCCAGGTGAGGATGCCCACGAAGACGAGGCCGGCGATCTCCCTGACGGTCCAGCCGTCGGGCAGCTCCAGCGCAAGCGGCAGCAACACGTTCATGGCGTTCCTTCGAGCCCTGGTGGCGATCCGAGGGTTCAATCGACGAAGAAGTCTGGCAGCGGCTCGACGTTCGGGTCGACCTGGTACGACTTGAAGTCGGTCACGCCCTCGGCGCGCAGCAGGTGCTCGTCGATGAAGAAGTTGCCCGTGCAGTCGAGGCCCTTGTTGAAGATGGCGTACGCGGCGTCGGCCATGATCTCGGGCTTGCGGCTGGCGCGCATCATGTCTTCGCCACCGAGCATGTTCACCGCGGCCGTGGCGATGGTCGTCTTCGGCCACAGCGCGTTGATGGCCACCTTGCCCTGGAACTCCTCGGCCATGCCCAGCACGCACATCGACATGCCGAACTTCGCCATCGTGTAGGCGACGTGCGAGCCGAACCACTTCGGCTTCATCGAGAGCGGCGGCGACAGGTTCAAGATGTGCGGCGTGAACTTCGACTGCAGCAGGTGCGGCAGGCACATCTGGCTGACCAGGAACGTGCCGCGCGAGTTCACCTGGTTCATCAGGTCGAAGCGCTTCATCGGCGTCTCGAGCGTGCCGGTGAGCTGAATGGCCGACGCGTTGTTGATGCAGATGTCGAGCGAGCCGAACGCCTTCACCGTCTGCTCGACAGCAGACGCGACCTGATCGTCGTTGCGAATGTCGCAGAGAATCGGCAGCGCCTTGCCGCCCGCGGCTTCGATCTCCTTCGCGGCGGAATAGATGGTGCCGGCCAGCTTCGGGTGCGGCTCGGCGGTCTTCGCGGCGATGGCCACGTTGGCGCCGTCACGTGCGGCGCGCAGGGCGATGGCGAGCCCGATGCCGCGGCTGGCGCCCGAGATGAAGAGGGTTCGTTTCGCGAGAGAAGGCATGGGAGGGGCGTATAGCCCGCAGTGCTGGCCTGTGCGTGGGAAGTGTCGCCTGTCGTCGTCGGCGCGCTAACGTCACCCATGATGTCGCGTCTCGCGGTTTCCCAGTTCGACTTCGCCTGCGCTCGCCGGGGCAACAGTGAGCGGAGGAATGAAAGTGCCTCGGCTCATGAGGCTCGGCTCCGGCTGCGTCTCGCGGTGGTGCCGCTGTTCGTGCTGCTCTCGTGTTCGGCCTCGGCGCCGGCGACGCAGGTGCGAAGCGTCGAGCCATCGGAGCTGTTCCTGCAGACCGACACCGACGTGCTCATTCACGGCGACTTTCGCGCGATCGTGAAGGTCGACTTCGACAAGCCCGGCGACTCCACCCGCAACGCCCAGTTCCGCGCGCAGGTAGAGCAGGGTGACCTGGTCGTCGGGCTCTTCGAGGTGCAGTGGGTCAGCGCCGAGACCCTGCGCGCGCGTGTTCCTTCAGGGCTCAGCCCCGGCGCGTGGGCGCTGCGGGTGACGGACCCGGCCTTGCGACAGGTTCGGCTCGACGACGCGATCGTGGTGCTCGACTGCGCCGTGTCGACCTGTGTGCTCGCCGATGGCGGCGTGCTCGATGGCGGCTCGCCGGTCCTTCTTCCCGATGGAGGGTTGCGCGACGGTGGTGCTCCCGACGCCGGCGTTCCCGACGCGGGCCCACAACCCTGCGCGACGCTCACGCTCGCCGACGACGATGGCGACGGCTTCGGGCTCGACGGAAGTGGCGCGCTGCTGTGTGGCGCGGGTCGAACGACGACGCCCGGAGACTGCAACGACCTCGACCCCGACGTGCACGTGGGTGGCATCGAGCTGTGCAACCGCCTCGACGATGACTGCGATGGCCTGACGGATGAGAGTGTGTGCCCGGTCTTGAACCCGAACTGGATTCGACGCCTCGATGCACCGCAGACCATCGACTTCGCGACCCTCTCGATGGTGACGCCGGGCCGCCTGTGGATTGCCGGTGAGAGCGACGTCTGGGGCCGGCTCGACGGCGGCTTCTTCGAAGCGTCGAGCACCGGCTGTCCCAACCAGCTTCGCCGAAGCTGGGCCTCACCAGCGGCAGACGTCTTCGTCGGTGGTGGAAACCCGGCGCTGGGGCGCTTGAGCGCTCACGGTGTCTCGGAGGGCGGCTGCTCGAACACGCGCATGTTGAGTGATCCGTTCGCGGCCATCTGGGGCTCGGTGGCGGACGGGGGCGTGAGGGTCGAGGGCGTGCTGCGCAACACGCGGCGCTTCGAGTGGTCTCCGCCTGGCCAGCCCATCG
Source organism: Archangium gephyra (assembly GCA_943370055.1). Taxonomy (GTDB): domain Bacteria; phylum Myxococcota; class Myxococcia; order Myxococcales; family Myxococcaceae; genus Xiheimicrobium; species Xiheimicrobium gephyra_A. The sequence continues at coordinate 9,394 of CALRPN020000089.1, forward strand.
AGACTTCGACGAACCTCTCGACCAGCGACATCCAGTTCGAAGACGCCGACCGGCTGGGCTCCAGCGTCTGGGCCGTCGGCAGCAGCGAAGGCGACGAGATGCGGGTGTACTCGGCGTCGGGCACCAACGCCTGGAGCGAGCAGCGGCTGGGCCTCAACCTTCCGGGGGGCTCGCTGCGCGGCGTGAACGTGGTGTCGGCGACGAGTGTCTTCGCGGTCGGCGATCGCGGCGTCGTCATCGAGAAGGCCGGCTCGACGTGGCGCAGGCTTCCGTCACCTTCTGGTGCGACGCTCACCGCCGTTCGGGCCTTCAACCCCGCCCGCGTCTACGTGAGCGGCTCCGACGGAACCGTGCGCAAGTGGAACGGCCAGTCGTGGCAGGTGCTGTATTCGAACGACGGCGGCGCCTCGCTGAACGATCTCGACGGGCTCACCGAGAGCGATCTCTGGGCGGTCGGCAACCGCGGGTGGATCGTTCACTGGCCTGAGTGACGCGCGCCCGGTAGGAGCGGCGCCCATGCCCTGGACCATCGCAGACGCTCCCGATCTCACCGGCAAACGAATCGTCATCACCGGCGCCAACTCGGGCCTCGGCCTCGAAGCCACGCGTCACCTCGTGACGAAGAACGCCTCGATCGTGATGGCGTGCCGCAACACGCAGAAGGGCGAAGAAGCGGCCGCCTCGGTGCGCGCGAAGGTTCCCACGGCGAGCATCGACGTCCTGGCGCTCGACCTCTCGTCTCTCGCGAGCATCGCGGCGTTCTCGAAGGCGCTCGCGGCGAAGTACCCCGTCATCGACGTGCTGATGAACAACGCCGGCGTCATGGCGCTGCCCTTCTCGAAGACGGCCGATGGTTTCGAGATGCAGATCGGCACCAACCACCTCGGCCACTTCGCGCTGACCGCGCAGGTGTTGCCGCTGCTCGAAGCCGCGCCCGCGCCGCGCGTCGTGAGCGTCTCGTCGAACGCGCACCTCTTCGGGAAGATCAAGCTCGACGACCTGAACTCCGAGAAGTCGTATTCGAAGTGGCCGGCGTACGGGCAGTCGAAGCTCGCGAACCTGCTCTTCACCTACGAGCTCGAGCGCTGGCTGCGAAAGCACGGCAAGAAGTCCATCGCGGTGGCCGCACACCCGGGCTACTCGTCGACGAACCTGCAGACCGTCGGTGCGAAGATGGAGAAGTCGTCGTTCGCCGAGTGGTTCATGAAGGTCGGCAATTCGTTGCTCGCGCAGTCAGCCGAGATGGGCTCGTTGCCGCAGGTCTACGCCGCGGTGAACGCCGACGTGAAGGGCGGCCAGTACTTCGGGCCTGATGGGTTCATGGCGCAGGCAGGCTTCCCGAAGCTGGTCGAGTCGAACGCCGCGTCTCACGACGAGGCGATGGCGGCGAAGCTGTGGACGTTGTCGGAGCAGCTCACGAAGGTGTCGTTCCAGCCCTGAACCTCGAGCGGCTCACGCGCTCAGCGCCTGGGGGAAGGCCTCGGTCAGCCATTCGGAGAAGTGCCGGTCGGAGTGCCTGGTGTGGGTGAAGAGCCAGTCGCGAACGTGGTGCGCAACGGCGGTGATGCCCAGCCGGCTCGCCAGCAGATTGGGCTCCATGAGATGGGCGAGCAGGTCGGCGTGCTCCTGCTCGTGCGCTTCACGGCGCGGGTACGGGGTCTGGTGAAACAGGCGCTCTTCGGTCGCGAAGTGGTTCCTCAAGGCGGCCTCGAGACATGAGAGCCGCCACCGCAACAACAGCTCTTCTTCTCCACGCCCGAGTGCGCTGACGAGCCCGTTGACGAGGTTGAGCAAGTCGCTGTGCTCGTCGTCGATCTGAGCCAGGCCAGTGCGGGGCACCGAGCGTGTGTGTCGAGTGGAGACCAGCCGCAAGGGGGCCGCTGCCTCTCCGACGAGCGTGCGGCCCTTGCCCAGACGCTTGGCGCGGTACATCGCCCCGTCTGCCACCGACAAGAGCGCACCAGGTGACTGGCCGTGGTGCCGAAGGGCGACGCCGATGCTGGCGCCCACCTGATAGCGGCCCTGCAGGACGGGGCGCTCGAGCGCGCCGTGAACGTTCGCGAGCACCCGGCACGCGGCCTCTGCCGTGACGACGTGCGGCAGCAACACCCCGAACTCGTCGCCGCCCAGCCTCGCGACGATGGCGGCGGGGTCGAGGGTGCCTTCCAGGCGTTCGGCGATCTCCTGAAGCACTTCATCCCCAGCCTCGTGGCCCGCGCCGTCGTTGACCGCCTTGAAGCCGTCGAGATCGAGCAAGGCGACCGCGAAGGGCTCGGGCCGTCGCAGCGCCTTTCCGACGCGCTCGAGGTAGTGGGCCCGGTTGGGCAAGCCCGTCAACCCGTCGTGCAGCGCCAGATGGGCCAGCAGGTGTCCGTCGCGAACACGGTTCGAGACGTCGGTGAAGAGCACCACCACCCAGCCCAGCCGGTTGGTGAGCGAAGACATGCGGGTCTCGAATTCGCGCGGCTCTCCGGCGACCACTACCTGGAACTGCCTGGGCGCGGTGACGCCTTCGATGAGGGCCGATCGCTGCAGGCGCTCGAGCGCTGGCGCGTCCTCCGCACGAAAGAGGGATTCGAGCGGACGGCCGGTCAGCGTCTTCCGCTCACGACGGAAGAGCGCCGCCGCTTGCGGATTGACGCCTTTGATCTCACCCGAGGCCACGACGAGGCCCGCGCAAGGAATGCAGTCGAAGAAGGCGTCCATCACCTCGAGTGGTGCAGTCGGCGCGCCGGGCAATGGCTGCCGGGTTGTAGGCCACTTCCGCAGCCCGATCTGGGGTTGGTTGCCGCAGTGGGTCCGTTGTGCCTCGCGCCCAGCTGATGAGCACGAGACGCGAGTGCAAAGGCTGCACGCTTGATCTGTCGCTCGTCAGGCGACGCGGCCGAGCGAGAAGTCTCCGCGTGAGAGCCCGCGCCAGAGCGCCTCGAGCGGGCCGACGCGAAAGCGACTCGTCCACCACCAGGCCATCACGAGCTGAAGGCTCCAGAACGCGAAGGGCGCGAGGAACAGCGCGGTGCGGCTCCAGGTTGCGAACTGGTTGAGGCCGTGGCCGTAGAAGACGAACGTGCCGACGATGGACTGCATCAGGTACGCGGTGAACGCGACGCGGCCGAGTCGACCGATGGCCTGCACGAGCACTGAGTCGGCGCTCCGATGGGCCCACGCCACCACGCTGAGCCCGATTCCCGTCGCGACGCCCATCGAGCCCAGCTCGTGAAGTGACTGCGCGTACAGCCAGGTGCGGAAGTCGAAGTTCGACGCCCACTGAAGCCAGAGCCCGGCGCCCGAGACGATCAATCCGGTCGTGAGCGCGAGCGGAGCCCAGGGCCACCATGAGATGGGAGAGTCCTTCTCGAAGACGCGCGCACGAACGGCCGCCATGCCCAGCACCATGCAGCCACCAGCCCGCCACCCCGTCTCGAGGATCAAGCTCGTCGTCTGTTGATCCCACGAGATGGCGGCACGCAACGGCATCTGCGCGAGCCACCCGCTGCGAAAGGCCACCAGCTCGGCCTGGGTCGTCGAGGCGTCGTAGTGCAGGTGCACGTCTGCGACGAGCGCGGCGGGCAGGTCGTCGAGCAAGATTCCGCCCAGCGCCGCGACGAGCGCAGAGACGAGCAGCAGCGCGACGCCGACGATGACCTGCCGCCGCACCGTCCAGTCCTTCGCGCCGAGGCCCAGCAGCGCCAGGCCCGTGACGCCGTACGCGAAGAGCACGTCACCGAACCAGATGAGGTACCCGTGCAGACAGCCGAAGACCAGAAGCCACAGCAGCCGCCGCTTCGGGTTCGACGCGTCTCCTGCGAGCACGAGTGAGGCGCCGAAGAGCGTGGAGAAGAGGCTGATGAACTTGAAGTCGAAGAAGAGGCGGCTCAACGACCAGGCGACGCCGTCGAGGCCCGCGAGCGAGCCCCAGGCGCTGGGGTTCATGTACGCGGCGTGAGGGAGCGCGAACGCCTGAATGTTCATGACGAGAATGCCGAGCAGCGCGACTCCGCGCAGCACGTCGATGGAGGCGACTCGTCGGGTGGCCATGACCGCGCCGCGACTGTAGTCGCCGTCAGCGCGAGGTGGCGGCCGAACGTGCAAGCGCCACCCATGACGCGAGGTTCTCGGCGGTCGCAGAGAGGGTGAGCCGGTGGTCGTCGTCGACGCAGATGAGGTGTGCCCGCGTGCCTGCCACCAATCTGCGTGAGTGCTCGATGGGCACCGTCTCGTCGTTCGTTCCATGTACGACCAGCACGTTCGCGACCACGTCCTCGGGAAGGCCGGCGAGCCCGGGATGACGGCGCTGCCAGCCTCGTTCGGTGACGCGTTCGTGGGCAGGGCAGAGCAGCACCGTCGTGCCGCGCCAGAAGCCGCGCCGCAGCAGCTCGAGCGAGACGGCTCCACCGAACGAAGAGCCCAGCACGACGTCGGGCTTCGTCTCTTCGAGGTTGCGCCGCTGCACTGCGACGCTCCGCTCGAGCACACGCCGGGTGACGAGCGCCTTCACGGGAAAGAAAGCACCGAAGACGACGACGACGGCTCCGAGCACGTGGAGCCACGAGAAGAGCGCTCCACTGACGATCAGCGCGAGGCCGACGATGGCCCACCCGACGATGAGCGGATCTCGCAGCGCGTACTTCTGCGAGCACGGCATCAGCACCGCGGTCACGTCGAAGCCGGCCTCGGCGAGCAGCTTCGCCTTCTTGCCCGTCGGCCCCGACTCGAGCCCGTGCACGTACATCACGCGAGTCATGTGCCCTGTTTCCAGAAGCTGCGCTGCGCGCTCCACGTGTCGGCGATGGCGCGCTTCGTCGAGGGCCCGACGCCGGTCGGGAACTCGTCGGTCCGCGCGCCGCTCAAGACCTCGACACAGGCGTGGACGGACTGCGCGAGGCCGTCGAGGTCGTAGCCACCCTCGAGCAGCAGCACGAGCTTGCCGCCGCACGCCTCGGTCGCCAGCTGCTTCACCGCGCTCGCCATCGCCGCGAAGCCGCGCTCGCTCACGTTCATGCCGCCGATCGGATCCGCGAGGTGAGGATCGAAGCCGGCCGACACGAGCACGAGGTCGGGTCGAAACTGCCGCGCGATGGGCAGGAAGACGTCGTGAAAGACGGCGCCATATTCCGAGTCGCGTTGGCCACCAGGCAGCGCCACGTTCACCGTGAAGCCGCGCGCGTTGCCTTCGCCCACTTCGTCGGGAGCGCCAGTGCCTGGGTAGTAGGGGAACTGGTGTGACGAGCAGAACAGCACGTCGCGTCGGCCCGCGAAGGTGTGCTGCGTGCCGTTCCCGTGGTGCACGTCCCAGTCGAGAATGAGCACGCGCTCGGCGCCGTGCTTTCGAGCGGCCTCTGCTGCGACGGCGACGTTGTTGAAGAGACAGAAGCCCATCGCGCGGTCGCGCTCGGCGTGATGCCCGGGAGGACGCACCAGGGCGAACGCGTTCGTCGCGCGGCCTTCGAGCACCTCCACCGTCGCCTGGGCCGCAGCGCCAGCCGCCAGCAGCGCCGCCTCTGCGCTCCCGGGACTCATCGCCGTGTCGGGGTCGAGCTGCGCCGACTGGCCCTTCAGCGAGAGCACGTGGTCGACATGGTCGGCATCGTGCACGGCGAGCAGCTCGTCGCGGGTCGCCTCGCGCGGCGTCTCCCGGGTCGTGCCCGCGATCTTCACGCGGTCGAGCAGCTCGAGAATGGCGCGCAGCCGGCCGGGAGACTCGGGGTGCATGGGTCCGGCCACGTGCTGCTCGAAGCGGGAATCGGCCCACAGCCGGGTCGTCATTCTTGAAGCCTCCTGATGTGCTCCATACAGTCCCCCGCCGTGGCGGCGCGATCTCAAAGGGTGGGGCTGACCTGGGCAATCTTCGGCACCTTCACCATCGCGCTCGTCGTGCTGGTGCTCGTGCTCTTCATCGTGCTGCCCAGACAGGCCGAGGGCCCACTCGAAGACACGCTGTTCGATCGCGGCAAGGCGGTGGCGCGCGAGATCGAACGCAAGATGGTGATCGGCGCGCGCGACGGCATCGACCAGGACGCGTCGGCCGAGATTCGCACCATCATCGGCTCTGAGCCCGAGATCCGCTCTGCGTGGGTGCTCGTGTGCCCCGACGCCGAGTGCGGGCCGAAAGATCTCATCGCGCTCAAGCCGAACACCGAGCCTGAGCTGACCCGCAGCGTGCTCGAGGCGTTCAACGCCGGCGGGCGAAAGGCGCGGCTCACGCTCGACTCGGGCGATCTGCTCGTGTCCGACGAAGTCGCGCCGCGTACCGGCTCGGGCCGCGCGCACGTCATCGTGGTGCTCGACACCATTCGTATTCGCCAGGCCATCTCGAGCCTGCGGCAGATTCTGCTCGTCGCGCTGCTGGTGAGCGTGGCCGTGTTCATCGCGCTCGTCGGTGTGTTGTCGCGCGTGCTGCTCATCGCGCCGATTCGGCAGATGCGCGCGCAGGCGGCCCGGCTGTCTGAGGCCGACCTCTCGGGAAAAGTCGAAGGCGCCACCACGCGAGAGCTGCAGGAGCTCGCCGACGCCCTGAACATGATCGGCCAGGGGTTACGAGACACCATCGGCCGCGTGCGAGGCGTGGCCGAGAGCGTCGCGCAGGTCATCGATCAGATCTCCCGCTCCGCCTCCACGACGTCGGGCGGCTCTGCGACCGTGCTCACCCGCGTCGAAGAGACCTCGAGCGCGATGGTCGAGATGCTCGCCAGCCTCAAGGGCATCGCCGAGAACGTCGAGACGCTCTACGGCAGCGCCGAAGATTCGAGCTCGAGCATTCTCGAGATGGCCACCACCAACGACGAGGTGGCCGAGAACGTGATGAAGATGGCGGCGTCGGTCGAAGAGACCACGAGCGCCATCGAGCAGACGACGTACTCCATCAAGGAGGTCGCGCGGAACGTCGAGGACCTGCTCAAGAGCGCGGAGCTCACGTCCTCCTCCATTCGCGAGATGGACGTCGCCATCAGCCAGGTCGAGACGAATGCGTACGAGACGGCGCGGCTGTCGGAGCAGGTGTCGAAGGACGCCGAGCTGGGCGCCGAGTCGATTCAGAAGACCATCGTCGGCATCGACAACATCAAGGACAGCTCGCGCGCGGCGTCGACGGTCATCGAGCAGCTCGGCCGCCGCATTCTCGAGATCGGCAACATCGTCGACGTCATCGACGACGTCGCAGAGCAGACGAACCTGCTCGCGCTCAACGCCGCCATCATCGCCGCGCAGGCAGGCGAACACGGCAAGGGCTTCGCGGTCGTCGCCGAAGAGATCAAAGACCTCGCCGAGCGCACCGGCGCCTCGACGAAGGAGATCGGCGATCTCATTCGCGCCGTGCAGGACGAGTCGCGCAACGCCGTCAGCACGATGAACCAGGGCGTGAAGCACGTCGAAGAGGGCGTGTTGCTCGGCCGCGAGACCGAAGGCGCGCTCAAGAAGATTCAGGAGTCGGCCAACCGCTCGACGCAGATGGTGAAGGCCATCGCGCGCGCGACGGTCGAGCAGGCCCGCGGCTCGAAGGACGTGACCGCCGCCGTCGATCGTATTCGTGAGACGGTCGAGCAGATCAGCAAGGCCACCAACGAGCAGGCGCGCGGCTCGGAGCAGATCATGAAGAGCGCCGAGCACATGAAGCGGCTGACGACGCACGTCACGCGCTCGGTGCAGGAGCAGGCGCACGGCAGCAAGCAGATCAGCCGCTCCATCGAGAACATCAACGAGATGGTCACCCACCTGAACCGCGCGCAGAAGGAACAGACGCGCGGCTCGGAGCAGGTGCTCAAGGCCATCGAGACCATCAAGTCGGTCTCGGAGCAGCAGAACCGCTCGGTGAAGCAGCTCGAAGAGGCGATCGAGACGTTGCGGCAGCAGGGCGAAGTGCTGCGCGGCGAGATTCGCCGGTTCCGCGTCTAAACGAACTCCAACGGCTGTCTCAGGGGCTCCAGCTCACCGCGCGCGCAGCTCCGCCGGAAGCACGGAAGAGGAAGGTCGCGGCGCCCCGCTCGGACATGAAGGCCGGCTGGGCTCCGCCGTCGAGCGTGACGCTGTTCGCCTGCTCGAGGCCGGTGCCAGTGTCGTCGGCGCGGTAGGCCATGTTCTTCCCCTCGCGCACGCCCCAGGTCAGGCGCTGGTCGTCGGCGAAGCCCAGGGGGTTGGTGCGCGCCGCCTTCCAGTGCCAGAGGTCGGCGTTGATGACGCCCGGCCCCGCGTCGGTCTCGATGCCCATTCGCGTCGGGTGGCACAGCGCAGCGCAGCCCCGCACCTCGAAGCCCGGCACCGCGATGTCCCAGAAGATGGCGAGTCGATCTTCGTCGTACTGCTCGTCGTTCGCGCCGACCGTCGTCCAGCTGTCGTCGAGGCCCTTCGCGCTGCGGCGGACCCATCGGGTGCCGTCGAAGCGCCAGGACTCCTTGACGTTCGACTCGGTGGCGTCGAGCCAGGTGGCGAGCAGGTAGAACGTGCTGGCGTCGTAGGCCGCGCGGAGCTCGACGGCCGCGCCCGTGGCGGTCCCCGAGATGCCAGTGCCGGATGGCTTGGTGAATGCCGGGCCCCAGGCCGGGTCTGCCGGGTTGGCTGTCGGCGCCGTCGTGGTGCTGCGGGCCTTGAGCTCGGCCGCGCTCGCTTCGTTCCCCAGCGTGTGGGGCGTGGCGTGCTGGCTCGTCATCGTCGCGTCGTTCGCGCCGCCAGCGTTGTCGAGCACCGCGACCGAGAAGCGGTAGGTAGTGCCGGTGGCGAGGCCGCCGAGCTGCACGTCGTCGGTCGCCCAGCCGTTGGAGAGCGCACGGCGGAACAGCACCGTCCATTGGCCGTTGACCCACGCACCGCTCGCCCGCACGTCGCTCCGGCCGCCGGTGGGCGCGCCGATGGTGTAGCCCGGCAGCACCGCGCCCGCCTGAAGGCCACCGGCCAGGGGCACCGCACGGCCGCCGAGCGCAGGCCACGCGAAGAGGAACGACGCCGAGGCATCTGGCGCGCCTTCGGGCATGGCGTTGGGCCTCGCGCCACCGTCGGTCACGCGCGTGTTCGCCGTCTCGATGCCTGAGCCGAGGTCGTCGGCGCGGAACGACATCAGCCGCCCGTCTCGCGTGCCGTACGTCAACCGCTGGTCGTCTGCGAAGCCCATCGGGTTCGTGCGCGCCGCCTTCCAGTGCCAGAGATCGGCGTTGATGACGCCCGGCCCCGCGTCGTGTTCGACGCCCATGCGGGTGGGGTGGCAGAGCGCGCCACAGCCGCGGGTCGCGAAGTTCGGCACGCTGATGTTCCAGAAGAGGGCGAGCCGGTCTTCGTCGAAGGTGCTCGCTGGCCGCCGCGTCCAGGTGGTGCCATCGAAGAGCCACGACTCCTTGAGGGCTGACTCGGTCGGGTCGTCCCACTGGGCGAGGAGATAGACGTTGGCGGTGTCGAAGGCCGCGCGGAGCGTGACCGCGGCGCCGGTCGCCGAGCCAGCCCCGGCGTCACCCGCCGGCTTCACGAAGGGCGCGCCCCAGCCCGGGTCCGAGGCGTTGGCAGCGGGCGGCGCGGTGACGCTCTTCGCCTTCACTTCGGCAGGGCTCGCCTCGTTGCCGAGCGTGTACGCGCTGGCGTGCTGGCCGCGCATGGTGGCGTCGAAGCCGCCGGCGGTGTTGTCGAGCACCGCGACGGCGAAGGCGTAGGTGGTGCCCATCGCGAGGCCGGTGAACTGCACGTCGTCGAGCGGGTCGATGGTCGACAGCGATCGGGTGAAGAGCACCGTCCACCGCCCCTGCTCCCAGGTGCCGCTCGCCCGCACGTCGCTTCGGCCACCCGACGGCCCGGCCAGGACGTAGCCCGGAAGCACCGCGCCTGCCGCCCAGGGCAGGAGCGCGTCGGGCGTGCCCGCGTCGGGAGCCCCGGAGTCGACCGCTGAAGGCTCGACGACGGTGAGCGCTTTGGCCGCGGTGGCGCGCTCCCCGTCGGGGTTCACCACCGTGACGTCCCACGTGCCGACGGGGGTGCGGCGAGGCACGACGACGCTGGCGACGGCCGGGCTGAGCAGTGTCACCGGGCCGAGCGCGCGCCCGCCGACCAGCACCACGCAGCGGGGCTTGAAGCCGTACCCGAGCAGCGTCACGGTGGTGTCTTCCGTCGTGAGCGCCTCAGCCGGCCCGACGACGTCGAGGCGCAGCTGCGAGACGGCCCCGCCGTCCTCCGGGCCCGGAGCAGGTGGGCACGCCAGCAGGGTGAGCAGGCCCAGCGCGAGGGTCGTTCGCTTCGAGTTCATGACTGGCTCCTCATCGGCGCGTCCTGACGAACTGCACGTAGGTGACGAGGTCTTCGAGCTCGCGATCGTCGAGGTGGCCGCGGTACGACGGCATCGTCACCGTCTGGCCGGTGAGGAAGAAGTTGGCTGCCGGGTTCGACCGCAGCCGCTTCGGCGCCCCGTCGAGCACCCACTCACGCAGCTCCTGCGGGTTCGCGACCAGCTCGTCCCAGTCGCTCGAGTCCCACGAGGGGATGTAGCCCTTGAGCGAGCCCTGGTTCTTCGCCCGGCCGCGGCCCTCGGCCCCGTGGCACCCGTAGCAGCCCAGGCGCAGCACCACCGCGCGGCCCCGGCCCTCGGGCGAGTTCTCGTCGAACGGGTAGAGCAGGCCCGCGGCCGTCACGTAGAAGACGAGGTCGTCCACCTGCGCGGCCGTGAGCTGCTTCCGGTAGCCCGGCATCTTGATGAGCTGCGCGGCGATGCGCTCCTTCTCTTTCGGGTCTGCGAGCATGCGCTTCGGCGCCCCGTCGAGAATCCACTCGCGCACCTCGTCGACCGACTTCACGTAGCTGGCGAAGTTCCCCTGCGACCAGGACGGCACCTCGTCGAGCTCGGGGAGGAAGTTGGTCGTGCCTGCGCGCCCGTCGGGCCCGTGGCAGAGGAAGCACCCCATCTTGTCTGCCACCGCACGCCCGCGCGCGAACCGCGACCCCGTCTCGCTCACCGGCGGCGCGAGAAAACGCTGAACACCAAACGCGACCGCGAGGCCCACGAGCAGCCCTGCGATCGCCACTGCGGCGAGCACCACGCGCTTCGTCATGGGGGAGCCCCTTTCTCTGCAGGCAGGGCCGGGTCGGGCGGCGCGGGCGCCTTCCCTTCACGAACCGCCGCGTAGTACCCGAGGAACTCGGTGAGGACCTCTGCGTTCCCGTCCGTGATGCCCGAGCCCTGCCTGCGCTTCATCTTCTTCACGTACAGCTTCCACTCGTCGGCCTTCAGCTTCGCGTTGATGGCGCGAGACAGAGAGTGGCACTTGCTGCACTTGACGGTGAACGTCGTGTACTGCTCCTGGTACTTCACGGGCCAGGCCGACACGTCGATGGTGTCGGGGCCGCGATCGCGCGGGTCGGCCGAGAACACCACCAGCGGGCCCGCGACCAGCACCAGCATCAGCAGTCGACGGCGGGTGGCGCTCACCATGTCTTCACGCCGCGGCGCCAGGTCATCCGGTCGCGCTCGGCGCCGTCCTCGAAGTACTCGACCCACTGGCCGTTCTTCTTCCCGCCGAAGTACGCGCCGTCTTCAGCGCGCTGGCCGTTCTTGTGCCAGCGAATGAAGCGCCCGTGCTTCACGCCAGCGGCGGTGGCGCACCAGACGCTGAAGCCGGCAGGCGGCGGGGTGCCCTGCGGGAAGGTGTCTTCGGGGCAGCTGCCGAGGGCGGCCAGGGCCGCTTCGTTGGTCGGCTCCTCGGGCTCCTCGGCCGGCGGTGGCGGCGCCTTCACGGGCTCTTTGGGCAGCGCCTTGAGCGCGAGCGCGAGTGTCGTGGTCTGGCCTGCCGTCACCGACACCCGCTGGCTCAGCGGCTCGTGACCCTCGGCGCTCACCGAGAGGGTGTGCTCGCCGGCCGCGAGCGTCGAGAGCTCGAGCGGCGTGTTGCCGACTGACCGCCCGTCGATGGTGACGGTCGCCTCGACGGGCGCGGTCAACTTCAGCACGGTGGGGGCCTGGGGCGGCTCTGGCGTCAGCTCGGGCTCCGGCAGGGCCACGACCGCACGGGACGAGGCGGGCTTCGTTGGGGAACGGGTTGGCGTCTTCGTCGGCTGGGGGCGGACGGTGAGGTCCAGCTCTGCGGTCGCGGGCTCGGAGGGCGGTGCCAGTGATGGTGCTGGCTCGGGTGCCGCCTCGGCAAGCTGCGCAGGCGTTCTGCTGTCGAGCTCCTCGCGCAGCCTCCGGGCCTCGGGACTCGACGGCCACAGCCGCTCGACCTGCTCGATCTTCACCGTCGCCGCGGCGATGTCGTTTCGCGAGATCGCGGTGGTCGCTTCCTCGACGAGCGCCGCCACCTTGAGCGACTCCGCGAGGTGGGCAGCTTCGATCATCTCGTCGTGCGGGAGCTCAGGCATCTGCCGGGCCTTCTCGACGAACTCCGAGGCGACCGTGAGCTTCCCGGCGATGATGGCGCGCGTCGCCTCGTCCAGGTACGGCCGCGCGGTCGGCGGCTTCGAGGGCCACAGCCACACCAGCAGCACCGCGGCGACCGCGGCCACGACAGCCGCGATCGAGAACCGCCGCCGCCTCACCGCCAGAGGGTCGTCGACCGTCACCTCGAAGCTGGGTTCGCCCTGACCGATCACCACCTGAGAGGCCTGCGGGGGCGGCATGGGCGCGTCGGGCGACGGCACTGCGGCCCGGGCGCCGACGATGCGATCGACGAGCGCGTGGCTGCGGGAATCGAGACGGCTGAAGCGCACGGTGATGCCGGCCCGGCCTGGAGTCTCCTCGGCGATGACCTCGCCCTCGCCCCGCATGAGGCGCGAGCCGTCGGCGAGCACGAGCTCGAACGCGAGCTGAGTGCCGACCGGTTTGCTCACGCGGGTGGCGATGAAGATCTTCTCCTTCCCGACGTTGGGCCCGTAGCGATCGATGAACTCTCCCTCGGTCGTGAAGGGCAGCTTGATGCGCACCGGCACCCGCCGCGGGTCGCTGATCTTCCACTCGCCGGTCGTGCGCCGCGCGTTGAGTGCGTTCGAGCTGTGCCCCGACGGCGTGCGGGCCATGTCGGCGCCCCAGCTCTCTTCGTCGACGTTCGGGAAGAGCTCCTGCACCCACTTGCCAAGCTCCTGTGACGTCACCACCTGCTGGGTCTTGACCAGCCAGGCGTTGAGGCGCTCGCCCAGCTCCCTGCAGCTCGGGCACCGCAGCTCGGGGTTCTGACACAGCGCCCACATCACGACGTCCTCGAGGTCGGCGGGGTAGGTGGGGATCACCTCGGAGGGCTTGCGGAAGGACCCCCGCGCGATGTTCTCCATGATCTCCGTCTCGGACTGCCCCTCGAACGGGTACGTGCCGGTGGTGGCCGCGTAGAGGCAGACACCGAGGCTGAAGACGTCACAGCGAAGGGTGGGCGAGTCGGGGTCTTTGAGCAGCTCGGGCGCGATGAAGCGGGCCTTGCCCTTCACCGCGCCGCTGCGCGTGTGCGTCAGTCGGCCGTTCGCGCGGGCGACCCCGAAGTCGACGATCTTCGGCGTGCCGTCGGTCGAGACCATGACGTTGTGGGGGCTCACGTCGCGATGCACGATGTTGAGCGGAGCGCCGTCGGGCGAGCTCGCGTTGTGCGCGTGGTCGAGGCCCATCGCTGCGCCGATGACGACCTTCACCATCTTCGCCACCGGCAGCGGCCCGGCCTTGAACGCCGTGCGGATCAGCTGGGCGAAGGTGGGCCCCTTGATGAACTCCATCGCGATGTACGGGCGCCCTTCTTCGTCCTGATCGATCTCGAAGATCTGCACCACGTTCGGGTGGCTGAGGTTCGCCGCGATGCGGGCCTCGTCGAGGAACATCGAGACGAAGTCTTCGTCCTCTGCGAGGTGCGGCAAGATGCGCTTGACCACGACGACCTTGTCGAAGCCGCCGATGCCCTCGAAGTGACACTTGAACACCTCGGCCATGCCGCCCGTGCCGAGCCGCCTGATGACCGAGTATCTGGCGATCTTGTCCGTCATGGGTCACCTGCCGTCAGAACGTGCCGCCAAGCCCGACGTGGACTGAGTGGAAGCTCTGGAAGTCCGTGAGGTGCCAGTACTCGTACGAGACCTTCGCGTAGGCCGCGTCGGTGAGGAGCACCTGGAACGCCTGGGTGTAGCGATAGATGCGGCTGTCGGGGGTCAGCTCGCTCACCGACTCGGTGAAGGGGTTGCCCTTTCTCGCGAGCACGTCGAACCGATAGAGCGTGGTGAGCCACGAGGTGATGGGGTGCTCGACCTCGACGAAGCCACCGCCCTTCTCCAGGTACGTGTCGACGAGCCGGTAGCGATACAGCCGTGGGTCTCGCTGCAGGTCGAGGCGGACGAAGGCGGCCTCGGAGCGCACGGTGACGGCGCCGATGCGGACGGCGGCGTCGAGGCCCAGCGCGGTATAGGCGAGCGTGCGCTTCGCGTCGTAGCGGCCGAACATGCCCGACATGCCGAACTGCACGTCCTTCACGATGGAGTTCTCGGGCGACCAGGTGAAGACGACGCGGCCTCCGCCGGCCGGCTCGTCGTTGTTGTCGACGTAGAACGGCTGGCGCATCGCGCGGAAGTCGAAGTCGTTGTTCCCGCGCAGGCCGGCGACGACGTAGGCGCCGTACCAGATCTGGAACGTCTCGCTCGGCTGGAGCTGCCCGTACACCACCGCACCGGTCTCGACGTACGGCTGTGGCACCACGCCGAGGTTGAAGGCGTTGGGCCCGTACCAGGCCATGCGGCCCATGTCGTAGATGAGCGGCTTGCTCACCGAGCGGTGGCTCGTCGGGTCGTAGCGAATCGACATCTCGCCGAAGGGCACGCCGATGCGGCCAGCCTGCACGTTGAAGTAGGTCGAGGGCGTGAAGTCGATGTGCACCCGATCGACCTCGACGCCGTGACAGCCGAAGCAGGCGCGGGCGGTGAACGAGAGCTTCTCGTGCACGTCGGCTTCGAGCTTGATCGAGGCCTCGGGGGTGAAGCCGGTGAGGCCGGTGAAGCCGGTGACCGACGAGCGCCGCGCGGCATCCGAGGTGGTGAACCAGTAGTCGGCGAAGGCCGAGCCGGCGAAGGTCACCGTGCTGGCGCTGGCGGGGATCGCCACGATGGCCGTGCCGACGACGCCGGCCACGAAGCCGCGGATGAGCCGTTGACGGTCAGTCATTGGGTGCACCTCGGGCGATCCAGCTGCGAATGGCGTCGATCTTCGCGGCGTCGAGCGGCGGTCGGAGCAGCGGCATCGTCGAGTCGACGCCCCCGACCAGGCGCGCGCTCCCGAGGAGCTTCTTCATGAGGTAGCTCTCGTCGGGGTCGCCGGGCGCGACCCGCAGCATCGTCGGCACCTGGCTCGAGGGTTTGTTCACGAGCGCGGCAAAGGCGCCCGTGGCCTCGAGCGTCATCGGCGCGAACGGCGGCGGGTTTCCTCCGTGACATGAGGAGTCGGCGCAGTTCGGAACGAGAATGGTGGAGACGATGCGCGAGAACGGCATCGCCGGCGCACCAGCATCGACGCCCTCGCCAGCGTCTTCGGTCATCGACGTGCCACCGCCAGCCCCGGGAAGGAACTCGTCGTTGAGCGGGCCGACGCGCGGTCCCTCCCAGCAGGCCAGGAGCGATGCGGTGGCGACGAGCAGCACGCGTTTCATCGAGCGGCTCCACTCACTGGTTGGGGAACTGGGCATCGTTCGGGTCCGTGGTGGCGCGCGCGCGCGCGAGCTCGACCGTCCACACGCCGTTGGCCCACCGGCCGCGGGCGCGAAGGTCGGAGCGGGCAGGACTGGCCTGACGGTGCACCATGCCCGGCACGGTGGTGCCGTCGACGACGCCGGTGCCGTCGTAGGGAATGGTGGCTGGCGTGAAGCCGGAGTCTGGCGAGAAGAGCGCGGTGGGGTTCGCGTTGATGCCCGCGGCGCTCATCGAGATGGGCTCGACCCCTCCATCGCTCAGGCTGCGCAGATTGCTCGTCGTCCACGACACGGGTCCGTCGCCCTGGCGGCGCGTGACGTCCCAGTACGAATCGTCGGCGTGGCCCATCGGGTTGGTGGTGACCGAGTCCCACTCCCAGACATCTGCGAACTCGGTGGGGCCGTTCGTGTGCATGTTGAGCCTGAACGCGAGGCCCGCGTCCGACGTGTCGCCGAGGTTGCGGTTGAGGTGGCAGGCCGCGGCACAGCCGATGACCTCGAAGCCGGGGAACGACGCGTTGATGTTGAACGCGAGCACGAGCCGGTCTTCGTCCTCGGTGTTCCTTCGCCAGACGCCCGCGTCGCCGTCGTAGGTGAGGCTGCCCTTCGAGACGTTGGGCGTGGCGTCTGCCCATTGAACGAGGAAGTAGAGGTTCTGATCGTCGAACATCGACTTCACGGTGGCGCTGGCGGTGTTGGACGAGAACGGCCACATGCGGCCGAACGCGGCGAGCTCAGAGGTCCACACCGGCTCGGACATTCCGATGACCGCGCCCGGGCTCGAGAGCGCGACCGTGCTGGCAGGCGCAGCGCTCCAGTCGCCGTCGAGCCCGTCGATGGCGGGCGGGATGACGGCGCGCGGAGAGACGACCGTCGTTGGTGAAGGAGTGCCGAAGCGGAAGACGAGGTTGAGCTTCTGCGCGGACTGAGGGGGCGCGAACCGGTTGTCGACCACCCCGAGCGCAAAGCTGAGGGGCGCCGGGGCCGAGCCCGCCATGCCGCCACCAGCAACGCCACCGCCAGCGACGCCACCACCAGCGACGCCGCCACCAGCAACGCCACCGCCAGCGACGCCACCACCAGCGACGCCACCACCAGCGACGCCACCACCAGCGACGCCACCGCCAGCGACGCCACCACCAGCGACGCCACCGCCAGCGACGCCACCACCAGCAGCCGCGGGCAGCACCGTGAAGGCCTGGGCGAGGTTGACGCGAACGCCCTTCGCGCTCACGACGGTGACGTCCCAGGTGCCGGCTCGCATGCCCTTCTGCAGCACGCCAGTCACGACAGCGGGGTTCCTGATCTTCAGGCCCGTGACGACGCGACTGCCCACGAGCACGACGATGCCGTCTTCGAAGCCATTGCCGAGAAGGGTGAGCTCGACGTCTTCATTCGCTCCCGCCTGCGCCGGCGCGATCGAGTCGAGCTGCAGCGTGGCGAACGGAACGGAGGCGTCGGGGTATTCGTAAGGGGGCGGCTTACACGCCCACAAGAGAAGGGAAAAACACACAGCAGCGGAGCGAGCCATCACCGGGCGACTGGTGCAAAGCCCACTCCCTGGTCAGCCCCAGCAGAAAAGCCCGTTGCGAGTGCAATCGTTGCGCAACGTCAACACACGGGTGCACTTCGATCGCCGCGCACCTGAGCGGCGACCTGCTGTCATGCGGACCTGACACTCTGTTGCTGCTCGGTTGGAGCCACCTTTCCCGACGAGGGTTCACAGTCGGGACGAAGACGATCGAGGATCCACTCGTTCCCACCGAACGCCAGGCGTCCTCCCGTGGCGGCGCGAGCTTCATCCATCCATCGCGTCACCCGCTGCTGCGCCATCGTCTCGTCACCGCTTGCCTTCGCGATGCACGCCTCGAGCAGGTCGGCGTACCAGGGCAGTGACTGGCGCTTCTTCACGACGTCGAGACAGGCGATGGCGCGATCGAGGTCGTGATCGACCAATGCAGCGATGGCTCCGCGTTGATGAAAGACGTCGGTGTGCACCCACTGAATGGCCTCACTGGCTCGTCGCGAGGCGTCGTCGAGTACGGCTTTCGCGGCAGTGAAGTCCTGCCGCTCGAGGTGGTGAATCGCGCAGATGAGCGTGATGGCTGCAGGCGGTTCGTCTGTCGCTGGAAGCAGCGGCCCGAAGTCGATGCCTTCAGTCACCTCTTTCGGCCTGCCGCCCGCGAGCACGCCCTGCACGACGGCGAGGTACGTCCAGTGTGCGATGACCTGACGCCCGCCCAGCACCTGGTCGAGGTCGTTGCCCGCAACGGCCGTGGCCGCACGGAATCGGCCCGGTGTGGCGGCAGAGAGCAGCACCAGCCCTCCAGTCACGATCGCGATGCCGAGGTTCGAGGTGATGGGTTCGCCGCGCGCGAGCCAGACCACCGAGAGCACCGCCAACGTCGAGAGCGTCATCACCGGCCCGGCCGCAGCGACGATTCTCAGGCGCTGTTTCAGATCCTTCGCTCCGATGGGGAGCGTCGCGATCTTCCCGCCAAGTGACAGCCCAGCCCACGACCACTCGCGCGTGCGGGCGTTCCACTCGACGGGCCCGAGCGTGACGCCGTCGACCTGAAACTTCATGAGCCGTGAGGCGACGAGATGACCCGCTTCGTGAATGAGCAGATGCCCGTACCAGGCGAGCAGGGTGAGGCCGGTGATGCGCAGCGCGACGGGGCCGACGATGGACCAGCCCTTCGCGTCACCGAGCACCCAGAGCCGCGCCAGCGCTCCGCCGGTGAGCGCCCAGAACAGCACGCGTCGAAAACGCTGCGCGAAGGTCACGCCAGCAGTCCGTTCAACAGCTCGAGCTGCTGTTCAATACGCATCGACCGACGGTCATACCAGCCCAGGGCGCCAGGGCCTCGCTGCAGTCCCACGTCTTATTTTGAGCGCACGGTTTCAAGAAATCCCACCGGTGGTGTCTGGGCTTCATGGCGTTTTCGATGAGAACCGTGGTGGGGCTGTTTCTCGTGTTCGTCGCATGCGGTCCGATGGAGGCGGTTGACGCCGGACGAACGGATTCCAGTGATGCGATTGACGGGGGAACTCGTGATGCTGGATCGATCGACGCGGGCACCCCGGACGCTGGCGGAACAGGCGAGGACGCGGGCACGACGGACGGGGGCACAATCGACGCGGGCACCATCGACGCGGGCACATTCGACGCGGGCACCATCGACGCGGGCAACTTCGACGCGGGCACCATCGACGCGGGCACCATCGACGCGGGCACCATCGACGCGGGCAC
>CALRPN020000090.1:0-27194 GCA_943370055.1 Archangium gephyra
CCGCGCCGGTGGCGCTGCGAACGTTGCACTCCTTGTCCTTCTGGCCGGTCTCCTGCTCGACGCGCATCTGCTCGACGTCTTCTCCCGTGCGAAGAAACGCGATGCCGCCCACCGCGAGCGCGGGCAACCCGATGGCGAGCGCGACGATGGACCAGCCCTGCATGATGGTGCGGGGCGGCGGCCCAAAACGACCGGTGGTGTCGATGACCGTGGTGTCGGGCGCGTTGCTGAGCAGAAACGAGATGCCGAACAGCGCCGCCGCGGCGAGCGTGGTGGCGACGCCGGTGGAAAACGCCGCGCCCGCTGCGGGAGCCGAGCGCTCGGTGATGCGCTCCTCGGCGTACTCGTCGACCGACAGCTCACGACACACGTCGTTCGCCTTCACCTGCACCTCGAGCTTCGGCCACACCACCTGCACCTCGGCGCGAAGGCCACCCTCGACGACCATGGGGCGGGTGAACGAACGAAGCAGCGGCCCACGCTCGGTGCGCACGGTCTTCTCGATGGGTGCACAGGCCGCGAGCCCGGCACAGAAGAAGAAGAGGAGTGCGCGCTTCATCGCGTGCCTCCGAGGAAGCGCACGAGGTCGGGGCAATCGGTGAAGACCTCGGCGACGTCGGCGCACGACGGCTTCACCTTCTGCGACGAACCCTGACGCAGGAGCGGCACCCGGCAGTCGAGCACCTCGGCGCGCGTGGGTGAGGTGAAGGCGAAGCTCTCGTTCCCGCAGCCCGACTTCATGAGCAGCGTCGCTTCGCAGTTCGTCGCGTCGACGCCCAGCTTCGTGGTGACGGGCTCGCAGATGGGGCCGAGACAGACGCGCGTGATGATGTCGCGGCACACGGCGACGTCGGGCGCTTCGGGGCCGGAACAGGAGAGCAACACGAAGACGAAGACGGGGAGCGCACGCACGCGAGCCACTGTAGCCCGCTCCGCATCCGTCAGATGACCGACCGTCATCGGGCGGACCTCCCGTTGCCCGACAGACGAGCGGCCGCGACCTCACGACAATGAGCGCATGAAAAAGACCAACTCGTCGTGGATGAAGTGGGTGATGGGCGGCTGGCTCACCGCGCTCGTCGTGCTGGGAACGCTCTCGGTCTTCGGCGACAACGTCAAGCGGCTCACCGGCGCGAGCGCCGACGCGTTGTCGGGTGAGGAGCAGGTGACGCCCCACACCAGGACCTTCCACGCGGGCGGAGTCGACTCGAAGAAGTCGCTGATGAACTTCGGCGAGCGCAACAACGCGGAGTACGGTGCCGGGTACGCGCCTGCGCCCATTCAGGCCGCGGCCGCCCCAAACCAGCTCGTCACCGCCGACCACGACTCGCTCTCGACCTTCGCCATCGACGTCGACACCGCCTCGTACACCTACGCACGCCGGCAGCTGCAGGGCGGCCTGCGCGTCGAGCCCTCAACCGTGCGCGTCGAGGAGTGGGTCAACGCGTTTCGCTATCACCTCGAGGCGCCGAAGGACGCTCCGTGGGCGATTCACGCCGAGGGCGCGCCGTCTCCTTTCACCGCAGGCCGCACGTTGCTGAAGGTCTCGCTGCAGGGCCGCCGCTTCAGCAACGCCGAGCGCAAGCCCGCGAACCTCGTCTTCCTCGTCGACACCTCATGCAGCATGGCCGGCCCCGACCGCATCGGGCTCGCCAGGAAGGCGATGCACACGATGGTGGACGGCCTCGACGAGCGCGACACGGTGGCCATCGCGACCTACGCCGGTGGCTCGAGCCTGCCGCTGCGCGCGACGAACGCTGACGAGAAGGCCGTCCTTCACCGCGTCATCGACCAGCTCCAGACGGGCGGTGGCACCGCGATGGAGAGCGGCATGGTGCTCGCCTACCGCGAGGCCGTGAAGGGCGTTCGCCCGGGCGTGGAGTCGCGCGTGCTCGTCTTCACCGACGGCGACGCGAACATCGGCGCCACCGGCTCGGGCGACATTCTCTCGTCCGTGCAGGGCTACGTGCGTGACGGCGTGACGCTCACCACCGTCGGCTTCGGCATGGGCAACTACCGCGACAACGCCCTCGAGCAGCTCGCCGACAAGGGCAACGGCCAGAGCTTGTACATCGACGGCGCGGCCGAGCTCGAGCGCGTCTTCGGCCAGTCGAACCTGCCCTCGCTGCTGCAGGTCATCTCGAAGGACGTGAAGGTGCAGGTGGCGTTCGACGAGCGCGTGGTGCGCCGCTATCGCCTGCTGGGCTACGAGAACCGCGACGTGCGCGACGAGGACTTCCGCAACGACGCGGTCGACGGTGGCGAGCTGCACGCGGGCCACACGGTGACGGCGCTGTACGAGCTCGAGCTCACGGGGAACGTCGGAGCGCTGGGCACCATCTCGGTGCGCGGCAAGCAGCCGGCGAACGAGCAGGCCTTCGAGCTGTCGACGCGCGTGCCGCAGAGCGTGCTGGCCCGCTCGGTGAACGAAGCGACGGCCGACTTCCGGTTCGCGACGGCGGTGGCGATGGCGGCCGACGTGCTGCGTGGAAATGCGAACGCGGGTGTGTCGCTGCGTGAAGCGAAGGCGCTGGCCGAGACGGCCGCCTCTGACTGGCCCGAGCGGCGGGAGTTCGTCTCGTTGCTGAACCGCGCGCTCTCGGGTGAAGCGCCCGTCAACGCGGCGTCGGCGTCGAACTACCAGTACTGACGTCCCACGCGAACGGCGGGCCCTCGAAGCGGGTGCCGCGCGGAAACTGGAGCGAGAAATGCGTCGCGAGCACGTCGAGCAGCGCGTCGGGTGTGGGAACGGTCGTCGTCTCGACGGCGCTGCGCGTGCGAAGGGTGAGCTCTCGGTTGAGCAACGTGACCCGCCCACCGTCGGGCAGCGCGCGCGCCGCCAGCAACCGGTTGCGGAAGTGCGACTGCGGGTGGGCGCTGGTGAACCAGTTGGCGACCTCGCGGTCGATGGGCGGCATCGGCTCGAGCGTCGACTCCCAGACGTCGGCCCAGGTCTCACCGAGCTTCACCTGATGAAAGAGCAGGCCATTCTCCCGCACGAGGCGGCGTGGCTCGTGTGGGGTCGGCTGCTCGTCGTCGGTGTCGAGGCGGAACGAGGCCGTCGGAGACAGGCCACCGACTCCCACGTCGGCGACGAGGCGTTCCCCCTCGAGCGTGACGACGTTGAAGACGTGCGTGCGGGGCGGCGTGAAGTCACGAGGCCTTTGCAGGCGAACGCGCGCGCTGACGAGCTGGGTCTGAAAGCCGAGCGCCGTGAGCACACGCGCAAACAGGGTGTTGTGCTCGAAGCAGTACCCTCCCCGCCCCGAGTGCAGCAGCTTCTGGTCGACCGCCTCGTCCGAGAGGTCGATGCCGCGACCGAGCAGCACGTCGAGGTTCTCGAAGGGAATCGACTGCACGTGTGCGGCACACAGTGCATCGAGGGTGAAACGGGTCGGAGCGGTACCGCCAGCCCAACCAAGTCGGCGAAAGTAGGCGTCGAGGTCGACCATCTCGACAGGGTATTTCGAACGACGCGGAGGACAAATGACGCGTGTGGCACTCATGACGGCGGGGCTGGCGATGAGTTGCTTCGCGCTCGGTGCCCTGGTGACGACCGTTCCCGAACCGGAGCGGCTCCGCACCGAGATGCCCCCTGACGTGGTGGTGTTGCGTGATGCCAGCGAGATGCTCGAGCGCGGCGGTGGCGACGAAGACCCGCTGAGGTGGGTGAACGCATTTCCCTCAGAGGTCGCTGGACCCACCGATGAGTTCTTCCGCATCGAGACCGAGGCCGTCCCTTCTCCGCTGTCGTGGGGCGCGACGCTGGTGCGCGTGACGGTGCAGGCGAGTCGAACGGCGACGACCATGCCGCCCATCGCCGAAGCGCACATCACCTTCTTCGGCAGCGAGACGACTGGCTGGCGGCCACAGACCGACTTCCAGTGGCGTGCGCCCGGCGTCCCGTTGCGAGTCCAGCTGGCCGACCTCAGCCCCGGCGCGACCCGCAGTCTCTTCATCGAGGTGGACGAGGCACTGCGGTGGGGCGGCTCGCTGGGCGTCGTCACGCTCGAAGCGAACGGACGAACCATCTCAGCGCCCATCGAGCGAAGCCGGCCGCTCGACGAGGCCTCGTCCGACTTCCGCTTCGCCACTGCGGTGCTGCTCACCATGCACCCGAACCAGCAGCGTCGCGCCGAGCTCGAAGCAGTCACCCGGTCACTCGTCGCCGACACCGCGCCCGGCGTGCCCGCGCGTGAAGCCTTCGTCGAGCGGTTCGTGCCCGAGGCTCCGGTGGACCTCGAGAGCGTTCGGGGCCCTCCGCCCCTCGACTACTGACGCAAAAGCCGGTGGGTCCTCGGCGTCTGAGAAGCGAAACCGCTGAGAATGCTGCACTCCAGCCTCTCTCCGCGGGTCCTCGTTCCACACACCGAGCCGGGAGGGCTCTTTCTCATGAAGCACGTCATCATCGCCGCCGTGGTCGCCTCGTCGTTCCTCGTTGGCTGCAAGAAGGACGCGCCCGCTGCTGACGCTCCGAAGGCCGCCCCTGCAGTCGAGGCTCCGAAGGCCGCCGAAGCGCCGAAGCCGGCCGCCGCCGCGCCGTCGTGGGTGGTGCTCGAGAAGCTGAACGCGAAGATCGAGATGCCCGCGGGCTCGAAGGCCGAAGACTCGTCGGCCGACGCCACGAACTACTCCGTCGCGCCCGAGGACTACTCGTACACGGTGATGGTCAACACCGTCACCGACGCGTACCCCTCGACCTACGAAGGCGCCGTCGACGAAGTGAAGAAGATGACGAACGGCTTCAAGGCGTTCTCGAAGAACGAGAAGACGGCCGACGGCTGGGTGTTCGAGTTCGAAGGCGAGAGCATGATGGACAAGTCGCCGCTGTACGGCGCGGTCGTGCGCAAGAAGGTCGGCGCCACCGTCATCGAGTGTTCGCGCAACGAGTCGAGCAAGGCCGCGCGCGACGCCGTGATGAAGGCGTGCCTCTCGCTCGCCGCGAAGTGACCAGCGCTGACGTCATTCGAGTGGTTTTGACTCCCGCGCGGTGACGACCTTTCGCGCGGGCAACCCTGACGCGACCCTGACGACGCGCTCGAGCACCGCCGGCTGATTCACGCCGATCACCACACGTTCGCTCGAGAAGCGGCCTTCACGGTCCAGCACCACGTGGGTCGGCGTTCCATACGAGGGCAGCACCTCGAGCAGGCGCGATTGCGGGTCTGCGATCACCGGGAACGGAAACGGCAGCTCGCGAGCGTCGAGCGAGGTGCGAATCTCCTCCACCGTCTCTCCGGCTGCGACGGCCACCACGACGACCTCTGGGTAGCGCCGCTTCAGGTCTTGCAGGCTGTCGAGCTCGTCGAAGCAATAGCCGCAGTGCACCGAGATGAGGTCGATGAGCACGACCTTTCCGCGGAGCTTCTGCAGGGAGAACGCTGCGCCGTCGATGGTCGTTGCCTCGAACGATATGGGCTCATGCTGCGGAGGCGGCGGCGCGATGGCGTTTGGTGACGGTTCCGGACTCTTGAGCACGACCGGATCCGAGCCAGTTCTCGACGAAGACGCAGGTCGCGGCGCCATGGCCTGGCGCGACAGAGACTCCGGAACGACCCTCGCTCTCTTCGCCGCTGGGTTCTTCTCGATGGGCGTCAACGGGAGGAACGCTTCTGTGGACTCACCGGGGCCCTTCGGCGGCGTCGCCAGGCACGGCGTGGCCGGCGCCGCGGAGCCCACCACGGCGGGGACGGGCTGCTGAACCAGAGCCACCGAACGCACCCCGTCACGTTGGCGCAGCCCGCCGCACCACACGAACGGCAGGAGCAGCAGGAGCACCAGCAACGGCCACCAGTGCTTCGAGGTCTCGGGGCGCTTCGTCGGAGAGGTCGTTTCGAGGTTCATGACGGATTGGACGACCGGGCCGCCTCGTTCCTACGCGCTGCAAATCGACCGTTGGCCGCGTAGGAAGTCGCCTCCCGGGAGCGTCGAAGGACCATGGAGCTTGACCCGTCAGCCCCTCCTCCATCGCCTGGCGCGACGGTTCCTGCGTTTGCGGCGCTGGTGGAGCAATCGAGCGACGACCTCTATCGCCTGGCCGTGCGCCTGACCGGGAGCACCGAGGAGGCCGCCGACGTGCTGCAGACGGCCTGGCTGCGCGTCTTCGAAGCGCTCCGCGACGGCACCTTTCGTGGCGAGTCCCGCATCGAGACGTGGCTGTATCGCGTCGTCACGCATGCGGCGTTCGATGCGCGGCGTGGGCAGCGGCGCCGCGACCAGCTCCAACAGCACGAGACGTTCGTCGTGCCCTCGCGCTCGATGGAGGCCGCCGTGGAACTCGGAGAGCTGCGCGAGGCGCTCGAGTCACTGCCTGATGACCAGCGAACCGCGCTCGTCCTCAAGGAACTGCACGGCTTGAGCGGACGAGAGACGGCCGAGGTGATGGAGCGCAGCGAAGGCTCGGTCGAGCAACTGTTGGTCCGCGCGCGCGCGGCGCTGAGAAAGCGGTTCGAACATGAGTGATCTCGACGAACGACTCGCGCGGTGGAAGGCCCAGACCGCGACGCTCAAGACACCGCCCGAGCTGAAGGAGCGCCTGAAGCAGACCACCTCCGCCAGCGCGGCCGCGAAGGGTGCCATGAGCGGCGTGGTGAAGGCCGGTGTCATCGTCATGCTCGCGCTGGTCGTCGCGGTCGGAGTGCGGTTCTGGCCGCGTCAGGCCGAGGTCGAGAAGCCGGTCGCTCCTGCAGCGGTGCCAGTCGACGTGCCGCCGCCGAGTCCTGTCGGGGCAACCCTCGTCCCTGCGCCGGAGGCGATCGTCATCGCACCAGTCGCAGTCCCCGCGGAACCGAAGACGGTCGGCCCTCCACCAGCGCCGGTCCTCAAGGCGGGGCCACCCACGAGCGACCTCCGTTCCGACTTCGAGGCGATCTGTCACATGAGCGAGCGCTCTGGAGCCTCAGGCGAACGCGACGTCTGTACTCGCAGCTCGATGAACGGCAAGTGGCTCAGGTCGCAGCTCAAGACGAAAGCGGCGGCGAGGTTTCTGATGCAGACGTTCAAGTTGAGCGACGACGAGGCGCAGCGAAAGGCGATCGTCGAAGAAGCGGCTCGACACGGTGTCTCGCCTTGCCCGGTCGTGCCCGACGACTGGATCCTGTGTCTCTGAGCTCGGCCTCGAACGACGCGGCAAGCCGGTGACGCGCTCCAGCCCGCAAGGTAAGGGGCGGCCATGTCCTGGCTGTCCGTGACCGTCGACGTTCCCGAAGCCGAGTCGGAGTGGATTCAAACGGTGCTCACCGAGGCTGGCGCTGCTGGCCTCGAGGTGCGTGACGGCAGCACGCCACAACTGCCCGACGTGCGCGCACCGAAGAAGGGCGACGCCATCATCGTCGCCTTCTACGACGACCAGTCGAACGCCGATGACGCCGTGGCCGCGGTGAAGGAGCACGTTCCCCAGGCCGCCATCGTCGTCGAGCCCGTCGTCGAGCAGGACTGGAGCGTCGCCTGGCGTGAGCGCATCAAGTCCGTCACCGTCGGCCGGCTCTGGGTCGGTCCTCCGTGGGAGAAACCGACCGCGCCCGCCGATAAGGTGTGTCTCTTCATCGAGCCGAAGATGGCGTTCGGCACCGGCGACCACCCCACCACGTCGCTCTGCCTCGCGGCCGTCGACGAGTTCATGAAGACGCACGCTGGCTGCTCGGTGCTCGACGTTGGCACTGGCACCGGCGTGCTCGCGTTCGCGGCGAAGAAGCTGGGCAGCGGCCTCACCATCGCCGTCGACAACGACCCCATCTCGGTCGAGCTCGCGAAGGAGTGCGCCGAAGAGAACGGGCTGACGGGCATCGAGCTGTCCGAGAAGACGCTCGAGCAGATCCCCGGAACGTTCGACCTCGTGCTCGCCAACATCCTCGCGAACACGCTCATCGCGCTCGCGCCGCTCATCGCTCCGAAGGTGAAGCACCGGCTCGTGATGGCTGGCGTGCTCGTGCACCAGGCCGACGAGGTGAAGCAGGCGTACCTCTCGCGCGGGCTCGTGAGCGTGGGTGAGGTCATCGAAGGCGAGTGGATTCGCCTCGACCTGGCCAGGGCATGAAGCGCGTCTTCGTTCCCGGCGCCGCGCAGGGAGCGCTCGAGCTCACGGGGCCCGCGTTTCATCACCTGGCCGTCGTGCTGCGCGTGAAGGCAGGCGACGCGATCGAGGTCTTCGACGGTCAGGGCAAGGCGTTCGACGCGAAGGTCGTGAACGTGAAGGAGAGCGCGCTGACGATGGAGCTGGGCGTCGCCCGCGCGATGCCGCCACCTCGCCGCGTCACCATCGTTCAGGGCTTGCCCAAGGCCGACAAGCTCGAGCTCGTACTGCAGAAAGGAACGGAGCTGGGCGCGAGTGCGTTTCTGCCCGCCGCCGCGCGACGCAGCATCGTGAAGCTCGAGGGGAAAGAAGAGAAGAAGCTCGAGCGCTGGCGCCGCATCGTGGAGGAAGCCGCGAGACAGTGCGGCCGCGCCGACGTGCCCGACATTCTGCAGCCGTGTTCGCTCGACGGCCTCTCGCTGCCTGGCACTGCCGTGCTCGTGCTGGACGAGGCGGAGAAGGCGCTGCCCCTCTCACGCGCGCTGGAGACGTTGCCTGCTGATCAGCCCATCGCGCTCGTCATCGGACCGGAAGGTGGGCTCGATCGCGCTGAAGTCGCCGCCCTCGTCGAGCGTGGCGCGCAGGCCGTGACGCTCGGAGGAAACGTGCTCCGCACCGAGACCGCAGCGCTCGCCGCGCTGGCCGTGATTCGCCACCTCGAGGGCCTGCTGGGCTGATCAGCTGCTGATCAACCAAACGTGTAGGCCGCTGTAGGTTTTCTTGCGCACATCACAGAGTCGTCGTCTCATCACCCCGTGAGCAACGATCCAAAGAAGCCGCTCGACCCCGCGCCCGAGCAGACCCCCGACATCCTCCAGCGCGACCTGAACCTCGATCGCCGCAGCCGGCAGGCGCCGTCGTTCGAAGAGCTGAAGACGCAAGCGGGCGGGCGTGAAGCCGCGATGACGCAGCCGGGAATTCCGGGGCCGTTCATGGCGAGGCCGCCGCCTGCTCCGCCGCCGCGCACGAAGACGCCCTCGACGCCGGGAACGGTGACGCCAGGAAACTCCGCGCGCGAGCCGACGCACTTCGAGATCGCAGCCACGACGCAGACGCCCCAGCGCGCAATGGCTCAGGCACGGCCACCGCAGGTCACAGCCGCTCCGGCCAACCAGCCGCCCCCGCCACAGGTGACGCGCTCACCCGTGCAGCAGATTCCGCCCGGGCTCCAGGCTCGCGCCCAGGCGCCCGCAGCTGCTCCGCAGGTCGCGAGGCCTGCACCGCCACCGCCACGCGCAGCGGCTGGAGCCGCGGAGCCTGCGCGTCCCCCGCCGCCTCGCCAGCCCGCACCCCAGCCGCCCGCAGTGGCGGCTCGCCCGCCCAACGCCGCGGTGCCTGCTGCGATGACTCGCGCTCCTGCGCCACCAGCTGCACGCCCGCCTCCGCCCGCGGCTCCGCGACAAGCGCCACCTTCTCCGAATGACTGGGCCGCAGCGCGCCCCACCGCGCCCGAGCCGGACCTCCCGACGATTCCCGTCCAGCCCGTGAAGCTGACCGCCGCGAACCCGATGCAGGGAGCGACTTCTCCCTCGGGCCACAGCCAGCGCGGCTCGTACGCCCCAGCGCACGTTCCCGTCGCCACACCACCTCCCGCGGTCGCCGACCCGGAGGACTTCATCACCAGCCCGAACCGCGCCGCCATTCCCCGCCAGCCCGTGCAGCCCGCGTTCTCCGAGCTGCCCCACTCGATGCCGAGCCACCTCGTGGTGACGCAGCCGGGAATGCCCGGGCCGTACTCGGCGGGCCGTCGTGACACCCCCATCGTCTCGACGAAAGAGGAGACCAACGCGCCACCGCCGCCCGCCGGCCCCACGCGGGTCCTCGACCAGCACCGGACGGCACCGCCGCTCGACCAGCACCAGACCGCACCGCCGCTCGCCACGCCCAACTTCGGTGAAGTGCCGGTCTTCGAAGCGCCCGTGACCGAGCCTGCGGAGTCTGAAGAAGAGGCCATGCAGGGAGACGTGCTCGCGACGCCGGCCTCCCTGTGGCGCCGCAGCTTCGCCTGGGTGTTCGACCTCAGCGTCATCGCCGTCGTGGTGGGTGGGTTCTTCGCCGCCGCACTCGCGGTCATCGGAAAGCCGAGCCCCTCGCTGCTGCTCTCGGTCGCGCTGCCGGGCCTCGGCGTCGTGGGCTTCGTCGCCTTCGTCTACACGACGTTGTTCGCCTTCCTCTGGAGAGGCCGCACTCCCGGCCGCCGGCTGCTGGGCATTCACCTCGTCGATGCCTCGGGGCACGCGCCGAACGCGGGCCGGGCGTTGGTTCGGGCCGCCCTCTCGCTGGCCAGCTTCACCCTCTTCCTCTCGGGCTTCTGGCTGGCGCTGTTCGACCGCCGGGGCCAGACGCTGCACGACAAGCTGACGTCGACGTTCGTGGTGCGATTGAAGGCCGCGGTTTGACGCTGACGAGGTAGAACGAACCACCACTCATGGCCCAACGCCTCGCCCAGCACCTGATGGCGAAAGGCCTCGTCTCGGGCCGCCTCGTCGACGAAGCGCTCAAACGCGCCGAGAAGTCGAAGGTCGGGCTCGACACGTCGCTGCTCTCGCTCAACGCCATCTCCGAGACGGGCGTGCTTCAGGCCATCAGCGACGTCAGCGGTGTTCGGCTGGTGAACCTGGCCGACTTCGAGCCGAACACCGAAGCCGGGCCGCTGATGCCGTACAAGATGTCGAAGCAGCTGGGCGTGGTGCCGCTGTCGCTCGATGGGCAGACGTTGCACGTCGCGTGCGCCTACCCGGTGCCGACCTCGCAGCTCAAAGACGTCGGCTTTCTGCTGGGACGAAAGCTCGAGCTGTGGGTCGCCATCGAAGCGCGCGTGCGCGACTGGCAGGCCGTCATCTACGGGCAGCCGCTCGAGCCCATCGTCGCGCGGGTGCTCAAGCAGCTCGACCCGTCACGACCCGAGCCGCCACGGCCGACGCCAGAGTCCGGGCCGTCGAAGGCGGTGCCGACCAGGCCCCCGGTGCCCGACGTCGACGACAACCCGCTGATCGGCGGCGAGACGGATTCGTTGTCGGTCGAGGTGGTCGAGCGCAGCCTCGACGGCATCGAAGACGTGCCGCTGCTGCTGACGGGGCCGAAGAAGAAGAAGAAGAAGATCGAGGTCGTCGACGAGCCGAGCGTGGTGGTGGCGACCGACGCCGTGCCGCTGGGTGAAGGTGAAGAGCACCACACCACCGTCATCGACCCGACCGCCTACTCGCGGTTCGCGCGCGGTGGTGACGACTCTGGCGTGCAGGCCGTTCCGCTCGACGAGCACGAGTCGACGCGGGTGCTCGATTTGAAGGGCTACGCGAACTTCGCCAAACAGCTCTCGACGACCGACGGCGCCCAGCACGCCATGGTGTTCCCCGGTGGCGTGTTGCCGCCGCGCACGTCTTCGCCCCCGCCGCCTCCGCCCTCGATGCCGCCCGTCGGCCCTGCGTGGGTGCAGCCCGCGTCCGCCGCGCGCCCCCCGCCCGAGAAGGTGCAGCCGGCCGAGGCACGTCGCGGCACCGGTGGCGCGTTCCTGCAGCCCGCCGCGAAGCCTGCTCCGAAGAAGCCCGCGCCGGTGCCGATGCCACCGACGTCGGAGCACCCGCTCGAAGCGCGGCCCACCCCGCCCGAGCCCGAGCCGCTCGGCGCGACGGTCGCTGCCGACGAGACCGACTTCTCCGACGTGAACGCGATGCTCGAGGCGCCCGAAGCGCCGCCGCCCCACGTTCCGCCCGAGCCTCCGCCCGCGCTGCCGAAGCCGACGCGCCCGCCGCCCTCCTTCACGGGAGCGATGGCCGTGCCTCCGCCGGCGGCCGCGCCTCCACGTGCCTCGACGCCGCGCGCGTCGACCGGCGTGGTTCCCCTGACGGAGCCCTACAGCCAGGTCGCGCCCCCAGCCGCGCCCGCGCCCCTGCCCGAGGTGCCTGCGCAGGAGTCGTGGCAGGTGCCGCCGCCCGGAGCGTCTCCCGCGTGGCCCCAGTCGTCGGCCGCCATCGCGTCGCAGCAGCCCGTCTACCCCGCGCCTCCGGGCCTTGCGCCGTCGAGCGCGACGGAGTGGACGCTGGCGCAGGCCCGTCAGTCGCTGAAGGAGACGACGACCGACCGCGACGCGCTCATCAACGTGGTGCTCGAGTACGGCCGTCGCGCCTTCGAGTTCGTCTCGGCGTTCGCGGTCGTGCGTGGCGCGGCCGTGGGGTGGGACTCGCGTGGTGGTGACGCCGAGGCCGTTCGTCAGCTCGCGGTGCCGCTCGATGCGGCGAGCGTGTTCCGCACGGTGGCGCTCACGCGTGGCAGCTACGTCGGCCCGCTGCCGCCCGATGCGCTCACGCAGCACTACCTCGCGTTGCTGGGCCGCGCGCCGCGCACCGTCTTCGTCTGGCCAGTCGAGGTGCAGTCGCGGCTGGTGGCGATGCTGTACGGCGATTGTGGCTCACGCCCCGTCTCCCAGCGCCGCCTCGCCGACTTCATCCTCTTCTGCCAGGACCTGCCCACCGCGTTCCACGACCTCATTCTGTTCCGGAAACAGAACCCGAAGGCGCCGCAGGCGTTCGCCGAGGCCGCGTTGCTTCCGCAGCAGGAGGCGATGGCGTCGACGGGCGACGTGCCGGCCGATGCCGAGTGGTTCAGCGGGCTCATCTCGCTGCTGACCGGCCCCGACCCGAGCGAGCGCTCGATGGCGATGCTCGAGCTGATGAAGACGCCCGAGGCTTCCGCGGGTGCGCTCGCCCACGCGTTCCCCGGCCCGACCGGTTGGTCTCGGTTGCCCGTGGTGGAGCTGCCCGAGCCCGACGAGCTGGGTCCGATTCCAGGCGCGCTGACTCGACTGGGACATCCTGCGGCGGTCGCCATCGCGCCGATCCTCGACTCGTCCGACTCCGACGCGCGGTACCTGGCGCTGCTCACGGCTGGAGCGCTGCGCTACCCCGAGGTCATCGACGGCGTGCTGCGCGGGCTGTTCGACCTCGAGCCCGACATCTCGTCTGCGGCGCGCGCGGCGGCGACGTCGCTGCGCTACCTGCCCACGTTCCAGATGCGCATGCACGAGCTGCGGCAAGAGCTCGCCTCGACGGATCCGCTTCGGCGTTCGCTCGCGGCGCGCGCGCTCGGCGTGCTGCACGATCGCGAAGCCATCGACGGGCTCATCAACCTCACGGGCAGTGAGGACGAGCTGGTGGCGACGTCGGCGGCCGAGGCGCTCAAGGAGATCACCCGCAGCAACTTCGGCCCGCAGCCGCGCGCGTGGACGGCCTGGTACGCGCGGGCCCGGTCACAGCGCCGCATCGAGTGGCTCGTCGAAGCGCTCGCGAGCGACGACTTCGACCTGCGCCTGTCGGCCATCGAAGAGCTGTCGCGAACGTTCGGAGACAACTTCGGCTACTTCGCCGATGGCCCGTCGGCCGAGCGCCTCGCGTCACTCGAGCAGTGGCAGAGCATCATCGCGTCGCGGCCCGACTTCGACATGTGACGGCTGACTCGCGGCGTCGAGCCCGACTGACTGGGTGGAATGCGCTATGTCTCGGCAATGCTCGATTCCATCGAGATCGAGGGCTACCGGTCGATCGCAAGCGCGCGCGTTGAGTTGAAGCGGCTGAATGTGCTCATCGGCGCCAATGGTTCTGGCAAGAGCAACTTCGTCGGTGTCTTCAAGATCGTTCGGCAGATTGTCGATCAGCGACTCCAGGAGAGCGTGCTGACGGCCGGCGGGGCTGATCGATGGCTGCGGCACGGGCAGAAACACACGACCCACCTCAGGTTCAAGATTCACTTCGACCGGAACGCGTACGAGGTTGGGCTCGCGCCATCTGACGACGGCTCGCTGATCATCCGCGAGGAGAACGCCCACTTCGACGGCATGTTCTACCCTCCCAAACCGCAGCGCACGACGATCGCCGCGAGGGAGAGTTCGCTCAAAGAGAAGGCGGCTGAGAACCCAAGGGGCTACGCCGACTTCGTCTACTCGGGTGTTCAGTCATGGCGGGTCTTCCACTTTCACGACACCTCACGCACCGCGGGCGTGAAGCAACCTTGTCCCGTCGATGACAACGTCACGCTGCGCGAAGACGGATCCAACCTGGCAGCCGTGCTCTTTCGAACGCGCGCGACGCACCCCACGGCGTACCAGCGCATTCTGAAGTCGATTCAGCAGGTCGCGCCCTTCTTCGAAGACTTCACGCTGCAGCCCAGCCGTCTGAACCCGAACGTCATCAAGCTCGAGTGGAAGGAGCGCGGTTCCGACCTCTACCTCGACGGTCATTCGCTCTCGGACGGAACGCTGCGCTTCATCTGCATGGCGACGATGCTTCATCAGCCTGAGCGTCCCGAGGTGCTCGTGATCGACGAGCCGGAGCTTGGCCTTCACCCCTTCGCCATCACGCTGTTGGCCAATCTCTTTCGCTCGATCGCGACGGAGTCCGACATTCAGATCGTCGCGGCGACCCAATCAACGGCGTTCGTGAACCAGCTCAGCCCCGAGGAGATCATCGTCGTCGACCGTGACGCAAACACTGGCTCGACGTTTCGCAGACCGACCGAGCAGGAGATCAGCAGCTGGCTCGACGACTACGCCCTTGGCGACTTGTGGGAGAAGAACGTCATCGGAGGAAGACCTCGGTGAAGAAGGTGCTCCTGCTGGTCGAGGGTCAGACCGAGGAGGAGTTCGTCGCGGAAGTGCTCCGCCCTGAGTTGCGCGGGGCGGGCGTCGAGCTCGTGCCGGTGTTGCTCAAGACCAAGCGAGTCAAGTCAGGCGGGCATTTCCGTGGAGGCGTCTCGAACTACGCCGCGGTCCGCGGAGACACGCTCCGTCTGCTGAAAGACAGCAGTGCCGTCCTGGTGAGCTCGATGCTCGACCTCTACGGACTTCCCGATGACTTTCCGGGCGTCGGAGAACGCGGAGCCAATGCCTCAGAGTGGGCTCTCAATGTGGAGCGAGCCTGGCAGCTGGACATCGGGAGCGACCGGTTTCGCCCGTACTTGTCGATACACGAGTTCGAGGCGTTCGCCTTCGTCGCACCGACTCGCTGCACGACCGTGTTCTCGCCAGCGCAGGCGGAGCGGCTCGAGAAGGTCAGCAAGGAGTTCGATGGGCACGTCGAGAACATCAATGACGGCCCGACGACGCACCCTTCCGCTCGAGTTGCTGCGATTCGGTCAGGGTATGAGAAGCCAGTCCACGGTGCGTTGATTGCGATCGAAACCGGTCTCGACCTGCTGGCTCGAGCAAGTCCGCACTTCTCGAGTTTCCTGTCGATGCTTCGATCACAGAACAGCTGACACTCAGCAGACGTCCCGGGCGCCTGCTATCTGCGCCTGATGCACGCCGGAAAGCAGTACTCCCTGCGCGAGGTCCTCGCGTGGACCCGCTTCGCGATCGTCCTCTTCCTCCTCGTGGCGACCGTGCCCACCGTCGCGTGGGCGGTGTTCGACCAGCACTGGCTCGTGCTGCCCTGGCAACCGGTGGCGCTCGTGGGCACCGCCGTTGCGTTCGTGGCCGGTTTTCAGAACAACGCAGCGTACGGGCGGTTGTGGGAGGCGCGGCAGATCTGGGGCTCCATCATCAACCTGAGCCGCACCTGGGCCGTGCAGACGCTCGACATGCCGACGGCCAGCGCGGGCGTGAAGAAGCAGCTCATCGAGCGGCACCTCGCGTGGGTGACGGCGCTGCGCTTTCAGCTGCGTGAGAAGCGCACGTGGGAGACCGTCGATCGCCACGACAACAAGAGCTACCAGGACTTCTACGACGTGCCCGAGTGGCAGTCGGACCTGAGCACCGAGCTGAAGGCCCTGCTCCCCGAGGCCGAGCACACGCACGTCATCGCCACGAAGAACCGCGCCACGCACGCGCTCGCGGCGCAGTCGAAGGCGGTCGCGACGCTGGCAGCCAACGGTGAGCTGACCGAGCTGCGCTTCATCGAGCTCGAGCGCACCATCGCCGCGCTCTACGACTGCCAGGGCCGCTGCGAGCGCATCAAGAACTTCCCCTACCCGCGCCAGTTCGCCACCCTCAACGGCTACTTCAAGACGGCGCTGGTGGCCGCGCTGCCGTTCGCGCTGCTGCCCGAGTTCCACAAGCTGGGCCCCAACTTCGTGTGGGTCACCATTCCCAGCTCGGCCATCGTCTCGTGGATCTTCCACATGCTCGAGAAGATCGGCGAGGCGTCGGAGAACCCGTTCATGGGCGGCCCGAACGACGTGCCGATCAGCTCCATGGCGCGCACCATCGAGATCGACCTGCGTGAGCTGCTCGGCGAAACACCGCCGCCCGCGCTGGCCGCGAAGAACAACATCTTGAGCTGAGCGACATGGCCAGAGAACTGCGACGTGTCTTCCTCAAGGCGTTCTCGGCAGGTCTGGCCGCGAACGCCGCGCTCACCCGCTCACGGTTTCGCGTGCTCGAGCAGCGGGTGCTCACGCCGGCGTTCGTCGCGGTGACGAAGTGGGTGCGAGGCTCGAAGGCAGTCGCGCCCACCGCTGCGGCGATCGGCACAGAGTGGGAGCGGCTGCTGGCTTCGAAGAAGACCGCGCACCTCACGAGCGTGGAGCCGCCGACCGCGAGCGCTCCCGAGACCGCGTACGGAGAGATCACGGTGCACTGCCCGCTCCGCGGCACCGGCGACGTTCACGCCTGCCACCGCTTGATGGCCTACGACCGCGCGCTCGTCGAGGCGGCCGGAGGTCAGTTCATCGTGCTCGACTCGCAAGCGACGCCGGGCCGAACGCACTGCCGCATCGCGATTCGGAAGAAGGGCGAGCGGGTCGACGATCTCGTTCCTGCACACGAGAAGCCGTGAGCGTCACTCACAGCCTTCGGCGACGAAGGTGCACGCCGGGCAGCTGATCAACGTGCGGGGCACCTGTGTGAAGAGCGGGCTGCCGAGGCACGTGCCTCCGAGCTCGGGAATGTCGAGGAGGATTCTGCCGATGCCCAGCGTGCCGACCCACACGCCGGCGACCCCGCCATCACGAAGCAGTCCGCCACCGCAGCGCCCGCTGAACGGCCGCACCACGAACGGCTGAACGTCGTCGAACGGCGCAGGGCAGCTGCCGTGCACGGGATCGACGGTGAACGTGCACACGCGTGCGTCACACATCGAGCACTGTCTGGTCGCTCCATCACAGGTGAGGCACTCGGTCGTGTTGCTCTGACAGGTGCGAAGGCCGGCGTCGGCCACGGGGCACTCGAGCAGGCAGCGATTGTTCACGCACGCAGCGCGAAGCCCTCCACAGAACTGCTGCGCCACGCCGGGCGGCGCGCAATCGGCGGCGGTGGTGCACTCGACAGCGCCAGCATCTCGAACCCCCGCATCCTGAGAGCCCGCGTCCGCCGAGGCGCCCGCGTCGGCGGAGCCACCATCTCGAACGCCCGCATCTCGACCGGCGTCACCGCGCTCGTCCACGGGCTGCAGGCACTGACAGGCAGAGAAGCTGGTGAACAGGAGGATGGCAAAGCGGCGCATGCGGAGTCTCCGTGGATCGCCGGCCGATCGACCCCGCGAAGAAAGCCCGAAACCGGGTCTGGCGATAGGACCGACAGGATCGAGCCCTCAGGGTTCGGCGGAACGGCACCGGTCGACGTGACGAAAAACTGAGGCGCCCACCGACAACTCCGCACAGCCACGGACCTTCGTGCTGGAGCGCCACTTGCTTCGGCGTGGGCTGTGAGATTCCTGGCGAGCTTCCTCCTCTTCGTCCTGGCGTGCAGCCCGCCGCCACCCGCCGGGTTCGACGACCACACCCGCCCGTCCATCGATTCACTGGCCGTCTGGGAGCAGCTGTCGATCGAAGCGCACGGCCGCGCCGAGACGAAGTTCGTCATCACCGACTTCGGGAACCGGTCGACCATCGCGTTCTACGACAACCACTTCTACAAGCTGCACGACGAGTGGCTGATGTTCCGGCTGCTCAATGGGCAGGCGACTCCGGGCGTCGACGGCGTGCTGCCGGTCACGGGCCAGACCTTCGTCACGGTCGCCGACATCTACACGTGGGCGAAGGGCTCGCTGACCCTGCCGCTCGGACTGCAGTGGCTCGACGACGGCCGGCTCTACCTGCCGCTCTTCTACGACCTCGGGCTGTTCCGTCGGCCGCGGTCACTCGGGCTGGGCACGCTGATGCACGTCGCTGCGAAGGGACCGCGCCCAGAGCGCTGGGCCTTTCAGCTCGAGTTCGGCGACACCGTCACCCACGCCGAGCTCGTGACGTTCTTCGAGGCGGTGACGGCGAACGTGCCAGCCGAGGTGGCGAACGAGGTGCGGTGGCTCGTGCGCTCGCCTGATCAAGAGGCGTTCGCACAGACCATGGAGCGGGAGCAGCTGCGGTTTCACGACCGCATCCTCCGCCAGAAGGACCTGACGGTGCCTGGAGAGGTCGAGGTGTACAGCGCTGGCCTCGCGGCAGGTCGCCTCGTGCGCCTGAAGTCGGGTTCGTCGCTCGAGACGGCGACGGCGAGCTCGCTGCTCCTGCTCGAAGACGTTCCCGACTTCCTGCCGCCCACCAGTGGCGTCGTGACCGCCGTGCCGCAGACACCGCTCGCGCACTTCAACCTGCTCGCGCGCAACCGCGGCATTCCCAACGTGTACCGCGCCGGAGTCTTCGAGGACGCCGAGCTCGAGACGCTCGCGTACTACCGCGAACCCGTCGTGATGAGCGCGCGGGAGCCCAACCAGCTGGTGGTGAAGCAGATCACC
This sequence comes from Archangium gephyra, assembly GCA_943370055.1. Classification (GTDB taxonomy): domain Bacteria; phylum Myxococcota; class Myxococcia; order Myxococcales; family Myxococcaceae; genus Xiheimicrobium; species Xiheimicrobium gephyra_A. The sequence continues at coordinate 18,733 of CALRPN020000090.1, forward strand.
GAGAACCAGCTGCAGATCTGGCAGAGCCTGTTGGCGAAGCCGCTCGTCGCGGTCACCCAGGTCGACGTCAGCACGCTGCCGTACACCGTCGACCTGCGCTCGTTGTCGCTCTCCGCCGTCGAGACGGTGCGGCCCGGGTTCGGAGGCAAAGCCACGGGCTACCTTGGGCTGCTGGCCGGCGCGCCAGACGCGACGCCCGATGCGCTCGTGGGCATCTCGATTCGCAGCTACGCCGAGCACCTCGCGCCGCTGCGGCCCACGCTGCTCGTGATGCTCGCCGACGGCATGTTCGCGGACGACGCGCGGAGTCGTTTCCTCGTGCTCGAAGGCAGCGCCGACTTCGACGCGGCGTACAAGAGCGCCGCCGACGTCGCGCTCAAGGGCCGCTTTCTCTCGTCGCATCCGGCCGGCACGGCGCTGGGCGACCTCGCGCGCGGGAGCGGCTTGAAGGGCGCCATTCGTGCGCGGCCCATCGCGCCGGCGACGATGACGGACATCACCAACGCGCTGACCGCGAAGTTCGGCCACTACGCGAAGACTCAGGGCCTGCGGTTTCGCTCGTCGAGCACCGCGGAAGATGTCGAGGGCTTCAACGGCGCGGGCCTGTACGACTCGAACACCGGCTACCTCGACCCGGCCTCGGCGCCCAAGTCATCGGACCGAACGCACGGCATCGAGTGGGCGCTGAAGAAGACCTGGGCGTCGTACTGGAGCGCGGAAGCCTTCGAGGAGCGCAAGCTCGAGAACGTCGACCACCTGAGCGGAAACATGGGCGTGGTGGTGCACGCGAACTTCGCCGACGAGCTCGAGAAGTCGAACGGCGTGTTCCTGTTCACGCTCGGCCGCGACTTCGCGACGATGGAGCTCAACGTGCAGCACCTGGCGGTGAGCGTCACCAACCCCACGTCGACCGCGCTGCCCGAGATCGACCGCGTCACCATCGACGCGACGAATCCCGTGGAGCCGCGCATCGAGCGCCTGCGCAGCTCGACGCTCGTCCCGGCCGGCGTGAAGTTGATGGACGACGCGGCGCTGAAGCAGACGTTCGCACGGGCGCGCGCGGTGGCGACGGCGTGGCTCGCGCAGGACAACCTCGCGCGGCCCTCTGGGCAGAAGGCCGGAACGCTGGTGCTCGACTTCGAGTTTCGTCACGTGCTCGCCGGCTGGCCCGCGCTCGCAACTGGAGCGCCGAACCCTTCACGCATCGTGCTGAAGCAGGCCCGCTCGCTCGAGCACGGCGTGCGAGTCGCCAGCTTCGCCGCACGGGCGCAAGCCCTGCCCCGCGACGTGTTCAACCGCGCTCGACGAATCGAACGGCGCAGGTGTCAGGCTCCAGCGTTCACCGCGGTCGTGGTCGAAGCGTTCACCGACCCGCTGCTGCCGCCCGACCTCGGCTACGCCACGACGCCGTTCACCGGTTCGGTTGCCCTCTCCTTCACGCAAGACGTGCCCGAGCTGCAGGCCACGAACGGGAGCGGGTGGACGCTCGAACACACCGAACTCGCGTCGACGACGCACTCGAGCACCGGAGGCTGGCAGCTGAGCGCGACTCCGACCGCGACGGGCACGAGCACCACACACGTGAAGGAGCTGAGGCTGGGCTCCGACGGCACCTTCACCTTCGTCGGCGAGTCGGCCTCGTTTCAGGGTGGCGGGCTCACCTGCACTGTCGAGGTGTTGTTCAGCACGCCGAACGAATACCTGTTGAGCCTGCTGTAGCCGGGTCCACGGACTTCAGTCGGTGATCGCGTGGTGCCAGCTGAAGAACCAATCGCGAACGAACACCGAGACGCTGGCTGCCGGACCTCTGCGCGCACTCGCAGAGAGAAGCGGCGTGGCGCTCATGTCGCCGAGGGACACGCTCGATGCGCCATGACGCCAGCCCGGGTGGACCTCGGCGTTCAGCGCTCCGATGCGGAAGCTGAGGTGCGAGTCATCGTCCAGGCCCTTCGGTGTCCAGCTGAGCGAACCAGCGAGTCGATCGAGGTGCACTGACAGGTGCGGAAGTTCCGAAGGCTCGTCAGCGGCCAGAGAACGAGACCAGGTGACGCCTGCCTCCTTCTTCACCACGACGTCGTACTCGCACGCGCCGAACGCTGGTGGCAGCCGGCCGCCGACGGCCTTGCCCCGTTCCAATCGCCCCTCGGACTCGAGCTGAAGCCTGGTGACTCCAGAGGCCGTCGCCACCGAGCACTGCGTGGAGACGACGACACTGTCTCTCGCGGCGAGCCCCGTGACCGGCAACGCGTACGCTTCGACCTCGACGCCACCCTCGAGCGCGACCGCTGGGGCCTCGAAGTCCGCGACGGCGAAGACACGCGGTTGGGCGGTTGCCCGCTCGATGACGACGAGTGGCCCCTGGTCCGAGTCCGTCGTCGAGAAGGAGAGGTCGACCTTTGGCGCTGTCGCGACGAACTCATGCGGCCCGCTGAACCCGAGCCACGCCGAGTACGCGGCGCCGACCTTCACGCCGGTGAGCGCAACGACGTGGGGAACCTGAGCTGCGACCGAGGAGGAGTCCGTCGAGGCCGAGCGGACGGTGAAGCGCGACTGCTCCCAGAGCGTCGCCTTCGTCACCCGGCTGAAGCCGCTTTCATTGGCGGTCGCAACTCCGTAGCGCCCGGCGGGGTCGGTCACCGGAAGCACTGCGGCGCCATCGACCAACTGCACCACGCGCCAGGGACCGTCGCCGTCTTGAAACGCGACCTCCTGCGGAATCGAGGTCGTGTCGAAAGACACCGTGAGGTTCCCGCCAGGACCACAGGCGAGGAGCAAGGGCAACACGAGGGCGACCAGGCGGAGCATGCCCCGGGCTCAGCAGATGGTGTGCCAGTCGCCTCGTCGAGGCAGGCGACCCGTGTGTGTCAGAGGTCTGACGTCACGGCTGTGGCATCACGCGTCTCGCAGGCGCAGCACCGTCCACCCGAACGGCGTGTGCACGCGGAGCAGCCTCGGCGCTCCGTTCGTCGGCGCCCACCAGGCCTTCAGCTTCACGGTGGCGCTGCTGCTCGGCGAGACGCCGGCGTCGAGCTGCCGTGCGCCGAGGTCGAGCTCGACGACGGCGCCGGTTGCAGACAGCAGCTGCGCGCGATCGAACGCCTCTTGCGGCACCGACGAGCTGGAGCGTTCGAGGGGCTCGGTCGACAGGTTCTCGAGCTCGAGCGTCAGGCTGCAGTTGCCCCGCGTGCAGCGCAGCGCGCCCAGCCGCACCTGCGTCACGCCCGCCTGGAGCACGACGGGCTCGGGCGCTTTCGGAAGTCGTTCGACCTGCAAGGCGATCTCGTCGACGACCGCGCGACTCCACTGCGCGTCGACGGCCTGAGCGCGACGCAGCCGCTCGGTGAGGGCCGGGCGTTTCCACTGCTGCCACGACCCGGCCGCGTTCAGCGCGTCGTCGAGTTCACGAAGCAGCTGCTCGGGCCGACCGAGGCTCTGCTCCGAGAGGTTCACTGGCGGCAGCGGAGTGAGGGCCTCGAGCGCCTCGTCGACGCGTTCGATCGTCGTCGCCTGCCGGCCGAGCGTCATCGCCTCGGGCACCGCGCGACACGTCGCCTTGAAGGGGCTCTTGGTGAACGACATCGGCAGTTCTTCGCCCAGCGTGACGGTGCCTGCGCCGATGAACTCGTTCTCGAACACGTCGCGGTCCCACACGGTCATCGTCACGCGATCGCCGCGCGCCAGCGTGAGCGGGAAGCTGACGAGCACGACGTCTTCGTCTTGCGGTCCGTTCACGTCACCCGCGGCGACCCCGTTGACGGTGAGCGCGACGCGAAGGTCGGCGCCCGCGAACGAGTCGTACCGAAGGCTCGAGACCGAGACCTGACAGAAGAGCACCGTCGTCGCGGGCAGAGCCACCCGCTCTTCACCGAGCCCGCGGAACAGCTCCCAGCCATCGCGCACCTGGGGAATGAAGGAGCGCTCGGCGGCGCTGGCACCGAGGCTCAACAGGGTGGTGAGAAGGAGAAGTCGCATGCCCTCGAGGAGAGCAACCGCTCGGCCAGCGATGAACGCCGCCTGAATCGATGGGTTGCGTCGTCCAGGCGTGGGCTCGGCCCGGGTCACCTGACGCCGTTGCCCGTCACCGTCGTTGCGCACTGGTGCCACGCGCGCGAGGCGGTCTTCGTCACCCGTTCGTCACGGCCCCTTCAGCGGAACTCGAGTGGGTCGACGGTGAGCAACACGCCCTGTCGTTCACCGAGCCACATGGCGCCGGGGCGCTTCCAATCCTCGACGCCCTGCATCGCCGGAGGACGCTGGCCGAGCGTGGTGACGCTCCCGTCGGGGTGCTTCCACGTTGCGCGACAGTGACTGCCTTCCTGCGCGGCGGTGATGGTGCCGAGCTGCTCCGACTCGAGCGTCGTGACGCCCGAGGTGGGTCGAACCCCGCCGTCAGCGCTGCGGTGCACGACCGAGGCCTGACAGAAGCCGCCGTTGTTCGGCAACGCGACGATGGTGGTGCCACTCGGGTCGCGACGCATCGCCAGCTCGGGCGTGAAGCGAAGGAACGCGACGAGCACGCGGCCTGCTGGCAGCTCCATCGCCGTCCCTTGCGATGAGAGCGCGTGCACGTCCCAGGCGGGCGCGCCCGGCCCCGCGATGAAGCTGACGACCAGGGGAACGCCATCGACCACGCCTGCGGCCTGCACACGAACGTCTTTGGCCTCGAGCAGCACGATGGGCTTGCCGACGCCTTCACGCGCCGAGAACGGGACGGCGATGATGCGCTCCGAGTTGGTCGTGCCCTGAACGTACTCCTCGGTGACGTAGACGAAGCGCTCGGTGTCGATCGCGACGAGGTGCCGTGGATCGTGGCTCGAAGACGGCGTGAGCGTTCTAACCAGCTTTCCGCCGCGCGAGATCAACAGCCGCACCTTCATCTTGTCGTCGATGGTGAGCACCGCGACCGTACCGCCTGGCGCCACTGCGAACGTGTGAGAGGTGGCAGCCTTCGGCAACCCGAGCGCCTCGCACTTCACACCGGGGCGTCGAGGGCAGGCATCACAGTGTCTGTCGTCGAACCACTGGCAGCCGGGGGCGCACTCGAGACCGGAGCCGCTGAGCCCGACGCTCGCGCACGTCGCGCCGCCCAGGTCGCTCGCCTCACAGATCTCCGGGGCCTCACAGTTGACGAACTCGGAGTACTCGCCGCAGGCGTTGATCCGGTGCAGCTCACAGCGCTGGCCGCGCACACCGTCTCCGCACACCCCGCCGTCGGTGGCGAAGGGTTCGCGGCTCGCGATGGGGTCGCATGGGTGAAGCGCCTCGAGGTCGGGCGCTTCTGCTTTGGGCCTCGGTCTCGGCTCCGTGGGAGTTCGCGCGGTGGCGCACGCCACCAGGAGCAGGCTGCAGAGGGTGGTGGAACGCACGCGCCCCTGACGAAGAGAGGTGCGCACTATTCACCCTTCGCTGGGCGCTTCTTCACGGCGCGCGTCTTCTTCGTTGCTCGCTTCTTCGCTGACGCCTTCTTCGGCGCCATGAGGAGCGCCTTGATCTTCGCGTTCGCCGCGCGATCGATCGCCGACAGGCCTGCCATGTCCTTGATGGACGGATCCGCGCCGTGCTCGAGCAGCAGGCTGACGCCCTCGACGAACTTCGAGTCGGCTGCGACCGCGATGGGCGTGCGGCCAGCGCCTCCGACCTGATTGACGACCTGAGGAGCCCGCTCGAGCAGCAGCCGCAGCACCGGCAGCCGCACTCGATGTTGCGCCGCGAAATGGAGCGGAACGTCGCCGACCAAGTCTGGAAGATCGGGCCTGCCTCCGGCCGCCAACAGCAACTCCACCATCGGCACGTGGTTCACCATCACCGCGCAGTGCATCGCCGTGCGGCCAAACGAATCTGCGGCGTCGACGCGAGCTCCTGACTCGAGGAGCTGACGCACCTCTTCGAGCTTTCCAGCGAACGCTGCTTCCGGAAGGGTTCGAGCCATCGTGGGGCGATAGACTGCCATCATGTCTGCCCTGCAGTGGATCCTCGTGCTGGTGAGCTGGCTCGTCTCGCTGCTGATCAGCGGAGCGGCGCTCGTGCTGGCCTCGATGTTCCGTGGCAGCGGCGACGAAAGCGACCGCACCATCGGCCTCGTCATCGGCGCGGTCGGAGTGCTCTTCCTGCTGCTCCCCGGCGCGGGCACGTGGCTGCTCGCAAGGACCCCACGCACCACGCTGGGGTCGGTGCTGCTGATCAGCGCGATCGTCGTGGGCGTCGCGGGCGTGGGCTTGTTGTGGGGCGCGATCGAAGCCGCTGCCCGGCCCTGATTTCCTTGCGGCCGGACCAGGCCACTGTGCTCGACCTCCACGAACGAGGCTCGCCGCTGGCTCGCGGGCGAAGGTGACGAGTAGCCTCACGTCTCGATGACCGCGCTCGTGCTCTCCATCGTGCTGGGCGCCGAGGTGCTGTCGCCGACCATCGTCATGCCCGCCGTGAGCGGCGCTCCCGTTCAGGTTGCCGCAGCGCCCGGCACCATCGACGTCGTCCTGGCCAACAGGGACACCTACGTGGTGTGGGCCGACGAGCGCCGTGTTCAGGGACTCCTCACGGCCACCGCAGTGGTGAACCCGGTCGCTGACCTCTGGGTGCGCGCTCTCGATGGAGGTCTCCCGCCCTCGCTGGTGTGTCCTGAGCGCTCACCCGCGCTGTCGACCCGCCTCGCAGCCACGGCGACGGGCCGAGTCGGCATCGCCTGGCGCCGCGGCACTGCAGGAGAGCTCGCGCTCTCGGTGCTGAACCCGGGCTTCGAGCTCAGCGCATCCTGTGGGCGACAGCTCGCGACCGCCACCCGCGGCCGGCCGGCCATCACAGCCCTCGACGAGTCGTTTCGCGTCGCGTTCGAGACGGGCAGCGGTGTCTTCGGCGGCGTGCACGACGGCGGCTCGAGCGGCCTGGTCGCGCCGTTGTTTCCAGGCTGTGCGCAGCCGTCGTTGGCCGAGACACCCGATGGCTCCTGGGCGGGAGCGCTGTGCGACGGAGGCCTCGCCCTTCGCAAAGGGACTGTCATCGAGCCGGTGACCCCTGAGCCCGCGACTGCCTTCACGCTGGTGCCAGAGCTCGACGGCCCCGGGTTGCTGCGGGTCGATGGCTCAGGCGCGGTGTGGTTTCACGCCGTCGCGTCTTTGCCTTCGACGCGGTCCTTCCAATCGGTCGCTGGTCAGCAGCCGTTCGCGGCGGTCGCCAACGAGTCGGCGCTGTTGGCGCTCTGGGGGACAGGGACCACGACCATCGTGAGCGACATGGGCAGCCTGACGATCAGTGGCGTTCCGGCAGGTCTGGCGGCGAACGGTCAGGTCGGCCAGGTAGCGACCCAACTTTCTTCAGGCGTGGTGCTGGCCACCGAGCTCAAGGTGGCTCCAGGGGTTCTGCAGCAGTTCTCTTCAAAGGCGGTCAGCACCGCGCGCGTGCTCCAGCGCCGCCCGTCGGTCGCCTGGTGGGACGAAGCGCAGCGTTGGCTGCTGACCTGGGAAGAGGTCACCACACCCAACACGTGGACTGCGCGCGCTGCCCTCGTGAATGCCAACGGCGCGGTGCGACTGTTCCCACTGCCTTCGACGCTCGGCTGGCCACGGGTGCTTCGAAGACCCGACGGCGCGGTACGGCTGTACTCGCACGAAGGACTGAGGACGTTCATCTACGCGCCCTCGCTCGATGGAGGCCTGACTCAGACGGGCACCCTCGACTTCGTCGCCCGCGGTGGGGTGGCCGGCCCTGCGAGCACGTTCTTCTGGTCGGACCCGGCGTTCATGCAGCACCTCGAGTTCGTCGATAGCGCATTGGGCCCGGGCACGATCCAGACAGGCACTGTGATCAGCTGCGCGACCTGGGTCGGTGGCGCCAGTGGCGGCGACTTCGTCGTCACGCGAGAAGCGACCAGCACCGGCGGTTACGACTCATTCCCGGATACCCAGCACCCGAGCGGAGGCTTCACGACATTGTCGGGCCCGACGGGGTGTGTGAGCGCTCGCATGGGGACCAGTCAGCTGGCGCTTGCTGTCGTGCAACGCAACCCCAGTCACATTCTGCTGAGCCGCGATGCCGGAACGATGAGCTCGATCATCACGGCCGATGCAGGCCTGTGGGGACTCCAGCTGGCGCCGACCGCGACGGGTTGGCTGGTGGCCTACAACTCCGACGCGGGAGTGTTCGCCGCCTCGGTCGATGACGCAGCGTCGTCTGCGCCGCGCTACTACCGGCTCGACACCGCGGGAATTGCGCATGGCGACCCGAGCATCGCGCCCGCGCCCAATGGAGCGGTGGCCGTCGCCTGGGCTTCCCTCATCGGAGACTCCGTGGAGGTGCAAATGCGTGTCTTCGATCCGGCCGATGCAGGAGTCGTCGTCGATGCGGGAGTCGTCGTCGATGCGGGAGTCGTCGTCGATGCGGGAGTCGTCGTCGATGCGGGAGTCGTCGTCGATGCGGGAGTCGTCGTCGATGCGGGAGTCGTCGTCGATGCGGGAGTCGTCGATGCGGGA
>CALRPN020000091.1:0-24599 GCA_943370055.1 Archangium gephyra
GCGCTCTTCGATGGCGGCGTCATCACCCTCACCGTCGTCGCGACGTCACAGGCTCCAGTGAACTTCTTCAATGGCAGCTTCAGCGGGCCGAACGGCAACATCTGGGGCGGCGGCTCGGGCGTGACGTTCACCGAGATTTCACCGGGCACCTGGAGGTACTCGCGCACCGAGACCATCAGCAACTTCGCGCCGAGCGGCACGTACTCGTACACGAACCTCACCGTCGAGAATCAGGCGCAGCTCACCTCGACGGTCTGGCCGAACCCCGTGAACGTGAGCGTCACCAACCGCTGATGGCTCAACCAGCGGGAGTACGGCGGACCGCCTCGGCATACATGAGGAAGGACATCATGACGAACGCGTGCCCTCCCGTGAACGGGAGCTGAATGAGCCGGCCATCGCGCAACCAGACCGGCAGCGAAGGCGCGGGTGGTTCCTTGGAGAGACGTTCGAAGCGCTCCACCTCCGCGTAGGACATCCAGGTGGGCGACGTTTCGTTCGCAAGAACGGCGAGCCCGTTCTCGGCGATGACAACTCGCTCGTCGCATCCAGGACTGCGATCGAACACGCCAATCACCGGGCCCCACTCGGGTGCCGCCAGCTCGGAACGCCACCACGCCGGAGCTTCACCAAGTTCGAACGAGTGGTAGCCGGGGAAGATCCGTTTGGAAGTGCCGACAATCAGGCCACGCAGATTTCGGCGAGCATTGAGCTGGGTTCCCCGATGCACTTTGGCGTCCATCGTCGCCGACCTTTCAAGCCCCATCAACGCGACTGGCAGTGGGCTCAACGAGCAAACTGAGCCCAGTTGCCCGCGACGTAGCCGAGGAACCCCATGATGACGAACGCAGCTCCTCCCGTGAACGGGAGCTGAATGAGCCGGCCATCGCGCAACCAGACTGGCAGCGAAGCCGTCGGTGGCTCCTTGGAGAGAACCTCGAAGCGCTCCACCTCCGCGTAGGGCACCCAACTGAGAGGCGTATCGTTCGCAAGAACCGCGAGACCATTCTGGGCGACGACGACTCGCTCCTCGCATCCCGCGCTGCGATCGAACACGCCAATCACCGGGCCCCACTCAGGTACCGCAAACTCTGAACGCCACCACGCCGGAGCCTCAGCGAGTTGGAAGGAGAAGTAGCCGGGGAAGATCCGTTCGGATCTGCCGCTGATCAGGCCACGGAAGAGTCGGCGAGCTTTGTGATGGGTTCTTCGATGCAGCTCAGCTTCCGTCATGGCCGACCCTGACTCCTGTGTTGACGGCCAGCTGACCGCGGATCCGATGGCTTCGACACTTTCCTGTGAGGCGTGGCCCGAGTAGGTGTGCGGCATGACGAGTCGCCAGGCCGCGTTGCTCGCGCTCGTCCTTTCTTCCTTCGCAGTCGCAGCGCCCACCACGGTCGCGCTCGACGTCTCAACTGTCGATGCTGCCGCGTTCGAAGCGCTCGATGGCGTCGCGCTCGAGAAGACAGCCACCGTTCGCCTCGTGCAGGAAGGGTTCGCGGTCATCGCGCCGACGGCATCGCCTGACGTGCTGGTCTCGGTGTCGGTGAACGCAGCGCCGCGCAGCATCGTGCTCTCGGGAAAAGGGCCGGGAGGGACCAGCACGCGCTCGATTCCGTGGGGTGCGGAGACGCAGGCCGAGCTGCACCTCGAGGTGACGCAGAAGCTGGTCGAGCTGACGCGAGTCGTGGCGCGCGCTCCGGTCGTTCCCGTCGTGGAGCCAATCGTCGAAGCGACACCGTCGCGATGGCACCTCGGCGCGGGTGGCGGCTTGCTGCTGCGTGAGGGCGGAGTCGATGGCCTCGGCGTCGCGACGCTGCGGTGGGGAGACAGACTCCGCTTCGCTGCAGACTTCGGGCTTGGTGGTTCTCGCGGCGCGGGCATCGGCATCATCGAGACGACGCTCGCCGTCGGAGTCGCGTACGCGCTGCAGTTCGACCGCTGGCACCTCGAAGCCGCGGTTGTCGTTGGCGCGTTGCTGCACGTGTGGAGCCTCGACACTTCGACTTCAGGCGTTCGCTTCAGCCCGCTCGTGAACGTTCCGCTTCAGCTCTCATTCGCAGTGACGCCACTCGTGAGCGTCGGGCTGCGCGTCGCGCCAGGTTGGTCGGGCGCTCGTGAGCACGTCTCAGGTGACAGCGTGTTGTGGACGCGCGGTCCGCTTCGACTCGAGACCCTCGGAGTCGTCAACGTGAACCTGTGACTCGCTTCACTTCGAGTCGCCACTGCACCACTTCCGACGTCTTCACTCACGCTGCGCGCTCTGTTTCCAAGCGCTTCCACGGTCGGGAAACCGGCGGCCGACTCGCGGGTGATATGCCCACGTGGATGCCGGTCTCAGTCTCTCAGCGCGTATGACGTCACGTGCGTCGCCCCGGCAGGCGGTGTTCGACCGCTGTTACCGCGCGCATCGGGCCGACGTGTACCGCTGGGCGCTTCGCTATGGCGTCGGGCGCAGCGCGTGGGCCGAAGACCTCACCCACGACGTCTTCGTTCGTCTGCACGCGCACCTCGAGCAGCTCGACACCGAGACCGAGCTCGCGCCCTGGCTCTACCGCACCACCGCCAACCTCGCGCTCAACCGCCTGCGCGACGAGAAGTCGTGGCTCGGCCGGCTCTCGACGTTGCTCAAGCCCGAACGCGACGAAGCACCGACTCCCGAAGCGCGGCTCTCACGCCGGCAGGCCCTGCTGAAGACGCTCGCGAAGCTGCCGCCGCGCGAACACATGGTGCTGTGCATGAAGGTGCTCGACGGCAAGGAGCAGCAGGAGATCGCCCAGACGCTCGGCCTCTCGGAAGGCTATGTGTCGAAGGTGGCCGCGCGGGCGTGGGCGCTCGTCGAACGCAGTGACTGGGAGGGCGCATGAAGCCCGATGAGTTCGGCGAAGAGCTGCGCGCGCTCGACCGTGAGTTCGAAGCCCGCGGCATGCCGGCCGACGTCGATGCCCGGCTGCGCGCGAGACTGGAGCGTCCCTCTCGTCGAATCCCCTGGGTTCCGCTGGTGCTCGCGACCGCGGCGGCTGCAGTGCTTGCGTTGGTGTTGATCAGCTCTCCCACGAAGGTCGGTGGACTCGTCGTCGCGCAGTCGAGCGGCTTCTCCACGAGCGTCGTCCACGGCGTCATCTCGGTGAAGGAGGGCACGGCGACGTTGAGAGACACCGAGCTGGCGGCTTCACTGAGCGTCGAGCCAGGCGTCGAGGTCGAGCGGTTTCCCTCGGGCGCCAGAGTTCGTCGCGGCCGCGTGAAGTTCGAGGTCGCGCGACTGTCGAGCCGAACGGCCAGCTACTCGGTGAACGTCTCGCACGGCGTCATCGAGGTGATGGGTACGTCGTTCGTGATTCGGCAGGGGCCGGACTCCGGCAGCGTGGAACTGCTCGAGGGCTCGATTCGGTTCCTCGCGCCTGACAGCCGCATCGTGAAGCTCTCGCCCGGAGACACGCTGCAGTGGCCACTCCCGCCCATTGCCGTCGAGGCGCCCACGCCCGTCGCGCCACCCGTCGAGAAGCCGCGCGTCGCACCGCGTCCTCCAACGCCCGTGGAGCCGAAGCCCATCGAGCCCGTCACCCAACCGACGACGCCGTTCTCGAGTGACGCCGTGCTCGCGCGCGTGGCGATGTTGCGCAGCCGCCGCTTGTACGAAGAAGCCGTGCAGGTGTTGAACGAGGCGCTCACCGAGGCCCCCAACGCTGCCACCCGCGAACGCCTCGGCTTCGAGCTGGGCTCGCTGCTCACCCACCAACTCCACGACGCGCCGCGCGCGTGCGCCTTCTGGAGCGCCTTCCGCCGCGAACATCCGCACGGGAGATACGAGGAGGAGCTGACCTCGACTGTCGCCACGCTCGGGTGTGAGAAATGATGAGGAAACCGGCGACCGGCTCGCGGGTGATGTCGTTCACATGAACACGTACCGCACGCTCATCACCTCGCTCGTCCTCGCCTCCGCCTGCGGAGTCGACCGCCTTCAGCACGCCGAAATGCCCGACGCGGGCGTCACGACGTCGACTGATGGCGGCGCCAGTGACGCGGGAGTCGATGCAGGGCTTCAGGTGATGGACGCAGGCCTCGTGGATGCGGGAGTCGATGCGGGTGTCGACGCTGGCGCGCTGGTCGTCGACGCAGGCGTCGACGCGGGCTTCGACGCAGGCTCGACGACGCCCGACGCGGGCAACCCCGTCGTCGATGCAGGCACCGACGCAGGCGCGGAGCTGGACGCTGGAACCGTGTGCACGCCGAGCGGAATCTCTCCGCAGCTCCAGGCGGTTCCCGGCGGGCCGTACCAGAACTGCCAGGGGGGCGTGATTCCCCGCACCGACGTGCAGCTCAACACCCAACCCTGGAGCGGCTGCTGCGGCGAGCTCGTTCGCATCTGCGCCGTCACCGGGTTCTCGACCCAGAACGCCCTGTTCTGCCGCTGAGCAGCTTCGCTTTCACTGGAATCTTCCGTTCTGGATGAAGACGTGCGAGGGGGCCTCCGCCTTTTTCGGGGAGGCCGTTCGTGCGTCGTCTCAGTGTGGTGGTGGTGCTCGCGTTCGCGACGAGCGCGTGGAGTCAGGTGGACGCGGGGCCCGAGCTCGATGCAGGGCTCGTCGAGGTCGATGCAGGTCAGGCCGTCGATGCTGGCGTGAGCGCTCCAGCGCCGGCGGTGGTCGCTGCGCCGGTCGCGCAGGCGGTGCTGGTTCCCCCGCCGAAGCCGGTCGAACCCGAGAAGCCGAGCGCGCCGCCCATCGACCTCTCGTTCCTGCTGCCCGTCACGCCCGCCCTGTCGTCGCTCTTCTACGACTTCTCGGCCGTCTACTCGCGCCAGGGCTTCGGCTTCACCGAGGGCCCGATGACGCTGACGGGCCTTCGCTTCGTCGAGCGCAACTCGGGCCTCGGGAAGATGACGGTCTACTTCGTCACGCAGCTCATCATGGCGTTCGGCGAAGCGGCCGCAGGCTCGGGCCTCGTGCAGAAGCACCTCGGCACCACGTACGGCCCGGGCTACCGCATCGACTACTACCAGCGCTACTCCGACGCAGAGGTCGCCGACATGCGCCGCAGCCGCGAGGCCGCGGGCGACAGCATGCTCTCGTCGAACATGAGCCTCGACCTGCAGCTGTTTCTGCCGATGCCGGGGCAATCGACGGCGAGCGGCATCAGCGCCGAAATCACGCCGCTCACCATCGAGTTCGCAGACTCCGGAGAGGTCGGCATGGAGGTCGCGTTCGCGTACACGCGCCTCGAGGACCCAGTGCCCGGCAGCACGCGCGTTCGCGTCTACGACAACCTCGGTCTGCCGATTCGCTTCATGGCGAACTGGCGCTTCTTCGCGTTCCAGCTGCAGTGGGTGCCGAACTTCTTCGGCGGCGTCGGCTTCCAGCAGAAGTACGTCGAGCAGAACTACCTCAAGAGCCTCGAGGGCTCGTCCGACAAGCCGATCTTCTACAACAACTCGCCGTTGAGCCTGACGGTGTCGGCGCACCCGCTGCGGTGGCTCTTCGTGCGCGCGACCGGCTCGTGGAATCGCTTCACCTTCGACGTGGGCTCACTGGGCTTCGCGCTGGAAGCGGGGGTGCGCCTGTGAACCGCATCGCACTGATGGTGATGGTGGTGGCGTCGGTGTCGTTCGCCGAGAAGGCGGGCGAGACGGGCGTGCTCGGGGTCGGAGACCCGATGGAGCTCGGCGTCATCGCGGGCCCCTGGGAGACGACGGGTACGCAGCTGGCGAAGGACGACACGGGCCGCAGCGCGACGCTCATCGGCGTTCGGCTCCACGGCGGCGCGTACACGCACAAGACGATGTTGGGGAATGGTGGCGGCGTCGAAGCGAACGTCTCCATCGGGTACGCGCTGGCGACGAAGAACTACTTCTGGGGCCAGCTCGACGCGCTCGCGAACGTCGGCCTCTTCAATCGCGCGCTCGGGCCCGTCGTGGTGCGGCTGCACGTGCTGGTGGGCTTCGGCTTCTCGCTGTGGAGCGGCACCTCGCTCATCGGCGGCGGCCGCCTCGCCATCGGCATCGTGCCTGACATCGTCGCGCTCGAGGCGACGTGGCTCACGCTGCCGACCATCAACCTGACGTTCTCGCATCGCGCGCAGGCGAACCTCGTCATCAAGCCGATTCAGCTCGCGCTGGGAGCAGAGCTGAACCTGGGCTCGGCCATCGCCGGAGAGTCGCACTTCTCGGTGATGGGCACCGCGTGCTGGCGGCCGAACTTCGACTGATCAGCACGACGAGGCGCCGAAGCGCAACGACCGCATCCGCCCGAGGCGCCGGGCTCTACGGAGGCACCTTGGTGGAACATCCGCAGTCGAGCACTCCGCACCGACGCGTTCGTGCTGCCGCGAATCAGCGCAGCTCGCGAGCACGTCGCAATACTCAGCGTGTGCGAAGCCGCTCGAGCGCAGAGCCGGGCACTGACGAGGTCGGGCGCTCCTTCTGTAGGCGTTGATAGTGGCCGATGAGCTTCGCGCGAGCGCCGGCCTCAGCCAGCTCGTCGAGTCGACCGAGCGCTCCGAAGTCGAGCGCCTCCTTCTTCACCCACAGGCGAAGCGCGTCATCGAGCGCGTGCGCCCGCGCGGCCGAAATCGCCACGCGCGCCAGCCACTCCGGGCGCTCGGTGTCGGTGAGCTTCTGCTGCACCTGCGGCCAGAGCGCTTCTGCGCGCTGCCATCGATTCGTGTCGAGGCAGCTCTCGAACAACGTGAAGCAGGCGTTCAGCCGCGCCTCGTCCGTAGCCGTCGCCGCGCAGGCGAGCTCGAGGACGGGAATCGAACGCTCTGCGGCCTGCGTGCGGTTCATCACCCAGCCCACCGTCGCGCCGCGGCCAGCCACCTGCTTCACCGCCGACTCCGCGCGCGCCCACACGGCGTCTCGCTCGGAGCCGACCTTCGCGGTCTCGGCCATGCGCCAGAGCAGCCGCTCCTCGAGGTGACTCCAGGTCTGGCGACCCTCGAGGAACTTCCACAGGCGCGCATCGTCGGGGCGGAACGGCGCGAGGCGGCTGTATTCCCACTCGAGCAGGCCCAGCACGTTCGCGTGGTGCGTGTCGTCGCCGACGCTGTCGTACTCCTTCCACAGAAAAGCGACGGCCGCGTCGTCGGTCACCGCGCGCGCGAGCAGGTCGGCGAACGCGCGTATCGAGGCGGACCGGCCCGAGACCTGCTCGGCTGTCGGCTTGGCAGGGAGCACCGTCAACGCAAGCCATCGGTCGAGCGCCTCGCGCTCCTTCGCCGCTTCTTTCCGGCCCCGGTAGTAGTCGGCGCGGCCCATCCAATACGTCGGTGAGGTCTCGTTCAGGGGCTCGGCCTCGACGATGCTCCGCTCGAGCGGCCGTTGCTGCAGCGGCGCCTGAATCTCCCCCGCAGTGCGGCTGAGCGCATGGCGTGGAAGGTCACGGCCCTCTTCCTTGTCGAGCTCGACGAGAATCGCCTGCGCCGCTGCGTTCTGGCCCGTCGC
This sequence comes from Archangium gephyra, assembly GCA_943370055.1. GTDB lineage: Bacteria > Myxococcota > Myxococcia > Myxococcales > Myxococcaceae > Xiheimicrobium > Xiheimicrobium gephyra_A. The sequence continues at coordinate 7,439 of CALRPN020000091.1, forward strand.
GTGGAGGCACTCGACGCGCTGCTCACGCACCCATCGCTTCAGCAGCAGGTCGGGGTCGAGCGCGGTGCCGCCGACGAGCGACCACGTGGTGCGAATGAGCGTCATGATGCGCACGCGGTCGGCATCGGTCAGCTTCGTCTTCTCGGCACGGTCGAGCAGCACGAGCGCTTCAGCCGGGTGCCGCTGCGACAACCACTCGGCCACCTGAAACGAGTCCCACGCCGAAGCGGGCTTCACGACCGCGGGCAGCCAGGCGGCAGAGCGCTCTTCGGGCTGCTGCACCTCGAGGTAGACCTTCACCGTCTCGAGGTCGGTCGGCTTCGCGCGAATGCGCGCCTCGAGCTCGTCGAAGAGCACGCCCGCCGACGCGCCGAGGAACCGCTTGCGCTCCTTCACCCAGTAGGCGCTGCGAGAACGCCCACGACTGGTGAGCCACGCGTCGAGCGCGGCACGCTCCTTCGAGTCTTTGGCGAGGGCGTCGACGAGCACGTAGCCCCAGCCCGGCTCGGCCTGCGGCATGGTGTCGAGGAAGAAGCGCGCGAGCGTGAAGGCCTTTCGGCCGATGAGGAAGTCAGCGGCCGACGACGCCTCCTTCGTGGTGAGCGGCGGCCTCCGTGAGGCGAGCGCGGTGATGTCGGCGCGTGCAAGCGCGTCTTCTCCCGCGCGCGCGTGGGCCTCGAGCTGCGCGATGGCTTCAGCGGTCGTCATCGGGGCGGCGCTCACACAGAGACAGAACAAGGAAGTCAGCATCACGGAACCGGGTCAGACGTGGGCCGCGGGGTGGCAGTTCCGACGTGCGTCACTGCGGCGCAAACACGAAGGGGTAGTTGACGATGACGACTCCACCACCCGCCGGCTTGGGGAAGACCCACCGCTTCACCGCCTTCGTCAGACACTGAGCGAGCTCCGCGCTCCCCACCGAGTCCTCCTCGACGGCGGCCGTCGTCACGTCACCGGACGCCGAGATGGTGAACTTCACCTTCACCTTCCCCGCGGCGGCGGGCTGCTTCAGCAACAGCGCTTCGTAGCAGAACCGCACCATGCCGCGGTTCGCGCGGATGACACCGGTGATGAGCTCCTTCTTGAGCGAGCCCTGCGTCACGAGCGCAGCCACGGCAGACGGTGGCGCGCGCCCCACCGAACGGCCCATCACCGAGAGCGCGTAGCCGGCGCTCCGACAGGCCTTCACCACTGGAACGAGGACCCGCATCGGGACGGCGTCGTCGACCACCAGGCCAACGGGTGCATCGTCACGCGGCTCACCGAGCTGCTTGGACAGCAGGGCGCCATCGAGCACACCGGCGTCGGTGGTGAGCGGCCGGTCGTCGAGCCACACGTCGTTGCGACCGATGCGCACGAGCCCCCGAGGCGTCCCGACGGCATCGAAGAAGGGCTCAGCGCCCTCGAGCCTGAGTTCGTACGAATCGGCGCCAGCGGCTCCAGCGGTGAACATCACTCGCCTCAGCCGCAGGTACGTCGTCGCGCCCGTGACCTCGAAGCGGACGGCGAGCGGGTCTTTGTCAGTTCGCTTCGCGCGCACGGCCTGCTCGACTGCAGGCAGGTTCCACAGCCCATCATCGAACGGGGCCTGTACGACCTGACCGTCGACCGAGACCGTGTCAGCCGTGAGCGAGATGGTGACTGGAGCCGCTGCCAGCACGAGCGCGAGGAGCATTCACGCGTTCTACTCCTCAACCGCGGTACTGAATGCGCCACACGGCCGCATAGTGAAACGCGGCGGCCGCGAGCACGAAGAAATGAAACACCTCGTGGTAGCCGAAGAATGACGGCTTCGGGTTCGGCCAGCGCTTCGCGTACACGGCAGCGCCGAGAATGTAGATGACCGCTCCTGCGAGCAGCAGCGCGACGACGCCCCAGCCCACGAGCGGCGGCAGCGTGAACACCAGCGGCGACGACGAGAGGCCCAGCACCACGTAGACGCCCGCGCGCAGCCCACGATGCCCGTGGTCGTTGAGGAAGACGTGCGCGATGCCGGCCAGCGCACCGCCCCACATGCCGACGAGCCCCCACGTCCACCCCGTCGGCGCGATGAGCGCTGCGAACGGCGTGTAGCTGCCCGCGATGAGGAAGAAGATGCCGCAGTGGTCGACGAAGCGAAGGCGCGCGCGGGCGGACTTGCTCCACATGGGCCGGTGGTACAGCGCCGACAAGCCCAGCAACGTCGTCAACGACGCCGCGTAGATGAGCCCCGCGACGTACCGCCAGCCCGTCTGCGGAGCCATCGCCAGCTCGGCGAACCCACCCAACGACACGAAGAACCCGAGGAAGTGGAAGACGCCGCGGAGCCGGGGCTTCACTTTCGTGGGCCCGCTCGTCTCACGGTCTGCCAGTTCGACTTCGCCTTCTCGAGCCAACGTCGCCGCAGAAGGAGCGGCAGTCATGATGGGCCGCCGCTCCTCAGGCTCGCTTCCGGCTTCGTCTCACCGACGGTCTGAGGGTGTGAGAGTTCGAGCGCTGGAGTCATGACACGACGGAGCGTGCCACTGGCTCCGTCATCGGAACGTCATCGACCCGCTTCGGGCCGCGCCAGAACTTCACGAAGGAGGCGAAGTAGGCCGGCCGCACACGTCGCGCGTCATCGAACTGCGGCAGGTACAGCCACGGCACCTTCGGGCGCTGGTGGTGGGCCAGGTGCCAGTTGAAGTGCAGCAGCAGCGCTTCGTAGAGCCGCGGCGCCTTCAGGTTGTGCGCACCATCGAGCACGTCTCGGGGAGAGCCTGCGTGCGTCACGTATTGCTGCGAGGCCCAGCAGACCCCGCCCGCCGCCTGGAGCAGCACCCACGTCCACCCGAAGGTGACGATGCCCAACGTCTGCACCACCACCGCGAGCAGCGCCTCCACACGCACCCGACGCAGCGCGGAGTCCGTCACGCCCTTCACCATCGCGTCAGCGTCGTCATGCAGCGGCGCGAGCGTCGACTTGAGCAGCCCCGGCCACACCACGAGCGCGACCGTCGCGAGGGGCACGACGACCCAGAAGCCGCCGAGGTACAGAAAGTAGAAGTACACGCGCCGCCAGACGGGGTGGTCGTGGGGCTCGAGGATCTCGAAGCGCTCCACCTCGCTGCGGTTTCGCCGGTGATGCCCGAGGTGACACAGCCGCAGGAAGCTGAAGCTGCCGGGAAAAGTCAGGCCCAGCAGCACGCCGAACGCTTCGTTGAGGAACGGCCGCGTGTGGAAGATGCCGTGCTCGGCTTCGTGCAGCAGTGTGTACGCGGGCAGAAACAGAAACCCGAACGCCAGCGCGGCGAAGAGGAGCGTGACGGGAGACTCCGTGCGCGACGCGAGCCACTGACACGACAGCATCAACGAGATGATGCCGAGCGCGAGCGCGACATTGAGCCGTGAAGGTGGAGCCGGCACCAGCGCGTCTTCGGGCGCAGCAGTCACCTTCGGCGGAAAGAAGACGGCGTTGATGGCGAGGGCGAGCAGCGCTCCGGCGACGACGTCGGCGATGAAGTGCTGCTTCACGGTGAGCGTCGAGAGCGCGATGGCCGTGGCCCACGTCAGCCACACCGGCCCACCGCGCATCTGATGCAGCCGCAGCGCGACGAGCAGCGACGTCGTGACGTGAATCGACGGCAGCGTGTTGCCAGGCAGGTCGTCACGCCACATCGAGGCGATGGCGTCGTGCAGCCAGAGCGGCTCGACTCCCTCGAGTGGCGGCCGCGGGTAGTGCGCGGGAAACAGCACGAAGCCCAGCCAGCAGAGGACGTTCGCCGTCAGCACCGCCGCGAGCGTTCTCGGGTACTCGCCCGGCTTCGCCCACCACGCCGCCAGCGGCAGCATCACGTAGAACGACGCGTAGACCAGCCACGTCCACGGCAGGAACGGAATGGCGCCGTCGAGCGGAACGAAGAAGTCGAACCGAGGCACCAGCGCAGCGTTGAGGCGCTGGTAGATGACGAGCGTTCCACCCACGAGCGCCAGCGTGGAGACCACGCGCGTGAGGAAGTGCTGGTCGAGCAGCGTGACGAGGCGGCGGAGCACGGGCCGCGCACCGTAGCGCCATCGTTGATCAGCCGACTATGGCAACAGCACCCACGTGCCGTCCGGGTAGACGAAGGCGACGACGCGCTGACGAACCGGGTCGTAGGACAGGGCGAGGAAGGTACTGGTGGGCGGAAACGTCACGGGGTTGCGCGACGACCAGCTCGAGCCGTCCCACTCGAGCGTCGCGCCCGACGTCTGCAGCACCGTGCGCGAACGGCTGAGGTCGAAGGCGAGTGAGCCTTCGAAGCGCACCGAGGGCGCTGGAGCCTGCTGAGCCCAGTCGCTGCCGTTCCACTCCCAGGTGTCCGAGAACCAGGTGCGGCCACCGGGACTGCCACCGAAGAGCACGACCCGCTGGCGAACGGGGTCGAAGGTCATCGAGGCGCCAACGCGGGCGGGCGGAGACGTGACGGGCATGCGCTGCGTCCAGGTGGTGCCGTCCCACTCCCACGTGTCCGCGAGGGGACTGCTGGTGCCGTCAACCTTGCCGCCGAAGAGCACTACCCGCTGACGCGCCCCGTCCCAGGTCATGGCGTGGGCCTCACGCGCTGGTGGTGAGGTGACTGGGTTTCGCTGCGCCCAACTCGTGCCGTCCCATTCCCACGTGTCCGAGAACGTGGTGGTGCGGTTCGTTCCGCCGAAGAGCACGACCCGATGGCGGCCGAGGTCAGAGGCCAGCTGGTGAAACGAACGCGCTGGCGGAGAGACGACGGGGTGACGCTGGGCCCAGGTACCGTCCCACGCCCACGTGTCCGAGAGGGGAGCGCCGGCGAGGTCACTCCCTCCGAAGAGCAGGAGCGTCTGTCGAACGTCGTCCCACGTCATCACATGGCGCGACCGAGGCGGTGGAGCACCGGTCGCCGTGCGATTGGTCCAGGCAGCGCCGTCCCACTCCCAGGTATCGCCGAAGAAGCCGTTGCCACCCCCGAAGAGCACGACGCGCTGCCGTTCAGCGTCCCACACGAGGGCGTGCCCATACCGTGGGAGTGGCGAGGTGATTGGCTGGCGCTCGGTCCAGGTGGTGCCGTCCCACTCCCAGAGGTCGGAGAAGAAGCTCCTGCCAGTCCCCATCGTCAGCACGACCCGCTGCCGGTTTCCGTCCCAGGCCATCGCGTGCCCCGAACGAAAGGGTGGTGAAGCGACAGGCAGGCGCTCGGTCCACGTGGTGCCATCCCACTCCCAGGTGTCTGACAGCGGAGGCCACTGGCCCGATTCTCCACCGAAGAGCACCAGACGCTGCCGCACTCCGTCCCACGCCATGGCGTGCTGGGAGCGAGGTGAAGGTGACACCGCAGGCGTGCGCAGGCTCCAGCTCGTTCCGTCCCACTCCCAGGTGTCCGACAAGGCGGCGGTCGCGGTTCTGCCGCCCACGAGCACGACGCGCTGGCGCACCGGGTCCCACGCCATGGCGTGGGAGCTGCGGGCAGGTGGTGAGCGTGAAGGCGTTCTCTGGGCCCAGGTGCGGCCGTCCCACTCCCACGTGTCCGAGAGTGCGCCCACGTCGTCACTGCCACCGAAGAGCACGACCCGTCGCCGTGCAGCGTCGTACGCCATCGCGTGTCGGTAGCGCGCTGACGGCGAGGCATAGGGCGTGTGCTGCGACCAGGTGGTGCCGTCCCAGGTCCAGGTGTCGGAGCCGAGTCCTCCGAGGGCACCTCCGAAGACGACGACCCGCTTCCGCGCGGCATCGAAGGCCATGCCGTGCAGGTAGCGCCCGGGGATGGACGAGGGCACCCAGCGGTTGGCGCAGCGGCCGGTGGCAGGTCTGGTGCGCTGAACGCACTGGCCCGCGATGCAGACGTCGACGAGGGTCGCCGCGCAGTCGTCCGCGCCGCAGAGCGTGCCGTCGATGACTGGCTCGGCGGAGCAGCCCGTCACCGCATCACAGCGCGCCACCTCGCAGGGGTTCGTCGGCTCGGGGCAGCTGAGCGCCTGGTGACCGCAGCCGGAGACCTCGTCGCAGAGGTCGACCGTGCACGCGTCGTGGTCGTCGCAGCCCTTGAGCCTGCCCACACAGCCGCCGCCCACGCACCCGCCCGTGACGCAGGCGGTCTCACACGCCGTCTGGTCGGGCCGAGACGCCGACACGCACTGCGCTGCGCCTGTGTCGAAGTGCGCCTCGAGACACACGCCGCTCGCCACGCAGGCTGGAACCTCGAGCGCCTCGGCTTCGACCTGAACCTCGAGTGCGCCCACCCGGAGGAGCGCTGAGGCATGCCCTGCAACGGTCGGCGCGAAGGTGACGGCCAGCGCGGCCGTCTCACCACGCGAGAGCTCGAGGTGGGTGGCGTCGACCGAGAACGGCGGCGCAACCAGTACCTCGGCCACAGCCTTCGCTCCGCCGAGGTTGCGAACGGTGACGACGCCGACCATTCGCTCGCCGACCCACGTTGCGGGCAAGACGAGCGAGGTGGGGGTGGCCTCCAGCAGGGCCGGCTCCACGGCCGTCAATGGAGCAGTGCAGCGGCAGCTCACCAGCACGAGCGCCCACGACAACCACAGCAACCGGAACATGGCAGCCCGAGAACCCGTGAGCTCAGGGGCAGGTGAAGCTTCTTTCAGACGGCGCCGCGCGCGATGACCGACAGCCGCGAGGAGTCCTTCACGCGAACGTGCCGGCCCGAGTCGATGATGCCCGAGTCGACCAGCTGCCGCAGACAGCGCGACAACGTCTCGGCCCGCATGCCGAGAATGCGCGCGACGTGCTGCTTCGAGAACGGCGCCTTGCGGCCCGCGTCGACCAGCTTCGCGAAGTCGAGGAGGAAGCGCGCGAGGCGGGCGAGCGACGGGCCGGTGCGAAGGTTCGTGTCGCGGGCGTTGCGCGCGTGTTCATCGACCAGCAACCCGACGAGCGACGCGGCCGGCGTCTGGGGGCCGACCCACTGCTGCAGCTGCGACGGCGGCGCGGTGCACACCGTCGAGTCCGTCAGCGCCTCGACCGACGAGTGCGCGGGGTGGCTCGAGAGGCTCTCGGTGCCGAGCAGCGAGCGCGGGCCACGCACCGCCGACAACGACTCGGTGCCGCTGGGCTCGGTCGTCGAGACGCTCAGCAGGCCTTCACGAACGAAGACGACCTCTCTCGGAATGTCGCCCTGCATCCACAGCCGCTCGCCCGCGCCGACCCGCCGCGAGGTGAACGGGCAGCGACCCGTTGCGTTCACTGCACACTCACTGCATCGCGCGACCGGTTCGTTCACCATGCGCGGTTCCCTGAGCAGCGACCGTGCCACCAGTGACTTGAGGAGGATCACCGATCGGGCTGACGCAGGTTTCGACGTGATGAGCATCAACCGCGCAATTTCCGCGTGTGGGATGCAAGTCCTCGGAGTCTGTCAGGTAGAGCAGACGTTGCTTGCGGCGCAGCAATTGCCGACGTTGAGGCGGCGAGAAAGAAGAGCAACCGTTTTGCTGCCTCATGAAAATTGAAAGTCGATGAAACGGCTCCTCGAACGCCTCGAGTCCAGCGCCGTCGGCCCCTGGGTTCGTGAGGGCGACGACGACGACCTGTTCCGGTCGAAGCTGCTGCATGGCTTCACGGCGCTGATGCTGGCGCTGTTCGGGCTGGCGACGGTGGTGCGGCTGCTCAGAGGTGATCACCGAATCGCGCTGATCAACGCCGTCTGCGTGACGATTCTGGTGGCGGCCATCGTCTCGCTCCGGCGCGGTGTGCGGCTCGACCTCGTGGTGCGCGTGCAGGCGTGGTTCGTGGTCGTCCTGCTGCTCGCCCTGTACTGGACCGGCGCTCAGCCCGACATCGTGCTGCTCTGGGGCTACGTCATCCCCCCGCTCACCATCATGCTGGCGGGCTTTCGCGGCGGTGGGCTGGCCTCGCTGGTGTTCGCCCTCGGCGTCGCTGCCCGGGCGTACTGGCCCGTCGAGGGGCAGGTGCTCACCGACGCCGGAACGCTCACGAAGTACCTCATCACGCTCTCGACCGTCACCGGGCTCACGCTGGTCTTCGAACGAACCCGCGCCCGCGCGCACGCCCGCACCCGCGCCGTGATGCTCGAGCTGCAGGCCGCGAAGGACGCTGCCGAGGCTGCGAACCGCGCCAAGAGCGAGTTCGTCGCCAACATGAGCCACGAGATTCGCACGCCGATGAACGGCGTCATCGGGCTCACCGACATTCTGCTGCAGACGACGCTCGAGACCGAGCAACGCGAGCTGCTCACCCTCGCGCAGCAGCAGACCCAGTTTCTGCTGAGGCTCATCAACGACGTGCTCGACCTCTCGCGCGTGGAGTCGGGCCGGCTGACGCTCGAGGCAGCGCCGTTCGACCTGCAGGCCTTCGTCCGACAGCTCGTCACCTTCTGGGAGCCGCTGGTTCAGGCGAAGGGGCTCGAGCTCGAGGTTCGGCTGAGCGCAGAGGCGCGCTGCTTCGTGGTCGGAGACGTCACGCGCCTGCGGCAGGTGCTCGCGAACCTGATGGGCAACGCGCTGAAGTTCACCGCGAAGGGCCGCATCTCGCTCGAGCAGACGCTCACCCTGAGCCCCGAGCGCGCGAAGGTGGGCTTCACCGTGCGAGACACGGGCATCGGCATCGCGCAGGACCGTCGGCACCTGCTCTTCCAGAAGTTCTCGCAGGCCGACGGGTCGACGACGCGGCTCTACGGCGGCTCGGGGCTGGGGCTCGCCATCTCGGGTCAGCTCGTCGAGCTGATGGGCGGCGCCATCACCTTCGAGAGCCGCGAGGGAGCAGGCAGCGTGTTCTCCTTCACCCTCGAGCTCCCACGCTCGGCCGAGCCGCAGGCCGCAGTGGAGCCTCCCAACGAGCTCGCGCGTGGCATCGGCAGGGTGCTGCTGGTCGATGACAACGCCATCAACCGGCTCATCGCCTCGCATCACCTGAAGGCGCTGGGCTTCGAGGTCGACGAGGCCGAAGACGGAGCCCAGGCCGTCGAACACTGGCGCCGCGGCGGCCACGTGCTCATCGTGATGGACTGTCAGATGCCGGTGCTCGATGGCTACCAGGCGACGGGGGCCATTCGCAGCGAAGAGGCGGGGCTCGCCCACGTTCCGATTCTCGGGCTGACGGCGCACGCGATGGCCGGCGACCGCGAGAAGGTGCTCGCCGCGGGAATGGATGAGTACCTCGCGAAGCCGGTGCGGCTGCCCGACCTGCAGCGCATGCTCGCGCGGCTGGGGCTCGTCGGCCGGCCTTCGTGATTCACGTGATGGTGCTGATCAGAAGGCGACCTGCTGGCCAGCTGGAGCACGACGAACGGTGTCTCCTCCGTAGAAGCCACCAACCCCGAAGGTGACGCCAGCGTCCGAGCTGATCACCACACCGGTCCCGACCGTGACGATGCCCCAGGAGGGTCCACCAGCGCCGGGCCCGCCGTTTCCGCCCTGCCCTCCCGTTCCGCCCCGTCCTCCCGGCGCGCCGCCGGTCGCCAGGGAAAAGCCCCCGGCGCCAACGCCGCAGTTGGCTCCAAACGAGCAGTCGCCCGTGCAGTTGTTCCAGCAGGTATTCGACATGCCCATGACGCCAAGCGAGCCCTGTGCGCCCGGGCCACCGCTCGCGCCGAGCGCACCGTTGCCACCGGCTGCAGCGCGAACGAAGGAGCGCTCGAGCACGACCCGCGAGGCGCCCGTCACCAGCAGGCCCGCGGAGGCACCACCGCCTCCACCACCAGGGCCGGGCAGGCCGCCCGTTCCGCCGCAGCCAGCCAGCCCCGGAGTCCCCTGAATCGTGACGCGCGCGACCGTCATGCACGAAGAGGTGGGGCCACACGAACACCCGACCGCGCAGTTCGACGCGCTCATGCCCGGTGCTCCCGCGAGGCCCACCCCTCCATCGAGACCGGGGGCTCCAGAGAAGCCCGGTTCTGCCGCGTACTGGTCGACCCCGAAGCTGCCGAGCGGACCGACTCCACCGTCAGCACCGTTCGCGCCCTGCACCACTTGATTCGTCATGCTGAAGACGGCGCACGTCGAAGCGCTCGGAGCGGCCGGGGTCGCTGGCGTGCCGCCGTCGCCGCCATTGCCTGCCTGAAGGTTGGTGTTGGTGAAGGTGACCGTCGCGTCGTGAACGGCCGCAGCGACCGAGCTGTTCCCGAGGATGCCGTCCTTCGAGGAGGCTGACGCGGCCTGGATGGTGAGGTCGGAGAGCTCGAGCGCAGCGGTGTTGTCAGCCAGCAGCCCAATCACCGAGGACGCGTTGAAGATGGAGGGCCCACGACAGCCACGCTGCCAGCTGCTGCCCGCCACACGCTGAAACCCGCCGAGCACACGAACACCTGCGTCCAGGTTCATAAAGCGCAGGGCCTCGTTGAACGTGTCGTCGGCGATGACGATGGGCCGAGTGGGGGTGGTGGCGAAGGCCAGCTCGAGTGCCCGCCCAACCGTCTGCACCGGGTTCGAGGCTTCACCGTTGCTCATGTCGACACCCAGCGCGGCGACGTAGATCGCGTTTGCAGGAGGCAGTGCGAGCGGGTTGCACGCGGAACCACCAGCCGTCGCGGATCCACCAGCAGTCGCGACTCCACCAGCCATCGCGAATCCACCAGCGGTCGCGGATCCACCAGCCGTCGCGGATCCACCAGCGGTCGCGGATCCACCAGCGGTCGCGGATCCACCAGCCGTCGCGGATCCACCTGCGGTCGCGACTCCACCAGCGGTCGCGGATCCACCTGCCGTCGCGGATCCACCTGCGGTCGCGGATCCACCAGCGGTCGCGGATCCACCTGCGGTCGCGACTCCACCAGCGGTCGCGACTCCACCAGCCGTCGCGGATCCACCAGCGGTCGCGGATCCACCAGCGGTCGCGAATCCACCAGCGGTCGCAGATCCACCTGCCGTCGCGACTCCACCAGCAGTCGCGGATCCACCTGCGGTCGCGGATCCACCTGCGGTGGCATCTCCGCCAGCCGTCGCGGATCCACCCGCCGTCGCGGATCCACCTGCCGTCGCGGATCCACCTGCGCTCGCAACTCCACCCGCGCTCGCAACTCCACCCGCGCTCGCGAATCCACCTGCTGTCGCAGTTCCACCCGCCCTCGCGGTTCCACCGGCCGTCGCGCTTCCACCGGCCGTCCCGCTTCCGCCGCCAGTCGCTGCGCCTCCATCACGCGCGAGGCAATAGCTGCCGGCGTCGAGCGCAACGCACGTCAGACCCGAAGGACACCCACCATCGGCTTCACACTTGAAGCTCGCGTCAGGAATGGTGCTGCACGAGACGAGAAGAAGGCCCGACACGACGAGAATCCGCCTCATCGTGCGAGCCTAGCCCACCGAAACTCGCCACTCTCGCGACAACGTTCATAGACTCGACCCTCCATGGCCCCCGCCGTCGACGACTCCACTCGCACGCTGAAGGGAAAGTACCGGCTGCTCCGCAAGCTCGGCCAGGGCGGCATGGGCGCGGTGTACCTCTCGCATCACGACCTGCTCGACCAACCCGTGGCCGTGAAGCTGATGACGGCGCAGTCGCTCGACTCGGCCTCGGCGGTCGAGCGCTTCTTGCGTGAGGCGCGGGCCCTGGCGGCGCTCCATCACCCGGGCGTCTGCCGAATCTTCGACGTCGACACCAACGATGACGGGCTGCCCTTCATCGTCATGGAGTTCATCGACGGGCAATCGCTCGACGCCGTGTTGCGCAAGCACCCCGAGACGCCCGTACACGAACGCGTGCGGTGGGTCGTCGAGGCCTCGCTCGCGCTCGCCGCCGCACATGACCGGCAGATCATTCACCGCGACGTGAAGCCCGCGAACATCATGCTCACGAAGGAGCAGACGATTCGCATCGTCGACTTCGGAGTCGCGCGCCGGCCCGAAGACGACGCCCGCATGCTCACCGGTGACGCCGTCGTCGGCACCATCAACTACCTCTCGCCCGAACAGATTCAGGGAGAGCCCTTCGACCACCGCTGCGACCTCTGGGCGATGGCGGTGACGCTGTACCAGCTGCTCTCGGCGAAGTTCCCGTTCGAGGGCACCAGCTTCAGTCAGTACTTGATGGCCGTCGTGCAAGGAGCTCCGCAGCCGCTCTCGCAACGTGGCATCGAGGTACCAGCCGGGCTGTGGGAGACCATCGCGCGCGGGCTGCGGCCGCAGGCGACTCGCACGCCCGACCTGCGACAGTTCGCCGAAGAGCTGCGGCCGTTCACGGTGGCTGACTCGTCTGCGGCTCCGACCCAACCCGTGGTGCCTGACACGCGGCCGATGGCGACGCCCATCGCCAACGTCACGACCAATCTTCGGAAGAACGCGACGCCCGACGCGAGCGCGACGGCGCAGGTCATCGAGAAGGCGATTCCACGTTCGCGCGGCGTCGTCATCGGCGTCTCGCTCGGCGCGGTGCTCGCGTTGGGCGTTGCCGTCATGGCCTTTCGTGAGCGCAGCTCGCCGGAAGTGACTCCGCCTTCGCAACCCGTGACCGCGCCGCCGCCCGTCGCCCAGCCGCCAGCAGCCGAGCCCGAGCCCATTCCCGTGAAGGCCGTGGAGCCTCCGCCGCCCGTCGCACAGCCCGAGCCAGCACCCGGCGTCGCCGAGCCACCGCCACTTTTGCCCTCGACGAAACCGGCGCGCGTCGTGCCAAAGTCGCGGCCTCGACCCGCCGACAAGAACCCCGACCATCTGTGACCTCCATCGACTTGAAGCGGCTGCTCGCGGTGTGGCTCTGCTGCACCTCCGTCGCCTGGGCAGCGCCGAAGAAGGCCGTGAAGCCGGCGGTGGACCCAGCCGTGGCGGAAGCCGCAGCGAAGGCCGAGGCCGCGCGGGTGGCGAAGTTGAAGGGAGACGCGGCGCTCGACTCGGGCCGGCCTGCAGAGGCGCTCACGGCGTACGAAGAGGCGTATGGCCTGGCGCCGTCGTCGGTGCTGCTCTTCAACCGCGCGCGCTGTCATGAGCGGCTCGAGCAGTTTCCGCAGGCGCTCGCGCTGCTCGAGCGCTTCTCCCTCGAAGCAGAAGACGCCGTACGGGCGCGCGTGCCGGCGCTCGATGAGCTGCTGGCGACGTATCGCGCGCGGGTGACGCGGTTGTTCATCGTCGTACCAGTCGATGGTGTCGAGGTTCGGCTGGGTGAACGGATTCTGGGCCGGTCGCCGTTGCCGCAACCCATCTCGGTGAGCTCGGGCAAGCCTGCGACGCTCACGGTCGACGACGCGCGGTTCTTTCCGTTCTCTCGCAGCGTCACGCTGACGGGCCGGCAGGACGTGCACCTCGACGTGCGGCTCGACTCGAAAGAGACGAAGGCCGTGCTGCGGGTGAACTCGGCCGAGAGCGGAGCCGTCGCGTCGGTCGATGACGCCGAGAGTGGGAATGTACCGCTCGACGTCGTGGTGGCTCCCGGGTCGCATCAGGTTCGGCTCACGAAGGAGGGCTTCGTGCCCGCGCTCACCTCGGTGCTGGTCAAGGCTGGCGAGCTGCGGCTGGTCGACGTCGGCCTCGTGCGTGAGCCGCGCCTCTATGAGCGCTGGTACTTCTGGGCGGCGATTGGCGTCGTCGTCGCGGCCGGAGTTGGTGTCGCTGCTGCGTGGACCATCGAGCGGCCCGCGATGCGGGGAACGTTGAACTCGAGCGAGCCGCCGATCGCCCCGTCGTTGTTGCCGCGGTTCTCGTTCTGATTCTCCGCCCTCGCAGTTGCGAGCGCTCGACAGGTTTGGCCGGCACGCCTCGCGCGCCTCGACGCCATTGAGACAAATCGACGAGACCCCACCTTCGTCTCAGCGCAGGGCGAGCATCGAAACTCGCGAGGGCCTTGAGTAGTCTGGAATTGCCGCGCTGACGCAACCCTGGGGAGGCGGCGTGAATACGCAACTCTTTGTGAGCAGCCTGACGGTCGTGCTGGTGCCACTGGTCCTTGGGTGGCTGATGCGCCGATCGGCGCGACAAAGCGCGGACCAGGTCGGAAGCACGCTGGTCATTCGCGGCTCAACTGTGGCGATGGTCGGCATCTGGGCGTCCATCGTGACCTTCTCGGTCGCAGCGATGGCCACTCCGTTCCTGGTGAAGAGCGATGAGTGGTGGCTCGAACTGCTGTTCCTGGGCTTCGTCGCACTGGGGGCGTTCGGACTCCCCGCGGTGTTGACGGTCGATGAGCGCGGCGTGAACAGCGCGGTCTGGTATCGGAAGGTCAGCCTGCTGTGGGCCGAGGTCGTTCGGCTCGAGTACAATGCCGGCAATCGCACCTTCGTCGTGGTGGGGTCGTCGGGGCGGAAGCTGTCGTGCACCGGCCTCCACACGGGCGCGGCACCCTTCCGGACCGAAGTGCTCCGACGCACTGGTCTTCCGCTGACGGTCCTGACACCCGGCGTGGTTCGCATGAACTCCACGGAGGTCCCCAACCACGTCGCACTGAAGCAGCGCGACTGAAGGGTCGATCCAGTTGGCGCGTCCTCTGCCTTCGACCTCGCGTACGCGACGTGCGCGCCAAGCACCTCGACGATCCTCTGCAGCGATTGTGACGAGAGTGAACTGGTTCGAGTGACAGTGAGTGGCTGCAGGAAGCAAGTGCGCTGTCGTTGTTGCCGCGGTTCTCGTTCTGATTACTGACAGAACCCGAAGTCGACGGGCCCGGCGTCGATGATGCCGGTGCACAGGCCTCCGCCCTCGCAGTTGCGAGCGCTCGAGAGGCGCGGTCTGCACGCCTCACGCGCCTCGATGCCGTTGAGACAGCGGGCAACGATGGGGAAGGTGATGGGCGTGGTGAGTCTGTCGTAGCTGCACCACGAACCGGCGTCGCAATCGGAAGAGGTTCGGCAGCCCACCGTCACGCCAGGGCAGTTCAGCGGGTCAGGCTCGCAGGTGGGAATCGGCGCTGAGGTCTGGCAACAGTAGGTGCCATCGATGCACGTCACGCCGGCCTGACCGGGCGGAGCGAGCAGGCACTCGAGGCCCGGGTAGTGCGGCGCGCCCATGGGCAGACACTGGCGCGTCGAGGGAACACAGACGTCACCGGCGAGGCACGTGCGGACCAGCGGGTCGCACTGGCAGGTCCTGAGGAACGGGAAGAGGCGATCAACGACGCAGTTGGGCATCTGCAGACTCGTGCACGCCACGCTCGGGCTGCAGGTCAGCCGGTCGGCGTTGTTCGTCGGTGCTCCCTGCGCGAGGCAGACGCTGGTGTTGTTGCGCACCCAACAATTCCTGGGCTGGTTGGGGCAGTCGGCGCTTTCGACGCAGCCGACGAGCAGACCCGAAGACGTGCCCGAAGGAGCGCAGGTCGAGGTGGTGCAAGTGCCCAGGCCTGCGTCGATGTTGGAGCGAAGACAGCAGCCGGCGATCGGCGCTTCGCAGAACTGGCCCTGGTACACGACACAGTCAGGGGCAACACCGGCGTCTGAGGCTCCGCCAGCAGAACCTCCCGCGCTGCCACCGGACGAGCCTCCTGCTGCACTGCCGCCTGATGCTCCAGCTGAGCCGCCGGCTGCGGAGCCACCAGAGGCTGAGCCGCCAGACGCTGAGCCGCCAGACGCTGAGCCGCCAGACGCGGAGCCACCAGACGCGGAGCCACCAGACGCGGAGCCACCTGACGCGGAGCCACCAGACGCGGAGCCACCAGACGCGGAGCCACCGGACGCGGAGCCACCAGACGCGGATCCACCGGAAGCGGATCCACCGGAAGCGGATCCACCCGACGCGGATCCACCGGATGCGGATCCACCCGACGCGGATCCACCCGATGCGGATCCACCCGATGCGGATCCACCTGACGCAGATCCACCTGACGCGGCTCCACCGCCCGCACTTCCGCCAGCCGCGGAGCCACCTCCCGCCGCACCACCAGCGGCGCCTCCGACTCCGGCATCGAGCTCGACCACGCACGTCTCATTCGGTCGACACGTCGGCGTGATCAGAATCTTCGAGACACATCGTCCACCGACGACGCACGTCTCATTCACTTCACACGGCTTCCCCAGACACGAATCGTGAAACAGCAGCGGAACCCGCAGCGTCGCTCCGGGCGTGAAGCGAATACGCCGACGCGCGATGACACACCGCCGCGCATCGAACGACGAGTCCTTCGGGCTGCAGAACGCCTCGACGTCTCCTGCCGGAGCCAGCGCCGCTCTCAGGAAGATCGTCTGCTCCCGGTCAGCCGGCAGGGGCCGAAACGCGTACGTGCCGAGCACTCCGGTCTGGTCGTCACACTGCCGGCCATTGAACACCTCGGTGAAGATGGTCTCGACCGCGTTCTCGTCGCCGCCGTACGCGATGCCCAGATACTGCGCGGTGCGCTCCGTGGGGCACGGCAGGTTGGTGGTGAACTCGACCATCATCGACGTCGGGGGAGCGCAGGCCTGCACGAGCACCAGCACGGGGAGCAGTCGTCGCACCGACCGAACTGTTGCAGTCAGTGGCCGGGAGTCAATGCTCGCCCGCTGCTACGGTGCGCTGGTGCCCCGCCGCTGCGCCTTCATCGTGCTGTTGATCAGCGCGTGCTCGCAGCCGACGCCACCCACGACGACGCACGGCGCGGTCTTCTTCCGCGACCACGTGCCCGGGTACCAGATGGTCGCCAGCCGCGAGTACACGCTCTCGGCGTTCGGCACCGCGTGGGAGCACGTCGACTATCTCGAGGCGACTCCAACGGACGACGGCGAAGCACGTTTGCTCGACGCGCTGCGGGCCCGCGCGAAGACCGACACCACCATCGACGTCTTCTTCCTCTCGCACGGCAACGCCTACGACCGCTGGCTCGGCTCGCTCGAAGCGCCCGTGCGGCAGAAGCTGCGGCTCGTCTACAGCACCGGCGCAGGCGGCTCGTCTCAGGGTCCTGCGATGGTGTCACTCGGCGCGCGCGTGTACGTCGGTCATCGCGGCGGCAACGTCGCTCCGCTCTTCTACCGCGCGTTCCTCAAGCGGTGGACGAAGGGCGGCTCGCTGCGAAAGGCCGTCGACGACGCGAACACCGAGACGAAGGCCGACGTCACGGGCTCGATGATGACGACGGTCGCGAAGGGGCTCGACGCCATCGGAGGCCCGCACCTCGACCCGCCACGACTCTGGGCAGGCACCGAGGCGCAGGCCTTCGGAGACGACTCCCTCACGCTGCGGTGACGCTTGTATGACCCTCACTCACTGAAGTCCTCCGGTCCAAGTCGCCGTAGTCGTCGCGATGCGGTCGGAGGGGGTGCAGGGGGAGACTTGAAAGTTGTGGGCAACTCGGCGCCGGGTGTGGAGACCGGTGTAGATGGTGCCCGAC
>CALRPN020000092.1:0-24508 GCA_943370055.1 Archangium gephyra
GTCGAGGATCTCGACGACCGCGTCAGCGGGAACGCCCGCCGCAGCACACAGGTCGGCCTGCCGAACCTCGCCGTAGGCCGTGCCCATGAAGAAGTACGCCTTGCCGCGCTCGGAGGCGCCCGACGGGTTCTGGCCCTGGAAGTTGTTGCCGAGGTGACAGCTGCGGCACGCGTAGCCGGGGTTCATCAGCTCGCTCTCAGACGTACCCCCAGTCCACAGCTGGCCGCTCGTGCAGCTGTCGGTCGGGGCAGCGCCTGCGTAGCCGGGGGCAATGGGAGGATTTGCGCCGCAGCCGACCAGGAGCAGGAGCACGAACGGAAGATGGCGTCTCACGACTGTCAGACTCCGCGACCTGCATGATGGCCACGCCGTCACGGTTCGAGGCTCGCGACCCGCGCAAGAATGACGTCGGGGTTCGATGACGGCAGCTCGAGCACGGCGCCGGTCGAGGGATCGAGCGAGGTGACGTCACGCGTGGGTTCGCTCAAGAACGAGCTCGTCGCGCTGACGAGGTTGACCGCCGGGCTGCGTGGCCAGAACACGAGGACCAGCAGCACCGTCGCGACCGCGCCCACGAGCACCCACCGCGTCGGCGCTCGACGCTGCTCGGCCATGCGGGCGCGAAGCCGCTCGAGCCCGAACGGCGGTGGTTCGACGACCTCGAAGACCTCGTTGCGCTTCATGGCGCGTCCTCCAGTGGGCCCAGCGTCGTCTCGAGCTGCTGCATGGCCTGATGTCTGCGCGAGCCGACGGTGCCGGGTGGAATGCCGAGCGTCTGGGAGATCTCGTTCGTCGACAGGCCCGAGAACTCGCACAGCAGGACGACGGCCTTGAGCTTCTCGGGCAACGCGTCGATGGCTCGTCGGACCTGGGCGCGACGCTGCTCCGACTCGAGGGCGGTCTCGGCGCTCTGTCGCGGGTCACGTTCGTGCTCCGCGGTGTCGAGCGAGAAGAACCGTCGCAGCCGTCGGACGCGCAAGCGGTTCGCGGCGAGGTTGAGCGCGCTCTGGAAGACGAGCGGCTCGACGGTCTCGAGCTTCACGCGCGCCCTCGCGTTCCACACCTTCATGAAGGCCTCCTGCGTCACGTCGCGTGACTCCTCCGTGCTCCACAGCCACCGATAGACGACGTTGAACACGGGCTTCTCGAGCTTCACGAACAGCGCCTCGAACCGCGACCGGGAGAGTCCTTCATCGGCCATCGCCGCCGCTCGGGGTCGCCTTCACGATGAAGAGCACCGAGCGCACCGGCTCATTGGCGTCTTTCGCCGGAGCACCGGACGACGCGAGCACGACCGTCTTTCCCGGAGCCAACCGCACGCGGGTGTTGATGCGCTGGCCCGAGCGCTCGAGGCGCAGGTCGGCGACGAGCGAGCCCGCGGTGTTGGTGACGAACTGATCGACCGACGTGTCGCGCCCGTTGACCATGCCGCGCTCTCCCGACAACGAGGTGACGGACAGCTTCTCGACGAGCGAAAAGCCCTGCGGCCCTTCGGTCTTCTTCACCTCTGCGAGCGCAGGCTCGAGCTCGGCTGGCATCGTCTGGCCTTCCTGACCGGGCGTGGCGTTGACGATCCAATACGTGAGCGTCACCGACTCGGCCTCCTTCACGGGGTTCGCAGCCACCGAGGCGACGAGCGCCTTCACGCCTTCGTGCACCGACTCGCTCGCCAGCACGATGAGCCGGCCGTCAGGCCCGACGTCGACGCGGCCGACCCACTTGTTCGAGTCCTTTCCGTCAGAGCCGAACCACAACACCTCCTTGAGCGCCGAGCGCAGCCGCTGCGCCTGACCCGCCGGCACGTCGTAGGTGCGCAAGACGAGGCCAGCCATCGGGCTGGCAGCAGAGGGGTCGCCGAGGTGACAACCGGTGACGACGAGCACGAGAGCGAGGAGCAGCGACTTGAAGGACATGAAAGGACTCCAGCAACAACGGGTGGTGCGCGGTGTTACCCGGGAGCGTCGAATTTCTTCGGTGGCGCGTGCGTTTTCCGAAGCGCCCCGTCTTTTCAACCCGTTCCCGCCCTCGACTGAACCGCCACGGCACACTACGAGCACCTCTCCATGCGCTGGCTCCTCCTGCTGACCATCTCCACCTCGGCCCTGGCCCAACAGGCGCCGGCGGCTCCGAAGATCACCCTCGCCGACCTCGAGAAGGCGTGCAGGCAGAACGACCAGGTGGCGTGCGTCGACTACGGCTTCAACCTCGAGAGCGCCGACCCCGAGAAGGCCGTCGCGGTCTACAGGGCCGCGTGCGCGAAGAACGCCCTGCCCGCGTGCAGCAACCTGTCGCTGATGCTGCGTGACGCGCGTGGTGCGGCGAAGAACCTCGATGAAGCGGCGAAGGTGGCGAAGAAGGCGTGTGATGGCGGAAACGCGCCCGGCTGCCTGCACCTGGCCCTCGTGAAGGACGCTGCGAACGACTTCACCGGAGCCACCGCCGCCTACGAGGCTGCCTGCAAGGTGAAGGTGTTTCAGGGCTGCACCAACTACGCGATCAACGTGCTCAAGGGCGTGGGCATCAAGAAAGACGAGAAGCGCGGCATCGAGCTGCTCGAGAAGTCGTGCGGCGAGTCGGTGAAGAAGGGCGTGCAGTTCCCCTCGCTGCGCGCGTGTCTGGCGCTCGGGCAGATCTACGAGCAGGGCGTGCTGGTCGAGAAGAACAAGGACGCGGCGAAGCGGCTCTACAAGCTCGCCTGCTTCGGTGGCCTCGACGAAGGCTGTGAGCGGCTCGGCGCGGGCCCGAAGAACGTGAACGACCACGACGACGGCCACGGGCACTGACGCCGGCAGCTCGAATCCCTCGTTGCTGCAGCGCGCGCACCTTCCCGCTCCGTCGGAATCACGCTTTGTTCCGCCTCCCCGTGCCCCGCTCATCGTCGATTCTCTGTGGCGTGCTCCTGTCGTGCGTCTTCGGCTGCTCCGGCTTCGTCACCGAACCCGACAGCGGCAGCGAATCACCTGACGCCTCGGCGTTCGTCGATGCCGGAGCAGACGAGGACGCGGGCCTGACGGACGCTGGCGCCGTCGACGCAGGCGCGACCTTCGATGCGGGCGTCGTCGAGGCAGGCAGAGACGCAGGTGTCGACGCAGGCCCACGACCCATTCTCGATGCAGGGCCCTACGACGCGGGCCTCTTCGACGCCGGCACCTGGCCGTGGACCGATGGCGGTGGGCCGGCGTGGCGAAACGGCCTTGCGCTCAACCAGTGGGTCGAGATTCCAGGCACCAGCGGCGCGGGCGGAGCGGCCATCGATGCGTGGGGCGCGCTCGCCGAGAACAAAGCAACGGCCGAGCTCTACATCGCCGCCTCCGGTGGACACAGCGACAGCGCCGACAACCGGGTCGTCAGCATCTCGTTGATGGCCGACGCTCCGACGTGGGTGCAGCGGCACGCGTCGAGCACGAATACGCCGACCGACGTCCTCTACTATCCCGATGGGCTGCCGACCTCGCGGCACCTGTACCACCACCTCCACTACCTGCCGGCGCTCAACGTCGTGCTGCTCGGTGGCTGCCGCTACGGGTTCGGTGGGAACACGCCGACCGGCCCGGGAATGGACGCGTTCTCGCTGACGACGAACACGTGGCTGCCTCGCTACACGTTCCCCGACATCACGCCGTACAACGGCTACGTCATCGAGGTCGACGGCGCGGGCAAGGCATGGACGCAGTCGGGAAACCGCTTCGACCCGTCGACCAATCGGTGGAGCACGCCCGGCTCGGGCCCGGGTCTCGGCCGCTTTCCACACGCCACCGCGCCGTCGCGAAACGTCATCTTCAGCCTGCAGTACGGCGATGGGCAGGGCTACGACCTGAACCTCGGCGTCGTCGCCAGGCGGCTCGACACGATGACTGGCGCTTCCGCAGCCATCACCTTCAACCCCAGCGCGGCCCTCACCGAGTTCATCGCCGCACAGCCCACCTACGCCGGCATGGACTACGACGCGGCGAACGATCGCTTCCTGTTCACGCACCACGCCGAGCGCGGGAAGGTCTACGTCGTCACGCCGAACGCGACCACCACGTGGGACCTGAGCGTGTTGCCGACGACTGGGATGCCAGCAGCAGCGCCGGGCTCGGGCTCGGGCGTCAACAAGCGCTTCCGATACCTGCCGACTCTGGGCGGCTTCGTGTTGCTCCCCGCCCGCTCGACGAACCTCTTCTTCCTGCGCACGAACTGAAACCCGTGGCGGTCATGGGACCGGTCATTCAGCCACGCCGACGCAATCGGGTGTTGGTCTGTGAGAGCCGCGTGACAGACTCCGCGCGCACGATTCCCGAGGGGGCCTCATGACGTCGCCGTCGCAGGTGATCATCTTCGGAGCCGCAGGCGATCTCGCCCTGCGCAAGCTGCTCCCCGCGCTCGCCAGTCTCGCGTCGAAGACCCAACCCACCGAGGGCTTCTCGGTCGTCGGGGTGTCGCGCCGCGAGAAGTCCGACGAAGCGTTTCGGGCCGAGGTCGCCGAGGCGATGCCGCCCGAGCTGAAAGACGCGTGGAGCCAGCTCGCGCCGCGCGTGCACTACGTCTCGGGCGACGTCGGCAGCGTGCAGGACCTCGATCGCCTCTCGACGAAGCTCGACACGCTGCCGGGTGGAAAGGACACGGGCCGGCTCTTCTATCTGTCGCTCAAGCCCGACCTCTTCGCGAACGCCATCAGCAACCTCTCGTCGAAGGGCCTGCTGCACATGCCCGAAGGCGAGGCGGTCGCGTGGCGCCGCGTGGTCGTCGAGAAGCCGTTCGGTCACGACCTGCCGTCGGCAGTGGCGCTCAACCGTCACGTGCACACGCACCTGCGCGAGTCGCAGGTGTACCGAATCGATCACTACCTGGGCAAAGAGACGGTCCAGAACATCCTCGGGTTCCGCTTTCACAACGCGATCTTCGAGCCGCTGTGGAACCGCAATCACGTCGAGCTCGTGCAGATCACCGTCGCCGAAGAGCTGGGCATGGAGCGGGGCCGCGCGGCCTACTACGACGGCACCGGCGCGCTGCGAGACATGTTGCAGAACCACATGCTGCAGGTGCTCTCGCTCGTCGCCATGGAGCCGCCCTCGTCACTCGACGCGAAGGCCGTGCGTGCGCAGAAGGTGGCGGTGCTCGAGGCGCTGCGCCCGCCCGACAAGGCCGACATGAAGCGGCACTGCGTTCGCGCGCGCTACGGCTCGGGCATGGTGAAGGATCAGCTCGTGCCGGGGTACCTCGCCGAAGAAGGCGTACCGGCCGATTCGCAGACCGAGACGTACGTGGCGGTGCGCTGCGAGATCGACACCTGGCGCTGGAGCGGCGTGCCGATTCTGCTGCGCCACGGCAAGCGGATGAAGAAGCGCTTCACCGAGGTGCAGGTACAGTTCAAGACGCCGCCGCTGCAGCTGTTCAACAAGCCCGACGGCATCACCGATCAGGAGTTCCGCCAGAAGCTGCGCGCAGGAGACCTCTGTCAGATTCGGCCGAACGTGCTGACGCTGTCGATTCAGCCGCGCGAAGCAGTGCGGCTGTCGTTCGGCGTGAAGCGGCCGGGTCCCTCGATGGTGATGCACGCGGCCGAGATGACCTTCGACTACCAGAACGTGTTCGGAGCCTCGACCGCGCCTGCCTACGAGCGGCTCCTGCTCGACGCGCTGCTCGGCGACGCGACGTTGTTCCTGCGCGGTGACGAGATCGAAGCGAGCTGGCGGTTCGCCGATGCGATGCAGAACTCGTGGCATGGCGCCGATGCTCCGCCGCTGCTCGAGTACC
Organism: Archangium gephyra; assembly: GCA_943370055.1. Lineage (GTDB taxonomy): Bacteria > Myxococcota > Myxococcia > Myxococcales > Myxococcaceae > Xiheimicrobium > Xiheimicrobium gephyra_A. Next base: position 5,740 of record CALRPN020000092.1, read on the forward strand.
CCGCCGGAAGCTGGGGCCCCGACGAAGCCGCCGAGCTGTTCCACGGCTGTGAAGGCGGCTGGACGCGTGGCTGAGCTGCTCGAGACCCAGACGCCGGTCGAAGACGCCGCGAGAGTCGTGGCGTTCTGGCTGAGCGAGCTCGTCGCGCGCACGGGCGCTGCACGTCTGGGAATTCCCGGTGGCTCGGCGTTGACGGCGCTGGGGCGCGTGAAGGCGCTGGTGACGAGCGACGTGTGGAAGGCCGTCAAGCTCACGTGGGTCGACGAGCGCGTGGTGCCGGTGGCGAGCGCTGACTCCAATCGTGGCGCGGCCGAGCGCAGCGGCGTGCTCGAAGGACTCGGAGCTGTCTTGCCGCTCGTGCTCGATGAAGAAAACGGCGAGCAGGCCTGCACGCGCTTCTCGGCGCAGTTCATGAGCTCGTTCGGTGGCGTGCTCGACGTCGCGCTGCTCGGCATGGGTGAAGACGGGCACGTGGCCTCGCTGTTCCCCGGGCATCGCCTCCTCGACGCGACTGGCCTCGTGGCGCACCTCGAAGACTCGCCGAAGCCGCCGCCTGCGCGCGTGACGATGACCTTGAGCGTGCTGCAGCGCCCCGAGACGAAACGGCTGGTGCTGGCCGCCGGCGCGGGAAAACGTGACGCCTTGAAGAAGCTGCTCTCGAAGGACCAGGCGCTGCCCGCGACGCTGCTGGGCGAGCTGACCCTGGTGACGGATCAACGACTGACCTGATGGAGACGACATGAGCGACCGGAAGAACGACGTGGCGGTGATTGGCTTTGGCGTGATGGGTGGAAACCTCGCGCGCAACTTCGCGTCACGCGGCCTCAAGGTCGGTGGGTACAGCCGCACCTTCGAGACCGCGAAGAAGCTGGCCGACGATCACCCCGAGGCGAAGCTCGACGTGGTGCCGACGCTGAAGGAGATGGTCGCGCGCCTCGAGCGCCCGCGCCGCATCGTCGTGCTGGTGAACGCCGGCAAGCCCGTCGACGACGTCATCGATCAGCTCGACCCGCTGCTCGAAGAGGGCGACATCGTCATCGACGCGGGCAACAGCCTGTACACCGACAGCGATCGCCGCGCCGCGAAGGCGAAGGGCAAGCCGTGGCGCTTCGTGGGCATGGGCGTCTCGGGCGGCAGTGAAGGCGCGCTCAAGGGCCCGTCGCTGATGCCGGGTGGTGACGTCGACGCGTGGGAGCGCCTCAAGCCGGTGCTCGAGCCGATCGCCGCGCGCTCCTCGTCGGGCCTGTGCGTCACGCACTGCGGGCTCGGCTCGGCCGGTCACTTCGTGAAGATGGTGCACAACGGCATCGAGTACGGCGACATGCAGCTGATCGCCGAGACGGCGCTCTTGCTGCGTGAAGGCCTCGGGCTCGATGGCGGCGCGGTCGCCGACACGTTCACGCGCTGGAACGCGGGAGACCTCTCGTCGTTCCTCATCGAGATCACCGCGAACATCTACCGCGTGAAGGATCCGAAGGCGCCGCAGGCGTTGCTGGTCGACGCCATTCTCGACAAGGCCGGGCAGAAGGGCACCGGGAAGTGGACGGTGATGGCTGCGGCCGAGCTCGGCATCGCGATTCCCACCATCACTGCGGCCGTCGACGCGCGCATTCTGTCGTCGCAGAAGGACGTTCGCGTGAAGGCCGAGGCCGCGCACCGGCCGGCCCGTTCGCGGTTGGCGGGTGTGTCGGTCGACGATCTCGCGCATGCGCTCTACGCGTCGAAGGTGGCGAGCTACACGCAGGGGTTTCAGCTGCTGCGCGCGGCCAGCAACGCCTTCGGTTACGGCACCAAGATGTCGGAGATCGCCCGCATCTGGACGGCCGGCTGCATCATTCGCGCGGCGTTCCTCGAGCGCATTCAGGCCGCGTTCGCTGCGACGCCCGAGCCGGAGTTGTTGGCACTCGCGCCTGAGTTCGTGAGCGACCTCGCGAAGCGGCTCCCGGCGTGGCGGCGCGTGGTGTCGGCGGCCTCGAGCGCAGGCCTCGCCATTCCCGGGCTCGCGACGTCACTGGCCTGGTACGACTCGCTCACCACCGCACGTGGCTCGGCGAACCTCATTCAGGCGCAGCGCGACTACTTCGGCAGCCACACGTACGAGCGCGTCGATGCGCCCGGCACGTTCGTTCACACCGACTGGGCCTGAGGCGGCCACAGCCGTCGCGCGGTGAGCTGCGCCATCACGAAGCGGCGGTGATCGGCCTGAGGCATGGGCCGGTGACCGTCGACGTGCTGCAGCGCGAGGACCTGCTCGACGAGGCCGAGACGCCGCGCGCCCTGCGCCTTCGACAACACGAAGTCGAGCAACGCGGCCATGCGTGCACGGCGCCCGCCTGTGATGCCGAGCGTCGCGTACTCGAACGTGTCGACCGGAAGCTGAACGCGCGGAGCCCAGAGGCCGAGGAGCTCGATCACCAACTCGGGCTGTGACGTCGTCGGCGCTGCTGGTGTCCTCGCGGCGTCGGTCACCTTCTCGAGCGCCGATGAGAGGCCACCGTCTTCGAGGCCGAGCAGGTTGACGCCGGTCGAGACCAGGCCTGCGACGCGGTTCGCGGAGTGCAGCCCTTCACTGATCGGCGGCGGAAGAAAGAACGGCGCCGGCTCCGCCCGAACCACGTGCACCGCGTCGATGCGCGAGAACGGAAAGTCGGCGACGAGTTCGGTGGCCTCGCGTTTCAGACGGGTGACGCGCATCGCAGGTTCCGCTCGCTCGCACTCGGCCCACGAGATGGCGCGCGACTCGAGGCCGGCCCTCTTCGAAGACGCCTCGATCGCGGCCGCCTCCGACTCCTCCAGCAGGAGGTCGAGGAAGCCCTGCCCCATTCGGACGGAGCGCGTGGCGTCGGCTCGGAGAATGCGTGGGCTCGCCTGGGTCACGGCCTCGGCAGCGCGCTGCCAGTCACGCGGCACGCCATCGCGAAACAGCACCGTCCAGCCCTTCGGGGTCATTCCAGCTGCGCGGCCTCGGTGCACGTGCGCGAGACGAGTGCCTTCACCAGCGCCTGCTGACTGGCTCCGCTCGCTTTCGTCGAGATCGCGCCGAGCAGTTTGTGATCGGCGTTGCGCACGCCGATGACACTCAGCTTCAACGCACCGGGAAGCACCTCAAGGCTCGGCTTGAGCACGATGGCGGCGCGCGAGGCGTCTCCATCGATCACTGTCGCACCACGCCGCCGCAGCTCGTCTCGCAGCTGACGATCGACCTGATCGATCAGCGTGCCGCCCTGGCTCCAGGTCACGGCGTAGATGCGGGCCGACGCTCCAGCGACCTGCGTCGCGGTCAACGTGGCGAGGACCAGCATGAGGCGCGTGAACATGACTCTCCCGTCCGGGAGCGCGTGCTGCGCTCCCGCTCGTGCGTCGCGGTGGGTTCGTGGGTGTTGCAACGGCCGTGAAGCAGCCTGTTGCACGACGGTAGCAGCGGCGCGCAGACGATCGAGTTTTCAGCTCACGGCATCGTGAACGTGAGCGTGGAACCCGCGGAAACATTGCCCGCCGTGTCGACGGCGCAGACGCGGAAGCGGGCCGTCGTCTTCGTCGCGAGCGCGAGCGACGTGGTCAGCAGCGTGCCTGAGTACACCACCGTGCCCGAGCTGCAGTTCACCGGCGCCTCGACCGTCGCCGAGGTCGAGCGCACGACCTTGTACGAAGCGAGGCCGCTGAGCGCGTCGGAGAACCCGCTCCACCGAAGCGAGAGGGTTCCAGCCGAGGCCGTTCCCGTGAGCGACCCGTTCGTCGGCAGCGTCGTGTCGAGCGTCGTCGTTCCCTTGATGGCCGCTGTCGTGTTGCCACGGGCGTCACGGAACCAGACCGAAATGGTCTTCACGCCATCTCCTGCTGGAACCGTCACGGCCTTTGACGTCGAGAACGCGACGAAGGTCGTGCAGGTCGTGCCCGTCGAGAGACACATCGAGATCACGCCCGACGGGTCGGTCGCCGAGAGCGTGACCGTGACTGCAGTGGTGCGCGTGAAGCGTGGCGTCGTGATGGTGCCGGTCGGCGCGGTCGTGTCTGCAGCCTGACTCACCTTCACCGTCACGCCCGCGAGCTGCACCGTCGCGTCGCGCGCCGTCGTTCCAGGGTTCGCGGTGACGGTCAGCGTGAGCACCTGACCCGAGACGGAGGACGAGAGCCACGACGGCAGACCAGTGAGCGACCAGGTGCACGCCGTCGCCGAGGGCTTCACCGTGATGGAGCCGCTGCCACCACCCGCCGGGAGCGCGAGCGTCGTCTTGTCGAGCGCGATGGTGCAGGCACCGAACTTCGAGCCCAACGTGAGGCGCGGCCGCGTAACGCCGTTGCGCGCATCACGAACGAGCGTCGCTCCACTCAAGAGTCGCGAGGCGCGCGTCGAGGCCGTGTCGGTGGGAAACCGCGCAGCCAGCAACGCGACCGCACCAGCGACATGCGGCGTCGCCTGCGAGGTGCCCGACATCGACCACCCGCCCGCCGTGACGAACACGCCGGGAGCGAGCAGCGACACGAACGACGCCGAGTTGCTGAAGCACGCGACCTTGTCGGCCGCAGAGGACGTATCGGTGCAGACCGAGGTCGAGAGGCGGCCGACGGACGAGTCGTAGACGGCTCCGACCGAGATGGCCTCGGGCACGCACGCCGGTGACGAGATGGCGTTGGTGAACGCGTTGTTGCCTGACGCGATGACGGACAACACGCCCGCTGCACGCGCTGAAGCGACCGGCGTCGCGAACACGTCGCCCGGGCACGTGGTGGTCGAGCTGCCACCACCGAGGCTCAGGTTCATCGCCACGATGTTGTACGCCGCGCGATTCGCGATGACCCAGTTGATGGCCGAGACGATGTCGGCCGACGAGGCGCCGGAACCGTTGAAGACGTCGAGGCCCAGCACGCGCGCCCCCGGCGCCATGCCGTGAATGATGCCAGCGACGTTGGTGCCGTGGCCGTTCGCATCGAGGGCCAGGTCATTCGGAGCGAAGTCGCGCACGAAGGCCACCGAACACCCGGCCGCACCCGGCGCGCTGCACGTGCCGAACTCCGTCTTCCGATAGTCGAGGCCGGTGTCGAGGACAGCTACCGACGCGCCCGTTCCCGAGAAGCCCGCAGCGAGCGCCTGCGGTTGCTGCACGAGCCCGAAGCTCTCGAGGTCTTGCGTCTCGAACCGTTGCTCGGCCCACGCATCGACGACGAGCGGGTGAGCGCGGAGCGCGTCGAGGGTCGGCGCATCGGCTCCGGCAAGAATCAGCATCGGCAGCTCGCGCAGCTCATCCGTCACGAACAGCGACGGAAACGCACGCTGCACCGTGAGCTTCTCTGCCGCGAGCACACCGGGTTCGTCGACCGTGAGAATCGGACTGGCAGCGGCGGAGCTCGAGTCACCGCGGAGCTGCACGATGACGCGATCTCCCAGCTCGTTGACGGGAATGGTCTCGGGTCCGCACGCCGCACAGAAGACGACAACGGCGCTCACGGCCAACGGAAGACGAAGAGTCATGGTGCCTCGGGAGGGAAACGACGGCGCGCCCCGTGTGCAGATCGCGTACCGCTCCCAGAGGCGCGTGCTTCCGTGACTCCCACCGGGTCACTGTGACGACGAGAGTCAGCGCCACCCACGCGCAGGTGTAGGCGCCGTCGTTTCATCGCCGCACGAGTCGTGGTCTCTTCCCGCCCCATGTCCGACGACGTGAAGAGCCCGAGTGTCGAACGCATCACCTGGCTGCAAGACGAGCTCGAGCCATGGCTCACGAAGCACTTCAAGGAGCACCCCGAGCACCAATCGGTGTTGCTCGCCGTCGCGCAGTACTGGGCCGACGAGGCCGACGACGCGGTGCACCTCACGATTCTCGCGTCGAAGAGCGCCGTGCCTGACTTCTTTTCGAGCGAGTGGGACGACAACGCCAGGGGGGACACGGTCGGCGTCAGCTGGTCGAACCGCCCGAGCTGGGACGACAACGGGCTGTCGATTCGCAGCTTCCAGGGGCTCTGCGGAGAAGGTGGCAGTCAGGAGCTGCCGTCGAGCGACCAGGCCGAGCCGTTTCTGCTCGCACAGCGGCATGAGAAGGGTCACCGCCTCACGTGGCTCGGCCGCTCGCAGCGCCCGTGGCTCGACCTGCCGAACGCCGCCCTGCCCGGCTTCCTGGCCGAGGAGGAGCTGGATGAAGCGCCGCCACCGCCTCCGCCCAGCGCGAACCCCGCTGCTGGGCTGGAGTTCAGACTCGTCGAGACGCCCGCTACCCTCGACCGGCCACCGACCGACCTCGTGCTCCCCGCGCAGACGCTGGAGCCTGCAGACATCAAGTGCCTCGAAGCCATCGCGAGCGACCCGTTCGCCGAAGGGCCGCGGCGGGTGTGGGCCGACATGTGGCTCGCGCGAAACGATCCGCGTGGTGCGTTCATGCAGGAGCGCTGGCCCTCGGGAGAGGCGCTCGTCGAGAAGGGCGAGTTCTGGCTGGGCGAGCTCAACCGCGTGGTGCCCCTCACGTCGGCGTCATGGGAGTACGGCTCGTTGACCGAGGCCGACGTCTGCTTCGATGACGAGACCGTGAAGCTCGTGGAGTCACCCTGGTGGCTCTCGGTGCACACGCTGCGCTTCTCGGGCGAACACGAGGTGTTCTCGAAGCAGCTGCGCGGGCTGCGGCACGTTCGCGGGCTCACCACCGTCGGGCTGCTCGCGCTCGCCGAGTTCGAAGGCGCATCGAAGCTGGAGTCGCTGCATGCGTCGGTGCCCATGGCCGAGCTCGACGCGCTGCTCGCGCTTCCGTTGAAGAGCCTCAAGTCGCTCTCGCTCACCATCGGTGATGGCGATGTCTCGAAGTTGAAGCTGCCGACGAGCACGTGGCTGAAGCTCGAGCACGTTCGCATCTGCCGCGCGTGGACGCCGACGTACGAGTGGGACGAAGAGAACGGTGATGGGTCGAACGCCGAGATGCCGTCGGTCGCAGAGCTGCGAGCCGCGCTTCCTCATGTGCCGCGCGTGTCGGTCTGCGCTGCTGATTCTTCGGGGCTGCCGGCCGGCTGGGACTTGAGCCTCACGAAAGGCGTCGATGACGTCGCGACGCTGCGGCTCGAGCGGCTGGGCCCTGCGGCACGACGCGCGCTGCTCGATGCGCAGCTGGAAGGCCTCCCCGCTTCCGTGAAGACCGTCGCGCTCGAGCCCTCGGTCATCTTCCAGCCCGACTCGACGTTCCGCGTCGGCGGTGGCCGCAAGGCCGTGGTGAACAAGGCGCCGTGACCGAAGCGCACGTCGCTCCCGAGCTCGCTGGCGAGTACGCGGCGAACCTGGTCGAACCCGCCGAGCGCACACGCATCGAGGCGCACGTCGACCAGTGTGCGTCGTGCCGCGAGCTGCTCTCGGCCATCGCCCGCGCGATGTTCTCGACGACGGGCTCGAGCTTCAGCGGAGACAAAGCGCCCGCCGCCGACGCCGTGCTGCCGAGAGGAACGAAGGTCGGTCACTTCTCGCTCGAGCAGCCGCTGGGCGCGGGCGGCATGGGCCTCGTCTATCTCGCGTACGACTCACGGCTCGATCGTCACGTCGCGCTCAAGTGCGTTCGTGAACGGCGCGGTGACGTGCAGCAACTGCTCTCGGAAGCGCGCATCATGGCGCAGCTCGCGCACCCGAACGTCGTGCCCGTGTACGACGTCATCGAAGCCGACGGGCAGACCTTCATCGCGATGGAGCTCGTCGCGGGGCGAACGTTGCGGCAGTGGCTCGACGCGGCGCCACGCACGTGGGAGCAGATCGTCGACCTCTTCCTCGAGGCAGGAGAAGGGCTCTCTGCTGCGCATCAGGCCGGCATCGTGCATGGCGACGTAAAGCCGGGGAACGTGCTGGTCGGCAAAGACGAACGGGTGCGCGTCACCGACTTCGGCCTCGCGAGCGTTGGCGGCTCGGGTGAGAGCGGCGTCGTACGGGGCACCGAGGCATACCTCTCTCCCGAGCAGCGCAAAGGGGCGGCCTGCGACGCGAAGAGCGACCAGTACGCGTTCGCGGTCAGCCTTCACGAAGCGCTCACGGGCTCGATGCCCGGTCAGGCGACGAGGAAGCGCTCGAGGGCGCCCGCTTCCGTTCGCCGCGTCGTCGAGCGTGCGCTGTCGACGAGCCCTGCCGATCGGTTCCCCTCGATGCGGGAGCTGCTCGCAGCGCTGCGTTCGGCGAGAGCGGCAAGATGGCGTTGGGTCGTCGCCGCCGTCGCCATCACCTCGACGTTCGCGCTCCTCTCGTTCGGAGCCGGTGGCCAGCGCGCGACCGCGGCGCAGTGTGATGCCTCGGCGCTCACGACACCGTGGACGCCGTCGGCTCGTGAGGCGGCGCGCGCGGCCTTCGACCGAACGAAGGTCTCGTACGCAGCTGAGACGTTCTCCCGCGTCGACTCCAACCTCGCGGCCTGGCAACGCTCGTTCGACGAGGCGCGCTCGAAGGCCTGCACCGTCAGCTTCTTCACGCGCGGGCCTTCGCCCACCCTGCCCCGTCAGCTCGCGTGTCTCGAAGAGAACGTGCTCGACGCGCGCGCGTTGGTGGCGCAGCTGAACGATGCCGACGTCGGAGTCGTGCTCCACGCCATCGCCGCGTCACAGCAGTTGCGCTCACCGCTCGAGTGCACGGCCGTGGCGCCCGAAGTGGTGAACGCCGTTCCCGCCGAGGCCGAAGCGTTTCACGAGAAGGTGGCGTCGACGCGCGCGTTGGCGGCTTCGGGCAAGTACCAGGCGGCACTCGAGATCGCGAAGGAGGCGAACGCCATCGCCGAGCGCTCGAAAGACCCGCACCTGCGCGCCGCGGCGAAGACGTTGCTCGGCGGCATTCACGGGCTCGTCGGCGAGTTCGACCTGGCGGCCTCCAACCTGCGTGAAGCCATTCACCTGTCAGAGGTCGTCCACGACGATCGGTCGCGCTGCTTCGCCTGGTCCGACCTGCTCGCCGTCGAATACAACCTGGGCCACACCGACCAGGTCATCGCGCTGAGTGAGCTCGCGCTCGGAGCCTGTGAACGAATCGACGACGTTCGGCTGCTCACCGATGTCATCAGCTCTCGCGGCTCGAGCTTGAGCGACAAGGGCCGCTACGCCGAAGCGAAGGTGCTGCTCGAAGACGCCGTGCATCGACGCGAGGTCGCCTATGGACCGAAAGACCGGCGCACCTCGGCGATGTTGTCGGTGCTGGCGAACACCATGGCCATGAGCGGCGACTTGAAAGGCGCCATCGATGCCCACCGCCGCGCGCTCGAAGCCGCCGAGGCCGCGTTCGGACTCGCGCACCCCGAGACCGCCATCATTCGCCAGAACCTCGGAGACGACTTTCTGTACGGGCTCGACCTGCCGAACGCGGTGCAGTCACTCTCGGCGGCGGTCGATACGCTCAGCGCCGCGAATGGACCGAAGAGCCGTGGCGTCGCCATCGCAGCGACCGACCTCGCGTTCGCGTACCTGCTGAAAGGTGAGGCGCAGCGCGCGTACGAATTGGCCGACACGACCGTCGCCGTCTTCGCCGAGTCGTTCCCGAAACACCCGGTGCACGCGATGGCGCTGCTCGCGCGACATCAGGCCGGCCTCGCGCTCGGAAAGCCGCCGCGCGTCGAAGACCTCGAGCTCGCGCTCACCTTGAGCGACGACCTCCCTCCCTTCGAGAAGGGCCGCGTGCAGCTCGCGCTGGGAACGGCCGTGACCGACACGAAGCGCGCGTGGACGCTGGTCACCGCCGCGAAAGAGAACCTCGCGACGACGACGCTGCCCCTCATCGAGCAGGAGCGTTCACGCGCAGAGCAGTGGCTCTCGACGAAGTAGGCGTCAGTTCGCGTTGCAGTAGTAGCTGTTCGTCGTGCCCCACCGCCGGCACACGGGCGCGGCCGAGCAGCAGTCTCCGTGGCTGTTGCAGCTGATGCCCTGACAGCCGTTGCGGCAGTAGCCCTGCAGACAGTTGAGGCCACCGCAGCAGTCACTGCGCGTCGAGCACGCGGCCGCCGCGGGTCCGCACAGCGTCTTGCACTTCTTCTGACCACCGCCCGGCAGGCTCACGCAGAACGGCGCTGCGCCACAGCAGCCGCCCGCGCCCGCGCCGACCGAGCACGCGTCACCCTCACACGAAGAGTTCGGTGACTGGCAGACCCCCGACACACACGAAAGGCCGACACAGCAGGGGCTCGTCGCGCCGCACGTCGTCCCGACGCTGCGGCAGATGGTCGCGCCCGAGAGCGTGCACACGCCCGCGGAACACGTGAGCCCGTTGCAGCAGCTGCCCGAGGTGCACGCCTGACCCGCGAGCCGGCACGAGGTCGTCGGCGCACGACACACGCCGGTGGTGCAGGTGAGGCCAGCGCAACACGGCGCCGAGGCCGAGCACGTCGCTCCCGTCGTGCGGCACACGTTGGGGTAGTCGCAGAAGCCCGACGAGCAGGTGAGCCCGGTGCAGCACGAGCTGGCGGTGCACGACTGTCTCCACGTTCCGCACGTTGGCGTCGGAGGCTGACAGAGGCCCGAAGTGCACGTCGCGCCGCCGCAGCAATCGGACGCCGTGCGGCAGATGCCGTACGCGCCGGAGCAGTTCTGCCCGCCCGACTGACACACGCCGCGCACGCAGCTGTTGCCAGAGCAGCAGTCGGCGTTGAGGTTGCAGCGGCCTCCCGTCGACGCGCAGCCGGTCGTGCTGCAGACGCGGTTGGTGCAGGTGCGGCCTCCACAGCAGTCACCCGTCGCGGTGCACGTCTGGCCGGGGCCCATGCACGCCGAGCGGCAGCGCGTGTTCGTCGAGCCTGCCACTGCGCCACAGACGGGAGCGCTCTCGCAGCAGCCACCGGCGCTGAAGCCTGACGTGCAGCCCTGGTCGGCGCAGCCCGTTCCGTTGATGGCTTCACACCGGCCGCGACGACAGGCGAGCCCGTCGCAGCAATCAGTGTCGGCACCGCACGAGTTGCCTTCGCCGCCGCAGATGCCGAGGCACACCTTGCCGGCGAGGTTTCCGCTGGCCGTGCAGTACGGTGCGTCGGCGCAACAACCGCCCTGCGCGAAGCCCTGCGTGCAGATGGAGTACGCGCAGAACGGGTAGCGCTCGCACGTGTTGCTCGTGGAGTTCGCGAGGCCGGTGCAGCACGCGGTCTCGGCGCCGTTGGGAAGCCCTTCACCCACGCACGTCGCACCGCAGGTTCCGCCTGACTGACAGAACGCCGACTGCGCGCAGCACGGCGCGTTCACCGAGCACGAACTTCCCGAGCAGGTGGTGCGCGTGCAGAACCCGTTGGTGCAGACGAGGCCCGAGCAGCAGTCGGAGGACTCTCCGCAGCCCTGGTTCTCGGCGATGCACGTCGAAGCGCACGTCTTCACCTTGCCGCCCGGAGCGATGCCGCAGAACGCTGCGCGAGAACAACAGCCGCCCGCCGCGAAGCCAGCGCTGCAGCGATCGAGCACGCAGTTCACTGGCTCGCACGAGCCGTTCTCACACGAGAGCCCAGCGCAGCATTGCTCGTTGAGTCCGCACTGCTGGCCCTGCGCCTGACAGATGAGGCCACCGTCTCCGGGAGCGACGCCACCCGCCGAGCCGCCTGCCGACGCGGTTCCGCCAGCCGTCGCGATTCCGCCCGCCGTCGAGCCACCTGCCGTGACGCTCCCACCCGCCGTGGCGCTCCCGCCTGCAGTCGAACCACCAGCCGTCGCCGTTCCGCCGGCAGCGACGACACCGCCCGCCGCGCCACCAGCCGCGTCACCGCCCGCGATGGAGCCGCCACCCATCGCGAGTCCACCGGCCGTCGCACCACCGGCCGAGCCGCCGCCCGTTCCCGTCGATCCGCCACCGAAGCCGAACGATGGCGTGCACGCTCCGCCCAGACAGTTCTCATTGGGCGCACAGCGTTGACACGCTCGGCCAGACGAGCCGCACGCGCTCGCCGAACCGAGAGAGCACGTGTCGTCGGCGGCACAGCAGCCGTTGCACGTCGTCGGACTGCACCGCCTCATCGGGGGCTGCGAACACGCCTGCGTCAGCAGCAGCAACGACAACGCCCACCATCGGTTCATGAGGTCTCCGGACAGCAGACGGGTTGCGAACGCGCAAGTCTCACCCCGAAGCGACCAGTCGCCCACCGGTTTCGACCGTTCGCCAGACCCGCGGAAAGCGGAGGCCGGGCCGATGCGTAACCTCGACCACATGCGAATCCTCCTGCTCAACCCGCCGCACACCGCCATCGGCAGCCGCTGCGTTCCCGACGACCACCTGCCGCCGCTCGGGTTGCTCTCCATCGGAGGTCCCCTCATCGACGCAGGTCACCAGGTCGAGCTGCTCGACGCCGATCTCACCAACCTGCCGCACGACACCATCGTCGACGAGGTGTGCCGGCGCGCTCCCGAGGCGCTGCTCGTCGGTCACGCGGGCTCGACCTCGGCGCACCCGACCATCGCGGCGTTGACGAAGGCGATTCGTGAACGGGCACCTTCCATTCGCATCGTCTACGGCGGCGTGTTCCCGACGTATCACTGGCGCGACGTGCTCTCGCAGCAGCCGCAGGTCGACGTCATCGTGCGTGGTGAAGGTGAAGACACGGCAGTGAAGCTGATGAACGCGCTCGAACACGGCACGGCGCTCGAGCAGGTGCGCGGGCTCGCGTTTCGAAAACTCGGGCTGCCGTTCTCGACGCCCGACGCGCCGGCCATCGTCGACCTCGACGCGTACCGTGTCGGCTGGGAGCTCATCGACTTCTCGCGGTACCACTACTGGGGAAAGAAGCGCGCGGTGGTGATGCAGTTCTCACGGGGCTGCCCACACCTGTGCAGCTACTGCGGGCAACGCGGGTTCTGGACTCGCTGGCGTCACCGCGACCCGAAGAAGTTCGCGCAGGAGATCGCGCGCCTGCATCGCGAGCACGGCGTGCAGATTGTCAACCTCGCCGACGAGAACCCCACCTCACAGCGCAAGGCGTGGAAGGAATTCTGCGAAGCGCTCATCGCTGAGAACGTCGACGTCGAGCTGGTTGGCTCCACGCGCGCGGGCGACATCGTGCGCGACGCGGATCTGCTCCACCTCTACAAGAAGGCGGGCGTCTCGCGCTTCCTGCTCGGCACCGAGAGCACCGACGAAGCCACACTCGAGCGCATCAAGAAGGGCTCGACCACCACCGTCGACTTCGAGGCGATTCGGCTCCTGCGTGAACACGACATGCTCTCGCTCGCGACGTGGGTCGTCGGCTTCGAAGAGGAGCGCGCGCGCGACTACTGGCGTGGCTTCAAACAACTGCTCCACATGGACCCCGACCAGGTGCAGCTGCTCTACGTGACGCCGCACCGGTGGACGGCGTTCTTCGACGAAGCGAAGGGCCGGCAGGTGATTCAGACCGACCAGCGCCGGTGGGACTACAAACACCAGGTGCTGAAGACGCGGCACCTGCCGCCGTGGCTCGTCATCTCGTTCGTGAAGGCGATGGAGGTCGGCATGCAACTGCGGCCGACGGCGCTGAAGCGGCTCTTTCATCGAGACGAGAAGCTGCGCTCGGCGCAGCGCTGGTACTACCGCATCGGCCGGCGCGTCTGGTTCTTCGAGTGGGCGAACTGGCTGTTCCGTGAGCGGCGCACCGAGAACGGCCCGACCGTCGAGGCGATGTGGGGCAAAGGCCAGGTGGCAGAGGAGTTCCCCAACGTGCTGACGAAGCGGCTGAAGAAACTGGCGGAAGCGGTTACGACGGCGGCGTGAAGCGCGCTCTCCTGCTGCTGTTGATGACGACGACTGGCTGCAACCTCGTGCGAGGGCCGAAGCGCGACCACGAGTGCCGCTCGACGCTGCGGCAGATCATGGCGCTCGAGTTCGGGTTTCAATCGCAGCAACTCCGGTACACGACGCACCCGCACGAGCTCGGCTTCGCGCCCAGCCCGGGCAATCGGTACCTCTATCTCTTCGACAAGGTCGGTGACGTCACGCGCCGCGACGAGAAGCCGTCTCCGCTGCCGAAAGACTCCGTCGGCTACGGGCCCGATACGCCCAAGCGAGACATCACCGTGGAGGACCTGCTGCCGAAGTTTCCGCCCGAGGCGCGCGCGCTGCTCGGCATCGAAGGCACGTGTCCAGACTGTCAGCTCGTCGTGGGCTGCATCGCGAACCTCGATGACGACCCCGACGTCGACGTGTGGACGATCTCCACGAAGGACCGGCCGGGCGCGAACCGCGGCACCCCGCTGAAGTTCGTGAGCGACCTGTGACGCCGAAGGAACTCGAAGACACCCGCGCGTCGTGGAACTTCGCGACGAAGCAGCACAACGCGCACAAACACGAGCAGGCCGCGTTCCTTCGCGGTGGCGGGTCGACGTTGTTTCCCGACGAGCTCGAGCTGCTCGGTGACGTGAAGGGCAAGCGGCTGCTCCACCTCTGCTGCAACGCGGGCCAGGACTCGTTGAGTCTCGTGCAGCTGGGCGCGGTGGTGACTGGCGTCGACCTGAGCGACGAGGCCATCACGTTCGCGACCGCGCTCTCGAGAGACTCGGGGTTGCCTGCGACGTTCCTCCGCTCCGAGGCGAACGCGTTCTTCGAGACGACGGCCGAGCGCTTCGATGTCGTCTTCTTTTCCTACGGCGTGCTCGGGTGGTTCGACGACGTGCCGCGCTTGATGAAGGGCTGCGCCCGCGTGCTGTCACCGGGCGGGTTGCTCGTCGGCCTCGAGATTCACCCGCTCGTGTGGAGCTTCGGCGAAGGCGGCGCGTGGAAGGACCCGTACTTCGCGCCGGGCCGGGACTTCGATGATCCCGTGTCGAACTACGTCGGCGAAGCGGCTGGAGCGCTCTCTCCGTCAGGACACGTCGTTGCGCCCAGCACGCCCAACCCGAATCGCGCGCACAGCTGGCAACACACGGTCGGCGACATCGTCAGCGCCGTCGCGTCGTCGGGCCTTCAGCTCGAGCTGTTGCGTGAGTACCCGTACGCGAACGGGTTTCGGCCGACGAACTGGTTCGCTCCACGAGGCACCGAGGGAGTCGAGGCACGTCGCTTCGTTCCACCCGTGTCATTGCCCGTGATGCTCGGGCTCACCGCGCGTCGGCGCTGAACTGCACGAGCCACAACTCGAAGTTCGTCTCGTCGTCGAACGGCCAGCTGCACGTCGCGACCGCGTACTCGCCAGGTCGCAGCTGCATCGAGGGAGCAGCTGCCTCGTAACGTTCAGCGGCGGGGTGCAGCACGACGCTGCGACCTGCGTGATGCCAACGAACCTTCGTCGGCTTCCATGGAAGCACTGGAAGCTTCGACAAGGCGCGCTCAGCGTGCTCGGCGCTCGGCGCACTGAGCCACTTCGCAACGACCAACCCTTCCTTCGCGTGAAGCAGCGCAGCCTGATGTCCCTCGGTGCTCAACACCAACGCCTCGCCGCCATCGAACGGAACGACCCCGCACGACTCGCGGCCAAACGAAGAGAGCGCGCGCGTGTAGTCCGTACCGGGCTCATGCGGACCGAAGTCGTCGTCGAGCACGAGCCATCGGTTCCCGCGACGTTCACGGGGAAGGTCGTCGTCTCGCGTCGTGGGCTCACGCCAACACCCCAACCACTGCCGCACTGCAACTGCCCCGACGAGCAGCAGCGGACCTGAGTCTCCATGCCAATCGAGCGTGCTCATCGGACGCGATGCGAGGGCTCAGCGACGGTCAGAGTGGAAAGCCGCACTGCTCCCGCAGCGCCTTGAGCCGCGTCGCATCGGAGTCGGTGCACCAGGTGGTCGAGGTGAACGTCTTCATCACCGAGTTGCCGTTGCGGGCGCAGGTGCAGCCACCAGCGCTGCTCGTCTGGCAACCAGCCGCGTAGCGATTGCCGTCGGGGCAGTCGAGCGTCGTCCAGATGCAGAGCGATGGGTTTCCGGTGTCGAGCGCGCTGCGTGGGCACACGACGGCCGGAGTGGGCGTCATGTCCATCGTGGAGCCACAGGCCGACACCACCAGGACGAGTGGGAGCAAAGACACGCGCATCAACGGAGCGCTATCACACGAAGCGGCGCGGCCGGTCCGCGAACTTCTCGACGCCGGCCTCGGCGCACCACGCTCGCCACCTCGCCGACGGAGCGCCCTTCCACTCCAATTCGTCGAGCGACTCCTTCAGCGGCACGTCGAAGCGCAGCGTCGCGAGCGTGCGGTACAGCGTCGCCTCTTTGCGATTCGCCGCGAGCGTCGCCGCCAGCTTCTCGGCGCCACGAACCTTCACCTTCCACGTCGCGCCATCGTCGGGAATGTCTTCGAGATGCGGGTATGCCGACAGCACCGCCGCGGCGCCCTTCTCACCGAAGCCGTCGAGCCCGGGAATGCCATCGGCCGTGTCACCGACGAGCGCGAGGAAGTCGGGAATGCTCGCAGGGCCAAAGCCACGCTCGGCGCGCAACGTCTCCTCGGTGAAGAGCCGCTTTCGCATGCGGTCGACCTGCACGATGCGCTCACCCGTCAGCACCTGGCCGAGGTCTTTGTCGGGCGTCATCACCCGCACCTGCGTCACGCGCGCGTCTTTCGCGAACCGCACCGCCGCCGTCGAGAGCGCGTCGTCACACTCGAAGTCCTTCATCGACCAGACGGTGACGCCGAGGGCCGCGACCGCACGCTCGACGTCGTCGAACTGCGCGTACAGCGCCGGCTCGATGCCCGCGTCGGTCTTGTACCCGTCGAACAAGTCGTTGCGGAACGACCGAATCGGGTTGTCGAAGGCGACCGCGAGGTGCGTGACCGCCTCCTCCGAATCAGCGAGCAGGCCCAGCAACGAACCGACGACGCCGACGGTGGCCTTCAGGTCTTTCCCCGAGGGCGCGACGTGCGAGGGGCGCGGCGCGTAGTGCGCGCGAAAGAGCTCCCACGTGCCGTCGACGAGGTGAACGCGCATCACTGCTCCGTGCGCGGCTTGCGAGACGGGGCCGTCTTCTTGCCGAAGAACAACACGTGCGACGCGCCGCCCGAGGGCCCACGCGCCGTCACGCGCTTCACCTCGACCTCGAAGTGCAGCTTGTCGAGCGTGCGCACGTAGTCTTCATCGGGGCCGGCCGACCAGACCGCGAGCACGCCGCCGAGCTTCAGCGCGCGATGACACGCCGCCACGCCCTTGGTGCCGTAGAGCTTCTTGTTGCCGCCGGTGGTGAGCGCCGAGGGCCCGTTGTCGACATCGAGCAGAATCGCGTCGTACGCCTTCGAGGCGGCTTCGATGCGCTTCATCACGTCGTCTTCGACGATGCGCACGCGGGCGTCGTCGAGCGGCCGCTTCGCGAGGTCGGCCACGTGCGTGCGGTTCCACTCGACCAGCTGCTTCGAGAGCTCGACGACGATGACGCGGCACTCGGGCGGAACGCGGTCGAGCGTCGCGCGCACGGTGAAGCCCAGGCCGAGCCCGCCGATGAGAATGTCTCGCGGCTCGGCGACGCGCTCGAGCGCCCACGAGGCCAGCGTCTCTTCGGAGTCGTGCGCGCGCGACGACATCAGCGTGTGCCCGCCCAGGCGCACCACCCATTCGTCTCCACGCTGCGCCAGCTGCAGCTCTCCGCCCTTCGGAATCGGGGCGCGATCGATCACTTTCCACGGCGTCATGGCCGCTCCCTCGCACACCTCTGTGGCCAAAAGCAGTCGTGATCTGAAGCGTCTGCGTCGCCGCTGAGGCCGATCAGCCGCGTCCGGCGCCCGAAGTAACTGGAATCGCTCCGTCTTCACTTGGCGTGAAGTTCGCAAACAGTGTATTCTGTTGACACTGCAACGTCCCGAGTCCCCGCGTTGCGAAAAGGGCCGCCCATGTTCGACTGGCTGCACACGCTGTTCTCCCGCGATCTCGCGATCGATCTCGGCACCGCCAACACCCTCATCTACGTGCGCGGCATCGGCATCGTGTCGAATGAGCCGTCGGTGGTGGCCGTGCAGCAAGACGCGCGCGGCGGCAAGAAGGTGCTCGCGGTCGGCAAAGAGGCGAAGGAGATGCTCGGCCGTACGCCCGGCAACATCGTCGCCATTCGCCCGATGAAGGACGGCGTCATCGCCGACTTCGAGATCACCGCGGCGATGCTGAAGTACTTCATTCAGCGCGCGCACCAGCGGAAGTTCAACGTGAAGCCGCGCATCGTCATCGGCATTCCGTCGGGCATCACCGAGGTCGAGCGCCGCGCCGTACGTGAGGCGGCTGAGAACGCGGGCGCGCGCGAAGTGCACCTCATCGAGCAGCCCATGGCCGCGGCCATCGGCGCCGGCCTGCCCGTCACCGAGCCGTCGGGCAACATGATCGTCGACATCGGCGGTGGCACGACCGACGTCGCCGTCATCTCGCTCGCGGGCATCGTGTATTCGAAGTCGGTGCGCGTCGGCGGCGACAAGCTCGACGAAGCGATCATTCAGTACGTGAAGCGCAAGTACAACCTGCTCATCGGCGAGCGCACGGCTGAGCTCATCAAGATGAGCATCGGCACCGCGTACCCGACCGACGAAGCGATGACGATGGAGATCAAGGGCCGCGACCTCGTGGCCGGTGTTCCCCGCACGCTGACCATCACGAGCGACGAGATTCGCGACGCGTTGGCCGAGCCGGTGAACGGAATCGTCGACGCGGTGAAGATGACGCTCGAGCGCACGCCGCCCGAGCTCGCCGGTGACATCGCCGACAGGGGCATCGTGCTGGCCGGTGGTGGAGCGCTGCTCAAGAACCTCGACACCCTGCTGCGGGAAGAGACGGGCCTGCCGGTGTTCCTGGCAGAAGACCCGCTCTCGAGCGTCGTGATGGGTGCCGGCAAGGCGCTCGAGTCGCTCGACATGCTGCGCGCGGTCGCCACGCCGAACTGATCAGCGGCGAAGCGCAGTGCGCCACCTGCCGAAGGAGTTCGAAGCGCT
>CALRPN020000093.1:0-24243 GCA_943370055.1 Archangium gephyra
CAGACGGTGCGCACGGTTCAGAAGAAGTCGTTCATCTCGTTCGCGAAGCGCATGGTCGACTTCCCGTTCCAGAAGAACATCCACCAGCTGCCGCAGGAGGACTTCATCGACTGCCTGCACGACCTCTACTTCGCGCGGCAGCCCGGCCAGACGCAGCCAGAGACGAACTTCAAAGAGATGCTCTACGCGCGCTTCGGGCGCTCCATCGCCGAGAAGTTCCTCATTCCGTACAACGAGAAGCTGTACGCGACCGACCTCTCGACGCTCGACCGCGACGCGATGGGCCGCTTCTTCCCGCACGCCGACCTCACCGACATCATTCGCAACATGCGGCAGCCGGACAACGCGACGTACAACGCGGCCTTCACGTACCCCGAAGGTGGCGCCATCGAGTACGTGAACGCGCTGCTGCGAGAGGTCGAGCCCGCAGCGCTCAAGCTCGGGGAGTCACTCACCGCCATCGACCTGTCGAAGAAGGTCGCGCGCACGACGAAGGGCGAGTACCGCTTCGAGCGGCTCGTCACCTCGGCGCCGTTTCCGAAGTTGCTCGAGCTGTGCGGCGTGCCGTTCGACCCGACGACGTACACGTGGAACCAGGTGCTCGTGTTCAACCTGGGCTTCGACTCGAAGGGGCCGAAGGACATCCACTGGCTGTACGTGCCCGACCGCGCGCGCTCGTTCTATCGAGTGGGCTTCTACGACAACATCTTCGACAGCCCGCGCATGAGCCTCTACGTCGAGCTCGGCTTCCCGCGTGACGCGCGCATCGACGTCGCAGCCGAGCGGGCGCGCGTGCTGAAGCACCTGAGCGACGAAGGCCTCGTGACGACGCAGAAGCTGGTGGCCGAGCACTCGGTGGTGATGAACCCGGCGTACGTGCACATCACGAAGCAGTCGCTTGGCGAGGTGGCGCGCGTGAAGGCCGAGCTCGCGGCGAAAGGCGTGCACAGCATCGGGCGCTACGGCGGGTGGACGTACTGCAGCATCGAAGACAACATTCTCGAGGCGCGCACGCTGACGACGGGGCTGGGGCTCGCGAAGGCGTGGCCGATGACGAAGCAGGCGTGACGTGCGCATCGCGATTCTCGCCACCTTCGCGCTCTCGTACGTGGGCATCACGGCGAGGCGGCTGCGATGGTTGCCCGTCGGCCGGCCCGCGATGGCCCTCATCGGAGCGACGGTCTGCGTGGCCCTGGGCGCGTGGGCGGGAGCGCCCTATCTCGGAGTAGACGACGCACTCAAAGCCGTCGAGCTGCACACGCTGTCGTTGCTGCTCGGCATGATGGTGGTGGCCGCGGGCCTCGGTGAGGCGGGCTTCTTCGCGTGGGCGACGCGGTGGCTCTCGAAGCGGGTGACGTCGCGCGTGGGCCTGTTGTGGGCGGTGACGCTTGGGTGCGGCGTGCTCTCGGCCGCGCTGGTGAACGACGCCGTGTGTCTGCTGGCGACGCCGCTGGTGGTGCAGTTGGCGAAGACGGCGCGCGCACAGGTGAAGCCGTTTCTCTTCGCAGTGGCGATGGGCAGCAACGCCGGCTCGGCGCTCACCCTCGCAGGCAACCCGCAGAACATGCTCGTGGGAAAACTGTCGGGCCTCACCTACCGCGGCTACCTCGGCGACGTGGCGTTGCCGGTGCTCGCGGCGCTCGTGGTGACGGCGGCGCTGCTGCACTTCTTCTTCCGCAAGGAACTCTCCGTCGACCCCCCTGCTGATGACGTGAAGGACGAGGCGCCGATCGATCGTCCCCTGCTGGTCGCGTGCGTGGTGGGGCTCGTCGGTGCCGTGGTCGCAAACCTGCTCGGGGCTCCGCTCGCGTTGTCAGCCCTCGCTGCGGGAACCCTGGTGCTCATCGTCTCTGGCCTGCGTGCCGAGAAGCTGCTCGCGATGGTCGACTGGAGCGTGCTGCTCTTCTTCGCCGGCCTCTTCGTGCTCGTCGCGGCGTTGCAGCGCACGGGCTTTCCCCAGGCGTGGGTCGCCTCGACCGAAGGCGCGCTCGGCCATGGCTCGCTGGTGCTGACGGCGGTGCTGGGAATCGGCTCTCAAATCGTCAGCAACGTGCCGCTCATTCTCGTGCTCGAGCCGTGGATTCGTTCGTTCCCGGACGCTGCGCACGCGTGGACGGTGACGGCGCTGGTGTCGACGCTCGCGGGCAACCTCACGCTGCTGGGCTCGGTCGCGAACATCATCGTGCTCGAGCGCGCGAAGGCGAAGGTGGGCTTCATGGAGTACGCGAAGGTCGGTGTGCCGGTGACGCTGCTCTCGACCGCCGCCGCGCTGCTGCTGTTGCGCTGACCGTCGCCGAAGCCGAGGCAGAGCCTCCTTCGCGGCTCCTTCGCGTCGCAAGGCTCCGATTCTCTTCGCAAAAGCGCTGCTGCCGGAATCCGAGTCACCTCGGGTGGGGGTGATGGGTCATCGAGGCATGAACAAACGAACGCTGGCGAAGCACGACAAACGCACTGCTGCAGACGACGTGATCGCCGTGCTCGAAAAGCCGCAGCTGAAAAGCTCCGCGACACGGCAGACGCCGAAGGCCGCGACCGCCATCGAGCAGGGCCTTCTCGAGCAAATCGCGGCGAAGCCCCAGGACGATGGGTTGCGGCTCGTCTACGCCGACTTCCTCACCGAGCAGGGAAGCCGCTGGGGCGAGGTCATCATCGCTCAGGTGGCCGTGCCGCCCGATGACGCGGACGACTACGGCGACAAGCTCGAGGTCTCGATGAAGCTCGAGAAGAAGCACGCGAAGGCGTGGCTCGAGCCGATTCGTCCGTTCCTCACGCGATGGAGCTTCGAGCGAGGGCTGCTGAGTGTCGTCGCGACCGAGCCCGACAAGTTCCTGCAGGCCGCCGATGCCATCGCCCTCCGCGCACCCCGAGCAACGCTGGAGCTGAGCGGGGTGAAGCCGAAGCACGTCGTCGCGCTCGCCGCCGCGCCCCTCGGACGGTTCGCCGAAGTCAGCCTCTCGGAGCAGCGCCTCGACGACACCCAGCTCGCGACGCTGATGGCCTCGCCCGCCATCGCCGGCGTGGAGCGCTGGCTGCTGGACTTCAACCAGCTTGGTGACGACGGAGTGGCTGCGCTGGCCAGCTCAGCGCACGTCGCGTCGGTGCAGTCGCTGAGCCTTCGCACGAACATCAGCAAGGGCGGAACGGTGCCGAGGCCGGCCCTCATCACGACCACCGGCCTGCACGCCCTGCTGACGTCGAAGAAGCTGCCGGGCTTGCGAAGGCTGACCGTCGAAGGAACGGCCGTGAACGCGAGTTCCGTTCGGGAGAGCACGCTCGAGCTCGAGGCGCTCGACCTGCACCTCGACTCCGGCTTCGACGAGGAGCTTCTCTCAGCGCTCGCCGATGCCGCGTCGCTCAAGAACCTGAAGGAGCTGCGGGTGATGGCGCAGGGGCCGGTGACGGCGACCGATCTCGACCGACTGGTGAACGCGCGGCCGCTGCTGAGGTCGCTCCAGGTCATTCATCAGACGAAGGACATCGTCCCCGAGGCAGTGAAGGAACGCCTGCGCGCCCGTCGCGCATGACTGGTGCGGCGAATTCCTCCACGGAGGACCTCGTGGATTCGGTCATTCCCCGAGAGGGCATGCGTGATGGTGTTGTTGTCGGTGAACGTGTTGGTGGTTTGCCCGTCACCGTCCACGGTGTCGCTGACCTCCGGGTGCAACGCGTGGAGCGACTACCTCGCGTGCTCCGGCTTTCAGGAGATGGGTAAACGCGGACGGAAACCTGGGCACGGCGTTCTACCGCGTGCTCGCGTGGCGCTGAGGCGTCACCGCACGCGAAACGCGAGGTGACAGCTCACGCACGACGCATTGAGCGTCGGGAGCGCAGCGAGCGTCTTCTCGCGGTCACCAGTCGCTGCGACGGCGGCAAACGCGCTCGCCGCCTTGTGCTGGTTGCGACCGAGGTCGTGCATCGCTGGAGGCATGTGGGCTCCCGGGCGGGCCTCGACCGGCTTGTCGCGGTGCTGACCCATGACTCCGGTGCCGAGCTTCTTCTCGGCGACGACGCCGGCCTCCTTCACCTTGCCGGCCACCACGAGCGTGACGATTTCATTCAGCGTCACCAGGTTGTCGCGCATCTCGGCGCGCAACGTCGCGACGGCGGGCTCGGGCATCGTCACCAACTGCCTCACGTCGACCGGCTGGGCGAACGCCGAGAGAGACATGACCGTGAACACCGCAACCCAGCGAGCGCGACTCATGGGAACTCCCGTGAACCGGCGTCAGGCTGGTTCGACCGGTGAGAGCCAGGCGCCCGGATTGGGGTTCTCACCTCGCGCGCGAGAAGTGCTCGGCCAGCGCGTCGAAGGCGGCGCGAACGTTCGCCGAGGCCCGACGACCGGCCGCGCAGACCGCGTGAATGTCGGGGCCGTTGGCGGCGAGCGCAGGCAGCACCTCGACCAGGCGCCCCTCACGCAGCAAGCCATCGACCATGTAGTCGAACGCCTGCGTCACCCCGAGGCCGGCCAGCGCGCCGTCGACGAGCGAAGGCCCGTGGTCGACGACGAGCAGCGGCTGCACCGCGTGCGGGCCTGTGGAGAAGAGGAACGGGCGCGGCTTGTTGTTCGGCGCGCGCACGACGAGGCAGTGGTGGTCTGCGAGCTGCGCAGGCGTCACGGGTGTGCCCCGTCGCGCGAGGTACGCAGGCGAGGCGAAGGTGACGAGGCGCGTTCGCCGCAGCCGCTTCGCGATGAGCGACGACTGAGCGAGCGTGCCGATGCGCACGGCGACGTCGATGGACTCCTCGGCGAAGCGCGAGAGTTGGTCCGAAACGCGTACGTCGAAGGTGAGGCTCGGGTAGCGCGACGAGAGCAGCGCCAGCGCGGGCGTGAGCAACTGAACCGCGATGAACGGCACCGAGACCGTGAGCTCTCCCGAGGGTTCTGCATGTTCCGTCGCCAGCGCCTCGCGCGCCCCGCGCACCGACGCCACCGCCTGCTGACACCGCTCGAGAAAGAGCGCGCCCTGCCGGGTGAGCCCCACGGCCCGGGTGGTGCGGGTGAGGAGCGGCTGACCGACCTCGGCCTCGAGCGCGGCGATGGCCTTGCTCACCGCAGCCGGACTCACCTCGAGTCGCGCGGCGGCCCGGCGAAAGCTCCGCTCCTCGGCGACGGCGACGAAGGGCACCACTCCGCGAAAGGTCTCGAGCTCCATACTGTCAACCTCAGGTTGATGAAGTGGTTCTGGACAACGCATTGTTTACTACGCACTCCGGTCGCACGCTGCGGTCACAACGTCGCGGAACGGGAGAACGACCATGGGAACGAAGACGGCAGTGGTGACCGGAGGAACGTCGGGGCTCGGTCAGGCCGCGGCGCTCGCGCTCGGCAAAGCGGGCTGGCGGGTGTTGATCGTCGGGCGAGACTCGACGCGCGGCGCCGAGGTGGCGAAGCAGGCCGGCAACGGGAGCGAGTTCCTCCAGGCCGACCTCTTCTCGCTCGCCGATGTGCGGCGACTGGCGGGCGAGGTGAAGACGCGCGCACCTTCACTCGACCTGCTCGTGAACAACGCCGGTGGCGTCTTCAGCAAAGGTCCCGCGACCGTTGATGGCCTGGAGCGCACCTTCGCCTTGAACGTCGCCGCGCCCTTCACGTTGACCGAGGGGCTGCTCGACGCGCTCGAGGCCGGCAAAGGCCGCGTGGTGAACATCGTCACCGGCATTCAGAACGGCTTCTCGACGAAGCTCGAGCAGGTCGCCGGCCCGAAGGCCTCGGGCGGCATGTTCGCGTACATTCCCAACAAGCTCGTGCTGCTCGCGATCACCCGCGCCCATCAGCAACGGAACGGAGCGCGCGGCATCACCTTCGTCGCGCTGCACCCGGGCATCATTCCCACGACGCGCTTCGGGCAGTCGATGACGGGCTTCAACCCGTTCACCACCATCGGCCCGTTCTTCAGCAAGCTGTTCGGCATCGGCGTGACGGAGGAGGTGGCGGCGTCGCGCTACGTGAAGGTCGCCACCGAAGCGGTCGAGGGCGGCGGCTTCTACTACGAGGGCGTGTTGCGGCCGGCTCCGAAGCAGGCGCAAGACACCGCGTTCGTCGAGGCCGCGTGGGCGCTGGTGCAGGAGCAGGTTCGCCCGGCGACACAGGCGGCCTGAAGGGTCATCGACACGCGGGCATGCCTGTCGCTCCGCTGTCGGAGTAGCGGCAATGCTCGGAGACCTCGAAGGTGTATTGCTTCGGCTGCGTGGCCCCGCCCGAGCAAGGCGTGAAGACCGGCGTGGTCGCGGCCAGGAGCGGCGCGACAGCCCTTCCTCCACAGGCCACCCACTGGCCCATCGACCGGCCTGCGTCGGTCAGCCCGAACGCGACCTCCTTCGCGGCCTGACTCTTCGAGCCGACGGCGTAGTCGGCGAGCGCGAGCACGTGCCTCGCGATGCCCCAGACATCGAGCGCGTTGTCCCCCGCGTTGGCCACGTTACCCGGCGGAATGTTGTGGCCGGCGAGCAGCAGATCGGCGCCGCACTGGTCGCTCGAAACCACCTGCCAGCTGCGCTCGAGGCCCGTCGGCAGCTTGTCCCAGAGGTCCTGCTGGGCAATCAGGTGATCGTTCGTGTCGTCGTCCGCGAAGACCTGCAGCACCAGTTTCACGTCGAGCGGCAGGTCGCGGTAGTGGTCGTTGGTCGCGGTGGGCGTGACGAGTGAGGGAAACGAGAACCATGGCGCCATGATGAAGACGAACCGGCCCGCTGAGCCCCAGGCCTGCGTCAGTCCGTTCTGCGTCGGCGCAGCGAAGGCCCGACGAGCCATTTCCGGAGTCGCCCCGCCTCCGAACGAGTGGCCCACGAAGCCGACACGCGTGAGGTCGAACTGCGCGCCGTACTGCGTCGCCGCGGCGCGGAAGCCTTCCCACAACGTCGCGTACTGCTCGGTGCGCGTGACGGCGACGCCTTTGTACGGAACGAAGACGACGTTGAAGCCAGCGCTCGCGAGGCGCCGGAGCATGGGCGCGATGCGCGTGTGGTCGCTGCCGAGGAAAGCGTGGCTGTAGAAGATGACCGGGTAGGGCTGCGCGTTCATCGGGCGGTAGACGGTGATGGGCTCCTGCGCCCAGCGGGGGTTCGCGACGTCGGAGCGCACCTGCACCATCAACGCGCCACCCATGCCGTAATCGGTCGGTGTGGTGGTGACCGTGAGCGAGTTCACCTCGGCGCCAGTCGGACGCGGCGCGCAGAACGCAGCGCTCCCACCAGCTGAGGTGCCACCGGCGAAGCTGCTTCCACCCGCGCTTCCACCAGCCGAACTTCCGCCGGCGGAGCCTTCCCCACCGCCAGCCGAGCTGCCGCCAGCGGTCGTGCCACCTGCGACGACCCCGCCCGCCGAGCCACCACCGGCAGGCCCGCCATCGGGTTCGGGCGAAACGACCGGCCCAGGACACGCACACATCACCAACGCCACGATCGAGAGCCAACGCATGCCAGCCCAACCCGGGCCGAACGCGAAGGTTGCGAAGAAATCGTCAGCGCAGCGTGATGGAGGCGCCGCGCTGCTTCAGCCCATCGAAGAGCTTCTTGCGCGCGTCGACCCACATCGAGCTGTGCACCGAGAGCGCGGCCTCGACGGCCTTCGACCCACCCGGCTTCACCCGCACGTTCACGACCTGGTCCGGCTGACCATGCACCTCGAACCGGCTCGCCACCCGCTGCGTCACGAAGTCGAACACCGTCACGCGCAGGTCGGCACTGCCACCGACGAACTGCCCGTCTGAGACGAGCGTCGGCACCACGCTGCTCACCGTCTCGACGACGACGACGTACTTCGTCTCGGCTGCGGCACGTTCACACTTCGTCTTCAGCGAGTCGCCGTTGCGCGCCGACATGGCGCTCTCGGCCATCGGGTTCTTCGGGCCGGTCCACTGCAGGCAGACCAGCAGGTCTCCACCCGCGATGGGGTCGAAGTGCTTCACGTACGCTTCGTCATCGCGACGCACGTACAGGTCCGGGTCCTTCAGCTGCTCGGGCATCACCAACGTCACCGTGCCGACCGCGTCGTTTCCCTCGTCGAAGACGACGCCCTTGAGCGGCACCTCGACGGCTGCATCGGTGAGCCGCCCGGCCAGACTCGCCAGGCTCTTTCGAATCGGCTCGTAGCGGGGCTTGAGCTCTTCGATGGCCGCCGCGTTCGTCTTTCCACACGCCGCGAGGAGGAGCGTCAGCATCGCCGCGCAGCGCTTCATCAGCGGCCCTCGCGTTTGTCGTACAGCTCGCCCTTGAGGCCCGGCAGCGCGTTCGGCGGCAGCTTGCCCATCACGTAGTGCACGGTGTCGTGGAGCGTCTCGTACGGGTCACGCGCGGTGAAGCCCAGCTCACGCTCGGCCTTCGACGAATCACACCAGAACCAGTGCTCGCCGACTTCGACCTCCTGCGGGTCGAGCGTCACCTCGGTCTTGCGCCACTTCGCGAACGCCTCGAGCGCGTACGCCCCGAGAATGTTCACGTCCTTCGGCAGCTTCACGCGCGGCGCGGGCACACCCGACAGCCGCTCGAGGCGCTTGAAGAAGTCGTGCATCGACAGGTTCACGCCCATCAGGTGCCGGCCGTATTGCTCGCCCCTCGTGAGCGCGGAGAGCGCCGCCTTCGCCACGTCGCGCGCGTCGACGAAGCTCATGCCGCCACCGGGCATCGCGGGAATGTCTCGCTGCAGGAACTTCACGACCGTCCACGTGGACGAGAGCCGGTCGTCTCCCGGGCCCATGAGCAGCGACGGGTTCAGCACCACCAGCGGCATTCCGTGCTTCTTGCAGAGCTCGAGGGTCAGCTTCTCCTCGTAGATCTTCGACATGTAATAGGGCCAGCGGCCGACGGTCTCGATGGGGTAGTCGTCGGCTTCGGTGCCCACGCGCTCGGTCTTCGAGACAGCGATGGTGCCGGAAGTGGAGACCAGCACCACCCGCGGCTTCTGACCCGAGGCGATGATCTCCTTGAGCAGCTCGCGCGTCGCGTCGACGTGCAGCTCGTACATCTTGCGGCCGTCTTCGTTCTTGAACGACACGAGCCCGGCGAGGTGCATGAGCGCGTCGATGCCGCCGATGGCGCCCTTCACGGCCTCACGGTCCTTCAGGTCGGCCTGAATGAACTCGACCTTCGAGGCCCACGCCGCTGGCGGCTTCGAGCGGCCGATGCAGCGCACCGAATGACCCGCCTCGAGCAGCAGCGGCACCAGATGCGTGCCCAGAAAGCCGGTGGCACCCGTCACGAGAATCTTCACGGCTTGGTCCTTTCGGCGCGGGTCGGAATCGCGGGCAACACGAGCTGATCAGGCCGCACGGCGCGGCCCTGCGAGAGCGCGCGCACGGACTCTTCGGCGAGGCGGGTGGCGATGCGATAGCTCTCGCTCTTCGCGAGGCCCTTCGCCTTCGCGCGCAGGTCGTCGATGAGAATCGGAGGCCCGATGCGCACCTCGAGCTTCTCGAACTTCGGCCACCACGCGCCCTTCGGCAGCGCGTCGTATGTGCCCTTCAAGTACAGCGGCAGAATGTCGACGCCGTAGCTGAGCGCGAGGTAGCCGGTGGTGGGCTTGAACTCCTGCAGCTCGCCGTTCGGAGACCGCGTGCCCTCGGGGAAGATGAGCAGGTTGAAGCCCTGGGTGAGCGACTCTCCCGCGAGCCGCAGCGACTCGCGCAGGCTGCCCTGCCGGTCCATCGGAATGAGGCTGGTGAAGTTCTCGAAGTACGCCCGCTTCCACGAGGTATCGAAGAAGTAGTCACGCGCCGCGAGCGCCACGAGCCGGCTGCCCTGGTCGCCGAGCGCCATCTTCACGAGGCCCATGTCGAGGTGGCTCGCGTGGTTGGCGACGACGAGGAAGTTCCGGTTCTGGGGGATGAAGCTCTTCCCCGTCACCTTCACGTCGAACATGCCGCCGTAGATGCTGCTCTGCCCCAGCGTCAGCGCCTTGCGGCCGGCCTGCGCCACCACCTCGGGCAGCTCGAGCTCGAGCGCGTCTGACTTCTTCGAGCTCTCGGCCTCCTTCACCACGAGCTCCTTCACGCCCTTGGGCCGGCGGCCCGCTGACAGCACGACCTTGCGCAGGTCGTCGACGGTCTGAATCTTCGTGAGGTCGGTGATGGCCGAGGTGGGCACGCCCGCCTGCTCGAGCGCAGTGGCGAGCTCGGTCAGCATCAACGAGTCGAGGCCGAGGTCGACCTGCAGCCGCGAGTCGTTGCGAATGTCGGCAGCTGGTTTCTGAATGACGTCGGCGATGACCTGCACGAGCCAGTCGGTGCTCTCGTCGGTGGAGCCCGCCTTCGCGCGCTCGGCGCTGTGCACGAGCTTCTCGAGGCGCACGAACTCCTTCACGACAACGGGGCGCTTCACCTTGCGCGTCGAGGTGCGCGGCAGCTCGCTGTCCCAGAAGCGCAGCACCTTGATGCGGCGGAAGAACGGCTCGTCGCTGGCGACGCGGCGGAAGTGGTCTTCGAGCTCCTTCTTCACCTCTTCGCGCGGCCGGTCCTTGTAGTCGGGCACGCACAGGCAGGCGACCTTCTCACCGCCGTGCTCGTCGGGCAGACCGACGACCGACAGCTCCTTGATGTGCGTGTGCGTGCCGTAGAGGTCTTCGAGCTCGTCGGGGTACACGTTCTTCCCGTTGGCATCGATGATGACGTCCTTCTTGCGGCCCACGAGCGTGAGGTTGCCGTCGGCGTCGAGGCGGCCGAGGTCGCCCGTGTGCAGCCAGCCGCTCTTGAGCACCGCGTCGGTCGACTCCCGGTCCTGGAAGTAGCCGGCCATGACGTTCGGGCCCTTGGCGATGACCTCGCCGATGCCGTCGTTGTCGGGGCTGTCGATGCGCAGCTCGACACCCGGGAGCGCCTTGCCCACCGAGTTCGGGAGCCGCTTGTTGCCCGCGTTGGTGACGGTCAGCACCGGCGCCGCTTCGGTCAGGCCGTAGCCCTCGTTCAGCGTGAAGCCGAGCGCGTGGAAGGCCTTGTGCACGTCGTCGGTCAGCGCCGAGCCGCCGCTGATCATGAACTTCATGTTGCCGCCGAACTTCCGGTGCACGGGCCAGAAGAGCAGCTTGCCGAGGTTGATGCCGCGGCGGTTGCGCAGCTCGGCGTTCACGCTCATCAACGCCTTGAGGCCCTCTTCGACGAGGCGCGGGCGCGCGGCGAACTCCTGCGTCACCTTCTTGTGGAAGAGCTGCCAGAGCGCGGGCACGCCCACCATGCCTGTGATGTTGCCGCCCTCGAGCACCTCGCCGATGCGGTCGGCGGTCAGCTCGTCGATGTACGAAATCTCGGCGCCACGCGAGAAGGGCGTGAGGAAGCCGCCCGAGAACTCGAACGTGTGATGCAGCGGCAGCACCGACAGCACGCCATCACCCAGGCCGATGTCGAACGCGCCGGCGAGCTTGGCGACGAGCGAGGTGAAGTTGCGGTGCGTGAGCACGACGCCCTTCGGAATGCCCGTGGTGCCAGACGTGAAGATGAGCGACGCCACGTCATCGGCAGAGGCCGAGCGTCTCACCGCGCCGATGCCATCGGGCTTCGAGGGGTCGCCCGACATCGCCTCGGCCAGCGTGTGCACCTTCGTCGGCAGGCCCGCGTCGGCGAGCAGCTTCACGAGGTTCGACTTCTTCTCGAGCATCTCCTCCGAGATGAGCAGCACCTTCGCCTCGGAGCGCCTCGCGATGTTGACGAGCTCGTTCTCCGACAGCTCCTTGTCGCACGGCACCGACGTCGCGCCCGCGCGCAGAATGCCGAAGAACGAGATGGGCCACTCGGGCCGGTTCTCGGACAGGAGCATCACGCGCTCCTGCGGCTTCAAGTCCACGCTCAGGAGGAAGCTGCCGACGCGGCTCGAGTAGCGGTGCACCTCGCCGTAGGTGAAGCGCGACTCCTCTTCACCTTCGTGGAAGCGGAAGGCCACGCGGTGACGCCACGCGTGCACCGACGCCTCGAGCATCTCGATGAGGTCGCGGTACGCCGGCAGCACCTTGCGCTTCTCGGTCTCTTCGTCGAGCCCGGGGAACACCCACTTCGCCAGCCCGGGGATGTGCACCTCGAGGAAGTACTGCCGCCAGTCGATGGCCTCGGGGTTCCAGTTGATCTTCGCGCGGTCGTGCGCCGGCATGTCGACGTACAGCGAGCGCGTGTTGTCGCAGCGGAAGACGAAGCGGTTGTTCCAGATGAAGGGCAGGAAGATGTCGACGATCATGTTGAGGCGGCCGGCGTCGTCGACCACCTCTTCGAGCTGCTCCTTCGCATGCTCGAGCATGGCGCTGACCTTCGGAGCGCCCCACGTCGGCTTCTGTTCGTCGATGAAGCCAGCGAGCCACTTCGCGCCCTTCGCGATCATCGGCGTCGAGAGCGTGTCGAAGCGCAGCTTGCTGGTGCTCTTGGCCTCGTTGCGGCTGCGCAGCTCGTTGAGCCACGAGTTGCCGGTCTTCTTCGTGCGCCAGTGTTCGCGCGTGTAGAGGCCGACGAGCTCGGTCGAGCGCGAGGCGATGAAGGGTGACGAGTCGCCGGTGGCCTGCTGGTAGACGCGGCGCTCCGAGGTGCGCAGCTGCTGGGCGGTGATGGCGATGAGGCTGCCCGCGACCTGGTCGACGGGGATCATGTCGAGGATCTTGTCGAACCCCGTCGGCAGAATGCCGCGGCTCTTCATGAGCGCGTAGATGATGGGCGCCGAGGTGGTGAAGCCCTCGTTCCACCCGGGAAACGGGTAGTGCTGCGCCGACTCGACGATGGAGGGCCGCACGAGCGCGTAGCGAAGGCCCGGCGTCTTCGCGATGACCTGCTCGCCGAGCGACTTCGTGTACGTGTACGTGTTGGGCCAGCCCCAGTGCTTCGCGCGCTCCATGCCGGCTTCGACGAGGCGGGTCGTCAGCCACAGCTTGCGCTCACGACCGACGGCGAGACGCAGCGCCTTCTCGTCGGTCGCGTCACGGCCTTCACCTTCGAGGCGCTCGACGGCGCGGGTACGGAACTCGCTCGCCAGCGCCTTGTCGTCAGCCTGTTGCCGAAGCCGCGCGACGGTCTTCTCGCAATCGGCCAGCTCCTGCTCGAGCGAGAAGTCGCGGCCGTCGAGGTCGCCCTTGCGGGGGAAGTAGCCGACCACCTCTTCGTCTTCGAACACGAGCCCCGAGCGGTTGCCCGCGACGAAGGCCGTCGACATGTGCACCAGCGGCACGTCCCAGAACAGGCACGCCTCGACGAGAAACTTCACGCCGTGCGTGTTGACGTTGAGGCCGACCTCGAGCGACGGGTTGAACGACACGAGGCCCGCGCAGTTGATGACGACGTCGATGTTGCCCTTGAGCGCGCGGGCGGCCGTCTCGTCCATGCCCATCCACGGGTCGGTGATGTCACCGTCGAGAATGGTGACCTTCTTCTGCAGCCACGCGATGGACTCGGCCTCGCCGCCGAACTTCGTCCGCAGCGGCTCGAACGGTTCGCTGGTCGCGACCTTGTCGAAGAAGCGCGACTTCGCGTCCTTCGCGCTGCCCTTGCGAACGAGCACGTACACGTGCGCGAGCTCTTCGCCGTAGTGGTGCAGCAACATCGACAACGACACCTTGCCGACGAAGCCGGTGGCGCCCGCGAAGAGCACGCGTTTACCGGTGAGAATCTTCGTGACGTCGAGGGGTCCGAGCGGGGCAGACGACGGTGAGGCCATGGGCGGGGCGTGTAGCAGATGGGTGGCCCCTCAAGAACGGGGTCGAAGTGCATGCGTGACCGAACGGTCAGCGGTAGCGTGACAGGCGATGCGGTTCCTGCTTCTGGCAGCCCTTTTCGCCTCCGCCTGTGGGCCACGACTGGCGTTGACGGTGCGGGCTCCGGCGAAGGTGCAGCTCGGCGTCGTGAAGACCGTCGCGGTGCTGACGCACGAGTCACGGCTGGGCGTGGTGATGCGGGAGCGCGTGCGCCACGACCTCGGCGACGACTCGCACTTCGTGCTGGTGAAGATGTGCGGAGAGCGCAGCTGCGAGCCCGTCGACGCGTTCGTTCGCCTGTATGAGCGCGACGTGCGTGCGGCGCCCTCCGACCGCGGCCCGGTGATGGTGGTGGTCGTCGACACCGACGTCAGCTGGCCTGACGGAAGAGCGCTCACCCAGCGCCAGGCGCGCACCCGCAGTCACCTCATCGGCGGTGACCCGCCCAACCTCGTGGCCGAGCGGCTGGTGAGTGAGGTCGCGGGCGAGGTCGCGATGGAGCTGTTCCACCCGAAGCAGACCGAGTGGCTCGTCTTCGACGACGGCGCGCCGTTCAAGCTGGGCGTCACGCAGGCGATGGATGGGCGGCTCACGGACGCGAAGCGCACCTTCGAAGCGATGATTCTCGCGAACCCGCAGACGGCTGGCGCGTACTTCAACCTCGCGCTGGTGCTCGAGTCGCTCGGTGAGGTGACGGGCGCGCGCACGAACTACGAGAAGGCGGCGTCGCTGGTGAACAAGCCCGAGTACGCGCAGGGGCTGGCAGCGTTCGAGCGACGCGTGAAGGCGACGCAGGCGCTGAGCGCTCCACCGAGTCGTTGAAGGTTTCGCGTGACGGTAGAAAGACCTCGGGCCACCGAGTTTCCCCGGCGGCCCGATTCCCCCTTCGTGCTGCTGATCGCCTGCCGGCCCTTTTCTTCGTCACGGACTCGCGGAACCGAACTTCGTTTCCGGGTGCGTCGTGGTCAGGCGAGACACATTGTGAGTCACTCGCCTCGACGTCTCAACTCCCATCCCGCCTCGCACCTTGACCGACACTGAACACATGCGCTGACGAAGGTTGTGCGAGCGCTGACGTTCGTCGCGCGAAGGTGGTGGTGCCGGGTGGGCATCTCGCGTGGGTGGACTACGGTGCCCGCCGTGCGCCGCGACGCCTCAGAGCAGAGAGCCCGGCCCCTCGTGGTGGCGCTGTGTCTTCTCGCCGCCATCGCGCACGCCCAGGTCGATGGCGGGCTCGACGCGGTCGACGAGGTGCTCAACGACCTGGTGGTGCCGCTGCCCTCGTCGACCGAGCAGGCCGTCGATGCGGGGCTCGAGCCGCTGGTGCAGGTGAACGCGAGCCCGGCCGAGAAGCCCGACGCTGGCGTCGCGCCTGCTGAAGAGCTGAACGTGGTGGTGCACGACACGGTGACGCCGCTGGTGTTCCGCAGGGCGCTCGCCGAGAAGCCAGCCCGCGTCCGCGCGCGTGAGGCCACCATGGCCTTCACCAGCGCCATCGAATTGCCCGCGCTGCCCGGAGCGCCCCCGGCTCAGGTGGTGGTCGTGGGCTCCGAGGCGCGCGTCTTCGTCAGGGGCCGCGCGGTGACGACCTTCACCGACGCCGACCGCCTCGCGAGCGGCGCGGTGACGTTGACGGCCTGGGCTGCCGAGCTCGAGACACGGCTGACGGGCTTCGTCGAAGACGCCGAGCGCCGGCACGCCTACCGCGAGTTCGCCTTTCATCTCTTCTTCGCCGTCTTCGCCCTGTTGATGGCCGGGCTCACCCTGCGAGCGCTCAACCGCGCCTTCGCCCGCGCCGACACCGCCATCGAAGACCGCGCTGGCAGCCTCAAGCCGCTGGTGGTGCTGGGCGCCGAGCTGCTCTCGAGCGATGCCGTGCGCAGCCTGCTCGGCACGGGGCTGGTGGTGGTGCGCGTCGTCTCGCTCGGCGGCACCGTGGTGGTGGCGTTGGCGACGGTGCTCGCGCAGTTCGAGCGCACGCGGCCGCTGCTGTCGCGGCTGGGCAGCTCCATCGGGCGGCCGGTGCTGCAGGCGCTCGAGGGCGCGCTCGCGTCGCTGCCCGGTCTCGTGCTGGCTGGAGTACTGCTGGTGTTGCTGCGCGCGGCGCTGCGCTTCGTCTCGCTGCTCCTCGACGGCGTCGCCACCGGCCGCGTCAGACACGGGTGGCTCGAGCCGCGTCGAGCGCCCGTCGCCCGGGCCGTGCTCAGCTGGCTCGTCGTCGCGGTGTCGCTGCCCCTGCTGGTCGCCGCCGCCTTCGGCCGCTTCGGAACGCCCTTCGAGTCGCTCGCGCTGGGCGTCGGCGCTGTGGTGATGGTGGGGACGTTGCCAACCATCGCCGGCGCGGTGGTGGGCGCCTGGCTGACGTGGAACGGGGCCTTGAAGCTGGGCAGCTGGGTTCAGGTGGGCAGCCACGTCGGCGCGGTGACGGAGGTCTCGCTGACCGAGCTGGTGCTGACGCCCAGCGAGGGTGGCGTGGTGGTGGTGCCGATGCTGCTGCTGGCGGTGACGCCGCTGCGCAGATGGTCGGAGCCACCCTTTCAGTCGTTCGAGGTGCGGGTGCGACGCGAAGGCGGCACGCCCCAGCTGCTCGAGCGCCTCATGGCGGTCGCCCGCACGGTGGATGCGTCGGGTGACATCGAGATCGTCGAGGTCGACGCAGAGGCTGTGCTCGTGCGCCTCAAGGTGCCCGCAGGGAGCCCTGACCGCCGTCCCCTCCTGGCGCGCGCGGTGCTCGAGGCCGTCGACGGTGGCCAGGTGACCCTCGCCCCGGGCGCGCGCGCGACTGCGTCATGAGCGCGATTCTCGTGTTGCTGGCGTTGTTGTCGGTGGCGACGCTGGCGTCGCGACGCGGCACGCTGCGCACGTTCGTCGACACCGCAGCGACGCCGCTCCTCATCGCCGCGGGCGCCCTCTGCACCCCCGTCGCGCTGGGCGTCTTGAGCGCGAAGCTCATCGGCGAGCTGCAGCCGGCGCTGGCGGTCGGCGTCACCTGGGTGGCGGTGATGACGGGCCTTCGCGCGGGCGCCGAGGGTGGGAAGCCCTCGCGGGCGACCTCACGCGCGACGACGGTGGTCCTCACGGCGACGGTGACGTCGGTGGTGTTCGCGGCGGCGTGTCTGGCCCTGCCCCGCGCGTTGGGGTGGCAAGCAGCGGTCGAGCCAACCGTGTGGCTCGGTGCTGCGCTGGTGCTGGGTGGAGCCATGGTGGGCTCTCCACCCGTCGAAGCGAACGAGAGCGTCTTCCGTGCGCGCCTGGTGCAGCTCAGCGAGCTGGTGGCCACGCTCGGGGCCGTGGCCGCCATCACCGTGCTGCCCGCGTGGTCGGTGCTCTCGCCCATCGGCGTGGCCGCCATCGTCGTCGGCAGCGGGCTGGGCCTGGGGCTCTTGCAGCGGCTCACGGGCGGCAGCGCCTCGGGTGACTCCAACTCGCGCACCATCGCGATGCTGGGGCTGGTGACGCTGGCCGCGGGCCTCCTCCACAACGCCGCGCTGCCTTCGGCGGTGACGGGGCTCGTCGCGGGGCTCACGTTGTCACGCACCACCCTGGGCCAGGCGCTGCGCGAAGAGCTGACGCCGACCGAGCTGCCGGCCCGCATCGTGGTGGCCTTTCTGGTGGGCACGCTCGTCTCGTTCGAGGCCTCGCTGGTGCTCGTCGGTGTGCTGGTGGCGCTCTCGCAGCTCGCGGTGCAGCTGGTGTCGACGTCGTGGGCGGTGGGCCACTCCCCCAGCCTCAAGGCCGTGGCGGCGGGCCTCACCTCGTCGGCCACGCCGCTCATCGTGTCAGCGAGCTTCCTGCTGGCGGGCCTCCCCGGCGGGAGCGCGCTCTCGACCATCGCCGCGAGCGCCGTCTTCACCGCCGACAGCCTGGCGGTGGTGCTGACGCTGCTCGCGCGCTCTCGAGCGGTGGCCGGCCTCTCGACGCGGGAGCCACTGGTATGAGCGGCCACGGCAAGCCCTCGATGCCCGCGCTGGTGCAGGGCCTGGTGGCGGTCGGCCTGCTGGTGGCGGCGCTGGTCGCGCTCGACACCTCGGGCTTGACGGTGAAGCGCGGGCCGGTGTTCGGGCTGGGCTTCCTCGTCATCGCGGGCAGCGTCGCAGGGCACGCGGCCGCCATGCTGCGCCTGCCGAGACTGACGGGCTTTTTGCTGGCGGGAGTGCTCTCGGGGCCGCAGGCCTTCGGCGTGTTGGCCACCGACGACGTCAAGTCGCTCTCGCTCATCAACGCGCTGGCCCTGGCCCTCATCGCGCTCCAGGCTGGCGCCGAGCTGACGTTGAGCACACTGCGCCGCACGTGGAGGAGCGTGCTGGTGTCGTCGGGCTCTCAGAGCGTCTTCGTGGTGGCGCCGATGGCTGCGCTCTTCATTTCGCTCTCGTCGTTCATGCCTTTCCTCTCGGGGCGCGGGCTGGGCGAGGTCGTGACGGTTGGCCTGGTGTGGGGCGTGCTGTCGTTGACGCGCTCACCCGCGGTGACGCTCGCGATTCTGGGCGAGACACGCGCGAAGGGCCCGGTGGCAGAGCACGCGCTGGGCGTGGTGGTGGTGCTCGACGTGCTGGTGCTGCCGTTGTTCGCGCTCGCCATGGCGCTGGCGGGCAGTCAGCTGTCGGGCGCGCCGCTCGAGCTCTCGGCCATCACGCACCTGGGCTTCGAGCTGTTTGCCTCGGTCTGCGCGGGCGCGACGTTCGGGTTGCTCATCGCCCTGCTGCTGCGCTTCATCGAGGGCGCGCGGGCACTGGTGGTCGTGGTGCTCGGCTTCGGCGTGACGGCGCTGTCGACGTACCTGCACTACGACACGCTCGTCATCTTCGTGGTGGCCGGCTTCATCGTCACCAACCTCACCCGCTTCGGGAGCGACCTGGTGCACACCTCGGAGAAGGTGAGCGCTGGCGTGATGATTGTCTTCTTCGCCACTGCTGGCGCGAAGCTCGACCTCGACGCGCTGCGCACGCTGTGGCCGCTCGCGGTGGCCTTCTTCCTCGTACGCGCTGGCCTGACGATTCTGGCGTGCCGGGTCGGGCATCGAATCGCGAAAGACCCCGAGCCCGTGCGCAAGTATGGCTTCACGGCGTTCATCTCGCAGGCAGGCGTCACCATCGGGCTGGCGACGCTGGTGGCCGACCGCATGCCTGGAATCGGGCGAGCTCTGGCCACGCTCGTCATCGCGGTCGTCTCGCTCAACGAGCTCGTCGGCCCCGTCGTCTTCAGCCTGGGCTTGAGGCGCGCCGGCGAGGTGCCCGACCCGGAAGGCGTGAGGCCGTCATGAAGCGCTCGTTTGGAAAGACTGGCCTCGAGGTGAGCGTGCTCGGGTTTGGCGGCGCCGAGCTGGGCTTCGACGACGGTGTGACTGATCAGCAGGTGGCCGCGCTCCTCCACCCGGCCATCGACGCGGGGCTGAACGTCATCGACACGGCCTCCGCATATCTGGCGAGTGAGCAACTGCTCGGGCGCGCGCTCGTGGGCCGACGCGAGCAGGTGCACCTGTTCACGAAGTGCGGCGCGACCGACGGCTTCTCTCGCAGTGACTGGAGCGCGCGTGGCATTCGCTCGCAGCTCGAGCAGTCGTTGCGCGCGTTGAAGACCGACCGTGTCGAGCTTCTGCAACTGCATTCGTGCGGAATCGACACGCTCGAGAAGGGCGAAGCCATCGACGCGCTCGAGGCGCTCAAGCGTGAAGGCAAGACGCGCTTCATCGGCTACTCGGGAGACGGTGACGCTGCCGTGTGGGCCGTGAAGTGCGGCCGCTTCGACTCGCTGCAGACGAGCATCAACGTGGCTGATCAGCTCGTGCTGGACCAGGCGCTCCCGCTCGCGGCGAAGGCGTCGATGGGTGTGATTGCGAAGCGGCCAGTCGCGAACGTGGTGTGGCGCTTCGGAGCCGAGGGCCCGGAGGACGGCTACCACTCGAGCTACTGGCGCCGCATGCGCGCGCTCGACTTCGAGTTCACGAAGCTTCCGCTGAAACAGGCCGTCGGCATCGCGTTGCGGTTCACCGCGTTTCAGCCCGGGCTCTCCACCGCCATCGTGGGCAGCTCCTCCCCCGGACGCTGGGCCGAGAACGCTGCGCTGCTCGAGCAGGGTCCACTCTCGACTGAAGAAGTGTCTGCCATTCGCACCCGCTGGAAGGAGCGCGCGAAGGCCGACTGGGTGGGCCAACAGTGACCATGCACCCTCCGCGGCGCACAGACGGACATCGCCGCCACGCTGAGCGGCGTCTCGCCCATCGCGTGGCGCGCTAGGCTCACGGCAGCGGCGTGCTTCACCTCCTCGTCATCGTCTTGTCGTCTGTGTCCGAGGAGCCAGGGCCGGCTCCCAGCCTCGACGGCGGGTCGATCAGCGACGCGGGCGTACCCTCGAGACGCGTCGACGGAGCGTCGATCAGCAGCGACGGCGGTGCAGATGAACCTGGCGACGCGGGCGTGCCATCGAGGCGCTTCGACATCGTCCCGCTCCCCGCGCTGGGCTTCGACAGCCAGCTCGGCGTCATCTTCGGGGCCAACGTGGGCCTCTACTGGCGAGCCCCGCATCTACAACCCTTCGAGTACGCCATCGCGGCCCTCGCCATCTTCACGACCGGCGGCGCCCACGACCACAGCCTGCGCTTCACCGCGGTGGACTTCCTGGGCTCGGGGCTTCGACCCTCGGTGCTCGTCGGCTACGTGCGCGAGCTGTACCGGAACTTCTACGGCATCGGGAACTCGGTGTCGGTGACCATGCCCGGCGACCCCGGCTGGAACCCCACCTTCCATTCCTACACCTTCGACAGCCTGTACGGCGCGCTCGACGTGGAGCGGCCCTTCGCGACCCACTTCGTCATCGGCGCGCGCTACCAGCTCCGCTCGCTCGACACGAAGCTGTACGAGGGCTCGCTGCTCGCGGCCATGCGTCCCAACGAGGCGCGGCTGCTGCGAAACGGCGAGCTGCACCTCGACCTCGGCTACGACAGCCGCGACGTGGAGGCCTCACCCACCCGCGGGCTGTTCCTCCAGGCGGGCGTTCGGT
The DNA here is from genome assembly GCA_943370055.1 of Archangium gephyra. Taxonomy (GTDB): domain Bacteria; phylum Myxococcota; class Myxococcia; order Myxococcales; family Myxococcaceae; genus Xiheimicrobium; species Xiheimicrobium gephyra_A. The sequence goes on from CALRPN020000093.1 coordinate 20,651, forward strand.
TTTCCCACGCGGCGCTCGCGTCAGAGTCGTCCTACGTCGGCGCCCAGCTGCAGCTTCGTGGCTACTGGTCACTCTTCGGGCTCGGCCCGCGGCTCGTGGTGGCAGCGCGGCTGCTGTTCGACGTGCTCGCGGGTGACGTGCCGGTCGCGCTGCTGCCGACCTTCACGGGCCGTACGCACTACCTCGACGGTGTCGGTGGAGCGAACTCGGTGCGCGGCCTGCTGCGCTTCAAGTACGTCGGGAAGATGAAGGCGCTCGGGAACCTCGAGCTGCGCTCACGGCTGCTGCGCTTTCTGCCGTTCGGCCGGGAGTTCGACATCTGGGCGGTGGGCTTCGTCGACGTGGGGCGCGCCTGGGCAGAGGTGGCCCCTGAGGGTGGCCCGTTCGACTTCCACCCGGCGTTCGGTGGTGGCCTGCGCTTCACCTTCGTCACCGACTTCGTGCTTCGCGTCGACTACGGCTACGGAGAGGGCAACCACGCCTTCGCGGTCGTCATCGAGAACCTCTTCTGAGGCAAGGTTCAGGCGAGCTCGACGACGACCTTGCCGACAGCCTCACGCGACTCGAGGTGCGCGAGCGCTTTGGGCAGCTGGTCGAACGAGAACCGCTTCGGGTCGATGACGGGCGCGACCAGGCCCTTCGTGAACAGGTCGCACAGGCGCTCGTGCGCCGCCGCCACCTTCTCGGGCGCGACGAACTTGTACATGCCCCACTGCAGGCCGACGACCGACGCGGTCTTGAGCAGCAACCGGTTCACGGCCACCGTGGGAATCACGCCGCTCGCGAAGCCGATGACGAGCAGCCGCCCTTCGAAGGCGAGCACCTTCGTCGACTTGTCGAACGTCTCTCCACCGACGGGGTCGTAGATGACGTCTGCACCGCGGCCCTCGGTGAGCGACTTCACGCGGTCGACGAAGTCTTCGGTGCGCGTGTCGATGACGTCGTCGGCGCCGCACTGCTTCGCGACCGCGACCTTCGCCGCTCCACCCGCCGTCGCGATGACGCGCGCGCCGAGCGCCTTGCCGAGCTGCACCGCTGCCGTTCCGACACCGCCTGCCGCGCCGTGCACCAGCAGCGTCTCGCCCTTCTGCAGGTGCGCGCGGTGGTCGAGCCCGAAGAGCGACGTCTGATACGTGACGTGAAACGCCGCGGCCTGCGCGTTCGACATGCCGTCGGGCACGGGCAACAGGAACGCGTCGGGGTACACGCCGCGCTCGGTGAACGCGCCGTTGACGAGGCTGATGGAGACGCGCTGGCCGACGCGGAACGTGCTGCCCGGACCCGCGACCTCGACGACGCCCATCGCCTCCATGCCGGGAATCGCGGGCAGCTCGGGCTTCACCTGGTACTTCCCGGCGACGAGCAGCAGGTCGGGGAAGTTGAGCGCGACGGCCTTCACCGCCACCAGACACTCGGCCTGTTGAGGCGCTGACAGGGGCGGTTGCTGCGTCAGCTGAAGCACGTCACCTGCAGGCCCGAAGCGGTCGAACGTCCACGCGCGGTGAGTCGTCACAGGCTGCCTTCTCCTTGCGATGTAGCGGGCGCGGCTTTCTTCTGCGGCTCGCCTTCGGTGATGCGCTCCTCGCTGGCGGCCTCTTCCTTCGAGGCGCCCACGGCCTCGGCTGAGGTCTTCGGGAGCACCAGCGGCTGACCGCCTTCTCCCACTGCGGCGCCGGGTACACCCCAATCGAAGGCCTTCATCGGGTCGCCGACCTTGTCTGGCGTGGTGGCGCGAAGGTGTGCCCGCACGCGCGCGATGGCCGTCTGCACCACCTTCGGGTCAGGGTGTGTCTCGAGCGACTCGACCCAGTACTCGATGGCCTTCTCGCTCTCGCCCTGGTCCACCTTGAGACGACCGAGCTCGACCAGCGCGTGCGCCTTGAGCGCCGAGTCGGGGAAGCGCACCACGAGGTCCTGGTACGCGCGCTGCGCCTCCTGGCGTCGGCCCTCCATCATCGAGAGCGCCTGCCCCTTGAGGTACAGCGCATCGTCGACCCACGCGCTCGCCTCGTACTTCCGCGCCACCGCGTCGGCCTCGATGGTGACCTGCTGGTAGTCACGCAGCTCGAAGTAGAGCGTCGCCACCTCGTACGCGAGCTCGGCGGACTGTGGCGGGTTGCGGGCGAGCGCGGCCGTCAGCTCGGCGATGGCAGCCCGAATGTCGCGGAACTCGTGTCGCAACAGCTCGGCGAGGTGCAGCCGCCCGTCCATCGTCTCGGGGGCCTCGGGACAGGTGGTGATGAGCTCGCGATAGACCTCGACCGCGCGCTTCGGGTCGTGCAGCTCGAACGCGTAGATGTCGGCAGCGCCACGCAGCGCGCGCGCCCGGTAGAGCGAGACCTCGGGGCCGGTGTGCCGCTCGAGGGCGTCGAGGGCCAGCTTGTATTCGCTCAGCGCAATCTCGGGCTTCCGCTCGAACAGCGCCGTACGGGCCGACTCGAGGTGTGTCGGCGCGTCATTGCGTTTGCAGGCGCCGAGCGAGAGCGCCAGCGCGATGGCCAACGCGCGCGTCACCGGCAGGCTCCGGGCACCCAGCGCACGCAGAGGTTGTTCTCGCAGCCGAGGCACTCGTACAGCCGGTCTTGCGTCTGGGTGCAGGTGAGCACGCCCTCTTCGCTGGGGCAGTCGGTCGGTCGCACGCAGGCGATGGTGCCGCCGTCGGGCCGGGACAGCGGCTGAGGCTGCGGGCAGGGGAAACACCCCGCGCCCACCACCATCGCCATCGTCAGCCACACGCTCCGCATCGGGCGCCTCGTAGCACGGGCCCTCGAGCTGGGGGAAAGCGGGCGCACGGGATTCCGGCGTGGCACGATGCGCCAGTGGAAACTGCCTCTCGCGCGTTGCTGGCGCTCTCGCTGATGGCCCTCAGCCTCATCGTGCTGGCGCTCACGCTGCCCGACATCGCAGGTCTCGGCCCGCCACCGTCGACCGAGGCCTCGAGCACGCTGGTGCTCTCGTCGGTGACCCAGCCCATCGTGGTGGGCGCCCTCGTGCTCGCGGGGCTGCTGATGCTGCTGAGCCTCGGTGGAGCCCAGGCCTCGCGCCCGATGAGCTCTGCTGTCTCTCCACGCCTCGACCCGCTCCCGGCGCAGGCCGCGTCACCCCAGCGGCTCGCGCTCACGCGCGCGGCCTTCAGCACCACGCTCACGCCGAGCTCGTCGGGAGAGCAGGCGCTCGACGTGCTGCTCGAGGGCGCGGCGCGCTGTCTCGCCAGTGACATTCACGTGCAGCCGAACGACCTGGGCGCCGAGGTCGCCTTCCGCATCGATGGCCAGCTCGAGCCGATGTCCACCCTCACGCCGCAGGTGCTCACCTCACTCATCAACCGACTCAAGGTGGTGGCGAAGCTCGTTCACTACAAGAGCGACGCGCCACAAGACGGCCAGTTCAGCCAGCCGCTCAGCGATGGACAGGTCGAGGTGCGGCTCTCGTTGCTGCCCACCCAGCACGGCGAGAAGGCGGTGCTGCGGCTCACCGGCCTCGGACGAAAGCTGCCGACGCTCGACGACCTCGGCCTCGACGCGAAGGTGCGCAGCCAGCTCGAGCGCTTCCTGGAACGGCCGCAGGGCCTCATCTTCTTCACGGGGCCGACG
>CALRPN020000094.1:0-23842 GCA_943370055.1 Archangium gephyra
GAAGCCGGCGAAGCTCGCCCTCATCGCCGCAATGCGGAAACTGCTGCACGCCATCTACAGCGTCGCGAAGAACCGAAAGCCCTTCGTGCCGCGACTCGAGGTCACCGCATGAAGAAACTGCTTGCTGACCAACACGGAATCTCACTTCACGAGCAGCAGATCTCGTCCCTGCAGCAGGTCGGCCTCACCCGCGAACTGACCGAACCGCTCGTACTCCTTCACGGGCACCCGGCTCTGCAGCAACCGCGCATCCTCCTCGATGGTGATGACGCGCCCGCTCTGCGACTCCTTGCGATTGAACCGCCCCCACGGGCACTCGCTCTTCACGTCGGGCATCGGCTCCTTCAACCGAAACCCTTCGGGCACCGTCAGCGTCACCACCGAGTGCGTCGACTCGCTCGCCTCGAGGAACAACGGCGTCACGCGCTGGCCGAGCATCAAGAACCGCCGCCCCAGGTTCCACGGGAACGTCAGCGCGCCCAACACCATCGTCGAGTCGCTGTCCTTCCGCGCGAAGTGCGTCGCGGTGAACACGTACTTCACCTTCACCTGTGCCCCCTCTTCCCGCTTCGTCTCGACGTCGATGCTCTCGAGGTCCGCGCCACCGAACATGCGCGACAGCGCCTGCTCGAGGGCCTGCTTGCGTTGATCGGGTGACAGCTGCTCGAGCGCCTCCGACAGCTGCGCCGCCTCGAAGCCCACGTACGTCTCGTCGCCCTGCCCCTTCAGCACGCCTTCTTCGTCGAGCGTCGCCGTCAGCGTGATGCTCTTCGTCGGCCGCTCACTGCGCTTCGGCGTCGTCACCTTCTCGAGCGGCTGAGTCGGCGTAGGAAGCAGGAACGCCTCGCGTTCTCCGAGCGCAAACTCGGGCAGCTCTCCGAACGGTCCGAAGCGCACCATCGTGTCGAGCCACACCGGCTGGCCATCGACCATCACCCGAAGACACACGTACGGAAACAACGCCTCGCTCGGAAACACGTACGGAGCGGGATCCGATGTGAAGGCGCGCACCGCTGCGAGCCGCGCATCGAAGCCCAGGGCCGTCAGCGACGCCTGCAGCAGCCACGTTCGCGAGCCCCGGTCCTGGCCCACGCTCGACGCCGCCGACATGCCGAGCCCCGCGTCACGTCCCGATAACTTCTTCATCACCGCCGAGTACACGGCCTTCACCGCGTCGAGGCCCTTCGCGTCACCCGCCGCCGCCTTCGCGAACACCTCGACCTCCCAGGTGATCTGCCCGCGATCGAGGAACGCATCGGCGTACGCCTGCATCACGCCCTCGTTGCCACGCTGGCCCGCGCCCACGCTCACGAAGGGCAACCACTCGTTCGGCGACGGCGGCCCTTGCGGCTCGGGAATGTAGGGAGCCACCCGCTTCTCCTCGTGAAAGACGATCTCCTTGTCGCCTTCGGTGCGCACGGGCGCGACGCCGTTCAGGTTGTGCGCGTCGACCGTCAGGCCCGAGCCCTTCGGCGCGATGACCGTGTACGTGCTCCAGTTGTTCGGCTGGCGCGCGACCTGGAAATAGAAGCTCGACGCCGTGAAGCCCGGCTGGCCCGGCCCGCGCGTCGGGTGCGCCATCAGGTACTCGTACTCGACGAGATCGCCCACCTGCACCCCCGGCAGGCTCACGGCGTCTTTGCCTTCGATGCTCTCGGGCTCGAGGGTCGTGCCGTCGGACTTCAGCGTGCGCAGCTTCAGCACCACCGCCCCCTGCGGCAACTGCACCTCGGCCACCTCCTGGACACCCGCCTGATCGAGCGCCTTCTGGATGATGTGAATGCGGTCGACCTGCGTGCCATCGGGGAACGCTTCGATGGCGGCGGCGTCGAGCAGGAACGCCGCGTTCGCCTCTTCAGAGCCCGGCGCCGCCTCGTACGCCTTGAGCGCGGCCTCGGTGCTGATGGCGTACGCGTCGAGCAGCTCCTTGCCCGTCTTCAGGCGCTCCACCGCGCGCCGCAGCGGCAGATCGGCGCCATCGATGAGCAGCGCGCGCTCACGGGCCGCGAGCGCCTCCTTCGGCTTGCCCGCCTGCTCGTACACCTCGGCGAGCTGCTTGATGAGCTGCACGTTGCGCGGCCAGACGGTCGACGCACGCTGCAACGTCGCCACCGCCTCGTCGAACCGCTTCACCGCCACCAGCGCGTTCGCGAGGGCCGTCGACACCGACGTCTGGCTCTCGTCACGCGCGAGCTGGGCCTTCCAGATGGAGACGACCGACTCCATGCGCCCCCGCGTGCGCTCGTGCTCGGCCTGCCGCCACGCGCCGTTGGGGCAGTGCTTCGTCTTCGTGAGCAACCCATCGGCCTCGGCCACCGCGTCACGCCGCCGCGCCACGTCGTACTGGAGCAGCAACGACTCGCAGTGCCCGCTCCACGCGGCTTCGGCCTCGCGTGAGGTGATGACTGCCTGCGCCTCGAGCCCGAGCGCGAGCTCGATGCGCGACTGCAGCGCCAGCACCTGCGCCGAAGCAGGCGAGTGACTCGCGCGCGCCTGACGAACCAGCTCGAGCGCTTCGACCGTGCGTTGATCGTCGAGCGCCAGCTGCGCCGTCAGCAGCCTGGCGGCCACCAGGTCCTTGTCCTTCGAGAGCGCGGCCTCGAGATCTCGCGTCGCCCGGCCCCGCGCCACCTTCGGCGCCAGGACGCGGTCTGAGAGATCGAGCTCGGCGCGGAGCAGGTGCACCAGCGCTCCTCCCATCGACGGCACGAGGCCATCGAGCAACTGGCGCGCCCCCTCTCGATCGCGGCCCTGCCCATCACGCACCGCCACCACGCGCGCGAGCGCATCGGAGCCCTCGTCGACGAGCGCCGCGTGCACCAGCGCCGCCGTGGGCATCACCCCGTCTTCGTCGTCGACCACGCTCACGCCGTCCCACGAGGGCGCCGCACCCACCGCCGGCCGGAACGTCAGCTGCGCGGGCTTGCCATCGAGCCGCTGCAACACAACCTGCAGATGACCGACCTGATCCTCCCGCGTCGCGCGCACGAGCAGGCGATGGGTTCCGCTCGACAGTCTCACCACCCGGGCCGACAGCGTCGAGGCCGGCCGCTGCCAGGTGAGCCGCGAGATGACCTGCGTGCCATCGATGACGGCCACGTGGTCCATCGAGGTGATGGTGCGCAGCACGAACTTGCCCGACTGTGGAACGTCGACGTCGACCGCGAACAGAGAGAGGTCTCCACCGGGCTGCTCACCCGCGAGCGCGAGCCGGCCGTCGGGGAACGCGAGCGTGCGCGCGACGAGCGCTCCGTAGGGCCCGTCACCCAGCGCGTCGAGGCTGCCGGTCTGCTCGGGCTTCGTGGGCGCGCCCATCGAGAGCACGTGCCACGCGCTCATCGGCCCCACGATCGTCACCGCCGTGGGAACGCCCATGTCGCTGAGCGTCGACTTCACCAGGGCGTCGTCTCCTCTCGCTTCGGCGATGGCCGCGATGGAGGCGCGCAGCAGATGGGCCGTATCGGCCAGCACGTCTTTCTGCAGCACGGCGGAGGCACGCTGCAGCACCTGATCGTCTGCGGCCGCGGCCTGGGTCACGTGGTCGAGCACCAAGCGCGCAGCGACGGCAGAGAGCGGGTGCAGCGGCGCACGCTCGACGAGATCGAGCGCGATGGAGACCCCTCGATCAGCCCGCGTCTGGCGCTCAGCGAGGAGCAGCTGCCCATAGAGCGCCCAGACATCGTTCGCGTCCTTCTGAACCGCCGTGTCGAGCTGCGTGCGTGCCTTGTCGGCGTTCGACTCGCTCAGCAGCGCGTGCAGCCCGGCGAGCGCCCACGAGCGCGCCTTCGCGTCACCATCGGCGACATCGGCCAGCGCGTCGTCCAGCAGCTCGGTGGGCGCAGGCACCCGCCGCGGACACCCTGGAGTGAGCGCCAGCGCGAAGCAGACCAGCGCGACGCCAACACGACCCTTGCCGAGCGATGCCATGCGCCCGACATACACAATGCATCGTGGGTGGTCGCTCGAACTCTGGAGCGACACGGAACACGCACGGCGGCGCCGCGGGAGGAATCTGGGGCTCACGGCCGCGATGCCGAGGGTCGGCAAAGGCCGCTCGGCAAGCCGCGCCGCTCGTTCAGAAGAGCTCGACGTCTCCGCCTTTGGGCGCGGGCAGCACCGGCTTGCGCTCGCGTGAGAGGTCGAGCAACGAGGTCGAGATGTCGCGAATGAACACGCGGCCGGTGTGCGCCCAGAACCGCACCTCGGTGCCGCAGTCGCTCCGCAGCCGCTCCGCGACGAGGGGAATGTGCTCTTTGGCGAGGAACTCGCGCGCGAACGTCGAGTTCCGCTCACCGACCGTCGGCCGCTGCGCCACCGAGCCCAGCACGTTGCCACCACCGAACAGCTTGCCCTCGAGCCTGCGGCGGTCGGCGCCCAGCTTCATGAGCGCGTTGATGAGCATCTCCATCGCGTGAACGCCGAAGCGCGCGGGGTCGGAGCCCGCGTCAGCCGAGTCGGGCAGCAGGAAGTGGTTCATGCCGCCGATGCCCGTCGACGGGTCGAAGAGACAGGCCGCGACGCAGCTTCCGAGCAGGGTCTTGATCTCCACCGGCGAGCCTGACGCGTGCATCTCGCCGACGTTGATGACGACGACCTCGAAGCCTTCGGGGGCGCGCACCACCGACCTGGGCGCGCTGGGCGCAGGGCCTCGAGGCGCGCTCGGTCGTGGCGCCGACGGTCGTGGAGCAGCTGGCGGCGGGGGCAGCGCTTCGAAGCCGGGGCCGGTCACGGGCGCCGAGGCACGTGGAGCGCTCGCCCGCGGGGCCGAAGCGCGGGGAGCGCTCGAGCGTGGTGGTGGAGGCAGCGGGTCGAAGCCGGGGCTCGTCACGGGCGCAGAAGCCCTGGGGCGCGGCGTCGAAGGCCGCGACGGCAACGGGGTCGTCGGCAGCGGGGGCGACGCGTAGCCCGCCTTGAGCCGGTACACGCCGCCGGGGCTCGCCTCGAGCGGCAGCTCGGGCCAGTGGAGCACCTCGGCGTGACCGACGAAGAGGTGCCCACGCGGCTCGAGCAGATCGGCCAGCCGCCCGAACAGCCGCTTCTGCGTCGGCTGGTCGAAGTAGATGCTCGCGTTGCGGCACATCACGACGTCGAAGCGCGTGCGAATGGGCCACGTCGCGTCCATGAAGTTCAGCTGGCGAAACGCCACCCAGCGCTTGAGCGCGTCGTTCACCACGAGCGAGCCGTCGCGCTCCTGGGTGAAGTGCTTCGCGATGCGGTCGCGTGAGAGCCCCTCGATGTGCTGGGCGTCGTAGAGCCCCTGCCCTGCCTTCGCGAGGACGTCGGTGTCGATGTCGCTCGCGAGGATCTTCACGTCCCACGAATCGGGAGACGGCAGGCACTCGCGCAGCACCATGCTCAGGGTCCACGGCTCTTCACCGGTCGAGCACGCGGCGCTCCAGATGCGAATGCGGCGCTGCCCCGTCTTCTCGGCGCGCTGCACGAACTCGGGAATCACCTGCTTCGCGAACACCTCGAACTGGTGTGGTTCGCGGAAGAACGACGTCTTGTTGGTGGTGACGGCGTTGATGAAGGCCTGGCGCTCTTCCGAGAACACGCCCGGGTCAGCGAGGGCTTCGCGGTACTCGGAGAACGAGTTCAGGTTCATGCGGCGAAGGCGCGTGACCAGCCGCGAGGCCAGCATCGTGCGCTTCGAGTCTGCGAGCACGATGCCGGTCACTTCACGCACGATGCCGCGCAGCACGTCGAAGTCGCGATCGTTCATCGACGGTACGGCGCCCGTCGCCAGCTCGGGGATGCGGCTATCCATCGACGCTCCCCTCTAGAACTCCTGGAAACCCTGCGGCGCCTCTTCCGATGAAGGGAACGGGGCCGGGGGCAGTTCGTCGAACCCGGCTTCGCTCGCTGCCGAAGGCTGCGCTGCCGCAGGCGGGGGCCTGTGAGCGCTGGGCCTCGGTGCAGGGCGTGGCGAGCTCTTCGCGGGCTCGGCGGCGCGTTGCGGAGCCCTCGCCGCCAGCTTGAAGCGCGACACCGTGTCTTCCAGGTGCTTCGCCGAAGCCGTCAGCCTGTCGGCGGTGGCGGTCAGCTCTTCGGTCTGCGCGGCGTTCCGCTGCGTCACCTGGTCCATCTGGAGCACGGCCTTGTTCACCTGGTCGACGCCCAGCGACTGCTCCTTCGACGCCGACGAGATGTCGCCCACCAGCGACGACACCCGGCTCACCGCTTCGACGATGCCCCGCAGCGCGTCTCCCGACTGGTTCACCAGCGCGACGCCCGAGTCGACCTTGCTCAGCGAGCCGTTGATGAGCGCCTTGATCTCCTTGGCCGCCGTCGCGCTGCGCTGGGCGAGGTTGCGTACCTCGTTCGCCACCACCGCGAAGCCACGGCCCTGCTCTCCGGCGCGCGCCGCTTCGACCGCTGCGTTCAGCGCGAGCAGGTTCGTCTGGAAGGCGATCTCGTCGATGGTGGTGATGATGTCGGCGATCTGCCGGCTCGAGGCCGAGAGCTCGTTCATCGCGTTGATGGCGGTCTCGACGACGTGCTGGCCGTTCTCTGCGGCGCCCCGCGAGTCCTTCGAGAGCACGCTGGCCTGCTGCGCGTTGTCACTCGTCGAGCGCACGGTGCTGGTGATCTCCTCGAGGCTGGCGGCCGTCTCTTCGAAGCCCGAGGCCTGCTCCGAGGCGCCCGAGCTGATCTCGGTGGCGCTGCCGTGCAGCTCGTTGGCGGCCACCGTCACCTGCGCGGCCACGGTGCGCACGTCGAGCAGCACGGTGGTGAGCTTGTCGAGCGTCTGGTTCAGCACGTGCGCGACCTGGCCCACCTCGTCTTTGCCCTGGTAGGCGATGCGCTGCGTGAAGTCGCCTTCGCCGACCCTCGTCAGCTTCGCGCGCATCTCGTCGATGGGGGCGGTGACGGCGCTGACGACTCGCCAGACGATGAAGCTGGTCGAGAGAATGGAGAGGAGGACGCCGAGCACGAGGATCCACCGCGAGCGCGACACCTCTTCTTCACTTCCGACGTGCTGCGCCTTCGCCTGCGCGCGGGCCCCGTCGGCCAGACCGACGGCATGGCCTTCGAGATCGCGCAGCATCGGAATGCTGGCCGCCATCAACTGCATCGCCTCGGGAAGCCGGTCAGCCTCGTTCGCCGTCAACACGGCCTCGACGTTGGCGCTCCAGTCGCCGAGCACCTCTTTGAAGCCCGCGAGGTCCTTCTTCATCGCGTCGGTCATCTCGAGCTTGCCCAGCTCGTCGACCGCGCGGCGCATGCCTTCGAGCTCTTTCGTCGCCTCGGCGCGCAGCTTCGGCCGCTCCTCTTTCGGAGCGAGGTGCTGCATGCGAATCGCGCGGCCAACGCTCACCACCGCCAGCCGCAGGTCCTGGGCCTCCTGAATCACGTGCATGTCGTGGTTGAACATGTCCTCGAGCCCGGCGGCGCTCTGAGACAGCGCGACGGCGAGGTAGCCACACATGCCGATGAAGGGCGCGACCTTGAAGACGGTCGAGAACGCGAGCTTGCGAGACAGCTTCAAGTCAGAGAACCAGCTCATTGGGCGCTTCCTTTGGTGGTCAGGCCATGACCTGTTTGAGATCGAGGAGAATCAGCAGCCGGTCCTGATGACGGCCCAGGCCCTGAACGAACGAGGCTCCTGCGGCAGCGCCTACGTCGGGCGGCGGCTCGATGGCGCTGGGCGCGAGGTCGATGACGTCGTTCACCGCGTCGACGAGCAGGCCCACGTTCCGGCCGCCCACCGCCACCACGATGATGACGCTGAAGCGGTTGTATTCGACGGCCCCACCGCCGAAGCGCTGCTGCATGTCGAACACCGGCACGATGAGGCCGCGCAGGTTCATCGCGCCACGCACCCACGGCGGTGTTTGAGGCAACGCGGTGATGGCCGTGTGCCCGCGAATCTCCTGCACCGCGAGAATGTCGATGGCGTACTCCTCACCGCCCACGCGAAAGGAGAGGAACTGGCGCGTGTCGACAGCGAGCCCCTGTCCGTGGACCATGTCGTTCATTGCTGGAGCGGCGTTCATGCGTGCACCTCGGGAAGAGCGCGTTGGGAAGAGAAGCCAGGGCTGCGCGAGTCGTCGGAGCGCGCGCGAACGTCACCGAGCCTCGCGAGGCCGGGCACGTCGAGAATCAGCGAGACCGAGCCGTCACCCATGATGGTGGCGCCCAGCACGCCGTCAGGGCGCGAGAAGTTCGGCTCGAGGCTCTTGATGACGAACTGCGCTTTGCCCAGCAGCTCGTCGACCCGCAGCGCAAAGCGCACGTCGCCCGTCTCGAGCACCACCGCGAGCGGCCGGCCCACCCCATCGGGCTCGTCTTCGACCTGGAGCGCGCGCGCCAGCCGCACCATCGGCAGCGGGTCTCCGCGCACGAGCACCACCTCGCCGTGGCCGTAGATGCTCTTCACCGGCGCGGTCGACAGCGGCAGCGTCTCGACGACCTGGTTGAGCGGCAGCACGAAGGTCGAGTGGCCGACCCGCAGCGACATGCCGTCGATGATGGCCAGCGTCAGCGGCAGCGTGATGCGAAACCGGGTGCCGTGCCCCTTCGTCGTCGAGATGGCGATGGAGCCGTTCATCGTGTCGACGCTGCGCTTGACGACGTCCATGCCCACGCCACGGCCCGAGAGGTCGGTCACCGCGTTCGCCGTCGAGAACCCCGCGGCGAAAATCAGCTCGTGCACGCGCTCGGCAGACGGCATCTCTCCGGGCGGCAGCAAGCCGCGCTCGACCGCCTTGTCGAAGATGCGCTGGGTGTCGAGGCCTGCGCCGTCGTCGACGATGTCGACCACCACGTTGCCGCCCTGATGCCGGGCCGACAGGGTGACGGTGCCGTGAGCTGGTTTGCCCGCCGCGACGCGTGCCTCCGAGCGCTCGAGGCCGTGATCCGCTGCGTTGCGCACGAGGTGCATGAGCGGGTCTGCGAGGTGCTCGACCATCGACTTGTCCATCTCGGTGTCTTCACCGACGAGCTCGAGCCTGATGTCTTTTCCGAGCGAGCCAGAGAGATCGCGCACCAGCCGGCGGAAGCGCCCGAAGATGGAGCCCACCGGCACCATGCGAATGTTCATCACCTGGTCCTGCATCTCGCGCGTGTGGCGCTCGAGGTCGGCCACCGCCTGCACCATCGTCGAGAGCTTGCTGGCGTCGAAGTCGGCGAGGCAGCGGCTGATCATCGCCTGCGCGATGACGAGCTCACCGACGAGGTTCACCAGCTTGTCCACCTTGTTGGTCGACACCCGCAGCGTCTGCTGCTCGGCCTTCTTGTCACCGGGTTTCGCCTCGGCGTCGGGCTTGTCGCTCTTCTCGGCTTCAGGGGCGGCCTCGACCGTCTGAGGAAGCTCGGGCAGCGCGGCGGGCTCGCACTCGAGCTGCACCGAGGCCACGTCGTCGACGAAGGCGAACACCTCTTTGAGTTCGGCCTCGGTGGCCTTCGTCTCGAGCCGCACCCGCCACGAGAGGAAGCAGCGCTCGGGGTCGAGCCGCTCGAGCGACGGCAGCGCGTCGAGCTGCGCCTGCACCTCGCTCACGGTGCCGAGGCTGACGAGCTCGCGCAGCACCAGGGCCGGGTCCTGCCCGCGCGCGAACATCTCGGGCTGGGGCTGAAAGGTGACGTGCCAGACGGCGTCTTTGGCGACGGGGGCGGGCGTCGGGGTCGAAGCAGCGGGCGCCTCTTTCGAGCCCGAGGCGGCGTCGAGGCGAGCACAGAGCGGGCCGAGGTCGGGCGCCGGTTCGTTGTCCTGCGCGTAGCCGACGAGCTTCGACAGCATGTCCGTCGCTTCGAGCAGCAGCGTCGTCAGCGGCGGCGAGGGCTTGATCTCGACGTTGCGCAGGCCGTCGAGCACGTTCTCCATGGCGTGCGTCAGCCGGGTGATGGCCTCGAAGCCCAGCAGGCCGCTCGAGCCCTTGATGCTGTGGGCTGCCCGAAACAAGACGCCCATCAACTCGGCGTCGACGGTGGGCGCGTCGAGCTCGATGAGCCGCTCCTCGAGGGTGCGCACGTGCTCGCGCGACTCGTCGAAGAAGGTCTGATTGAAGCGTGAGAGGTCGAAGCTCATGGGTGCGCGCTCCTGGGCTGCGAACTCACGGCAGGACCTTCTTGACGACGGCCAGCAGCTTGTCGCTGTCGAAGGGCTTGGTGAGCCAGCCCGTCGCGCCTGCCGCGCGGCCCTGCTGCTTGCGGTCGTCGCCCGTCTCGGTGGTCAACATCAGCACCGGGGTGAACTTGAACGTCGGCAGCGTGCGCAGCGACTTGATGAGCGTGAGCCCATCCATCACGGGCATGTTCAGGTCGGTGATGACGAGGTCGAACTTCTGACCGTTCGCCCGCGTCAGCGCCTCCTGACCGTTGCTGGCGCGGGTGACGTCGAAGCCGGCTTTCGAGAGCGTGAACGACACCATCTCCTGCATGGTGGTGGAGTCGTCGACGACGAGTGCAGTGCGGGCCATGGCGGTTCCGTTCCTCAGGTGATGGCGCTGGCGAGCGCGGTACGTTGAAAGAAGTCGTCGAAGGCAGGCGAGCGCTGCCAGCTCAGCTCGACGCGCGCCTCTTTCGCCGAGAGCGCGAAGGCGACGAGCACCTGGGCCGAGGCCGAGTCGACGACCTGCACGGCCGACGCGTCGACCACGAGCGGTGCTCTGGCCTTCAGCGCGTCGAGCAGCTGTGCGTGCAGCGCGGTCGCCTGCGACATCTCGAGCCGCTCGGCGAGAACGATGGTGGAACCCGAAGCTGACATGTGCCGCTGCTCGTGCACGAAGGGTGCCCACTGGTGGATCAGCGACTTCGCTCTGGGAACGCTCGTCTCGAGCGGGGTCTGCGCTTCACCGGGGTCGTTGGTGACTGTCAGGAGCATGGCGGCGCGGGGCGAAACGAACCCGCCGAGCCGAAGCCGAGGTGAGCATCAGCCACGGCGAAGGTGGCTCGCGCAGGCGGAGTCGAACTGGAAGCCGTCAGACGCCGACGCCGATGAAGGCGACGTCGTCGACCTGCACACCGCTCGTGAAGTCGCACATCGCCTGCTGCAACGAGTTCATCGCGTCGGAGATGGTTCGGTGGCGCGCCACGGCCGCGGTGACGCGCGCCAACCCGAAGAGCTCGCCCGTCGCCGACCTCGCCTCGACGAGCCCGTCGGACATCGTCCACACCGTGCTGCCCGGCTTCACCGGAACCTGCACGAGCTCTGGCGTGAAGGCACTGCCTACCGTGATGCCCAACGGGAGCGAGCCCGACGCCACCACGCGCACCTCGTCGGGGGAGGCCACCAGCACCTCAGGCAGCCCGGCGTTGACGATGGACACCACCGAGCGGCGCGCGTCGAGCTCGAGCAGCGCCGCAGCGCAGAAGAGTGACGCCGGCAACACCGCCTTCAGCTCTGCGTTGATTCGCCACACCACGCGCTCGAGGTCGTCACCGCGCGCGCTCGCCTCGTTGAAGAGCGTCACCGCGGGCAGCGTCCCGAGGGCGCCCGACAGGCCGTGGCCGGCCATGTCCCCCAGCATCCACCGGAAGCCACCACCCGGCAGCTCGACAGCGGCGACGATGTCACCGCTGAGCACGCCCAGCGCCGAGGCCGCCATGGCGATTCGTTCGTCCTTCAGGGCGCTGCGCTCGAGCAGCCGGTCGAACACCTGGCGGGCCAGCGACTGCTCGGCCTCGGTCTCGGAGCGAAAGCGGGTCAGCTCCTGGTTCTGCTCGACCAGCCGCTGCTGCATGTCGCGCAGCCGCAGGAAGACCTGCAGCTTCGACTCGAAGAGGCGCGGGTTGAAGGGCTTGGGCAGGAAGTCGTCGGCCCCGTTCGACAGCGACGTCACCAGCACCGACATCTCGTCGAGGCTGCTGACGAGCAGAATGGGCACGTAGCGCGGGCCCGCGAGCAGCCGCATCGCCGCGGCCGCCTCGGAGCCCGACGCGCGCGGCATCTCGACGTCCATCACCACCACGTCGGGCAGCTCGGCGCCGAACCGCTCGACCGCCTCGACGCCGTCGGCCGCCTCGATGATGTCGTAGCGCCCACGCAGGTTCGCGACGATGAGGCGTCGCGCGACGGCGTCGTCATCGACGACGAGCACCTTGAGCCGCTTCTCTCGAACGGGGAGCGCACTCATGGCGCGTCGACCTCGGCCACCACGACGTTGCCCCGGCCCTCGTAGCGCAGCCGGTCGAAGCTCATCGCCCGCGCGAGGTAGATGCCGCGGCCGTGCGGCGCCATGAGGTCGGGCGTCGACGCCAGCACCTTCTCGAAGTCGAAGCCGTCTCCTTCGTCGGTGATGGTGAGCCTGACGAGCCCCTCCAGGTGCTCCAGCGACGCGTGCGCGACGCGGCCAGCGTACGGCGGCACCGTCGACCTGCGCTCGAGCTCGGCGTGCAGCTGGCCCGACAGCAACAGCTTCCGCTTCTCGGCCGCCCCCACGCCCAGCGAGCCGTGCTCGATGGCGTTGACGAGCAGCTCGAGCACGCCACCGAGCCGCCGCGCGCTGTCGGGCATCGCCCCCGAGAGCAGCACCGCGAGCGTCTCGGCGTCGTCGAGGCTCTTGAAGACGAAGCTCGCGCGCTCGAGGCACCGGCCAGCCTGGCGCAGGTCGTGTGGCGGCATCAGCCGACGACGGCGGCCCACCGTCTCGCTCACGGCCGCGTCGAGGGCCGCGCGCAACGCGTCGGCAGACAACGAGGCCGGCACGCAGCAGAAGGCACCCGCCTGCGCGCCACGCCACGACAGCGGCTCGGACCACGCCTTCACCACCACCAGCACCGCCATCGCGGAGAAGGAAGGCAGCGCCGCCTGAATCAGACACTCTTCGAGCGAGAGCACCTCGGTCTCGACGAGCACCACCACCGAAGGCAGCTCCTCGCCGCGGCCCAGCGCCTCGACCGAGTCGAACCCCACGACCCGCAGTCCGGGCACCACGGGAGCGGCCCCGCCGAGCCACGCGATGAGTGGCTGGTGCAGCATGCCCACCGTCGCGGCCGGCGCGGTCATCAGTTCACGGTGAACAGCCGCTGAAAGTTGGCGAGCTTGAGCACCTCGCTGGGCTGACCGACCCCGCTGCGAATCACCACGCGCCCGGCGTCGTCGCCCACCTTCTCGCGCAGCAGCAGCAGCATGCCGAGCGCCGAGCTGTCGATGTAGTCGGCCTTGCTGAGGTCGACGACGTAGCGGGTGGGTGCCGGGCCCGCGACCGCGTCCTGGAACTCCTTGTAGCAGGAGAAGTTGAACTTCCCGCTGATGCGCAGCGTGAGCGCATCGTTCTCTCGGTGAACGTTGATCATGTGGTCGTCCTCTCAGCGGCGGGGTGGTCGTCGTGGGGAGCTGGAGCCGCGGGCTCGGGGCTCGAAGGCTGGGCCTGGTCGGGAGCCACGGCCGCATGCGCCACCCACTCGAGCCACAGCGCGCGCACGGCCTCGAGGCGACGGCTGGCAGCGTCGAGCAGCTGGGTGACCATGTCTTCGAACTGGAGCGCGCGAACCGTCTCGGTCACCTGCTTCTCGACCTCGACGAGTGAGCCCGAGACCCGGGAGTTGGTGGCGCCCAGCTGCTCGAGCGCATGCAGCACCTGACGTTGCGCCTCGAGCGCGCCGTTCATGTCGTGCGAGGCGAGCTTGCCGACGGTGATCCTCGACTCGAAGAGCCGCCCCTGCGTGCGCTCGACGAGGTTGCGAATCTGGGCCGAGAACGAGGTCGCGTCGTCGGCGAGGGACTTCACTTCGTCGGCGACGACCCTGAACGTCATGCCCACGTCTCCGGCGCGGTGCGCTTCGATGCGGGCGTTGAGGGCGATGAAGCGGGTCTCTGACGCGAGCGACTCGATGCGCTCGAGGTTGCGCATCACCTGCTCGATGTCGACGCCCATCTCGTCCACCCGCTGCACGAGGCGCACACTCGACGCGCTCACCATCACGAGGTCGTCGACGAACCGCGTGACGATGCCGTTCATGTCTTGAATGAAGCCCGAGTCGCCCTCGGCCTTGTTGCCTTCGAGCGTCCGCGCGACCGCCTGCAGCTCTTCGCCCTGCCGCTTCAGCCGCTCACGAAACTCGTAGAAGTTACCAGTCAGCCGCGCGACGCCATCGCGCACGGCCAGCCGCGCCGCGGCAAGGTCCTCGGCGACTCCGGTCAGAGTTTGACCCACGAGCTGAGAAAGGGTTTCCGAAGAGTTCATGCCGCCGACCCCGCCATGGGGAGGGCAGTGTTCAATCGGAGTGCCACGGGATCAGCGTCTTCAGCGGCGAGAACCGTCAGAGGCCTGACGCGCACCAAGCCGAATGAGCACCTGCTGCAGCTCGTCTTGCGACACCGGGACGTGTTCGAGCACCCGGCCGTACAGCATCGCGGTCGGCACGGAGCGCCCGCCAAGTTCGACCTGACACGCCTGGAGCGTCGAGAGCACCACCCGCTCGAGCCGCGTCAGCCCATCACGCACGTCAGGCAACGAGTCTGCCGCCTCACGCAGCGGCGCCACGCGTCTCATCCGTGGAAGACACGACTGGCGACGATGCGGCCCTGCTTCACGTCGAAGGCCTCGGCGACCGGCATCGGCGCGTCGTTCGGCGCGTGCCGCGTGTACTCGAGCACCACGCGCTCGTCGTTGGCCGTCAGCGCGGTGAGCTCGTAGCGAAGGCCGGGCAGACGCTTGATGGCGTCGGTCCACCAGGTGCGCAGCGCCGGTTTGCCGACGAGCTTGCCGCCGGTCTCGGGGTGCAGCGTGCGAATCTTCGGTGAGGTGTGCGTGCAGGCATCGGCGTAGAGCGAGAGCAGCCGCTCGACGTCGTGCGCGTTGAAGGCGTCGATCCACGCCTGGCCCACGGCCGCAGGCGTCATCACGGACCACCATCGGGAATGCCCCCATCGGCGACGACGGGCGCGGCGATGTACGCAGGCTCGATGGCCAGCGGAACGGCGAGCACCGTGTTCGTGCCGCCCACCGTCTGCCGGTACACCTGGTCGGCGCCGCCTTCGTCGGACGAGAAGACGAAGACGTTCGCGCTCACCCACGCCGGGGCGCTGTCGTTCACCGCGCCGCTCGACGGGTTGCGCTGCCGCGTCACCATGCGCGTCGAGAGGTCGAGCACGAAGATGCGCGTGACGCCGGACGAGACACGGCCATCGAACGCGGCGAGCCTGCCGTCGGGCGAGACCACGATGCGGCTCGCGATGGAGAGGGCTTCGTTGCCGAGCGTGTTGGTGATGGAGGTGGGCGCTCCCGTGGCGACGTCGACCCGCTCGACCTGCGTCTGCATGAGACCTGCATTGCCCGTCGACACGAGCAGCGACAGCCCATCGGGGAACCACGACGGAGAGGCGTAGGCGAGCGCGCCACCCCCGGCGACCTTGCGGAAGCCTGAGCCGTCGACGTTCACGACGCCGACGCTCGAGCTGGTGGCGTTCTCGTCGTACGCGAAGGCGATGCGCTGCCCGTCGGGCGAGAAGACGGGCGTGCGGAAGTTCTGCTGCGTCGTGGTGCTGCGCAGCACCGTCGTCGCCGTGCCACCGCTGACCGCCACGAGGGCGAGCTCGGAGTCCTGGCCCACCTTGCGCGCGAACACCACCTGCCGGCCATCACGCGAGAACGAGGGCATCGAGACGCCGCCCGTCGAGGTGAGCTGCACCGGCGTGTTCACGTCACGCTCGTCGGTGACGAACAGGTTGCGGTCATCTTTTCGAACGGTCGCGAACCCCGAAGTGAAGGAGTTCGACGCCGTGCCGCCTCCGGTGCCGCCGCCGCCACCGCCTCCTGGAATGAGGAAGCAGCTCGACAACCCCAGGCAGAGGGCCACGACAGCGATGCCAGACTCAAGAGGACGACTCATCGAGGGAAGCTCCCGTGAACGCTGTGATGCGACGCCACTGACGCGCCGCGGCCAGCACATGTTCACAAACGGGGCCAGAGGCAAGCCGCGAGGCAGGCGCCGCTCACACGCGGCGAATTCGCACCAGCTCGTTCCGGCAGTTGTTGCACAGCTGCATCTGACGACGCTCGGCCTCGGCGAGGCTCGTGGCGAGCGACATCACGCAGCGTGGGTCTTCACAGTACGAGAGGCCGACGAGGTGACCAGCCTGATGCACCGCCTCGACGTACACGCGCCGACGCGCAGACTCGGAGTCACCTTTGATGCGGAAGAGCGAGAGCACCGAGACGTGGGAATCGCGGTCGGCCTCTCCGAAGACGAACGGCGTGTCTGGCGTGAAGAGGTCGCCGTCGGTGACGCCCATGATGTTGAGCGCGCCCGGATCTCGAATGGTGAGCAGCCGCCGCATGATGGCGGTCGTGTGGTACTGGTTCCGGTCTTTGTTGAAGGCGTAGCTCGGCGTGCCGAGGTTCACCTTGCCCAGGTACGTGCCGATGGTCAGGACCTGTTGAATGGGCCCTTCCAATTCGCGCAAAGCCGCTGCCGACACGGAGCCGACCGCGACCAGTTGCAGCTCCTTCCCCGCTGCCATGCTGCCTCCCCCAGCCGAAACGTCGTGAAGGACCGCCTGACTCGAAGTGGGGAGTGTACCGGGTTCACTCGCGCCGTCACCGGAGGAAACGCAGGGAAAGGTACGCGCCGCGTTGAGAACTCACAGAAAAGCTCAGCTGGGGCGCGTGGATTCGAACCACGATACTCAGAGTCAAAGTCTGATGTCCTACCCTTAGACGACGCCCCAAGGTTCAACGAGGACGGCCTTCTAGGGTGTTTCCCGACGGCTTTCATCATTCTGATCCGCGCAGTTTCATCGGGTTGGCATGGGGTTTCGCAGGCTTTGCGCACGACCTTCACGCACTCCACGTACTTTCAACACCTTGTCAGCTAGAGCTGACTGGTACGGGCCTTGGAAGGTGAGGCCCCGGCAGCATCGAACGTTTCGATGCACCCAGACGCGCCGGCTTCCCGCGGGGGTGAAGTCGGCGCGTCTTTTTTTATCTCCATTTTCCACTCCATCAGACGCGACCGCAGATCGCCTTTCGGGCGTGCGGCAACGAACCGGTCATGCGAACGGTGCAGGCAGCGGTCTTGGCGGTGGTGCTGACGGCGGCGGGCGTGGCGAGTGCGCAGAGCCACGTCGAGCTCAACCTGTTCGGCTCGAGTTCGAGCCTCAGCTTCGGGTTTGGCGTGCATCACCACGCGCGGCGGCACGTCGTGGTGGGTCCTCCGGCGGTCTACGTGCAGCCCGCGCCCATCTACGTGCAGCCGCCGCCGGTCGTGTACCAGCAGCCTGCGGTGGTGATGCCTCCTCCGCCCATGGTGCAGGCGCAGCCCGTCTACGTGCAGCCCGCGCCGGTGTACGTGCAGCCCGCGCCCGTCGTGCAGCAGCCGCCTCCCCAGGTCGTGACGCGCACGGTGAGGGTGAAGGAGCCTGTGCCCGAGCGGCCGGCGCTCATCGGCATCAAGTACACGCCGGGCATGTCGGGCGTCTTCACGGCCACGGGCAACTCGGTGGGCTTCAGCGGCGCGCGCTTCACGCACTCGGCAGGCCTCGAGGCGCGGCTCTCGCGCTGGTTCGCGCTGCGCAGTGACGTCGAGCTTCGCAACGACAGCCGTTCGTTCGACGTCATCGGCGCGAAGGTGTGGCTCGCCGGCGGAGACTGGAAGGTGAAGCCGTACCTCTCGGCGAGTCTGTCGGGCACCATGGCTGACTCGCGGCCCAACGCGTTGACGGTCGGCGTGGTGGGCGCTGGCGGCGTCGACGTCTTCTTCGGGAAGCACTTCTTCCTCGAGGCCGAGGTCCGCTACCGCGCGCTGCCGGGGAACTGCTGCACCGAGGTGCCACAGGTGACGGGCGTCGTCGGCGCCGGCCTCGCGTTCTTCTGATTCAGTCCTGCGCGCAGTCGACGAGCGTGGGCGTCAACACGCGCACGAGCTCTGCTGGCGTCATCGAGACGAGGAACCCACGGCCGCCGCCGTTGATGAAGAGCCGCTCGAGCGTGGTGATGGAGCGCTCGCACGCGATGGGCATCGCCTTCTTCGTCCCAAACGGCGACGTCCCTCCGACGAGGTAGCCCGTGTGGCGCTGCGCGACCTCTGGAGCGCACGCCGCCACCGACTTGCGTGAGAGCTGCCGCGCGAGCTGCTTCGTCGAGACGCGTTTGTCTCCGTGCATGAGCACCAGCAGCGGCTGCTTCGCTTCGTCTTCGAACACGAGCGTCTTCACGACGTGGTGCTCGTCGACTCCCAGCATCTGGCTCGAGTGCGAGGTGCCACCCTTCTCGACGTAGTCGAAGCGATGCGTCTCGTAGCGCACCGCCTTCTCGTCGAGGAACTCGGTGGCCGGCGTCTTCACTTGGTGAAGCTGCGGGTGAAGAGCACGTTGCCGGTCTCTCCGTAGAACGTGCCGGTGAAGGTGCGGCCGTTGAGCTCGACGTAGAGGAAGCCCAGGTCGGTCGTCTGGTAGTGCACCGGGTTCTTCATGTCGTTGGTGGTTGCCGAGGCGCCGCCACCCGAGACCATCAGGTGCGTGCCGTTGCAGGTCGGCGTGAGCCACTGCAACGAATGGTCGTGGCCCGAGAGGTACACGTCGGCGCGGCCGCAGACGATGGTCTCGAGGAAGCTCTTGATGTGGCGACCATCGGTGAAGAGCGGCAGCGAGACGCACTGGCCCAGAATCTCGCGGCAGTCGTAGTTGCCGGCGTTGCCGTGTGGGCCGTTCGATTTGTAGGGGTGGTGGCCGAGGGCGATCTTCCACGTCGCGGTCGAGGCGGCGAGCCAGGCGTTGATGTCGGTACGGGTCTGCGCGTCGCCGCTTCCGTTCGGGCCCCAGAAGCTGCGGTTGGTGTCGAGGGCGAAGAACTCGGCGTGGGCCTGCGTGAAGCGATAGTGCAGCGCCGGCATGCGCCACTTGGGGTTGACCTGCGAGTAGGCCACCTCGTTGTCGGCGCGTGCTGCCTCGTAGCCAGCGCCATCGCCACCGTAGTCGTGATTGCCGAGCACCGCGTAGAACGGCGCGTTGACGGTGCTGTACGGCTGCACGAACGCGGTCTGCCACTGCGGGTCGGTCACCGAGGAGACGCCCGTCGGGTAGAAGTTGTCGCCGAGCAGCACCACGAAGTCGCAGCCACGCTGGGCGCAGATGGTGCCCATCGCCTGGCCGACTGCGTTCTGGCCTGTGTTGCCCTTGCCCGTATCGCCGACCGCGATGAAGCGCACGATGCTGACACCAGCGTCGGCTGGCCCTGCGCTTCCACCAGCAGCGCTTCCGCCGGCTGCGCTTCCGCCCGCGCGCGCTGCGCCACCGGCCGTGCCGCCCGCACTCGCGGTGCCACCCGCCGCTGCCGTTCCTCCGGCGCTCGTCGTCCCTCCCGCCGTGCCACCAGCGCTCGCTGAGCCACCCGCAGCCGCGGTTCCGCCAGCCGTCGCGCCACCGCCAGTGCTCGCGGTGCCACCCGCGGTGAGCGCGTTCGAGCTTCCACCCGCAGACGCGCTTCCGCCCGCAGCGGCGCCGGCCCCGCCTGTATCCGACGCGCTGCCACCAGCCGTGGGACCCTGCTTCGATGGCGTACCGCAACAAGCGAGGACGGTGAGGAGGAGAGGCGCGAGGCGGGTCATGTGGGCTCCAGAAGAGGCGGAGTGCGGGGGTTAGCGAACGTTCGACGACGCCGTCAATCGCAGCGCTCAACGCACAGGTTTGTCACAGTGCACGCCGTGTTCACACCGCTCCACCAGAGCCCGCTCTTCACCCGGCAGACTGATGTCTACGAGGCGATGGGCATGCGCGCCTGGAGCGAGGGCATCGTGCCGTGGCGCGCGACGACCTGTCCGCTGCTGGCCGACGTCGAGTCCGGGCTCATCGCGGCGTTCGCGAAAGACGTTGGAGGACCGGTCACCGTCATCGACGTGGGCGCGGGAACGGGCCGCCTCGGCTTTCATCTGCTGCCGAAGCTCGAAGCGCGAGGTGTCGAGGCGAACGTCGTGCTGGCTGACGTAGCGCCGTCGAACGTGCGCGCGTTGGCGGAGCAGCCGCAGCTCGCGGCGCTCGCAGAGACGGGCCGGCTCTCGTTCGAGGTCTTCGATGCGCTGGCGCCGACGCCACGACGTGGAGCGACCGTGCTGCTGGCCCACTATCTCTTCGACTCCCTGCCCCACCGCGCCTTCCGGGTGACGGAGTCGGGTGATGTGCTCGAGGGGCTGGTCGACGTGACGCAGACGCCCTGGGCGTGGCGCTACGAGCCGACGAGCGCGCGGCCGGAGCTGGAAGGAAGAGGTCCTGGCACCTTCCTCGTTCCGGTTGGAGCCGTGCAGGCGCTCGCGGCGTGGCGGGGCGCGTTCGAGGGCCCCGTGCTCGTGCTGGCTGCTGACAAAGGCGTCACGCCGCGCGGCCCGTCCGAGGATCCCCTGCTCGCACAGCACGAGTCGGTCTCGGCGGGCGTCGACTTCACCGCGCTCGCGCGATTGGCGGAGGGCTGGGAGCACTCGAGTCCAGCGACGGCGTCAGACGTGTTCGCGCTCCATGCGTTCACGACGACGAAGGCTCCGCGGCTGACGGACGCGTGGAATCAGCGTGGCGGTCGCAACGAAGTGCTGCACCTGCTCGAGCGCTTCAACGAGCTGCTGGCGGCGAAGCCCGACGCTCACGCGCTGCTCGGCTTTCTCGAGACGACGCACGACGACCCGGACCTCCTTGCCCAGCTCTCACCGCACCTGCGCGAGCTGGCGCTCACCGAGCAGGACGCGGGAAGGCTCGTCGCGCTGCTCGCCCGCGCGGGAGAACGGCATTTTCTCTTCAAGCAGCAGCTCGACGTGCCCTTCTCGCTCGCCATCACGGCGCATCACCTCGGCGCGCTGCACCTGGCCATCGCACTGTACGGCCGCTCGCTCGCAGAGAACGGCGCGCACCCGTCGACGTTGCTGAACCTCGCGCTCGCCCAGAAGACGCTCGGTCGAACGGACGACGCCTGCGCCGCGCTCGAGGTGTTGCTCGAAGCAGCGCCCGAACATACGCGCGCGAGGGCCCTGCTTGCGGAGTGGAGACCGACTTGATTCGAACCCTGTTCACCACTGCGCTCATCGTCGCAGCCGGTTGCACGAAGCGTCCCTGTCCTGAAGGCCAGGAGTTCGCCGGTGCCAACCACGAGGCTGCGTCCTTCCTCGAGGGCGAAGAGGTCCCGCGAGCACGAGGCTGCCGCTCGCGGCTGCCTGACGGTGGGGCGCTGCTCCAGGGACGATGGTCGTTCTTCAACCTCGATGGCGAGAAGATCGCCGAGGGCGACTTCCGCGACGGCTCGCTCGGCGCCGACCAGCGACCTGGTGACGACGATGTTCGCGGTCGCGAGGGCACGTGGGTGCTCGAGCCGCGCCACACCGCGACCTTCACCAACGGCGTTCGAGATGGCGAAGAGACGTGGTGGTTTCCACCAGAAGTAGCGACGCCCGAACATCTGGTGACGTGGAAGGCAGGGCTGCGTGAAGGGCTCGAGCGCAGCTGGTTCTCCACGGGGCAGTTGGAGCGCGAGACGTTCTGGGTGCGCGACCACAAGGAAGGGGCCGAGCGGGAGTGGTTCGAGAACGGACAGGTCGCAGCCGTGAGGAACTTTCACGACGGCGTGCAGCAGGGCCACCAGACCCTCTTCCACCCCAACGGCGTTCATTGGGACGAAGCCGAGTACGTCGATGGAGGCCGCGAGGGCCAGTCAACGGCCTGGTACGACGACGGCGCGAAGCTGGGCGAGACCCACTACGTCGGCGACAGGGTATCAGGCGTGGCACGTCGGTGGACGCGAGAAGGCACGCTCGAAGAGGAGGCGCGCTACCGCGACGGCGAGTGGGACGGCCTGGTCACCGACTACCTGCCCGACGGTGGCGTCTCGGGTCGAACGAACTACCGCAAGGGCGAGCACCACGGCCGCCGCGAGCTCTGGCACCCGAACGGGCGCAAGTGGGTCGACGCCATCTACGACGGCGGTGTGCTGGTGAAGGGGCGTGCGTGGGACGAAAACGGAAAACCGGAGCCGGTCGACTGAATCAGCGCAGCCCGGCGTCGAGCAACACGTCGAGCCGCTGTGACACGTCGTCGACCGGAGGCTCGTGCGCGTCGTGGTACGCCTTGTCGAGCCGCTCGATGCGCTTGCGACAATCGTCGAGGGCCTTCACGACGTTCGGCGTCGCTCCACCATCGCGGGCGAGCAGCTCGGCGAGCGCCGCACACGCGCGGGTCTGCGCCTTGATGTCTTCGGGCAGGTCGGACTCGTCGGCGTGCAGCTTCGCCAGCGGCCGGCGCACGTGGACTCGCGCGTTCTGAATCGCCTGCGACAGCTGCTTCGCTTCGGCCGACTTCGCACTGCCCGCAGGCACCTTCGCGAGCGTCTCGAGCACCTCGTCGAACGCCTTCGAGTCGGGCCGCTCGGCCTTCGAGACCAGCGCGAGGTGTTTCGCCTTCGCGTCGTCATACAGCTTCGTGCCCTCGTCACGGCACGCGGAGCACAGCAGCAGAGACACGAGCAGCAAGGAACGCACGCTCAGGCTTTGGCGCGCGGCCGACGAAGAAGCAACGCCGCCGCAGCGAGCAGCACCCAGAACCCGGGAGCGCTCTGACACTGGCAGCCGACAGGAGGTTCTCCACCGAGGCCCGCGTCGAACGGTTGGAAGATGCCGCCATCGACGTTGAAGCCGCCTCCGCCACCACCCGCGCCACCACCACCCGTATTCGGCCCCGCGTCGACCATCGGCCCGGCATCGACCGTCACCACGCCGCTGTCGGGCCGGCCCGCATCGACCACCACGACGCCACCATCGGGCCGGGGAGGCGCCGGCGACCACGTCGTGGGGAAGCCACGCAGCACCGCAGGCATCATCGGCACGCCGCGCCCACAGCTCGCGGTGAACCCGGGAAGGTCGGGAGCTCCGGCTTCGGCCCACGCCATCCACATCAGCGAGGCCATCACCGTCACTGCGTCACCCCAGCGCTTCGCCGTCATGTCACGCGACTGCGTGAACAGGACCTGCCGCTGATAGCCGCTCCCTGCATCGAGCCCACCGGCTGCGACGTCTGCGGCGACGAGGCCGGGCACGAGCGGGTTGCCCACGAGCACGATGTCGAAGGTGGCGTGGCGAGGGTCGATGACGCCGGGCGTTCCGTAGAACGTCCTCGCCTGCGTGGTGATGCCGTCGATGTTCGACGCGAAGTTCAACATGTCCGACTCCCAGCGCGCGTGCAGGCCGTCGTTGGGGTCGAAGTTCTTCGTGTTGTGCAGCACCGAGAACGAATCGGTGACGTAGTGAGACATGTAATAGGTGCGATCGAGAATCTGGCTCGCGTTGCGCGCGCGAAACGCGGCGACCAGCAGGTCGTACTGCTCCTCCACACGCCAGGGCACGGTGCCGTTGCGGGTGGCGTTCTGACGAAGCTGGTCCAGGGCCATCTGCCAGTCGCGCGGGTACGAGGCCGGAGGATTGACCCAGTCGACCTCGAGGTAGTGGCGCGGGGCTTCGGTCTGGTCCGTCACGCGCTCACGGTCGGGGTCGCACGCCCGTTCGCGGAGCGCGGCGGTCTGACGCGAGGAGTACCAGGCGCCGAGGCAGTGATTGGCGGGCAACGGCTCGTGCATCATCGAGGCGAGGCGACGGTGACCGTCGAAGCCCCACGCGAAGCACAGGTTCGGCAACAGGGCGGCGAGCAGCAGACGACGAGACACGATTGGGCCTTCATCCCTTGTTTCGTGACGTCTGTGCAACAGGCGCCATCAGAGCGGGAAGAAGATGCGGCCCGGAGCCGCGTTGAGGCCCGTCGACGTGTGACAGGTGTTGCAGTCACCATCCATCTGCGAGCTGGCCATGGCGTTCGTCTTGCCGTTCGCCTTCACGCGCGCCTTGTAGGGAAGCGTGAAGCCCGCGGTGGTCTTCGTCGAGCGGAAGTTGCCTGCGGCGTTGATGGTGAGCGTGGCCTGCACCACGTCGTTCATGT
>CALRPN020000095.1:0-23775 GCA_943370055.1 Archangium gephyra
GACGATGCCGTCTCCGGCGAGCGCCCCGAGGCCAGAGGTCGCGGTGAAGCTGCCGGTCGAGACGTGCCGAATGGTGCCGTTGTCGTCGAAGCCGCAGAGCCCGTCCTGACCGCCGGCGTCTGGCACGTCGACCCAGGGCCCGATGCTCACGCAGCTGCGGGTCTCGCTGGCGGCGACGTCGACGAACCAGCTCGGCGAAGGAAGGCTCGCGTTGCGGTAGCCGATGCAGGTGCGGCGCAGGCCGCTCGAGTTGTTGCAGACGCCGGCGATGCGCTCGCGTTGCGTCTCGTCGACCCACACGCTCGTCATCACGAAGGCCGAGGCCGAGGTCGTGGGCAGGGCTCCGTTCGTCCACGCGGTGCCGTTCCACTTCGCCCAGTTGCCGGCGGTGTCGGCGACGAGCACGGCGGTGTCGTTGGCGCCGTCGACGCCGATGAGGTTCGAGGTCGCAGGCATCGCAGGCGCGGGCGTGGTGAGAAAGGTGCCAGCCGTTCGGTCCCATCGCCAGACCGTGCGCGCTTCGCCGACGACCCACGCCATCGACTGCGAGGTGAAGTTCACCGCGTTCAGCTTCACGTTGCCGATGGGCGCATTCACCGTCGTCCACCGGGTGCCGTTCCACTGGCTGACGCTGCTGCGATCGCCCACCGCGACCACCGCGTTGCCCGTCGAGCCCGGCGCCAGGTCGATGGCGTTGATGGCGAAACGAACGCGCGGGCCGATCTGCCGGACGGTGAGCGGGCAGATGCCCGAGACACACGCGCCCGGAGCGCAGTCGAGGTCGAAGCTGTCGAACGCGCACTGCCCGGTGGTCGGCACGCAGCGACCTGGGGCCATGAAGGAGCGCGCGACCGAGCCCATGCACGTGGCCGGAGGCACCATGGCGCACGAGACGTTCGCGCAGAGGTCGCCTCCACCGCCGCCGCCGCCGCCGCCCAGCATCTCTCCACCACCAGCGCCACCCGCCGTGCCGCCCGCGTCTCCGCCGCCGACGACGAAGCCGCCGCCAGTGCCGCCTCCGTCGCCGCCAGCCGTGGTGACGACGCCCCCTCCGGAGCCGCCTCCGCCACCAGTGCTGCCGTTCGCGCGGCAGGCGAAGTTCACGCAGGTGAAGCCGCTCGGGCAGAGGTCGAGCTCGTTGCAGCGATGACCTTCGGGGTCGACCACCACGTTCATGTTGCAGCTGGCGAGCAGCACCGTGGCGAGCAGGGCGCGCTTCATGGAGCACGCTCCGCCGTCTTCATGCCGGGCTCGGGCATCGAGACGAGGAACAGCACGCCGCCCGTCACGGCAGCGACCCCACCTGCGACGAACAACACGTTGGCGATGGTGGCCTTGCCGTTCGAATCGGCAGCAGCGCCTCGCGCCTCTCGCACCGTCAACGCCACGTCGGCCGCGCGCGTGGCGTCGGCGTTCGCCATCGCTCCGGTGATGAGCCCCGCCCCGAGGGCTGCCGCGCCCACGCCCATCGCGACGTACGACGCGATGCGCGCGCCCGAAGCACCGGTCGGCTGGGTGACGGGCTTGTCGATGCGCACCGACTCGGGCGGCGCCTGATCATCTGCCTTGATCAACGGCGGCTTCACCGGCTCGAACCACGCGCTCGTGCTGCGGCCGGCGCGCACCTGAAGCTTCATCGTCTTCGTGCCCGCGCGGAACGTGCCTTCGACGACGTATTCCCCGGGCGCGAGGAAGAGCGCTGCAGGTGGCGCAGGAAAGTGACGGCCGGCGACCGTGAGGCTGGTGGCTCCGGGAGAGAAGACCTCGACGTAGCTCTTCCCGTCCTCCTCGGCGTTCGAGAGCGTGCGGCTCACCCGAATCGAGATGTCCTGCGCGTCGGTCGCGTCTGGAGCACGCGCCACGTAGAGCCGGTCATAGAGCGTGGTGAACGCGACATCGCCGAGCTTCTCGAAGCTGCGCGCGAGATCGAACGCGACCTCGGGCGTCACCTTCAGGCGGTCGGCTTCGCGGAAGAGCGAGATGGCCGCGCCGTAGTCGCCCTTGCCGTACAGCGCCTCGCCCCGCTCGAACGCTTCATCGAAGCGTTGGGCCTCGGCCTCGCCCGGCATGGGCAAAGCCGACAGCACCGCCACGCTGGCCAGGAGGGCGAGGACCACGGACCGGCGGCCCTACACCAGTGGTTGGCCGACATACAACTACCGGAGCGCACACGGGACCCACGGAAAACGTCAGCAGCATTTACGGAATGATGGCGAACTTGATGTGTGCCTCGAGCCGACATTACCGCATGCCTGCCATCGACCAGACCTCGCAGCGGCTCACCTCCCTCGTCGCGAAGGCGGCGGCTGATCAGCGCATCGGCTTCTTCGAGCGCCGGTCGATCAAGAGCGCGCTGTCGGACGCGATTGATCAGGCCGTGACGCCTGCGCAGGTGGACGAGTACCGCGCCATCGTTCATCACGGCATCGGCTTCGCCTCGTGGGGCGGCAGCGATTTCCCCAGCTCGCGCGCCTACCGTTCGCTCGAGAAGCAGGGTGACGAGAAGAAGCTCGAGCTGAGCGCCGGCTCCATGACGGCGAGCATCGAGGCGCTCGCGGTCTCTCCCGAGCTGAAGGCTGCGATGACGGCCATCGCCCTGAACGGCGTCGCCACGCCTGATCAGCAGGACAAGGTCGAGCACGCCTACCTCGCCGACCTCTCGCGCTGCACCACGCCCGAAGCGGTGGGCGAGCTGTACTGGTCGACCTACGACGTCCTGAAGTCGTACCGCCGCACGGGTGGCGGACACGACGCGTGGTGGTGCACCGGTGCTGATCAGAAGATGCGCGAGAAGTCGGCCGAGAAGCAGATGGCGCTCGACCCGCGCATCAAGCTGAACGCCTACAATGACGCGCCGGTGCGAACGGTCGACTGGCGCTGACCCGACGTTGCGCGAGCAGTCGAGGAGAACTCGACCCCGCGGCATCACGCTCGACGGCGTGTGGCGCGTGTGGCTGCTCGTTGTTCGTCACGGTGGGCGCCACCATCGGCACGTGGACCATCGTGGCTCCGCTGGCCGTCGGCGGCATGAGCACGGAGCACGCTGATCAGCGCGAGAGCACGGCCTCGAGCGCCGCGATGGCCGCGGGTGGATAGCGGGACCTCATCGGCGCGATGGCATTCGCGGCTTCGGGCAGCTTCGCGGGCACCAGCCCGAGCGAGGCGGCGAGCGAGAACGTGAGCATCAGCACGACCGTGCGTGGATCGGCCGGCGGAGTCTCGTCGCCATCGAGGAGCGGTTTGATCACCGGCTCGAACTCCCGCCAGTGCGCGCCCAGCACCGCCGAGACCGCGGGCAACGAGGGCGTCTCGAAGGCGCGTTTCCCCTCGAGCAGCGCGGCGATGACGATGGCCTTGGCGCAGAGCCGAAGCTGCTCGAGCGGCGGGCCGCTGGCACCGCCCTGCTTCGCGACCGCGCGGACGAGGCCAATCATGCGGGACCCTTCGGGCCCGCGCTCAGGCACCAGCGACAGCACGGCGTCGAACAGGCGCGAGGTGATGTCGAGCAGGTTGGGTGTCGGGGCAGCGACAGGCGGAGGCGGCGCGACGGCAGGAGGCGCGACGGCGGGAGGCGCTGACGGCATCGGCCTCGACATCGGCGGCGAGCTCATCGGCGCGCGTGCGGCTGTTGGAGCGCTCGGCATCGGAGGCAGCGGCTCCATCGAGGGGCGCGGCAGCTCCATCGACGGGGGCGGCGGAAGGCCGAGGTCCTCGAGCGCAGGCAGCTCGTCGAGCGGCGGCAGCAGGTTCGGGTCGAGCGACAGGGGCGGCAACGGCGCAGGAGGTGCCTTCTTCGGCAGGGCCCACTCGGGCAGCGCCGTCTTGCCGTCGTACACGCGCAAGATGCCCTCGGTGAGGGTCCGCTCCGTCGCCCGCACCGCGTTCACTGCACGAACCTTCGCGCGCCGCTTCACCTCGTCGAGCACGTCCATTCGGCCGGGGTCGCCGATGGCGACGGTGAGGGCTCCGGCCTCGAGCTTGAGCGGCACCACCTGCCACTGCTCAGCCGTCTCGCGCGGCAGCATCGGCGCGTTCGCCGTCGTGAGGCGGAGCTCGATGAGCTGGGGGCCGGTGACGAAGCGCTGCTTGAGCAGCTCGGCCGCGTAGGGAAGGCCTTCGTCTTCGTCGAGGTGCCCGAGGAAGCAGAGCGAATAGAAGAGGGTCGATCCGAACGACTGAGACTGCTGCAGCGACGCGTCGGCCTGCTCGACGCTGATGCGTTGCTTCTCGATGAGCAGCTGACCGAGCGCGAAGTCCTTCGGGTTGCCGTCATCGGCGGCGTGGCGAGCGGTCCACTCTGCGGCCACCACGCGCGCGGCCTCGGCGGCTTCGTTCGCGCGGACGACGGCCATCTCCTCCGACGTCATGCGCGTGGTGCGAACCTTCGCGAGCGTGACGGAGCCATCGGCGTTGGTCGCGCCGACCTGGGCAGACGTCGGTGCGGACGCGCCGGCTGCGGGCGCAGCGGGGAAGGCCAGCGGGGTGAGCACGAGCGGCTCAGTGCCTTCGAGCCCCTTCAGCATCGGCGTTCTGCCCTTGAAGAGCCGGGCGAAGGCACCAGCGACCGGGGCCTGCGGGTTGTCGCTTCCGCCAGCGGCGACGAGCGCCTTGCCCAGCGCGCTCTCGACTTCGACACAGCCAGGCCGGGCCGAAGGCTCCTTCGCGAGCATGCCTGCAAGCAGGGCGGCGACGGCGGGAGGGAAGTTTGGAAAGTGCTGCGGCGTCAGCCCCGGGTACTTCTCGGCGCGGGCCTTCACCTCGGCATGCGAGGTGCCGGCGAAGAGGGTGCGGCCAGTCAGCAGCTCGAGTAGCACGAGCCCCAGCTTGAAGACGTCACTCTGCGGGGTGCTGCCGAGCGAGAGCGCTTCGGGCGCGATGACGAAGAGCTCGGCGCGCGCGGGGCCCAGCGTCGCGTCGGCGTCGATGGCCTCGGCCACGCCGACTCCACCGAGACGAACGTCACCATCGGTGCCGACGATGATGGTCGAGCCGCACACGTCGCCGTGATGCAGCGGAGGAATCTGCCTGGAGAGCGTGACGAGCCCGCGGGCGGCCTGCTGCGCGATGGCGAGCGCCTCAGCCACCGACAGCGGCGTCTTCTGCGTGAGCGCGGCGTTCATCAGCGTGCGCAGCGTCTCGCCTTCGATGAACTCCTCGACGACCCACAGGCCGCCGTTCGCCGCCTGGCCCACCTCGAGGAGCGGCGCGACGCCCGCCTGCCGCAACCCCTGCCACCCGCGCTGGAAGCCGGCGAAGCGCGTGGTGAAGTTCGTCTTCGCCCAGGGCTCTTTGCAGAGGTGCGCGACCACCGGCCGGCCCGTGACGGTCGTACCAATCCACGGCTCGGTGAGGATCGAGGTCGCAGGAAGGCGTCTGGCGAGTTTGAACGAGCCCATGTGGTGGGAATGAAAAACTACACTGCTTCCGTACCGCCCCTCCGTTGCTCGGAGAACGAGTTTCCGATGAAAGGAGTGACGAACGCCAGTGTCACATGTGGGTGTGCCCCGTGGAGGAGTCGAACCTCCGCAGTGCCGTGGTTCGCAACCACGGTGCCGGAATCCGCCGGACAGGGCAGTGATGATGAGTGGACCGATCGGGAATCGAACCCGATGACCGGAGGTGCAAGCCCCAGTGCTGCTCCAGCAGTCAGCCCGGTTGGTGGTGAGGTGAGAAAGCTGCGCTCACGCCGCGCGCACCACCGCCGCGGCATCAGCACGACGGAGGTGGGAGGCGGAGCGCATGCCGACGAAGACGCCGCCGCAATTCCTCCCTGACGTGGCAGTGCGCGCCGAACGAGCGAGGCGTTTGGGGAAACGCTGCGCTACGTGACGGCGATGGCCGCACGCGACACGAAGCTCTCGACCAGAGAGCTGCTCAACCAACTTCCCCGCGCCCTCTCACTCGTCTGGCAGGCCGACCGCACCAACGCGCTCGCGCAGGCCGCGCTGACCCTCGTGCAGGCAGTGTTGCCGGCGGCGATGGCGTGGGTGGGGAAGCTGATCATCGACGCGGTCGTGAACGCCGCGAAGTCGCCCTCCGAGGACACGCGCCAACAGGTCATGCGCTACGTGGTGTGGGAGCTCGGGCTCGCGCTCACGGTGCTGCTGACGACTCGGCTGATGGCGTTGTCGAGGGAGCTCTTGCGCGCGCGGCTCGGCAACCTGCTCAACGAGCGGCTGCTCGAGAAGGCGTTGACGCTCGAGCTGCGGCACTTCGAAGACTCGAACACCTACGACGTCATGCAGAACGCGCGGCGCGAGTCGGCGTCACGTCCGCTCTCGCTCGCGATGGCGGCGGTCACGGTGGTGCGGCAGCTCATCACCCTCTCGACGTTCGCGGTGCTGCTCTGGCACATCAGCTGGTGGAGCACGTTGCTGCTGCTCGCTGCCGCGCTGCCTGCGTTCTTCGCCGAGACGAAGCTGTCGGGTGAGGCGTTCAAGCTGTACTCGTGGCGCGCGCCCGAAGGCCGGCGGCTCAACTACCTCGAGTGGATTCTCACGCGGGACTCGACGGTGAAAGAGGTGAAGCTGTTCGGCCTGGGTCCGCTCGTGCTGGGCCGCTATCGCAACCTGTTCGCCAAGTTCCTCTCGGAGGATCGGCGGCTGGCGAACAAACGGCTGCTCTACGGCGCGGTGCTGGGCGCGTTGTCGCTCGCCGCGTTCTACGTCTGCTTCGTGGTGGTCGCAGGCCGCGCGGCGCAGGGGCTGGTGTCGGTGGGCGACCTGACGCTCTCCATCGCCGTGTTTCGTCAGGGCCAGGGCGCGTTCGAGGCCGTGCTGAGCGCCATCGCGGGCATGTACGAAGACGCGCTGTTCCTCTCGAACCTCGACGCGTTCTTCGCGTTGCCGACGACGGCCGAGAAGCCGCGCGGCGTGCCGGTTCCCCTGCCGAAGGGCGCGATGGCGCTCGAGCTCGACCATGTGTCGTTCCGCTACCCCGGCAAGTCGGAGCTCGCGCTCGACGACGTCACGCTCACCATCGCTCCGGGTGAGAAGCTGGCGCTCGTCGGAGAGAACGGCGCGGGCAAGTCGACGCTCATCAAGCTGCTGCTGCGCCTCTACGAGCCCACGTCGGGCAGCATTCGCCTCGGCGGGGTCGACCTTCGTGACCTCGACGTCGATGAGCTGCGTGCGCGAATCGGCGCCGTGTTTCAGGACTTCGTTCGGTATCAGTTCACCGCCGCCGAGAACGTTGGCCTGGGTGAGCCTTCGTTGCTCGAAGACCGGCCGGCCATCGTGCGCGCGGCCGAGGCGGGTGGCGCGAAGGCGGTCATCGAGGCGCTGCCGAAGCAGTACGACACGACGCTGGGCGGCTGGTTCGAGAAGGGCCACGAGCTGTCGGGTGGGCAGTGGCAGAAGCTGGCCGTGTCGCGTGCGTTCATGCGCGAGAACGCGTCGCTGCTGGTGCTCGACGAGCCGACGGCTGCCATCGACGCAGAGGCCGAGGTCGCGCTGTTCGAGCGGTTCCGCGCGCTCGCCGCATCACGCTCGGCCATCATCATCAGCCACCGGTTCTCGACCGTGCGCATGGCCGATCGCATCGCGGTGCTCGAAGGCGGAAAGCTGCGCGAGCTCGGCACCCACGAGGATCTGCTCGCGGCCAATGGCCGCTACGCGCACCTGTTCAACCTGCAGGCGCGCGCGTACCACTGACTCGATTGGGAACCGGCTTGCGCGGTGCTCGGCTCCGCTTTCACGGCGCGGGCACGAAGCGCAGGGCCGTCGTGCTGCTCACCGAGTTCGCCATGTCGGCCGAGTGCTGAAGGCCGACGAGGCCGGTCGAGTTCTCGAGACCGACGGTCGCCTCCGAGCCCGAGACACGGGAGATGGAGCCGCCGTTGTCCTGCAGGGCGCAGTAGTGCAGCTCGACCACGTTCGTCTCTTCGAAGAGCTTCACCTGGAAGGTGAGGCGTTCGGCGCCGATGCCCCCGCCCGCGAGGAAGCCGAAGCCGGACCACTCGACGACGAAGCGACGCGTCGGCGCGGAGCCGATGGTGAGCACCTTCACGCGCGAAGCGAGGTTGACGTTCAGGTCGTCCCAGAACACGGCGATGAGGTTGTTGGGGAACGCAGCGCGGGGAATCGTCGTGCCGAGCTGCGTGGTGATGAGTGACGTGAAGCTCAGCGCTCCGTTGGACGAGGCCGAGTACGTCGTGACAGGGCTGCCGAAGAACGTGAAGGGGAAGGGGAGTGCCGCGAGTGCGGTCGCGGAGTCGTCCGTGAAACCGCCCACGGGCGCGATGGACGTCGCGGAGGTCATCGAGTCGCACGCCTGGGTGATGGTCGACTTGGTGTAGGTCGTGAAGACCGCTCCGCCTGCAGAACCGCCTGCTGCAGAACCGCCTGCTGCAGAACCGCCTGCTGTGGAACCGCCTGCTGCAGAACCGCCTGCTGTGGAACCGCCTGCTGTGGAACCGCCTGCCGTCAATCCACCCGCCGTTGATCCACCCGCCGCTGATCCACCCGCTGCTGATCCGCCCGCCGTCGATCCGCCCGCCGTCGATCCGCCCGCCGCTGATCCGCCCGCCGTCGATCCGCCGGCGTCACCACCCGCCACGCCGCCCGCTGCCGATCCGCCAGCACTTCCACCTGCAGAGCCGCCGCCAGCGCCGGTCGAAGTTCTCCTCCCACCGAGACAGAGACAATCCTCCGCGCACATCTGGCCTTCACACCGAAGGTCTTCACAATCTGCGACGCCGTTCCCGTCGTCATCGATTGTGTTGGCGCAGTCTTCCTTTTTCACCACCACGCACGCGGGCGCCTGGAAACACGCGGGGTCGAGACAGTCGAGCTTGCCGTTGCCATCGTCATCGAGGCTGTTGTCACAGACCTCGACTGGTACCTGTGGCCCAGGCGACGGCTTTCCGCACGCGGCGGCAGCGACCACGAAAACTGCACAGACGTTGCGAAACACCCGACACCCCGAGTCCGGCCCGAACACGCCCGACTCCAGCACGCAGGCGACATCGGAGCGAAGTATCAGCCAGTGATGCCGTGCAGCACGAGGCTGAGTTCTTCTGCGCTGGCTGGTTTGGGGAGCACGCCCTCGACCAACAGCCGGTCTTCGGCGGTCACGTCACTACCCGTATGAAAGAGGATCGGCACACCCGCGCGCGCAGCACGAAGTCTCGGAACCAGCTCGACACCGCTTCCGTCCGGCATCGTGCAATCGAGCAGCACCACGTCGATGGGTCCCGAGCCGAGGGCTTCGACCGCTTCTTCGCCAGTCGCTGCTCCGACGACGGCATAGCCTTCACGCTCGAGCACTCGCTTGATGCACCGGCGAATCGACGGTTCGTCGTCAACGATCAACACGGTGCGGGTCGCCGAACTCACGGGCCCGACCCTACGCCCCCGATGTTGAGGTTTGGTGGACAGTGTCGTTGGAAAAGAACAACGGCGCTGTGCGTCGGGGGAGCACACAGCGCCGTTGGAGCTTCGGCTTTCGACCCCGAAGCATCACCTCGTCTTTGCGACGGACACTGGATACGAAGATGGCCCCGCAGGCGCAATGCGATTTGCTCAACGTTTGTTGAAGGTTTCCCAAAATCAATGGTCACTTCCTTCATCTTCGTTCCTCTCTTGTTGTTGGGCCGCCTCGACAGTCCCGTCACCGACCAGGCCGAGGCGCTCGCGAAGGTCGCGCTGAGCCGCGCCAACGAGCCACGGGGAGCGGCTTCTCTCATTCGCCTGCACGGCCTCATGGACGAGGTCGACGATCTCAACCTGCTGGCCGAGCCGTATTTCACCATCGCGGCGCGGCGCTCCACCGACCCGAACGTTCGCGCGCTGGTGCGTGAGCTGCTCATCGACGTCGAGCGCGCGCGAGGCCGCACCGTGCGTGCGCAGGACATCATGCGCGACCTCGGCTTCGTGCAGGACTGGTACGTCGTCGGCGGCTTCGACAACGAAGGCAAAGGCGGCTGCGACACCGACTTCGGGCCTGAGGCTGCGCCCGACCTGAAGACGAGCTACCCCTCGAAGGGCCACGAGGTGAGCTGGCGAAAGCCGGCCGCGAAGAGCCCCGATGGGTCGGTCGATCTCTCGGTTCCGTTGCGCCCATCGACCGAGGCCGTCGGTTACGCGCTCACCTGGCTTCAAGCGTCGGCCGAGATGAAGGCGCAGCTCTCGCTCGGCACCTCGGGCGGGTTCAGGCTCTTCGTGAACGGCGTGAAGGTGGCCTCGAGCGACCGCTACAACCAGCCGCGGCCTGATCAGCACCGGCTCGAGGTGAAGCTGCGCAAGGGCTTCAACCGCGTGCTGCTGAAGGTCTGTCAGGAGAAGGGCCCGTTCGGGTTCGCGTTCCGCGCCGAGAAACCAGAAGGCACGCCGGGCTCGTTCACGGTGACGTTGCCCGACACGGTGCCGCCGCTCGAGAAGGGCAGCGCGCCGTCGCCGCAGAAGCTGCCGTCGCTCAGTGACGCCGTGCTCGCTCGTCTCGCCGCGTCGCCCGATGACGCCGAGCTGCGCATCGACGCTGCCGTGATTCTCAATTGGACGCGTGCTTTCGAAGAGAAGGACCGCACGCCCATGCTCGAAGCCTCGAAGGCCGCAGAGGCCAGGCCGCAGGACGTGATGGTGCAGTTGGTGGCCGCGCAGCTGCAGACCGACGAGCCCAACCTGCGCCGCAAGTTCCTCGAGCGCGCTCTCTCGGTTGATCCAAAGAACGCTCTGGTTCGCCTCTCGCTGGCGCAGCACGAGCTCAACCTCGAGCATCCAGCCCGTGCGCTCGAGCTCTCCGACGCGCTGTTGCTCGAGAACCCCGACTTCGCCGCGGCCTGGCTGGTGAAGTCGCGTGCGCTCGAAGCCCTGGGAGAACGAGTTGCCTCGGCGCACACCGTCGAGCAGGCCTTCACGCGCCTGCATCTCGTGCCCACCGTCGCTCGTGAGGCCGTGGGAGCGTCTCGCCGCGCCGACCGAATCGAAGAGGCGATGGCGCGGGCCCGCATGGCGCTCTCGTTGCGCTTCGACGACACCGCGACGCGGCGCTCGCTCGCGTCGATGCTGGCCGACCTGGGCCGCGTCGAAGAAGCCATCGACCAGTACAAGAAGGTGCTCGCGCTCGACCCGCTCGATCTCGGCACGTGGCTGCGCCTCGCCGAGCTTCAGGGCGCGAACGGGAAACCGGCCGATGCGCGCGCGTCGTTCGAGCAGGCGAAGACGTTGTCTCCCGAAGAGCACGACGTGCACGAGCGCGAGGGCAGGGCGCTGCTGCACCTCGGCGACAGAGACGCGGCGCTCGCGGCCTTCAGCACCTCGCTCAAGCTGCGCCCGCAGAACCCGGCGCTGAAAGAGCTCGTGCGCACGCTGCGCGGTGACGAGCTCGACGGTTCCACGCCACACGCCATCGCGGCGGGTCCCTTCCTCGAAGCCGTCAACGCGATGAAGAACGAAGACGCCGTCACCATCGTCGACGTCACCGCGGTGAAGGTGCAGACGAGCGGCCTGTCGTCACGGTTTCAGCAGCTGGTGGTGAAGGTGTTCAACCAGCGCGGCGTCGACGCGTTCCGTCAGCTGCCCATCACGTACTCGCCCGACCGTCAGGAAGTGCGCGTGCTCAAGGCGCGCATCACGAAGCCCGACGGCAGCATCGTCGACTCCTTCGGTGACGGAGAGCGCAACATCAACGAGCCGTGGACCGGCATGTATTACGACGCGCGCGCGCGAGTGCTGACGTTCCCCGCGCTCGCAGCCGGCGACGTGCTCGAGCTGCAGTGGCGCCTCGACGACACCTCGCTCGAGAACCTGCTCTCGGACTACTGGGGTGACGTCGACGCCGTGCAATCGACGATGCCCAAGAAGCGCTACCGCTTCATCGTCGACATGCCGGCGTCACGGCCGCTCGCGTGGAACGCGTCGACGCTGCCGGCGTGGGTGAAGACGAGCCAGGAGACGAAGGGCGATCGGACCGTGTACCGCTTCGAAGCCGACGACGTGAAGAAGGTGATCCCCGAGCCGCAGATGCCGGGCTGGGCCGAGATCGCCACACCGCTCCATCTGTCGACGTACCAGAGCTGGGACGCGGTCGGCCGCTACTGGTGGGGCCTCGTGCGAGACCAGCTCACGACGAACGACGAACTGCAGAAGACGGTCGACACCGTGCTCAAGGGCATCGACCGCAAGAAGACCGCCGACGTGGTGGGCGCCATCTACGGCTTCGTCGTGACGAACACGCGCTACGTGGCGCTCGAGTTCGGCATTCACGGGTACAAGCCGTACCGCGTCGACCGCGTGCTCGCGCGCCGCTTCGGTGACTGCAAGGACAAGGCGTCGCTCATCGTCGCGATGCTGAAGCTCGGCGGAGTCGACGCGCGCCTGGTGCTGCTGCGCATGCGCAACCTCGGCACGCTGCCACCCGAGCCCGCGTCGCTCGCGGCGTTCAACCACGCCATTGCCTACGTGCCGTCGCTCGACCTCTACCTCGATGGCACCGCCGACTTTCACGGCAGCAAAGAGGTGCCCGCGGCCGATCGCGTGGCGAACGTGCTCGTCGTCGAGCCCGAGGGAAAGAGCCGCTTCCTCGTCACGCCCGAGGCGAACCCCGCTGACAACACCACCACCGTCACCCTGGACGTGACGCTCAAGCCCGATGGCAGCGCGACGGCGAAGGGCTCCGTCCTCGCGATGGGGCAGTCGGCGCCCGAGCTGCGCAGGCAGTACCAGACCGCGGCGACGCGGCAGGCGACCTTCGAACAGGTCTGGGCGAACTCGTTCCCCGGCGTCTCGGCGAGCGACCTCACCATCAACGACACCACGAAGCTCGAGCAGCCCGTGACGATGAGCTTCAAGATGGCGATGCCGCGCTACGCG
Organism: Archangium gephyra; assembly: GCA_943370055.1. Classification (GTDB taxonomy): domain Bacteria; phylum Myxococcota; class Myxococcia; order Myxococcales; family Myxococcaceae; genus Xiheimicrobium; species Xiheimicrobium gephyra_A. Next base: position 12,810 of record CALRPN020000095.1, read on the forward strand.
GAAGCGGGCGCCGGGTTTCTGCGCTTCTTCCCCTTCGGTGCGAGCCGCGCGTTCACGCAGGTGATGGCGCCGCTCTCGGAGCGCAGCAGCGATGTCGTCTTCCAGAGCGTGTGGACCAACCGCTTCGAGTACACGTACTCGTTCCCGCCCTCGTGGACCGCTGGTGAGCTGCCGCCGAAGTTCGTCGCGCAGAGCCCGTTCGGCACGCTGACCATCGAAGCGACGTGGAAGGACGGAAAGCTGCGCGTCGTCGGCGAGATGGTGATGGCCAAGGCGCGCATCGCGGTGAAGGACTACTCCGCGTTTCGCACGTGGCTGCTCGAGGTCGACCAGGCGTTCGCGCGCAAGCTGACCGCGCAGGCCGGTGGGCAGACGGCTGAGCTGATCCGCACGCGCTGATCAGCCGTGCGCGTCTTCTGACCAGGTCGCTGAAGCACCGAGAAGAACGTTCGTGCCGAGCGTCGGGCCGACCTGACGCCGCTCATCGGCGATGACGGACGACAGTCGGCGAATCGATCACTCGAACATGGGAGTGATCAGCGACTCTCCCCCGCACGCAAACTTGCGCAACCACGCATGCCGAACGAATCATGCGCGGTGGCTCCACCGACCCACTTTCGCATTTTGACTCGGGTGGAGTATTCCGCTGGTAGCCGACGAGGTGGGGGTCGGCTCGAGGAGTTCAAGAGATGACTGTCGGCCCCCGCCTTCTCCGTTTTGCGCTCCTCGTTTGCCTGCTGGCGACGACCGCGTCTGCGCAGGTCTCGGAGTTCCGGCTCGAGCGGTTTCAGTTCAACAGCGGCGTGCGAAAGGGCCTCGCTTCGGCGAGCGGTGATCTGCTCGACAAGGGCCAGCTGCACCTGCTGCTCGGCTTTCACTACGAGCACAACCCGCTGCTCGTGTACGTCGACAGCTCGCGCCTCGGCGCCGTCGTCGGCCCGCGCTTCACCACGCACCTCGCGGCTGGCTACGGCATCACCCCGTGGCTGCAGGCGAGCGTCGAGCTGCCCATCATTCTCTTCCAGGGCGGTGACCAGTTTCCCATGTTGCCGCGGCCCGACTCCATCGGCATCTCGACGCCGATTCTCCACGGCCGGCTGGGGCTGCTGAGCCAGAAGAAGGGCGGACTCGCGCTCGAAGACGCTCCGCTCGACGTGGCCTTCGGCCTGGCGCTCGTGTTGCCGCTCGCCACGGGTGCGACGCTCTCCCGCGAGTTCGCCGCCGTTCCGTCGCTCTCCGCAGGCCGGGATTTCGGCAAGTTCCGCCTCGGCGGAGAAGTCGCCGGGTGGATTCGCCCGTCGAACGTCGTCCTCTCGTCTGGCACCGCCACCATCAAGGACAGCGTCGGTCACCAGCTGTCGACCCGCCTCATCGCCAGCACGACGGTGCTCGAGAAGCTGCACCTCGAAGGCTCGGCGCACCTGGGCATTCCGCTCGAGAAGGGCTCCACGCCCGTGGGCTTCGAGCTGCTCCTCGGAGCGCGTTACCCGGTGTGGCTGCTCGAGCTCTTCGTGCTCGGTGGCCCCGGCTTCGGTCAGCTGCCCGGTACGCCCGCGTTCCGGCTGATGCTGGGCGCCAACCTCGCGCCGAAGCGTGACGTCTGTCTGCCCGGCGAGAAGCACGTGCCGACCGATTGCCCCGACCTCGACGACGACGGCGACGGCCTCAAGAACCGCGTCGACGTCTGCGCGCTCGAGCCCGAAGACAAAGACGGGTGGAAAGACGACGACGGCTGCCCGGACCCGGACGACGACGGCGACGGCATTCTCGACGGGGCCGACAAGTGCGTGCGCGTGAAGGGCGTGGCCGAGTTCAAGGGCTGCCCGCCGCCGCCGCCGCCGCCCGACTCCGACAAGGACGGCATCATCGACGCAGACGACAAGTGCCCGAGCGAGCCCGGCCTCAAGGAGCGTCAGGGCTGCCCGATTCGTGACGCCGACAAGGACACGGTCGAAGACGCCGACGACGCGTGCCCGAACGAAGCGGGCCCGGTCGAGCGCAAGGGCTGCCCCGTGAAGGACCGCGACGCCGACACCGTGGAAGACGCCGTCGACAACTGCCCCGACGAAGCCGGAGACCCGGCGAACCAGGGCTGCCCGAAGGCGAAGAAGCAGCTCGTCGTCATCACGGCCGAGAAGCTCGTCATCAAGGACCGCGTGTACTTCGCGACGGCGAAGTCGGTGATTCTGCCGAAGTCATTCGGGCTGCTCGACCAGGTCGCCTCGGTGTTGAAGTCGCACGCCGAGATCGCCCTCATCACGGTCGAAGGCCACACCGACGACCGCGGCAAGCGCGACTACAACGTGAAGCTGTCGGGTGAGCGCGCCGAGTCGGTGCGTCAGTACCTCATCAAGGGTGGCGTGGCGGCCGAGCGGCTCAAGGCCATCGGCTACGGCCCCGACCGTCCCGCAGACACGAACGCGACCGAACCAGGGCGGGCCAACAACCGCCGCGTCGAGTTCGTCATCGAGACTCCCGAGAAGGTGAAGATCGAAGCGAAAGAGGTGAAGTGATGAAGGCGCTGCGTCAGCTGCTGGTCCCCATCGGTCTCGTCGTCGCTGCCTGCTCGGGAGCGCCCGAGGTTCTTGAAACCGCTCCAGGCGCAGCGCAGTCACGCGCGGCCGTCATCACCGCCTTCCCCGTGAACTCCATCATCATTCCGATGGACACGACCTCACAGGACAACGGCACGCTGCGGGCGTTCGGCCTGGTGCACGCGCTGCTGCGCGCCAACGTTCCGGTGCATCGCATTGCGCTGGCGGGCAAGGCGCTCAACGCCAACGACTTCTCGGCGACGACGCGCACGTTCCTCTTTCCCGGCACCAGCGGCAACGCGGCGCAGGCTCGCGACTACGCCGGAGGCCCGTTCGTCATCGACGCCGCCCAGCGCGCCGCGGCCGGCCCCATCATCAACGCCTACCGAACTGCCAACCCGACCCCGAACGTCGTGGTGCACGAGGCGACGGCGGCGTTCTCGGCTGACTCGCAGCTGCTGCTCCAGGCGGCGCCGCGCATCGCCGTGCTCAACGACGGCAACCAGAGCATCGCGTTCAACTACTTGAACTCGGCGCGAATCCCCGACTCTGCGGGCAACCAATGGGCGAACGCGAGCCCGAACCTGGTGACGGTGGCGCAGGTCGCTGGAGCCGCCGCCGATGACGGCGTGCTGCTCGACGCTTCGGGTCTGCCCCTCTACGAGCACCTCTCGGCGCAGCACGACGACGTGGGCATCACCAGCGAGGCGGTGCAGGAGATTCGCCGCTGGCTCAACTCGAGCAGCACCACGCACTTCCACGCGCAGTGCAACTCGGTCACCGTCGTCGAGAACAACGCCAACGGCCGCTTCATCACCGACCTCGGCTTCTCCATCGCGACAACGTCGGCGTCGACGGGAGCGCTGCACGACGCGGCCGACAACCTCTTCAGCCAGATGTCGGGTTCGTTCGACGTCGACTCGGGCCTCATGAGCAGCGTCGACCTGGCGTCGGGCTCGGTCTTCCGGGCCAACCACCGCGTGCTCGTGCGTCGCGCAGACTCCAGCGGCGCCGAAGACAACATGGTCTGGGTGACGGGCTACCTCGATGGCGACACGACGCGCGGCTACGTCACCTACCTCGGCGGCCACAACTACTCGACGACCATGCCGGTGTCGGGCAACAACGCAGCCAACGGCGCGCGCTTCTTCCTCGACAGTCTGTACGCGGGCGGCGTCGCGACGGCGCCCTCGCAGCCCACCATCGCGGTGACGAAGAGCGGGCCCACGCTGGTGAACGGCAACTCCATCACCTGGACCATCACCGCCACCAACACCGGCCCCGGCGTCGCGCACTCGGCGACGTTGACCGACGTGCTGCCAACCGGAGCGACGTTCTCGAGCGCTTCGAACGGCGGCACCAACGCTGCCGGCACGGTGACCTGGAGCATCGGCAACCTGCCCGTCGGCGCGAACATCGTGCGCACGGTGACGGTCACCGTCGGCTCGGACGCGTCGTACGCGAACACGGCGACGCTGGCCTACTCGGTCGGCGCCACCAACCGAACCGCCACCAGCAACACCGTCACCACCGTGCGTGACGCGACGGCGCCTGACACCTTCTTCACGAGCGCTCCCAGCGGAACCGTCGCCTCGACGAGCGCGACGTTCGACTTCTCGGCGAGCGAAGCGCCGGTGACCTACCAGTGCAGCCTCGACGGAGCTGGGTTCACGGCGTGCACCGACCCGGTCACCTTCAACGGCCTCGCCCAGGGCAGTCACACGCTGCAGGTGCGCGCCACTGACACGGCAGGCAACGTCGACGCGACCCCCGCTTCGCGCACGTGGACGGTGGACACCCTGGCTCCCGACACCGGCATCACCAGCGGCCCCTCGGGGTCGGTCGCCTCGACCAGTGCGACGTTCGACTTCTCGTCGACCGAGCCCGGCACGTTCCAGTGCTCGCTCGACGGCGCGGCGTTCGTCGCGTGCACCGACCCGGTCACGTTCAACGGCCTCGCTGAAGGCGGCCACACGTTGTCCGTTCGCGCGGTCGACACCGCAGGCAACGTCGACCCCACGCCCATCACCCGCGTGTGGACCATCGACACGCTCCCGCCCGACACCAGCATCGTGGCCGGCCCCAGCGGCAGCGTGGCCTCGACGAGCGCCACCTTCGACTTCGCGTCTCCAGAGAGCGGCGTCACCTTCCAGTGCTCGCTCGACGGTTCGGCCTTCGCGGCGTGCAGCGACCCCGTCACCTTCAACGGCCTCTCGCAGGGCAGCCACACGCTGCTGGTGCGCGCCGTCGATGCGGCCGGCAACGTCGACCCGTCGCCTGCGCCGCGCACGTGGACTGTCGACACGGTGTTGCCTGACACCTTCATCACGGCGGGCCCGAGCGGCACGGTCGCGTCGGCCACCGCGAACTTCGACTTCTCTTCGAACGAAGCGCCCGTCACCTATCAGTGCAGCCTCGATGGCGCGGCCTTCGTCGCGTGCGCCGACCCCTCGACGTTCACCGGCCTCGCCGATGGGCTGCACACGCTCGCGATTCGCGCCGTCGACGCGGCCGGCAACATCGACCCGACGCCCGTGACCCGCTCGTGGACCATCGACACCGTCGCGCCTGACACGAACATCGTGGCCGGCCCGAGCGGCAGCGTCGCGAGCACGACGGCGACCTTCGACTTCTCGTCGCCCGACGGCACCGCCACCTTCCAGTGCAGCCTCGACGGAGCGGCCTTCGTCGCGTGCACCGACCCGGTCACCTTCACGGGCCTCGCGCAGGGTTCGCACACGCTGCAGGTGCGCGCCGTCGACCCGGTCGGCAACGTCGACCCGACGCCAGTCACGCGCGCGTGGACGGTGGACACCACGCTGCCCGACACCACCATCGTCGCGGGCCCGTCTGGCACCGTCACGACTCCGAGCGCGACCTTCGACTTCTCGTCGAACGAAACCAACGTCACCTACCAGTGCGCGCTCGACGGAGCGGCCTTCACTGCGTGCACCGACCCGGTCACCTTCAACGGCCTCGCTGATGGTCCCCACACGCTGCAGGTGCGCGCCGTCGACGCCGCGGGAAACCTCGACCCGACCCCTGTGTCGCGTTCGTGGAGCATCGACTCCGTTCCGCCCGACACGAACATCGTCGCCGGCCCGAGCGGCAGCGTCGCGAGCAGCACCGCCACCTTCGACTTCTCGTCGGAAGTGGGCGCCACGTTCCAGTGCAGCCTCGACGGAGCGGCCTTCACCGCGTGCACCGACCCGGTCACCTTCACGGGCCTGGCGCAGGGCGCGCACACGCTGCTCGTTCGCGCGATCGACGCAGCGGGAAACGTCGACCCGACACCTGCCTCGCGCGGGTGGACGGTGGACACCGTCGTGCCCGACACGCTCATCGTCTCGGGCCCCAGTGGTTCGGTGAACTCGACGACGGCGACGTTCGACCTCTCGTCACCCGAGAGCGGCGTCAGCTACCAATGCTCGCTCGACGGCGCGGCCTTCGCGGCGTGCAGCGACCCGGTCACGTTCACGGGCCTCGCGCAGGGCAGCCACACGTTCTCGGCGCGCGCCATCGACGCGGCTGGCAACGTCGACCCGACGCCCGTGACGCGCACGTGGACCATCGACACCACGCCGCCCGACACCAGCATCGCGAGCGGTCCTTCGGGTTCGACCACCGCGACGACGGCCACCTTCGACTTCGCCTCGCCTGAGACGGGCGTGACGTTCGAGTGCGCCATCGACGGAGCGGCCTTCGCAGTCTGCGCCGATCCGCTCACGCTCACTGGCCTCAGCCAGGGCAATCACACGTTGCAGGTGCGCGCCGTCGATGCGGCCGGCAACGTCGACCCGTCGCCCGCGTCTGCCTCGTGGACGGTGGACACCTCGGCGCCCGACACCACCATCGTCAGCGGCCCGAGCGGCTCGGTTCCTTCCGCGACCGCGACCGCGACCTTCGACTTCGGCTCCAACGAGACGAACGTCACCTTCCAGTGCGCGCTCGACGGAGCGGCCTTCACCGCGTGCACCGACCCGAACACCTTCAACGGGCTCTCCGACGGCAGCCACACGCTGCAGGTGCGCGCCGTCGACGCGGCTGGCAACGTCGACGCCACGCCCGTCTCCCGCACGTGGACGGTGGACACCGCGGCGCCCGACACCAGCATCGTCTCGGGCCCCACTGGCACCGTCGCCAGCGCCGACGCCACGTTCGACTTCTCGTCACCCGAGACCGGCGTGACGTTCGAGTGCGCGCTCGACGGCAACACCTTCGTCGCCTGCAGCGACCCGGTCACCTTCCCTGGCCTCGCTGATGGCAGCCACACGCTGCTCGTTCGCGCGGTCGATGCGGCCGGCAACGTCGACCCGACGCCCGTCTCGCGCACGTGGACGGTGGACACCGGCCTGCCCGACACCACCATCGCGATGGGCCCGTCAGGCACCGTCAACTCGAACAGCGCCACCTTCGACTTCACCTCGAACGAGATGAACGTCACGTACGAGTGCAAGCTCGACGCGGCGACGACGTTCACCGCGTGCACCGACCCGGTCACCTTCTCGATGCTCGCCGACGGCAGCCACACGCTCGCCGTTCGCGCCGTCGATGGCTCCGGCAACGTCGACCCCTCGCCCGCGACCCGCACGTGGACGGTGGACACCACCGCGCCCGACACCAGCATCGCGATGGGCCCGATGGGCACGGTCTCGTCGAACACGGCGACGTTCGACTTCGACTCGCCCGAGAGCGGCGTGACGTACGAGTGCAAGCTCGACACGGCGGCGACGTTCACCGCGTGCACCGACCCGGTCACCTTCTCGAACCTGGCTGATGGCTCGCACACGCTTTCGGTTCGCGCGGTCGATGTCGCTGGCAACGTCGATGCGACGCCGGCGACGCGCACGTGGGTCGTCAACGCGAGCGACCCCGACACGTTCTTCGTGCTCACGCCTCCCGCCACCAGCGCGTCGGCGAGCGGCACCTTCGACTTCGGCTCCAACGAGAGCGGCGTCACCTACGAGTGCAAGCTCGATGGCGCGATGACCTTCACCGCGTGCACCGACCCGGTCACGTTCTCGATGCTCGCGGCCGGCAGCCACACCCTCGAGGTGCGCGCGGTCGACTCCGCCGGAGCCCGTGACGCGACGCCCGCCCGCTACACGTGGACGGTGAGCCTCGGCATGGACATGGACGGCGATGGCCTGCCCGACGACGAAGAGCGCATGAAGGGCACCAACCCGAACGACGCCGACAGCGACGACGACGGCGTGCCCGATGGCGCCGAGCGCAGCTGGGACGTCGACACCGATGGTGACGGGCTCATCAACGCGCTCGACCCCGACAGCGACAACGACGGTCTCTTCGACGGCACCGAGCAGGGCGTCGCGACGGCGGGGCCTGCGACCGACACCACGCGCGGCCACTTCATTCCCGACGCCGACCCGACGACGCGCACCAACCCGCTCGTGGCTGACACCGACATGGGTGGCCTCGACGACGGCGCCGAAGACACGAACAAGAACGGCCGCATCGACGCGGGTGAGAAGAACCCGAACGACCCGAGCGACGACACCACCACGCCGCCCGTCGACACCGACATGGACGGACTCACCGACGCCGAAGAGACGTCGAAGGGCACCAACCCGATGGACGCCGACAGCGACGACGACGGCGTCATCGATGGCCAGGAGCCCAACTGGGCTGACGACACCGATCGCGACGGCCGCATCAACGCGCTCGACCCCGACAGCGATGGTGATGGCCTCAAAGACGGCACTGAGCTCGGCGTGACGATGGCGAACCGCGACACCAATGTGGCCGCAGGCAACTTCGTGGCCGACGCGGACCCGTCGACGAAGACGAGCGCTGTGGCCGTCGACACCGATCGCGGCGGGCTCTCCGATGGCGTGGAGGACACGAACCTCAACGGCCGACGCGACGCCGGCGAGAAGAACCCGCTCGACCCGGCTGACGACCGCGGCACCGACACCGACATGGACGGGCTGACCGACGACGAAGAGCGCATGGCCGGCACCAACCCGATGGACGCCGACAGCGACGACGACGGCGTCATCGATGGCCGGGAGCCCCGGTGGAGCATCGACAGCGACGGCGACGGGCTCATCAACGCGCTCGACCCCGACAGCGACAACGACGGGCTCTTCGACGGCACCGAGCTCGGCGTGGCAACGCCTCCGACTGGTACCGACGTGAGCCGCGGTCACTTCCGCGCTGACGCCGACCCGACGACGACGACCGACCCGACGAAGGCCGACACCGACAACGGCGGCGTGAGCGACGGCGCAGAAGACCCGAACCGCAACGGCCGCATCGACGCGGGCGAGCGCAACCCGAACGACCCGAGCGACGACACGATGCGTCCTGTCGACACCGACATGGACGGCCTCACCGACGACCAGGAGCGCGCGGCGGGTACCGACCCGATGGACGCCGACAGCGATGACGACGGCGTGAAAGATGGCGCCGAGCCGAACTGGAGCGACGACACAGACGGCGATGGGCTCATCAACGCGCTCGACCCCGACAGCGACAACGATCGGCTGTTCGACGGCACTGAGCTGGGCGTGGCAACTCCCGTGGCTGGCGCGACCGACACGAGCCGTGGCTTCTTCGTGGCCGACGCTGACCCGTCGACGAAGACGAACCCGCTGCTGCGCGACACCGATCGCGGCGGCGTGCCCGACGGCACCGAAGACACGAACAAGAATGGCCGCATCGACATGGGCGAGCGCAACCCGAACGACCCGAGCGATGACGGCTCGTCGAGCGACATGGACGGCGACGGCATTCCCGACGACGAGGAACGCCGCTTCGGCACCAACCCCAACGACGCCGATACCGATGACGACGGCGTGAAAGATGGCGACGAACCGAACTGGAACGTCGACAGCGACGGCGATGGCCTCATCAACGCGCGCGATCCCGACAGCGACGACGACGGGCTCAAGGACGGCACCGAGCTCGGCGTGACGGTGGCTCCGACCGGCACCGACGTCACGAAGGGCAACTTCGTGCCCGACGCCGACCCGAACACGCGCACCAACCCGCTCGCGCGCGACACCGACAAGGGCGGCGTGCCCGATGGCGCCGAGGACACCAACAAGAACGGTCGCGTCGACATGGGCGAGAAGAACCCGCTCGATCCATCTGACGACGTGAACAAGCCGAACGATGGCGACAACGACGGCCTCACCGACGACGAAGAGCGCATGGCCGGCACGAACCCGGGCGATGCCGACAGCGACGACGACGGCGTGAAAGACGGCGACGAGAACAACTGGAACGTCGACACCGACGGCGACGGCAAGATCAACGCGCTCGATCCCGACAGCGACGACGACGGGCTGAAGGACGGCACGGAGCGAGGCGTGACGATGCCTGGCAGCGACACCGACGTGTCGAAGGGTAACTTCGTGGCTGATGAAGACAGCACGACGAAGACCAGCCCGCTGCTGCCCGACACCGACGGCGGCACCGTGAACGACGGCGTGGAGGACACGAACAAGAACGGCCGCGTCGACATGGGTGAGCGCAACCCGAACGATCCTGCGGACGATCTGATCACCACGATGGTCGAGAACCTCTGCCCGACGCTCGAGGTCGACTTCGATGGAGATGGCGTCGACGACCGCTGCGATCCGATCGTGATTCGCTACGCCGGTGGTGGCTGCTCGAGCGCGCCCGGTGGCTGGGTGGTGCTCGCGGGGCTCATCACGCTGCTCGCGCGTCGTCGCCGTTCGTCGCAGCGCTGAAGGCGCAGAAGCTCCGGGTCGTTCACCACGGCCCGGAGTTCAGCTGTCTCGACTCCGGGGAATTCAAGCTCGCCGCGCGACGGTCACAAGGCGAGCCCACGGCACTCGGGGGTCAAAGGCGCGGTCGAGAAGTCGCGAATCGTGCGCTCGGTCACGAGGTCGAGCACGCGCACGAGGTTGCCGGCCTGGATCACGACGCATCGCTTCAGCGCCGCATCCATCGTGGCGTGCACGACGAACGGGTTGAAGTGCGAGGGAGGGCTCGCGAGCGATTGGCTGGCTCTGGCTCGCCGCTGTGCTCTTCGCGGAGCACCTGCGCAGGCGATCCCGGGGGCGCCGGCCGCCTGTCGTTCGAGCGCTGGTTTCAGCGGTCGAGGCGCGACGCCACACGTGAGCTGAAACGGAAGTGGACGACTGGCGTTCAGAACCCGCTGGGCTCTATGTCGCCCGCATGCGGTCGGTTCCTTCTCTCGTCGTGTTCGTTGCAGTGCTCTGTGCGTGCGGTCAGACGATCACGGTCATCGGCGGAAAGATGAACGACGCCGGAGTCTCCGTCGACGCGGGCCCCGGAGGCGGCGGGAGCGCAGGTGGTACGGCGAGCGCGGGTGGCGTGGCGGCCGCCGGTGGAAGCGCCAGGGCAGGTGGAGCGGCGAGCGCGGGAGGAGCGGCGAGCGCGGGAGGAACGGCGAGCGCAGGCGGAACGGCGAGCGCAGG
>CALRPN020000096.1:0-21738 GCA_943370055.1 Archangium gephyra
CAGCCAACGGGCTGCTCGACGCGAAGCAGGCGCAGGCCGTCACCGCCCTGCTCGACCGAACGCTGAAGGACACGCTCACGCCGATGGAGGACCCGATTCCTCCGTGGACCATCACGGGCATGCAGCACGACTACGGTGAGCTGTTGCCCAAGACGGTGCGCGTGCGCACGGCCACCTTCTCGTCACGCCGCTCGAAGGGCTTTCAACGCGCCGGCGACATCGGCCTGCACACCATGCTCGCGAGCGAGAGCTACTTCGCCTTTGCCCGGCGCCTCGCTGGGCGCGCGCTGCGACGGGGCTGGGGCACGCAGGTGCTCTGCTACGGCCCCGGTGACTACGCCGGCCCGCACAACGACCATCACCCCGAAGACGCCGACGCGCGTGATGGCTACACCGACCTGCACCTCACGTTCTGCACGAGCGGCGTGGCGACCCAATCGCTCATCTACGAGCGGGGCGGTCACTTCAGCGAAGAGCAGTCGGTCGTCACCGTCGGCGGCGTCACCTGCTACCGCTTGCCCTTCTGGCACTACACGACGCCGCTGCGCGCGAAGCCGAAGCAGGAGCGTCACGCCCGCCGCTGGGTCGTGCTCGGTACGTTCCTCGATGAGCGGAAGGGTTGACCTGTCGTGCTCCGCGCGGCCGTGTTCCTGTCGTCGTTGTTCGGCATCGCTGCCTTCGCCGAGCGGCCCTTCACCGCGGCCATCGACGGCAAGCCCGTGAACCTCACGCACGTCCTCGCGTGGACCGAGGGTGAACGCGCGGTCTCGCTTCAACTCTCCGATCGCGCGCTGGGCTGTGACGAGCGGCGGTACGAAGGGCTGGTCGTCGAGCTCGTCGTCGCGCCGTTGCTGATCGAGCCGGCCGATTCGCAGAAGCGCTTCGGGTGGAGACGGCCTGCGACCGAGACGTGGCGCGTGACCTCGGCGAGCTGGCCGCACGGTGCAGGCGCAGACCCCTCGTCGACGGTGAGGTTCGAGGCTCCAGTGCGTCGTGGCGCCATCGGCAAACTCGAGCTCGCGACGAAGGTGAACTTCATGGTCTCGAACGTGGTGAACACGCTCGAGCTGAACGGCTCCGTGGCGGTGAAGGGCTGCGGCGATCGCCCGCGCTTCGGCGTGGAGCTGACGAAGCCACCAACCGTGCTCGTCGCGGGTGCGCCGGTGCGAGTGCGCGGCGCGACGTTTCGGCGGGAGTTCAATGGGCGGCCGGGCTCGTGGGCGCTCGTGCTCTCGTCGATCCCCGCCCAGTGCCAGGGCCGCGCGGAGCCCGACGTCGAAGTCGCGGTCGAGGTGCTGCCACGCAAGGCCGGTTCGCCGACGCAGACCGTCGGGCTCGACGTCAGCGGGAAGCTCGTCGGACAGCAGGTCGGGCAGCAGGTGCTGATCGACGCGGGAGTCCTGCCAGTGCCTCGCGTCGTCGACGGTGGTGTGGAGATCGACCTCGCGCTCGACTTCGAGACGCTCGGTTCGGTGCGCGGCGTGGTGACCGCGCTCGACTGTTCCCGCTGAGCCGAATCACCTGAGGATGACGGCTCGTTCTCCACCACGCAGGGCCATGACGAGCGCGACTGACGGGCCAGTCGAGAGGTCGCCACCAATCACCAGCCCCTGCCGCGTCGGCTGCACACCCTGAGCTGACGGCTCGAACAGAATCGGCGGGCCGCGCATCGAGAACGCGGCGAGCCGGCGACCGAACCCCACGCGGCCCTGAAGACCGTCGAGCAGCCGTTTCGCGCCCTGCCCCTGCGGCAGCTCGACGTGAACGGCGCCCGAGTCGTCGAGCGACCAGCGCACGTCGAAGAGCGCCGCATCCATGTTCGAACCTTCTTCGGCGGCGCGCGCGTTCACGGTGTCCGCGAACGTCGGGTTCGTCATGAAGCTCGCACGGCCAATGTCAGAGAGCAGCAGCGGGTTGACGGTGCGGAGCGCGGTGAGGAAGCCGTCTGGGCTCCACGTCTCGACGCGGTCGAGCTCGAGCCCGTCGATGCCCAGCAGCCGCCGAATCGCGATGGTGCCGTGCGGCGTCTGCACCGAGGGCAGCACCGGGTCGTTCGCGCACAGCACGCCGATGAGCGCGCTGTCGGGCATCGCCGCGTGGTGCTCGGGCTGAAACGGCACGCGCGTCATCGGCACACCACGCAGCGGAATGCAGTCGTTCACGCGAATGTCTGCGCCCTGCGTGAGGATGTAGCGGGTCTGGTGACGAAGAAACGCGTCGGCCCACGGGCTCAGCGGCGTGCCCTTCGGAATCGCGAGCGAGTACTCGTGCATCACGCCCTCGCGAAACGACTCGGGCGAGAGCGCGTGGCTGAAGCCGTAGGTGACGAGCAGCGTGTACGGCGTGGGGCCGGCGACCTCGACCATGCCGACGCTCCACACCGGAGGGCCACCCTGGTCGAAGCTGATGATTCGTCGCGGATCCATCGCGTGCATCACGTTGCCGCCGAGCTTCGCCAGCGCCGCGTCGAGTGCGTCGACTGCGTCACTGTTCACCGGGCGCGAGTTCTCGGGCACCACGAACGAGGTGCGAACGGTCGTCGACCCGTCAGCGCCCTTCGTCACCTGCTGCTCCACGTCGACGGGCTTCTTCTTCGAAAGGAAAGACAGGAACGCCATGACGCCTCCTGAGGTGATTGCGTGCGACGAGGTAGACGATGAGGCGAGGCCGAGTCGAGAGGGCGCCGCGGAATCCCGAGACGCCAGCCGTCGAAACCCACGAAGCACGAAGGCGAGGCTGCTCATCTTGCACCTCGCGACGCCCTCGGGGGTCATGCGCAGTCGGTTCAGGACAGTCAGTCGCTACCGATGAACAGCTCGAGCACCTGATTGACGTGGCGATCGCGGTCCTGCGCGTTGAGGAAGCGCTGGCCCAGCACGCCATCGAGCAACAACGACGACAGCCCATGCACCATGCCCCAGTGCATCGAGACCATCGCGTCGCGCTTCGCAACCGGCACGCGTTGCCCTGCGCACTTCTCTTCGATCAGGCCCTGGAGCACCGCCAACGCTCGACCGCCGGCAGCCACTGCTTCGGGAAACCGGTCGAGCTGCGCGAGCTCGGGGCGGAACATGAGGCGGAAGTACACCGGCTGCTCGAGCGCGAAGGTGACGTACTCGCGGCCCGTCTTCGCCAGCCGCTGGGTGATCGAGCCCTTCGCCTTCGCCGCCGACTCCATGCGGTCGGCGAGCATCGTGAAGCCACGCGCGACGAGCGCCGCCACGATGGACTCCTTGTCGTCGAAGTAATGGTACGGAGCCTGATGGCTGACGCCCGCGCGCCGCGCCACCTCGCGCATCGACAGGCCCGCCAACCCCTGCTCGGAGATGAGCTGCACGCTCGCGTCGAGCACCTGCGCCTTCAAGTCAGCGGCCATGCACACGTCTCACATCGCCTGCCTGACACTGTCAACGTCGCTCAGAGCGCGGCGAGAATGTGGTGCGGCATGAGCGAGAGCGGCACCTGGCGTTCGACGGCGCCGAGCTCGAAGGCCACCTTCGGCATGCCGTAGACGACCGACGACTCCTCGTCCTGGCCGAGGGTCTTCGCGCCTGCCTTGCGCATCTCGACCATGCCCTGCGCGCCGTCGGCGCCCATGCCGGTGAGGATGACGCCGAGCGCTTTGCTGCCGGCCGCGCGCGCCACGCTGCGGAAGAGCACGTCGACCGACGGCCGGTGCCCCGACACGCGAGGCCCGTCGAGCACGCTCACCATGAAGCCACGCGGAGACTGCCGAACGACCATCTGGCGATCGCCGGGCGCCAGCAGCGCGAGACCCGGCTCGACCAGCTCTCCGTCCTGGGCTTCGCGCACGCGCACGCGGCACATCTTCCCCAGCCGGTCGGCGAACGACCGCGTGAAGAAGGCGGGCATGTGCTGCACCATCACCATGCCCGGCGTGTCGGCCGGCATGGCCTGCAGAATCGACTCGATGGCCGCGGTCCCGCCGGTCGACGCGCCGATGGCGATGAGCGACAGCGTCGAGGGGCTGGCCGCGATGGTGCGCTGCACGTGCTCGACCTGCTTCGTGGGCAGCGGGCGGTTCAGCCGGCCGCGCGCATGCCACGCGCTGCGCACCGCATCGACGAGCGCGACGGCCATGTCGGTGAGCGCGTTGTCGTTGCTGGGCTTGCACACCACGTCGACGGCGCCGGCCGACATCGCCTCGAGGGCCACCTCGCCGCCCTTCGCCGTGAGCGTCGACACCACGATGACGGGCATCGGGTAGTGCTTCATCAGCTTGCGCAAGAAGGTGATGCCATCCATCCGCGGCATCTCGACGTCGAGGGTCATCACGTCGGGCTTGAGCTTCACGATCAGATCGCGCGCGACGTACGGGTCTGGCGCGGTGCCGACGACCTCGATGCCCTCGGCCTCCGAGAGGATTCGGGAGCACATGCGCCTGACGACCGAGGAGTCGTCAACGATGAGTACGCGGATCATCGGCCGCTCCCGTCTCGATGACCTCGAGCTCGATGCGCGCTCCGTCCACCACGAAGCCGACGAGCTCACCGGCGGGCGCCTGCGTCGGCAGCGAGCCCTCGTACGCACGGGTCGAAGGAACACCGAGCGACCACTTCGCCGACGCGCCGAACCAGGCTTCGAGGGCGGGGCCTGAGATCATGTTGAGCAGCTCGGCGGCCGCGGGCAGCGCGTTCTCGTCGGCGTCGGGGTCGTCACGCTCGCACCCCAGCAGGTTGGCGGCAGCCTCGACAGCGAGGGCCCACGGCAGCCGCAGCGTCACCCGGCCCGGGCTCGGCGCCTCGAAGGCGATGGTGGCCTCGGCGAACCGGCCATCGAGCTTCCCGGCGTCTTCGGCGTCATCGCAGAACAGAAAGGCTGCGTCGCCCAGAACCGAGCGCGTCACCTCGGCGAGCAGCGAAGGTCGAAGGGTCTGGCTCATGCGTGGCTCCTGACGGCTGCCTGTTCGAGCACGTGGTTGATGGTCTCGAGCACCTGCTCGGGGGTGAACGGCTTCATCAGGTGCGCGCAGATGCCGAGCTGCTTGAGCCGCTCGATGGCGGGCTCGCTGCGTTCGGCCGAGATGACGACGACGGGAATCTTCCCCAGCAGCTCGTCGCGCGACATCAGCTCGATGAGCTCGGAGCCCGTCATCACCGGCATGTGGATGTCGGCCAGCACCACGTCGATCCACTCCTTCTCGAGCACGGCGAGGGCTTCGCGCCCGTTCGTCGCCTCGTGAACGGTGCCGAGGTCGAGGGTCGAGAGGCCGAGGGTTCGCTTCATCATCTTGCGGATGAGCGGGGAGTCGTCGACGACGAGAATGGAGTAGCTCATGGTCGATCCCTAGAGTTCGTGTTCCGTGGCTTCGGTCTTGATGCGAACGAGGCCGGTGTCGTTGAACAGCTTCGCCGTGCGGAACACGGTGCCTCCGACGTCTTCTGCTGCGATGGGCACACCCGCCTTCCACAAGAGCTTGCGGAGGATGAGGTGGTTGCGTTTGCCGATCTCGAACATGTCGCCGGTCGTCATCGCCGAGCCACCCGTCACCTTCACCACCAGGTCACGCTTCTGCGAGCCGAGCCGGTACATCGCGTGGAACAGCTCGGGCACGCCGGTGTCGGCGAACATGTATGGCTTCGCCTTCGCCTTCTCGGGAGCCGTGCTCGCCTGCGGCAGCATGTAGTGGATCATTCCGCTCGCGCGCCGAATGGGGTCGTGGACCATCACGGCGATGCACGAGCCCAGCGCGTACGTCACCAGCACGGCGTCAGGCTCGTTGCTCACCTGCATGTCGGCGATGTCGACCGTCACGAGCTTCATGGCTCGCTTCTCCGGTACACCGAGGGAACCACCACCTCGAGGCCAGTCGAGAGCCCGCTCAGCGTCTCGGCGTGACCGACGACGACGAGCGCGCCGGGCCGCGCGAGGCGCTCCATCTCGTTCACGAGGCCCTGCCGAACGGGAGCGTCGAAGTAGATCATCACGTTGCGGCAGAAGACGGCGTCGAACGGCCCACGCATGGGAAACGGCGGGTGCGCGAGGTTGAGGCGCGCGAACGTCAGGTGCGACTTCAACGACGGCACGACCTCGTAGATGGCCTCGCCGTCGTTCGACACGCGCTGGAAGTACTGCGCGCGCTGCTCGCGGCTCACGCTCTTCAGTTGGCCTTCGCGATACCGGCCCTGCTTCGCCTCGCCGAGCACCTTGGTGCTGATGTCGGTGGCCAGCACGCGCCAGTCGACCCCCGTGTTTGCGAAGACGCTCTCGAGGGTGAGCGCCAGGGTGTACGGCTCTTCACCGCTCGACGAGGCCGCACACCAGATTCGCACCTGCTTCTGGCCCCGCTGCAGCATCTGCTCGAGGTCGGCGCGCAGGCGGTCGAAGTGTGCGGGCTCCCGGTAGAACGAGGTGAAGTTGGTCGAGATGACGTCGAGAAAGGCGACCAGCTCGGTGCCATCATCGCTCTTCAGCACGTCGAGGTACTTCGCTTCGTCGTCCAGGTTCAGCGCGCGCAGCCGCTTGCCGACGCGCGCCGCCACCAGCGCCAGCTTCTCCTCGCCCAACCGGATGCCCGCCTGGTCGTAGGCGACGTCACAGAGAGCACGGAAGACCGAGGAGCGCATGGCATCACTCTCAGAACTGCTTCAGCTCGCTGTCATCGAGCGGGATGAGGTCCTTCGGGTCCATCGGGGCCGACTGCAGCTGCTCGAAGGCCTGCTGGTGCTGAACCGGAGCGGGTGCTGAGCGGCGGGCCGCGGCGGCGGGCTTCTCTGCGCGAGCCGACTTTGCGGGCGCGGCGTGCACCTGCGCGTGGTGGTGGGCCTTCTTCTGCGGCTTGCGGCTGCCCGACATGGCGGCCTGGGCAGCGGCGCCGTTCACCAACTGAGCGAGCTGCTCGACCATGTCGTTGAGCTCGACAGCCTGCGCCGACAGCTCTTCGCTGGCAGAGGCCGACTCTTCGGCGTTCGCCGCGTTCGCCTGGGTGATGCGGTCCATCTGGCTCACCGAGGTGTTGATCTGCGTGATGCCGCTGGTCTGTTGCTCGCTGGCGGTGGCGACCTCGGCGACGAGGCCCGTCACCTGCGTCGCGCTCGAGACGATCTCGCGCAGAATGCCGTTGACCTGTTCGCTCAGGCTGGCACCGCTCTCGGCGTTGCGCTGGGACTCTTCGATGAGCGACGCGGTGGTCTTGGCGGCCTCGGCGCTGCGCATGGCGAGGTTGCGAACCTCTTCGGCGACGACCGCGAAGCCCTTGCCGGCTTCACCAGCGCGCGCTGCTTCGACCGCGGCGTTCAAGGCGAGCAGGTTGGTCTGGAAGGCGATCTCGTCGATGGTCTTGACGATCTTCGCGGTCTCGGTGGCCGAGCTGCGGATCTTCTGCATCGCCTCGTTCATGCGGTCCATGCTGCTGGCGCCGCGGTTGGCGGCCTCGGCAGACTCCTTCGCCGAGCCGTTCGCCTTGCGGGCGTTGTCGGCGTTCTGCCGCGTCATCGAGGTCACCTCTTCCAGCGAGCTCGACACCTCTTCGAGGTTCGAGGCCTGCTGACTGGCGCCGTTGGCGAGCTGCTGGCTCGAGCTCGACACCTGGCTCGACGCCGAGGCGACCTGCTCACCGCTCGAGGTGAGGCCCGCGATGATGCGGTTGACGGGCAGCGTGATGCTGCGCGTGACGAAGACGGCCAGGGTCGCGCCGATGAGAATCGCGATGAGCAGGCCCACCGCGACCGCGAAGCGCACCGCAGTGAGCGAGTCAGCGACATCTTTGCTCTCTTTCACAGTCGTCTCGACCCCTTCGACCGAGACGACCCTGCCTCCGTCGACGACCTGGTTGGCGACGGCGCCGCGTGACACGGCCAGGCCATCGGCCTCGACCATCGTGTCCTGCACGTCCTTCACCTCGGTCCCGTAGTCCTTCAGCGAAGCGCGCATGCCGTCGACCAGGCGGGCGAGCTCTTCGTCACGCACGCTCGCCTTCAACTTCTCGAGCAGGTGATCGAGGTTGGCGAGGCTGGCGAGGGCGGGGTCGAGCGACTTGGCGTCGTCGAGCGCCTGCGCCTTCCACGCGGCGAGGCGCGCCTGCGTCGCGATCAGAATGACCTGGTTGATCTCGGCGTCATTTCGACTGCGCTTGAAGGCCTCGGCCTGCTCGACGAACTTCGCGGCCGCAGCGTTCATCTCGTCGTTCGACTTGTTGCGCTCGATGACGTTGGTCTCGGTCTTCTTCACCAGCGCGCGGTAGTCGGCGACCAGCCCCGAGACCTTCTCGGACGCCGCGCCGAAGGCCGTGAGTGACGGGTAGGTCTTGTAGTGCGCAGCCGCCGCAGCGAGCGCCACGTCGAGCTTGTCGAACTGCTTGTTCGCAACTGCGAGGTACTTCGAGTCACGGGTGTACTCGTACGACTTCATCTCCTTCATGGCGCCCAGCACCCCGCGCTCGACGTCGTTCGCGATCTGCACCGTCGGGGCGACCTCTCGAGAGAGGCTGTTGGCGACGACGGTCTGCTGGCTCACCTCGAACAGCGTGAAGGCCGTGACGATCGACGTGACGATCAGCACGGCGGCGTACCCGAGGGCGATCTTGGTTCCGAGCTTCAAGTTGGAGAACATGGCGTGACCCTTCAGGCTGCGAGAGAGAGGTTGGTGCTGGAAAGAATGAGGTCGATGTCGAGCAACAGGACGACGCGTTTGTCGTTCTTGGCGATGCCGAGGATGAAGCGGGTCGCCTCGTCACCGCGGCCGAAGCTCGGTGGTGGTTCGATCTGCGCCGAGGCGATGTTGCGAACCTCGAGCACCTGATCGACGAGCACCCCCGTCGTGATGGGCCCGTTCGGTGTCTGCAGCTGCACCACGATGATGACGGGTCTCTTCGAGGCGCTCGAGGCGTCGATGCCCAGGTGCTCTCGCAGGTCGACGACGGGAATCACCTTGCCGCGCAGGTTGACGACGCCCTTCACGCCCTGGGGCGCGTGGGGCACGCGGGTGATCTCGAGCAGACCGATCAGCTCGCGCACCTTGAGAATCTCGAGGCCGTACTCCTCGCCTCCGACACGAAACGTCATGTACTTGCCCGCGAGTGACTCGAGCTGGGCTGGCCCGGCCCCGGGGTTGGCGTGAGTGTCCATCAGCGTTGCTCCTCGCGGTGAGCGTCACCAGAAGTGACGCGGTGTCTGTAAGTGATGAGTCCGCACAGCTTGTCGACGTTCAGGATGAGACCGATGCAGCCGTCAGAGAGGATCGCCGCGCCCGAGTAGAACTCCGCCCGGCCCACGCCCGACCCCAGCGCTTTGATGACGACCTGCTGCTGCGCGATGACCTCGTCGACGAGCAGGCCGACGCGTTTGCCCACGCTCTCGACGACCACGATGAGCGCCGTCGTCGGGTCCTGCCGCGCGCCCTCGATGGAGAGCTGCTGCGAGAGCCTCAGAATCGGAATCACCTGGCCGCGCACCGAGAGCAGCTCGTCGCGCTCGCCCATCGACGACAACATCTCGCGGGTGGGCTGCAGCGCCTCGACGATCGACAGGCTGGGCACCAGGTAGCGCTCCTTGGCGACCTTGATCAGCATGCCGTCGATGATGGCCAGCGTGAGCGGCAGCACGAGCCTGAAGGTCGTGCCCTTGCCCTTCGTCGACTCGATGAGCACGCGGCCGCGCATGCCTTCGATGTTGCGCTTGACGACGTCCATGCCGACGCCGCGGCCCGAGATGTCGGTCACCTTCGCGGCGGTCGAGAACCCCGGGGCGAAGATGAGCTGGAAGACCTCGGAGTCGGTCATGCCGGCGGGGTTCTGCACGAGCCCCTTCTCGACGGCCTTGGCCAGAATGCGGTCGCGATCGAGGCCGGCGCCGTCGTCAGAGAGCTCGATGATGATGCTGCCGCCCTTGTGGCTCGCCGACAGCGTGAGCACTCCTGTCTCGGGCTTGCCTGCGGCCGCGCGCGCCGCTGGCGTCTCGACTCCGTGATCGCACGCGTTGCGCACCATGTGCACGAGCGGGTCTTCGAGGCGCTCCACCATCGCGCGGTCCATCTCGGTGCCCTCGCCGGCGGTGACGAGCACCACGTCTTTCCCGGCCTTGCGGCCCACCTCACGGGTGAGGCGCGCCATCTTCTGGAAGACGCCGTGCACCGGCACCGTGCGCATGCGCATCGCGGCGTTCTGCAGGTCGCGGGAGATCTTCCCGAGCTGACCGAGCGCGTTGCGCAGGTTGAGCGACTGGGTGCTCAGCTCGCGTGAGTGCTTGAGCATCGACTCGACGATGATCAGCTCGCCGATCATCTCGACCATGTTGTCGACGCGCTCGAGGTCGACCTTCACGGTCTCGCGCAGCTTGGTGGCTCCCGCGGCGGGGGCCTGGCCTTCGGGTGGCTCGGGCGGCTGCGGCGCGAGGGGAATCGCCTGAAACCCCGCAGGCGGTGGAGCCGGCTCGACGACGGGCGCGGGCTGAACCGGCGCTGGCTGCGGCTCGGGTGCAGGTGCGGCCTGAACGGCAGCGGGCTTCGCGGGCGCGGTGATGGGCGGGCCAGCGTCTTCTTCGCGCGGCATCTTCGACAGGAACGCCTTGAGCCGGCCGATGTGCACGCCAGCCTCTGGCTCCGACGCGAGCTCGACGCCGGCCTCACAGGCCTTCTTGAGCCCGTCGAGCATGCCCCGCAGCAACGCGGTCGCCTTGAAGACGAGCTCGAGCGACTCACCGGCCAGCGCGCAGCGGCCGTCACGCACTTCGTTCATCACCGACTCGGTGGCGTGCGAGAGCGAGACGATCTCACTGAGCTCGAGGAAGCCGGCGACGCCCTTGATGGTGTGAAAGACGCGGAAGAGCGCGTTCACCTGATCAGGCGAGGCGGCGCTCGACTCGATGGCCAGCAGCATCTCGTCGGCGTTGGCCAGCCCATCGCCTGACTCCTCGAGGAAGTCGCGCACCAGCTCGAGCGTCTCGTCGTCGCGCACCACCCGCTTGACTGGTGGCGGCGCAGCGGGCTGCTTCTGCAACGCGACCACGGCGTCGCTCACCAGCTTGATGGCGTCTCCGGGCGCCGACGACTTCAACTGCCGGAGCGTCTCAGTGGCGAGCTGGAGTTGAGGTGAGGCCGAGCCCTGGAGTGACTCGACGAGCTCGGCGAGTGCTCGCTCGAGTTCACCGACACCCGTGGCGTCGGCGTCGACGCTCAGGACAAGACCTGCGAGGTGCTCGATCAGCGATGCGGAACTTCGGGTGCCCATGTGCTCTCCCCGAGAAACGTCGGAGGCACGCTGTGCATGGGGTGTTCCCACCCCGAACGTTGATGGCGATCGCGCCAGTCACTCGGTGACACCCGTCGGATCAACCAACTACGCGTGGCGAATGGTTTGCGGCGGGGTCGTGACGGGCTCGTGGGTCACTGGCGACTGGAAGCCAGCCGTCAGGGGTCAGACGATCACTCCGCTGCGGGAACGTCGGCGACTGCGACGGCGCCCGGGGTGATGATCAAGCCGGCGAAGCCCGACACGATGGGCACCGGCAACTGGTGAAACGAGACCTCGGTGGCGAGATCGATCGAGACCTCTGGAGAGAGGGCGAGGCCGACTCCGGCCAGCACGCCGACGCCCGGAGCGCGCTCCTGGGTCTGCCCGACGGTGCCGTACGCCTCGGCGAAGAGATGCACCGAGTCGCTCACGCCATAGACGACGGTGAAGGTGCCCATCGACTGCACCTGGGCCTCACCGAGCACGTTCGCGAACGACGACATCAGGTTCAGATCGAGGCGCACGGGGCCGAAGTTCTTCGACTGGTACCACCAGGCCTCGAAGTCGGTGGTGCCGTCGAGCGTGGTGGGCATGGTGAGGTGCACCGAGATGGACTGCGACGGCAGCCAGCGGCCCTCGGGGAAGAGAGAGACCTTGAGGCCCGGCTGCACCGACCCGATGTCGAGGGTCGAGCGGCGCTGAAAGGGCAACGAGAGGCCGTCGACCACCAGCTGCAGCTCGGCGCGGTCAGACAGCGTCGCGTGCACGATGGTCTGCGGGTCGTGGAGCAGCACGCCGTCGGGGGTGCGCCCATCGATGCCGCTCTCGACGACGAACAGGGCTCCGTCCTCGGCGATGGTGGCGACGCACGCGCTGATGGGCACGCAGCCCTGGGGTGAGGCGGGCTGCTGATCAGTCGCGGAGTCGACGAGCACGGTCTCTGCGGCAAGAGCCGGCCCAGCGGCGAGCGCCGAGAGGAGAATCGAGCGGAACATGGGGGACTCCGGGGAGGGACGGCAGAGGGCGGTGGTGCAGTGCCCGTGCCTTTCGCCTTCACGAGAAAACTCGCGCGCCTCCACACTCGCGCGCGGAGTCCGCTTCACCTTCCGGGGTGACCTCGACAACTGCGAGCACGACCGCCGATGTGTCGCGCGGTGCTCCCCTCACGCACGAGGGCGCACGGTGAAGGCACGCGCTTCGACCCAGCCCCCGCGTCCCCGCCGACCCTTTGGGTCAGGGAGCGTCTGGCGGCAACACGATGCGCTCGCCCTGGTCGAGCACGGCCCACGAGATGCCGGCGTCGACGCTCTCGAACGCAGCGCGCGCCTTCGGCAGGTCGAGCCCCGGCATCAACGCGAGCCCCTTCTCCCAGGGCTGGAAGAAGTTGTCGTAGTGCGTGGGCATCACCAGCTTCGGGCGAACCGCACCGAGCAGCCCGCGCGCCTTCTCGACCGTCTGCGCCTCGCCCGTGACGCCGACGATGAGCGTGCCTGCGCCGGGGCCGTTGGGAGCGATTTCATTCTCGGCCCACGTGCTCGTCGGGTGCCACCACACCGAGGTGCCGTGCGCCTCGAGCCGGTAGAACAACGTCTCGTCGAGCGCGTACTGCCAGAACCACAGCTTGCCGGCGTCGGTCTTCACGAGCCCGTCCATGGGCTGCTCGATGCCGGCGATCTTCGTGTGCCGCGAGCGGCCGACCTGAATCGTGAACGCGCCCATGGTGAGTGAGTCGCCCGCCTTCACGACGCGCGTCTGCCCCGCGGGGATGCCACGAGACAGCGCGAGGTTCACCGTCGACTGCGAGCCGACCACCAGCGCGCCGGTGCGCTTGGCGATGGCCGGCACGTCGAGCGCGTGATCGTGGTGCGTGTGGTTGACGAGAATGAGGTCGGCCCTGGGGCACTCCTTCGCCCCGAGCGCTTCGTCGGGCTCGAGCGGCCCGGTGATGAGCGCGAGCGGCGGTGGGCGCGTCGGCGTCGGGTCGAGCAGCACCACCGTGGTGCCGTCGGAGACCTCGTAGCCGCTCACGCCGAGGTAGCGCAGTGAGAGGCCTCCATCTGCAGCCGTGCGCAGAGAGGCAGGACCACGCTCGCTCTCGGGCACCGTCCACGGCACGTGTCGAACCACCGTCACGAAGACGCCGACGACGAGCAACAGCGTCACCACCAGCCCAGCCACCGCGCGCGTCAGTCGCTTCATGAGGTGCGCATTGTCGAGGTCCCTGTCAGCCGGGTCGAGCCTTTTGGCTCGAGTGGAGAGCGCGCACTCCACTTTCCGGGAAAGCCGCTTTGCACCGCTGGAGCGCGCTCGCCGCACTCCCGAAAAAGCGCAGGGCCGCGCTTGCACCCACACGTGTCGTCGTCGCTATGAACGCGCCGCTTCACCAAAGGGGGCTCGCACCGAGGGGCCCATGACGAAGTCGGTTCGCACGCTCATCACCTGCACGTTCGCCGTCATCTCGGCGTGTGGAGACTCGACCGCCACCATCGCGGACGACGTCACGCAGCTCGATGACTTTGGCGTCGCCGAACAGAACGCGCGGGTGACGCAGCAGCAGGCGCAGCTCGCCGCGCAGCTCGTCGACTCCACGCGTTCATACCTGCCCTTCGCGTACACGGAAGACGGCTGCTACGCGCGGGCCCTCTACATGTCGATGGAGCTCGCCTCGCGGCGCGTGCCGTCGAGCGCGCAGTACCTCACCGGAGAGCTCTACCCGTCATCGAGCGTGAGCTGGGGCTGGCACGTCGCGCCCATGGTGGAGATCGAAGGCACCTCGGGCCGCACCATTCTCGACCCGTCGCTCGCGCCCGGCGGGCCCATCACGCTGACGGAGTGGATTCGCCGCTCGAACCCGCGCGGCAGCTACGAGCTCTTCTGGACGCTCGGCAGCACGTACTACCTCACGGGCTTCTACACGCCGAACGATCAGGCCCAGCCCGTCATTCAGTCGTTCGCCGAGCTCGCGCCGTTTCAGAAGAGCGACCTCGAAGAGGCGTGCGGCGTGATGAGTGACTACCTCTCGTACGAGGGGCTGCCGACGGAAGCGCAGAAGCGCGCGCTGCTCATCGGCCGTACGCGCTCGCTCGCGAACCGGCTGCTCGGCGTCGGCAAGCTGACCGGCTATCAGGCGCAGGGAACGCTGCGCTGCGGCGGCGCGCTGGTGCCGGTCTGCAAAGAGGCGCAGGAGCGCTGCACGCGCAACGCCGACTGCTGCTCGACGTTGTGTGGAGCGACGGGGCTGTGCCAGGCGCGGCCCATCGACGTGGTGCCGGTGACGCCTGCGCCCGGCGTGACGGACGCTGGCGTTCGCACCGATGGTGGCGTGCGCGTGGTCGACGCTGGAGTGCCCGCCATGGGCCCTGTCGATGCTGGCGTGCCTCCGAGTGGGACGCTGCTGGCAAACGGAACGCCGGTGACGCTCTCGGGCGCCTCCAGCAGCACGAAGCTCTTCCGCGTCGAAGTGCCTGCGGGCTCCACGAGCTTGAGCCTGACGCTGCGGGGGTCGAGCGGAGACGCTGATCTCTACGTGCGAAACGGCTCCGCGCCGACGTTGACCGCGTACGACGCGCGGCCGTACCGGTCAGACAGCAATGAAACGGTGACGGTCAACGCGCCACGCGCAGGCACCTGGTACGTCATGGTGCACGCGTACAGCGCCTACTCGGCGACGACGTTGACCGCCCGGTACTGAAACCTCAGGCGACGGTGACCTTGATGACCTTCACCGGCGTGCGCGGCCGGTCGTTTCCATCGGTCGGCGTCGCTTCGATCTTCTTGATGACGTCCTGACCGGTGACGACCTTCCCGAACACCGGGTGCTTCGACGGGCCCGGCGTGAACCAGTCGAGGTAGTGGTTGTGCACGGTGTTGATGAAGAACTGCGAGCCGCCCGAGTTCGGCGAGCCCGTGTTCGCCATCGAGAGCGTCATCGGCTCGTTCGACAGCTTCGAGGTGTGCTCGTCCTTGATGTCGCCCCACGGCGGGCCACCGGTGCCGGCGCGCGGGCTGTTCGGGTCCTTCGAGAAGGGGCAGCCGAACTGCAACATGAACTGGTTGATGACGCGGTGAAAGTGAAGGCCGTCGTAGAAGCCGCTGGTCGCGAGCTTCTCGAAGTTCTCCACGGTCAGGGGCATCGAATCTTTGAACAGCTCGGCAGTGAACGTGCCGAGCGAGGTCTCGAACGTCGCGATCGGGTTGGGCATGGAGCGCGTGACTAGCACGCCGCCCCACGTTTCAAGCGCGCCGTTTGCGGCCCACCAGCAGCAGCGCCAACGCCACGAGAGGTGAGAGCCAGGTCGACGAAGTGCTCCCGCACCCGGAGGCCTTCGTTCGGGAGCCGGCCTTCACGGTGAAGGCCTTCGCGGCCGTGGCGCGCGCGCCCGACAGGTTCAGCACGGTGACGTCGTGAACGCCGGCGGGCAGCGCCTTCGCGGGAATGGTGACAGCGAGCACTGCGGCCGAGCGCACCTCGGCCTGGTCGATCGCCACGCCACCGATGAAGACCTGCGCGCCCGTGACGAAGCCGCTGCCGGTGATGGAGGCGCGGGTCTCGTCATCAGCGAACGCCTCGGCCGGGGTGATGCCGTCGACCTGCAGCGCGACGATGGCCGTTCCACCTCCCGAAGCGCCGCCACCCGAGCCTCCGCCTGTCGCCGTGCCTCCACCCGGCGATCCGCCTCCCGCCGAGCCGCCACCCATGGGAAACCCACCATCTGGCGTGGTGACGGTGAAGCCGTTCATCAGCACGCCTTCGAGCCCGTTCGTGTTGCGAACCTTCACGTCGTGACGGCCAACGGCGAGCCCTGCAGGCACCCTCGCCGAAAGGGACGTGGGCGAGAACTGGGTCAGCGTCAGCTCGGTCGCGCCAACGAAAGCTTTCGCGCCCAGCTCGAAGTTGCTGCCTGCGATGGTGACGGGCGTGACCTGATCCGTGGGGGCCGTGGCTGGTGTGATGCTGGTGACCGACACCGGGTTGTCTGGAGCGGCGACGACGAGCCTGATGATCCAGTTGCCGCGAAGGCCGTTGAGGGCGCCACCATCCGGCAGCTCGACAGGCAGATAGGTGCCTCCGCCGTTGAAGAACCAATTCCCCCGACGAAGCGGCCCCTGATCGACCGCGAGCGCCGTGTCGTCCATGGTCGATGATTGCTGCTGGGTCACCGAGACGAAGACCTCTCCCGCATTGACGGTGAGCGGCGTGATGGCGATGCGGTTGAAGCTCGTCGAGGAGGTCGTCAGCGCGATGCTCAGCTGCCGAAGAGGTCGATAGGTGCCGCCGTCAACGAGCTCAGGAGGCGCGACGCGGCCGCCGGTCTCGTCCCACACGTTGAGCAAGTACGCGCCCTGCGCGCCCGCCGGCGCCGTCTGATACGGCACGACGAGCACGTCGATGGCGACGATCTGCAGCGGGTAGTCCGACGGGTCGGGCGTGAAGAGCACCGCGCCGCCCTCGTACTCGGCGAGGCCGACCTGCTGAACCGCGCCCGTCCCCATGTACCGATCGTTCTGGATGATGCGGGTGCCTGCGAGAGACGACGACGCCGCGAGGAGAACCACTGCTCCAATGAGTCGCACGCGCGCAGCGTAGCAGGGGCCTGCCATCGCCGAAGGGCACCGTGGTAGGTGTTCGCCCGCCATGCGCACCCCGCTCCTCGCCCTCACGCTCCTCGCCGCCTGCGGCCCGGCGACCGTCGCCGCGCCCGATGATCTCGACGGCAACCTGCGCTGGTTCTGGGCGAACTCGAAAGACGCGAAGGACACCGACGTCGTCGAGGCGGCGCTGAAGCTGCAGGTCGCGGGCAAGGCCGACACGCTCACCGCGCAGAAGCCGGGCCGGGGCTTCGTCACCAGGCTCAGCGGCGACGAGATCGCGGTGGCCGGCCTCAAAGACGTCGTCGACCCTGCGAAGGCGCGCGGCTTCTTCATCACCAACGTGTTCCCGTGCACGCTCGACAAGCTCGAGACCATCGTGTCGGCGCTCGACCAGAAGGCGCAGTACCCCGAGGCCTACGACGCGTACACGCGCAGCTACACCAGCGACAGCGCGGCCTACACGAGCCGAACCAGCCCCACCCTGTCGTGGGACGTGACGCTCACCGCGAAGCTCGTCACCGCGCCGTACACCTCGAACCTCAAGGGGGGGCTTCGCCGCGTGACCCCCGCGAGTGGCAAGACGACCTTCGGCCCGATGCTCATCGGCCGCACCTGGCTTCCCGCGCCGGCCACGTTCAAGAACCCCGACCCGGCGACGAGCTTCGAGCAGGACTACCAGATCGAGATCTGGTGGGAGCGCACGCCCGGCGAGCTCTTCCACGCCTACGGCATGTGGCGCGACTTGCGGCTGGGCCTCGGCTTCACGACCGAAGACAACGGCGTCGCGAACACGCTGATGGACGGACTCGTCGACTGGGACAAGAAGACCGCCGAGCTCTGCAAGAAGTGATCAGCGAATCGAGAAGCGGTCGCTCGACGAGAAGAACTGAAAGACGCCGAATGAGAAGCCGACGACACCACCTGCAGCTGTCGGTTGGCCTCCCACGAGCGTGATGGCGAGATCGGCGCGAATGCCGGTACGCAGCATCTTGGGCACGAGCAGGCGAACGCCGAGCCCCGTCGAGAGCAGGGTGCGGGAGCCGAACGTCTCGGTCCGCGCGACGGCTCCATCGACGAACACGGCAGGCACCACCGCGAACCACGTCGAGTCGAACGCCACGCCACGCAGCTCGACGTTGGCGAGCGCGAACTGCTCGGTGCGAAGGGTGGAGTCGTCATAGCCACGCACGAGATCGAGCCCGCCCAGATAGAAGCGCTGCTCCGTCGGTGCGGTCGATGACAGCCCGCCCTGTGCGCGCATCGCGAGGTTGAAGCGCTCGCCCAGCATCACGAAGCCCAGCGCTTCGACCCACGACTGCACGTAGAGCGGCGCGCGCGCGTCGTTGCTGACGCCGATGCTCGTCTTGACCTCGACCGACGCGCCGGACTCCCGCAACCGCACGGTGTCGATGCGCCCAACCCGAATCGACGCGTGCGTGGTGAGGCCCTGCAGGTCGGTGGGAATCACGGGAGTGCCCATGAGCGGCGCCGAGTACTCGTCGCGGTACGCCTCGACGCGCAGGCCGAGCAGCATCACGTCTTCGACCTCGTGCAGCACGTCGATGAGCCCCTGCAGGCGGCGGCGGGTGTACTCGGGGCGCGGACGAAACAGCCACTCCACCTGCGCGAGGCCGATGAGGCGTTTGCCGAAGAGCCGTGGGTCGCGGAACCAGAGCTGGCCGCCGTTGAACGCGAGGAAGCGCTCGTACCGAATGCCCCACTCCAGGAATCGCCCGAGGAAGTTGTTGTCGTTCGCGCCGACGCGCACCCATGCCGCGCCGCCGCCGATGCCGAAGCTGAAGAGCGGGTTGAGTGAGAAGCGCTCCTCGAGCTCGACGACGGCGACGAGACCTTCGGGCCTTCGCTCGAGATGTCCATCGACTCGCGAGAAGAGCCCGCAGTTCCACAAGCGCGTGAGCCCGAGCTGCCAGACCGATGGCGTGAGCTCTCCGGGGAAGTCGAACTGCAGCTCGCGGTGAATCACCGAGGGGTGTGTGAAGCTCGCGCCGACCAGCTCCACACGCTCGACCCGCTGAGGCAGCGCTTCGATGGCCACCACCTCGTACGTCACGCCCGCGTCGACGCCACCATCGGCAGCAGCGACGAGTGACACGAGCAACGCGGGGAGCAACACGCGTGCGCTGATACGACGCTCGACGAGTCCTCACAACCGCGCTCTGGTCGCGCGATGCGACGAGAGATGGTGAACGGCGGCGAACGCTTCGGCATCACGGTGAAGGGGAAGAGCGTCGTCGAGACCCGCTACCGCAAAGGCGTGCCGCGCGAGTTCGCCAAGGCGCACCCGAAGCCCGAGGCCGCCCGCGTCGCGTTCGACAAGCGCGTGCGACTCAAGCTCGGCGAGGGCTTCGTGCACGTGCTGCCCGCGGAGCAGGTCGAGCCCGGCGAGCTGCGCTTCGAGTGCTCGTCTCCCGGTGGTGGTGGCGGCGGAGTGCTCGACCTCTCGAACGATGGGCGCTTCGTGTCCGCAGCCGCGGTGGAGCACGAGGCGCGAGGCTGTCGCGTCACGGTCTTCGACACCAGCACCGGCGCTGCGACCGTCGCCCTCGAACGGCCACGGAGCGCCAACCAGACCTTCGTGCACGCGGCGCTCTTCGACGCGACCGCAGCGTCGCTCATCGTGCAGCTCAACACCGAGACGCTGCGCATCGACCTCGCGTCGAAGAAGAGCCACTCGCTCGCGAACTACCGCGAACACTCGACCTCACACTTCAACCCGTTCGTCGTGCAGCCCGCGATGGACGCGGCCAGGAGACGCTGCGTGGTGCTGCAGGCTGGAAACCTCGTGCGCGTGCTCGACCTCGAGACCGAGCGAACGGTTCACGACTTCTCGACGGCGTCACCGACCACCGAGTGCCGCGGCCTCGCCCTGTCACCGTCGGGCAAGAAATTGGCGCTCTACCGGCCGAGCCGCGGCGTCGTGTACGGCCACGAAGACGCCAGCTCCGACACCTCGTCGGTCGTCGAGGTCTACGACGTCGACAGCGGCAAGCGGCTCGCCTCGCACGACTTCAAGATGAAGCTCGGCCAGGTCGGCTTCACGCCCGAGGAAGACGGGCTGGTGCTCACGTGGGACTACGCGCAGGGACCGGTCGCGTATGGCCTGCCGGAGTTCGACGAGCGCTGGCGCTTCGAAGACGCGTTTCGTGATGATCGCCTCGCCACCGCGTACACGTGGGAGTGGAGCGTTCGCGGCAAGAGCCGCTGGCTGGCGGTTGGTGGAGACGTGCTGCACCTGTTCGACGGCGCGAAGAAGAAGGCGCGGCCCGTCGAGTTGCCCGCACTGAAGGCCTTCAACGGTCATCGTGTTCAGCGGCTGAAGTTCTCTGCTGATGGTGAGTGGCTCGCCGTGTGGGCGCAGGGCATCACGTCGGTCTTCCGCGTGAGGTGAGCCGGGCTACGCTTCGCGGCATGCGAACCCTGCTCCTCGTGCCGTTGTTCACCGTCTTCGCGTGCGCGCACCCGTTCAAGCGCATTCAGCCGGGCATGACCGCAGCCGAGGTTCGCGCCGTCACCGAAGACAACGCGCCGACCGACGTGCGCACGTGGCCACAGGTGCCGGGCGCCGAGGCCTGGTACTACGGGCCCGACCGCTGCATTTTGCTCGTGAACGACGTCGTTCGGCAGAAGGCCGTGACTCGCACGAGGGCATCAGGCGGCATTCCCGGAGTCGTGCGCGTCTCGGTTCGTGAGCAAGCCGAGTGCGCTCCGGCCGGGCTCGAGAGCAACCAGGGCCCGTCGACGAACGTGTCAGTGCCCGGCTTCGGTGGCGCGACGATTCGGTGAGCGCCTTCAGGGCACTGGCATGAACGCGACCCCGCGGAAGGTCGTGTTGGCGGGCGCGGTGGCGATCGACGTGAGCGCGCGACCCAGCGAGAAGCGATTAACGTCTCGCATGAGGAAGATGTCGGTCGAGTTGGTGGCAAGGCAGACGATGTCACGCCCGTCTTCGGCGCAGGCGAGGTGGCGCACCGTGCCGTTCCAGTAATCGTCCTCCTGCCAGGTGCCCGCCTTGAACCCACGAATGAGCCCGGCCGTGTCGTCGGCGAAGTACCCCAGGTCGAGCCCCGGCTCGCTGGCGTCGTCTTCGAACAAGGCAAAGCCATAAGGCGTGGCGAGGTTCGCGCCGATGTAGACGCTGGTGACCGTCGTCGGAGCGCCCGCGCCCATCAACCCGACGCGGTGCACGCCGGGGTTCGTCGAGCCCGTCGACAGCCACAGGTTGTTGCCGAAGAAGCCAAGGCCCCGCACGTTCGTTGGTGCCGAGACGACGGCCGTGGGCGTCGTCGTGGAACCGGCCGAGGTGAGGAGGACGCCGTCGCTCGAGCCGGCCACCCAGACCTGGCTCCCCTCGTTCACGGCCGAGCGAATGCTGTTTCCGCTGAAGGCAGTCCCGAGCGTCGTCGACGTGTCCACCGTCATGCTCGTGAAGTCACCTGCGCGAACGAGCGCGACCACTCGAGGCGTCGTGGTGGTCGCGACGCTCGCGGTGCCGGGAGTCGACGTGTAGCCGCCGAGCGCGAGGCTGCGGCGATCGACCGAGCGGGTCAGCGCGCCCTCTGCGATGGCGTTCCCCGAGAGGGTGAGCGGCTGGTTCATGCCCGATGGCGCGACGGGGAGGGGAAGCGTGCTGATGATTGCTCCTGTCGCGAGGCTTCGCCGCTGGAGGAAGACCGGCGCCGCCGCGCCCGAGAGCGTGCCTGCGCCATCTCCCACGAGCACGACGACGAACTCGGTACCCAGCCCCGCGCCGCCCGCAGCTCCACCGCCAGTGGCTGATCCACCCGCGCTCGCCGTTCCTCCCGCGCTCGCCGTTCCTCCTGCGCTCGCCGTTCCTCCTGCGCTCGCCGTTCCTCCTGCGCTCGCCGTTCCTCCTGCGCTCGCCGATCCACCTGCGCTGGCCGTTCCACCCGCGCTCGCCGGTCCACCTGCGCTCGCCG
>CALRPN020000097.1:0-21559 GCA_943370055.1 Archangium gephyra
GAAGCCGGCGAAGCTCGCCCTCATCGCCGCAATGCGGAAACTGCTGCACGCCATCTACAGCGTCGCGAAGAACCGAAAGCCCTTCGTGCCGCGACTCGAGGTCACCGCATGAAGAAACTGCTTGCTGACCAACACGGAATCTCACTTCGGCGTCGCGCGCTCCTTCGAGCAGAACTCCATCACCGCCTGAATCAGCCGCCCGCACGCCTGGGGATCCTTCGCGCCGCGGTCGTTGCAGTTGGCGACGCTCCACGTTGCGGCCTTCATGAGCTCGCTCATACTCGGCACGCCTTCACAGAAGTCGGGGCGGGCCAGGGTGTTCTCGAGGCACGTGCGCAGAAAGACCTTCTGCTCGGCCTGGGCGACGAAGCCGTCAGCGCGCTCGAGGCGCCGCAGGGACTCGGTCACGCAGCCGTCGGCGTCGCTGGTGCTGCCGAAGGCCTTCGCCTCGACCATGATCCGCTTGCCGTCTTCGCGCAGCCGGTCCTTGTTGGCGTTGAACCACCACGCGACGCCGCCAATGCCGAGGCCGCAGGTCAGCACCAGCCCGAGCATCACCAGCAGCACAATCTTGAGCCACTTCGGCATCGGTCAGCCTCCGCGCGTGTGCATCTCGAGATGAGGAGCGCCCTTGAGCTCGGCCGCTGACGCGAGCGGGCCGCGCTCCCGAAGGGCCAGCCGTTGCTCCGCGCCGCGATCGGTTCGACCCGACCAGGTGCTGCGGAGCGCGGCCTCGATCGTCTGCGCGTCATCACCGCGACGGAGTGCCGCCTTCAGGTCGAGGCCGGTGGACGCATAGAGACAGGTGAAGAACGTGCCATCGGCGGTCACGCGCGCGCGATCGCACGAACGGCAGAACGGCTGCGTGGTCGATCCGATCACTCCGAACGTGCGCCCATCGGGGAGCCTGAACCGTTCGGCAGGCGCAGCACCACGACCGGGGAGCGCGTCGATGGAGCCGAACACCTTGCCGAGCTGCTCGAGCATCTCGGCACGCGACACGACGTCTTCTCGCCGCCAACGGGTCGCGCCGCCCACGTCCATGTATTCGATGAAGCGCAGCTCGGCGTTCACGCTCGCCGCGAAGTCGAGCAACGGCACCAGCTCGTCGTCGTTCACGCCACGCAGCACCACCGCGTCGAGCTTGAGCCCTCGGGGAAACCCGACACGGACGGCCTCGGCGATGCCCGCCATCACCGCGCCATGAGAATCACGGCGGGTGAGCGCGCGAAAGCGGTCCGGCTGCAGGGTGTCGAGCGAGACGGTCAGCCGATGAAGGCCCGCGTCTTTCAGCGCCTGCGCGTGTTCGCCGAGCAGCACGCCATTCGTCGTCAGCGCGAAGTCCTTCAGCCATGGCTTCTTCGCCAGCAACGCGAGCAGCACGGGGAGATCTTTTCGAACGAGCGGCTCTCCACCGGTGACGCGCAAGGTGTCGACGCCAAGCGCCGCGAAGCGATCGACGAGAAATTCCATCTCCTCGAACGAGAGCACGTCGGGCTTCGCGAGCCACGCGTACTCCTCTTCGGGCATGCAGTACGCGCAGCGCAGGTTGCAGCGATCGGTCACCGACAGCCGCAGGTTCTTCAGCGGTCGATTGAGCGTGTCGCGCGGCCCCGTCACGTCAGTTCTTGTTCTTGTCCGGGTCCGGATCCACCGCAGGCAGCCCATGCGAGGGCGTCATCTGCGAGGCCTCGCGCGCCTTCCGCCGGGCCATCATGTCTTCCTTGATGCGAATGAGGCCGACCTCTCCGATGGAGTTGAAGGCCTTCACCACCTCGGGATCGAACTGCGACCCGCCACACCGGGTGATCTCGGCGACGGCGTTCGAGAACGTGGTGCCCTTGCGGTACGGACGATCGCTCGTCATCGCGTCGAGGGTGTCGGCCACCGCGAAGATGCGGGCGCCGATGTGAATCTCGTGGTGCTTCAGCTTTCGCGGGTAGCCCTGACCATCCCAACGCTCCTGGTGCGAGAGCACGATCGTCGCGGGCACCGAGAGGAACGGAATCGGCTGAATCATGTTGAAGCCGATGTCGGGGTGCTTGCGCATCTCGACCCACTCTTCGTTGGTCAGCTTCCCGGGCTTGAGCAGCACCGCGTCGGGCACGCCGATCTTGCCGATGTCGTGCAGCAGCGCGCCGCGCCCGATCTCCTCGAGCTCGACGCCCTTGATGCCGATCTGGTTGGCGATGGCCACCGTGTATTCGACGACGCGAATCGAGTGATCGCTCGTCTCGTGCTCGCGCGCGTCGAGGGCCGAGACCAGCGCCATGAGCGTGTTCTCGTACGTGACGCTGATGTCTTTGAGGGCCTTGCGCAGCTCGGTGGTGCGGTCGCGAACCTTCCGCTCGAGCTTCTTCTGGTACTTCTTGCGGGCGAGCTCGATGCGGCGCTTGGCGAGCGCGCGCTCGATGGAGCGGATGAGATCGGTGAGCTTGGGTGGCTTGAGCAGGTAGTCGACGGCGCCGCGGCGCAGGCAGTCGACGGCCGACTCGGTGTCGCCGTACCCCGTGAGCATGATGATCGACGTGTCGGGGTGCTTGTCGCGGAAGTTCTCGAGCAGCCACAGCCCGTCTTTGCCGGGCATCTTCATGTCCGAGATGACGAGGGGCGTGTCTTCACGTTCGGCCATGTCGAGGGCCATCTCGGCGCCCGAGGCGGTGTCGCAGTGGTAGCCCTCTTCGCGGAGCAGCACGGAGATGACGTCACGAACGGACTCGTCGTCGTCGACGATGAGGATTCTGGCCGGCGGCGGGGGCAGGGCTTCCACGGGGCAAATCTCTCGAAAGCGGGCCCCGAAATCCACCCCAACGACGTGCTGGCGCTTGAGGCAGGTCCGATTTCGGACGAGAAACCGCTCCTATGCCCCGCTCGATCCCGGCCGCTCTCGTTCTGCTCGCACTGTTCAGCGCCTGCACCCCGAAGTTCTCGGAGGTCACCCTCACGGGGGCGCCGCTCTGCCCCAACAGCAAGCTCTCGAGCGAGGTGGTGTTGAAGGTCGAAGGGCCGCGCGTGTCGCTCATGCAGCGCCTCAATGGCACCCAGGCGACGGTCGACGCGAAGCTGGAGCAGGGCAAGGCCTACACGGTGAAGGCCTACCTGTGCGTCGCCGAGCCGTGTGAGGCCCCAGCCAACCTCTTCTCCGAGCAGAAGCTGACCGCGCCAGAGACGCCGACGGGGACGCTGGCCCTCGAGCTGAAGAACGCTCCCGAGTGTGTCGCGCTGGCGCCACCGCCTGCTCCGCCCGCGCCGGCGGCGACCGAAGACGCGGGCGCACCCGCTCCCTGAGTCACGAGAACCGCTGGGGGCGGAACGGCGCCAGGTCGACGCTGGTGCGCTCTCCCCGAACGAGCTGGCCGACCAGCTTCGCGGTGATGGGCGCGAGCAGAATGCCGTTGCGGTAGTGCCCGCTGGCGATGAGCAGCCCGTTCTGACTGCCTGCGCCCAGCATCGGCAGGGCGTCTTCCGTCCACGGACGCAGGCCGGCCCAGAAGTGCTCGACGGTCGCGTCTTTCAGCATCGGGCAGGCGCGGGTCGCCTGTGCGAGCACCGTTGCCAGGCCCTCGGCCGTCACCCGTTTGTCGTAGCCGACGAGCTCCACCGTCGTTCCACAGATCACGTGGCCATCGGCGCGCGGCACCACGTAGCCCAGCCCCGACTTGAGAATGTGCTTCACGGGCGGCAGCCGCAGCACGAGCTCGACCATCTGGCCGCGGGCGGGTTTCAGGTGCTTCGGATCGATGGCGGCGCCGGGAATGAGCGAAGACCACGAGCCCGCGGCGATGATGGTCAGCTCGGCTCGCAGCGGCTCTCCATCGAGATCGACCCCCTCGACGGTGCCGTTCGTCTGCAGCAGCCCGCGCACGTAGCCCGTCTTGAACGTCACGCCCCGCTTCGCCGCCGCGAGCGACAAGGCCTGCATCAGCTTCTTCGGATCGACCTGGTGATCGTCGGGAAAGTGCGCGGCCGCTTCGATCTCGGGTGCGGCGTTCGGCTCGAGCGAACGCACTTCGGCGCCCGTCAGCAACGTCGCGCGAAGGCCAGCCGCCTGCTGCCAGGCCACGGTGGCATCGAGCTCGTGGGCCTGTGCTTCCGAGTAGCCGAGCTGCAGGGCTCCAGACTCGAGGTAGCCCACGTCGACGCCGCTCTCTGCGGTGAGCGTCTTCACCCACGAAGGGTAGAGCCCGCGGCTGCGCATCGAGAGCTCGAGCATGGGGCCGGGCGTCTGCGCCTCGAGCTGCGGAGCCAGCATGCCCGCCGCCGCCGTCGACGCTTCGGCTCCCGGAATCGAGCGCTCGAGCACCGTGACGTCGATCTTCGACTGCGCCAGCTCGCACGCGATCGCCGTGCCCATCACGCCACCACCGACGATCAACACCTTCATGGTGCGCCTCCATCGAGCATGACGATCGGGGTGATGGTGAGGGTCGGCGCCGAGCGCTGATGCGTCTTCCAGAAGAACCAGAGAAACGAGAACAGCGTCAGCACCATCAACACGATCGTCCGGGTGGGGAACTTCGGCACGAAGGACACCTTCTCACGCCGAACCCGTCGGCATGCCAGCAGATCCACCTCGCCACACGAGGCTTGCGAACGATCACCCGTGCGCCTACTCACCCGGCAACTTCTTTCCTCGGAGGTTTCGTGGCTGACGCATTCGACGTGGTGATCATCGGTTCCGGTCCTGGTGGGTACGTGGCGGCGATTCGCGCCGGGCAGCTCGGCCTCAAGACCGCGCTCGTCGAGAAGGACAAGAAGCTCGGCGGCACGTGTCTGCACCGCGGCTGCATTCCGACCAAGTCGCTGCTGTGGACGGCAGAGCTCTTCGCCCACATTCAGCACGCGGCCGAGTTCGGCATCAACGTCGCGAACCCCATCGTCGACTGGGCGCAGGCGCAGAAGCACAAGCAGAAGGTCGTCGACAAGGGCGCCGCCGGCATCGACTTCCTGATGAAGAAGAACAAGGTCACCGTCTTCAAGGGCTTCGGCACCATCGCCGGCAAGGGCAAGGTCGAGGTCAAGCTGACCGAGGGCGGCACCACGCAGGTGCTCGACACGAAGAACATCGTGATCGCCACGGGCTCGGTCGTCACCACGCTGCCCAGCATCAAGATCGACGATCAGCGCATTCTCTCGAGCGACTCGATCCTCTCGCTCGATCGCATTCCGAAGAGCCTCATCGTGCTGGGCGCCGGCGCCGTCGGCACCGAGTTCGCGTCGGTGTTCGCGCACGTCGGCTCGCAGGTCACCATCGTCGAGTTCATGCCGAACCTGCTGCCCATCGAAGACATCGACAGCTCGAAGGAGCTCGAGAAGTTCTTCAAGCGCCGCAAGATCGACGTGATGACGTCGACGAAGTTCGAGTCGATCGAGACGACGCCCACGGGCGTGAAGGTGGTCGTCACGCTGCCCGACGGCACGAAGAAGACGCTCGAGGCGGAGTACTTCCTCTCGGCGGTCGGCCGCGCTCCCGTCACCAAGGGCATCGGGCTCGAGAAGACGAACATTCAGCTGATGCCGAAGGGCACCATCGCCGTCGACTCGATGATGCGCACGTCGGAGCCGAACGTGTACGCCATCGGCGACATCACGCCGTACCCGTGGCTCGCGCACTGCGCCTCGGCCCAGGGCATCGTCGCGGTCGAACACATCGCCGGGAAGAACCCGCACCCCGTGAACTACGACCGCGTGCCGAACGCGACGTACTGCTACCCCGAGGTCGCCTCGGTCGGCCTCACCGAGAAGAAGGCGAAGGAGAAGGGCTACGACGTCAAGACGGGCATCTTCCCGTTCAGCGCCATCACCAAGGCCTCGATCAGCGACGAGGGCATGGGCATGGTGAAGATCGTCTCGGACAAGAAGTACGACGAGGTGCTCGGCGTTCACCTGGTCGGCCCGCACGCGACCGAGCTGCTCGCCGAGGCCTGCGTGGCGCTCAAGCTCGAGACCACGACCGAAGAGCTCGCCCAGACGATGCACGCGCACCCGACGCTGTCCGAGATCATGCGCGAGGCCGCCGAAGCGACGCTCGGCCACGCGATTCACATCTGAGTTGAAGCAGAGACGACTCGAAGCTCCGAAGGCACTGGCGATCATCGCTGGTGCCTTCGTCGTTCTGGTGCTCCTGGTGCTCGCGCTCCTCTCGACC
Source organism: Archangium gephyra (assembly GCA_943370055.1). Taxonomy (GTDB): domain Bacteria; phylum Myxococcota; class Myxococcia; order Myxococcales; family Myxococcaceae; genus Xiheimicrobium; species Xiheimicrobium gephyra_A. The sequence goes on from CALRPN020000097.1 coordinate 6,149, forward strand.
CGGGTGGAGCGCGTCGCCTGTCTTCCCGATTGGTTCTGCTGCGCGCGAGCTCAGAGGGCAGCCGGCAGAACGTGGGCTGACGTCGACCTCGAGTGCGCGTTGTCGTGTGGCTTCTGTCGCGCCGAAGTTGCAGCCAACGGTCAGCGGTAGTCCATCAAGCAGGCGCGCTCGGAGCCGGCTGAGCAGCTCTGCGCGATGAGCTTCTCGGCGCCCAGCGGAGTTCGGGGCACGGTCAGTCCGCGGACGGCGTTGAAGGCCTCGAGCAGGCACGCGCCACCATGATTGCCGCGGCACCCGGCTGTTGCGCGAGGCATCACGGCCAGCGGCTCCTCCAATTCGAGGCGTACGCTCTCGGTCGCGTTGTCTCCGCACGCGCGCTCGTCACCCGAGCTGCACGCCTGCCGGAAGAGGCCCAGGGCCTTCCTCACGTCAGCGTCGAGGCGCGGCCCGCTGAGGAGATGCCAGGCCAGCTCGTTGCAGCGGTTGCTCGCCGGTGTGCACGCGCGGGTGAGCTGCTCGAGCGTCTTCTTCCACTCCTGAGGCGCGAGCGCGGCGCAGGCTCGGGTGTTGCCCGCTGCGCACCAGGGCTGGAGGACCTGTTCGAGCTTCGGTCTCGAGGTCTTCGACGGCCGCTTCTCGAGCGCCCACGCCAGCAGCGTGCACGCCTCGACGTCACCCGCCTCGCACCTCGGCGTCAGCCGGCCGACCGCGCGGCCAGCTTCCCCAGTCGAGAGCGCGTAGCGGCCATCGAGCGTGCAGGCGTCGAGCTCGTCGATGTAGCAGGCGCGTTCGCACTCGGCCGGCTTGAGCCTGCACGCGTGGTGCATCGCGATGCGGGGAGGCAGCTCCCAGAGCCAGGCGATCTCGGACGCAGGCGGCCGGCTGGCGCCTTCAGTCGGTCCCGAGCGGCCCGTGAGCACGTCGGGCAGGGTGGTGAAGACGGGCAGCTGCTGAACCCTGGTGGCGCGGGTGCCGCTGGCGCTCTGCACTTCGAACTGAACCCACTGAGGCTTCAACCAGCACGGGCGCTTGATCGTGAGGTCTGCTGCTCCCTGCTTCGGTCGCGCCTCGCCGATGGCGGCCTGGGTGAGCCGGGGTGGCAGGGTCCCGGCGCCGGCCTCTTCCATTCGAACCCGCACCACCGTCGCTTCCTCGAGAGGATCTTCGAGCCGAACGTGGGCCGCGAGCTGACACTCACCCGTCGGCTCGGCGACGAAACGCCACAACACGTCACTGAGCCCCGCGACGCTGAGGGCCTGAATGCGAGGCGCCGTCATCACACGCTGACCACCTGCGATGCGAAGCGCGGCCACGCGGCCGTCAGCGGTCATTACCGGCCCACCCGACATGGGCGGCGCCGGGTCGGGATCGAAGCCATCGGCCGTGAGCTCACCGGGCACCGACTTGAGCGCGAGCGTCGAGGTTGCAGGATCTTCGCGGAAGCCGAGCGCCAACCGGCGGGAAGCGCCTTCGGCCAGCGCATCCATCAACTTGATCGGTCGCAGCTCGTCTTTGGACAGCCGCGAGGTCGTCAGCAGCACCACGCCACCACTCGTTCGAACGACCTCGACGCCACGCACCTCGTTGGGGGGCAGGGTGATCGAGACGGACGCTCCCGGCGGCGCGATCAGCGCGTCAGCGACGAGGGCCCACTTCGCGTCGCCAGCGCTGACGACCACCGCGGCCGTCACGCCAGCGGTCGAGCGAGCGAGCACCACGCTTCGGGTCAACGAGGTCAGGTCCCCGCCCGAGGCGTTTTCTCCAGGGGGCACGATCTCGAAGAGCGGGGCGGGTGGCGAGGTCTCTGCTGGCAACAACGTCACCTTGCCCGCGAGCTGTGCGAGGACCTTCTCGAGCGTGTCGGTGGTGATGAGCTCGTCGCCGATCGCGAACCCCACCAGCTTGCCGTCGAGCTCGAACACGGGCCCGGGGCTGGAGTCGGTCAGGTCGAGGGCACGCCGGTCGTGTCCTGGCGCGTCTGCGAGCCAGCCTCCGCTGAAGCCCTGGCCTGCCCGAACCACCCGGCTCAACATCGGCGCGGCGCTGCTTCGTCGAAGGGGCGCAGCGGTGCCGCCGCCCAGCAGCACCAGCCGCAGATCGTTGCTGACGACGCCCTGCTCGAGCTCGACGGGGAAACGGCCTTGCTCCGATTGCAGCTCGCGAATGGTCGTCGGAGCGCTCGCAGGCATCAGCAGCACCACCTTGCCGCCGACGCTGGCCCGAACGCCTGTGAACGCTCCGTCGATGGAATGCACGACGGTGCTGGCGACGGCTTCACGGACTGCGGGTGACAGCCGCGCTCGCATGGGTGGCCTGAAGAACGCCTGCTCGACGAGGCCGCGCATGGTCGGCTCGAGGGCGGCACGCCGGTGTTTGCTGGCCCACGCCGCGATCGCGAAGGTCTCTTTGCCGAGCACCGCGACGCGAACGATTCCCCACCGCTGGCCACGCCCTTCCTTCGCGGTCAGCTCGGCCTGGGTCGCCGCGTCGAAGAGGCCCGGCACGCGTACCGGTTCGAGCATCGCCACGCGCTCGAGCCCCAGCGTCTCGAGCCAGGTCTGCGCGTCAGCCATCGCAGAGACGAGCGGTCGATCACGCGGCAACACCTTGAGGCCCACCTCGAGCCCGAGCGTCGCGTCCGACAACCGCGTCGTTCCCGGCTCGCTCGCGCTGACCTTCAGCGAAGCGGGTCCGGTCGGCAGCTGAAGCCCGGTGGACTGGTCGACCGCAGGCCAACGCAACGCCGGGCCGTTCGCGCCTGCCCGCAGCTCGCCCACAAGGGGCCGGCTCAGCACGCCGTCGAGAGCAGAAGGAACGAAGGTGACGATGGCGAGCGAGCCTGCCGCGAGGAGCGGAGTGCGAAGGCGAGGCCAACCCGTGATGCCAATCGTCGCGGCGGCCCAGACTGCGAACCCGAGCGCGAGCAGCGGCTGGGCGAAGGCGCTCGAAGTCAGCACCACGCCGGCGAGCGCGATCGCGGCGATGGCCCCTCGATGCATCAGCCACTGGCCCACGCTGCCGCCCACCACCGCCAGGAATCCCAGCCAGAGCAGGCCCGCTCCGACACCAGGGCGCCCGACGGCCAGTGCATCGACGAGCAGCAAAAGCGCGAGGGGCGTCGTGAGCACGAGCCCCCATCGCGCGGCAGGCTCGAGCGGCTCAGAGAGCCACCAGGGCAGAACGATCGATGGCGTGGGCGCGCGTGCAGGAGCTGACGGGCTCGAAGGTCTGGGAGCGGGTTCCTCCGGCGCTGCCTCGTCGGTCGGGAGTTCGAGGGCGATCCGCGCGGCGGCCGACTCCAGCTCGTTGACGGTGTGCACGGTGAGCGACGACGAGCTGGCCCGAGGCGCCGGTTGGGGAAGACGTGGAGCCTCGGGTTCCTCGTCGGGCAGTCTCAGCGGGCTCGCGGTCTTCGGCTCATCGTCATCCGGCAGCTTCAGCGGGCGCGCGGTCTTCGGCCCATCGTCATCTGGCAGCTTCAGCGGGCGCGCGGTCTTCGGCTCATCGTCATCGGGCGGGAGCTCGAGGCGTGGCTCGGTTCGCGGTGCCTCCTTGACGAGCTCGATCCTGGCGAGCCGCGTGGGTGGCTTGTCGACCGCGATCACCTTCGTTCGCCGGTGCTCCGCGCTCAGCTCGGTCTCCCACCCGCACTGGGGACACGCCGTCAGCGTCGGCTGGAAGACGCGCGAACACGATGGGCAGACAACGGGAGCGGACATGCAGCGAGGGCGCGAGCGTACCGGCCCGCGAAGAAGTTACACCACCCGTCCTCGCAGCTCGGCGTGCGGCCGCTGAATCAGCTCGGTCGCGACCAGCAACGAGGGCTCCACGGCAGCCGCAGCACCTTCGAGCGCGGCCTCGACGTCATGCTGAACGCCCGAGAGCGAGAACCAGCCTTTGCCGCCGATGCCCTTCGCGAGGTGCAGGGCGGTGAGCTGAACGCGCGCCTTCTTGAGGGCCGCGTCAGCCGCCAACAGGGTCGCAGCCACCGTGTGCAGCTCCACGAGGCCGACCGAGTCATCAGCGCCGACCTTCGCGAACACGCCATCGAGCGCGCTCACGACGCCTTCAGCGATGTGCGGCAGGAAGAGCTTGTCGAGCAACCGCGGACCGGCGGCTTCGAGGCCCGCCTTGAACGACTCCTCTGCCTCGCCGACCTCACCCGAGAACACGAGCAGGTACTTGCCAGGAGACACGGCCTCGGCGATCGCGATGCGCACGCGCGCCTGCTTGAGAATCGCGTCTGCCACGACCGGGCCCCTCGCGAGGGACTCCAGCTCGAAGAGGCCGAGCGCTGGACCGGGCAGGTCGATGGGCACTGTTTAGATGATGCGGAACGAGTCTTTGAGCGTGCAGCGGCGCTCGCGCGTGAAGCTGATCGCCGTGGTGAGGCCTTCGCCGGTGGGCGAGGCGATCGTGAACGACGTGTAGCCCTCGCCCGTCAGGCCGAGTCCAGCGAATGAGGGGCCGTTCTTCACGAAGATCGACGTGTTCACGACCTTCGCCATCTCGGAGAGGTGATCGATGTTCGTCGAGTGCATCGTCGCGGTGTGCCCGAAGCCGTGCTCGGCCTGGAGCGCGGCCGCGATGCAGTCTTCGACCGTCTTGAGGCGCGAGAAGCCGACGACCGGCATCAGCAGCTCGGCCTGAACGAACGGGTGCGTCGGGTCGACCTCGGCGAAGAGCAGGCGCGTACCAGAGGGCGCGCGGAAACCAGCGGCCTCGGCGATCTTCGTCGCGTCCTTGCCGACCCAGTCACGGTGCGCGTGGCCGTCGTGCACGACGAGCTTCTCGAGGCGGTTGATGGCCGACGACGGCACTTCGAAGCCGCCGTACTTCGCCATGTTCTTCTTGAGCTGATCGGCGATGGAGTCGACCGCGAAGATCTCCTTCTCGACGATGCAGACGATGTTGTTGTCGAGCGAGGCGCCGTCGACGATGTCCTTCGCGGCGCGATCGAGATCGGCGGTCTCATCGACGACCGCGGGAGGATTTCCCGGGCCCGCGGCGATGGCGCGCTTGCCCGAGTTCATCGCGGCCTTCACGACGGCCGGGCCGCCAGTGACGACGATGAGGCGAATCGACGGGTGCTTCATCAGCGCCTGAGCGGTCTCGATGCTCGGGCTGCCGATGGTGACGATGAGATTGGCCGGGCCGCCTGCAGCGACGATGGCTTCGTTCAGCTTCGAGATCAGGAAGCAGCCAACGCCCTTGGCCGACGGGTGCAGGTTGAAGACGACGGCGTTGCCACCGGCCACCATGCCGATGCCGTTGTTGATGATCGTCTCGGTCGCGTTGGTCGAGGGCGTGATGGCTCCGATGACGCCGAAGGGCGCGCGCTCGAGCAGCATGAGGCCGTGATCGCCCGACACCGCGATGGGCTTGAGAATCTCCATGCCGGGCGTCTTGTTCGCCACCAGCAGGTTCTTCTGAATCTTGTCCTTCACGTTGCCGAGGCCCGTCTCGGCGACGGCCATGTGCGAGATCTCGTCGGCGACGCGGCGCGAGGTCTCACGCATCGCTTCGATGACGCGCTCGCGGATCTCGACGCTCGTGCGCACCCACTGTTGCTGGGCCTTCGTGGCTGCGGCTCCAGCGGCGTCGAAGTCGTCGAAGATGCCGGGGCGTTTGCTGTGCACGACAGGCGCAGCGCTCTTCGGAGGCGAGGACGGCGCCTTGTTCAGCTCGCTCGAGAGCTTGCGAACGACCTGTTCGACGATCGCGTTCAGCTGAGACTCGTTCATCGCAGCACCTCGAGCTTTTTGGGGTCGCCGTTCGAGTCTTCTCCGTACACGCGGGCAGCGGGGACGGTTCGACTGACGCGGTCGGCCTTCTCGTAGACGATCAACACGCGATCGCAGCCATCGTGGGTGATGGCGCGCTCCACGGCCTCACGCGCACGAACCTCGAGCGCACGAGACGAGCGGAGCGGCTGACTGGCGGGGCGTTGGCTCACTTGACGTAGGTGAGGGTGCCGCCGACTTCGAGCTGATCGACGATCGCCATGATCACCGCATCGACCGGCCGATCCTTCGTCATCTCGGTCTGCCGCGCGGAAGACCCCGACGCGTACAGCACCACCTCGCCGACGCCAGCGCCGACGGCATCGACCGCCACGACGAGCGTGGAGGTCGGCTTGCCCTCGGTATCGAGCCCTCGCACCACGAGGAACGTCGACCCATCGAGCGTGGGCTCTTTGCGGGTGGACACCACCGTGCCCACCACTTTGCCGAGGAGCATCGCGGCGCCTCTCGGTTACTTCTGACCCGACTCGCCCTTGGCCTGCTCGAGGCGGCCGAGGGGGAGGACGAGGTCGATGTTGACGTGCGGGCGGGGGATGACGTGCGTCGAGACGAGCTCGCCGACCCGCTCAGCGCCACGGGCGCCGGCCTCGATGGCAGCCTTGACCGCGGCGACGTCGCCACGGACGACCATCGTCACGTACCCGCCACCGATCTTCTCGTAGCCCACGAGCTCGACCTTGGCGGCCTTCACCGCGGCGTCGGCGGCTTCCACCATGCCCACGAAGCCCTTGGTCTCGATCATTCCCAGTGCGTCAGCCATGTGCGTTCAACTCCTTGAAACGAAGTGCGGCGGTGAAGATGCGAAAAACGAAGTTCACTTGTCTTTGAACGAGGGCGGTTCCTTGCCCGTGATCGACTGAATCGCGGCGATCGCAGCCTGCGCGGCGGAGTCGATCTCCGACTCGTTGCCCGCGAGGTACAGACGGCCGAAGGCGCCGAAGGTCATCACGTCGATGAGCTTCACGTTGGCGGCCTTCTCGGCCTCGTTCGCGGCGAAGGCGGCGTAGGCGGCGGGCTCGCACTCGAGAATGAAGAGCGACTGGCCGGGCTCGATCATCGACCCGAAGCGGATCTTGTCGAGGATCATCGCGTGCATCGGCTCAATGGCGCGAATGATGGTGTTCGAGACGATGCGCGGCTTGAGGCGATCGTTCTCGCCGACGCCCATGTGCTTGAGCACCGCTTCACCGGCGCTGCGCACCTCGCCCTTGTCGTCCGAGTGGAGCTCGAGCATGCCGTAGGCGCGCTCGACGACGAGGGTGGCGGGCTGCACACTGGTCGACTTCAACGCCACGTCCATCAGGCGGTGAATGGCCATGCCCGGCGCGATCTCCATGAAGAGCGACGCGACGTAGGGGGTGGGGAAATAGCCGCGGCACGTGGTGCAGATGTGAGCCGCAAGCTGGGGCTGGAGCGAGTCCAGGAAGACGTAGGCACGAAGCGAGGTCGACAATGCCCCTCCGAGCGATCGACGAGGAAACGACGCGGGTTTGTAGGAGACCGCTCCGGGGATGACAAGGACTGCGTGATAGCCTCGCGCGTCACTTTCGCTTCGGGAGGCCCACATGGCGCACGGCGATCACGATCATTCACACGAGCATGAACACGAACACCTGATGCCTGATGGCTCGAAGTACCGGCACAGCCACCCGCACGGACATGGCCACTCGCACGACCATGGAGCGGCGCATTCGCACACCGACGCGTCGGGCAAGACGGTCGAACACACCCACGCGCATGACGGCGCCTCGCACGCCCACGGCGATTCAGGCCACGAGCACGAACACGAGCATGAGCACGTGAACGCCGATGGAACGGTGACGAAGCACGCGCACGACCACTCCCACGGTCACGGGCACGGTCACTGAAGATTGCTCCTGATGGATCGCCGTGAGAAACGCGCGCGCGATGCAGCGGTTCTTTCTCGCGGCGACGTTGCTGCTCGGCCTGTCGGTGGTGTGGTTCCGGCCGGGGCCGACGTTGCTGATCGGCGGCGACTCGGGCTGCTACGCGCGCATCGGTCGTGAGCTGGCCGAGCGTCCACTCTCGTCGTGGCTCGAGCTGACGCTGGCGCATGAGCCGTTCTTCGAGCACCCGCCGCTGGGGTTGTGGGTGAACGGGCTGGCGGTGTCGTGGTTCGGGCCGAAGCCGGAAGTGCTCGTGGGGCTCGCGCGGGTGTACGCGTCGCTGACGTTGCTGGTGCTGGCGGCGATGGCCGCAGAGATCGTCTCGCGGCGCGGGCGAATGATGGACGTGCTCAACGGGCCGACGCTCGCGGGCTTCACGGTGCTCGGAGCGCTGACGCTGCCGGGCTTCTTGTACGAGTCGCAGGTGGCGATGCTCGAGGCTCCGCTGGGACTCGCGCTGGCGCTCGGGCTCTGGGCGATCGCGGGCATGTTGAAGAGCTCGACGTTGACGCACGAGAAGCTGCCGGTCGGAGCGGTGGTGGCGTTCGTGGTGTCGGTGGTGGCCGGGTTCTGGGTGAAGGGGCCGCCGGTGTTGGTGCTGGTCGGTGTGGTGCTGGTGATGCTCGTCGCGCGGTGGATGCGGCCGTCGGTTGGGCTGATCGCGATCGCTGCGGCGCTGCTCGTCGTGGCCGCAAGTGTGTTCGCGTTCGATGCGCTGCGAGAGAGCAGGGGACTCGCGCCATTCTTCTCGACGTATCTGTCGAAGCAGGTGCTCGCGTCGGTGACCGAGGGGCGGCACCACCCCGATCGGAATCCGCTCTTCTACGTGGGGCCGACGTTGAGTTGGTACGGACCGGCCGTCGGAGCGTTGGTGTTGTCGGTGCTCGCGGTGGTGCTCAAGAAGCGGCTCAAGTTCCTGGTGCGCGTGTCGCCCGAAGCGATGGTGCTCGGAGCCGCGCTCTGGCTCGGGGTGATCGTGGGCTTCAGCGTGCCGGTGCAGAAGTACCAGTGGTACGTGCACCCGGGCCTCGTCGGAGCTTCGTTGCTCGTCGGCTCGGTGCTCGTGTTGGTGCCGGTGAAGCTCGATCGCTTCATCGCGATCGGGTGCGTGGTGCTGGCGCTCGTGTGGCCGCTGGTGCGCTTCGTCTCCTGGGATTCGCGGCTGTCAGAGACGCAGAAGCAGATCGCGGCGCTGCAGTCGTCGAAGGGTCCGATGCGCGGTGACGCGATCGCCGATTGTTCCCCGATGGACCCGTGGGTGTCGGGTCATCTGTTCGGTTTCCTCTGGGACGCGAAGCGGGTCGACTGTGCCGAGTCCGCGAGTTGGCGTTTCGATGGTGAGCGTCTCGCTGCACCGTGATTGCGCACCTGTGCAGGGTCCTGCTCATGCCGACGTCACGGCCCTCAGGGAACGCCGTTGGTCCGAAGGTTGAACTGGGCGTTCGCATGCTCAAACACCTGCGTGTTCTTCCGCTGTTCGTCGTTCTCGCTTTGTCGGCCTGTGGAGTCAGCGGTGTTCCTGCCGAATCGTTGGCGGTGACCGTTCGGCATGACGGAATCGAACAGGTCGTGAAAGTCGAGTTCCCCTTTCAGGATGGGAAGACGACCACGACCTGCGGCTTCGCTGACTGCGTGTTCGCGCGAGCGATCGTGGATGCTCCGCTCAAGGGCGCGTTCAGAAGTGTTCCGTACACTCGAGATGTCGGCGGAGTGGACTCCGACCTGAGCGCCGCGCACTACGATCTCGTGCTCGACGATGCGCTTGGTGGCCGCGAAGTGCGGGTCGACGCGTTCGATCAACCGATTCGCGTGAACGACACGGTGACCATCACCGTTTCACGCCAGTGACGACCTGCGCAGTGGGCCGCGTCGTGATGGTGCTCGGGAAACTCGGGCGCCAGAGCTGAAAGCACTTCGCGTTCGGCAAGTCGTAGAACGACTCGTGCCAGGGATCCGCGCTGAGCGTCGCGAAGAACTCCATCAAGACGCTCTCGTTCAGACGCTTTCGTTTGATGCGGTTCGAGTATCCAGCGACGGGCTCTTGCGGCAGCGGATCGCCGGACTGGTCAAAGGTCCACACGTCGTCGTTTCGCGAGACCTGCACCAGGCGCGCTCGCTTTCCTTCTTCACCGCCTCGACGAAGTGCGAACGATGTTCCGGCCTGCATAGGGCCGTCGGTGTCGGAGCTCGACCAGTGGATCGTGTCGACGCCGTGCAGCCTGCTGAGGTTGTGGCAGAGCGAGTCGTAGCCGTCGCAGAGGAAGGAATTGCTCCAGACGGGCGTCCACTCCGTCTTCGTTGGAAGCGCGAGGAACACCGTCGGGAAATTGGTCAGCACCTCGACCGAGCGAAACACGGCGTCGATGCTGTCGAACGAGCGCCACTCCGATTCGCACGTCTCTGCCGGAACGATTCGCTTCAGCTCGCTCGACAAGAACTCGGCGACGCGTTCGATCGGCGCACGCACCAGCTCCATCGAGCGAGGGAGCGGCCACCAGGTCTCGAACACCGGATCTTTGTGCGCAGCCATCAGGGCTCGCCCTTCGCGCTACGAGAACGCAGTAGCGCCCAGATGACGAGCGGTGAGAACACCACCAACTCGGTCACGACGACGAGAAGCCCACGAGCCGAGAGCATCCCGCCGCCGATCGGCGCGACGGGAATCGGCTGAACCGGCCAGAAATACCGCGCACTCGTCACCGGCCAGAGCAGGGCACACCCGAGCCCGCCGTCGGTCAGCATGTCGAGCAGGGGATGCGTCAGCACCACCACGAACGTGAACATCGCCAGCCGGCGATCTCGCCGCAGCAGCCACGCGATCACTCCGCACAGCATGGCGAACACAACCGAATGCGACGCTCCGCGATGGCCGAACTGATTCGCGTACGGAATGCGAAACACGAACGCGATCACATCGGCGTCCGGTAACATCGACAAGGCCGAGAACGCGAGCATCGAGACGAACGCCCGCTTCCGCGAGAACCCCCGGCCCGCCGCCATGCCCACCGCGATGTGACCGAAGCTCGCCATCTCTCTCCAAAAGCGAAGGGCGCCGACTCACCTGGAGCCGACGCCCTCGTTCACCACAGCCTCGACTCCGTTACTGGCTGAAGCCTTCGAGCATGTAGTGCGCCTCGATGCGCTTGAGCGCGAGGATCATCGCGGCGCAGCGCGTGTCGACCGGCTTGCCGATGCAGTACGGCCGGCTGTCGTGCATGTCCGTGCGGCGCGGGTTGTTGCGCGCGATGTCGCGGATGATGCGGTAGTTCTTCTTGAGCGCGAGCTCGAGGCGCGTGTCGACTTCCTTCTCGCTCCACGCCTCCATGCGCTTGTTCTGAATCCACTCGTAGTAGCTGACCGTCACGCCACCGGCGTTGCAGATGATGTCGGGGATGAGGTCGATCTTCCGCTTCTCGAGCACGCGGTCGGCTTCGGGCGTCGTCGGGCCGTTCGCGCCCTCGGCCACCAGCTTCACGTTCAGCTTCTCGGCGATCTCTGCGGTGATCTCGCCACCGAGCGCCGCGGGCACCGCGATGTCGGCCTTCACCTGCCAGAAGTCAGCCTTGCTGATCGCCTGCGCTCCGGGGAACCCGAGCACCGAGCGCTTCAGGTTCTTCGGGTTCTCGTTCGCGTAGCGCATCAACTCGACCGCATCGATGCCCTCGGGGTTGTAGATGGTGCCGTCGGCGTCGTTCACCGCGAGCAGCTTGCCGCCCATGTTCTGCAGAATGACCGAGCCCCAGCTGCCGACGTTGCCGTAGCCCTGCACGATGAAGGTCTTGCCCTTCACCGACTCGCCACGATCCTGGAAGTAGTCTTCGATCGTGTACGCCACGCCCTGGCCGGTCGCCTTGGTGCGGCCCTCGGAGCCGCCGATGCGCACGTCCTTTCCGGTGATGACGCCGCGCTGGTTGTGACGCTCGCGCTCGCCGTCCGAGAACTGACGCAGGAAGAGCGCCATGATCTCCGAGTTCGTGCCGACGTCGGGCGCCGGAATGTCGATGTTCGGGCCGACCAGCTGCTTCAGTTTGTACATGAAGCGCAGCGAGATGGCCTGCAGCTCCTCGCGGCCGAGCTGGCGCGGGTCGAGCTGAATGCCGCCCTTGCCACCACCGAACGGAACGTCGGCGATCGCGGTCTTCCACGTCATCTCGGCGGCGAGCGCCTTGAAGAGGTCGAGCGACACTTCACGGTGGTAACGAATGCCGCCCTTGTACGGGCCGCGCGCCTGGTTGTGCTGCACGCGGTACGCCTTGAAGCGCGCCGTGTCGCCGGGAACGAGCTGATAGACGGTGCCGTCTTCGAGGCGCAGGTGGCCGGCGCGAATGTTCACGTCGCTGCCGAGCAGGGCCTTGCCGTTCAGAATGATCTTGCCGTCGGCGAGGCGCTCGAAGGCCGCGGCGTCGCGCACCTTGGTGACGCTCAGATCGGCGAAGCTGCGTGCGGCCTCGGGAGCCACCGGCACCAGGCGGTCCTTCAGCTTCGTGGTGACGTGGAAGATGTGCTCGTAGTCGGGCTCTTCGAGCTCGAGGCGCACGCGCCGGTCGAGCCCCATCGCATCGGCCGCGCGATCGAAGATCTCCATCGCCTCGGTGTAGATGGTCTTGCGCTGCTGCCCGGCGTTGGGCACCCGCATGAAGTTCTCTTCAGCCATGGTCCTGTGCTCCTGGGAAAAGGCTCCGAAAAACACTCCAGGCGGAGCCGGAAAAACCGCGCGGACCGTACGGGTGGCCCTCTGGTGCAGGTAGCCAAAACTGACGCCACGCCGCGTCAACCAAAGGCCCTGAAAACCATCGTGAATACTCGGTGGAAGCACTGCTATTTCCTGGGTCGACTCCCGCCTTCGTGAGCCACATTCGCCGTGGCGAAGATGGGCAAATTTTGCAGGAGCCACCGCTCATCCCGGAGCCGGAAAAACAAAGCCCCGGACCTCTGCGAGAGAAGTCCGGGGCCATTTCTGGAGCCGACGCCCGGGCTTGAACCGGGGACCTACTGATTACGAATCAGTTGCTCTACCACTGAGCTACGTCGGCGCGGCGCGGGGCAAGTACCACAACGATTCTCGACGTCAACGGCCTGTTGGACCTGACAGCCCGTCAGCGAGCGCGGTTGCGAACGACGGCGGTGCGGGTCGAGTCGGCCCCGGTGCTGAAGGTGACGGCGACATCGGGGTCTCCGTCGGCGTCGACATCGCCCACCGAGACCGAGAGCCGGTTGCCTGCGCCCGCGCTCTGTTTGAACTCCGAGAACGCCCACTGGCCGCGGTTGCGACGCACCACCACGTCGTCGCCCGAGGTGAAGAAGACGTCGACGACGCCATCGAGATCGAAGTCGCGCACCTCGACCGCCTGCGCCCGCGGGGCCGCAAACGTGAGCTTGTCGGCGAACGCGATGCCCGTGTTCTCGAACAGCTTCACGTCGTTGCCGATCACGGCCGCGAGATCGGCGTCTCCATCACCGTCGAGATCGCCGGTCGCCAGCAGCGAGGGCAGGGCGCTGAGCAGCAAGCCCGCATCGCGCTCGAAGCCGGGTCCGGGGAACACCGTGAGCGTGTCTCCCACGCTGTCGACGACCAGCACGTCACCGAGCCCATCGCGCGTGAAGTCACCGACGCCAACGGCTCCAGCATCGGGAGTCGCAAAGCGCCGCACGCCCGCCGTCTCGAGCGTGAAGAACGAGTCGCAGCCGAAGGCGACCGCGAGATCGCGCTGGGCTCCCGCCTTCACCACGCCGACCAGCTTCGCGCCCGAGCAGCCACCATCGAGCTCGCGAAGGGCAAACGTGCTGCCCTGTGAGACGTAGGTGTCGAACGCGCCGGTGTCGTTGATGGTCGCGACGTCGAGGTTGCCGTCACCCGTGAACTCGCCCGTCATGCACACGAGCGGCGTGCGCTGGAACGAGACCTTTCGGCTCGTCGACCCCGAGAACCCCTGCACCGTGTTCCACCCGAACAGCTCGATGCGGTTTCGGCTCGGCACGGCCATCACGAGGTCGGGCACTCCGACGGGAGGCAGATCGGCGATCACCGAGGGCCCGCCGTTCGTCACCGTCAGCTCGGGCGCCGCCTCGAACGCCTGCGTGATGCAGTTCGACGTGTCGACGCGGCAGTCGTCTGCGCAGCGGTTGCTCCCGAACGTCGTGCAGACGGGAACTCCGAGCGTTCCATCGCAGGTCTCGCCCGTGTCGATCATGCCGTTGCCACACTTCTTCGTGCAGAGCGTCTTCACGAACTTGCAGTCGGAGCCGCAGGTGAGCTGACCCGCTTCGAAGCCCAGGGTGAGGCAGGTCTGATCGGCCAGGCTCGAGCCATCGCACTCTTCGCCTTCGTCGATCTTCGCGTCGCCACACATGGGCATCGGCGGAGGTGGATCGACGCGGCGGGTGTTGGGGTCACGGCAGGCGGCGACCAGCAGGAGCAGCGCGAGAGTTCGAAGGAACACGAGGCGGCGCACGTTACCCGCGACCGTTCGATGCCGCGACTGCCGTGGAATTCGGGCAGAATGCGCGCCCATGGCTTCCCCGCAGTGTCCTTCCTGTCGCAAGGCCGTGGCGCTTCCGCCCGAGAACAAGGCGTTCCCGTTCTGCTCCGAGCGGTGTCGCACGATCGATCTCGGCAAGTGGTTGGGCGAAGAGTTCCGCATTCCCACCAAGCAGGTCGAAGAGGACGAAGACGGCGACGGCCGGCCGACGCCCGGAGACGCATGAGCCTCGTCTTCACCGGCGGCGTCGCGCTCGCGTACACCGTCGGTGTCGTCGGCATTCATCGCTGGTCTGTCTGGCGCCGGCGTTCGAAGGCCGAGAACTACCCACCGCTCGACTGGCTCGACTGGGACACGGTGCTGTCGGGCGCGTGGCCGATGCCGCAGGAGCGCGTCCGGACGAAGGGGGTGGCTCCTCGTGAAGGAGGTCCTCCTCCGCGCTGTCTGGCCGTGCCTCCGCCTGCAGGCCGTGAGTCCGCTCATGGCTTGCTCGTTCGGCTGACGCAGGGAGACCGGCTCGAGAGCGCGGCCTTCGAAGCGGCGGGCTTCAGCGGTGGAGAGGCGCGCTGGTTGTCGGGTGTGTCGGAGCGCGTCGAGGCTCCCGTGGCGCTGCTCGGCCGGCTTCAATCGCAGGCGCCGGTGTCTGCCTCCGAGGCCTACCTCGTCGAGTGGCTCTCGCTGCGTCACCTCGTCACGCCGCTCAACGTCGAGTGGCAGGTGTACGCGAGCAAACGGCGGCTCTCGGTCGCCATTCGCCGCTTCGGAGACGTTCCCGCGCTGTACTTCGCCCGTGCGCACGCCTCGTCGCTGCTCGGCTTCACCCAGTCGGTGCTCGACGATCTCGGCCGGGCCGTCTTCTTCGCGCACCAGGCGCCGTTCTACGTCGAGGCCGCGCTGGCCATGCCCTTCGTGCAGGAGCTTCGGCCGCCGCTCGCCCGGGCCTGCCAGGAAGCGAAGTCGCGAAATGACGATGACGGCGAAGAACGTTTGGACGCGGCCAGCGATCAAGAGTGAAATGCGCGGCCGATGCCGGAGTCACTGCTCGCCTGGTTCAACCGCTTCATGGACGACCCGAAGAAGCTCGAGGCGCGGCTCGCGGGCCGGCCAGTGCTGCTCTACGAACCGCCCGAGACGCCGCCCACCGAGACCGGCAGCGACGAAGACGACGACTACCAGTTCCGCACGCAGTCGGGCATCTCGGTGCCTGCCATCGGTGGTGGT
>CALRPN020000098.1:0-19433 GCA_943370055.1 Archangium gephyra
GCCGGTCGACACCACGCGCGAGCGGCCGCACACGCCCGAGTACGCGGCGCCCGAGCAGCTCAGCGGAGCCGCCATCACCACCGCCACCGACATTTACGGCCTCGGCGTGGTGCTGCACCGGTTGTTGTGCGGTACGGCGCCAGATGGAGCGTCTCCGTCGCGTGCAGCGACGCGTGCGTCGGACGAGCAGGTGAGAGCGCGCGGCCTCGCCTCGAAGCAGGCGCTGGTGAAGAGCCTCAGCGGTGACCTCAGCGCGATCATTCAGCAGTG
This sequence comes from Archangium gephyra, assembly GCA_943370055.1. GTDB lineage: Bacteria > Myxococcota > Myxococcia > Myxococcales > Myxococcaceae > Xiheimicrobium > Xiheimicrobium gephyra_A. The sequence continues at coordinate 271 of CALRPN020000098.1, forward strand.
TCTGCAGACCGAGCCGTCGCGGCGCTACCCGACCGTCGCGGCGCTGTCTCAAGACCTTCGCGCCTGGCTCGATGGGCGACCCGTGACTGCCCGCGCACCGACGCGCGGCTACGTGCTCCAGAAGTTCATCGCGCGTCATCGCTGGGCCGTCGCTGCCGGAGCGGTGCTGGTGCTGGCCATCGGCTCTGGTGTCGCGGGAGTCGTGTGGCAGGCGGGGAAGGCGCGCCGCGCAGCTGCAGAGGCCCAGGCGCAGCTCGAGTATCTCACCAGCCTGCTGCACATCCTCGCGCCGAGCACCGCTGAGGCCCGTGAACTCGACCGTTCGCGGTTGATCGCCGAGGCCGCACGAAAGGCGCGCGCCGAGCTCGCCGACAGACCCGAGAGCCTCGCAGGCGTCGAGCTCGCGCTCGCGCAGGTCGCGCAAGACACGGGCGATGCCACCCAGGCCATCGAGCTCGCCGATGCTGCAGTCGCTCGCCGCCGTGCCGTGTTCGGTGACGACACGATTCCCACGGCCAGGGCGCTCCTCGTCGCCGGCGCCGTGCGCACCCAGGTGAAGCCGCCGCGCTTCGACGAGGCCGCGCAGTCGATCGACGCCGCCATCGCCATCGCGCGAGCTCAGGCGCCAGCCAGCGCGTTGCTCGTCGATGGGCTGCAGAAACGGTCCACGCTCTTCGGTGATCAAGACAAGCTGGCTGATCAGGAGCGGGTCATCGGTGAAGCCGCCGCGCTCTGTGACGGTGCGTTGGCCTCCGACGTCGTCTGCGAGAACGTGTGGCGGGAGATCGGCGCCATGGCGAGCCGGAACCGCAAGTCCGAGCAGGCGCTCACGGCGCTGCGACGCGCGTGGGAAGCGAAGAAGAAGCGGCTGGGCGCGGAGCACGCCGAGACGCTCGATGTCGCGGGCCAGCTGGCGTGGGCGCAGGCAGAAGCAGGCGACGTCGCGGGCGGGCTCGCGCTGGCCGAAGAGGTTCACGCCGCGAACCAGCGCATCTACACCCAGCCGACCGAGACCTCGCTGCGCGCGATGATGCGGCTGTCGCGTCTGCTGAAGCGCTCGGGCCAGTACGACCGCGCCGAGACGCTGCTCGACGAGTACCTCGTGCACTCGCGCAGGCTCTTCGGTGAGAACCACCAGAACACCATTCTCGCTAACTCCGACCGCGCGAGCCTGCTCTTCGGCCTCGGTCGCTTCGAGGAGTCGGCCGCGCAGTTCGAGGCGACCACCAAGGCGTACAAGGTGGCGAAGAGCGACCTCAACGCGGCGCTGACGCAGGGCTACGGAGCCGACGCACAGCGCGAAGCAGGGCACGCAGCGCAGGCGCTCCCGCTGCAGGTCGACGCCATCGCGACGCTGCGCACGCTCTACCCGAAGGGAGAGAACGTGATGCTGGCTCGCGCGCTGAGCAACCTGGCCATCACCGAGGGCGTGCTCGGCCAACATGACACCGCGTTGACCCACCACGACGAGAGCCTCGCGATGCACGCCAGGCTGAAGTCGGCCGCCGCCAACACGGGCTTCCCGCGCGCGCTCCGGGGCAAGACGTTGTTCGACCTCGGGCGCACTGCCGAGGCCGAGCAGGAGCTGCGCACGGCGCTGAAGGACCTGCTCCCGTTGAAGGAGCCGTCGCCCAATCAGTACTGGGAGCCGTTCGGCCTGCTCACCCGCGTCGCCTGCGCCAACCACGCGAACGACTGCGACGCGCTTCGCGCCGAGGCCACGAAGGCGCAGTCACTCTCACTCGCCGCGACGGTACGCGCCCGCCTGCGGGAAGCGGTGGCTCCATGAAGCCCGAGCGACCGTTCAGCCTCGCGACCCACGGCACCGGCGCCACCCTCAGCCTGTCGCGATGGAAGGGTGACGTCTTCCTCAACACGTTTGGCGCTCAGTCCGTCGAGCCGCTGCTCGCCACGCTTCACGGCATCGAGCTGGTTGGTGTCGAGGACTGGCGGTGGCGCCTCTCGGGTGAAGCGGACGCGCGCCGCGTGATGAATCGGCTCATCGAGGCCTGGCCCGACGTCGCGCGGCTCGAGGTCGCGCTGGCTCGAGACGCACTGCCGGGCGTCTGTTTCTTCCGGTTCGAGTTGACGGGACCTGACGAGGTGAACGTCGCTCCCGAGCTCGAGTTCCACCGCGACGAGCAGCGCGCGATCGTCCCTCGAGCCGAGGCGTGGCTTCAGCAGCTGCTCGAGCGAGAGGTCGACGCGAAGCTGGTGTGGACGGCCGAGTGGCGAGTCACGCGCGCGGGAATGCTGAAGCTGCTGGCGGGGCCGATGGATCCGTTCGGGGAGATCGAGCCGCCTCAGCGCCGGCCTTGAATCACGGGCATCGCGCGGGCGAACCAGGCGTCAGGAATCGTCGCCGTCACGGTGTCGAGGTCTCCCTCGGTGCTGCTCCAGGTGCGCCCCAGCTTCGACAGCAGCGCGTACCGGCCCGACTCGAGGTGCCCCAGCCAGAACTTGGAGGTGTCGTCTCCTGCCCGCCAGACGCACCTGGTGAGGCGGCTCGAGGTGCTTTGCCCGCGGCGCTCAAAGGCTGTTCGTGCGTCACACGTCATCAGCGCTTCGTCGACCTGTGCGAGCCACCACGCAGGGTCGCCGAGCTCCAGGCCCGCCGCCACACCGCTCTTGATGGAGGTGCCACGGCCGCTGACGTGGTCGGTGGTCCACGCCTCCTTCAGCGCGGCGCGCGCCAAAGTGAACGCAGAGCCCTTCGCCTTCGACGTGGGCGGCACCACCCGTTCAGCAGCAGACACCGTCGTGGCCTGGCCTGCCCGAACGAGCGCGAGCACTTTGGTGGCGCGGGCGATCAGGGCTTCGCACTCGGCGTCCCGCCGCTTCGCCGTCGCGGCGGTGGCCAGGCTGATGGCCAGCTCGACCGTCTCGAAGACGCTCAGCTCGGGCACTGGCCCACCCAGGTGTGGCGGCGTCTGAGGTTGGGCGTGCGCCGGCGCCTTCCTCGCCGCAGAGACGTAGATGCCGTGTGCGTCTGCCAGGGAGACGCCTTGTCCCAGCGCGAGCAGCGCGCGCTCGGCGACGCCGACGGCAACGGGGCCGGCCGCCGAGAGCATCGCGCCGATGGCCTGGGCCAGCTTCATGGGTCGAACCGTTCGCGCTCCCGCCACGGTCACGAGGTGCCGTTGTATGGCTGGGCTCAGGCGGTGGTGAACATCTCTGGGCAGGTGCTCGCGCTGCAGGGTTCGCCAGAAACCCACCGCCTCTGCACTTCTGGTGGCGAGCGCGAAGGCAAGCAGTTCATGCGCCGCGGAGGACGTCGTCGGCAAGAGCCTCGCGGCGTTGTCGCGCATCGTCTTCGGCACCCACGTCGCCGCCTTCAGGGCCGTCGTCAGGTCGAGCTCGCTCATCGTCGCAAACGGTAGCGCATCGCCGTCACCCGAAGCCCGTGACATGCGCGGTGCAGAGCCGTGGCTCCATGGTCGCGGGACACCGCCCTTCAGCGGCCTGTTGGCGCTTCCGGAGCGCCTTCCACGAAGCGCCCCGACTCCGAGAAGAACACCGCGTGCGCGCCATCGGCCGTGCTGCAGCGAAGGCTCGCGCCTCGTGGAGCGAGCGGCTGGAGCGCTGAGGTCTCGAGGTCGACGAAGAGCGGCACGTCAGAGGCGAGCACCAGGCCGTGCGGCCCGACGAACACCGGTGGCGCGGCAGACCACTGCTCCAGCGCTCGCAGGTCGGCGCGGCGCGTGAGCTCCAGTCTGCGTGGCGGCGTCGCGGACTTCGTGTCGCGAATGAGGAGCGCGCCCTGGTCGCGTCGCAGCGCGTACCGGCCATCGAGGCTGTGCACCGGCAGCGTGCTGAGCGGCGCGCCACCCGGCCGAACCCACGCCTCCTTGCGATGCCGACGCGCGATGAAGCTCTCGTCGTCCCAGCCCCAGGCGCGCAGCGGCCCATCGGAGCCCAGCGTCAACGCCTGCAGCCAGCCATCACTCACTCGCAACATGATGACAAAGCCATCGGACTCGTAGGCGACCTGCGCTCCCGAGGGAGACATGAACACCTGCGTGAGCGCGGCGAGCTCGACGGGCTGCTTGGGTGTGAGCACCTTGCAGCCCGTACTCGAGATGCGCCACAGCTCGACGGGCGCGGCCACGCCGCTGCTGTCGTCGGTGCTCGCCAGTCGCACCAGCGCCACGGCGGTCGAGGCGCGCGGCGCGTGCGCGATGGAGATGATGGTGCCGGGCATCGTGCAGAGCGTGCGTGGCCTGGCGGTGCCCCAGGGAATGAAGTCGACCCAGTTGCCATCGGCCGTCATCACGTGCGCCGCCCAGCCGTCTTCGAAACACACCGCTGTGTTCGTCTCGGGTGGCGCCGTCGGTTCGGCGAGCGAGTAGCGGGGCGTGTCGGTGAAGCCCGGGTCGGTCGCCGAAGTTCGTGGCGGTGCAGGGCCATCACGCACGGTGTCAGCGAGCAGGTCGAGCAGCGGGCGCGCCTGATACGGGTCCTTCACTCGCAGGCGAAGCCACTGCTCGTTCGCCGTCATCATCACGAAGACGTCGAGCTCGTCAGCGCCAAGGTGAAAGCGGGCACGCGAGCGATTCCACGAGCGACCTCCTTCGTCCCTCGGGTCGATGTCCCTGCTCTCGAACACGAGCGGCGTGCGCTGCTGCTGATGCGTGCGCGGAGGAACGGGCGCATCGAGCCAAGCCGCGACGCCTTCGACGAAGCGCGAACCGGCGTCAGCGTCGTCGACCCGCACGGTCGCCTGTGCCGTGAACTCGAAGGTGACGCGCGCGCCCTGAACGTCGACGACCCACCGCCGGTCTTCGTGCTCGAGCACGCGCAGCGTGAGGTCGCCCGGCTCTCCCGGCGGAGGCGTTTGCTCGATGACGACCTTGCGCGGCACCGACCGCTTCTCGGGAGCGCTCGCCTGTTTGCAACTCACGAGGAGCACGAGCGCCAGCCCGAGGGTTCGCATCGAGGGTCAGTGTGGCCAAATGCCGGCAAGGGGACGATCCCACGCCTGCGCGAGCCACAGCGCCCCGCGTCACGCGTGACCGAACGATTGCGACCCGAGTCTGAGCGTGCGACGGGTCGCGCCATGATGACGTTCACCCAGCCGCCGAAGCACGGGCCGCTGTATTGGCAGGCGCTCCGCTCACGCAAGCCGACGCTCGTGCCCACCGGTGCGACGGTGCCGCGCCTCGAGGCGAGGTGGAGCGACGTTCGGGTCGACCCCGAGAACCTGCGGCAGTACCGCGCGCTGTGCGGCTTCGGCGAGAGCGGGGGACTTCCACTGCCGTACCCGCACGTGATGGTGAGCGCGCTGCATCTGGCCATGCTCTCGGCTCCCGGGTTTCCGGTGCGCTTGCTCGGCCTCGTTCACTTGAGCAACCGCATCGAGGTCTTCACCGACTTGCCGACGACAGGTGGTGGCGAGGTGAACGCGTGGCTCGAAGGGCACGACGACGGCGAGCGCATGCAGACGTTCGACCTGCACACCGAGTGGCGCGACGGCGCGACGCTGCGCTGGCGTGAGCTCACCCGCTTCATCGTGAAGAAGCCGGCCGCGAAGCGCGAAGCACCTCCTTCACCTGCGGAGCGGCCACGTCCCACGAGCACCGCCACCTTCGACGTGCCGGCCGGGCTCGGGCGCCGCTACAGCCGCGTGGGCGGAGACATCAACCCGATTCACCTCTTCGACGTCACGGCGAAGCTGTTCGGCTTCGAGCGCGCCATCATTCACGGCATGTGGACGCTCGCCCGCTGCGTCGCCGAGCTGAAGCCCGTGGCTCCCTGCGTGGTCGAGGTGCAGTTCAAGCGGCCCGTCTTCATTCCTTCGAGAGTGACGATGGAGCGCGTGTCGGTCCCGGGCGGAGAGGACTTCACGGTCGCCGGCGAGAAGGTGCACCTCACGGGCACGCTCCGCACGGGCTGATCAGCTGCGTCCAATCGTCTCTGCGCGTTCCTTCACCTCGGACAGCCACTCTTCCCGCTGCGCCTGCGTCGTGAGCTTGAGCCGCGCGAGGTAGTGACGCCGCACCGGTGAGAAGCCGCAGTAGCGAAACACGGTGAAGACGTTCGAGAGCCAGCCCGGGTCGAGCCACGCCACCAGCGCGGGTGAGTCGAGCGTGTAGAAGAAGTGCGCCGCGTGCCCGCGCATGAGGCCTTCGGGGAACACGGCGTCCTTCGGGCGGTGCTGGAAGGAATAGGTGAGGCCCGAGACGAAGACGCGATCGATGAAGCCCTTGAGCATCGCGGGGAAGCCGCCCCACCAGACGGGGTACACGAACACGAGGGTCTTCGCTGCCGCGACCAGCTCGCGATGACGACGCGTCTCCTCCACCGTGCCCAGGTCTCGCCGCCGCCGCGTCTCGTCGACGATGAGCACCGGGTCGAAGTGCGCTGCGTGAAGGTCGATGACGTCGAACTCGCAGCCCGCCGCGCTCAGCCCTGCGCAGACTGACTCGAGCACGGCGTGTGTGAAGCTCTTCGGGTTCGGGTGGCAGTACACGACGAGCACACGTGCGCTGGCGGCGGAGTCGGAGCTCAGAGAAGACTCAGGCGCGCGCTCAAGGGTCGAAGATGTCGACAGCGTAGTCGTCAGGAACGTCGACCAGCCCGCCGTCGGGCAGCACACCGCCATCACCGCGGGTGCCCGCATCAGGGCGGTTGAGGAACACCGGGCGCAGGCGCACTCCGACTGACACGTCGCCCAACGAGTCATCGGAGCATCGGTAGGAGACGTTCAGCTCGATGGGCCCGCCCGTCGGTCGCACCGTCACCACCGACGAGGCGCTCGTGAAGACCTGCGTGATGACACCACCTGCGGTGATGAACGGCTCGGCGCGGATGATGAACTGCGCTGGCGGCACGATGGTGACTTCGACGAGGCCACTCCTCCGGGCGGTCGTCACGGTCGTCCCGGCAGCCGGGCTTCCCATGCCGCACGCAGACGGCCGTGGGAGCGGGTCAGACACGATGCAGCTCGTCGTGCCCGTCACCATCACCGACGCCACGCCCACCGAGAGCGCCGCGCGCAGGTGGTTGACGACGCGATCTCGCGGCGGTCGCCGTGGAATCACCGGCTCCACTTCTTTTCGTTCACTCACCGAACCCGCTCCCGTCCCGGCCGCGGGTGATCAGAGCGCGAAAGGGCTGAGACGTCGAGTCCGCGGACCTCAGCGTCTGGATTGATCGTCGTAGTAGTCGGCCAGCACCTTCGCGACGAGCTTGCGGGAGGGGTGATCTCCCGCCGCGAGCTCCATGAACCTGACGTAGTGGGCGCGCGCGGCGCTGATGTCTCGCAGCTGGCCAGCGGCTTTTCCGGCGAGAAACAGACACTCGATGTTCTCGTTTCCTTCGCGCACGCACCGCTCTGCCTTGTCGAGCGCCGTTCGCGGGTCACGCTTCATCGCAGCCTTTGCTTCTTCGATGAGCTGTCGCTGTTCTTCGAGGCTGAGCGGCGGTGGCTTCGAAGGCACGACGGGTTCGGGCGCAGACACGACGGGCGGTGGAGCCACGCGCACTGGCTGAAGTGGCACTGGCGCAGCGGGCTGAACGACGGGCGCTTCAGGCTCGAGCGCACCGAGCCCCACGCCGGCGATCACTGCGACGACCAACACGGCGAAGGCGCCCAGCGCGACCCGTGCGGTGCGGGTGAGTGGTGGCTCGGCCAGCGTCGCCGAGAGCGCTTCGAGCGCTTGAACGACGTTCTCCATCCGACCGACTCGAGGGTGGGCCCGGTGACTTGTTGGCGAGTGCGCCGCTGGGGAATGTGGGTGTCGTCGAGCCCCATTCAGGTGATGGTTAGCACGCCCGTTTTCTGGCGAATGACGACGGGGAAATGCACGCTGGAATGTCAACGCGGCTGACACGCCGAACGCAGCGACATCAACGAGTTGCCTTCGATGCACGCGGTTCGAGCAGTGCGCATCGAGCAGGCATGAACACTCCCGTCGAAGGTCTCGAAGCCCAGACGCCCACCACGGACGATCGCGTCGGTACCGCTGAGCGCATGATGGAGCAGGCCCGCGCGCTCGACGCCGAAGCCGCAGCAGCCCGCGCGGCCCGGCCAACGCAGACCACCACACCGAGCCAGCCCTCGAGCTTCGAGCCGACCGGCCGCAGCAGCGCCAATGACCCACGTTTGCGCGGAGCGCCGACGCCCGCCGCGCGCGCCGAAGAGCAGGCCCGTGCACGAGAGCTCGACCGGCTCAATCAGCCCGGCAATCGGCCCATCACCGAAGGGCTTCGTCAGCGCACGGGTGCACTGCGCGAGGCACAGGCAGCGCTCACTGAGCGGAACACGCAGCTGCGTGAGGGCCTCAGTCGGCTCGGTCCCTCCGCGAGCCCCGAGCTGCGTCAGCGCTTCACCGATTCGTTCCGCAACGACCCCGCCCACCAGCGCCTCGTGCAGCGTGAGAGCGAAGCGGCGCGCGACCTCTCACAGTACCTTCGCGACAACGCCGACGGTTTCGCGCGCGAGTTCCCCAGCCGAACCGACGCGCCTGCGCAGTCAGAAGAGCGCGTGATGCGCGCCCACGGCTCCAACGTCGCCTTTCACGCGCTGTCGACCCTCGCCCGCTCGTCGCAGGCCGAAGCGGCCATCGGGCTCGCAGGTCGGTACGGCGAAGCGGGCATGTTGCCCGACCAGCGGCGCGTGCAGGTGCAGACTGCCGCGGCGAGCGATGCGTACCTGAACCGGGTCGCGGGCGGTCAGAGCGCACAGGAGGCCGAGCGAGGCATCGTCGAGCAGCTCCGCGGCGCCCTCCCGGCTGGCACACTCACCCGCGACGTCGAGCGCACGGGCACGTCGTTTCGCGACCTGCTGCAGGGCCTCGCGACGGGCCGCACGCACGAGACGCACCAGGGGCTCGCGCGCACGGGACTCTCGGTGCTGAACACGGTGCACGACGTGGTGAAGGCCTGGGAGGGCGCGAGAGAAGGGCGCGCGCTCGAGCCTGCGCAGGACTCGCTGCGCGCCATCACGGACGGCGTCGAAGCGCTGCGAGACACGTTGCGGTTGGGCGGGCGCGTGTCGACGCTCGCGAACAACCTCGATGGGTTCATGCAGTCGAGCGCGGGTCGTCTGCTCGGTGGTGCGGCCGGTGGTCTCGGGCTCGTCAACAACCTGCGCGACCTGCTCGAGACCGGTGACTGGCGCTACGGCGCGGCGGCGGTGGGAGAGGCGGCTCAAGGGCTCGCGGCGGTCTACCCGGGCGCGCAGTGGGCGCGAATGGCGGGCGCGGCCGGTGCGCTCGCGAGCAACGTGTTTCGTGGCGGAGGGCAGGAAGAAGGCGCCGTCGCGCGACTGACTCCTCATCTCACCGAGGCGTTTCGTGGGCAGACCAGCGACCCGGCGAGGGCGGCGCAGGTGTTCGCCCGCAACCCACGCGCGCTGGAGGCGATGCGGCAGGCTGGCTTGTCGGAGGCGGAGATCATTCGCAGGGCAGGCGACCCGAACGCGCGCTTCATGATGCACCCCGCTGACGTCGACCAGCTGCGCGACCTGCTGCGCCGTGAGCGAGGGCGCTGAGCGCATCACGACAGACGTGAATGAACGCCCTGCAGTAGGGTGCGCCACTCCACGAGGGAGGGTGTGGTGACCATCGCGCTGTATCCATCGATGAGCGACGCCTCTCACGTGCGCGTGTGGCTCGGCGTCACCGCGCAGTCCGCTGCTCCGACGCCGACGTGGGCGTTCGCTTCCGTGAGCGGCACGGTTCAGGCGATGGCTCCGGCCGTCGTGCGCGCGCTCACTCCCGTGCGCGGCGCGATTCCACCCCCGAGCGGTTCAGCGCGCACCTACAGCGGCCTCTTCGAGTTTCCGGTGCCTGCCGCGAACGGCGTCGACCGCCCTGCGTACCGCGTCACCGTCACCATCGGAAAGGAGTCGGCCTCGCTCGTCACGCGCCCGCTCCCGAACGACTTCGAGCCCGGCGCCACTGGCGCGTTCACGCTGCTGCTCGCGAGCTGCTACTGCCGTGACGAAGACGATGGCGCGCTGGGCCGCACCGCCCGCTTCATCGCCAGCAAGTTCCGCCCCGACGCGACGCTGCTGATGGGCGATCAGGTGTACCTCGACATCCCGACGCTCCAGAACTTCCCCGAGCAGAACCCGGCGCTGCTCGACCTGCTCGAGGCGAACTACACGAAGAACTGGCTGCCTGATGGCCGGCGCGAGTTCACGTACGGCGACCTGCTGAAGGTGGCGCCGACGCTCGCGCTGCCCGACGACCACGAGTACTGGAACAACGCACCGCACCCGTCGCCGTTCATTCAGAACTCGTGGACCAACGCGGGCCGGCAGCTCTGGGGGCGCAACGCCGCGACGCTCTTCGACGGTTTTCAGAACGTCACCAGCACGCCGGGCCTGCCGTACGCGACGCTCGACGTCGGTCCGCTCTCGCTCTTCGCCGCCAACGGCCGCACCACGCGACAGGAAGACCGCTCGGCGAGCTTCGCGCCAGGCACGCGCACCGCGCTGAAGACCTGGGCCGACTCGTTCTCGTCCACGCCGCGGTTCCCAGCGTTCCTCACCGGCCAGTCGATGCTCGACCTGCCGAGCACGAAGCTCTCGGGAGCCGCCGCCGACTACATGCAGTCGAACTACGGCGACTACCCCGAGGTGATGAACCGCCTCGACCTGCTCGCGAAGCAGGCGGCCGACGTGTTGCTGCTGACCGGAGACGTGCACTGGGGCCGCGTCGCGGAGTTGACGCCCACCGCTTCACTCGGAACGCAGACGCGGCTCTACGAAGTCATCTCGTCGCCTTCGACGCTCGTCACCACCGTCGGCGCCGACGCCATCGCGCGCGCGAAGAACTGGCTGTCGGGCAGCAAGAACCCGTGGCCGCGGCACTCCGACACGCCTGACGTGCCTTCGCTGCTGCGCCTGCCCGGCTCCTCGTACGGCGCGCGCACGCTGTTTCCGCACAAGGGTGATCAGCTCTGCGTGCTGCGCTTCACCCGCGCGCCCAACGCCCTCGACGTGACGGCGCACTACGTCGAGGTCGGCACGATGCGCGTCGCCACCGCTCCCACCTTTCGCATGCGAAGGAGAAGTTCATGACGATGCAGGCCTCGACCTCGAAGAAGCCGAACCCGAAGGTAGAGAAGGTCGCGCGCAAGCCGCGTGAGGACAACCTGAAGTGGTTCGAGCGCACGTGGGGTGACGAAGAAGAGCGCACGCGCCTGGTGTTGCTCGGCGGCACCGGACCCATCGACTTCCGGCTGCGCGCGGCTCAGGCCATCGTTCGTCACGACTTCACGCCCAGCCACTGGAGCCACGTCGCGCTCGCCGGCCCCCGCGCGAAGGCGATGAAGGACACGAAGCTGGTCGAGATCTCGCTCTCGCCCAGCGGCGGCTTCGGCCACCCACCCGAGGCGAACGCGCTGCAGAGCGGAAAGCTCGGGCGCTACGCCGACGACGGGCTGTTCCCGAACGTGGCGGTCTTCTCCATCTCCATTCCGTGGAGTGAGGTGCTCGCCGCGCTGCCGCGTATTCAGAAGCAGCGCTCGGCCATCGACCTCGTCGAGCTCACGTTGACGTGGCTCGCGCATGCGTGGGGCGTCGGGCCCGCGACCAATCCACTGCAGGACCAGCAGGGAATTCCCGCAGCGGCGGCGGCCGAGGCGTTGCTCAACGCGTGCGGGTTCGATCTCTCTCCCGGGCTCACCAGTCGCGCCTCGAGCCCCGAGGCCATCTGGCAGGGCTCGCGGTGGTGGTGGGAGTACCCGGGTCGTGAAGACGCGACACGTGACGTGAAGGGCTCGTTCGCCGTCAGTCACGTGCTCGGCCAGGGACCGAAGCCGTCGAGCGTCGCCTCATCGGCGAAGTGATCAGTCGAAGCTCACACGCGAGAGCAGGGGAAAGCGCGTCAACTTCTGCTCCAGCGTCGCGCGCGTGAGCTTCTTCGTGTTGACCGACGGTTCGATGACGAGGCTCGTCAGCGCGTCGGCCGGTAACGCCGTGAGCAACGCGTTCATCCAGAACTCGATGGTCTCGGCCTTCCACCGAGAGGTGACGGCGATTCCGTTTCGGACGTCGTGCCGCGCGTGCAGCGCTCCGAGCTCACCGCGCTCGTCACGCGTGAAGGTGAAGACCCAGCCAGGCGCGCGGCCGAGCTGCACGGTGGGAATCGCGCTCTTCGTCAGGTCGGGCCACCACGGGCCGAACTTCGTCGGGAAGATGGCGAGCACCACGCGCTCGAGGCGTTTGAGCACCGGCGCCTTCGGCAACCACTGACGGCACGCCACCGCCTCCGCGTCGGGAATGTCGTGAACTCCGAGCACCTTCAGCGCGGGGAATTGCGTCGCCTCCGAGAGCGGGTGGGGAAGTGCGAGCCGCTCGTCATTCCAGTGCCCGATGATCAGCTCGGTCAGCGGCCAGTCGCGCTTCAGCATCGCCGGGAGGTTCGACTCCGTGACCTCGAGCTTTCGGACGAAGGCGAGGTTCGGGTGCGAGAGCGAGGTGGTGTCGAAGCGGAGCGGAAGCTTGAGCGTAGTGATGAGGCGCCACGACGGCTCGTCCAGCACCGAGGGTTCCAGCCGCTCGAGTTGGAACCCCGCCAGCGAACCACCCGCGAGAAACCCCCGCTCGAACACACGGTGCTCACGGTGAAAGCGCCCGTCGAGTGGGCCTGCGAACGCCGTCGCGTGCTTCTTGATGAGCCGGTCCTCCTTCGCGAGGTCTCGCTGTGGCTGGAGCTGCAGCGTCACGAACTCGCCCCTCACGTCGCCACGCTCCGTCAGCAGGTCGGCGAAGACGGCCCGCAGCCCATCGTCGTCGGGGCGTTCGCAGATCTTCGCGTAGAGGCCCTCGACCGTCTCCGCCGTGTGCTCGCGCTCGGCGGTCTGGGACGCGAAGCGTTCACGGAGGGCGTCGGTCAGCTGCTGCTCATCGGCCGTCAGCGTCACGGGCTCCTGCTGCTTCAGCGGCGCCAGCGCCTCACCGATGCCCGCGCGCCAGGCACCGTAGACGTCGCTCTCGTTTCGTCGCACGTCGGCGAGCATCGTGAGCACGCGCGTGTCTCCCAGCCTCACCAGCACCCGGAAGACCCGATGGTAGAAGCCGAAGACCTGATCAGCGCGGTTGTCTCCGATGCGGGAATAGACGGCGTTCGACAGCACCAACTGCGCGAGGAAGCGCGAGAACCGCGGATCCGAAGGCCAGTCGTACAGCACGTTCAGCAGCGGCTCGGCTTCCGTCCACTTGCGTGGCAACGGAACCGCGAGCAGCCGGGCGAGATCAGCCGGGTCCTTCTTCGCAGCGACGACCCGCCACTGCTCCCACTGGGTCTTGAGCGGCTTGGCGACGAGTGAGGGCCGCGTCACCAGCGCAGAGACGAGATCGATGACATCGGCGAGCGCGGGCTCCCGTTTGATCCGCCAGGCCTGGGCGAGAGCATCGAGTGCCTCCCCTGCGTTTCCTGCGTCGAGCTGGGCCTTTGCGGTGTCGAGCAGGGCGCGCACAGAGGCAGTCTGCGACAGCCGTCGCCGGGTGTCGTGCTCGACCCTGTGGGATGCGTTGAACCGTGACGATGAACAGAGCGGATGTCTGCGCACTCGCCAGTCGATCCGCGTCTCGCGGAGCTGCAGTCGTGGCTCGATGCGGCCGAGGCCGAGAATGAACAGCTGCGCGCGAAGGTGACGGAACTCGAGAAGGCGCCGCCTGCGAAGAGCGGAGGCAACTCGGAGCTCCAACAATGGCTCGATGCGGCGGAGGCTGAGAACGAGAAGCTGAAAGAGAAGCTCGCTGAGCTCGAGAAGGCGCCGCCTGCGAAGAGTGGCGGGAACTCCGAACTCCAGCAGTGGCTCGACGCTGCGGAGGCCGAGAACGAGAAGCTGAAAGAGAAGCTCGCTGGGCTCGAGAAGGCGCCGCCTGCGAAGGGTGGTGGCAGCAACGAACTGCAGCAGTGGCTCGATGCGGCCGAAGCCGAGAACGAGAAGCTGAAAGAGAGGCTCGCAGAGCTCGAGAAGGCGCCGCCTGCGAAGAGTGGCGGGAACTCCGAACTGCAGCAGTGGCTCGACGCCGCAGAGGCCGAGAACGAGAAGCTGAAGGCGAAGCTCGCCGAGCTCGAGAAGGTGCCACCCGCGAAGAGCGGCGGAAACTCCGAACTCCAGCAATGGCTCGACGCGGCCGAAGCCGAGAACGAGAAGCTGAAAGAGAAGCTCGCCGAGCTCGAGAAGGCGCCGCCTGCAAAGAGTGGCGGGAACTCCGAACTCCAGCAGTGGCTCGATGCCGCGGAGGCCGAGAACGAGAAGCTGAAAGAGAAGCTCGCCCAACTCGAGAAGAGCGGCGGCGGCGGGAACGCGTCGGGGCTCGAGCAGAAGCTCCACGAATCGGAGGAGCACGCAGAGGCGCTTCGTCGCGAGGTCGCCGAGCTCAAGTGCATCGTCGCGGCCGAAGAGAGCGAGCTGAAGGAACTCCAGCTCCACGTTCCCACTCCGCACGTCGCGCACGGTGACGACGCGAAGACTGCCGAGCTGCAGTCCTGGCTCGACGCGGCCGAGAAGGAGAATGAGGCGCTCCGCGCGAAGCTCGAAGCGGGCGGTGGCGGTGGTGGTGGAGACGAAGCCCTGCAGAAGCGGCTCGCCGAAGCCGAAGCCCAGGCCGAAGCGTTCAAACGCGAAGTCGTCGAGCTCAAGTGCGTCGTCGCTGCCGAAGAGAGTGAGCTGAACGAGCTCCACCTGCACCAGGGAGCGCCGACCCACGCACCCGTCGCGGGTGGCGATGCGAAAGCGGCCGAGCTGCAGTCGTGGCTCGACGCGGCCGAGCAGGAGAACGTGCGCCTGCGCGCCGAGCTCGCGAAGGCGAGGCCCGAGACCGTCGGCACCGGCAGCGCCGAAGAAGAGTACCTGCGCGAGCGGCTGTCAGAGGTCGAGGCGGCGCTCCATTCGATGAAGGGCCTCAACGCCCGCTTTGCCGAGCAGATCGAGACGTCGTCGAAGCGCGACATCGAACGGCTCAAGACCGAGCTCGCCAGCGCGAAGTCGAAGGGCGACCCGACGAAGCTGCATGAACTCGAAGACGCCCTCGAGCTCGCCCAGGAGTCGGTCGCGACGCTGACCGCCGAGCGCACCGCCGCCATCGAGCAGGTGCGCCGCTATGTGGGCAAGGACGAGAACTCCGAGGCGGAGAAGAAGCACGCCGCCGAGCTCGCGAAGAAGGACAAGCGCATCACCGACCTCGAGGCCGAGGTGATGGGCCAGGCCGAGGACCTGCACGGTTTCCGTCAGCGCATCAGCGCGTGGGAGACCCGAGACGCCGAGATGCAGCAGCAGGTCGACGATCTTCGCAAACGCGCGTGCGACGCCGAGGCGAAGACGGCCGAGGTGCAGGGAACGCTCGAGCGCACCGAGGCGCGGGAAGCCGAGAAGGACGCGAGAATCGCCGAGCTGGAACGGACGAGCGGTGAGAGCGAGCGGTGGCTCGCACAGGCCGAGCTCGACACCGCCGCGCTAAAGAAGGACCTCGACGCGCTCAAGCTGGAGAAGGCGCTGAGTGGAAGGCCGGCCGAGAAGCCCGACGCCCCGCGCGCCGAGCACGCGCCTCCACCTCCACCCGCCCACGCTGTCGTCGAAGGCGTCGACGAGTCGGCCGCGATTCGGCTGCTGAAGCTCGAGCGGCAACTCGACGCCGAGCGCGAGTCAGCGTCTGCGCTGCGCCGCTTCGCCGACGTCTCCGAGCGCGCGCTGGCCAAAGCGAAGGACGAACTCGAGCTCGCGCACGCACGGTTGAAAGACCTGAAACACCGGCTCGGAGACTCCGACGCCGAGGCGGGCGAAGCGCTCGACCGGCTCTACGGCACGCAGAAGGAGATCGACGCGCTGCGGGCCGAGCTCTCCCGCGCGCTCCACGACTCCGCTGATGCGCCCGAGTCGGCCGATGACGCCATCGTCGAAGAACACGAGGTGAAGGCCGCAGTCGCGGGCCCGCTCTCGGCGATGGAGCAGCTCGGCGAAGACCAGGCGAAGGCCGCGAAGGAGGCGACCGACGCACTGCTCGCAGAACAGAAGGCCCGCGAGGCGCTGCTCGGAGACCTGCAGTGGCTCAAGGCCGAAGTCGAGAAGCTGTCGAACGTGCGCGAAGACCTGCGGCACCGCATCGCCGCGATGGTGAAGCGTGAGCTCGACCGGAAGGGGCAGCTCGCGCGGCTGCTCGCGAAGCTGCGTGAGAACGAGGTGACGTCGGCGACGCGGCTCTCGGCGGTGCGCAGACTTCAGGCGGCCGTCGAGCTCTCGCAGCGCATGGCCGTGAAGGTGCAGACCGTCTACTTCCAGAAGCAGATTGGCAGCCTCTCGAAGCAGCTCGAGAAGGAGAAGAAGGCGAAGCTCACCGTGGTGAAGAAGCCCGCGGCCTGACCTTCCTGATAGAGCGCCGCGATGCTCCTCCGCCTGCTCGCGGTGCTCCTGCTGTCGTCTTGCGCGACGGTGACGCCCACGCCAAAGACGGTTCGGCTGCTGTCGGTGAACGAGCCGCCACGCTCGGCCGAGGCGCCGCCCACGAAGCCGGCTCACGCGCCCACGCTGATTCGCAATGGCACCGTGCTGACCGCCGCGGGCCAGACGTTTCCAGCGGGCCATGTGTTGCTCGTCGACGGACGCATCGCCGAGGTCGGGGCAGGTGCGGGCGTCGCGCCATCGGGAGCCCTGGTCATCGATGCGAAGGGCGGCTTCATCACGCCGGGCCTCATCGACACGCACTCGCACCTCGGCGTCTATGCGTGGCCAGGCTCCATCGGCACCTCGGACGGAAACGAGATGAGCAACCCCGTCACGCCGCACATGCGCAGCGAGAGCGGCTTCTGGCCTCAAGACCCGGCGTTGTGGCGCGCGCTCGCAGGAGGCGTCACCACGCTGCAGGTGTTGCCCGGCTCCAGCAACGTCATCGGCGGGCGCAGCTTCGTCGCCCACCTCAAACCCGAAGGCTCCGCGCGCTCGATGCGATTTCCCGGCGCTCCCGAGGGCATGAAGATGGCGTGCGGCGAAAACCCGAAGCGGCAGTACGGCGCGAGCCGCGAGCCGTCGTCACGAATGGGCGTCGTGGCCACCCTGCGCGCCGCGCTGCAGAAGGCGCTCGAGTACAAGCGCGGTCAAGAGAAGTGGCGCCGCGACCTCGAGCTGTGGCGTGAGAAGCACACCGCGCAGGAAGGCAAGCCGGCGCCCTCGACCACGAGACCCGATGGCAGCCCCGACGACCCACCCGAAGGGCCACCACGCGACCTCGGCCTCGAGACGCTCGTGGGTGTGCTCGACGGGAAAGTGCTCGTGCATCACCACTGCTACCGGGCCGACGAGATGCACCAGGTGCTCGACGTAGCGCGTGAGTACGGCTACCACGTGCGCTCGTTCCACCACGCGGTCGAGGCGTACAAGCTGGCCGACCGGCTCGCGGCGGAAGACGTGGCGGTGTCCACCTGGGTCGACTGGTGGGGCTTCAAGATGGAGGCGCTCGACGGGCTCCCGCAGAACGTGGCGCTCGTGAAGCGCGCGGGTGGTCGGCCGATTCTCCACTCCGACTCGCCCACAGAGATTCGCCGGCTCAATCAAGAAGCCGCGAAGGCGCGCGCTGCGGGCCTGCGGTTCGGCCTCGAGGCGAGCGACGACGAGGTGCTGCGCTGGGTGACGGTGAACCCGGCCTGGGCGCTCGGCATCGATGCCGACGTGGGCACGCTCGAGCAGGGCAAACGCGCCGACGTCGTCGTTTGGAGCGGCAACCCCTTCAGCGTCTACTCCCTCGCACAGCAGGTGCTGGTCGACGGCGCCGTCGTCTACGACCGCGCGAACCACGTCGTGCCGCTGTCGGACTTCGAGCTCGGCCTCGTGGACGGAAAGGACGTGCCATGAGCGCGCTCTTGAGCCTGGTGTTGAGCGCCGTCGCCTTCGAGCACGTGCGCGTCGAGGTCGGTGATGGAACGGTGCTCGAGAACGCGACCGTCGTCATCGAGAAGGACCGCGTCGTCTCCGTCGGTCAGGGCCCTGCTCCTGCGGGAGCCACCGTCATCGATGGAACCGGCAAGACACTGACGCCGGGCTTCATCGACGCCGCGTCTCCGCTCGGGCTCGTGGAGATCGACCTCGAGCCGTCGTCGGTCGATGACTCGCTCTCTGGTGCGGTGCTCGTGCCCGGCTTCCGCGTCGTCGACGGCTTCAATCCCCTCACGGTGCGCATTCCGAGCGCGAGAGAAGAAGGTGTCACCAGCGCGGTGCTCGCGCCGAGCGGCGGCGTGCTCTCGGGCCTGGGCCACTGGGTGTCGCTGACTGGCACGCTCGACTCGATGCCCGACGCGAAGAAGCCGACGGCGATGTTCGGAGACGTTGGCAACGGCGGCGTGGACAGCGCGGGTGGGGCACGAGGCGGGCTGTGGCTGAAGCTGCGCGAGGCGCTGGCCGATGCGCGCTGGTACGCGAAGAACAAGGCCGCCGTGGAGCAGAACCGCTCTCGCGCGTTGTCGCTCTCTCCGTTGCACCTCGAGGCGCTGCAGCCCGTCATCGAAGGGAGGCTGCCACTCGTGCTCAACGCCCATCGCGCCGCCGACATCGTTCAGGCGCTGCGCTTTGCGTCGGAAGAGAAGCTGCGCCTCGTCATCGTCGGTGGCAGCGAGGCGTGGCTGGTCGCGGAAGAATTGAAGCGCGCTTCCGTCGCCGTGCTGCTGGTGCCGTCAGAGCTGGTGCCCGGCTCCTTCGAGCAGCTGCGTACGCGTGACGACGTGGCCACGAAGCTCGAGAAGGCAGGCGTGCGCGTCGGCATCGCGTGCTCCGACCGCGCTCGTCGTCGGCTCCGTCAGGAGGCCGGCATCGCGGTGAGCTACGGACTCCCAAGAGTGAAGGCGCTCGAGGCCATCACGCTCGCGCCAGCCATCGCGCTCGGCCTGGAGAAGGACGTCGGCAGCCTCGAGCGGGGGAAACGGGCTGACCTCGTGTTGTGGTCGGGTGACCCGCTCGAGCTGTCGTCGTTCGCCGAGAAGGTCTTCATCGGCGGCGTGGAGCAACCGCTCGGCACCCGCCAATCGAAGCTCGTCGAGCGCTACCTCGAGCGCGTGAAGGCCGCTCCGAAGAAGTGAGATTCCGTGTTGGTCAGCAAGCAGTTTCTTCATGCGGTGACCTCGAGTCGCGGCACGAAGGGCTTTCGGTTCTTCGCGACGCTGTAGATGGCGTGCAGCAGTTTCCGCATTGCGGCGATGAGGGCGAGCTTCGCCGGC
>CALRPN020000099.1:0-18719 GCA_943370055.1 Archangium gephyra
TCCTGGTCAGCACGACGATGTCGTCGTCTGGCAGGGGATCGAGCGCGGCACTCGGCGGCGGCGGAGCCACGACAGCGGGAGGCGGAGCCACGACAGCGGGAGGCGGAGCCACGACAGCGGGAGGCGGAGCCACGACAGCGGGAGGCGGAGCCACGACAGCGGGCGGCGGAGCCACGACAGCGGCCGGCGGAGCCACGACAGCGGGCGGCGGAGCCACGACAGCGGGCGGCGGAGCCACGACAGCAGGCGGCGAAGCCACGACAGCAGGCGCCTGCGGGACTTCTTCGATCACCTGCTCCAGCTCGACGACCGGTTCGGGCGGCGCCTCGGGCTCCGACGGAGACTCGACATCGAGCTCGTACGTCGGCGGCTCAGGCGCAACCTCGAGTTCGAACGACGGCGGCGGCGGAGGAGGCGTCAACCCAATGTCGAGCTCTGCCGGAAGCTCTCCGGGTTTCGGGAGATTCGCTGCAGGCGCTGGATCGAGTTCGATACCGACGATCGGAACCTCGATCTCGCCAGACACCGGCTGAGACCCAAGGTCGATCTCGATTCCATCACCCGAGTTCAGCGGAGCGGGCGGCGGCTTCGGCACGTCGGTCGTCTCGACCTCGATCGGCACCTCGATCGCGTCGGCGCGGCTCGTGGGCGACGGAGGCGGCGGCGCAGCGGGAGCCGGAGCGTCTTCCTCCACCGTGATCTCGATCGCATCGGCGCGAGTGGTTGGCGAGGGCTCAGCGGGCTTCGCGACTGGGTCGGCCTTCGCTCCGATGGTGCGAGCCGTCGACGGCCGGGTGGCGCCACTCTTGCGCGCGTACAGATCGGCCAGCATCTGCGCGATGCCCTTGTGAGCGGGGTCGAGCTCGAGCACCAGCTTCGACGCGGCGATGGCGCGCGGCAGGAAGCCGTCCTTCGCGAAACCTTCGGCCGCGGCCTGATACGCGATGATCGCCTTGTCCTTCTTGCCGCACTTCGACCACGCGTCGCCCATGCGCAGGCGCGCTTGCAGATCCTTCGGGTCAGCTTTGCAGTACGCCTCGTAGGTCTCGGCCGACTTGGCGAACTTGCCCTTCGAGAAGAGCTCGGTGGCCTTGTCCTTCAGCTCACGCGGATCCATTACTTCGCGCCCTCCGCGGCAGGAGAGAGCTTCGAGACGGCAGTCGAGGCTGCCTCGCGAACCCTCAACGAGTAGTCACCCTTGAGTGCGTCGAGGCTCTCGAGCTGGCTCCTGGCGTCCTCGCCCTGCAACGCGAGCGCATCGGCAGCAGCGGCACGAACAGCCGACGAATCGCTGAAGAGCTCGCGACCGAGGGCGGCGACGGACTGCGGCGACTTCACCTTGCCGATCGAAGCGATCAGCTCGCGACGGCCGACGACCGTGTCCTGCTTGAGGAGCTCGGCGATCGCCCCCACGGACTCGGGAGCCTGCATCTCGGCCAGAATGGCGGCGGCCGTCGATCCATCCGCCCCGCCCTCCTTCACCAGCGCCAGAAGAATCGGCGCCGCCGTTTGAGGCAGTTGCTGTGCACGCAACGGTTCGACGAGGCGCGACCGATCACCGACGAGCTGCGCGATGGCTTCGAGCACCGCGACGCGACCTTCGCTCGAGGCGACGGCGAGCGCCTGAGCAGCGGCGGCTTGAACGGAACGCTCGGCGTCGAGCAGCGCGACCTTCACCACCGGCACGGTGTCGGGGCCGAGCATGGCGAGACCGGCGTAGGCCGCGGCGCGCAGCGTTGGAGACTGCTCCTCGGTGAACGGCTCGAGCTTCGCCCGCGCGCCATCGACCTTGAGGCGGCCAAGCGCTCGCAGCAGGGCGCCCATCAGCTGGTATTGCTCCTCGGTGCCGTCATCGACGATCTCGCGGGGAGCGCGGGCCTGCAGCGGGATCTTGCCTCGCTCCTTGAGTCGCTGGGCATCGAGAGCCTGCACGCGCTTGAGCATCTCCGACGTGCGGGAACGTGACACCCGATTGAACGCGTCGTGCTCTGGCGGCGCCTCATCAGGGTTGAAGCCAGGCGCATACTTGAGCGCGAGATCGGCCGGAATCCAGTCGGCGCGCAGTGGCTCGATCGCCTTGAGCTCGGCGTCGAAGGCTTTGAGCACCGCACCGGCGCTCGCGGGATCCTGCAGCTCGGCGAGTGTGTCGACGGCGAGGCGACGCGTGAGCGGATCACTCGAGGTCAGCAGCGGAGCCACCTTCGCCGCGTGGTCCTTGAACGCGGGGCCGAGCGCGATGAAGGCGCGGAGCGCGGGGTTCGGAGTTCCACCCTTCAGCTTCTCGAGGAAGGGCTCGGCTGGACAGCCGCCACGCAGACGAAGCTCCTTGCCCGCCGCATCGACCTCAGGGCCTCCACCGCTCGCGACGACGTCACACAGCGCCTTGTTGGTCTCGGGCCCCGCAGGCAGGGCGATGATCGCCCGGGTCGCCAACGGACTCGACGGGCTCCCCTCGAGGGCGACCGCGGTGAGCTTCGGAAGCGCGCTGGGATCCTTCAGGCGAAGCAGCGCTTCGCATGCCGCCTCACGCAGCTCGGGAAAGTTCTCGTCGAGCAGCGCCGTGAGCGCAGGCACCGCACGAACATCTCGCGCAGAGCCGAGTCCACGCGCGGCGGCCGCGGCGAGCACGACCTGCTTGTCCTTCAGCAGCGGAACCAGGCGATTGACTGCTTCGGGCCGACCCGAGCGGCCCAGCTCTTCTGCAGCGCCAACCCGCTCCGGCAGCGCGCCGTCCTGCAGCGCCTTCAGGTTCTGCTCCCAGATCGAGTTCGCTTCCGCCGCCACACAGCTCGCCATCGCACCGGGCACGTTGGCGCTCTTGAGCCCCTCGACGATCACCAGCCGCGTGCTGCGGCCACGACGCGAGTACTGCAACGTCAGATACCCACGCGCCTTGTCGTTTCGAATCACGGCGAGCGCGCGCGCGGCAGCAGCCTGAACGTCTTCGTCGGGGTCTCCGAGCGCCTCACCGAGCAGATCGACGACGCGGGGATCAGCGCTCTTGCCCAACGCCCCCATCGCCTCGGCGCGCACCATGCCGACGGGATCCCGCACGGCCTGGGTGAACAGCGGCAGATCGTCGGCATCGAACTTCTCGGCGAGCTTCTTCACCGCGATGGCGCGCTCGTCGGGGCGTGGGCTCTGCAGCTGCGCGAGCCACTTGTCGCGCCCACCCGAGCACGCTGCCAGCCACACCGAGAGAGAGAAGCAGATGAACCGGGCCGACATGGCGATGGTTGTACTCCGCGGGTGGCGCACCGAGAGGGACATTACGAGCGTGTGGGAGTCTCGCGTTCACGTCGGTCAGCGCGTTGCCGTGGCCCACCCTCGGAGCGACGCGGTGGTTCGGGCGCCTCTTCTTCAGGCTCGTCCTTGCCGACACCGTGACCGTGGCGCCGGGGCGGCAATTTGAGCGCGGGGTCGGCGCTGCCCTTGCCTTCCGAGATCTGATGAATGCGCTTCACCTCTTCGCTGGTGAGCTCGCGAAGGTGGCCAGGCTTGAGGCCATCGACGGGAATGCCGGCGTGGCTCGGGCGGAAGAGGCGCACGACGGGGTGACCGATCGCCGCGCACAGCCGCTTGA
This sequence comes from Archangium gephyra, assembly GCA_943370055.1. Lineage (GTDB taxonomy): Bacteria > Myxococcota > Myxococcia > Myxococcales > Myxococcaceae > Xiheimicrobium > Xiheimicrobium gephyra_A. Next base: position 3,584 of record CALRPN020000099.1, read on the forward strand.
TGAGGTGGGGCCGGCCTTCGGTGACGACGATGCGCAGCCAGGTGTTCTTGTCGGCCTTCTCGAAGCGCGACACGTCGGTGGGCTTGGCGAAGCCGTCTTCGAGGCGCACGCCACCACGCAGCTTCTCGAGCGAGGCGTCGGTCGGGTCGCCTTTCACCTTCGCGAGGTAGACGCGCCGCACCTGATGCCGCGGGTGCATGAGTTTGTTCGCGATGTCGCCGTCGTCGGTGAGCAGCAGCGCACCTTCAGCGTCGTAGTCGAGGCGCCCCACGGGGAAGACGCGCGACGGCACGCGGTCGAGGTAGTCGGTGATCGTCGGCCGGCCCTGCGGATCCTTGAGGGTCGTGACGACGCCGGTCGGTTTGTAGAGCAGGAACCAGGTCTTCTCGTTCGGAGCGACAGCAGGTTTGCCATCGACGACGACGAGATCCTTCGCGCCGTCGACCTTCGTGCCCAGCTCCCGAACGATGGAGCCGTTCACCTTCACGCGCCCTGCGGTGATCAACGTCTCTGCGGCGCGGCGTGACGCGATGCCCGCGCGGGCAAGGTACTTCTGCAACCGTTCCTGCATGACTAGCTCCCCGCCGGTGGTGGCGTCGGGCCGCCGTCAGCGGGTGGAGGGGTTCCACCTTCAGGCGTCGGTTCTGGTGGTTTCGGCGGGTCGAGCACCTTCGACACGGCCTTCGTGGTGACATCTGCGGACTCGATGGCCGTCTCGAGCTGCTCGAGGGCTGCCTCCGAGGCCTTCTCCTGCTCGGCGACGCGCGCCTGGAAGGTGGGGTCGGCCAGCGACTCGACGGTGCCTGCGGCGGTCGGGCGCGGGGTCTCCTTCTCGACGATCTCCTGGTGCTCCTCGGTGAGCTCGTGGAACTCGCGCAGCGTCGGGAGCGCGTTCAGGTCCTTCAAGGCGAAGAACTCGAGGAACTCGCGCGTGGTGCCGTAGAGAATCGGGCGGCCGACTTCTTCTTTTTTGCCGACGATCTTGATGAGGCGACGGTCCAGCAGCGCCTTGAGCACCGCGCCGGAGTCGACGCCGCGAATGTCTTCGATCTCTGGGCGCGTCACCGGCTGGCGGTACGCACAGATGGCGAGCGTCTCGAGGGCGGCGCGCGTGAGCCGCTGCGGCTTCACCTTGAGGAAGCGCTTCACGAAGTCGCTCGACTCGGGCGCCGTGCGCAGCTGCCAGCCACCCGCGACCTCGTGCAGCACGATGCCGGCGAGGCCTTCACGGCGTTCACCCTGCAGCGCCTCGAGGCCCTTCTGCAGCTTCTCGCGATCGATGCCGGTGGCGTCGAAGAGCTGATCGATCGTCTGCGGCTCGGGAGCGACGAACAACACGCTCTCGAGCACGTGGCGAACCTGGGCCTCGCTCAGCTTGCGCGCGCGCGCGACGACCTTCTCGAAGGGCGTCTCGAGATCGGGCGCGTCGATGGTGGCGGCTTCGACTTCGTCGAGCTCCGGGTCGGTCGAGGGGCCGGCGGTGACGGCGGCGACCTCTTCTTCGGAGAAGGGCGAAGGCCCGCCGGACTTAGTGGTACTCACGATCGATCTCCTCGGAACCCAGGTTCTGCGCCGCGACCGACGACAACGCGTCTTCGCGCTCGCTGATCATGATCTCTCCGCCCACCTCGGCCTGGAACACGCGCAGGAACCGGTGTTTGCACATCTCGAGCATGGCGAGGAACGTGATGATGACCTCGCTGCGGCGGCGAAGCCCTTCGAAGAGCGTGAAGAAGCCGACCGAAGCGCCCTTCCCTGCAGCCTTCACCTGATCGGCCACCTTGCGCATCGCCGACGAGAGCGACATCACCTCGCGAACGACCTCGTGCTGCTTCTGCGGAATGAGCTTCTCGAGCACGCGATCGAGGGCCTCGATCAATCGGTAGACGCTCACTTCCTGCAGGCCGACCTCTTCGGCGTCGAGCGGGATCTCGTGCGTCGTCACGCGGCGCGGGAACACGTCGCGATCGAGCAGATCGTTCATCGCGAGCTGCTCGGCCGAGTGTTTGTACTTCTGGTACTCGAGCAGGCGGCGCACGAGCTCGGCGCGCGGGTCGAGCGGCTCCTGGGCCAGCTCGCCACCTTCGGGGCCGGCGACGCGCTCTTCACGCGGCAGCAGCATGCGCGACTTGAGGTGCAGCAGCGTCGCCGCCATCACCAGGAACTCGCCGGCGATGTCGAGATCGATCTGCCGCATCTGCTCGAGGTGCCCGAGGTACTTCTCGGTGATCAGCGCGATCGGAATGTCGAGGATGTCGACCTTGTGCTCGCGGATCAGGTGCAGGAGCAGGTCGAGCGGACCTTCGAAGTTGGGCAGCGCGATGCGGAAGGCATCGTGCGGCGCCACCACCTCGCCCAGCCCGTCGTCAGGTGCAGGACTCACGTCCTTCACGTTGGCCAAGAAGTCGCTCCCAGGCCGGGAAATCGGCCTCGGAGTCGTATAGCCCAACTGCTGGGAAAGGCGATTCCCCGCCCTGCCTGTGGCACCTGTTACAGGCCGACTGCGTCTCGAACCCGCTTGATGACAGGGGCGGCGAAGCCACGGGCCTTCTCGGCGCCGGCCTTCAGAATGCGCTCGACCTCGGCCGGCTCGTTCATCAGCTCGTTGTAGCGCTGGCGGGCGGCCCCGAACTCCTGCTTGTAGCCCTCGATGAGCAGGCCCTTGAAGTAGCCGTAGCCGTTCGTCTTCGGGTCTCCGCCGGTCCTCCAGGCCTTGTCGGCGTCGGCGAAGGCAGCGGGCGGCAGCACGACCTTCAGCAGATCGTAGAGCGGCTGGTTCTCGGTCGGCTTCGGTGACTCGGGCGGCGTGGAGTCGGTCTTCACCGATTTGATCTGCTTCTCGACCTCTTTGTCGGGGCCGAACAGATCGATCGTGTTCGCGTAGCTCTTCGACATCTTCTGGCCGTCACGTCCCGGCACGACAGCGGTCTCGTCGCGGGTGCGCGCGACCGGCAGCTTGAACACACCCGGTTTCTTCGACTTCTCGCCACACGGGTCCTGCGGGTCGTAGCCCTTCGTGTAGGCGACGTTGAACTTCGTGGCCCAGTCGCGGGTGAACTCGAGGTGCTGCCGTTGATCGCGCCCGACGGGAACGACGTCGGAGTCGTAGAGCAGAATGTCGGCGGCCATCAGCACCGGATACGCGAAGAGCCCGAACTCGGGGCTCGTGATGCCCTTGTTCTCGATCTTGTCGCGGTAGCTGGTCGCGCGCTCGAGCACCGCCATCGGAACGAGCGTGCCCAGCACCCAGTACAGTTCGGTGACCTCTGGAATGTCGCTCTGACGAAAGAGTGTCGCCTTGGCCGGGTCGAGGCCGAGGGCGAGGTAGGCGACGGCCGTCTCGAAGGTGAGCTGTCTGGCGAGGGCGCCGTCACGCACGCTGGTGAGCGCGTGATAGTTCGCGATGAAATACAGCGCGTCGCCCTCGTGCTGCAGGCTCACGAACTCGCGAATCGCGCCGTAGTAGTTGCCCAGATGAAGCCGACCGGAAGACTGAACGCCGCTGAGTGTCCGAAGTGCCATCGCGCGCCTTTGTGACGAAGCAGACGGTCAAAGTCCACTCTCGCTGACAGGGCTGGCAGACTGTCGGCTCGTGCTTCGTCTCGCGCTCCTGCTCCTTCCCGCCGCTGCCAGTGCACAGGTGCTGCTCGACGAGCCCTTCTCTGCCCGACCGCCCGACGCAGGGTGGACGGCGATCGCGCTGCCTGTCGCAGGTATCGCTGATCTGAGCACCGGGAAGCTCGGCAACGGCTGGCGGGTCACCCGGCCTGACGCAGGTACCGGCCTGGCGAATCGCTCTCCGTGTTTTCGGAAGGGCTTCGACGGCGGAACCGCCCCGCTGACGGTTCGATACTGGCTGAGGGCGGCGAGCTTCACCGAGGAGTTCGGCATGTACCCCGTCATCATTCAGTCGCCGGCCAACACCCTCGCCGAGGTTCGTTTCGCCGGGGTCCCACTGGACACGTTCACGCCGATTCTCCAGTGCGCGGATGCAATGGGGATGTTCCGCGTGTGCCCGGCGCAGAATCCGGTGTTGCTGGATTCGGACTCGTGGCACCTGGTGGAGCTGCGGCTCGAAGGCGCAGGAACACCCCAGGCCCGATGCCGAGCAGCCGTCAACGGGGTCGAGTTCTGTGGTCAGGCCACCAACTGGACTGGGCTCGAACCGAACAGCGCCTTCATCGGGCTGTGCGCCGTGGATGAAGCCTGGACCGGAGCGATGACCATGGACGAGCTGCGCGTGGTGTCCGGACCGCAGGGCTCCCGACTTCGCATCAACGGCCCTGACGCCGGCAATCAGGGCGAGTGTCTGCGGTTCACGATCGACACCGTCGACTCGTTCAGTCAGCAGCCCGCGCCCGTCGCCACCCACACGGCGATCGACAATGTGGCGTTCATGGGTGCGTCAGCCTTCTTCGCCAGCAATTGCTCGAGTCCATCGGGGCCACCTGAACTCTCGCCGACCGAACCCGTGTGGGAGGTCTACGCAAGGGCAGGACCCAGCGACATCAGCATCACGGCGAACTCGGCAGATCTGATCGCCGCCGCGCCGTTCACAGTGCACATCACCCGAATCCCGAGCGACGCCGGGGCACCGGACGCGGGAGCACCGGACGCGGGAGCACCGGACGCGGGAGCACCGGACGCTGGACCACCGGATGCGGGAGCACTGGACGCCGGAGCACTCGACGCCGGAGCACTCGACGCCGGAGCGCTCGACGCGGGTCCGAATCCGGATGCGGGACTGATCGTCGAGCTCGATGGTGGACGTGATGGCGGCGCCGGCGTCACTCGTCCCGGCGACTACGACGTGGGCTGCGGCTGCACGGGCGCTCCGCTGCTGCAGCTCCTCGCACTGATCGCCCTGCTCTTCCGCCGCTCACGCCGGTGAGCTGCGGCTGCGAACGCTCCTTCGACGCCTTCACGTCGCTGGAGCGGGTCGCTTCGCCTTCGAACGCGGGTGGTGCTTGTCGTACGTCGTGCGGAGCCGCTGACCGTCGACGTGCGTGTAGATCTGCGTCGTCGCGAGATCGGCGTGACCCAGCATCGCCTGCACCGCGCGCAGATCGGCTCCACGCTCGACGAGGTGGGTGGCGAACGAGTGGCGCAGCTTGTGGGGAGACAGCTCCTTCGTGATGCCGGCAGTCCGCGCGTGACGACGCAAGAGCTTCCAGAACCCCATGCGCGAGAAGCCCTTGCCTCTCGGCGTCACGAACAGCGCCGATGACTCGCGGCCCTTCAAGATCGAGGGGCGTGACGACGCGACGTAGTTGCGCACGTGTTCGATGGCGTGACGGCCGAGCGGCACGATGCGCTCCTTGCGGCCCTTGCCCATCACCATCACGTACCCGTCGATCAGGTTCACGTCGTTGTTGCCGAGCTTCACGAGCTCGCTCACCCGCAGGCCCGTCGCGTAGAGCACCTCGATCATCGCGCGATCACGCAGGCCGGCGGCAGCAGACACGTCGGGCGCCTTCAGCAACGCCTCGACCTCGTCGAGCGTGAGGAAGATGGGCAGCTTTCGCGCGTGCTTCGGTGTGTCGAGATCGTCGGTCGGGTTTCCCGGTGACAGCTTCTCGTCTTCGAGGAACCGGTGAAACCCACGCAACGCAGCGAGGTGCCGGGCGCGACTGCGCGGCGCGAGCCCCTTTCGACTGAGCCACGCGAGGTGCTCGAGCACGTCGTCGCGCGTCGCCGCCTCGACGGTGATCTTCCGGCGGGAGAGCTCTCCCAGCCAGTCGCGCACGTCCATCGCGTAGGCGTCGACCGTCTTGGGCGCGAGGTTCCGCTCCGCGCGAAGGAAGGTCACGAAGGCATCGAGCAGCGCGTCGCTCACGAGGGTGATTCTCCAGCATTCACGCCACTCACCAAACAACCTGCCGAGAAAGGAACCCTGTTCAGCGCTGCGGTGCTCCACGGCCGCGACGGCCAGCCACGTGCTAGCGAGCCGTCACCCCCACGGAGAAACGCATGCGCCTCGCACTCATCACCCTCATCCTCTTCAGCGTCCACGCACGCGCCGACGAGCTCGCGACGCCACCGGCTCCGCCCGTCCCTACGCCGTCGCCTCTCACGCCGCCCACCTGGTCCGTCGGCGCGGGCCTGACCTTCTTCGCGCCCACCACGACCCAGACTGTCGCTGCAGCGGGTGGGCTCGGAGGCCTCTCGGCGCTGACGACCACCACGCCGATCAGTCCCAGCGTCTCGGTCGAGCGGCTCTTCTCCCCGCAATTCGCGCTGGGACTGGGCCTCGAGGCGTCGCTGCAGTCGAGCAGCATCACGGGCGTGGCGGCGTCGGGCCCCAGCGGAACGATCGGCCTGGGCCTCAGCCCGCGCTTCATCCTCACCAACGCCGACGCCCCGGTGTCGTTCACGCTCTATTCGACGGTGTTCGCCGGCTACGCGAGCGGCGGGCAGGCCATTCTCGGCTTGTCCGGAACGTCGCTGACTTCGGCGGTCTCGGCTGGTGTGGGCGGCGGCATCGCGCTCGAGCTCAAGCTGCTCGAGCGGCTCTCGGTGCGCGCGCAGGCCAACCTCGTGCGCTTCACCGTCTCGCACTCGACGATCTCGGTCATGAGCGGAGGTCAGACGAGCGTTTCGGTCGTCGACGCCGTGGGCGTGAACGTGATCCCCACGCCGTCACTCGAGCTGCGAATCTACCTCTGACGACTCAGCCGCCGTCGCGAGACAGGGGCGGCTTCTCACCCGGCTCTTTGCGACGCGCGACGATGACGCCGTACGTGGCGCTGGCTTTTCCACCCTGCGCCCGGTGCACCGCGATCTCGGCCTTCACCAGCTTCACCGCGTCGTTCTCTGCGGGCTGGCGCGCGAGCGCGATCTCGATCTCTTTGTAGAACTCGTCCATCTCGGGGTCGCCGAGGCTCTCGACCATCTCGGGCTCGAAGCCTTCGGGCTCCATCGACAGCAGGGTCTCACGCGGAGAGACGATGGACCGGCCGAGTCGATCAGCCCAGCTCTCGAGCGCCATCTTCGCGGGCTGACGGCCAACCGCCATGATGTACGTGAGCGCGAGGCGGCCCTTCTCGTCGAGCCAGGGGCGGCACTTGCGCGCGAGGGCGTCGGGGTAGCCGGCGATGCGGCCGAACGAGAAGATCCCGTCGAAGGCCTTGTCGGGGAGGTTCACCGTCGACAGCGGCTGCACGAGCCAGGTCACCTTGTCGGCGATGCCGGCCAGGCGCGCGCGCTCTTTCAGCGTGTCGGCCACCTTCTGATCGGGCTCGACGACGGTGATGGTGCAGTTGAGCGCACGAGCCAACGCGAGACCGCCGAGGCTGCCGTGAAGCTCGAGCAGCCGGGAGCTTCCCGTGAAGTGCGCCGCCTGCGCGAACCGACGCAGCAGCGATTCGCTCTGGAAGAGCCGACGAGCTTCAGCGGGAAGATACAGCGGGAACGGATCGGCCATGGGCGCACGCAGCCCTTACACAGTCTCTGTCGCCCTGTCATGTCCCCGCGGTCGGGAACGGGTCAGAGGTAGTAAAGGATTCGCTTCTCCTGGTGGAGCTGCAGGTAGATCGACTTCCGGTGTTCCTCGCTCAGCAGGTACACCGAGACGGTGAGCGAGATGTACGTGCCCTTGCTCGACGGCACGACCTCGATGGAGTCCTGCGAGACCTCGGTGCCCATCAACCGGGAGAAGAGCGTTCGCACGTACTCCGCGAAGCCATGCTCCTGCTTGCCCATGACCTTGAAGCCGTAGACGGTCGGGTACTCGATGAGCGGAGGTGGAGCCGGCTGCTCTGGCGCTTTCGGCTCGTCGCTCACAACAGGTTCGTCGCCAGCTCGGCCAGCGCGCTCCGTTCGCCCTTGTTCATGGTGATGTGGCCGGCGATGCGCTCGTTGCGGAACCGGTTCACCACGTGCACGAGGCCGTTGTTGGTCGAGTCCACGTAGGGGTTGTCGATCTGGTACGGGTCGCCGGTCAGCACGATCTTGGTGCCGTCACCGACGCGCGTGATGATCGTCTTCACCTCGTGCGGCGTCAGGTTCTGGGCCTCGTCGACGATGATGAACTGGTTCGGAATCGAGCGACCACGAATGTACGTGAGGGGCTCGATCTCGACGATGCCGAGATCCATCAGCTCGTGGTGCCCGCGGCCGGCCTTCTTGTCCGAGCGCGAGAGGTTGAGCAGATACTCGACGTTGTCGAAGATCGGCTGCATCCACGGGTTGAGCTTCTGCTCGACGTCGCCGGGCAGGTAGCCGATGTCTTTGCCGAGCGGGAAGATCGGCCGGCTCACGAGCAGCTTCTGGTACGTGGCCTCTTCGGTCACCTTCGAGAGACCCGCCGCGATCGCCAGCAGCGTCTTGCCGGTGCCTGCCTTGCCCACGATGGTGACGAGCTTGATGTCGTCGTTGAGGAGCAGGTCGAGCAGGAAGCCCTGCTCCATGTTGCGCGGGCGAATGCCCCAGGTGCCGTCCTTCACGCCGCGGTTGAGCGGCACGATCTTCTTCTGGGCACCGTCGAAGCGGCCCATCGCGGTGTGTGACGGGTTCGCCGCGTCTTTGAGCAGCACGAACTCGTTCGCCGAGAGCTTGGCGTCGAGCACCACTTCGGCGCCGGGCTTGTAGAGCTGGTTGATCACCTCGGCCGAGACCGTGTGCTCGCTCACGCCCGAGTAGAGCTCGCTGATCTCGACGCGCTCGGGCTCGTAGTCTTCGGCGAGCAGACCGAGGGCATCGGCGCGAATACGAAGGTTGGTGTCTTTCGTGATGAAGACGGTCTGGGCCTGCGGGTCGCGCTGCCGCGTCTCGATGGCGACCGCGAGAATGCGGTTGTCCATCAGGCCGCCGTCGGCCATCGACTTGGGCAGATCGCGCTCGACGAAGCTGACCTTGAGCATGCCGCCGTTGGGCAGCGGAACCCCCTCGGCGAGCGTGCCCTCGACGCGATGCATGTCGAGGTAGCGGGCGATCTGGCGCGCGTTGCGACCGAGCTCGCTCATGTCCTTCTTGAACTGGTCGAGCTCTTCGATGACGTAGATCGGAATGACGACCGTGTTGTCATCGAAGCTGTAGATCGACCTCGGGTCGTGCAGCAGAACGTTGGTGTCGAGAACGAAGTTCTTCCGCGACAAACAGCCCCCTGGAATTCAGCCTGCGTGGAGTGCGGTGCGACGTCGATGAAGCACCGACAACATAGCCGCTCACACGTAGCGGATGAGCAGAATCGTGAAGTCGGCTTCGCCTTTTGGCCGCATCACCGTCACGCTCTCGCCCACCTTCTTGCCGATGAGCGCACGCGCGACGGGGGAGTCGATCGAGATTCGCAGGGTCTTGATGTCGGTCTCGTCGGGGCCGACCAGTTGATAGGTCGTCTTCGTCTCGTCTTCGTCGTTCTGCAACGTGACGGTGGCGCCGAAGAAGACGCGCGAGGCGTCCTTCTGGGTCTTCGGATCGATCACCGTGAGGTTCTCGACCCGCTTCTGGAGAAAACGCAGCCGCCGATCGATCTCGCGCAGGCGCCGCTTGCCGTAGATGTACTCGGCGTTCTCCGAGCGATCGCCCAGGGCCGCAGCGGCAGAGACCTCGGCCGTCACCTTCGGGCGCTCCACCGTGAGCAGGTGGCGCAACTCGGTCATCATCTTCTCCATGCCTGGAGGCGTGATGTAGAGCGTACCTTTCGGCTTCTTTTCCTCTTCGTCGTCGTCGCCTTCGTCGGCGTCGAGCGGGCCTTCTTCGTCGGTGCCTTCAGGCTCGTCGTCGTCGCTTCGCTTCCCCATGGACAGGGAGGTACCGCGAGACGTGACGCGTGGGTAGCAGGTCGTGCTATGCGCGCACGCCATGCGCCGAATCGCTCTGGCTGTGCTGGCCACCGTCGCCATCGCCTGCGACAAAGTCGACTACATCGAGATCGCTCCCGCCGACGTCGAGTTTCAGAGCCGGGGCGAGTCGAAGAACCTGTCGGCCCGCTGCATGTCACGCGCGGGAAAACGCGCCGAGCGCGCCATGGTGACCTGGACCGTCAAGGACTCCGAGATCGCCGAGGTGAGCGGCAAAGGCATCTTGAAGCCCAGGAAGAGCGGCAACACCGAGGTCGTCGCCCACTACGAAGATGTCGAGGCGGCGATTCCCGTGAAGGTGTCGTTCGTCGAGAAGCTCGAGGTGGTGAACTCGGTCGTCTCCATCAAGGAGGGCGCCGAGGCGGTTCCCATCCAGTTGAAATTCCTCGGAGCCAACAACCGCGACCTCGGAAAACGTGGCGTCACGTACACCCCGAAGGACAAGAAGATCGCCGCGATCGTCGGAGGGAACGCCATTCTTCCGCTCGACGTTGGCAAGACGACCATCGACATTCAGGTTGACGGCATCTCGGCGTCGTTGGAAGTGACGGTCGAAGAAGACAAGGCGCTGAAGAAGAAGTGAGGAATTTCAGAGATCGAAAAAACAACAGGTGCGAGTCGCTAGCTCAGTTGGTAGAGCACCGGCCTTTTAAGCCGAGGGTCGGGGGTTCAAATCCCCCGCGACTCACCAGTCGGCCCCATCGTCTAGAGGCCTAGGACGTGGCCCTTTCAAGGCTAAAACTCGGGTTCGAATCCCGATGGGGTCAACACAACACGCGAGCCTGGCGGTCATGTGCCGCCAGGCTCGTCGTGTTTTCGGCCGTGCTGGTGCTGGCCGGCTGTCCTTCGAACGCCGAGCGACACCTGCAGGCTGGCCATCAGCAGGCGAAGAAGGCGAAGTGGAGTGACGCCGCCGCTTCGTATCGCTCGGCTGCCCTCTCCGACCCGAAGAACGCCCACGCGCTGGCGCTCGCCGGCCTCGCGAACCTGAAGCTCGAAGATGCGGGCGCTGCGCAGGAGTCGTTCGCGGCCGCGCTCGCTGTGGATCCCCTGGATCCCGACGCCCGCATCGGCCTGGCCGGGCTCGCGGTGCGGTCGATGGATGCCGGCGCCGCGCTGTCGATGATCGACGGAATGACAGACCCGGCGGCGGGGCTCGTTCGGGGCCGTGCGTTGCTGCTCCGTGGAGGCCCCGGTGACGCCGAGGCTGCCCTGACGCAGGCAAAGGCCATCACGGCCATCGCTCCAGAGTCGATCGAAGGCCGTTACCTCGAGGGCTCGGCCCTGCTGGTGCTCGGCCGCTTCGCGGAAGCCCAGACCGCGTTCGAGGCGCTCGAGAAGGCCTCGCGCGAGTCGCCGTTCGGCCCCTACGGCCTCGCGCGCGTCGCCGCCGCCCAGAGGCGCTCGACCGACGTGTTGTTGTATCTGAAGGCCGCCCGGACGGCGTCGAAGCAGTCCTGGCAGGCAGGGGCGGTTGCAGCCGACCCCGCGTTCGCCTTTCTTGCGGGTTCTCCCGCTTTCATCGAAGTCGTCGGGCCGTAAGCCATGCTCCGAAACCTGTTCTGCATCTTCATCGCCGTCGTGTGGACCAGCGTGCTGTTCCCGGTCACCGTCATCGTCTCGATCCTCACGCTCGATGTCTCGACGTCGCTCTTCGTCGTGCAGCGCATCTGGTCTCCAGTGCTGCTCTGGGCCGGCGGCGCGCAGTTCAAGGTGATCGGCCGTGAGAAGGCCGACTTCACGAAGCCCGCCATCTACGTCGCCAATCACCAGTCGACGCTCGACATTCCCGCGCTGTTCGTGGCGTTGCCGGTGGCCTTCCGCTTCGTCGCCAAGCAGCAGCTCAAGTACGTGCCCTTCATGGGCTGGTACATGTCGATGGCGAAGTTCGTCTTCATCGATCGCCGCAACCACAAGCGCGCGGTGAAGTCGCTCGAGCTCGCCGCCAACCGCATTCGCAGCGGCATCTCGATCGCGATGTTCGCCGAGGGAACGCGCAGCGACGATCTGTCGATCATGCCGTTCAAGAAGGGCCCGTTCGCGCTGGCGATGAAGGCGGGTGTTCCCGTCGTGCCCGTCGCGATCGAGGGCTCGGGCAGGCTGATGCCGAAGAACTCGTGGAACATCACCCCAGGCCCGGTGACGGTGATGGTGGGCGAGCCCATCGATCCCGCGCAGTTCGGAGATGATCGGGAAGCGCTGATGAAGGCCGTGCGAGATCGCATCATCGATCTCTCGGCCCAGATGGGCGGCAGGGGCGGAGACAAGTCGACCGTGGTGGCCCAGAAGGGCGCCGAGGGCGTCGCCCGTCGCGACCAGGCGACTGCATGAGGTGCGGACTCCTCGCGCTGCTGCTTCTCGAGGCGTGCGTCACGACCTCGACGAACACCGTTCTGTCTCCCCGCGAGCAGGCGATGGTGGCGCTGCAGAAGGGCAACGCCGCCGAGGCCGTGCGGGTGCTCGGGCCGCTCCACCGCGAAGCTCCGAACGATCTCGATCTCGCGCGCGCGTGGGCCGAAGCCAACGTGAAGAACGGCACCGGTCAGCAGGTGCTCGAAGACGCGGCGACTCGAGACACGGCGGTCTCGCACTACACGCGCGGGCTGATCCTCTTCTCCAACGCGCGCGAAGCCGGAGCCTCGGCCGTCGACGCGTTCAGGAAGGCGGTCGAGAAGGCACCGCACGAAGGCGAGCTGCACTACCGCCTGGGCATCGCGCTGCTCGAGTCGGAGCAGTTCGAGCCGGCACGCGAGAGCCTCGCCGCGGCCATCGCCCGCACGCCGGGCAAGACGAGCTGGCACCTCGCCTACGCGAAGGCGCTCCATCGGGTCGGCCGCTCGAAAGACGCCGTCGCCTCGGTGCGCACGGTGGTGACCGGCGAATGCACCGTGCAGGAGGCCGCGACCGCGCGCGCGTTGATGGATGAGATCGCCGATCCCTTCGCGGGGTTTCCGAAGTCGGCGCGCCCGAAGCTCGATCAGGCCCTGGGGTGGATGCAGGTCGCCGACATTCCGCAGCAGGCGATCACCGAGCTCGAAGACATCGCGCGGGAGTTCCCCGATCTCGGCGTCGTGCACGCGTTGCTCGGGCTGGCCGCCGCGCGCGTCGATGACGCCGGGCGCGCGATGGAAGAGCTGAAACGCGCCATCGAGCTCTCGCCAGACGACGGCAAGGCGTACCTCTACCTCGCCGATCTCTACACGGCCCGGCAGCGCGCCTCACAGGCGAAGGAGCTGTACGAGAAGGCGCTCGAGAAGAACCCCACCCTCGACGAGGCCTGGTTCAAGCTGGGCGACGCGGCGCTCGAGCGGCAGGAGCTCGAGAAGGCCCGCACCGCGTTTCGAACCGCCGCGAGGCTGAAGCCCGACAACTGGTTCTCCCGCGGCAAGCTGGCGCTCGTGTACCAGCTCGAGACCAACTGGCCCGCCGCCGACCGCGAGCTCAAAGCCGAGCTCGAGCAGCGCCCTGACAACCTCGAGGCCGTGCTCCGCCTCGGGCTGCTGCACACCGAGAAGTACCTGAAGGTGAAGACCCCCACCGAGAAGCAGGCGGCGCAGAATGAAGCGTCGAAGTGGCTCGAGCAGGTGCTGGAAGCGCAGCCCGAGAACGCGCTGGCCTCGCGAGCCCTCGAGCGCGTCAAACAGCCCTGAGTTTCGGCTACAGTCGCCGCCGTGGACGAGAAAGACGACAAGGGCGTTCCGGAGTTCAGCCCGTCGGGCCTCGAGCTCGACCTGCCACCTCCGCCGATGAAGTCGCAGCCGAGCAACCCGAACATGCGCGCGGTTCGCTCGGCCATGCGCGATCAGCCCCTGACGCCCGAGCCGAAGAAGCAGCTCGACAAGGCGGCGCTCAAAGAGGGCGCGCTCGACACGCTGCTGAACTCGGTGTCGATCCTCTCGGAGATCGCAGAGGACTTCCGGACGAGCGATCGCTTCTTCAAATACAAAGCCCTCGTCTTGATCGGGTGGCTCACCCTGTCGGTCACCAGCGTGGGCGTCGCCTGCGGCAATCAGGGCCCCTCGAACGACATCAACGCGGTGCTCGTCGCCGGCGGTGACGCCTCGCGGCCCGTGTACCTGGTGAAGAACGAGTCGCTCGAGGTCTGGCAGGACGTCGAGGTGCTGGTGAATGGGCAGTACCGCGCGACGCTGGCGCAGATGGAGGCGAACGGTGGCTCGATCGCGCTCTCGCCCGCGGTGCTCTTCGATGGAGCCGGCAAGAAGGCACCATCTGATCTCGTCATCGTCGAGATCGTCGTGAACGTCAGCGAGCCGAACGAGTCGGTCACGCTGCTCAGCGGCGGCCGAATCGTGAAGTAATCAGCCCGCGGCGAGCGCGTCTGCGACCGTCACCAGCGTCGCGATGTCGTCGGCGCCGTTGGGCAGATCGGGCAACGCCATCGCCGTGGCGCCCTGCCCTGCCCGCTTCGTCAATTCACCCAGCAGCGTGAAGTCGCGCTTCGCGGCTGCCTGCTCGAGCTCAGCGAGGCCCTGCAGCTTCGGCAACCCGGTGCGCACGGCCTCGGTCGCGTCTGACGGCAGCGACGGCATCGGCCGGTTGGCCTCGGTCGCACGGCTGCGGTTCAGCACGAAGCCGCGGAACGGCAGCGAGAGCTCGCGGGTCTTGTCGTGAAAGAACGACGCCTCGGTGAGCGCGGCCGGAGCTGGTGACGACACCAGCAGGAACGCCACGTCGTCACCCGAGAGGAACCGGCGCATCTCGTTCACGTCGACGTTGAGCGACTGGAAGATGCTGGTGAAGGTGCCGATGAAGCCGACGAACTCGTGCGCGAACTCTTCGCCGAAGACGGCCGAGAGGATCTTCTCGATCACGCGTGAGGCGGCGCGCGCCACCATGCTGTCGGACTTGGGCAGGAACGCCGAGATCGCCCGCGAGTCGACGAGGCCTGAGAGCCTCCGCGGCGCTTCGAGGAAGTCGAGCGCATTCCGCGACGGCGGCGTGTCGAGCACGACGAGATCGTAGCGGCCCTCGTGGACGAGGCGGTGCAGGGCCTCCATGGCCGTGTACTCGTGCATGCCCGCGACCATCGTCGACACCTGCTGGTAGATGCGGTTCGTCAGAATGCGTTGGGCGTCGGCTTCGCTCTTCACGAGGCGGCGAACCGCACCGTCAGAGACGAGCTTGATGTCGAGCATCCACGCGTCGAGCGTGCCGGTGGTGATGCCCGCCGCGTCAGAGCGCTCCTTCGGAATGCGGACGGGATCGGTCGGGTTGCGCGAGACGCCGAGGGTCTCGGCGAGCCTGCGGGAGGGATCGATCGTCAGCACGAGCACCTTGCGACCCGCGCGGGCGGCCGCGATCGAGATGGCGGCCGC
>CALRPN020000100.1:0-18559 GCA_943370055.1 Archangium gephyra
TGCCGAGCTGGTTGCGCTTGTCCCACGCGCGGTCGGGCACGTCGACGCGATCGTCCTCGACGGGAATCGAGGCGCGCTCGGCGACGTCGTGTGAGTGACCCAGCGCCTTCGCGCCGTGACGAATCACCTCGGGCAGCAGCTTCGCGCCCAGCTTCCGGCCGCTCGACTGACCGACGCCGATGCCGATGCGACGGGTGACCTCGTCGATCCACAGGCGGCGCTTGTCCTTGTCGGCCACGTCGTCCCACGTGAGCGAGGTCTTCAGCTGCACCATGCCGCAGCCGATGTCGTAGCCAGCCGCCGTGGGCAGCAGCGTGCCTTCGGTCTCGATGGCCGTGCCGATGGGGACGCCGTAGCCGACGTGACAGTCGGGGGTGAGCACCACGCGCGTCGCGCCAGGGAACGAGCAGGCGTTCACGACCTGGTCGAAGACGTTCTCTTCCACGCCCTCGTCGCCGTTGAGCAGCTCATCGGACAGGAAGAGGTGGGCCTCGCAGCGCATCTGCTTCGACTTCGGGAGCACCCAGTGACCGGGGCTGTTCTGCACGAGCGTCGACTTCCAGGACATGGGGAACCCTCCGGCCTTCGAGACGGCTGCTGCGCTCGTGCCTGACGCCGAGCCTGCCATGGCATACCGTTCGCGCCATGCGCTCCCTGATTCTGCTGCTCGCTCTCGCTGCCTCGCCGCTCGAGACCGCGCAGGGCCACTTGAAGGCCGGCAAGCTCGACGACGTGCTGTTCGCGCTCGACGGGCAGACGTTCACCGGCGACGACAAGCCGAAGGCCGCCGCGCTGCTGGGTGACGCCGCGAAGGCTGCGGTGCAGAAGAAGGACGAGCTGCTCGCCCTGCAGTTTGCGCAGATGGCGCTCAAGCTCGACCCGAAACAGCCCGCCGCGCTGGAGGCTGCAGCGCGCACCTCGCTCTCGCAGCAGCAGTTCGACGCCGCCGAGAAGTACTGCGACTCGTGGATCGAGGTGGAGCCCGAGAACGCGCAGGCCCGGCTGCTGCGCGCACAGATGGCGGTCGACAACGCCGACTGGCAGATCGCCATCGATCAGCTCGCGACCGTGAAGCTGACCGGCGCCGACGCGAAGAAGGCGCAGCTGATCAAGGCGAAGGCGACGAAAGAGCTCAGCGACAAGAAGTCGAGCCAGAGCGCGGTGGCGGCCCTCGAGAAGCAGATTGCGCTGGCGGCGAAGTCACGCGCGAACGAGCGGTCGGCCGAGCCCTTCGTGGCCGCCAACACCAGTGACGTCATCATCTACACGACGTCGTGGTGCGGGTACTGCCGCAAGGCGAAGTCGTTCCTCAAGGCGAAGAAGGTGTTCTTCACCGAGAAGGACGTCGAGAAGGACTCGGGCGCAGCGCAGGAGCTCGCGCAGAAGGCCGCCGCGGCGGGCGTCCAACCGCAGGGCGTCCCCGTGCTCGACGTGAAGGGGAAGCTGATTCTCGGGTTCGATCAGAGCGCCATCGAGCAGGCGCTCTGAGTCAGCGCTTCGAGCCGTCGATGAGCGGAGCCTGGTCTCCCGGCATCGCCTGCAACATCGCCGCGTCGGCCGAGCGCAGGGCCTGCTTGCCCTCGAAGCCGCGGAACGCGACCGTGCGGCCGGGCCGCAGCTGCGAGAGCTCGTACAGCTCGAGGTAGGCCTCGAGCACCTCGGGCGCCTTCTTGAGCTTCTCGAGCGCCGCGCCGATGGCGAGCGGGTACTGGGCCCGGGCGTCGGCGACCAGCGTGGCGACCTCTCGGGTGGTGTCGGCCTCGAGCTGCGCGACCTCGAGCCGGCCCGTGGCTTCGATCTCGGCGGTGGCGCGCTCGAGCCGTGCGGCGATGGTGTTCGACAGCTCGTTGGCCACCTCTGGCAACAGCTCGATCTGCTGAATGAAGGCGCTGTCGATGCTGAGGCCCCACCGCTCGGCTTCACGCGCGATGTCGGCGCGCAGCCGCTCGCCCAGCTCCTGCCGGTCCTGCAGCACCTGCTGGAAGTCGCTCTTGCCGAGAATCGAGATGGCGGCGTGCGCGACGACGCTCTGCAGCGCCTTGTCCCAGTCGGTCACCGCGAACTGCGACTTCACCGAGTCGACGAGGTGCAGCTCGACCCACAGATCCACCAGCATCGTGGTGCCTCGGCTGTCGTTGACGTGAATGCCCTTGTACGAGCGGAAGTCGCGGGCCTTCGAGACGTGCAGCACCTTCACCCAGGGAAACAGCTTGCCCGGCACCACGTGCAGGCCCGGCCGGGTGAGCTTCTGCGTGAACTTGCCGAAGACCGTCACCAGCGCGACCTGTCGGTCATCGACGTTCACCGTCATCGCGCGGAAGAGGAACGTCAGCAGCCACACCGCGCCGACGCCAGCGCCGAGCCCCATCAACAGCTGCAGCGTGTCTTGCGAGTTCATCGGGCCTCCCCGTCGTTCACGTAGAGCAGCCGTGACTCGGCCAGCACCTCGGACTTGCGACGGCGCACGTAGTCGGCCAGCACCTGCTTCTCCTTCAGCTCGCCCAACGCCCGGCCCAGGGTGTCGAGCTCGTCGGCCGCGGCCTGGGCACGCGCCTTCGCGATGGAGACGCCCTGCCTCGCCTCGAGCACCCGCTGCCGGCACTCGCTCTCGGCCCGGTAGTGGTGGGCCTCGGCAGCCGAGCGCGCCTGCATGACGGCGTTGAGCGCGTCGCGCAGCTCGTCGGGCGGCAGAATGTCGGTGAGGTCGACCGCGTTGAACTCCACGCCGTGCTCGTCGCCGATGCGCGCCTTGCAGAAGTCGGCGATGCGCGCCGAGAGCAACCCTCGCTCGCGGCGAATGAGCGCATAGCTGCCAGCCTCCTGGGGCAACGCCTCGGCCACCGAGTGCGCGGGCGGCGTCGCGCTCGCCTGCACGTTCGCCAGCTCGTTGCGCAGCAGACACGTGAAGAGCGTCGAGATGTGCTCGAGCGGCCGCTGCAGCCCGAAGAGGAACTGCTCGAGCATCGCGCGGTTGGGCTGGTAGCGAAGCGCCGCGTCGAGCCGCAGCGCCGTGCCATCGGCCGCCATGGTGCGAATCGCGCCTTCACCGGCGAGCTCGATCTTCTGCTCCATCATCGAGACGAGCACGACCGACTCCCAGGGCCACTTGAAGTGCAGCCCCGGAGGACGCGTGGCGAGGGCGCCGCCTGCGTCACGCTCTGCAGCGCCGTAGCGGATGATGACGCCGACGTTGCCTTCCGGAACGCGCACGGCCGAGGAGCGCAGGCTCCAGAGCACCGCGGCGCACACGCCGATGACGAGACCAGTGACGAGCATTTCGAGGTTCTCCGTGCAGCTAGAAGCGGTCACCCGAGGCGAGCGACCAGTGCTCGTCCCAGGTGCTTCGTTCGGTGTCGGCAGAGGCAGGTGCCTTCCGCCCGGTGTCGAGCGCCGCGCGATAGGCCGCGGCCAGCCCGCGGTTCACGTCGACGACGTCTTCGTTGAAGTGGTGCTGCGACTCGTTCACCAGCGGCAGGCCGTCGACCTTGTCGAGCGTGTCGATGACCGAGCCATGGGGCACGAAGCGGCCGTCGGGCACGGTGACACCAACCACCACCGCGCCGATGCCGATGAAGCAGCCGCGGCCCACGACGGCGTCGTGCACCACCGCCTTGAAGCCGATGAAGGTGTCGTCTCCCACGTAGCAGGGCCCGTGGACGAGCGCGTCGTGCGCCATCGAGACGTTGCGGCCGACGTAGATGGCCCAGCGCTCACCGGCGACCTCGACGTGCTTCTCCTTCAACGCGTGCAGCACGACACCATCTTGAATGTTGGAGTTGTCGCCGATGAAGAACGGCGTGCCTTCGTCGGCGCGCACCGACGAGCCGGCGGCGATGTGCACGTTGTCACCCAGCACCACGTTGCCGATGACCGATGCCTGCGGGTGCACGAACGCCGTGGGCGCGACGTTGGGGCGATGCCGCACGTGCGAGAGCCACGCGGCGGCAGAAGCGGGAGCCTCGGCGTGCGGTCTGCGCGCCCCGACATCGGCCTTCTTCACCACCGCACGAATGCCGGGCTTGAGCTCGTCTTCGATGAGGGCGAGCTCGGCGTCGGCGCCGCGGTGGAGGAAGCGTGAGACAGCGTGCACGGCGAGACCCGCCGCGAGGCCGATCATGAGGTGGCCGGTGACGGTGCCGCCCGCCGCGAGCAGGAAGGCGATGGCCTCGAGCTTCTCCTCCTTCACCAGCTTGAGCAGCGTGCCGACCTCGATGAGGCGCACGCCGACGACACAGAGCAGGCCCGCCAGGGCAGCGAGCGGGGTCTTCGCGATCTCGGTGCTCAGCAACAGCACCGCACCACCGAGCGCCACGCCGTGAAGCATCGCCGCGAGCCGCGTCTGCCCACCGGCCTGCACGTTGACGCCGGAACGCACGATGACGCCCGACACCGGCATGCCTTGCATCAGCCCGACGACGGTGTTGGCGATGCCCTGGCCAAAGAGCTCGAGCGACGGGTGGTGCTTCGGCCGCTCGGGCGCCATGCGGTCGATGGCGCTGGCCGAGAGCAACGACTCCACGCTCGCCAGCAGCGCCAGCGGCAACGTCGCCAGGAACAGGTCGAGCCACTGGTTGTCCGCCACGGACGGCAGCAGCAGCGAGGGCAGCTTGTTGGGCACTTCACCGACGCGGGTGACGTCCCAGCCGAGGTAGTTCGAGACGAAGGTGACGGCCGCGATGGCGACGAGCGCGCCGGGGAAGCGCTTGAACTGCCGCGTGCCCACCACGAAGAGCGCGACGAAGAGGCCCGAGACGGCCGCGAGCCACTCGACCTCCTTCAGCCACTCGGGGCGGTGCATCATCGCGGCGAGCTCAGAGACCCGGTAGTCGAAGCCCAGCAGCTCAGGAATCTGGGCGTCGAGCAGCTTGAGGCCCACGCCCGTGGTGAAGCCCGCCAGCACGCTCTCGGGCACGAAGCGCGCGAGCCGGCCCGCCCGCGACAACGCCATGAGCAGCTGCATGATGCCAATCATCACCGTCGCCGCCGCCACGCCCGTGACGCCGAAGCGCACCGAGATGGACAGCACGAGCACCTGCAGCGCAGCCGCCGGCCCCGTCACCTGCAGCGCGGCGCCACCGAAGGCCGCCGCGAGAATGCCGCCCACCGCGCCCGCGACGAGGCCTGCGCTCGCGGGCAGACCCGAGGCGATGGCCAACGCCAGGTTGAGCGGCAACGCGACAGCGCCCACCGTCAACGCCGCCAGCGCGTCAGCCACCAGCGACTTGCCGGTCAGCACCTCACGCCAGCCTGCGAACCAGGTCTGGCCCATGCCTTTCCACTCGGTCGTGAAGACCTCGAGTGAAGGGCCCGCGCTGTTGGTCTCTCGCTGAATCGCCATGGGGAGGCGGCTGGATATAGACAGGGGCTCTTTGACCCAACTGAAAATTCGAGTGGTTGCGTAAAATCGATGCAACCCTTCGAAGAATCAGGGGTTCAGGAGCTCCGCTCAATCTGGCCGAGCCGGCCGGCCTGGAAGTCGCGAACGGCCTGCACGAGCTCGTCTTCGGTGTTCATGACGAACGGGCCGTAGCGCGCGAGCGGTTCGTTGAGCGGTTCGCCGGCAAGCAGCAGCAGCTCGGCGCGTTCGGTCGCCGCAAGCTCGATGGAGTCGCCGCTCGAGAACACCGCCAGCTGTCCGTCTTTCACTTCGCGGCCTGCGACGAGGGCGGTGCCTCGAAAGACGTAGGCGAAGCCCTGCATGGCGGCGTCGACGGGTTGCTCGACGCGTGCGCCGGGCTCGAGGGTCCAGTGCTGGTAGATGATGGGCGTGCGCGTCTCGATGCGCGCGGCGGCTCCGAGCGCCTGGCCGGCAATCACCGTCACCTTCGCGAGGCCATCGGCGCTGGTCGCCTTCGGCAGCTGCGCGGCCTTCACTTCCTGGTAGCGGGGCTGCATCAGCTTGTCGCGCCTGGGCAGGTTCACCCAGAGCTGGAAGCCGTGCATCGTGCCGCCATCGCGCTTCATCGCGTCAGACGGCTCTTCGGAGTGAACGATGCCTCCACCCGCAGTCATCCACTGCACGTCACCCGGCCCAATGGTGCCGCGGTGCCCAGCAGAGTCTTCGTGCTGCGCCTCGCCCTGGAGCACGTAGGTGACGGTCTCGAAGCCTCGGTGCGGATGATCAGGCGCGCCGACGGCTTCACCCGGCGCGTAGGTGATGGGGCCCAGCTCGTCGACGAGCAGGAACGGGTCGAGCTGCTCGACGCCGACGGTCGGCACGGGGCGGCGAACGATGAAGCCGGCGCCTTCGCGCTGGCGGTGAGACTGGATGATGCGGCGAACGGTGCGGGGGTTGGTCATGACGTGCTCCTTGTGAACCACACCATGTGTCCGGTGGACGCCTTGGGCCAGTGCGCTCGTCTCAGACGAACTGTCCCAACGACAGGACAAGGACTGACGCGAGCGGTCAAGGTGAGGGCGCCTCGATGATCAGCGTTTTTGACAGTCGGCTGATCCTGGGCGATACATCCATGCATCGGTGAAGCGTATGCCCGCTTGTCGCGGCGCAGCGTGCGGGGGGTTTCTCGGCACACTGCTGCGCTTCTCCGGTCAACCTCTCTCCCTCGTGAATCGCGTGAGAATGGCGAAAGCCGCTTAGGCTTCGTTCGTCATGTCCGTCATGCCTCCCGAGCGGCCGCGCTTCATTCGCGATCTCGACACCCTGATCCGCGCCCGGTACCCGCTCCTCTACCTGGTGAGCTGGGAGGAGCAGCGGGTCGATGCGCTGCTGGCAGAGCTCGCGCGGTCGCACGGCAAAGACCTGCTGGAGTGGACGGCAACGCGAGGCCTGCGCGCCCTGACTGGAGCGCTGAAGGTCTCGCCAGAAGAGACCCTCGAGCCCGCGCGTGCGCTCACCGCCATCGCGAAGCTGAACACGCCAGCGCTGGTCATCTTGAAGGACTTTCATCGCCACCTCGACGACCCGGTGACGGTGCGCGCCCTGCGGGAGCTCGGCTTTCACCTGAAGACGCAGTTCACGACGGCCATCGTCGTCGCGCCCACGCTCAAGCTGCCCGACGAGCTCGAGAAGGACGTGTCGGTCATCGACGTGCCGCTGCCCTCGAAGGCCGACCTGCTCGACCTGCTGAAGGACATCGCGCGGGTGGTGACGAAGAACAAACGCGCCGTCGTCGAGCTGAACCGCGAGCAGGCCGACGCGCTGGTGAGCGCCGCGCACGGGCTCACGCTGGCCGAAGCCGAGAACGCGTTCGCCAAGGCCATCGCGCAGGACAACCGCCTCGACTCGAGCGACGTGAAGATGCTGCTCGACGAGAAGAGCCAGGTCGTTCGCAAGAGCGGGCTGCTGGAGTACCACGCCACTGATCAGTCGCTCTCCGACATCGGCGGGCTCACGTCGCTCAAGCGCTGGCTCGATCGCCGCAAAGACGCGTTCTCGGAAGACGCGCGCGCCTTCGGGTTGCCCGAGCCCAAGGGCGTGCTGCTGCTCGGCGTGCAGGGCTGCGGCAAGTCGCTCACCGCCAAGTCCATCGCGACGTCGTGGCGGCTGCCGCTGGTGAGGCTCGACATGGGCCGCATCTATTCGGGCTTCATCGGCTCGTCGGAGGAGAACCTTCGGCGGGCCATTCGGGTCGTCGAGTCGCTCGCGCCCGTCGTGATGTGGGTCGACGAGATCGAGAAGGGCCTCGCGGGCGCGGGCGGCGGCGGCAACGACACCGGCGTCTCGGCGCGCGTGTTCGGCACCCTGCTGACGTGGCTGCAGGAGAAGACGGCTCCGGTGTTCGTCGTCGCCACCGCGAACCGCATCGACTCGTTGCCGCCCGAGCTGCTGCGCAAGGGCCGCTTCGACGAGATCTTCTTCATCGACCTGCCGACCGCGAAGGAGCGGAAGGAGATTCTCGCGCTCCAGCTCACCCGACGCTCTCGCGACCCCAGGGAGTTTCCCCTCGAGGCGCTGGCGCAGGCGACCGAGCAGTTCAGTGGCGCCGAGCTCGAGCAGATCGTCATCAGCGGCATGTACGAAGCGTTCGCCGACCGCGTCGCGCTCGAGCCACGGCATCTCGAGACGGCCATCAAAGAGACGCTCCCCCTCGCGGTCACCATGGCCGAAGACATCGACCGGCTGCGACAATGGGCCCGCCGCCGCACCCGCCCGGCCTCGTGACCCATGAGCCGCGACTCACGCTTCGACAAGCTCGAGACGGAACGAGCGGGAGCGCCCGCCCAGGAGAACACGCGCGTGGCGGAGGAGCGCTTCTCGGAGGCGCCCGAGGCGAAGCGGGCGCTCGAGGCGCAGGCCCCGGCCATGGAGGCGGCGATCGAGGCGTCTCCGCTCTCGGCAGACACCGCGCCGCAGCTCAAGCGCTTCGAGGCCGACGGCGCCAACCACCTCGCGCTCGACACCGATGAGCTGGTGCGGCTGCCGTTTCGGCGCTGCGCGGAATGTCAGCGCGACTCGAGCAAGTTCGATCGCACCTGCATCTTCTGCCAGGCCTCGCTCGAGACGCCGCAGGCCCGCGACCTGAACCTGCTCATCCTCGCGACGTACGACGAAACCAAAGAGCAGGAGCAGACGCAGCTTCGCGCGCAGCACGAAGCGAACATCAAGCAGATCGTCGAAGAGGAGTTCAAGAAGCACGAGAAGGCGGAGAAGGAGCAGCGAATTCAGTTTCGGTTCGGGCAACGCGCAGGGCTCGTGACAGCAGCGCTGCTGTGTTTCGCCATCTCGCTGTGGGCGCGCTCGTTCTGTCCGTCGCTGTTCCTCTTCACGACCGGGCTCGTGCTGATCATTCTCGCGCTGCCTGACGATGTTCGCCGTGGGCTGACCGCGAGCGTGAAGCCGCGCTGGCGGCTCTGACACGACGTGTGCACGCTGATCCGTGCGTGAGTTCAAGCCAGTGGAGTTCGCGCTCCGAGCCTGCTGCTCGGAAGCGGTCGAGAGTTCCTCGCAAGCCGGGACGATGATCATCCGTGCGTCCGACGGTGGAGTTCGGGCACGAGCACCGTCCACGAACTCCGTGCGCGAGCTGAACCAGCCGCGAGCCGTCGCTACCGTGGGAGTTCGGGCAGGCGGCCGTTCAGCTCGACCCTGCGCTCGAGCACGTCGGTGAAGGGCGCGCGCCGCGAGATGATCAACGCCCGCTCGCACTCGGCCCACACCAGCGGCCCCAGCACCTGCCAGTTGGGCGGGTCGACGACGGTGAGCCGCAGCTGACCGAGCGTGAAGCGCATGGGCTCCGCCTTCGTGGGCGTGATGGCCTCGACCGCCAGAGGGAGCGCCTCTCGCAGGTGCTGCAGAAAGCGTGGCTCGAGCCTGGTGTCGGCGCTCGGGCCCAGCAGCATCGCGAAGCCGTCGGTGTGCGTGCGCACGACCTTCGCGCGAGGCACGACCTGCTTCATCGCCGAGACCATCGCCCTCAGCGCCGCGTCTCCGGCAGGGAAGCCGTGGTGCATGTTGAAGACGGTGAGCTCGACGGGGTCGACGACGAGGGCCTCCATCACCCAGCCGTCGGCGTGACCGTGCGTCGACAGGTCGTATTCCTCCTTGAGGAGCGAGCCCTGATTGAGCGCGAGCGCCTGGAACGCGCCGGTCGGGTCGGGGAAACCGACGCGGTGCAGCTCAGCCTCGACGAGTTGGTCGACGAGCCACGTCGGAGCATCGGCCCGGCCTGCCGCTCTCGGAAACAAGCCGAGCAACGCGCGTTCACTCTTCTCTGAGATGGTGAAGGGCATGGAGCCGCAGGTAGGCCCCTGCCCTGCCCTGCGCAAGCGTCACGGGAAGGTGGTGATGGCGATGCCGTTGCTGCCGACACCAAACAACCCACAGCGCGCTTCGCCGCGAACCCGAACGAGATACCCAGCCGGCCGCGTCGTGGGGCCGAAGTTCGTCCACGTGTTGCCGTCCCAGACCGCGATGCCTGGCCGGCCCGCGATGGCGTCGTCGCCCACGGCATAGACCTCGGAGGCGCTGAGTGCCTCGAGGCCGTAGACACCAAACGGCGGTGTCGGGCGATACGTCCACGTGGAGCCGTTCCACTGCGTGAACGTCATGCCGGCGGCGTAGCCGGCGTTGGGCGCGAGCAGGTCGGCTGCAAACAGCGCCGTGTCGTTGTTCGAGGTCGCGAGCACCGGCTGCCAGGCGAGGTTGACGAAGTCGTAGCGCCAGATGCGGTTGCGACGCTGAACGGAGTGTTCGGAGCCGACCGCGAAGACCGATGAACCCGACTTTGCGATCTCCCAGACTTCCCCGACGTTGTACGACTGCTGGGAAGGAACGCCGGCATCGTTCAATCGCGAGAGCGTCACCGTCCCCGCAGGGAACGCGCCCATCGAGCCCGCGAAGAGAAAGTCGGGATCTTCTGCGTTCAGGGCGGTCAGCGGTGCGCCGGGAATGAGCGCGTTCACGCCAGTGCACTGACCAGGCGCGACCCAGCGAATGAGGCTGCCGCTGCCCGTGCTCACGAACACGGCGTTGTCCGAGGCGCGTACCGAGACGCCAAAGAGGTTGCCGTAGTTCGCGCAGGTACCGCCACCAAGCGTCTCCACGCCACCATCGCCCGGAGAGTAGCGAGCGATGGCTCCGCCGTTGCCAACCATGACGAAGGACTTCCCGAACGGCTGCACGTCGTTCCAGGTGGTCGTGCCACCGATGGAGAGGTAGCGAACGACCGGCGGGAACGGGCACGCGCCGGCGTCACGCGTTCCGACAGAGCCGCCTCCCGTCGCGGATCCACCAGCGAGCGCGGATCCACCAGCGGTCGCGGATCCACCCGCGAGCGCAGATCCACCAGCGGTGGCGGATCCACCAGCCGTCGCGGATCCACCAGCCGTCGCGGATCCACCAGCGGTCGCGGATCCACCAGCAGTCGCGGATCCACCAGCCGTCGCAGATCCACCAGCGGTAGCGGATCCACCAGCAGCCGCGGATCCACCAGCGGTCGCGGTTCCACCAGCCGTCGCGAAGCCACCAGCCGTCGCGGATCCACCAGCCGTTGCGAAACCTCCAGCGGTCACAGAACCACCCGCTGTCGCAGAACCACCCGCGGTCGCGGATCCACCAGCGGTCGCGGATCCACCAGACGTCGCAGAACCACCCGCAGTCGCGGATCCACCAGCGGTCGCGGATCCACCAGCGGTCGCGGATCCACCAGCAGTCGCGGAGCCACCGGCAGTCGCAGATCCACCAGCGGTCGTGGAGCCACCGGCAGTCGCGGAGCCACCGGCAGTCGCGGATCCGCCAGCCGTCGCGGCCCCCCCGGCTGCGCTTCCTCCGGCGGTCACATTGCCACCTGCGCTTCCGCCAGCCGTTCCCGAGCCACCTGCAGCTCCGCCGGCCATTCCACCTCCAGCACCACCGTCGAGCATTCCTCCGTCGAGCGCCGACTGCCGCAGCGACAACCGCACCACCTGCACGTTGTTGGTCACGAACGTCGCGCGACCCGTGTCGATGGCCTCGGGAATCGACGTGCAATCACCACGGTGCAACGACGCGCGAACCTCGACCGAGTCGGTCCACGCCGGGTTTCGCGCGATGCCGATGTTCAACGAACCCGACAGGTCGCGACCCGTGATGTCCGTGTTGAACGCTTCGAAGCGCTCTGGCTCGCTGCCGACCGACGCGAGATCGACGACTGCCACGCGAACGCATGCGCGCCCGGTGTCGACGCGAACGAAGTCGACGACCGCGTTCACGCCACCCTCGATCTTCGGGCCGCACGAAACACACAGCAGCACACCCACCAACAGCTTCGAACGGGTCACGCGCAACAGCTTACCCCTTCGCGAACACGGTCCCATGGGAGCCGGGCTCGAGGGCCTCTGCGAGGATGGACGAATCAGGCGTGAGGCCGACGATGTGAATCGCGTCGATGCCCTCGTCGAGCATCGCGAGGCTCTCTTCCACCTTGGGAATCATGCCGCCCTGAATGACTCCGGCCGCAATCTGCGCCTTCGCTTCGGCCGGCGTGAGCCGTGGGATTCGAGTCGTCGGGTCGTTCTTGTCGCGCAGCACGCCAGGCACGTTCGAGACGAGCAGCAGCTTCGCCGCGCGCAGCTTGCCGGCCACCCGCGTCGCCACCGTGTCGGCGTTCACGTTGAACACGCGGCCGTGCACGTCACCGGCGAGGGAGCCGAGGGCGACGACCACCCCACGCTCCGAGAGCGTCTCGAGCAGCGTCACGTTCACCGCGGCGATGTCTCCAACGAGGCCGTAGTCGACCGGCGCGTCGATGCCCGCGACCTGAACGGGAGCCCTGCGGCTCGCGTCGACGAGCCCTGCCGAGACCCCCGTCGTGCAGAGCGCTGGAACCCCGGCCAGACGCAGCGCGCTCGCGACGTTCACCGAGACCTGCCCGGCGAGCGTCATCTTCATCACCTCGAGCGTCGCTTCGTCGGTCACGCGCTGCCCTGCCACCTGCTTCGTCTCGAGGCCGAGCTTCTTCGCCAGCTCGGTCGCCTGCGGCCCGCCGCCGTGAACGACGCAGACCTTGATGCCCGCATCGAGGAACGCCTTCACCGCGACGCCGACGGTGCGAGAGAGCCGCGCGACGTCCATCGCGAGCTCGCCGCCAATCTTCACCACGAACCACCGATTCCGGAATGCCGAGAGGTCAGCCACGGCCGCGCGCCTAGCACGCTCGAGGCCGGCTGATCAGAACGAGATGCCGGGCCACGTCGGCAACGGAGCGTCGGCCTTCGCCGGCAGCAGCAGCGCCAGCGGGTAGGTGCATGACTGGCCCATGAGAATGCCGGCCGGGCGGTGGTTGCCGCTCGAACGAATGCCGCCAAACGGGAGTCTTCCGCTCGCTCCGGCGCTCGACCGATTCCAGTGCAGCACGCCGACGCGCACGTCATCGACGCAGCGCTCGAACGTCTCCTGGCTCTGCGTGAAAACGGCGGCAGAGAGTCCGAACTCGGTGTCGTTCGCGACAGCGATTGCCTCTTCGAGCGAGTCGACCGTGATGACGGCGAGGTCGGGCGCGAACAGCTCGGTGTCGGTGTAGCCCGCGACTGACTTCACGTCCGAGCGTGCGACGTGCACCGCGGGGCGAACGTAGAAGCCGGTCTTCCCCGTCTCGAGCACGCCGCCGGGAGCGACCGCCTCGAACCCGGCGCTCACCGCCTTCTGTTGCGCCGCGAGCAGGTGTCTTCGCGTCGCCTCGGAAATCACGGGCCCCATGAAGACGCCGTCGTTGAACACGTGCCCGACCTTCACGCTCTTCGCCGCCGCCGCGAGCCGGTCGATGAGGCGCGCCGCGATGCCCTTCGTCACGATGACCCGCGATGTCGCCGTGCAGCGCTGGCCTGCCGTCGCGAAGCCCGAGAACGCGAGCTCGCGAACCGTGCGCTCGAGGTCGCAGTCATCCATCACGAGGCTGGCGTTCTTCCCGCCGAGTTCGAGCGCGACGAGCAGGCCCGGTCGGTGCGCGTTCGCCGCGACGATGCGCTGACCGACGGGGACGGAGCCCGTGAAGAGGATCGCGTCGATGCCCGGGTGCGTCACGAGCTTCTCGGCCGTCGCCACCGCGCCCTGCACCACGCTGAACACACCCGGCGGAAAGCCCGCCGCCTCGAAGCACTTCGCCATCAACACGGCCGTGCCTGCGCCCTTGTCGGACGGCTTGAAGACGACGGTGTTGCCCATCAACAGCGCGGGGACGATTTGGCCGTTGGGAAGGTGACCGGGGAAGTTGAACGGCCCGATGACAGCGGCGACGCCGTGCGGGCGGTGGCGAATCTCTCCGGGCAGGTCGGCGATGGTGACGTCGTGCACGAACGCAGCGCCCTCGCCGAGCGAGACGTCGACCTTGGTCACCATCGCGCCGACTTCGGTCTTCGCTTCCCAGAGCGGCTTGCCGATTTCCCGCGCAATGCAACGCGCGAGCTCGTCGGTGTTGGCTTTGAGCTGGGCCTGGTACTTCTTCAGGAACTCGGCGCGCGCGGCCTGACCGAGCCTGCGCCACGAGGGGAACGCGGAACGTGCAGCGCTCACCGCCTCGTCGACGTGCGCGAGCGACCACGAATGCCGCCCGACGACGTCTGCTTGATCAGCCGGGCTGCGAACCTCGATGACGCCGTCAGCCTGAGCGGGCGTGACGAACCGGCCAGCGATGAAGTCGGAGGACATGCCGACTTCCTATGCTCACTTCTTCTTGGCGTCTTTCGCCGCGGCGGGAGCCTCGACCTCGGCATCAGGCGTGGGCTTGGCCTTCTTCTTTCCCGTCGCCTGGGCAGCGGTCGTCACGCCAGTCGTGGGGGGTGCGGCCTCGGCTCCAGCAGCGGGCGCGGGGGCCGGAGCGGGGGCAGGGGCAGGTGCCTGAGCAAGGGCGGGGAGCGCGAAGAGGGAGAACGCGAGGACGGTGGCTTTCATGGGTGGGGAGGCTCCTCAAAGGGGACGGCGGCTTCGACGAAGTGGCCGAAAACTCATTCAGGCCTGAAATCGCGACTATCCTGCCGGAAACCATGGGCTCTTCCGACCTCCTTTCTCGCGTCGAGGCGTGTGTCGCGACCATCCGTCAGAAGGCTCCCGGCTTTTCGCCGAAGGTGGGCCTCATTCTCGGCAGTGGTCTCGGCGCGTTCGCCGACAGCCTCGAGCGCTCCGTCGTCATTCCGTATTCCGAGCTGCCCGACTTCCCGCGCTCGTCCGTCGTCGGTCACGCCGGCAAGCTGGTGCTCGGGTTTCACGAGGGCATGCCCGTCGTCACCATGCAGGGCCGCGTGCACTTCTACGAGGGCTACGAGCCCTGGCAGGTCGGGTTTCCTGCGCGCGTGCTGTGCCGGCTCGGCATCAAGGCGCTCGTCGTCACCAACGCCGCCGGCGGCATCAACACGAACTTCCAGGTCGGCGACCTGATGGCCATCACCGACCACCTGAACCTCGCGGGCTACAACCCGCTTGTCGGGCCGAACGAAGACGCGCTGGGGCCTCGCTTCCCCGACATGAGCCACGCGTACGACCCGGTGTTCCTCGACACGCTGCGCGCGGCCGCGAAGACCGAGCAGGTCGCGATTCGTGAAGGCGTGTACGTGAGCCTGTCAGGCCCGAGCTACGAGACGCCGGCCGAGATTCGAATGCTGCGCACGCTGGGCGCCGACGCGGTGGGCATGAGCACCGTGCCCGAGGTCATCGTCGCGGCGCACATGGGCGTGAAGGTCGCGGGCATCTCGTGCATCACCAACCTCGCGGCGGGGCTCTCGAAGCAGAAGCTCTCGCATGCCGAGGTCTCCGAGACTGCCGACCGCGTGAAGGACGTGTTCTCGCGGCTCCTCACGCGTTTCTTGTCGAACCTCGGCAAGTCGCTCTAAGCGCTTCGTACGAAAAGGGACTCACCCACCATGGCCGACAACCGAAAGAAGCTCGAGCTGCTCAAGAAGATGCGCGGAGACGAGCGCCGCGACTCTCCGCGTGTGCCGATGACGTTCCTGCTGCGCGACATCGCGAACCCGAAGGCCGGCTGGGAAGAGCGGCACGGCGACCTCTCCATCGGCGGCATCGCGTGGCGCGGCAAGACGCCTCCACACGGCACCAGCGTCGACGTGCGCTTCCGGCTCATGGGCATTCCGAAGGAGATCCACTGCAAGGGTGAGATCATTCGTGTCGTCGACCAGGGCCAGACCATCGAGTTCCGCGTGCGCTTCACCGAGCTCGATGTGAATGCCGAACTCGCCATCGCGAAGTACCTCGACGACTGGATTGAAACGAACGCCTGATGGCTTCGGAGCGCCGGGACGTCACCTTCTTCTCGCCACTCGTTGGAGAGCAGGTTCGTCCGCTCGGCCTCGAAGGACCCGGCACCCTCGAGTGGAACGAAGCAGGCGTTCTGCTGACAGGGCACGTGCGGTCGCAGGCGGCGGCGATGGTGTTCAGCACGGTCGGCGTTCTGCTCGGCCTCACCCTCGGCGTCGTGGTGGTTCAGGGTGCCGGGCTTCCCGAGTACACGGCCCTTGTGACGATGCTCGGTGGAGCGGCGCTCGGCGTGCTCCTGAGCAAGAAGGTCGTCAAACCCCGGGTGAAGACCTTCAGCGTTCCGTGGGTGCGCGTGGCGAACCTGAACCTCGACGGCGCGCTGCCGTGCTTCGTGTCGATGGACGAGCCCTCGGGCTCGGTGTGCTTCGCGCTGGGGACGCACCGGCATCGACCCCGAGGCAACGAGCTGCTCGCCGACCACCGCGCGCTCGTCGAGCAACTGCAGAAGCTGGACGATGCGGTGCGCGCGGAGCGGGAACATGGCGCCGGCAAGATGCTGGGCGAATAGCCGTCACCCACGACGATCCGAGAAGAGGCGGAAGCCGAGCGTCGCCGAGGCGCTCCACTCGAAGGGAGCACCGGCGCGCCACCACGCTTCACCTTTCGCCGAGAGCACCAGCGGCTGGTCGTTGAGTGCGAGCAACACGACGCCCGCCTCCAACTGACTGCGAACCTGCGAGGACCAGTTCACGTTCGCGCCGTCGAGCTTCAACACCGCGCCGCCCACCGTCGTGCTGCGAACGAACGCGTGCCCATCGTTCGTCTCGGCGGAGAAGAAGAGCAGGCCGCCGGTGAGGGGCATGACGTCGTGTTGGAGCGCGCCTTCGAAGCTCGCCACGCGATGCTGCGCCACCGGCCCGAACCCGAGATGAAACTGATTCGTCTCGGCGCGAATCGGGTCGAACAGAAATCCGAAGCGCGCGGTCTCGAGCGCCCATGACTCCGTTGGCCGCATGGCCCACTCGAAGCGCACGACACTGCCTGCGAGCCCGATGTCGAAGGGAAACGGAAGGCGCGTCACCGGAATCGTCGGAAGCGTGAGGCTCGTGTCGGCAGCGTGACGGCGAAAGACGAACTCCCACGCGGTGGCGTCGACGCGAGCGACGCGTGGTTGCCATTGCGCGCCCGCGAACCGATGGAGCGACAACCACGTCGAGTCCGCCTTGCTCGAGCTCTCACGCTCCCGACGCATGCGAAGGTCGACCGACACCGCGCCCTCGATGCCGAACGAGCTGAAGCGGCTCGCGCCTGCGACCTCGAAGCCCCGCCACGGGTCGAAGCACGTCGAGAACGAACGGAGCGGATCCGTCGAGTCGATGCACGGGTTCGTCGCCGCCAGCACCGTGAGCGTGAGCGCGAACACGTCAGCCTCGCGGCCCAGAGAGTTCGAGTGCGTGCCGACGCTCCGGCGCCCAGAGACTGAAGCGCAGGCCGGTGAGGCCACTCACCTCGAAGCCCGGCAACGACGGCACGTCGGTTCGATACGCGCCGCGAACCTCGGCGAGGAACGTCACCGGGTAGTCGTTGAGCGCGAAGAGAATCGCCTCGTAGCCGAGCCGCATCTTCACGCGCAGGCCTGGGTCCTGACCGATGCGTTGCTCCCAGAGCGCGGAGCCGACGAGGTGGTGATGCCCGTTCGCGTCGAGCGTGAAGTCACCCTCGAGCGCCGCGCCTGGCCGAAACGCCCACTGCTTGCCCGTCGTCTCGTATTCGACACCCGGACCGAAGCGCACGCGCAGGTACGACTCGAGATCCTTCGAGGTCCACAGGTCGATGGCCGCGTCGAGCTCGACCGGCGCGAAGAACAGCTTGCCGCCGAGCGCTTCGAGGTGGCCCGCCTCGACGCCCCACGAGACCGCGAGCGGAATGTCGAAGCGGCGCGGTGTGCCGAGAAACGTCGTCAGGTACAGCGGCGCGCGCGTGATGCGCCGGCTCGAGCCGATGCTGACCGCGTTGCCGTCGAACCGAACCTCGGAGCCGAGCCACGCGCTCCCTTCGAGCAGGCGCACGCGCCAGACCGCGTCGTCCGATTCCCAGCTGATGAAGGTGCCGAGCTCGGCGAAGCCACGGCCGACGCCGCCCTGCCCGTCTGGACGAAAGAAGGGACTCCACGCGCCGCCGAAGAAGACGCGCCGGCTCAGGTCGAACACCACCTGCATCACGCGGCCGCGTTCGTCGCGATACCAGCCGGGCTTCGTCTCGGCGATGGCCTCTTCGAAGGGCCAGTCGTCGTGGCGCAGGTCATCGCTGCGCTCGCAGTACGAGGTGCGCTCGAGGTCGATGTCGAGCATCACACCGTCGCTGTCGAGCTGACCATCTGGCGCCGCGAGACAGGTGTGGAGTCTGTCGTCGCACTGCACGCGGAATCGACCAGTCGGGTTCTTCTCGGTCGGTTTCAATTGCACACACCGCACAGGCTGGTCGAAGCGCAGCCGTTTTCGCTGCGAGGCCTCGACGGGAATCACCTGCACCTCAGACAGGTTCGCCAGCAGCAACGAGACCGAGAGAGAGAACATGGCCGCGCAGCCCTGCGAATGACGGGCCGATTCGAGCCGCGTGAAAGCACGCCACGCGCTGCGCGAGTTCGTGCGCAAGTGCCCCGCCACTGCGAAGGCGGTGACAGAGCGCGCGGAGTCGGGCATCACCACCGACATGACGAACGTCGAGACGCTCATCGTTGGAGCAGGCATCAGTGGACTGGCGACGGCGGCCAGCATCGGGCGCGGCACGAACCTGCTCGTGCTCGAGCGCGACGACGAGCCGGGCGGCTACTGCAAGACGGTGAAGAAGGACGGCTTCGTCTGGGACTACTCAGGCCACTTCTTCCACTTCAAGCACCCCGACATCGAGGCGTGG
>CALRPN020000101.1:0-18138 GCA_943370055.1 Archangium gephyra
CGCGTGAGTTCCCGCGGCGCGTGAGTTCCCGCGGCGCGTGAATTCCGGCGGCGCGGGAATTCCCGGCTTGGGAGTTCCGGGCCGCGCGAGCTCAGCACTGGGGACTCAGGCGGTGCGCGCCGGGACCCGTGCCTGTCCCGGAAGCGCCTTCGGTGTCCGACGTGCCTCGACGGGAATGTCGACTGTGAAGCACGCGCCCTGCTCCGACGGTGACAACGAGAGCTCGCCGCCCATCGCCCGCACCATCTCGCGCGACATCGCCAGGCCCAGCCCCGTGCCCTTCCCCGGCGGCTTCGTCGTGAAGAACGGCTCGAACAGGTGCCCCTTCACCTCGGCGCTGATGCCCGGCCCGTTGTCAGCGACGTCGATGGCGACGCCCTTCGGCGTTCGCCGGAGCGTGACGAGCAACCGAGGCTCCTTCACCCGCGCCTGCTGGAGCGAGTCGGAGGCGTTGACGAGCAGGTTGAGCACCACCTGGACGAGCTTGCGATGGCTCGCCTTCACCAGCGGCACCGTCGACAGGCCCTTGCAGTCGACGAACACGCCAGGAGGCATGCTCACCGAGGCCAGGCGCAGCGCCTCCTGCACCACGTCGGCTAGGTGCACCTGCTTGCCGCCGTCAGACTCGTCGCGGGCGAAGGCCTTCAAGTCAGACACGATCTGTCTGATGCGCTCGATGCCCAGCTGGGCCTCTGCCAGCACCTCGGCCGGCGGCTCGTCGCCCAGCACTCCGCCATGCTCGAGGTGATCACGAACGAGCCCGACGTTCGAGCTCACGAACGCGAGCGGGTTGTTGATCTCGTGCGCGACGCCAGCGGCGAGCTGCCCCACCAGCGCCATGCGCTCGGCCTGCGCCTGACGCCGCTCGGCTGTCTGCAGCTGCTCGTTTCGCGAGCCCTCACGCTCGAGATCGGCGCGCCGCTGCAGCGAGTACCCGAACGAGCACAACGCCGCGAGGCCGTTGACGACCACACCCGAGACGACGAATTCGAGGAACTCGCCCTGCCCCATCGGAAGGTCTGGTCTCGACAGAAGCGCCGACACAGCTCCGGCCAACGCCGCCGACACCACCACGCGAACGTCGTCGAAGAAGATGATGCTGACCACGAGCGGCACCGACGAGATGGTGAGCAACAGCGTGTAGGGGCGCGTGTCGGTCATCATCGCCGGCACCAGCACCACGAAGGCCGAGGTGACCGCGACGGGGCTCCACCGGCGCAGCAGCTCGGGCCCCTTTCGCTCGACGAGCACGAGGACGATCAGCATCGCAGCCGCGCCCAGTTGCCACGCCGCGCGCGCCGGCAGGAGCGAGCCCAGCACGAACTGCAGCAACGACAGCGCACAGCCCGCGACGGCCCCGAGCGTCAGCACCAGCTCGCGCATCGAGCGCATGGGCATGGCGCGCACCATCACGCCACCAGCCTTCCTGGAACCGGCGTCTCACCCGTCACGACGGCGACCCGCAACGTCACCAGGAAGCGGGCTCCACCACCTGGAGCGCTGGCCGCGCGAATCGCCGCTCCGAAACCGGCCAGGTACTCACGCGACAACGCCAGCCCCAGGCCCGTGCCCTTGCCCGGCCCCTTCGTCGTGAAGAAGGGCTCGAACAGCCGCTGCTGCACCTCGTCGGTCATGCCCGGGCCGTTGTCTTCGATGGAGAGCACCACGCCGTCGTCGGTGTGCTCGGTTCTCACGGTGATGAACGGCCTCGGGGTGCGCGCCTCCTCGAGCGCTTCGCCCGCGTTGACGAGCAGGTTCAGCACGACCTGAGAGAGCTTTCGCCGGTTGGCGCGAACGATGGTGCCGCGGTGGATCTCGACGACCGGCTTCATTCCGATGGGCAGGCGCACCGAGGCCAGCCGCACGGCGCCGTCGACGAGGTCGCGCAGGTCGACGGGCTCGATCTCGTCCTTCCCTTCCCGCGCGAACGCCTTCAGGTCGGCGACGATCTGGCAGATGCGCTCGATGCCGGCGGTGGTCTCGTCGAGAATCTCTCTCGCTTCCGCTTCGGGCAGCGGTTCACTCCCGAAGAGGTCGCGCTTGAGCACGCCGACGTTGGCCTTCACGTAGGCGAGCGGGTTGTTGATCTCGTGGGCAACGCCCGAGGCGAGCCGGCCGACGATGGCGAGCCGCTCGGCGTGGGCACGGCGGGTCTCCGACATGCGCAGGGCCTGGCTTCGTTGCTGCTCTGCTTCGAGCTCGAGCCGGCGCACCGAGCGCAGCCAGGCCGAAGTCAGGGCCAGCATCGTCGCCGCCGCGACCTCCCCGAACACCACGCCAGCCATCTGGAGCAGCGAAAAGCCCGACCACGCGAACCATGCGGTCACCGAGATCAACCCCGCCACCAGGACCGACTTCACGATGGCGAACTGATCGAAGAACAGCACGCACAGCACGACGGGCAGGAGAACGAGCGTGACCTGCTCTGCGGCCCCTGCGCCTTCGAGGAAGAACGTGGCCGGACCCGACAGGGTCAACAGCACCGGAATCACGGCCAACCACCCCGAGGACTCAGCTTCCCTGCGAAGAATGCTCCGCGCCACCCACGCGACCAGCAGCGGGCTCACCATCTGCCAGAGGGCACGCCAGAGGCCGATGTGCCCGACCAGTAGCTGGGCCAGGCTCAGCGGCGTCGCGATGACGGCTCCCATCAAGACCAAAAGGAAGCGGCGGGCGCTGATCAGGCCAGACGGCGACTGCGACGGTGAGAGGGAGGAGCGCGACACCACCCCGGGTCCTGTGCAACCCGTGATCCGCCTCCAGATCCGCAACTGATCAGGGACAACCCTGAGTCATCGTCGACGATCGGGTCAGCGTCGACCCGTGCTCAGCCGCGCGAAAGAGCCTGAAACAGGTCTGTGATTCGGGCTTCCGCGCGAAGGGTGGCGCGAAGATCGACGGCCGCAGAGATGGTCTCGCCGTGCCGCTCGAACCGCACCCACTGATCGACGTTCAGCCTGGGAAGCAGGCTCTTCGGGAGCGCGACGGCGCGCCCACCGAAGTCGAGAGACACGTGCGTCGTTGACACGGCTTCGACCCGTCGAAACGCAGTCTTCTGCCAACCGAACAGCTCGGCCGAGCTCACGCCGGCGTCAGTCAGAACGGTCGCCAAGCTCTTTGAATCACTCGGCTTCTGTGACGTGACCGACGTTCTCGTCACCGGCCGATCTGGTCTCACCGCAGGCATGCCGACATTGTCGTACCCCGTTCCCACGAAGTTGCGCGGTGCGCCATCAACCGTGCTACGCGCGCCGCATGTCGGAGACGTGGAACGAGTCCGTCGGAGCCGAAGCCGATCGCGAAACGCTCCACGCAGCCGCCGACCTCAACCGACCCGAACGACCATGACCGAACAGAACGCCGCCGCGCCCGCCCCGAAGAAGCAGAACGACAACCTGAAGCTGCCGACGCGGGCCGAAGATTTCTCTGGCTGGTACAACGACCTCGTCAAGCGGGCGAAGCTCGCGGACAACTCCGACGTTCGTGGCTCGATGGTGATCCGCCCGAACGGCTACGCCATCTGGGAGAACATGCAGCGCGTCCTCGACGGCATGTTCAAGGACACGGGCCACCAGAACGCGTACTTCCCGGTGCTCATCCCCGAGTCGTACCTGGCGAAAGAGAAGAAGCACGTCGCCGACTTCGCGCCGCAGGTGGCGGTCGTCACGCACGCGGGTGGCAAGCCGTTGCCGGAGGGCGAGCGTTACGTCATTCGCCCGACGTCTGAGACCATCATCAACCGCAGCTTCACCAACTGGGTGCAGAGCTATCGGGACCTGCCGATTCTCATCAACCAGTGGGCGAACGTGATGCGCTGGGAGATGCGCCCGCGCCTGTTCCTCCGCACCACCGAGTTCCTCTGGCAGGAAGGCCACACCTGTCACGCGAACGAGGCCGAGGCGACCGAAGAGACGCTCAAGATGCTCGATTGCTACGAGCGCTTCGCCGAGGACTACATGGCGATGCCGGTCATCAAGGGTCAGAAGACCGAGAGCGAGAAGTTCCCCGGCGCGGTGAACACGTACTCCATCGAAGCGATGATGCAGGACAAGAAGGCCCTGCAGGCCGGCACGTCGCACATGCTCGGGCAGAACTTCGCGAAGATGTTCGACACGATGTACCAGTCGAAAGAGGGCAAGAAAGAGTACGTCTGGCAGACCTCGTGGGGCGTCTCGACGCGGCTCATCGGCGCGTTGATCATGAGCCACTCCGACGACGCGGGCCTGATCGTGCCGCCGAAGCTCGCGCCGATGCAGTGCGTGATCGTCATCATCGGCAAGACGCCCGAAGAGCGCGGCGCGGTGCGCGAGAAGGCGCAGGCGATCGCGGCTGACTTGAAGAAGTCGGGCGTGCGCGTGCTGGTCGACGACGACGAGACCAAGGGCCCGGGCTTCAAGTACGCCGAGTACGAGCTGCGTGGCGCGTGTCTGCGCGTCGACCTGGGGCCGAAGGACCTCGAGAAGAACCAGGCGATGCTCACGCGGCGCGACACGAAGGCGAAGGAGGCCATCGGCATCGACGCGCTCGTCGCGAAGGTGCTCGAGCAGCTCGACGCGATGCAGAAGGCGCTCTTCGTCAAGGCGAAGGACTTCCGCACGGCGCACACGTTCGAGGTGAACTCGGTCGACGAGCTCAAGGCGAAGGCCGACGACGGCTTCCTGCTCGCGCATTGGGACGGGACTCCCGAGACCGAGAAGCGCATCAAGGACGAGTTCGGGCTCACCACGCGGAACCGGCCGTTCGACCTGAAGCAGGAGCCGGGCAAGTGCGTGCTCACCGGCAACCCGTCGACGGGCCGCATCGTCTTCGCGAAGGCGTACTGAGGCGAAGGTGAGCCGGGTCCTCTTCCTCGAGCCGGTCGGTGGCATCGCGGGCGACATGTTCCTCGCGGCGGCCATCGATCTCGGCGTCGAGGTGAAGGCGCTCGAAGACGGGCTCCACAGTCTCGGCGTTGCGGGATGGAAGTTCGCGCTCTCGCGGCAGGAGCGTCACGCCATCACCGGCACGCACCTCGACGTCGTGCAGGACGCGAAAGAAGAGCACCCGCACCGCAGCTACCGCGACATCGACGCGCTGGTGGCGAAGAGCGCCCTGCCCGACCGCGCGAAGCAGGTGGCCCTGACCATCTTCAAGAACATCGGAGAGGTCGAAGCGAAGATTCACGGCACCACGCTCGAGGCGATTCACTTTCACGAGGTGGGCGGCGTCGACTCCATCGTCGACATCTGTGGCGCGGCGCTGGCGCTGCATCTGCTCGGGTGGCCCGAGGTGTTCACCACGCCGCCGCCGCTCGGCTCGGGCACCATTCGCATCGCGCACGGTACGGTTCCGATTCCGGTGCCGGCGACGATGGAGCTGCTGAAGGACCGGCCCGTGAAGTTCGAAGGGCGTGGAGAGCTCACGACTCCCACGGGCGCGGCGATTCTGAAGACGCTGGCGACGTTCGCGCAGCCACCCGAGCTGATCATCGAGCGCATCGGTTATGGGGTGGGCACGAAGGACTGGCCCGATCGCGCGAACGTGCTGCGCGCCTCCATTGGCCGGCGAACGAGCGACACGACGTCGACGCTGACGATGCTCGAGTGCAACCTGGACGACGCGTCGGGGCAGCTCGTCGGTTCGCTGCTCGAGACGTTGATGAGTCGCGGTGCGCTCGACGTGTGGGTGACGCCGGTGCTGATGAAGAAGAGCCGGCCGGCGCAGGTGTTGAGCGTGCTGTGTGATGCCGGCAAGCGCGCGGTGCTCCTCGACACCTTGCTGATCGAGTCCACCTCGCTCGGCGTTCGTGAGTCACAGGTCTCGCGCATCGCGCTCGAGCGGCGCTTCGACACGGTGCAGACGCCGTACGGCCCGGTGCAGGTGAAGGTCGGGCTGCGTGACGGGCGCGTGGTGAACGTGGCTCCGGAGTTCGAGGACTGCCGCGCGCTCGCCGAAGCCGCGAAGGTGCCCCTCAAGGAAGTGCAGCAGCGCGCGATCGCTGCCTGGTACGCCGCTCACTGATCATCCAATGTCTCTCCCGGGGAAGGTCGCGTGTCGAACGTGAAACCCGTGTGGAGGTCCTTGATGGCCCGCCTCGTGCTCGCCCTGTGTGTGCTGGTGTTGGTGTCGTGTCTGGCTGATGCCGGCTCACAGCACTCCGGAATCTCAGATGGCGATGGGAGTGCTGACGCGGGGACGGTCGCGGGAGGCTCGGGCGGCGGCGCCACGAGTTCGACGGCTGGAGGTTTCGCGCCGTCTGGCGGCGGAACGGCGTCGACCTGCGGCATGCGCGCGGCAGGCGGCTCCGACTACCGCGCGGGCGGCGAGTTCCTCACCAGCGCGAGCATGAACGGCTCGTTCGGAGGCGTGGCGGGTGCCGTCGAGCGCTGCAACCTCGCGGCGCGGGGCGCAGGGCTTCCTGCCGCACGGTGGACGCCGTGGCTCTCCGCTGACACCACCTGGCCCGGCGATGCCTTCTTCACCTCGAATGATGACGGCCCCGACACGTTCGTCTCGCCCGCCTGTCGAGGTGACGTGTTCTGCACGCTGCGGTCGGACGAGCGTGGCGTCGTCGGCTCGGCCTCGTCCTGGAGTGGCTTCACCACGCCGTGCGTGATGGCACTGAACTGCTCAGGCTGGACGAGCGCGAGGGCCGGCACGCAGGGAATGACCGACCGGGGCGGAGTGGGCTGCGAGGAGCGGCACCGGCTGCTCTGCCGCACCTTCGGCGGGTCATGGCCCCTCGTCGCGGCCGACGCTGGAACTCGAGCGCGCACGAGCTTCGTGACGCGCGAGCAGTTCACCGGCGCGCTGGGTGGAATCGCGGGGGCCGACACACGCTGTCAGCAGGTCGCACGAGACGCTGGGCTCACTGGCGACTACCGCGCCTTCCTCGGCAGCTCGACGGTGACGGCTCCTTCGCGTTTCGCAGACGGCGGCCTCTGGGGTGCCGTGGGCTCGACGGAGATCACCTTCCTCAATGACGCGACCCTGTCGACCACGCCTCGAAGAGCGCTGTCGGAGGACGAGACCGGAGCGCGCCTGTCCGACGACGAGCCGATCTGGACGGGCACCGAACCGTGGGCCGTCTCGACGGGGAGCGACTGCGCGCAGTGGACCAACACGAGCGGCCTCGGCACGCACGGCGCCACGGGACATCTCGACGAGGGGTGGATCCTGCGAGGAGCGCTGGCGTGCAGCCAGCTCGCGCATCTGCTCTGTCTCGAGAACTGATCAGACCGACAGCAGCAGCGCCGCGCCTTCGACGGTCGTGAGGTGCTGCTCCGCGAGGTACGCCTCGCACAGCTCCATGAACGCCGGTACGTGCTCGACGTTCTTCGCGACGATTTGAAACGAGTCGACGGCGAGCTCATCGAGCGCGGCTGCGTCTGTCGCTTCGCTGACTCCCGGGTGCACGAAGAGCGCGAAGCGCGACAAGGCGAGCCGAACGATGAGCCGGCGCAACGAGCCCGCGAGCGTCGGCTGTTGCGTGTACCAGTCCTTCACGAACGAGTTCACGGCGGCCCGCTGCAGGTAGCGATCGAGCAGCACACCGAAGCGGCGGTGAACGGTGTCGCTGCCCGTCCGCACGAGCGCCGAGACGTCTTTCGCGACGATCGTGTTGCCCTGAAAGTACGAGCCGATGTT
The DNA here is from genome assembly GCA_943370055.1 of Archangium gephyra. Lineage (GTDB taxonomy): Bacteria > Myxococcota > Myxococcia > Myxococcales > Myxococcaceae > Xiheimicrobium > Xiheimicrobium gephyra_A. The sequence continues at coordinate 7,627 of CALRPN020000101.1, forward strand.
TCCGCGCTCCAGGGTCGGGTCGGCCAACAGCAACGGCCGGAAGAGCGCGTTGAAGCGCTTGTTGTCGCAGCCGCTGAGCCTGGCCAGCAGCATCTCGTGCAGCGCCTTCATCGCGCGCACGCTCGGTTTCCGCTCGGGCAGCGCCTCCATCACCGACAGCCGAGCGCCGATGGCGTCGACCGCCTGACCGAACGCGGCCACGTCGAAGGTGGTGGTGCCCCGATGAAAGTGCGGCTCCACGCGGGTGGCGAAGTCGAGCAGCAGCAGCAACTTCGTGGTCGTCGACACGCCCTCGAGATCCATCACGTCGAGACAGATCTGCCGAACGTCGTCGAGCAACGCGACGTAGGGATCCGTCGAGGCCGCGTCATGCGTGCGAACGACGATCTCCCGCGCCACCATCGACGGCTCGTACGGCACCGAGTCGACCGCGTTCTCGCTCGTCAGACACAGCCGCGCGGCTTCGGGGCACGCGAGCGTCGCCGAGAGTTCGTAGCGGCCATTCACTTCGGCAATCACGCGCGGAAACAGCGAACACGGATCAGCCAGCGTCTCTTCACCCGCGTGGCGATGAATCGCGCAGAGCCAATCTCCATCGAGGTATGGGCACGACGGACCGTGCGGCTCGATGTGCGCGAAGCGCTTCGCCGTTCGGGTCGCCTCGGGCTCGAGCTCGAGGTGCTTCTCGAACAGCACCTGCAGGCCGGGAATCTTCGCGCTCCGCTCGGCGAGCTTGCGGTGGTTCTGTTCCGACAGCTCGACGCGAAGGCCGGTGCAGCAGTTCTCGCGACAGCTGCCGGCGATGCAGCGAAACCCGAGCATGTACCGCAGCGTGAGACGGTCGGGAGAAGACATGAGCGCCGAACAGTACCGCGAGTTCAGTCTTTGTCTTCGGGCGTCGCGACGGTGCGCTGCGCTTCGAGCCACACCGGCTCTTCGTCGAGGGCCGGCCTTCCCATCAGCAGCTCGTGGGGTCGAAAGCCGCCCTTGTACGTGAGCGACGGGCAGCCATCGACGCGGTAGCCCAGGTACATGTGCTGACAGCCGAGCTCTCGCGCGAGCTCCACGCACTGCATGACGTTGCCGACGCCGGGAGACAGGCGCGCGATGTCGGGGTGGTAGAAGAAGTACGCGGCCGAGAGACAGTCGGGCGTGACGTCGATGAGCCCGAGCCCGACCAGCCGGCCTTCGTCGTACCAGGCCATCTCGCGACCGGTGCTCGACGGAAACGCGAACTGCGTCGCGTACTCGTCTTCGGTGAGGTTGGTGGGCTCCCAGCCGCGCGACGATTCACGTGTCCCATGCCACGCGGCGTGCAGGGCGAGGCGCTCTTCATCGATGCGCGGGCGACCGAGCTCGACCTTGAAGCGCTTCGAGCGGCGCAGGCCCCGCTTCTGGCTCGGCGTGGGATCGAACCGGTGCACGTCGAGGCGAATCGAGACGCACTCCATGCACGACGCGCACGAGGGGCGGAAGTACGCAGGCCCAAAGCGCCGCCACCCACGCACCACGAGCGCCTGCAGCTCCATGGGCGTGACGTCGACCATCAGCCGGTACTCGAGCGCTGCCTTCAGGTTGGGCAGATACGAGCACTGACGAGGCTCTTCGACGAAGTGACGGACGAGCCGTGCCACGGAGCCGTTTCTAGCGCGCTCCCACCACGGGCGCCGGTTGGGAGATGACGGAGGGCGTCATTCTCGCGAGGCGCCACGCCTCGAAGGAGAGCCGGTAGAGCACGTGCGGCCGCAGGGGATGTCCCTCGGCGACCCGCGGGTGAAGGAAGTCGCCCTCCACGTCGTGGGTCATGCCGAGCTTCTCCATCACGCGGCGTGACTGGCGGTTCGCGGGCACGGTGAAGGCGACGAGCTCCTGCAAGCCGAGCGCAGTGAATCCGAAGCTCACCGCAGCCTGCGCCGCTTCGGTGGCGTAGCCCTGGCCCCACGCCTCACGCGAGAGCCGCCACCCGACCTCGACACACTCGGTGAAGGGCTCGAACGAGGGCCGCCCGAGTCCCACGAAGCCGATGAACGGAGCGCCGCCAACGACCTCGACCGCCCACAGCCCCCAGCCGTTTTCCGAGAGGAACTCACGAATCGTTCGCGCGAACGTGTCGGTCTCGTACGGCATGAGCAGCGACGGAAAATAGCGGCGCACGTCGCGGTCGAGATTCAGCGCGCGAAAGGCCGGAAGGTCGTCGTCACGCCAGTCACGGAGGCGAAGGCGCGGCGTGGCGAGCGTGGGCACGGGGATCATCGCTCGACGGTACCCGCTTTGCCGCCTCCACCGTGAGCGCTACAAGCCCGCGCATGCGACGAGCGCTCCTGCTGATGCTGTTGGCGGTCACCGGCTGCAAGAAGGACTCGAAGGATCCAAAGACCGAGGTGAAGCCAAAGAGCCGCCTCACGGTCGGGCTCGTCACGGACATCGGCGGGCGTGGCGATCAATCCTTCAACGACTCGGCGCTGCGTGGGCTCGAGGTGTGGGCGGCGGGCTCGACGTACAAGGGCGGCAGCTATGAGGCGATGCCAGCGGCCGCGCGCGACGCGTTGATTCCCGAGGAGCTGAAGAGCCGCATCACGGCCATCGCGCTCAAGCCCATCGTCGTGCAGTCGAAGGTGCAGGAGGACTACCAGCCGAACCTGCAGCTCGTGGTCGATCAGGGCGCGGGGCTCGTCATCGGCGTCGGCTTCGCGCTCGAGAACGCGGTCGAGGCGGTGGCGAAGCAGAACCCCGACTCGAAGTTCCTGCTCATCGACAGCCCGATCCTCGACGCGAAGGGCGCTCCGCAGGCGCTGAAGAACGTACGGACGGTGGTGTTCAAGGAGCACGAAGGCAGCTTCCTCGTCGGCGCGCTCGCGGGCCTCGTCGCGAAAGAGAAGGTCGGCTTCGTCGGCGGCATGGAGATTCCGCTCATCAAGAAGTTCGAGGCTGGCTTCCGCGCGGGCGTGAAGACGACGAACCCGAAGGCGCAGGTGCTGGTGCAGTACACGGGCAGCTTCGACAACGTGCAGCACGGCAAGCAGGCTGCGGCCGATCTCGTGGCGAAGAACGCCGAGGTCGTCTTTCACGCTGCGGGCAGTGACGGCACCGGCGTGATTCAGGCGGTGAAGGAGGCGAAAGACGGCGGGAAGAACGTGTTCGTCATCGGCGTCGATTCGGACCAGTCGCATCTGGCGCCGCAGGCGGTGCTGACGTCGATGGTGAAGCGCGTCGACCTCGCGGTGTGGCAGGCGATCAAGGATCTCGAGGCAGGCACGTTCAGCGCCGGAGATGGCGTCATGGGCCTCAAAGAAGGTGGCGTGACGTTCGCTCCGGTGACGCTCGACTTCCCCGGCAAGGCCGAGGCGCTCGCGAAGGTGAAGAGGCTCGAGGCGGCCATCATCGCGGGCACGCTCGTGGTGCCGTCGAACGAGAAGGACCTGGAAGGCTTCGCGCCGCCCGCGAACTGAGACTACGGACAGCGGGTCGCGCCCAGAGAGCTCGCGACCATGCGCTGCTCGAGCGTTGCCGACTGGTCGATGGAATAGGCGACTTGCTCGGCGGGTGCGGACCCAGACACGGTGACCGACCAGGACTTCAGTCCGCTCACGGCTCCGCAACGGCCGGCCTCACACCACGTCAGCGTGCCGCGCTTCTCGACAGACCCCCATCGCCCGGCAGCCAGCGGTTCACCGAGCTTGACCAGGAAGGCATCGGCAGACGCGTCACAGCCGAGCGAAGTCGACAGACGAATCTGGCCCTTGCCGTCCGCCGTTTGTTCGAGCTGCGCAGTTCGAATATCGGTCGACGACGCGGCCGGCCCGCAGATGCAGCCCGACAGGAACGTTGCGGCCCACAGGAGTGGAGTTCTCATGAAGCGGCGCACTCTAGACGAGCTGATCGAGGTAGTGCCGCGCCTGTTTGCGCCACCACGTGTAGTCGTGCCGGCTGTCGTCGCCCCAGACGCCGAGGTGATGCGGCACGCCCTTCTTCCGCAGCCACGCGCCGAGCTCGATGGTCTCGGGAATGCACCGGTTCTCGAACGGGCCGCGGCCCACCACGAGCGTGAGGTGCGTCTGCTTGCGAACGCGCTCGAGCTCATGGCCCGACAAGTTCGGAACGAAGGCGAGCGGGTCGTTGAAGTACGACGCCTCTGACGCTCCGCCGCGAATGAAGCCCGAGCCGCGATACCGGCCCGACATGCACAGCGCCGCCCGGAACGTCTCGGGGTGCTTGAGCGCGAACAGCGACGACATCAGCGCGCCCATGCTGCAGCCGGTCGCCACCATGCGCACGTGCGGCTGATGCGTGTCTTTGCGAATGAACGGAACCAGCGTGTCGAGGACGAAGCGCTCGTAGAGATAGTGCCGCTGCATGCGCACGCTGAGCGGGCCCTCGGTCGAGAACGTCTGCGAGATGTTGCTCTCGGGGCAGTACAGCTTGATGCGGCCCGCGGCGAGCAACGGTGAGAGCGCGTCGACCATGCCGCTCTCTCGCCACTCGTGCGCGACGCCTGCGTTGGAGGGGAAGACGATGACGGGAGTTCCGTAGTGTCCGAAGCACCACACGTGAGCGCGGCGACCGAGGGCTGGGCTGTCGAGGAGAAGGTGTCGAGCGGTCATGAAGGCGCCAATCGCAGGCGGAGCGGCGCCCAACGTCAAGTTCAAGACCGCAGCGAGGCCCGGTCGATTCTGCAAGAGTGTGGAGAGGTATGACCATCGCGCTTCGGCACATCTCCAAGCGCTTCGGCACCCAGGTGGCGCTCGATGACGTCTCGCTCGAGCTCGAGCGTGGAGAGCGCGTCGCCCTCGTCGGAGAGAACGGCGCCGGCAAGTCGTCGCTGATGAACGTGCTGTACGGCCTCTACGCCGCGGATGCGGGAGACGTGGCCATCGATGGCGCAGCGGTTCGAATTCGCACGCCCGCCGACGCGCTCACCCGCGGCATCGGCATGGTGCACCAGCACTTCACGCTCGTGGGCACGTTGTCGGTCGCCGAGAACGTGGTGCTGGGCAAGGAGCCGACGCGGCTGGGCATGTTCGACCTTCCGCGCGCGGTGAGTGAGGTGCAGGCGACGTGCAGGCGCTTCGGCTTCGACCTCGACCCACGCGCGCGCGTCGACACGCTCACCGTCGGCTCGCAGCAGAAGGTGGAGATCGTGAAGGCGCTCCACCGTGGCGTGTCGACGCTGATTCTCGACGAGCCCACGGCCGTGCTGACGCCGCAGGAAGCCGATGAGCTCTTTGCGGTGACGCGCAAGCTCTCGGACGAGGGGCTCACCGTCGTGCTCATCAGCCACAAGCTGCGTGAGGTGCTGACCTTCGCGACCCGCATCGCCGTGATGCGCCGCGGGAAGAAGGTCGCCGAGGTGAAGCCGTCGGAGTCGACGCCCGAGTCGCTCGCCGAGCTGATGGTGGGCACGCGTACGCCGCCGCCCGCTCCGCCGCAGTCGATGCCGGGCGAGCTGGTCGTGACGCTCGAGCAACTCTCGGCCGGTCCGCTCCGAGACATCTCACTCGACGTACGTGCGGGCGAAATTCTCGGCATCGCAGGCGTCGACGGAAACGGACAACGCGAGCTCGCAGAAGTCTTGACGGGCCTTCGCAGCGTTGACGCTGGAGTGCTCCGCGTCGCGGGTCGCGCGGGCGCGCTCACTCCGAGAATCGCGCGGGAGATCGGCGTCGCGCACATTCCCGAAGACCGGCTCAAACACGCCGTCGTCACCGACTTCACCGTCGCCGAGAACGTGTCACTGGGACGACACCGGCATGCTCCGTTTGCAAAGGGAGCGCGCATCGACTTCGCAGGCCGGCTCGACCGCACGCACACGTTGATGGAGTCGCACGACGTTCGCCCGAGGGAACCGCAACTCCGTCTCGGCGCGCTCTCGGGTGGCAATCAACAGAAGCTCGTCGTCGGCCGTGAGCTCGACGCGAACCCGAAGCTGCTCGTCGCGGTGCAGCCGACGCGTGGGCTCGATCTCGCCGCAGTCGACGCCGTGCGCACCCGCTTGCTCGACTTCCGTGCGAAGGGTGGCGCGGTGGTGCTCGTGTCACTCGATCTCGAAGAAGTGCTCGCGCTCGCTGACCGCGTGGTCGTGCTCTACGAGGGCAAGGTGAGCGGCGCCTTCATGCGCGCGCAGTTCGACGAGCGCCTCATCGGCAAGTGCATGCTCGGAGTGCGCGATGCGTGAGTCGTTGCGCGCGGCGCTGCCTTCCATCGGCTCCATTCTCACGTCGCTGCTCGTGTGCTTCGTCGCGGTCGCAGTGCTCCGTGGTGGCTTCGACGTCGCCATCGATGCCTTCCTGGCCATGTGCTGGGGCGCGTTCGGCGACTTCCCGAAGTTCTTCGACGGCAGCTCGAGCGCGGTGTTGCTCCGCCCGCTGGGAGAGTCGGCGACGAAGGCCGCGCTGCTGACGCTCACTGGACTCTCGGTCGCGGTCGCCTTCCGCGTCGGGCTCTTCAACATCGGGGCCCAGGGACAGCTCATCGTCGGCGCGCTCGCAGCTGCGGTCGTCGGCGCGGCCGTGGAGCTGCCCTCACCGATTCACGTCACCCTGTGTCTGCTGGCCTCCTCGACGGCCGGCGCGCTGTACGCACTCGGCCCTGCTCTGCTCAAGCGCTACCGCGGCGTGCACGAGGTCATCAGCACCATCATGTTGAACTGGGTGGCGTTGATGCTCGTCGAGAACTGGCTCGTGACGGGGCCGCTGCGCGCGGTGACGACGGGTGACAACTCCATCGCGGGCACTGCGCAGATTCACGAGAGCGCAGAGCTGCCGCGGCTCGCTGGCGAGGTCTCACGCCTCAACGCAGGCATCCTGCTCGCCATCGCCGCGGCCATCATTCTGTGGCTGTGGCTCTCGCGCTTCGTCGGCGGCTTCGAGTGGCGGGCCATCGGCGCGAACCCGGCAGCCGCGCAGGCGTCGGGCATGAACGTGGGCCGCTCGTTCATCTCGGCGATGCTCGTCTCGGGTGCGCTCGCAGGGCTCGCCGGCGCAGTGCTCATTCTCGGAACCGAGCAGCGCTACCCCGCCACCATCGGCGCTCCGTACGGCTTCGACGGCATCGCGATGGCGCTCATCGGCAACGGACATCCCCTCGGAGTGCTCGCGTCGTCGCTGCTCTTCGGAGGCCTTCGCGCGGGCGGAACGCGCATGCAGCTGTTCGGCGTGCACAAGAGCTTCCCCGAGCTGATTCAGGGCCTCGCGTTGCTGCTCGTCGCGGCGCGGCTGGTGTGGATGAAGTTGTCGAACCGGCTCATTCCGCCGAAGGGAGGTGCGTGATGTTGCTCGCGCTCCTCGACTCGGTGCTCGATGCCGCGCCGGCGCTCGTCTTCGCGGCCATCGGGGCGACACTGTCGGAGCGTGCAGGCGTCGTGAACGTCGGCGTCGAAGGCATGATGCGCGCGGGAGCGTTCGGCGCTGCGGCAGCGTCACTTCTCATGCCGACGCCGCTCGGAGTCCTCGCCGGTGTCGCCGCCGGAGCACTCGTCGCCGCGCTGCACGCGTGGCTCTGCATTCACGGGCGGAGCGACCAGGTCGTCTCGGGCATGGCCATCAACCTCGTGATGCTCGCGCTCGGCCAGTTCCTCCTCGAGGCCGCGTTCTCGTCTCCAGCCGGGACGCCGCCCATCGAGCAGCTGCCAAAGTGGTTGGGCCACTCTCCCCTCACCTGGCTGGCCATCGTGTTGCCGTTCATCGTGCACCTCGCGGTGAATCGAACTGCGTGGGGGCTTCGCTTGCGCGCGGTGGGAGAGAAGCCGCAGGCCGTCGCCGCGATGGGCGTGCGGGTGACTCGGCTCAGGTTCGGAGCGGTCGTCCTCTCAGGCGCGCTTGCCGGACTGGGCGGCGCTCAGCTCTCGACCGCAGTGCTCGACCGGTTCGAGAACCACATGCCTGCCGGGCTCGGGTTCATGGCCGTCGCCGCGATGGTGTTCGGTCGATGGACGCCGCTGGGTGCTGCTGGCGCCGCGCTCTTCTTCGCGTTCGGCAATGCGCTGCGCATCTCGTTGTCGTCGTCCGCGCCGGGGCTGCTCGAGGTGATTCCTCAAGGCGTGCTGCTCGCCCTGCCGTACGCGCTCACGCTGCTGGTGCTCGCGCTTCAGAAACCGGGAGCCTCTCGTGCTCCCGCGGCGCTCGGTCAGCCGTACGACCCCGAGCTGCGCTGACTCACTCTTTCGGAGCGCGCAGGGCCTTGATGGCTGCCTGCTTCTTGCGGCCCTGAGTCGTGAACGTCGGCCCGAGGCTCATCGCCGTCGAAGGCATGAAGCTGGCGAACCGCGCGATGAGTCCGCGCGTCATCGGAATCGTCACCTCGAGCGGGCGGTTCGGCAGCACCTCTTCGATGAGCACGCGCTCGATGTCCTGCACGGTGAGCGCACGTGGGCCCGAGAAGGTCATCGCGGCTTCGGCGTAGTCGACCTGCAGGTCGAGCATCGGCGTCTGCACCGCGTCGGGCATCACGAGTGAGACGTGCACGTGGTACGGCGCGAGCTCCTGCGCGATGGCGAGCGTGAAGCCCCGCACGGCGTACTTCGAAGCGACGTACAGGTTGAGGCCCGGCGCCGGCGCGAGTGACGCGAGGCTGCCGATGTTCACGATGTGACCGCTCTTCTGCGAGACGAAGTGCCGGCCGATGACGCGGCAGCCGTGGATGAGGCCCTTGGTGTTGATGTCGAGGTGCTTGTCGACCTCGGCGGCGTCGAGCTGGTGCACGAAGCCCGGCTTCAGGTAGCCCGCGACGTTCATCAACACGTCGACGCGGCCGAAGTGCGCGAGCGCCACGCGAAGGCACTCCTCCCACTCACCGGCGTTGCGCACGTCGAGCTTCAGCGTCTTCACCTGCTCGGGGTTCCAGCCGTCGTCCTTCGCGCACTGCTCGAGGCCCGTCACGTTCACGTCGGTCGCGACGATGCGGTAGGCGGTCGAGAGCGCCTTCGTCAGGTGGCGGGCGATGCCGCTCGCACACCCCGTCATCACGATGACCTGAGTCGTCTGCATGGCGAGGCCCGTAGCGCGACTGAGGGCCGCTTCCCATCACATGGTGCGCCCCGTCACCTGCCAGTGACCCGCTCGCTCAGTAGTACAGCGGGTCGGGCGGAAGAGGAGGAGGCGCGACGTAGCGGCAGGGCTCGAGGCTCCAGGACCCCGTCAACCCGTCGACCGTGACCGAGTTCGTGTCCCACCGCACTTGCGCAGCCGACGCGTCGCCGACGAAGTCGGCCTTGCCACAAAAGAGCCCGAAGGGCCCGTAGAGCTCGGCCCAGCCGGGCTTCTGCAGAGTCATGGGGCGATGGCGCCACGAGCGGAGCTGCAGTGTGAACCGGCCATCGGGGCTCCTGACTGAACGATCGGGTTGCGAGCAGCCGACCGTCGCCGCGAAGAGCAGAGCCACCACGAGCCGAGCGAGCATGGACTCCAACGGTACATGGCTTTCACGAACGTCGCATGCGCGTCGCGGCGTCGCTCCCGGGTGACCCGCTGCGGCAGCCCGAGCGGAACATCCACCGCCCCTCCCGTGCGCTCTGGCGGGAGTCTCTGCTACACGCGCGCGCATGCTCCGGTCTGGAAAGCGTGCGCCCTGGGTCGTTCTCTTCGCCGTGTTCGCGGCGTGCGGCGGCATGGGCGGTGGAGGCTGTGGTGGGTGCACCGGGTTTCAGCAGCAGCCGCAGGGCACGTACACGGGCCCCAAGCTCGACTCCGCTGGAGCCATTCGCGTTTCGCAGCAGGGCTTCGCATACCTGAACTCCGACGCCGGCGTGGCGACGGTGCTGTCGGTGTTGGCGCCCGGCGGGGCGTTGCGCGTTCCGGTGCCGTGCTCCGTTCAGACGAGCACGCTCTTCGGCATTCCGGCCCTTCAGTTGGTCATCGGAGACGAGGGCTCGTTGCTGTGCACCGACGAGTCCTGCGGCTTGATGGATGGACGCTGCACTGCGGCCGACGTCGCGCGTGACGTCGTCATCAACATCAACTCCATGCGCTTCGCACCGAAGTCACCCGACATCGTCGAGGCGCGGCTGAGCGCAACGGTGCAGACGGGGTTGATTCACATCTCGTCGGTCAGCCGCAACGCGTGTCTCTTCACCGGCCCCATCAAGTGCAGCGTCGACTTCGACACCGCGAGAGCGGCGCCTCCGATCACCGAACTGGGACTCAACATCAAGCTCGCCATCGACACGAAGTGGGATCGGCTGCTGTCGCTCGAAGTCGCCGACGTCGAAGGAACGACGACCTGCTCTGGAGCGACGACGCCGCCAGCCTGCATCGACGGCAACGACATCGTCCTCGCCAAGCCGCCTGGCAGCAACTGCTCCCTCTGCACCATCACGAACGTCGGCCCCGTGAAGAACCTGCTCATCGGGCAGCTCGCGAGCTCGCTGCAGAAGCAGCTCAACGAGGCGCTCGCCGACATCAACTGCGCGCCGTGCAGCAACAACATGTGCCCGCGGTCGACGCAGGCCGGTATCACCGCCATGTGCGTTCCGGAGGACGGCGGGCCTGGCAAGTGTGTCGACTCGTCGACCGGCAAGTG
>CALRPN020000102.1:0-15314 GCA_943370055.1 Archangium gephyra
GTCGGGCACCATCTACACCGGTCTCCACACCCGGCGCCGAGTTGCCCACAACTTTCAAGTCTCCCCCTGCACCCCCTCCGACCGCATCGCGACGACTACGGCGACTTGGACCGGAGGACTTCAGTGAGTGAGGGTCATACAAGCGTCACAGCATCATGAACGAGCCGCCGATGAGCTGCATGCCGCCGTCACACGAGTACACCGAGCCGGTCACGTAGCTCGCCGCCTCCGACGCGAGGAAGAGGGCGACGTTCGCGATGTCGTCCTTCGTGCCGAAGCGCTGCAGCGGCACGCGCTGCTCGACCTTCGCCTTCGTCTCCGCGTCACCGGCGAGCCGCGTCATGCCTTCGGTCTCGTCGATGGGGCCGGGCGAGATGGAGTTCACCCGCACGCCTGCACCGCCCCACTCCATGGCCAGCGTGCGCGTCAGCATGTCGACGCCCGCCTTCGCGGCGCAGACGTGGGCCTGCATCGGGTACGGCACCGAGGCCTGTGGCGCCGAGATGTTGATGACGCTCGCGCCCGGCGTGCGGAACTTCTCGAACGCCGCGCGACACGCGTTGAAGGTGCCGAGCACGTCGATGTCGAGCACCGCCTTGAAGCCGTTCGACGACATCGCCATCGCGGGAGCGGGGAAGTTGCCGGCCGCTCCGCACACCAGCACGTCGAGCGGGCCGAAGGCGGCGACCGCCTGCTTCATCGCGCCATCCATCGCGGCGTACTCCCGCACGTCTGCCGAGAAGCCCTGCGCGGTCGTTCCTTGTCCCTTCAGCAGCGCCAGCGCTGAATCGATCTTCTCCTGCTTGCGCGCGAGAATGGAGACCTTCGCGCCAGCCTTTCCGAACGCCTCGGCGATGCGCAGGTTGATGCCGCTCGAGCCGCCGGTGACGAAGACGTGGCGGCCGGTGAAGAGTCCATCGCGAAAGATGCCGGGCATGCGGGCTCCAGGGTGAAGACGAGAACGCCCGCCGACGAACGGGTCGTGGGCGGGCGCGGGAGAAATAGGAGCTTCGGGGGCGCGCGGCTACTTCTTCGCGACGACCGCAGCAGCCACCTTCGCCGTGGGCTTCGCGCCCTGCAGGAAGAGCTGCAGCGTGGCCTTGAGCATCGTGTCGAGCGGCGTGTGCGGCGCATGTCCCCACGCCATGAGGCCGACGAAGATCTCCGAGAGGAACAGGTCGGACAGCACGTCGGGCGCGAGAATCGTCGAGAGCTCTCCACGCGCGGCGAGGTCCTTGAAGCGCTGCGCCATGAGGTGACGAACGGGCCCGCCGGCCTCTCGGTCGTCGAGCACCGCCGTGTGACGAATCGAGACGGTCATCGCGTCGACGAGCAGCGCCGCTTCCTTCTGCCAGACCGCAGCCATCGACTCGACGGCGGACGTGAGCAGCTGCTCGAGAGAGGTGTTCGCCGGCAGCTCGGTGATGAGCTTCGCGGTCGGCACCTCGGACTCGGCGAGGAAGTCGAGCAGCACGTGCTCCTTCGTCGGGAAGTGGAAGTAGAAGGCGGCGCGGCTGACCTCGGCCTTCTGCGCGATGTCGTCGATGCGGCAGCCCTGCACGCCATCACGGCGGAACACGTCGAGCGCGGCCAGGTACAGGCGGCGGCGCGTCTCTTCTCGTTGACGGTCTCTCATGCGCGGCACAGTACACACTCCATGTGCACCCTGATCGTCTCCTTTCGTGAACATGCCGGGTTCCCGGTTCTCGTCGCTGCGAACCGTGACGAATCGCTGACGCGCCCGGCCCGGGGACCGTTTAGATGGGAGGGTTTGCCCTTCGTGGCGCCGCGTGACGAGCAGGCGGGCGGCACGTGGCTGGGGCTCACCACGGGCGGCATGTTCGTCGGCGTCACCAACCGGTTCATGGCGCCCAGGCACGACGACCGGGAGTCGCGCGGCACGCTGGTCGTCGAGGCGTTGAAGGCGCGTGACGCGAAGTCACTCCATGCGCAGCTTTCGACGTTGTCTCCACAGCGCTTCAACGCGTTTCATCTGCTGTACGCCGACGCGACCGATGCGTTCGTGACGTGGAGCGATGGTGACACAGTTCGACAGCAAATCCTCTCGCCCGGGTTGCACGTGGTGACCGAGCGCAGCCTCGGCGGGGACGATCGCGCGCGCACGTCGCTCATTCACGAGCGCTGGCCCAGCGTGAGCCCGAACGGCGCGTTGCCGACGCCCGAGGCGTTGCAGCAGCTGCTCGGCGCGACGCGGCCTGATGACCTGCTCGGTGGCGTCACCGTCGAAGCGCCGGCGTGGAACTACGGTACGCGCTCGTCGATGGTGCTCTTTCGTGCAGACGAGCTGTCGCGCTCACGGCTCTTCTGGGCCGACGGCCGGCCAGACCGCACGCCGTTCTTCGAGCGCCCCGAGCTCGTCGCCGCGCTCGCTTCCACCTGAGCTCGACGTGAATCCGCCTTCGGTCCAGTGCCTCCACTATCGTGCGCGCCTCTCTTCAGCGGAGGTCGTCACGTGGAGCGCTACTTCGAGTTCAAGGAAGGTTCGTCGAGCAAGTTCTGGGCGGTGCGGTGTGAGGGGAACTCGGTCTTCACGCGCTACGGGAAGATCGGCGCCGCGGGCCAGACGACGGTGAAGGACGAGGGCTCCGAGGCCAGGGCGCAGGCGCTGATGACCAAGCTCGTCACCGAGAAGACCCGCAAGGGCTACGTCGAGGTCGCGCCGACGGCTGGAGCTGCCCCGAAACTGAAGGCGCCGGCCAAGAGCGCGCCTGGCTCTGCGCCCGATCTCGAAGGTGCACGAAAGGCCTTGAAGGCCGACGAGCCCTTCCTCGCGTGGAAGCGCGCCACCGGAGGCACCCCCTCGACCGAAGGCGCGTCGCTCGAGCAGCTCGAGCTCATCGTCGAGGCGCTCGGCTCCATCTGCTCCGACCTCGACGAGCACGGCTCCGACAACCTCGACCTCTACGGCGGTGGGAAGATCTCGGTGAAGAAGTTCTTCGCCCTGCACGACGACGCGAAGGCTGCGTTGCGCAAGTTGAAGAACCCGGGCTCTGGCGCTCCGCTCGCGCCGCTGCCCGCTGGGCCGCGAGAGGTGAAGCTCGGTACGCCCTCGGTGCTGCGAGAAGGCCAGAACCCCGTGCCCTTCGTGACGGTCAACGGCTTCGTCTCTCAAGACGACGAGGAGAAGGAGCGCATCGTGCTCCGCTCGACGGCCAACGGCGCCGTGACGGTCTCGCTCGGCATCGATGGCCAGCGCAGCGTCGCGGTCTCTCCAGACGGTACTCGGGTCGCGGTCGGCCGGTGGGACACCTCGGTGCAGGTCTTCGACGCGAAGAGTGGCAAGCAGCTGTTCGAGGCGAAGGAGGTCGGCGTCGATTGGATCACCGGCCTCGCCTTCAGCAGTGACGGCAAGCGGCTCGCGGTCGGCAGCTATGGCCTGGCGGTGCTCGACGCGACGTCAGGGAAACGCCTCGCGTTGAACGCGCTCGGCGCCAGCGCGTTCGATGGCCACTTCATTCATGGCCTCGCGTTCTCTCCCGATGGCACGCAGCTGTGGGCAGCACACGACAAGCACTTGATGGCCTTCGACCCCGCCACGCTCTCGACGCTGAACGACTCGGAGTACGAGGGCACCGACGTCTTGTTCGCGCTCGATGCGCGTCGGGCCTTCGCAGCGCCATGGGGCAAGGTGGGCATCGTCGACGTCGAGAATGCGCAGCTGCTCGCGAGCGAGAAGGTGAAGCCGTACGTGAGCCGTGGCGCCGTGAACGCTGCGCACACCCTGGCCGCCGCCATCGTCGGCGACAAGAAGGCCACGACGCTCACCGTCTACGGCCTGAACCCGTTCGCGGTGCTGGCGACGGTGAAGCTGCCTGCTCCGGTCGAGGGCACGAACTCCAAGGGCGGAGTGGCCTTCACCGACGACGCCGTGCTGGTCGCGACCGAGACGAAGACCTTCCGCGTGCCGATGACGGCGAAGTGAGGCAGCGAACAGGCAACCTCGAGTGCGTGAGGTCCCTCGAGGAACGTTCATCGCGAGTTCGCCTCGCGTTGACACGATGTCACTCGTCGCCCGCGCGCCGTGACAGACCGACGCGTCTGCGCCGTCGAAGTGGGTGTTTCCCGAGACGAACCTGTTGGCATCGAAGCTGCTCTCTTCGCCCGCATGGTGCTCCTCGCGTTGACCCTCGAGCTGTTGGCCTGCCCGCAGCCGGACCCCTCACGGCTCGAGCTCGTCGGGGTGCTGCTCGACGATGACCCCGCCGAGCGAGTGGCGGTGCTCCGCGATGCCCGCGCGAGCCGCTCGTTCACCGTTCGGCCGGGAGACGTCGTCGAGGGTTCGAACGAGCTGGCGGTGGAAGCAGGCGCGCTGGTGGTCCGCCGCTTCCGCGCGAGGGTCGAGGGAATCGAACGTGGTCGCGTCCTGCTCGACGGCCGCTCTGGCCTCGAGGTCGCAGCGTCGAGCACGGCGTGGGTCGAACAGCGCGAGTGCCGACCCCTCTTCGACCCCGACCGGCTGACTCAGCTCGCACCCCAGGCCCGAATCGTGCCCGCCTTCGAGCGTGGCGTGCCGATTGGCTTCAAGCTCTTCTCGATTCGCCCGGGCTCGACGTGGAGCGCCGCGGGACTGGAGAACGGCGACGTCGTCGAACGAATCAACGGCCTCGACCTCACCAGCCCCGAGAAGGCGCTCGTCATCTACTCGACGCTGCGGTGCGCGCGCCGGTTCAGGGTGGAGCTCCGCCGAGGCAACGAACGCATCGACCTCACCTTGATGCCCACCGAGCGCATCGAGGCCGAAGCGCGATTGCTCCCCGGCGGACAGGGCGCGTTCCTCGTGACCGAGCTCACGCCGCAGTCTCTGCTCGCGCGAGCAGGGCTTCGGCACGGCGACGTCATCATCAGCATCGAGAACGAACCGCTCACCATCCGCTACTCGCGAGACGGTCAGCGGCGCCGGGCGCTCATCAGGTCGAGCTCAGCGCTCAGGAGTGAAGGCGCTGCCACGCTCAGTCCGTGACGCTCAGCGGAACTCGAAGCCGACGTGCAGCGTGGGAACGACGGCGAGGGCCTCGGTGAAATTGACCGCCACGCTCGCGCCCTGCTGACTCGCGCCGATGCTGCCTTCGGTGACGTTGGGGGCGTAGAGCAACGAGAGGTCGAGCGCGATGGTGGCCTGCGTGCGGCGCTTCGTCACCTTGTTCGGCTGACCGAGCCCGACGCCGAGCTTGAAGTTGAGGCCGGGGTGCGCGCCCTGCGAGACGATGGCCTGAACCGTCCCTCCACTGGTTCCGCCGGTGACGCGCGTGCGAGCCCAGGCGCCGATGCCGACCTGTGGGCCGCCCGCAAGGAAGAAGGAATCACCGAGGCCCAGCTCGGCGTTCGCGCCCACGAGCCACATGCCTGCTGCACCGGCCGACACCGACGCGCCCGACGCGCTGACCATGATGCCGAGGCCGACGGAGGCGTTGTACCCAACGCGCAGATACGCCGCGAACATCGGGCTCACCTGAATGCCGCCGTGCAGGTCGAAGAGATGAAAGCTGATCATGCCGGGAATCCACGCGCCGATGCCCGCGCTGCCGCCGACCCGCACGCCCATCTTGTACGGCTCTTCGACAGGAGCCATCGGCGCATCGACTGGCCGGGTCGCCGCAGGCAGCGGTGGAGGCGCCTCGCCCTGAACCGCCTGCGCGAACGAGAGTGACGCGAGACAGACGCCTGCAACGAAGCCGGCCCGAGACATCGACATGCGGTGCTCCCGTGGGAAGAGGTGCGCCGCAGACGAGCGGCAGGTGCATCGTATTCACTTCGGTGCCGCAGGCGAGGAAGACGATCCGCCTCAGTACTCGAAGCCGCTGCCCCCGATGAACTCCCGCAGGATGGAGGTGGGCGGCACGTGGTCGGGGTAGATGGCGACGAAGCGGTCGATGAGGTGGCGCAGTCTCCACGCGGTCGCGTACGCCGGGTGCGTCGGCGGCACCTCGAGCAGGTACCGCTCGGCGAACACCTTCAGCACGGCGGGCTCGTAGACGAGCGCCGAGTCGAAGACGGCGTCGGCCTGCTGCTGGAAGGGGAAGATGTGTTTGCGCTCCCCCGCCTGCACCGATGGCCAGCGCGCGATGTTCTCGGCCGCGCTGTAGCCGCGCGTGTGACGGTCGCGCACGATTCTGCGCAGCAGGCGAATGTCGGTCGGGCTCATGCGCGAGAGCGCGTCGAAGGGCAGGGCGGTCGCGGGGTGCACGAACACGCGGAACAGCTGGCCCTCCTTCGGCACGTCTCCCAGCAGCGCCGGGTTCAGTCCGTGGATTCCTTCGATGAGCAGCACGTCGCCCGGCTTCATCTCGAGCGTGTGCCCTCCAGCGGGAATGCTCTTGCCCGTCTTGAAGTCGAAGCGCGAGAGCGTCACCCGTTCACCGGCCAGCAGACGGCGCAGGTCGTCCTGAAGGCGCGGCAGGTCGATGGCTTCGAGGGCCTCGAAGTCCCACTCGCCGCTCTCGTCACGCGGGGTCTTCTCGCGGTCGACGTAGTAGTCGTCGAGGGACAGGCTGATGGGCGTGACACCGTTGATCTGCAGCTGCACCGAGAGCCGCTTGATGAACGTCGTCTTGCCCGATGACGAAGGGCCGGCGATGGCGATGATGCGCAGCCGGTCGCGCGCCTTCGCGATGGAGTCGGCGACGAGGCTGATCTGCTTCTCGTGAAAGCCCTCGGCGACGCGGATCAGCTGAGAGACCCGGCCGGTGATGCAGAGGTCGTTGAAGGCGCCGACGCTGGTGACGCCCATCGAGCGCGTCCACCGGCGGTGCTCCTCGACCATCGAGCCCTCGGGCGCGGGCACGGTGAAGCTGCTGCGGCGTGGGTCGCGGGCGCCGAGGTCGAGCGTGAGGTGGCCATGGCTGACCGCGACCTGAAAGCCGCTCAGGTCACTCGTGCGCGGCATCATCGGGCCGGGGCTGAGCGCGTAGACGTCGGCGTAGGTGACGAGCGAGACGGTGGCGGCTCGGTGGGTGGTGAGCAGCTGCGCAGGCGCGAGCCAGCCGCGGTTCGTGAAGTGCTGCCGCGCTTCGTCGACGGTCCAGTACTCGTGACGCAGTGACAAGGAGCGGCCCGAGAGCGAGAGCATGCGCTCGTGCAGCTCGCCCGCGATGGAGTCGAGGGAGCGCGTGCTCGCCGTCAGCTCGAGCAGCTGGTGTGTGCCCACCGAGGGGCCGACGGTGACGTCGAGCCCTGCGCCGTGTGCGGCTTCGAGCAGCAGCAGGCCGACGCTGCGGGCGTAGATCTGCCGCCCTTCCCAGTGATTCACCGTGAGCGGCGCGAGCGTGGTGTCCGAGACGACGGGCGTCTTGAGCGAGACGGGCTTGTGGTTCATCAGCGCCGCGACGACGAGGTGGCCGTCGAGCTCCTTCGGCAAGAGCGCGTCGACGCGGGTTCCGGTGCGGACGAGCTGTTGCCCGCCGAGCAGCTTCACGCGGACCTCTCCGGTGCGAGGCAGCGAGCGCTCCTTCATCAGCGAGCCGACGACGTCGGTGACGTGGGTGAGCTCTTCTCTGGCCTGGGCGAAGAGCGCCTCGACGAGCTGCAGCGCCGTCGCGGGAGCGATTTCACGCAGCGCGCTCCACGCCGCGGGTGAGAGCTTGGCGAGCACGAGCTGGGTCTTCGCCGTCACCGTCGCTGCGCGCACCCGGCCCGTCACCATGCCGAAGGAGCCGAACTCTCCGCCCGCGCGAATGGTCTGCACGTGCAGGCCGCCACGAACGACCTCGGCCTCGCCGTCGATGACGAAGAAGAGCGCGTCGGCCTTGTCACCTTCGCGCACGACCGCGGCGCCCGGCTTCACCGAGAGCGGCTCGAGGTGGGCGGCGAGGAGCAGCAGTGATTCGCGCTCGATGCTGCGCAACACCGAGACGTTCGCCAACACGTTGGCCACGACTTCAGGATCGAGGTTCACGAGGCGCAGTCTGGCAACGCCTCACGAAACCGCACGCGCAGACTGAACAATTCGAGAGGTCATCGTCGACGACTCATCCATTTCGCGCTTTGGTTCGACGGCTTCGTGGTGAGCAGCAGCCGTTTCAGGACCGATGCTCAGCAGAAACTCTTCACCGGACTCCGAGCTCAATGCCTCTCATTCGTCCAATTCACGTGGCGCGGCTTGCAGTCCTGTGTGCCGTGCTCCTCGCGGGAGGCTCGCAGGCCGAGGG
The DNA here is from genome assembly GCA_943370055.1 of Archangium gephyra. Lineage (GTDB taxonomy): Bacteria > Myxococcota > Myxococcia > Myxococcales > Myxococcaceae > Xiheimicrobium > Xiheimicrobium gephyra_A. The sequence continues at coordinate 8,166 of CALRPN020000102.1, forward strand.
CCGCACCAAGGTCATGGTGCTGAACCTGACCGCCTCGGAGCGCGACCTGCAGCCGTTGGCAGACTCGCTGAGCGAGTCGGTGCTGACCGAGCTGCAGCGTTCGAAGAACCTCGACGTCGTCGGGCAGAGCGACGTCGCCTCGATGCTCGGGGTCGAGCGGCAGAAACAACTGCTCGGCTGTGCCGAGAGCGTGTGCCTCGCAGAACTCTCCGGTGCGCTGGGCACGCCCTGGCTCGTCACCGGCTCGGTCGCGCGCCTCGGGAAGGCCTATCGGCTCGACCTCAAGCTGTTGCAGGCCAGCAACGGCGCCGCGACCTGGCGTGATGGCAAGACCACGCAGAACGACGCTGAGGTCTTCGAGGTGCTCACCGCGATGGTGAAAGACCTGGTCCGCTCTCTCGACCCGACGGGGCCCGCGCGAGTCGGGGCAGTGCCGCTCGTGCTCGTCATCGCGGGTGCTGCCGTTGCCATCGTCGGCGCCGTCTTCACGGGGCTCGCGGCCGCTGACTGGGGTTCGCTCAACGACACGGGCTGGCGTGCGAGCCACAGCTGGGTCGACGTTCAACAGACAGGCACCGCCTTCAATCGCAACATCATTCTCGGGCCGACCCTGCTCGGTGCTGGCCTCGCAGCCGCCGCTGGAGGCGTCGTGTGGTGGCTGACTGGGCGGGCCGCTCAAGTCGCAGTGATCCCTCTGCCGGGCGCGGTCGCGCTCTCAGGAAGCTGGTGACGCATGAAGCGAACCCTCGTCTTCATCGGAGTCGGTATCGCCGCCTGTCAGTATCAGTTCGATCCGGAGGGCACGGGCTGCGCGTCTGACGGGAGCTGCCCCACGGGCTACGTCTGCACCGCCGAGCGCGTCTGCCGCATGGCCAGCGCGATGACCGACTCGGGCATGGGCGGCGGTGCTTCGGGAGGTGGCCTCTCGGGTGGTGGCTCTGCAGGCGGCACGGTGATCATGGTCGATGGTGGAGCCGACGCTGGCGCCGGCTGCGACTGTGCTCGGCCGGAGTGCGCAGGTCAGGTGTGCAGGGCCTCCACGGGGCCGTGCGACCGCACTGAGGTGTGTACGGGCGGCGTCTGCCCGTCAGACCGTTCTGCCGATGCTGGCGTTCTGTGCGCACCTTCGGTCTGTCAGCAGAGCAGCCTCTCTGGCAGCCGGCGCTGTGACGGTGCGGGCGTGTGCGCAGCGCCCATCGTTCAGTCCTGCGGCCTGTATGCCTGTGACGAGCTCAACGACGTCTGCCGCGGCAGCTGCAGCGTCGACCAGCACTGCGCGGGCGGGAACTTCTGCAACGGCGACGCCGGTTGCCGGCTCAAGTTCGACAACGGCATTCCCTGCACATCGGCCAGCCAGTGCGTCTCGGGGTTCTGTGCCGATGGCGTGTGTTGCAATACCGAGTGTGGCGAGGGCTGTGACTCCTGCACGCAGCCCACCCTCGTGGGGACCTGCTCGCTCGTTTCGCGTGGAGCGTCAGGCACACCATCGTGTGACGGCGGGTATCTGTGTGACGGGGCGAGCAGGCGCTGTCCCTCCGGTTGCCAGTCCGACGACGAGTGCGTGGGCTCGAGCTACTGCCGCAACCAACAGAGCTGCGCCGCGAAGAAGGCCAACGGTGACCTCTGCTCAGGCGCCAACCAGTGTGCCTCGGGCTTCTGCGCCGATGGGTTCTGCTGCAACACGGCGTGTGGTGAGGGCTGTGACAGCTGCACGACCGGGACCTGCACCATCATCGGCGCCGGAGCCGCAGGCGAGCGGCCCTCGTGCGCACCGTACGTCTGCAACGGCACCGCTGCCGCGTGTCCCCAGAGTTGCGACGGCGGCGCCCAGTGCGTCGGAGGAGTTTCCTGCATCAACGGCACCTGTGGCGGCAAGCTGAGCAACGGGCAGAGCTGCAGTGACCGCGATGCCGGAGTCTGCGCTTCGAGCAATTGTTCGGATGGTGTCTGTTGTGACACGGCGTGCAGTGGTGCCTGTGACCGGTGTGATCTGCCCAGCGGTCGTGGCACCTGCCAGTTCACACCAGGCCAGTCAGACGCCGGGTGCGGAGCCTTCCGCTGCGGCGCTTCCTCCGCGAGCTGTCCGACGACGTGCATGTCGACGGCCGATTGTTCAGCGGGCTTCTTCTGTAGCGGAATGACGTGCGTGGCAAAGCTGACGGTTGGCGCAGTCTGCTCCAACGCCGAGCAATGTGTGATTGGAGTCTGCACGGCCTTCTACCTCGACACCGACTCCGACGGGTTTGGCCCATCAGCGTCGATCACCCAGCGCTGCGGTACCACGGCTCCGAGCGGGTACGTGTCGGCGACCGGAGACTGCTGCGACCAGGACCCTGACGCCCGCCCCGGTCAGCTGCAGTACTTCGAGCGCGAGCGAATCGGGTGTGGAGGTTACGACTTCGACTGTTCGGGAACGCCAGCACTCGAGCGAAGTACGACAGGCGCGGAGTGCACCACGGTTCAGGGTGACAACTGTGACCGAGGCTGCACCGCGCCCGGAGCGCCAGGCTCGGGCGGAACCCCAGGGTGGCTGAATGCGGTGCCAACCTGTGGAGACGCGGGATTCTATTTCTCTGGTTGCACGAACAGCTGCGGAGAAGATCCACCGTGCTTCTTCGCATGTCAGTGCTTCCAGACGAGCCTGCCTGAGTTGCAGCGCTGTCGTTGAGCCCTCGTATGCGAGGTGACTCCCATCATGACGCTCACCGTCTTTCGAATCGTGCTCGTCGCGCTCGGGTCGACCTTCGCGGTCGCCTTCATGGCCATCTGCGTTCCTCCGCTGCAAGCGCCTGACGTTGTCGGCGCGTTGGCGGGAGGCTTCGTGAACCCCTTCGCGACGGGCTACTCGCTCGACACGATCTTCTGTTGGTTCGTGCTCGGCGCGTGGGTCGTCTACGAGGCGAAGGCGCACGGCATCAGGCACGGCTGGGTGGCGCTCGTGTTGGGCGTCGCTCCCGGCGTGGCGACGGGCTTCGCGGTGTACCTGCTGCTGAGGTCGAAGCAGCTGCGGGCGGACTGACGCCGCGCTCGTCGTTGTTGTTCGCGGGGCTGCGCGACAGACTTCCGCGGTGATCGACTTCGACCCACCGCGACCCGAGCCCCAGTACCTCGGAGGGCCCCTCGTACCGAGAGCAGTCTCCATTCCGCACGTGGCGAGCGAAGTGCCGCACGCCCGGTTGACCCTGCACGCGCGAGCGCTGACCGAGATTGTGTCGCGGTGGGGCACCAGCGCTGCGTCGAGCTTGATGGCGTCTTTCGGAGCGGCGGCCGATCATCCGTCGTTCGTCGTGGCGGTTCACGACTTCGGCGCCGTGGCGTGGGTCGAATACGGCAACGGCAGCACGCGGCCGTCGTTTCTCACGCCGCTGTTCGTGCACGACGGCGCGTGGATTGGGTGGCCGACGGGCAAGGGCGTGCAGACCGGCATCATCGAGGCCGCCGACGCCTGCCTCGGGGCTCCACGACGAACGCTCGAGGCCCTCTGTCACGTCACCGGCGCGAAGCTCTACGACACGGCCGAGTTGGTGAAGACCTGGCACCCGACAGCACCGCTCTCGGTCGTGGGGCTGGCGCGACCGGTGCGCGTCGTGGGGCGCGAGCTACACGCGCTCGTCGACTACGAGGGCGCGGTGGGGCCGCTGGTGCTCGAGGTCGACACGGGGAAGGCGACGCTCCGGCCGCTGCTGCAGAAGCCGTGGAAGCCGCAGGTGCTGCTCTGAGGCGTGAGCGGACGAAGCTGGCACCCTCGGGACCTCGATGATGGGCTGAGTGAATCATGAGCGACGACGCAGGCGCCAAGGCGCCAGACATCTCTTTGTATGACCGCGATGTCGTCGAGTATGGGCTCTGTGGCGCCGCGCGCAGTCGCATGCTGGTCGAGCTCACCGCCGACAAGCCGTGGCGGGCGCGGCTCGACGAGGCCACCGTCACCTTTGGCGACGAGACCTACAACGCGCAGATGCTCGGCACCCACTCGGAGCGAGATGACACGTTCCTCTGGGCGTGGGCGAACCCCGGCGCCGCTCAGTGGGGCCCGTCGCTCGAAGCCGTCAATGCGCTGCGCGCACTCGGTGAGAAGCCGGGCTACGGCGTCTTTCGCGAGCGCAAGGTCGCCGGTGAATGGGTTCGTTTCAGAGAACTCGCGTGGGTCGCTGGCGAGCTGGCCGGCCACCGCGCGGTGCACTTCGCCGATGCTGGGAATGGGACCACCGCCGTGATGCTCATCGATGGCGGCCCGACCGATCTGAAGGACTTCCCCCTGGTGTTCCTGCCTGGAGTGTTGCTCGGCTTTCAACCCGAGACCGCATTGCCGATGCGAGCGTGCCTCGAGCGATTCCTCGATGAGCTGGGCTTCACCGTAGAGCACGAACAGACGCTGGTTCGCGCGAGTCGCCCAGATGGCAACTCGGTGAAGGTCGAGCTCGACCGTGAGGGGCGTGTCACCAAAGTGCAGCTCCACGCCAAGGCAGCTTCGCGTTGAGTTGTGCTCCTCTCGAAATCTTCCAGACGACCGGCACCCGCTAGCGGCGATCGACGCAGACGCCAAAGCCGATGGCGCCACCATCGACTGGCTCGCACGAACCCGCGTCGAGCGGAGCGCATCGCGGGCACGCCATCGGCACGCAGCCGGCGTCGGTGTACTGCGTCTGAATCGCGTCGACCGGCGCAGCGTTGTTCGGATCGATGTAGGTCGGGCAGCCGCAGGTGACGACGTTCGGCCGCGTCGCGCTGCATGGGTTCACCAGCGCGTTGAGCGGACATCGCTTCGCCGTCTCGACAGCGACGAGGTAGGCCGCTTCGAGCGGGCCGCAGGTGTTCGCAGCACCACCACCAGCCGAGCCGCCAGCAGTTGCGGATCCACCAGCCGCTGCGGATCCTCCTGCCGTTGCGAATCCTCCTGCCGTCGCCGATCCACCAGCCGTCGCGGATCCACCAGCCGTTGCGGATCCACCAGCCGTTGCGGATCCACCAGCCGTTGCGGATCCACCAGCCGTTGCGGATCCACCAGCCGTTCCGGATCCTCCCGCCGTCGCGGGTCCGCCCCCAGCTCCGCCATCAGGCGAGACCACCGTGGTGCCGCACGCAACTCCGAGAAGCACGAACCCCACGACGAACTGGCGCATCCGTACGGTGTACTTCATCGCGAATGCGACAGGCAGCCGGGGCGAAGCCTTCGTGGGGCCGGAGTTTCTCCGGGTACACTGCCTCATGCCCTCGCGCTTCGTCGTGGTGACCTTCGTCGCCATCTCCGCCTGCAAACCAGCGCCGCCAGCGGTCGACCCGGCCTTCGAATCGGCCGCGACTACCGTGAAGACGCACCTCGCGATGCTGCCCCGCATCAAGCAGGCCGTCGACACCACGCCACGCCTCAGCGCCGACACCCTCGCGCTGCCCGGCGGCCGCAAGGCCTCGGCGACCCTCATCACCGTCGACCAGCTCACCTCCCTCGGCGCCTGCTTCCCCGACGCTCCCATCTGCGATGAGTTCTGGTGGCGACTGTCGCGCTGTGAGCAGCTCTCGCAGCTCACCCCTGTCGCAGCCACGGCTCAGTTCGACGCGGTCAACGAGGTGAAGCGTTGTGCGGGCCTCCGTTACCTCGCGGTTGCCCGCCAGCGCGCCTTCACCCAGCCCACCGTCGACAAGGCCTCGAAGACGTACCGACCAGGGCACCTCTCGGTCGAGCTGCTCGTCTTCGACCTCGAGACCGGTGCCGCGCTCGGAGGCTTCATCGCCGACGCGAAGTCACCGGCGTCGCTCGATGGCATGTCGGGTCAGACCGACGTCGCGAAGTACCTGAACACCGCGCTGGGCCGAATCGTCTTCGACGCGATGCGCGCGCGCATCGACACCTGAACGTCAGGCCTTCACGCCGCGCACGGCCCACTCGACGGAGCAGCCCGCCGCCTTCTCCAGCGCCTTCTTCTCGGCCCGGTCGACTTCGCCCTTCGTGGTCACCTTCACTGAACACAGCTGCTTCTTCACCTGCGAAAGCGTCGAGCGGAAGGTGCTGAGGTCCTGCGGGAAATCCCAGGCGATGCTGACCACGAGGCCACTCGGCGTTCGCTCTCCAGCGCAGTAACGATCGTCGAGCCTGGTGATGTTGAGCGGTGCTTCGAGTGCCCAGTCGACGAAGTCGAAGCCGCTGATGGTCTCGAGGCGGCGGGCGACGGCTGACTTCCAGAACGTGGCGAGGCTCCCGCGCTCGTCACTCCGCAGCTGCGATTCGAAGCCGAACCATTTCAGTTTCGGCAGAGTCGACAGCTTCGAGAGCGCGGCAAGATGTTCGGCGCGCCCGAGACGAACGCTGAGCGCCTGCCACTCGAGGGGCCGGTTGGGCAGCTCGCCCGGCTCTTCCACCATCGACACGCGACGCAAACCGAGGAGCGGCTGCGCGAGGAACGCCTTCCTCGATTCACCCGGCCACTGCTCCACGTCGAGCGCTTCGAAGGTGTTCCATTCGGGGCGGCCCATCACGCTGTCGACGACGGATCTCTGGTTGGTCGAGAGCTTCGCGACCGCCGGAAACCCGCGTCGGTAGACGAGCCCGCTCTTGAGAATCGCCGGCTCGAGCGGACCCAGCCAGGTGCGGGCGTGGCGATCGAGCAGCTCCTTCGCCCGCTTGCGTTGCGCAGCGTCGAGCGTCGCAAGCAGCTGGAGGTTGATCAGCTCGCCGCGAACGTCGCCGCGCTCAAGCAGCAGGTCGCCGAGCACGCGCCGCACGTCGTCGTCTTCAGGTCGCGCGAAGACCTGCGCCGTCACCGCCCCGACGTCATTCGAAGGCGCAGGGGGCTGGAGGCCGAGCAGCAGTGCCGTGTCTTTCGAACCCAACTTCTTCGGCCTGGGTGGCGGCGCGAGCTTCACGGAGTCGAACGCCGCGAGCAGCACTGCGCTGGAGTCGGCCCAGTGAATGTGCGGGCGCTCTTGTGAATCGCCTGCCCACCTGGCGCGCAGCGCCTTCAGTCTCGCGACCGAGCGCGGGTCGCCCATCGCGCCGATGGTGGTGAAGACGGCACTCCAGAACGGAGCCGCCTTTCGACCGCGCATGCCCGTGGGCGGTGAGTCGGCGAGCGCGAGCAGCCCGTCGACGATTCTGGGGTCGGCCGGGAACTTGCGCAGTCTGTCGATCAACGGCGCAGCCTGCTCGGCGAC
>CALRPN020000103.1:0-14409 GCA_943370055.1 Archangium gephyra
CGAACATCAAGGCCATGGCCGAGAACCCGTCGGCGCAGATGACGCAGGCCGCGCGCTACTACCTCGAGGCGAAGGACTTCCCCAACGCGCTCGAGTTCGCCGACAAGTCCATCGCCATCAGCGAGACGTGGCTGAACACGTGGGTCAAAGCGCAGGTGCTCGCGGGCCAGGGCAAGTTCAAGGAAGCGCTGCCGCTCGCGGAGAAGGCGAACACGCTCGGCCAGGTGAAGCCCGAGGGCTTCTTCTACGCAGCCGACGTGAAGAAGGCGCTGACCGACTGGAAGGGCAAGTAAGTCGTCGATGTCGGCCTTTTCCCCCGCGTTCCTTCGGGCCGAGCCGAGCGCACTTCGCTTTCTCGATGACGCTTTTCGTCACCCATCGAGACGGCCGGAGTTCGTTCGGCAGGCCCGTGCGCGCGGGATGAAGGCCGAGGTCGTGTCGGCGCTCCGCGAGCAGGCGGCGCGACGGCCGATGACGCCAGCACGAGGGCAGTCGCTCGATTCGCTCGCGAGTGGCGCGGCCGTCGTGGTGACGGGACAGCAGGTCGGGTTGTTCCTCGGCCCGCTGTACTCCCTCTACAAAGCGGCGACGGCGGTCGTGACGGCGCGCGCGCTCGAGTGCGTGCCTGTCTTCTGGCTGCAGAGCGAGGACCACGACTTCGAGGAAATCGCCCACTGCGTCGTGCAGCAGCAAGAGGGAGCGCTGACGAACATCTCGCTCGCCTCGCAGCACGTGGAGCGCGCCTCGATGTCGTCGGTGCGGCTTGGAGCGGGTGTCGATGAAGCGCTCGCGACGCTGCGTGGTGCCATAGAAGGGTGGCCGCATGCGGACGAGGTCTCGGCGCTGTTCGCCCGTCACTACCGCCCTGAAGCGACGTGGGTGACGGCGTTCGCCGGCGTGCTCTCGGAGCTGTTTCCCTCGCTCATCATCCTCGACCCGCGTGACGAGGTGCTCGCGAAGGCCGTGCGTCCCGTGCACGAGCGCGCGCTGGCGGAGTGCGACGTCATCACGCGAGTGCTCCAGCAGCGCAGTGACGAGCTCGAGCGCGCTGGCTTCGACGTGCAGGTGCGCGTTCGTGATGCGGCGCTCACGTTCGTTCATCCTGAAGGGCGCGATGGCGCACGGTTTCGGGCAGAGCCTTCGGCGCGGCTCCCGGAGGATCCGCTCTGCGTGAGCAGCTCGGCGCTGCTTCGGCCCATCATTCAAGACACGCTGCTGCCAACGGCCGCCATCGTCGGAGGCCCGGGCGAGCTGAACTACTTCGCGCAGCTGGCTCCGCTGTATTCGCACTTTGGATTGCCGATGCCGATGGTGATGCCGCGCGCGCGGTTTCGCGTCGTCGAGGCGCGGCCGAGGGCGTTGCTGGAGAAGTTGGGGCTCACGCCTGAGGCGGTCGAGGTGTCGCGAGAGGCGCTGCTTCGAAAGCTCACTCCCGCGGTCGCAGCAGACGACGTCGAGCAGCAACTGTTGGCGGCCCTCGAGCCCGTGCTGTCACGGGTGCAGGGCGTCGACGATGCCGTGGAGCGAACGCGCAAGACCATCGCGCGCGCCGCCAATCGGTTGGGAACTCGCCTCAACCGGGAGCGCCTCACGAAAGACGACGTGCTCGCGGGCCGGGTCGATCGACTGCAGCGCGCGCTCTTTCCCAACGGTCAACCGCAGGAGCGCGTACTCGGCGCGGCCGGGTTCTTCGCGTCGTTCGGCGTCGAGGCGTTCGTGAAGGTCGTCGAGTCGCGCATCGTTCCGTTCGGCCACGAGGTCATCACGCTCTCTCCGGAGTTCGCATGAGCGGGCTGCGCATCGGCATCGTCTGTCACGCCAGCTACGGCGGCAGCGGCGTCATCGCGACCGAGCTGGGCCTCTCGCTCGCGGAGCGTGGACACGACGTTCACTTCATCGCGACCGCGCGGCCGCCACGACTGGGCGAAGCGACGAACGTGACGGTGCACGAGGTGGGTGTTCCGACGCATCCCGTCTTGCCCTCGGGAGAGCTCGGCCTCGCGCTGGCCTCGACGTTGACCCGGCTCGAGCTCGACGTGGTGCATGTGCACTACGCCCTGCCCTTCGCGATCAGCGCTGCGCTCGCGGGCGAGGTGCTGGGCCAGAAGGCTCCCGCGCTCGTCGTCACCGTGCATGGAACCGACGTGCTGACGCTCGGAGCTGATCAGGCCTACGCGCCGATGGTCCGTCACGCGCTCCGTCGCGCCCAACTGGTCACCGCACCTTCGAAGTTCCTCGCGGCGAAGGCCACCGCGCTCGCCGACGTCGACGTGCAGGTGCTGTCGAACTTCGTCGACACGACGCGGTTCGCGCCAGGCGCTCCAGCCGGCCGGGTGCTGGTGCACAACTCGAACTTCCGCTCGGTGAAGCGCATCGAAGACGTGCTCGCGATTCACGCCCGCAGCGGCGCAGACGAGCTGTTGCTCCTCGGTGACGGGCCCGAACGCGCGAACGTCGAGAGCGTCATTCGTCGCGATGGCGTGCGTGGCGTGACGTTGCTGGGCGAGTGTCGTGACGTTGCTCCGCTGCTTCAGCGCGGCGCGGTGTTCCTGCTCCCCAGCGAGGTCGAGAGCTTCGGGCTCGCGGCGCTCGAGGCGATGAGCTGCGGCGTTCCCGTCATCGCGTCGAACGTCGGTGGACTGCCCGAGGTCGTCACTGATGGCGTGAACGGCTTCCTCCACCCGGTCGGAGACGTCGGTGCGATGGCCGCGAGCGCACGCCGGCTCCTCACCGACGCCGGGTTGCACCGGAACATGTCGCGCGCCGCACGAGACGCAGCCGTCTCCCGATTCCAGCTGTCGCCCATCGTCGACCAGTGGGAGGCGCACTACCGCCGCCTCACGAGGACTCATTCATGAAGGCCCTGATGCTCTCTCTGCTCCTCTCGGCTCCGGCCGAAGCGCGCGACGGTGCGCAGCTACTCAACGACCTGAAAGGACTCTCGGTCGTCGGCACGGCGCTCTACGTCGCGGCGCACCCTGACGACGAGAACACGCGGCTGCTCGGCTCGCTCGCGAACGAGATGAAGTTCCGCACGGCGTACCTTTCGCTCACGCGCGGTGAAGGAGGCCAGAACCTCATCGGCCCGGAGCTCGGCCCGCTGCTCGGCGTCATTCGCACGCAAGAGCTGCTCGCGGCCCGGCGCGTCGACGGCGCCGAGCAGTACTTCACCCGCGCGCGCGACTTCGGGTACTCGAAGAGCGTCGACGAGACGATGGCCATCTGGGCCGGCAAGCCCGACTCGATTCCCGACGACGTGCTGGCCGACGCGGTCTTCGTCATTCGTTCGCTGCGGCCAGACCTCATCATCACGCGCTTCTCTCCCCTGCCTGGCACCACGCACGGCCACCACACGGCGTCGGCGAAGCTGGCGGTGCTGGCCTTTCGCGCCGCGGCGGACCCGACGTTTCACCCCGAGCAGCTCGACCGCGTTCAGGTCTGGCAGGCGAAGCGCATCGTGTGGAACGCGTGGGCGCCCGACCCGGCCTTCAAGCCGCCCGAAGGCTCGGTGACGTGGGACTCGAGCCAGTTCAGCCCGCTGCTCGGCTACTCCTACGGAGAGCTCGCCGCGACCAGCCGCAGCATGCACAAGAGCCAGGGCTTCGGCGCCGCGCCCGTGCACGAAGGCAGCGTCGAGTACTTCGCGCCGCTCGATGGTGACGTCGCGAAGAAGTCGCTCTTCGAAGGGCTCGACACGAGCTGGAAGCGCGTCGCCGGCTCGGAGAAGTTCTCGGGCCTGCTCGAGAAGGCGACGGCCGAGTTCAAGGTCGACGCTCCGGCGAAGTCGATTCCCACGCTGCTGCTGGCGCTCGAGGCGCTGCGCGCGCTGCCGGCGAACCCGTGGAAGGAGCGCAAGCTCGACCAGCTCACCGACCTCATCGCGAACTGCGCGGGCCTCTTCGTGCAGGCGAGCGCGACGACGACGAGCGTGGTGCCGGGCGCGAAGCTGAAGCTCGACGTGATGGCGCTGGAGCGTTCGGGAACCCCCATCACGCTCGATGCAGTGACCGTCGGAACGGCGTCACTCACGCCAGCCACCGTCCTCGAGCGCGGCAAGCCCGCGAAGCTGTCGGTCGAACTGGACGTCACCGCGTCGCTTTCGAGTCCGTATTTTCTCGACCTGCCGCCACAGAAGGGCACGTGGGGCGTCGCCCCGACGCAGCCCATCGGCGCTCCCGAGCTGCCATCGCCCTTCATCGTCGAGTACCGCTTCTCCTCGGCGGGCCACACGTTCTCACTGCGTCGTCCCGCGACGTTCCGATGGACCGACCCGACCGTGGGTGAGCGTCACCGCCCCATCGAAGTGCTGCCGCCGGTCGTCGCGCGCGCGAATACGGAGCTGCTGGTCTTCACCGACCTGACCGCGAAGGTCGTCGAGGTGACGCTCTCGGCGAACACGGACTCCCAGCGTGGCGAGGTGAAGCTCGACGTGCCGGCTGGCTTCGTCTGCGAGCCGGCGACCGCTCCCTACGCTCTGGACAAGAAGGGCACCGACACGAAGGTCATCTTCAAGGTGAAGCCCGCGAGCAAGACGGCTCCGACGACGGGCGCGTTCTCGGTGCTGCTCGATGGAGCGCCCGCGAAGACCCTCACGCGCGTCGAGTACGCACACATTCCGATTCAGACAGTGCTGACGGCGGCGCAGGTGAAGCTGCTCCGCGTCGACCTGCGGCGAGGGAAGACGACGCGTGTCGGCTACATCGTCGGCGCTGGTGACGACGTGCCCGCGGCGCTCACGCAGGCCGGCTACGAGGTGACGCTGCTCAATGACGAGCTGCTGCGCACCGGAGCCCTCGAGCGCTTCGACGCCATCGTCGTCGGCGTGCGTGCGTACAACGTGAACCCGAAGCTGCCGGCCGTGTACGAGCGGCTCATGCAGTACGTGAAGAACGGCGGCACGCTCGTCGCGCAGTACAACACGAAGAACTGGCTCAGCTCGGTGCCCGCGACCATCGGTCCGCTACCCTTCGAGCTCTCACAAGACCGCGTCACCGACGAAGACGCTGTCGTCACCCGCGACGCGCACCTGCTGCTGAAGTCACCGAACACCATCGGCGACGACGACTTCACCGGCTGGGTGCAGGAGCGTGGCCTCTACTTCGCCAACTCGTGGGACTCGCACTACGAGACGCCGCTCTCGCTGAACGACCGCGGTGAGAAGCCCTCGAAGGGCAGCCTGCTCTTCCTGCGGCACGGCAAGGGCCGCTTCATCTACACGGGGCTGTCGTTCTTCCGTCAGCTGCCCGCGGGTGTTCCCGGCGCGTACCGGCTCTTCGCGAACCTGCTCGACCATGGAACCTGAGCGGCGCTGGGGAACGGCGTACGTGGTGGTGCTCGGCGCGCTCGCGCTCGAGATTCTGCTGCTCGCGGTGATGAGCTGGAGCTACGCGTGAGCACGCTCGACTGGGCCGTGCTCGTCGGCACCATCGGCGCCATCGTCGCGTACGGCGTGTGGAAGACGCGCGGCGCGCAGAACGCGGGCGCGTACCTGCGTGGTGGCTCCGACGCGAAGTGGTGGACGATTGGCCTCTCCATCATGGCGACGCAGGCCAGCGCCATCACGTTCCTCTCCACACCGGGGCAGGGCTTCGAAGACGGCCTGGGCTTCGTGCAGTTCTACTTCGGCGTGCCCATCGCGATGGTCGTGCTCTCGGCCACCATCGTGCCCATCTACTACCGCACGCGGGTGCTCACCGCGTACGAGTACCTCGAGCAGCGCTTCGACCTGAAGACGCGACAGCTCACGGCGCTCATCTTTCTCCTGCAGCGCGGGCTCGGCGCGGGGCTCTCCATCTACGCGCCGGCCATCATTCTCTCGACGGTGCTCGGCTGGTCGTTGATGTGGACGAACCTCGTCATCGGCGTCGTCGTCATCGCCTACACGGTGTCGGGCGGCACGCGGGCGGTGAACCAGACGCAGCAGCTGCAGATGGCCGTGATGCTCGGCGGCATGGCGCTCGCGTTCGTGTTCATCGTGTCGAGTCTTCCCGAGGCGGTCTCGGTACGTGACGCGTTCGGCCTCGCGGGCGCGTTCGGCAAGCTGAAGGCCATCGACTTCACGCCGCGCCTCGAGACCCGGTACACGTTCTGGTCCGGCATCACGGGTGGCACCTTCGTCGCCCTCGCCTACTTCGGCACCGACCAGTCGCAGGTGCAGCGCTACTTGTCGGGAGAGTCGCTCGAGCAGAGCCGCTGGGGCCTGCTCTTCAACGGGTTGCTCAAGGTGCCGATGCAGCTGCTGATTCTGCTCGTCGGCGTGTTCGTCTTCGTGTCGTTCCAGTTCCAGGCGCCGCCGGTGTTCTTCAACGCGCCCGAGCTCGAGACGGTGCGCGCGTCTGCACGGGCCGCCGAACTCTCGGCGCTCGAACAGAAACACCAGCAACTCTTCACGCAGAAGCGCGCGCTCATCGACACGTGGCTCGCACAGCACGACGACGCGACGGTGACGCAGTTGCGACTCCTCGAGACCGAAGCGCGCACGGTGCGAGCCGACACCCGCAAGCTCGTGAAGGACGTCAGCCCGCGCGCCAACGTGAAGGACGCCGACTACGTGTTTCTGACTTTCGTGATGACGCGGTTTCCACCCGGGCTGGTGGGCCTGCTGCTCGCGGTGATTCTCTGCGCGGCGATGTCGGCAACGGCGAGCGCGCTCAATGCGCTGGGCACCACCACCGTCGTCGACTTCTACAAGCGCACCTGGAAGCCGAAGGCCACCGACGTCGAGAGCGTGCGCGCCGGCAAGGTGTTCACGGTGATGTGGGGCGTCGTCGCGATGGTGTTCGCGGCGTTCGCCTCGCAGGTCGACAACCTGATTCAGGCCGTGAACATCCTCGGGTCCATCTTCTACGGGCCGATGCTGGGCGTGTTCCTCGTCGGGTTCTTCTTCAAGGCCGCGCGCGGAACGCCGGTGTTCATCGCGGTGGTGCTCGCGCAGGCCGTCGTCATCGTGACCTGGCTCGCGAGTGACATCGGATTCCTCTGGTACAACGTCATCGGCTGCGCGGGCGTGGCGCTGTTCACGGCGGTGCTCGACAAGCTGATGCCGAAGCCGACAGTCAGCGCCTGACGAACGCAGCGACCGCGAGCACGAGCAACGCAACGAGGTCTGAGCCCGCGACGCGACGGAGCGCTCCGAGTTCGTTCACGTGAAGCAGACACAGCGCGAGGAACGCGAGCTTGCTCACGAGCGCGAACGAGACCGCGGGCAGCCACCACTCGTCACGAAAGGCAGCGAGCGCGAGACCGAGACCGACGCAGCCGAGCAGCACTGCGCGATGCCGCATGACGACCTCCAGCACGGGTTGGTCGAGCGGAAGTTCGTAGAGCGTGACGCTGAAGCGTGGAGCGAAGGCCACGACGAGCGGCACGAGGTTGAGCACGGCGACAGAGAGGACCAGAAGTCGGAAGAGCATGAACGCACGGTGCTCGCGGTCGCAGCGGAGCGCTTGAACGCAGCGGCTGTGTCGTTTTCAGCTGGATCCGAGCATTCGCGGCGAGTGTCGCGCCGTCGGTCTCGAGCGCCTGGCTGATTCCATGAGTCTGCGCTTCTCACTCGAGGCTTCGGAGCGCCCTCTGTCACCCCTCGCGCTCTCAGAGCCTCGATGCCAAAGCCTCGCTGCTCACCGCCGTCGCGAGGCAAGCTGAAGCCCGTGCCGAAACGGAGCCTCCCCATCCTTCGCGTCGGGTCGAACTCGGCGCACTACGAAGGTCCACTGCTCGGCGTCGGTCGGCACGCGTGTGGCGTCACCTGCATCGTCGAAGCGACTCACGGGGTGACGGTCACGCTGAAGCGAACCCGCCAGAGCGGACGCGTCGTCATTCCCGCTGGCGTGTTGCACGAGGTGACGGGTCCACCGGGAGCGCCAGTCACCTTCGCGTACGTCGAGCCCGATGCGCACGAGACCATCGATCGGCGCGTGCGTCGCTGCGTCGCCGCGCTCCGTGCGGATCCGTCGCTCACCACCACGTCGCTGGCGCGCACCGTCGGGCTCTCGGAGTCGCGGCTGCGTCACCTCGTGCTCGAGCAGCTCGGCGTGCCGCTCGTGCGGGTTCGCTGGTGGCTGCAGATGCGTCTTGTTGCGAAGGCGCTCTCGCGTCGGCGCTCCCTCACCCACGCCGCGCACGAGGCAGGCTTCTCTGACGCGGCACACTTCACCCGCACCTTTCGACGCATGTTCGGCTTTGCGCCCTCGACCCTGCTGAACGCGGGCGTGGTGTTCGACCTCGACTGAGGGTCACCAGGACCCACGTCGCGACGAGCCTCGACGCTGCACAGGCTTCTGCGCCTGGGATTTCTGTTCGACGGTGAGCCCGGGGCATCGACGATGGCGTCGTTGACGTTGTGGCACGGCTTCATCCGAGGGCGGGCTCGTGAGCCTTCAGTTCGAGCACCTGGAGCTCGTGACGCCTCCGCTGACGGGCGCCAGAGACTCGACGCACTGAGCCAGTTGCGGGGCTTCGTGAATGAGCGCTGCTCCACTATCTGCGACGGGTGCGCGTTCTGTTCCTCGCCCTTCCGCTCGTGGCCTGTGGCACACGCACGGCCACGACCACCGAGCTGACGTGCAGCGCGCCGATGTTCGGCCGCATCGTCACGCAGAGCGGGCTCACCGACTCGCAGTGCCGGCCGTCGTGCGGCTGTGGCGCCGAGTCGTTCACGCCGACGGAGTTCACGCCCGACCGCCTCGAGCGCCTGAGGCAGTGGACGTTGCTCGACGCGCCTCCCGACGTGAGCGTCGACCCGTTCTCGCAGCCCGCTCCGGCGCGGGTCGAGGGCGTCTGCGCGGTACACGTCATCGACGAAGGCGCGAAGACGTACCGGCTGAAGACGCACGCGACGCAGGCCGAGGCGACGACGGCAGGGGCCCGGGTGACGCACCTCGACCCCTGCGGAGCCTGCTCGACGCTCGCCGACCTCGCCGTGTTCGGCCGTGAAGCCGACCTCGGCCGCCGCGTGCAGGACTGTGGGGTGAAGACGGTCGCCGCCGGGCTCGAGGCGAACATCACCTGTCTGCAGGAGCTGGGCTTCACGCCCGCGTGCGCCCGCATCTGGGGCTACAGCACCCGCTTCACGCGCGGAAAGTGCCTGGGCACCTGCTTCACGCTGCTCGACGCCGCGTACCACCTGGCCGACGGCGGCGTGAACGAGTGCCTCGCGTGCGACGAGAAGGAGGCCGCTCCGACGCTGCGCGCGGCAGCAGGAAGAACGCGCCGCAACACCGGTGTTCCTTCCGCGGTGTGTCTGCCCTGCGGCTCCGTCGCGCGCATCACGCACGAGTGGTGACGGGCGGAACGAGCACTCCTCGGTCCCGTGACGATCGTGTGCGGCGAGTCGATTTGAGCGAGCGTCACTCCGTTGCGTGGCGCTCGCGTGTGCTCTGAGTCGATCTCGCGACACGGAGCGGTGACTCCGTCGCAGCGAGCTCGCGTGCACTGCTCACGGCGTCGGCAGGCGCAGCACCGTCACCTCACCCCAGTCATTGAGGTCGACGTTGGTCGTGACGAGGCCCGCCGAGCAGCCGCTCGCGCAGTTGATGGGCTCGAGGCGCACCGTGCGAACGACCGACGGCCCGAAGGCGGGCGAGGTGAGCAGGTTTCGGTTGAGCCTCAGGAACGCGGCAGGAAACGACATGTGCGTGTTGGAGGTCTGGCAGAGCAATCGCATCGAGCCCACGGTGGTGCCGTCGACCTTCACCAGCATGGTGATTCGGCCCGGCGCGCTGCACCAGCCAGTCGCCGACGCCATGATGACGATGGTGCCGCCCGTGTCGCTGAACGTGCCCTCGAGGAACCCACTGCTGAAGTTGGCGGTGTTGGCGTTGGCGACCGGGGTGGCGACGCCGAAGCGCGACGAGGTGATGCCCGTGCCTTCTGGCAGCGCGAGGCCTCCCGTCGGCTGCAGCTGACCTGTCGCGTTCACCGTCAGCGTCGTCTGATTCGCCGCCGCTCCGATGACGACCTGCCCGGTGGTGATGGTGTTCGTGCCGACCGTGCCCACCTTCTGCTCGAGCCACGTCTTGAGCTGGTTGAAGTTGCCGTTCACCGCGCTCGCGTAGGCCGGCTCATCGGCGTTGAAGGAGACGAGCTGCGCCCAGGCGAAGCTGCTGATCAACACCACGGCCACGGCGGGCCACACCCACCGGCGTCGAGGCCCACGGTCGACCTTCGCGCGCAGCTGCTCGAGCTCGGCTCGAAGTTCGGTGAGTTCTCGCTGAACGGTCTCGTTCGACATGGGCACTCCGGAGGGTGAACCTTGCGCCACGACAAGTGGCGAAGGAGCGCAGGCCATTACACGAAGCAGCCTGACGAGGTCGCGGCACTTCGCTACAACGCCCTCCATGCCATCGACCCTGTGCATCGTGCGTCACGGACAGAGCAGCTGGAACGAGAAGAACCTCTTCACGGGTTGGGTCGACGTCGACCTGACCGCGCAGGGAGAAGCGGAAGCCCGCAACGCCGGGGCGCTCATGAAGAAAGAGGGGCTGTGGTTCGACACGGGCCACACGTCGCTGCTCTCTCGCGCGGTGCGAACGGCGAACCTCGCGCTGCAGGAGCTCGGGCAGGTGTGGCTGCCGGTGAATCGCTCGTGGCGCCTCAACGAGCGGCACTACGGCGACCTGCAGGGCAAGGACAAGGTCGAGATGGTGAACCAGTTCGGCAAGGAGCAGGTGCAGCTGTGGCGTCGCAGCTACGACGTTCCGCCGCCGGCCGTGAGGCCGGGCCACGAGTTCCACCCGGGCAACGACAAGCGCTACCGCGCGATGGCGCCCGACGCGCTGCCCACCTCGGAGTGCCTCAAAGACGTCGTCGCCCGCGTGCTGCCGTACTGGCACGACTTCGTGGTGCCGCAGCTGCGCGCCGGTCAGAGCATCGTCATCGTCGCGCACGGCAACTCGCTGCGCGCGCTCGTGAAGTACCTCGAGCACATCTCGGACAACGACATCGTCGAGCTCAACATCCCCACGGGCATGCCGCGCCTGTACCGGTTCAAGGACGACCTCTCGTTCGCCGAGGCGCCGCGGTACCTCGATGAGGCCGCCGCGAAGGCTGGAGCCGCTGCCGTCGCGAAGCAGACCGGGTGATGCAGGAGGGCTGTTGCTGCAGGGGCCAGCTGAAGAATCGACGAGGCCCCGCATCTTTTCGGCGGGCTGAATCGTTCTGGCCGCATGAGCTCACTTCGAGGCAGACGAGCCGTCGTCACGGGCGGCAGCTCGGGCATCGGGCAGGCGACGGTGAAGGCCCTGCTGACGAAGGGCGCGCAGGTGACGGTCGCCTCTCGCAAGGACGGAGCCGCCACCATGCGAGGCGACGTCACCTCGGCCGAGTTCGCCGCGAAGGTGATGAACGACGTGAAGCCCGAGCTGCTCGTGCTCTGCGCCGGGGTCACGCCGACCATGGGCCGCTTCGACGAGCTCGACTGGGCCACGTTCTCCGAGGCGTGGAACACCGACCTGCAGGCGACGTTTCACTTCTTGAAGCACGCCCTCTCGATGCCGCGCGGCTCGGCGGTGGTGGTCGTCTCGAGCGGCGCAGCGCTCAACGGCTCTCCCTTCTCAGGCGGCTACGCGGGCGCGAAACGCATGCAGTGGTGGCTGGCCGATTACGCGCAGCGCGTGTCGAACGAGCGCAACCTGGGCCTGCGCTTCTCGACGGTCGTGCCTGATCAGCTCGTCAGTGGAACCACCATCGGCACGACCGCCGCGACCGCCTACGGTGCGATGGCTGGCACGACCGCGGAGGCCTTCATGCAGCGCTACGAAGTGCAGCTCGACGTCGACATGGTGGCTTCGGCCATCGTGAAGGCGCTCGAGGGAGAGACGTCATCCGTCGCCGTCAAAGGCACCGGCTCGAGAGCACTTCCATGAGCGACCTCGTTCACGACATGGCCGAGGCGCGCGCGCGTTTCATGGAGCTGGTGGCCGACGTTCGCCCCGAACTGCACCGCTACTGTACGCGCATGACGGGCTCGGTGTTCGATGGCGAAGACGTCGTGCAGGACACGCTCGCGAAGGCCTTCTACGCGCTCGCCGAGCTGGAGTCGGCGCCACCGCTGCGGCCCTGGCTCTTCCGCATCGCCCACAACACCGCGCTCGACTTCCTGCGACGTGCAGGCGCCCAGGTCTCCGACGTCGACCTGCTCGAGGTGCCCCTGACCGACCCGGTGGAGCCCGATGGAGCGCGCGTCGAAGCAGCCCTGCAGGTGTTCGCGTCGTTGCCTCCGCTGCAGCGCAGCGCGCTCGCGTTCAAAGACGTGCTCGGGTTGTCGCTCGAGCAGACCGCCGAGAACATGGGCGTGAGCGTGCTGGCGGTGAAGGCCGCGCTGGTGCGCGCCCGCGCGAAGGTGGCGACGACGGCGGCGACTCAGGCAGGCGCTCCCGTCGACCTCGACCGGCTGCGAACGTACGCGCACCTCTTCAACGAGCGGAACTGGGACGGCCTGCGCGCGTTGTTCGGCGAAGAGACCCGCCTCGATCTGGTCTCGCGACACCAACGGCGTGGACGTGGCGCGGCCGAGTACTTCACGCGCTACGCCGACGCGGCTCCGAAGGAAGACCTGCGCGCCGAGGCCGGCTTCGTCGAAGGCAATCCGGTCATCGCCATGTTCCGTCCCGCCACCAGTCCACGGCCGGCGTACTTCGTCACGCTCGAGTTCGGCGCGCAGCACGTCACGCTCGTGCGCGACTACCGGCACGTTCCCACCATCGCCCTCGAGGCGACCTTCACGAGCACGCCATGAAAGACAAGAGCTTCAGCACCCGCTTCACCGTGAGCCAGAGCCCCGACGTCGTCTTCGAGGCCATTCAGAACGTGCGCGGCTGGTGGTCGCAGACCGTCGAAGGCGACACCGCCGAGCTTGGCGACGAGTTCACCTACCGCTACCCGAAGATGCACGTGAGCCGGCAGAAGCTCACCGAGGTGATTCCAGGGAAGAAGATGGTGTGGAAGGTGCTCTCGGCCACGCTCTCGTTCGTCGAGGACCAGAACGAGTGGACGGGCACCGAGATCGTCTTCGAGCTCTCGACGAAGGGCTCGAAGACCGAAGTGGTGTTCACTCACCGTGGCCTCGTGCCGGCGTTCGAGTGCTTCGACGGGTGCTCGGGCGCCTGGGGCACCTACGTGACGAAGAGCCTCAAGCAGCTGATCGAAACGGGAACCGGCGAGCCCGACGAGAAGGCGTGAGCCGTCGCTGACTTGTGCGGGCTCCCCTCTGTCTGGCACGAGGGGCGACATGCGCCGCAACAACTTCCACCCGCTCGTTCCAACACTCCTCGACGGCGCGCGACGCGCCTGCCTCGGGAGCACCGTGATGCGTGGGCAACTGCTGGTGATGACTGCGTTGTTGGTGTCGGGATGCAACGTGGGCGTGCAGGCTGGTGGCTGCGAGCCGGGAAGCTGCATCGGCTGCTGCAACTCGTCTGGGCAATGTGTGAGCGGCATCGAACCGGGAGCCTGTGGCTCGTCGGGCTCGGCCTGTTCGAACTGCACGCTCTCGGGGCTCACCTGTCAGCTGGGGCAGTGCGTTCAATCGTTCAGCGTCGGCGGTGGTTCGGGCGGCGGCTCGGCGAGCGCGGGTGGGACGTCGGGCGGTGGCTCGGCGCGCGCGGGCGGAACGTCGGGCTCGGGCGGTGGTGCCTCGGGTGGAGGCTTCGTCACGGCAGGCGGCTCGAGCGGTGCGTGCGGGCCGTCGACCTGCCCCGGCTGCTGCGCCGCTGGGACGTGTCAGCTCGGCGTGTTCGACACCGAGTGCGGCACCAACGGCGGCGTGTGTGGCGCGTGCAGCGTCGGGCACTGCGTGGCTCTCCCGAAGACGATGGACGGTGGCTCGCAGGGTGGCCAGTGCAACTCCGGGGCGGGCGGAGGCTCGGCCATGTGCACGGTCGGCTGTGACGCGGGCGTCGGTGAACGGCCTGTCATCATCAGCGCGGCCGCAACGCCCTCCGCGCTCTTCGACGGCGGCGTCATCACCCTCACCATCGAGGCGACGTCGCGGTCGCCGGTGAACTTCTTCAACGGCAGCTTCAGCGGCCCCAACGGCAACATCTGGGGCGGCGGCTCGGGCGTGACGTTCACCGAAATCTCTCCCGGCAGGTGGCGGTACTCGCGCACCGACAGCATCAACGTCTTCGCGCCCAGCGGCACGTACTCGTACACGAACCTCACGGTGGAGAATCAGGCGCAGCTCACCTCGACGCCGTGGCCCAACCCGGTGAACGTGAGCGTGACGAACTCGCGCACGAGTGGACCGCCCGTCATCACCAGTGTCACCGCGACACCGTCGGCGCTCTTCGATGGCGGCGTCATCACCCTCACCGTCGTCGCGACGTCACAGGCTCCAGTGAACTTCTTCAATGGCAGCTTCAGCGGGCCGAACGGCAACATCTGGGGCGGCGGCTCGGGCGTGACGTTCAC
>CALRPN020000104.1:0-13297 GCA_943370055.1 Archangium gephyra
AGCCGGCGAAGCTCGCCCTCATCGCCGCAATGCGGAAACTGCTGCACGCCATCTACAGCGTCGCGAAGAACCGAAAGCCCTTCGTGCCGCGACTCGAGGTCACCGCATGAAGAAACTGCTTGCTGACCAACACGGAATCTCACTTCACCGCGTACACGAACGTCGCCTTCGGAGCGCGCAGCCACCGCTCGGTGATGAGCTCGCGGCGCTTGGCCCAGTCGTCCTTGCCGTCGACGAACTCGGTCACCATCGCCTCGGCGTCCTTCTTGTCGCCCTTGCCCTTCGCCATCAGCACGCGCTTGGCGAGCGTGTCGACCGCCGGCTTCCACTTGGCGAAGTCGATGTCGAAGCAGCCCACGTCGGTGCCGTTGGCAGCCTTCTCGTCAGCCTTGAACACCAGCACGCCCGCCTTCGTGAGCGTGCCCATCTGAATCGACGCGAGGTGGCTGTAGTTCCGCGGCTTGTTGTCAGCCGTGTACATGCCGCGGCTGATGTGCCCGAAGCCCCACGCCACGTCGCGCACCGCGGCGGCATCGGCCTCGGCCTGCGTGATGACGTTCTTCGTGACGAGCCACTGCGAGAAGTAGAGCGCGGCGGTCTGGGCCTTGAGCTCCTCCATCGTCGAGGCGAGCGGGCCACCGAAGACCTCGTCGTCCTCCTTGCCCTTCACCTTGTACTCGTGGCTCGGGCCCAGGTTGTGCGCGGCCTCGTGCAGCACGACGCTCATCACGGCCGGCTTCGCGTCGGTGGTGGCCTTCGTCATCAGCGACGCGCAGAACAGCGACGCCATCTGCGACTCGAGCGACTTCTGGCTGTCGAGGTCGGTGTACAGGTTCGTCATCGCGACCGTGCGGCCGCCCTTCTCGGCGACCTTGCCCCAGTTCGGCAGTGACTGGCCGATGGTGGCACCGTGCGCCGGGCGGGCGTCACCGGCGTTGAGCACGATGTCGATGAAGTCGGGCAGCTTGAACTTCACGTCGCGCGCTTTGTACGGAGGGCCAGCGAGCGTCGCGAGGGCCTTCTCCATGTCGGCCTTCACGGGCTCGAGCTTCTGCTGCCACGCCAGCGAGTCGAGGTTGATGCGCGCGAAGCTGACCGCGAAGCCCGCCTTCCACGCGCACGGCTCGTAATAGACCTCGTCCGGAGCGATGCGCAGGTACCACTTCGAGTTCGTCGGCCCCATCGCGACCCAGGCCTCGTTCGCGGGCTCCCAGTCGTTGGTGCGGAACGACGTCGCCGCCGCGCGCAGGTACTTCTGGAACGCGGCTTCACCGGGAGAGGTGATGGCGGTGGCGGCTGCTTCGAGTGACGTCGCGACCGACTCCATGTCGGCCTTGTAGAACTCGCTGTACGGCACGGCCTTGAAGCCCACGCCATCGGCGATGACGGCCGAGAAGTGGCCCATCAGGTCCTTCGCGTTCTTCTCCTTCGCGAGCTTGTCGCAGAACTTCGCGTCGGCCTGCACGGCGGCCGGGTACAGGCCTGAGAGCTGCTTCGGCTTCGGCGCGATGGCGGTGCACGCCTCGTCCTTCTCGGTCTTCGGCGCGACACAGAACGGGCCCTGGTTGCGGTGGATGAGCGACTTCGACGCCGCGTCCTTCGCCTCCATGGTGTCGGTGCCCAGCTGCTTGCCGTGAATGCGCTCGATGGCGTTCGCCGCGGCGAAGACGTGCTTGATGATGGCGCGGTCTTCGTCGGTGCCCTTCGTGAGGTCGGTCTCGACGAGCGTGGGACGGCCCTGCGAGAGCTCGAGGCGCACGAGGCCGAGGCGCTTCTGCTCGTCGGCGCTCTGGGCCTTGTCGTCGGCGGCCTTCACCATCGACTCGTAGGCGTCGAGGAACGTCTGGGTGAAGGCGCCCTTCTCGTCGACGAAGGTGGAGCGCTGCGCGTTCTGCGGACCCCAGAGCACGGCGAGCTCGGCAGGCTCGAGCGCCTTGTTGCCGTCGTCGCTGCGCCAGAAGAAGGGAAGGAAGCGCTCCTGCGCACGCACGTTGAAGTCGAGGCGCGAGAGCCGATCGAACGTCGGCTTCGGTGCAGGAGGCGGCGCCGCCGGAGCAGGCGCTGGCGTGGTGACCTTCGGCTCTTCTTTCACGGCTTCTTTGGCGCAGCCGGCGAAGGTGAGGGCAGTGGCGGTGAGGCCGAGAGCGATTCGTCGCATGTCGTGTGGCTCCAGGGACGGCGAGGCGCGCGTGCTCTACCGGTTTGCCGGGTCAGCGTCGAAGACGAAGTGTGTCGCGCGCGTGACGCGTGCTGGCCGCGACGATTGCGGAGACCAGGAGGCGTGTATGGAGCGCGGGTGAGCCGACTCCTCTTCCTCTTCTTCGCGGCCCCAGCGTTCGCGCAGCCGCTCGTGCTCGAAGGAGACCTGCCGACGACGGGCCCTGACTTCGTGCTCGTGCCGTTCACCGTGCCTGCGGGAACCGTCGAGCTCGAGGTGCGTCACCCGGTGCAGCAGTCCGAGAACATTCTCGACTACGGCCTGTCGGATCCTGAGCGTGTGCGCGGCTGGGGCGGTGGCAACGTCGAGCCCATCGTCATCTCCGAGCGCGCGGCCTCGCGGAGCTACCTCGCGGGACCGCAGCCCGGCCTGTGGAACGTCGTCATCGGAAAAGCGAAGGTGGTCACGTCACCTGCGCGGTATCGGCTCGAGATCGACCTGCGCACGACGGCAACGCTGGCTGTCGAGGCCGATCGCGCGAGCACGTCGTGGCAACCCGGGCCTGCGTTGGAGTCCACCGCGCGCTGGTACGCGGGCGACCTGCACGTGCACTCGAGAGAGAGTGGAGACGCGGCTCCGACGCTCGACGCCATCGCCACCTTCGCGCGCGGCCGCGGGCTCGATTTCGTCGAGCTGTCCGACCACAACACGCTCTCGCAGCTTCGCTTCATGACGGCCGCGCAGGCGCGACATCCGCAGCTGCTCTTCGTGCCCGGCATGGAGTTCACCACGTACGCAGGGCACGCGAACGCCATCGGCGCCACGCAGCCCATCGACCATCGCTTCGGCGTCGGATCCGCGACGTTCGATTCGGCCGTCGACGCGCTCGAGGCGCAGGGCGCGCTGCTCTCCATCAACCACCCGGTGCTCGACCTCGGCATGTTGTGTATCGGCTGTGCGTGGCGACAGAAGCTGCCCGCAACACGAATCGGCGCGGTCGAGATTGGCACCGGCGGTTGGGACAAGACCGGCATTCTCTTCGGCGCGCAGGCGATCGCCTTCTGGGACCGGCAGCTCGCTCAGGGTTCGCACGCCGCGCCGGTCGGAGGCAGTGACGACCACTCCGGCGGCAAAGGGACGGGCACCTTCGACAGCCCCATCGGTAACCCGACGACGATGGTGTTCGCGAACGAACTCTCGGTGCCCGCGCTGCTCAAGGGTCTTCGTGAAGGACGCACGGTGGTGAAGCTGCAGGGTCCTGCGGATCCGATGGTCGACCTGCAGGCTGGCTCCGCGCGCATCGGCGACACGGTCTCAGGCAACACGACGTTGACCGCGACCGTGACTGGCGGAGTCGGCGCTCAACTGAAGCTGCTCGAAGGTGGGGTCGTGCGAGAGACCGTCGACGTCGCGGCTGATCCGTTCGTCTTCACGAAGAGTGTCACTGCGCCGGCGCAGGGCGAGACGCGGTAGCGCGCCGAGGTGTGGTTGTCAGACGCTCCGCGAACGGTGACCGGTCACGTCTGGCTGCGGCCTGCAGAGCCGATGAAGCCGGGCTGCGGCTGTTCGAGCGCTGACGGTTCGGTGCTCCTTCTCGCGTTGCTGTCTCTGCGTCGGCGGCGCTGACTCAGACGACCTGCGCCATGCCGTTGGCCAACACGGGCGCCGCCTTCTCGATGGAGTACGCGGGCGGGCGGCGCTGACTCAGATCAGCCGCTGCTGCTTCGCCCACGCTTCGACCTGCGCCATGCCGTCGGCCAACGAGCGTCGTGGCTCGAAGCCCAACACGCGCCGCGCCATCTCGATGGAATACGCGTGCGGACGAAGCAGGTAGCGCACCGCATCGGCGCGCGCGGGAGGCTGCTTCTTGAACGCCTCGAACGCCGGCGCGATGACCGAGAACGCACCCAGCAACGCCCACGAAGGGAAGGAGCGCAGTGACACTCCGGCCATGCGAGCGAGGAACCCGAAGTACTCGCGGCAGCTCGTCGCCACGCCGTCGGCGAGCGTGAAAGCGCCCGACGCATCCTGCTCGACTGCGAGCTGAATTCCGTGTGCAAGACTGTCGACGTGGATGTGATTGATGACGCCGGTCCCGCCGTCAGGCAGCGCGAAGAGGCCCTTCTTCATCAACTCGAGCGGCCGCACCACCCACGGAATGGAGCCCGGCCCGTACACGTCACCAGGCCGGATGATGGTGATGTCGAAGCCCTCACGCGCGAGTGG
Organism: Archangium gephyra; assembly: GCA_943370055.1. Taxonomy (GTDB): domain Bacteria; phylum Myxococcota; class Myxococcia; order Myxococcales; family Myxococcaceae; genus Xiheimicrobium; species Xiheimicrobium gephyra_A. The sequence continues at coordinate 4,385 of CALRPN020000104.1, forward strand.
GCGTAGCGCTGCTTCGCTCTCGATCTTCGTCTGGCAGTACGCGTTGCCTTCGCCGCGCAGCGGGCCGTCTTCGGTGACGTTCTGCGGAAACGTGAAGCCGTGCACCATCACCGACGAGAGGTGCACGAAGCGACGCACTCCCGATTCACGCGCTGCTTCGGCCATCGTCACCACGCCGCCGACGTTCACGCGCCGATAGACCTCGAGGTCGCCGCCTTCTCCGACGATGGCTGCGGTGTGCAGCACGACGTGCGCTCCTTGCACGAGCCCCTTCGCGCTCGAGGCGTTCGTCACGTCACCCTCGAGCACGTCGAAGCCAGCCGCTCTGGCGCGCGCCGCGGCTGCACCTTCCAGCTCGAGCCCGCGCACTGTTGCGCCCGCCTCGCGAAACACCTCGGCGAGCCGCAAGCCGATGAAACCGCCAATGCCGGTGATGGCGACGACGCTGCCGCGAACGTTCACGCCGGCTCGAATAGCGACGTGGTGGTCGCGACGCCAGCACGCGTCGAGAGAGCGCACATGGCTCGCGCGTGGTGGCTCCTCCTTTTCGCCTCGACGCGCCGCTTTCTCATCGCGAACTCCACCAGCCCGGTGGATTGGCCAAAAAACGCTCGAGGCGGGCACGCGCCTGTATCTCGTCGAGCTGAACTTTCTGGCCGACTGATCAGCGCCTCACCGGCACGTACGTCTCTGGAACACCACGCTCCTTCACCAGTTGCTTCAGGGTCGGCACGGCGTCGGTCGCTTTGCGGGTGAGTGAGGGATCAGTCGTCACGTCGACCGTGTAGAGGCCGAAGCGGTTCCGGTAGTCGCCCCACTCGTAGTTGTCGGTGAGCGACCACACGTTGAAGCCGACGATGTCGATGCCTTCGTCCCGTGCACGCTGCACGAAGTACACGTGGTCCATCAGGTGCTGGCTGCGCGTGTAGCCCTCGGGACGCGGTCGCCCATCGTCGGTCGCCATGCCGTTCTCCACCACGTACACGGGAAGCGTCGGCGCGCGCTGGTGGTAGTCGTGCAGCGCGGTCAGCAACGCCGCCGGCGTGAACTTCACCTTCCAGTACTCGCCCCGTCCCGCGTGGGCGACCGAGAGGTCGAAGGCGAGCGAGTAGTAGTAGTCGACGGCGAGGAAATCGAGGTGCGCGCGAATGCGCTCGAAGAGCCAGTCGTCGAAAGCGCTCGCGGGGAACGGCTCCCAGACGACGTTGCTGGCGACGGGGGCTCCCGGATCGAGCGCGTGCAGCAGCTCGTACGCCTTCACGTGCATCGCCACGAGCCGGTCCTTCGCGCGCTCGACCTGTTCGTCACGACAGGCGCCGTGTCTGCGCTCGAAGTTCAGGAACACCGACGCTTCGTTCAGCGGAACCCACCACACGTGCCGGCCGCGGTAGCGCTGCGCCACCACCTTCACGAAGTCGGCGCACGCCTCGACGATGCCATCGCTCTCGAGCCCGCCTTCGTCGGCGACCCAGCCCGGCACGACGAAGTGCAGCAGCGTCACCATCGGCGTGAGGTGATGCTCGTCGAGCGCGTCGAAGAGCTCGTCGTAGTGCTGCAGCGCTGCCTCATCGACGACGCCGCGCTTCGGCATCACCCGCGCCCACTCGATGGAGAAGCGAAACGTGTTCACGCCCAGCCCCTCGGCGAGCGCGAGGTCGTCACGGAAGCGATGGTAGAAGTCGACGCTCTGCCGGTAGGGCTCGTGGCGCGCGGCGTAGCGGCTCCAGTTGCTGTCGGGGAACGAGCCCTCGCTCTGAAACCCCGAGGTCGCGACGCCCCAGTGAAAGTCCGGCGGCAGTCGCGAGACGCGCGCGGGAGCACAGCCGAGCGTCACCCATGCCAGCCCCACGATGCACGAGCGAACCAGAGACATGTCGGCATGATGGCTGGCCGCGACTCCCTGCTCCAGGACTTCGCCGGGCGCTGCTTCATGGCGACCTCGAGCTCACCCAGCACCAACGCCAGGTCGACGCCACGCGCCTTCGCGGCCTCTTCGAGCGAGAGCCTTCACTGAGCCGCTGACCGACTCGGGATTCTCATGCGACCACGAGCTGGCCAGTTGAGGTCGTCGTGCGTGAGCGTGCGCCGGCGCAGCTCCGAGAACCCGCCGATGTGTCACGCGAAGCGAGCCGACCGTTGATGGTTCGCAGCCGACGCGTTCACCAGGGCATCAAGACGACCGTGCCGCCTTCTCCGCTCGCCCACAGCGCCTTGGTCGAACGATCGATGGTGAGGCCGTAGAGCGCGACCGACGCGCCGACGGAGCGATCGAAGTAGCGGCTGCCACTCCAGCCGACGATGCGGCCGGTGCTGGTGCCCATGAAGAGCTGGTGCGGCTCACGCATCACCGCGGACATGATCAAGCCGTGCCCCTGCGGCAGGGCCCCGACGCGTGACCACGCGGTGCCGTCGAAGTGGAAGAGCGAGTCATCTCCGATGCCGAACACGTCGTCAGTGCCGAGCCCCGCGAGCAAGCGCAGGCGTTGCGGAGCCGGGATCGCGGTCGCCACGCCCGTCGCCGGGTCCAGCCGCCACACGAAGTGCCTGGTCGAGTCGGAGGGCTTGCTCGCTGCGACCATCAGCATGCCGTCGGTGCCGACCAGCAGGTCGTGAATCGAGATGTCCGAGCTCGGCAGCGGAAGCGAAGTCCACGTGCTGCCGGTGAGCCGCCACAGGTTGTACGAGCCCACCGCGAAGCCGGTGCCAGGGCTGGTGATGGTGATTCGCCCGAAGGCTCCGGTGGGCGCGTTGGCGGGTCGCGACCATGAGGTCCCGTCGAAGTGCCACAGCCCGCCGTACGCGTCGGCACCCCACAGGTCGTCGCTCGAGAGGCCTGCGACCGAGCTGAGGAAGCGGTTGGGCTCGGTGAAGGTGGGTACGAACGTGTCTCCGGTCGCGCGCGTGGAGCGCCAGCCGTTCGAGAGCCACACGTCACCGTTCGCGAGGGGAACCACGCTGGTGATCTGATCAGTGGTGCCTTCGCTCTCGGGGATGAACGTGTCGGAGTGGATGCGTCCGAGGCTCTTGCCCACCAGGAAGTAGTCGCGGCCGCTCTGCGCGATGGAGCGGAAGTCGTGCCGCTCGGGGGCACCGATGATCGGCGTGAAGGTGAGGCCGTCGAAGCGCAAGACGCTGTCGGGGTAGCCGGTGCCGACGACGATGATCTCCTGGCTCGAGCGCGCTGCGAGGCCGCCGAAGCCGATGCTGCGATTGGTGAAGCTCGACGGAGCGGAGTTGGGCGCGACCTGTGAGAGGTACCCGACGTGGTCCCGACCCGAGCGGCGCTGTCCGGCTCCGTAGAGCGCGCCGTCGACGTCGGTGAGGCTCCACAGAAAGGAATCGTCGCCGCCGCCGAGCACCGTCTTCGTCCACGCGCTGCCGTCGAACGACCAGAGCACGTTGCGCCAGCCCATCGTCTGTTCTCCGGCGAGGGCCGTGAGCGTCTTGCCGCGGCCGATGAGCGCCGTGAAGTGCGTCTCAGGCTGAGTGAGGAGCGTGGTGAAGGTCGTGCGGCCTTCCTTCTTCTCGAAGCGGTGCACGCCTTCGAAGCCGGCGACGTAGACGACTCCGCGCTCCGAGGTCCACGCGGCCTCGTACGGCATGCTGTTCCAGGTCATCGCCTCCTCGGTCCAGCGCGTGCCGTCGAAGTGGAAGATCGACGAGTTCATTCCCACGGCCCACACGTCGTCTTCAGCGGTGCCGGCGAGCGCGTAGAGCGACTGTGTGGTGATGGTTGGTTGTGGCTGCCACCCTTGCGGCGTGCGTCGCAGCAGCAGGCCGTCACGACCGACCGCCCACGCGGTGCAGCCGAGCGACCAGACCGACGCGAGCGTGGTGGTGGCGATGGGGTGCGGGTTCTTCCAGCACGGTTGGCCAACGTTGCAGAGGGTCGCGATGGGCACCGCAGGGCACGCCTCGGGCGCGACGCGCGGCACTGGAATCGGAGCCGGCGTCGGCGCAGGCACCTCGGGCTCGTCAACGACCGGCGGCAACGCCTCGTTGCAGGCGGCCAGGACGAAGGCGAAAGCGAGCGTCGCGAGTCTCATGGCTGGCGGTATGCCGGCCACTCAGATCAGGACAAAACGCGAGCGCCTCCGTTGCGAGCGCCGACACGGACTGGACCTTCCGAACGCGCGCTCAGTTGCGGCAACACACGACGCCATCCTCCGCGCGCTGCGCACAACCTGGTGAACGACTCGACCCGGGCACGCTCACCGACATCGCACAGCACTGCGCATCGATGCGCCCACGGTCGGCGAGACACGAGCTGCCACCATCGGGAATCGTCGACGGGCCCCGGCTCACGCCAGAGATGATGAGACAGCCACGACCCATGCCGGCCATGTCGTCACGTGACGGGTCGCCCTGGCACACGAGCGGCTCGCAGCCATCGAAGCCGTCGTTCGACGCGCGGTACGCAAAACACCCGGGGAACGCGAGGGCGTCGCTCGTGCGCACGGTCGAGAGCTCGGAGTCGGTGTTGGTGCAGACATGAAAACCCGCTCCACAGACGGCGTCGGCCGAAGCCGAGAGGTCGCCGGTCCACGTGCCTCGGCACGCCGCGAGGTCGGGCCACGCCACGTCGTCGACGAACCCTTCACGCGTGCCGTCGGCACAGCCGGGTTGAGCGCCAGTGCCCGCGTCGGCCACCTCACAGACGCCGTTGCGACAGCTGCCTGCACACGCGAGCCCGCAGCCACCACAGTGCGCGACGCTGGTCGAGATGTCGACGCACGTGCCCGAGCACTGCTGTTGCCCACTGCTGCACCGCAACGAGACGAGCGCCGTGACGCGCATGCCGAGGTGACGACTGATGGGGCGCCAGTTCATCCCCACGGACGGGTCTGCGGTGTCGCCACCATCGGTGGTCCAGGACGGCTCGACCCGACCCGCCGTCGCATTTCCGCCGCCCCGCTCGAAGATCCACCCGTTGGGAATCGTCGGCCGCACCCGCTGCTGAAACCCATACGAGGCATCGGGCTGCCACGCGGGCACGGGGTCTCCGAGCGCGGGGTCGGCGTACCAGTCGGCGCCGAGCTGCGACCAGGTCTGCCCTTCGTCTGGTGACGAGAGCAGCGGAGGCAGCGCGTTCGCGTTGCCGAGCACCAGGCTGTCATCCGAGGCGCGCACGAAGGAAGAGAGCGCGAGCGTCGACGTGATGGGGAACGGGCGAATGCCCCACGCCGCTCCATCATCGGGACTGAACCAGAGGGTGCTGGGCGAAGCGACGAAGAGCCCCTGACCCGGGCCGTAGACGATGCAGGTCTTACAGGCGGCGCCAGTGGGCGCGATGGAGCCACCGTCGAGCCGGCGCAGCTCGCCACCCACCGAGATGAGCGTCGCGCGCTGGTCGAGCGGGTCAGCCAGCAACAGCGTCTCGGAGAAGCTGAAGAACGGAATGCGAACGCCGCCGTCATTGGGGAAGATTCCGTTCATCGAGTAGTTGCTCTGTGGCACCGCGGTGAGCGCGGGCGTGACACTCGAGGCACGGTCGCGCCCTGCGGCGTTCTGCTGCGAGTTGAAGGCGCGACGCCAGGTCGAGCCGTTGTCCGTCGAGCTGAGCGCTCCCGAGAGCGTGTTCCCCGGTGCGCCGTTGATGCTCGCGTAGAGCATCGACGTCGGCGCGTGCCACGCGATGGAGCTGAACGCGCCCGAGGATCCAACCTGCGTGCCATCGAAGATCCGCACCCAGCCGATGCCGTCGGCCGAGCGCCACAGACTGCCTTCTTTCTCACCGCCCGCGACGTCGTCGGTCAGCGCGAACAACCATTGGCCATCGGGCGACGCGGCGAGCTGCAGCACGGGAGGAAGCGCGGTGACGTTCAACCGCCGCCAGCCGGTTGGCGTCAGCGTCGCGATGATGGTCTCGGGCGTGAGGTTGGTGCGGCCCTGGGGGTACGTGAGCCCGGCGACGTAGAGACCGGTCGAGTTGCACTGGCCGTTGCGGCACAACGAACCGGCGGGGCACGTCACGCTCTGACAGGCCTGGTCCACGCAACGGCCTCCGATGAAGACGAAGCCGGGCGAGCACGCGCCGCCACTCTGACTCGTGGTGGGAAGGCACACGCCGCCGATGCACGAGTGTTGCGGAGCGCAGAGCACGTCGACGCAGCGGGTGTCGACGCAGTCCGCGCCGATGCAGACCGTGCCCGGCTGGCAGCTGCCGTAGCGGCAGAGCTGGGAGATGCAGCGCCCGTTCGCGCACAGCGACCCCGAGGCACACGCGACGCCTGCGCACGCGAGTGTCTTGCAGACGATGCCGTCGCACACCTCTCCCGCGGCACACGAGGTGGTGCCACACGAGGAGGCGTAGCAGCGCCCGTCGTTGCAGGCCGCACAGCTCGTGAGCCCACAGGAGGCGGTCTGACACTGCACCGAGGCGGAGCAGAAGAAGCCGGGGCTGCAGGCGCCGGCGCAATCGAGGGGAGGACCGGCATCAGGCGCTCCACCCGCCGAACCGCCACCGACTGATCCGCCACCACCGACTCCGCCTGATCCGCCACCAACTCCACTGCCACCGGCGGATCCACCGCCGACTGATCCGCCTCCTGCGCCTGTGCCGCCTCCGGCAGACCCGCCACCGCTCCCCGCGTCCTTCTCCTGCCCCGCATCGACCTCACCAGCATCGACCTCGCCAGCATCGACCTCGCCAGCATCGACCTCACCTGCATCGACGCGCCCGCCATCGCCCGAACCTGAGTTCGGAGTGCCCGCATCGCCCGAACCTGCGTCGGGAATGCCCGCATCAGACGTTCCCGCATCTCGACCAACTCCCGCGTCGAGCAGCGGCGGAGGCTGACCCGCATCGAGGTCGAGCGGCATCGACGACCCTGCGATGAGCGTGATGGTGCGCAGGTCATTGCTCCCGGAGTTGAGCAGTTGTCTTCCGAGGGACACGCTCACGAACCCCTGCGCTTCGATGCCGATGAGCCACGCACCGGCTGGCAACGGGCCCAGCTTGAACACGCCGTCGTCACCGGTGTTCGCGACCACCGCGCCTTCATTCGACACCGCGCGCACCCTCGCCTGCCCGACAGGGCCCGCGCTCGAGACGACCTTCCCGCTCGCAGTCGCCGCTTCACTCGGGCTGGCGATGAGCCGCACGTCGGTCAGCCGTTTGTCTTCTCCCGCTTCGAGCACCACCTCACGCGCCTCGGGCAGGTAGCCGTTGCGAACGAAGGCGACCTGCAGCGGCCCTTCGGGCAGCGCGTCGAGCACGTACCCACCGTTGTCAGCGCTGAACGTGGAGTACTCCATGCCCGTGACGAACACCGTCGTGCCGAGATGAAACGCGTCTTGCGTGAGGTCGCCTCGCAGCACGCGGCCCGAGAGGCGGGCGTTGCGGCCCAGCACGATCTCTCCGAGCGCGACGTCGCGGCCCGGCCCCGCTCCGATGGACTGGAGCAGCATCACGCGCTGGCGGTCGATGGACCCATCACCGTCGACGTCTGCGTACAGCCGAAGGGAGCCTGTCGACTCCGTCAGTCCCGAGAGGGTGAAGCGGCCCTCCTCGTCGGTGCGCGCTTCGTTCGCGCTGCCGAGCACCACCACTCGTCCCATCCTCGCGGGCAGCAGTCCGCTGCGACCGGGCACGGAGTACTTCAGCGTGCCCTGCACCGTTCCAGGGCCTGGTGGCGGTGGCGCTTGCGGCAACGAGAGCTCGAGACAACCGCTGATCAGCAACGCCCCCACGACGAAGCGGATGTTCATGGAGCGCGCACTAGAGGCCTCGTTCTCTCGCCCCTCAAGCGCTGTTCCGCCTCATGGTGTGGGCGCCCGGCACCGATCAGCCGATGATCGCGCCTGTCCGCTTCCTGTTCACTCTGGTTCGCATCGACCTGTTTCAGGACATGGCCAACCTTTGTCTCTGTCTTGTGTCGAGACAGTCCGAACACTCGTCAAGCGGTTGTTCTTACACTCATTCTCGCTGTTTGAGAGGATGATTGGTCAAGTTCAGATACAACCACATGGATTCGGAGCTTTTCCGGGCACTTAGTCGTACACCAAGAAACATCATGAGGTTCGGCGTGGCAAGGAAGCTGCTCAAGGGCTTCCTGTCTTGAACCGGGAGTGCTCATGATTCGGTCGATTCTGGCAGCGGCGGTGGTGGCGATGGCGGCGGCGGGCTGTGGCTCGAGCGAGGCGACGCTCCAGGGTTCAGACGACGTGACGACGGCGACGGGCACGCGCATCTCGTACGAGGTCTTCAAGGCGCGCTACGCGAAGTTCGATGCCGACCGCGGTGTGTACATCGCCGACGGCGACACGGTGTTCGAGGGCGAGAAGCAGCTGCGCGAGTTCTACGACCTCAACGTTCAGGAGGGGCAGCTCATCATCAACCGCGTCGGCAACACCGACGACAAGTGGGACGCGACGCGCGTGCAGAACCTCTCGTACTGCGTGTCGAACGACTTCGGCGCGAACAAGCAGACCGTCGTCAACGGCATGCAGGCTGCCGCCCAGTCGTGGATGAACGTCGCCAACGTGAAGTTCATCTACGTGCCCGCGCAGGACGCGACCTGCACGCGCACCAACGCCAACGTGCTCTTCAACGTGCGGCCCATCAACGCGAACGGCTCGTACCTGGCGGCCGCCTTCTTCCCGTCGAACTCGCGCTCGGCCCGTGAGGTCGTCATCGACAACTCGCTCTTCGGTGGCATCTCGGTGAGCGGCGTGCTGCGCCACGAGCTCGGCCACACGCTCGGCTTCCGTCACGAGCACACGCGCCCCGAGGCGGGCACCTGCTTCGAAGACAACGCGTGGCGCGCGGTCACGGCGTACGACTCGTCGTCGGTGATGCACTACCCGCAGTGCAACGGCACCAACACCTGGAGCCTGCCGCTGACCCAGCTCGACATTCAGGGCGTGCAGGCCATCTACGGCGCGCCGGTGACGAACCCCACGCCGAACCCG
>CALRPN020000105.1:0-12708 GCA_943370055.1 Archangium gephyra
GCATTCTCGATGAAGAGGGTCATCACCCGCGTGCGGTGGCGGCGCTCAAGCTCGCGCTGTCGCTGGTGCCTGACGACGTCGACCTCATCGCCGACATCATCCGCTCCGAGATGCGGGCACGCCGTGAGGGCAATGACGTGCGGGCGCTCTTTCCGCTGTCGTCGCCGTCGCAGTTGCTCACGGCCGCGTCGACCGAGTCGGGGCTGTTTCAGAGCTCCAGCTCGATGTCCGACGTCGACGAGCCTCAGCTCTCGTTGCCCATGTCGACGCCTTCAGTTCCGCCATCGGCGCATGAGGTGCGCGCCGAGAACGCCGCAGGGCGTGGTGACGCGTGGGTGCCCGAGCCGACCGCGCCAAACGCCGAAGCGGGTGCCTTCGCTGCCCCGCCGTCGCCGCTCCCTGCGCCCGAGGACGAGGTCGAGCCGACGTCGAGCAGTGAGGTTCCGGAGCCGAGGCCGTCAGCTCCGATTCCGCTGGTCTCCGAGGTCGCTCCGAGAGCCTCGTCTCCGCGCGCGTCGGCTCCAGGCGCGTCGATGGCCGGCGATTCGTCTCCAAGACCGTCAGCTCCGATTCCGCTCGTCTCGGAAGTCGCGCCGTCTCCACGCGCATCGGCTCCAGGCGCGTCGACGGCTGGCGATTCGTCTCCGAGGCCGTCAGCGCCGATTCCGCTGGTCTCCGAAGTCGCTCCGAGGCCGTCGTCTCCGCTCGCGTCGGGTCCAGTTGGGTCGGGTGGCGACTCGGAAGTCGCAAGGTCGTCGTCTCCGCGCCCACCAGCGCTGGCTTCGACTCCGTCACCGCTCGTCTCGACCGCGGACGAGGTTCCGGCGCCACCACCGTCATCACCCGTGCGTTTCGAGGTCGAGGCTGCTGCGCAGTGGCCGCAGGTTCGTCGTCTGTCTGAGACGCGCATCGCCGTTCAGGCGGCCGAAGGTGCTCGCTGGATCGTGCTCGAGTCGTCGTCAGCCATCGCCGTGCGCTTCGCCGACGAGCTCGAGGTTCCCGACGACGCGGAGTGGCTGGAGTAGCCGGACGACACCGTCAGGGCCACGGCGTCGCGGGTGGTACGGGAACCTCGACCCGGGTGGGCGAGGCGACCACCGGGAATCGAAGCGCCTTCATCAACCGATTCTCGAGACAAGCCTTCGTGGCTGCCGCGCCGCTCGTCGAGACCGTGGCGGGTTCGCCTCCAGGGGTGATGTCGACCACGACGGTGACCCGGCCCGGGGCGGTGCCGCAGTGCGCTCTGGCCAGCTCGAGCTGGTGCGAGATGACCTCCACGGCTCGTGCGCGACCGAGCTGGCCGTTCACGACGACGCTGGCGCCGTTGAAGGGATTGGTCAGTGCCATGTGGGTACCGTCGAGTGACCTGCGAGTGCCATCGTTCTTGCCGACCCAACTGCCGAGGCGGCGTGACTCGAACTGGCGCTTCACGCACGCAGCGAAGGCGCTCTGAAGGCGGTTCGGCGCAACCTCCTCGCCGCTCGACGTGTGAAACCCGATGCGCAGCTCGCCCTGGTACTGGCCCTGAACGAGCTTGAACGTGACCACCGACGAGATCTTCTCCACGTCGGCCTCGGGGTCTGCGGGGTACGCCTCGCGCCGGCACTCGTACCAGAAGAAGGTCAGCAAGTTCTGGGCGGTGCCCACCTGCGGCGGTTCGAACGGTTGGTGCGGTTCATGGGGTTGTGCCACGGCACACGACGCCACCACGAGCACTGCGAAGGCGAGGGTTCGGTTCACGAAGGCGCTCCTGTGAGGTCGCGTCTCGTACACGCGTGGCGTCTCGAGACGGCGGTATCTGAACGAATACAGAACCTCGCGCGCGGTGCTGCGGCGAGTTAAGTCGTGCGCGTGCGGACGTGGTTCTTCCTGGTGGTGGCGCTCCTCTCGTCGACGGCGTTCGCAGAGCGCGTCTTCCCCTTCACGTGGACCTCGGCGACGCAGAAGAAGTCGACCACCGACGCCGAGCTCTGGCTCACCATGCGCACGGGCCGCCCGACGCCGTTCGAGCAGCTCGAGGTGCGTGGCTGGGTGAGCGCCGGAGTCGCCCGCAACGTCGACGTGCACTTCGGGCTCGAGACCGACTTCCTGCTGCGGCGCCGCGAACAGAAAGAGCTCGACGGTCGAATCTCGGCGCTGGCGCGCTATCGCTTCTTCGAGCCTGACGAAGTGCTGGGCGTGGCGTTGCTCGGTCGAGCAGGCTTCGGCGTCGCGAGCGCGGTGCTCGAGGGCCGGCTGGTGCTCGACCGAAGACTCGGTGACGTGCTGGTCGCGGCGAACTCGTCGTACGAGCGCACCGTCTTCTGGGACCGGCGAGCTGGCATCGACACGCGGCTCGAGCAGGACCTCGGCGTGCGGCTGCAGGTGACGCCCGACGTGACCGCTGGCTTCGAGGTGCGCGCGCGCACGGCGCTGAAGGCCGGGGAGTATCAGGGCACCGCGGTGTACTTCGGCCCGAGCCTGAGCATCTCGACGAAGGCCGTGTGGTTCAGCATTGGCGCGGTCGCGCAGATCATGTCGGACAAGGCCGAAGGCGACAAAGGCAACGGCCAGCCCATCATCTTCCGTGACGACGAGCGCTTCGGGTTGCGCGTGGTGGTGGGCGCTCCGACGGCGAAGTGACGATGGCCGCGTGGACTGTCGAGGCGCTCCGTCGTGCGCTCGGTCCAGACGAGGCCGTGGCTGAACGGCTCCGGGTCCCTTCCCAGACGTGGAACGTCGACGAGGCCGCGCTGGTGTTGGTGCTGCGCGCGACCGGCCTTCCTTCGGCGGTCTGGCCCGAGCTCGACCTCGAAGGCCTGCTCCTCGCGCACGCGTGCCTGAAGAACGACGCGACGGCGCTGCGGGAGCTCGATGGAGAGCTGTTGCCTCCCGTCGCAGCGGCGTTGAGACGGCGTGCCTCGACCGACGAGGTCGACGAAGCGATGCAGGTGCTGCGCGCTCGGCTCCTCGTCGGAGCAGAGCCGAAGCTCGCGAAGTTCTCCGGCCGCGGTCCCCTCGGAGCCTTCCTGCGCATCGCCGCGTCGAACGTGCTCTCGAACCTGCGCCCCGTCGTCGCGAACGTGAACGCCGATGACGAACTCGCCGCCGTTCCCGATGCGAGCGACCTCGAGTCGAAGCTGTCGCGCCGGGACCAGCAGCAGCAGTTTCGTCGCGTGTTTCGTGAGGCGGTGCAGGCACTGACGGCGCGCGAACGGTCGCTGCTGCGCCTCAGCCTGCTCGACGGCCTGTCCATCGACGAGCTGGCGCCCATGTACGGCGCGCATCGGGCGTCGGTGGCGCGCTGGCTGTCGGCGGCGAAGGAGCGGCTTTCGGCCCTCACGCGCTCGAAGTTGTCGGTCGCGCTGCAGCTTCCAGAAGACGACGTCGAGCGGTTGCTGACGAGCGTGCAGAACGGCTTCGAGCTGTCGTTGAGCCGGGCGCTTCGTGAGTCGGGAAATCCGGCTCCGAAAATCGGCTGAAAATTCTCCTGCGACTTGCGCCCGGGCCGGCCTGTCAGGGCCAGTGACGGGCGCAGCACACCTCTCTCTCCTTTCACCGCCCGCCACGGAGCCACATGTCTCGTCTTCTCTCTGCGGTCGTCTTCTTCAGCGTCGTCGCGTGCGGGCCGATGCCGATGCCCGGAAATACCGGTGGCGGTTCGGCCGGAGGACTGTCCGTGACGGGCGGTGGCTTCTCGGGAACGGGCGGCGGAACTTCGGGCACCGGCGGTGGAGCCGTTCAGACCGGCGGCGGCTCCTCTGGCGGTGGCACGGCGTCGGGCGCGTGGACGCAGGCCGGCTGCGACGCGGTGATGGACAAGTTCGCCTCTGCGAATTGCGCCGACCAGCAGAACTGGCTCGGCCTCAAGGTCGCGGCCTGCGCGAAGTTGTCGAACGCGAACTCGGTCGCGCTGTGCAGCACCGCCTTCACCAAAGCCAGGGCGTGTGAGGCGCAGTTCGTGTCGCAAGGCATGGTCGCGTGCATCGGGCCCGGCACCGACACCAACGACACCTGCGGTGCCGACGTCGTGCTCGGAGCGCTCTGCGCCGGCACCGTCAACAACGTGCAGTGCGCGGGCGTGCAATGCCAATACAACTCCGATTGCCCCTCGGGGTGGACGTGCAACGACCAGACGGACCGCTGCGTGAACACCTCGGCGCGCTGCCCCGGGCTGCCGTGCCGCTACAACGCCGACTGCCCGACGGGCTTCACGTGCAACAACGGCACGGGCCAGTGCAACGCGAACTGAGCGAGCGCCATGCACTCCCTCCTCCTTGCTCTCGTTTTCACTGCTGCGCCCCAGGACGATTTGCTCGACGCGGCAGACACCTTCGAGCGCGCGCTCACCCTCGTCGGCCGGCAACAACGCTCGTGTCAGGCCGCGCTCGCGCAGAACCTCGAGCGGTCGATTCGTGACGTGCGCTCCGCTGCAGGAAAACGCGGCACCACGCGCGAGTCGGTGCAGAACCTGAGGCTCTTCGCAGCCGGCATGGTGCTCGCGAGCGGCTTGTCGACATGCCCGTCGCAGGTGACGGAGCTGGTCGCTGAAGGCGTGGGTGACTTGAACCGCGCGTTCGATGGTCTCGCCGTCGAGGTGGAGCGGCCTTCGTGAGGACGATGACGGTCGCTCGGCTTCGCTCGGGCGCGTTCGCGTGGTGATGAACACCCCTTCGTCCATCGATGGTTCGCCGGCGGTGCTGCTCGAGCTCACGCGGGTCGTCTTCGAGGCTCCCGGGCTCGCGTCGTTCGGCGTCATCTGCCGCTCGGCGAACGGGCGTGCACGCACCGAGTGGAGCACCACCGACGCGATTCGTGTTTTGGCTGGAGCGCTCGAGGCCCCCGCGTCCTTCAGCGTGCGGTACTCGACGCTCGCACACGCCGACGTGAGCCAGGGCCAGTTCGTGTGTCACGTGGCGGTGTTCGATGGTCGCTCTGGCGCCGAGCTCACGAGTGTCGAGGTCGACGTCGAACTCCCCGAGACGCGCACGCGACGGGTCGACTGTGGCGCCGGTCTCGACGACCCGGGCTGCAGCCTGGAGCGAAACGGCCAACGCCCGATGGACGCGCTGGCGTTCACCGGCCTGCTCGCGTCGCTGCGCAGCACCTCGAGCGACCTCTCGAAAGAAGCGCAGGCGACGAAGGCGATGCGACGGTCGCTGCTCACCGCGGCGCAGCTCGGCCTCGTGATGGACCAGTTCTCGAGCGACCTCTCTCGGCTCGCCGTGGTACGCGCGCTCGTCGGTAACGTCGTCAACCCGCGCCACGCGCTCGGCCACTCGGTGAAGTTCTCGAGCGCGCTCTCTCGAGAGGAATACGTCGACCTGCTCTCGCAGCAGTGACGAAAGCGACCCATGGCCTGCCTCGACGACGACACGCTGCTCGCGCTCTCGGGCGGGCACCTCGATGGACCGGCCCTCGAGCAGGCGGAGCGTCACCTCGACGAGTGCGCTTCCTGCAGGCGAGCCCTGGCGCTGGGGCTCGAGACGAGCGTGGCTCCGGCACGGGCGCCGGTGTTGACGGTCGGGAACACGATTGGCCGCTATGTGGTGCTCGAGCGCGTCGGCGCCGGCGCGATGGGCCAGGTGTTCGCCGCGTGGGACCCGCAGCTCGACCGCAAGGTGGCGCTGAAGGTGCTGAAGAACGCCGCGTCGTCCGATGAGCACCAGGCGCGGCTGCTGCGGGAAGCCCAGACGCTCGCGCGGCTCTCACACCCGAACGTGGTGACGGTGTTCGACGTCGGCCGGTGGGAAGGGCAGCGCTTCATCGCGCTCGAGTTCGTCGACGGTGGCTCGGTGCGGGAGTGGCTGGGCGCTTCGAGCCGCGGCGTGAACGACGTGGTGGCGGTGTTCATTCAGGCCGGACGTGGGCTCGCGGCCGCGCATCAGGCGGGCGTCGTGCACCGCGACTTCAAGCCCGACAACGTGCTGGTGCGTGGTGATGGACGTGCGCAGGTGACCGACTTCGGGCTCGCCTCCGAGTCCGTCGGCCGCGTGAGTGATGGGCCCGTGCTCGAGCCCGGCGCGTCGCTCACGGGAACTGGCGCGCTGCTCGGCACGCCGGCGTACATGGCGCCCGCGCAGCTCGATGGAGAGCCCGCCACCGCCGCGTCGGACCAGTTCGGGTTCTGTGTCGCGCTCTTCGAGGCGTTGACGGGCCAGCGTCCGTGGAGCGGCAACACCGTCGAGGCGCTGCGCCGCGCGATGCGTGACGGCCCCGCGCCCGCGTTTCCTTCGACGAGCGACGTGCCGGTGGCGATTCGCAAAGCGGTGCTGCGCGGGTTGTCGGTGCAGGAGGCCGCGCGCTGGCCGTCGATGGTGGCCCTCGTCGAGGCGCTCGAGCCCGTGTCAGACCGACGCTCCTCCACGGCGCTCGTGCTCGGCGTGGTGGCGGCGATGCTCGTCGGTGGCGTCTTCTTCTCGACGCGCAGCCGGTTGCCCGAGGCGTGTCAGCTGGGCCAGCAGCGGCTCTCGAAGGTGTGGGGCGAGGGGAGAAGGGCGGAGCTCACGAGCGCGTTCGAGGCGACGAAGCTCTCCTATGCGCAGACCGCGGCGACGTTCGTCTCGCAGGCGCTCGAGGCGCGCATGACGGCGTGGAAGCAGCAGCACCTCGAGGCCTGTCTGGGTTCGGTCGATGGTCAGCAGGGTGAGGTGTGGCGCGCGCGGCTCGGGTGTCTCGAGGAGCGCGTGGGAGAGCTCGACGCGACGCTGCAGGTGCTCGAGCGCGGTGGCGCGGCGTCGGTGAACAAGGCGACGCGCGTCATCGACCGGTTGCCGAGCGTGGGCGTGTGTCTCGAGACCGATGCGCTCGGTCGTGTGCCTCCCGATGAGCAGACGCGGAAGACGTTTCGGGAGGCGCGTGAACTCGGCGCGCGCGTCGGTGCGCTCTACGAGACCGGTGGCTTCGAGGAGGCGGAGAAGTTGTCCAACCCCGGTGACGCGGGAGTGCCGCCCATCGTCGCGTCGCTCGTTCACTACGAGCGCGGTCGCGTGCTTCAGAAGCTCGGTCGGCTCGACGACGCGAAGGCGACGCTGAAACAGAGCGCATTGGCTTCGACGGGGTTGCGTGACGACGACATGGCCGGCGCTGCGTGGGCCGAGCTCGGGTTCCTCGTCGGGTTCCTGCAAGTGAAACCGGAAGAGGCGCTCACCTACGTTGACCTCGCGCGCGCGCACCTGCCTGCGGCGAAAGACACGCGGCCCGAGGAGCGCATCGAAGGCGCGCTCGGCAACATCACCACGCGGCAGGGCAAGTTCGACGAGGCCGAAGTGCACTTCTCACGGGTGTTGTCGCTGGTGGAGGCGCGCACGGGCTCCGAGAGCTTCTTCACCGCGCGCTCGCTCACGAACCTGGGCAACACGCGGCTGCGTCGCGGGCACAACGCCGAGGCGGTGCCGCTGCTCGAGCGGGCGCGCTCCATCTTCGAGAAGACGCTCGGTGCGCAGCACCCCGATACGTTTCAGGCGCTCAACTCGCTCGGCGCGGCGCTCGGTGAGGCGGGCCGCCTCGAAGAGTGCATCGTGGTCTTCGAGAAGGTGTTCGATGGCTATCTCGCGTCGTTGGGTCCGACCCACCCGAACGTGGGCACCGCCATCTTCAACGTGGCCGACGCGAACTTCCGGCTCGGCAGGCCCGAGAAGGCGTTGCCGGCGTACGAGCGCGCGCTCGAGGTGTGGACGGGTGGATTGGGCGCCGCGTCGGTGCAGCGCGTCGGGGCGCTGGTCGGCATCGGAAAATCGGCGCACGCCTTGAAAGATGAGGTGCGCGCGCGCGCGGTGCTGACGGAAGGCCTGGCGCTCTGTGACAAGGGTGAGTGCGAGCCGTCCGATGAAGGGGAGGGTGCGTGGTGGCTCGCGGTCGTGTCGGCCGAAGCGAAGCGCCCGTGGAGTGAGGTCGAGCCGCTCGTGCTGCGCGCGAAGAAGGCGTGGAGCGCCCTCGGACCTGCAGGGAAACGCGAGGTGGACCAGTGTGAGCGGTTTCTGGCGTCGAAGGGCATGCAGCGCTGATTGCAGGGGCTCAGATCGAACCGGCGGGCCGAGCGTTTGAACGGCGGTGCGCTCGGTCGTCACCTGTCTGCTGTGCCTCGTTGCCATTCCCGCTGTCGCCCAGAAGACCACCCTCGCGGGAGTCTCCGAGGCCGCGAAGCGCCTTCCGGCAGCACCGCGTGAAGGCGACTGCAGGCGGGCACGCCGGGTGGTGGTGCTTCTGCTTCACGACTTCGGGTTCGACGAGGTCGCCACGTGGAGGAAGACGCCTGGCTACTCAGTGTACCGGAGCCTGCCCTCCCCACTGGAGCTTGCCGAGAAGCTCTCCACCGCCTGTGAACTGTGGATCCTCTCGGACCTTCGCGTGTTCTCTCCCGCCCACACTGCAGCGATCCGGAGCTTCGCCGGTTCAGGAGGCCGCGTGGGATGGCTGAACACCGACGGCAAGGCGCCTGGGGACTGGTGGTGGAGCACAGGCGACTCGCTCGAGACGCTCCCTCTTGCCCCACCGCAGGAGGACGGCCCGCATTCAATGCGTCTCGACGACATGATCGACGCCCTCACCAGGAACAGAAGCGAGTTCCACGCGTGCGTGAGGGGGCAACGCGAGCCCGTGGCCCCTCGTGTGAGTTTCCTCTCGTGGACCATCGACCCTGCCGGCCGTGTGACGAAGGCTGGCCTCACGAGCTGGGGCCGCATTTCTCCCGGATTCGCTGCTTGCAGAAGGAACTCAGCAGCGCGATTCAGCTGCCGGCGCGGGAGATTCCACCGCTGACGGTCGTGCTGCCGATCAAGTTCTGACCGTCGCCTCACGGGCCCTGATCACGCTCGATGCGTTTGAGCGCTGCCGCAGCCGCGCTCTGGCCGCACTCTTCTTCTTCGAGGCCCAGCACCCCGCCTCGTTTGCGCGGCAGGCTCTTCAGCTTCGTCAGCGCCTCGATGGCTTCTGGACTGCGCAGGTCTCCGAGCCGCTTCGCCGCGAGCGCGCGCCGGCCACAGTCCTTTGCGTCGAGCGCCTGCAGGTACATCTCCCCGATGTTCAAGCCCTGCCCGGCGTACTCGACGTCGACGAACCGCAGCGCGCCCCACTGCGTCCACCCTTCTTCGCTGCGCGCGAGCCGTTGCATCACCGGCAGCACCTTCTGCTTCGGCCACGCCGCGAGCAGCTTGCGAACGCGCGTGCCTTCCGCGCGGCCCTCGAATTGACCGAACTCGTCGGCGAGCGTTTCGAGTGACAGCTGCTCGAGCTCGGCGTCGCCGGGAATCGACTCCAGCAGCTTGCGCGCCTCTTCGGGCCGACCCACCTGATGAAGCGCCGCCGCGCGAAGCTGCTTCATGGTGTTCGACGGCTTCTCGCCCGACGCATCGTCGATGACCTGCAGCGCCTCACTGCCACGCCGTGCATCGATGAGCCGCCTCGCCACGCGCTCGGGCCGCAGGAACCACACGAGGAACACCACGACGAGCGTGATGACCAGCGTCGACACCGCGCCGACCTTCCACTTCGGAATCGAGCGCGCCTGCGCGATGAGCCGCGTCTGCGCATTCGCCACGCGCATCGCTCCACTCACGGTCGAGGTGAGCGGAATCGGCTTCAGCGCGAGCCGCTCGAGAAACGCCGCCGCCGTGGGAGGCCGCGCTTCAGGCGCCTTCGCGAGACACGCGGTGACGACATCGACCAACGCAGGAGCCGTCGTCAGATGTGGCGCCACGTCGACGAGCGCAGGCGGTGCCTGATGAATCTGCTGCGAGACGAGCTCGCGCGGTGACGGTCCTGGGAAGGGTGCTTTGCCCGTGAGCAGCCGGAACGCGATGAGGCCGAGCGCGTAGAGGTCGCTGCGCGCGTCGAGCGTCTGGCCCATGGCCTGCTCAGGCGACATGTACTCGGGCGTGCCGACGACGAAGCCGGTCTGCGTCACCTGCTGGCGCTGGTCGGGCTCGGCGAGGCGGGCGATGCCGAAGTCGAGCACGCGTGCCTGTTCCTGCCCGTCGGGAGAGACGGTGAGCACCACGTTGTCGGGCTTGAGGTCGCGGTGGACGATGCCCTTCGCGTGAATCGCGGCGAGGCCCATGGCGAGCTGCCCGAGAATTCGCTCGGCGCGCTCCACCGACAGCGGTGCTTCACGCTCGAGCAGCTGCTGCAGCGACTGGCCCTCGACGTACTCCATGACGAGGCACATCGACTGGCCGTGCTGGCCGAAGTCGATGACGCGCACGACGGCCGGGTGTTCGACGGACGAGAGCAGCAACGCCTCGCGCCGAAACCGCTCGCCCATGCCCTGGGTGTTGAGCAGGTCGTCACGCAGCACCTTGAGGGCGACCTTGCGGCCCAGCGACACCTGCTCTGCGACGTAGACGAGGCCCATGCCGCCGCCACCGAGCAGCCGCTCGACACGAAAGCGGTCGCCCAGCACGAGGGCACCGGGAGAAAAGGCTCCGCCGCCCGCCAGGTGGGTATCGGCGACTGCCACGGGCTCTGAGTCCGTCGCCATGCGTGCGCCGGTATCTACCGGGCCAGCTCTCGTCGAGGTCGCGAAAAGGGCAGGGCGGGTGCCGAGAGGTGCTCCGGGCGCCTACGTTGTTGCGTTGCGCTCACACTGCAAACGTCCGCCGTGGGCAGCGCGAGGCGGTCTCCCGCGCGTCTGCGTTGCAGAGATGAAGTTCGGCTCCGTGGGGTGGAGCGTGCTCATCGATTGTGGCGCCGCAGCCCGGGCTCATGTCGGACGCACGCGAGACGGACGCACGCGAGACGGACGCACGCCGGACGCACGCACGCGAGACGGACCTTCGCGGCTCGGTCATCGAGTCGTACGTGCAGGGTGAAGCGTCGGCGGAGCCCGCACGAGCGAGTCGGGCCGGCGCGATCGAGCGTGCGACGAGCTCCACTTCGACCACCCACGTGGTGGTCGAACGTGTTTTCACGCGGCGCCGATGAAGCGCTTTCTCTTCGCCGCCCACCCGACCGTCGGTCACACCCAGGCGCTGCGAGCGATTGGCCGGGAGCTGCTCGCCCGCGGTCATCACGTTCGGTTCGCGATTCCCGAAATGAAGCCGCTGCCGTCGTTTCTGCCGGTGCCGGCCCCGGTGCGTTCAGCGGGGAGCGTCACGACGGGGATTCGCGCCGATGGCTTCGAGCTGGTGCCGCTCACGCTGCGGCTCTCGTCAGGCATCGCTGCCTTCATGGTCGCGCGCAGCCGCGGCTACGACGAGCTCGACTGGGCGATGAAGCTGTTCCTCGGAGACACGGGTGGCGCCGCCGCGACGTTGAAGGCCGAGCTCGAGCGCGCTCCAGCCGAGGTCGTCGTGGCCGACTGTTTTCACTTCGGCGCGTGGGTTGCGGCCGAGGCGTTGCGCGTTCCCTTCGTGCCGGTCTTTCACAGCGGGTTGCCGTTTCCTGCGCCGGGCGCGCCACCGTTCGGCAGTCCGCTCTCGGGCGGTGACGACGCCGAGAGTCATCGGCGGCTCTCGCAGCTCGCGGTGCGAATGGACACGACGCTCAACGCGATTCGCAAATCATACGGACTGGGCACCGTGGAGCCGCGTCTGCTGGAGCGCCCGTACGGCACCGCGCTCAACGTGTTGACGACCTTCGAGCAGTTCGAGCTGCCGCGCCCTGAACTGTCGAAGACGGCGGCGGGTCCCCTGCTGTGGGCTGGTCCCTGTCTGGGGCTGAAGCGCCCGACCGTCGAGTTTCCCTGGGAGCGCCTCGAGGGTTCCTCGAAGCCGCTCGTCTACGTGTCGTTGGGAACGGTCTTCAATGATCAACCCGACGTGTACCGCGTGCTCGTCGATGGGGTGCACGAGGCCGGTGCGCGGGCCGTCGTCGCAGCGGGTGCGTCCTTCGACGCGATGGTGAAGCACGCGCGCTCGGACGACGTCGTCGTGAAGTTCGCTCCGCAGGTCGAGCTGCTCGCGAAGGTGAACGCAGCCATCGTGCACGGCGGCAACAACTCGACGAACGAGGCGCTGCGCTCGGGCGTGCCCTTCGTCTCCGTACCGTTTGGTGGTGAGCAGGTGATGAACGCGCGGCGCGCGGTGGCGCTCGGTGTCGCGCGCGCGCTCGACGTCGAGACGTTGTCGAAGTCGAAGGTGGCCGACGCGCTGAAGGCGTCGTTCACGAGTGACGTCGTGCAGCGTTCGAAGGCGCTCGCGAAGCAGGTGCCCGACGCCGATGGCGCTGCGGTCGTCGCCGATGCGGTGGAGCGGCTCTGATCAGGCGGCGACGAGCGAGGCGGCGACGGTGAAGCGGCGCGACACCTTCTGCTCATCACGTCGCACCAGGCGCAGCAGGCTCGCGCGGTCGTGCAGCTCGCCGGTGATGCGGTCTTCGATGGCGAGGTCGGCGTGCACCTCGAGCAGCTGCAGGAAGAGCGCGTACACGACGTTCAGCGACGTCACGCCTTCGACGAACACGCTGCCATCGCTGGTGAACCACACGTCGAGCTCACCGCGCTTGGCGAAGATGCTCCACGCGCGACGGCCATCGTGGGTGCGCTGCGCGAAGGGAAAGTGACCGACCGCGCGGTCCATCGCCTTGATGAGCGACTCGTCCAGCGCGCCCGCGAGCGGCGACTCCGCGCATTCGTCGAGCGACACAGGGAACTCCCAGGTCTGGCGAACGGCGGGCTTCACTTTGAGAATCGCAAACTCGCGGAAGAACATGGCGCCCTGAAGACCCGGCAGCCCAATTTCGTGTGCAAACTCCGAAGTGGCTGAAGTTGCTCAGGTCTTTCGTGCGGCTCTG
>CALRPN020000106.1:0-12636 GCA_943370055.1 Archangium gephyra
GGCCGCGTGTTTCACGACATGGTCTACAGCCCGGTGCTCGGGAAGATCCTCTTGTTCGGGGGCTCCACCGGCGGCTCGGCGTCGGCGACGTTCTATGGCGAGACCTGGGTGTTCGACCGCACCACGTGGACGCAGCTCATGCCTGCCACGGTGCCCGGCTCGCGCAACGGCCACTCCATGGAGTTCGACCCGACCCGCAACCGCGTCATGCTCTTCAGCGGTTACAACGGCACGTCGGTGTTCGGAGATCAGTGGGAGTACTGAGCGGAACCTGCCCGCCGGCGCCGATGTCCTGTCGGCTGCATGAACCCGACCCGCCGCAGTCTTCCCGCTGTGCTGGCCGCCGTGGCTGCGATGGTGGCCTCTGCGTTGGCCCTCGCAGCGCTCGTGGTGTCCGACATCGCTGAAGCGCGCGCGAACGAACGTGAACGCGTCGTGCTGGCTGACGAACCGACGACAGCGCCTCCCGTCACCATGAAGAAGGTGCTGGTGAAGGCGGAAGAGCCCACCATCGACGTCATCGGCCTCGGCAAGGTGAAGTTCGGGCGGTTCGAGGGGTACTGACGTGCTGGCGACGCTGCTCGGCATGCCGGCGGTTCTGCTGGTGATGGCGGGCCTGTTCGTGCCGCTCGAGTTCCTGGCGCCGGCGTCGTCGCATCGTCCGACGTGGCGCGCGATGGCGACCGGCGCGGGCCTGCTGACGGTGAACACGGTGCTGATGGAGCTGTGCGGCGCTCCGCTGCTCGACGCGCTGGGGCGGAGCGAGGGGTCGCGCTCGCTGGGCCTGGGCCTGGTGGTGTTCGTGCTGTCCGACCTCGCTGGCTACTGGGTTCACCGGGCCATGCACCGCGTGCCGTGGCTGTGGCGCTTTCATCGGCTGCATCACGAAGCGGTCGAGCTCTCGTGGCTCGATGCGTGGAGACAGCACCCGATCGACTTCCTGCTTCACGGCGTGGTGGTCGGGGTACCCGGAGCGCTGCTCGGCGCGCCGTTGAGTGCGCTCGCGAGCGTGGTGCTGCGCAAGGCGTTCACCAGCTTCCTTCACGCGAACGTCCGTGCGCCCTTCGGGCCCTTCTTCTGGGTGCTCGCCTCACCGGCGTTCCATCGAACGCACCACAGCGCCGACCCGCGTGAGTACGACACGAACTTCGCCGGCACCTTCCCCGTGTGGGATCTGCTGTTCGGCACCGCTCAGTTCTTCACGACGCGCAGCTCGACGCGGCGGTTCTGCTTGCGGCCGGCTTCGTCGGCGTTGGAGGCGACGGGACGGTCGGGGCCGTAGCCCACCGCGATGATGCGCCCCGCGTCGACGCGTTTGCCGACGATGTAGTCCTTGCAGGCCTTCACGCGGCGGTACGAGAGCGACCGGTTCATGGCGGCCTCGCCTTCCGACGAGGTGTGACCCGAGAGTTCGATCTCTGCGTTGGGGTTCGCCTCGAGAAACGCGACGACCTTGTCGAGCTCGGGCTTCGACTCCTTCTTCAGGTCGGCCTTGCCCGCATCGAAGAGGATGTTGCTGAGGTTGAACGCCTGGCCGACGGCGATCTCCTTCTTGTCGAAGACGAGCGCCTTGCCCTTCTTCATGCGAATCGTGACGAACCCCGGCTCATCGCCCACGCCGACGTCGCCACCTGCGCTCCCATCGGCGTAGCCCTGCGCCGAGGCGGTCACGACCTCGAAGCCCGTCGGCACGTCCTTGAAGCTGAACTGCCCATCGGCGTCGGTCTCGACCGTCGTCTTGTCGGCGAGCGAGACGCGGGCCTTCGCGATGGGCGCCTCGTCTTCGTCCTGCACCACGCGGCCGTTGAGCATTCCCTTGCAGGTGTTCTCCCGCTTGCGGTTCACGAGCAGCCGCACGAAGTCGAGCGCGAAGCCGTCCTGGGCGCCCTTCAGCTCGTCGACGAGCAGCGAGACGGGTTTGCCGGTGGTGAGGTCGCCCCAGAACTCCTCGGGGAGCGGCAGCGTGATGAGCTTCCCGACCGGCCCCGTCTGGTCGATGGCGTTGAGCACCCGCTCGGCCTCGACGAACCGCTTGCCGTTGAACGTCACCTGGAACTTCGAGCACACCGAGGGCGCCTGGAAGTCGTCGATGAACAGCTGCACGAAGGCGTTCTTCACCGTCGCGCCCTTGAGGATCGTCGTGGGCAGCACGAGCGGCACGGGCTTCGACTTCTTCGGGTCGAACGTGTCGGAGTAGCCGTCGGCGCCGCAGCCACCGTTCGTTCCAGCCTTGAGCTTCGACGAGAGCAGAATGCGATCGGTGCCGGCGAGGTCGTCGGGCTTCGGCTCCCAGGGAAACCCGTGCGCCTCGGTCATGCGGCCACAGAACGGGTCGAAGTTCTCGGGCCAGCCGAAGTTCAGGTTGTCGACGTCACCCACCCGCACGATGAACTCGGCCTCGAGCGAGTTGGTGAGGGCCGCGGAGGGTTTCGACCACTCCTTGTCTTCCGACACGGTCTTCGGTTGGGCGAAGGCGACGGAAGACACCAGAGACGCAACCACGACGAAGCGGAGAGCGTTCATGAAGCCGCACGCCAGTCGTGCGGCCCGCCCACGTCAATCACTTCCTCCACTCACGGAAGAATGGTGACGGGCAGCAGCGTCGGCGTCTCTGCAGCGAAGACGACGGTCCACGCGCCTGCGTCGAACGAGACCGAGGTGCGCGCCAGCATCGTCAGCGTGGCTTCGGCCGGCGTCAGCGACGGCGTGAGTTCTTGCAGCAGCGCGACCGGCACCTCGAGCGCGTTCTGCTCTGCGGGCACCCGGCACGTCACCGTCACCTGCGGCGTGCTGAGCCGCACCTCGGCCTCGGCGTTCGACACGCCCGTCCACGACACGCGCAGCGGGGTGTCTCTGGGAATCGGCGCGCAGGTCGGAAGACACCGTGGTGTCGAGACGGCGAGCTGCGCAGGCGTCAGCAGCAGCGGGCTCGTGAAGGCGGGAATGGTGGACCCTTCGGCGTGAACGGCGACCTCGCTTCCGCCGAAGAAGAGCCGCTGCGCGACGGACTCCGAGATGAGCCCTGCGTCGTTTGGAGCGAGCACCCACCCGCCATCGAACGGGCCAGCGTCCATCGAGCCCGCGTCGGGAAGCACTCGGGGCAGCAGGCCATCGAAGGTGAGCGCACCCGCCGAGGTCACGGCTCCGATGATGGCGCTCCCGACGTTGCAGACGCGCAGCACGCACGTCCCTTCCACGCGCTCGATGCACGGGTTCGGGGTTCCGGCGACGACGTCGGTGAAGGTCGCGGTGAGGGTGGCCGAGACGACCGTTCGCGACGCCTCTTCACGCACGCGCTGCGAGAGGGTGACGACGCCGAGCGAGAACGGCCCCACCACACCACCATCGACCACGCGAGGTGGACCCGCATCGACAGGCATCAGCCCCGCGTCCACCACCATCGAAGGTGGAGGACACGCGACGAGCAACGACGAGAGCAGCAGCGGCCAACGCACCACCACTCAATACAGCATCAGCTTGCCGGCCCGCACGAAGCACGCGCGCGTCTCGTTGGCGCCGTCGACCGAGACGTCGATGAGGCCGGAGTCGGCGGGGCCCAGCTCGTGCCACTCCCAGAACCCGGGTGAGCCCATCGAACGAACGACCTCGAGCGTCGAGCCGTGGTTCACCACGAGGCGAGGCAGGCCGGCGGCGTCGGCAGCGATGGCGTGTTGGGTCGTCGAGAAGGTCTCGACCAGTGAGCGCTGCATGGTGCTGCTCGCGAAGGTCGAGGCGAGCGACACATCCATCACACCGAACCCGCCCAGCGCGTAGAGCCGAGTGGGTGACGCGACGGCGAGCGAGGTGCGGCCGTTCACCGAGTTGGGGAACGAAACCGACGAGCGCCCTGCGGCCGAGGTCCACCCCACGAGTTGGCTGTTGGGGCTGGTCGTGTAGTCGAACGAGGGGAAGACGAAGCGGCCTGCCGAATCGAGGGAGAACTCACCGTAGAGGTACACGTCGCTGACGCTGGTTGCGACGGTGCCCGAGATGACGTTCCTCGTCCATGCCCCGGGGCTCGTTCGCACCGCGATGACGGGGCGGTACGGCGCTGCGGAGAAACCAGAGCCCGACTGATACGCCACCGCCACCGTCGTCCCCGAGACTGCGATCGACGGCGCCGTGATGGCCTCCAGGCCGCTGTTGAGGTTGGCCGAGAGCGCAGGCGAGGTGGCGTCGACACGCTCACGCAGCCAGTTCGCTCCAGACTTCGTCGCGTACATCACCGTGCCTTCTCGCACGTAGACGAGGTGCGGCGTTCCGTTGGCCTCGACGTGCATCGACACGTGCTGCTCGATGACGCCACCGGTGTTGAACCCCAGCGCATCGACGACCTCGACCTGCACCGTGCCGTTCACCCGCTCGGCGAAGAAGAGGCCGGGGTGGCGGGAGCTCGTCCACGCGAGGAACACGCGGCTGCCGGGCGTCGCGATGGCGCAGGCGCTTCCCACATCGTCCACCGCGGGGAGCACCACGAGCGGCCGGCGAACGAAGGGCGCGATGACGACCTGCAGGGTGGCGGTGCCGGTGGCTCCACGATTGTCGGTGACGGTGAGCGTGACGGTGAAGGTGCCAGCCGTGGCGAAGACGTGTGCGGCGGTCGTCATGGTCGAGGAGACGGGCATCGAGCCATCACCGAAGTCGAAGCGCCACGACGCGATGGTTCCGTCGGTGTCGGTCGAGGTCGAGCCATCGAACGTGAGCGTGTCACCGGCCTGGCCCGACCCCGGCCCCGTGAGGCGCGCGAGTGGAGGCACGTTCACCGTCGACATCGTCACCACCAGGGTCGTCGAGGCCGTCGAGCTGCGGCCGCCCGAGTCGGTCGCGGTGAAGGTGATGGTGTGGGTGCCGACCGAGAGCGACGACGTGGTGAGCGTGAGGCCGGTGCCGATGGAGCCATCGCGGCTCGAGCTCCAACGCACCGAAGCGCCAGAGAGCGCACCGTCTTCGGCGTCGGTGGCAGTGCCGGTGAAGGTCACCATCGAGCCAGAAGGAATGGTGGTGCCGTTCATCGGCGCGGTGATGGCGACGACGGGCGCCTGGTTCTGCGGCAGCACGCGCACGACGATGGTGGCCGTGCCGGTGTTGCCGCCCGAGTCGCGCACGACGAGCGTCACGGTGTGGTCGCCTGCGGTGAGGGTCGAGACGCTCAGTGGGCTGCCAGTGCCGAGCGCGCCGTCACGACTCGAGGTCCACGACAGCGCCATGCCCGAGAGCGCGCCGTCTTCGGGGTCGACGCCCGTGCCCGCGAAGGAGACCGCAGTGCCCTGGAAGATGGTGGGCATCGTCGCCGGCTGCGTGATGGTCGCGACCGGCGGTTGGTTGTTGGCCTGATTCACCGAGACGGTGACCGAGGCCGTTCCTGTCGCGCCCATGGAGTCGGTCGCGGTCAACGTGACCACGTGCACGCCCTGCGTCAGCGCGGGAGAGACGGAGGTGCCCGTTCCCAGCGCGCCGTCGCGGCTCGAGCTCCACGCCAGCGAGCTGCCGGTGAGCGCGCCGTCTTCGACGTCGGTGGCCGAGCCCTGCAACGAACCCGTCATGCCCAGCACGAGCTGAGCGCCGTTGAGGGGCGAGGCGATGGTGACGACGGGTGGCCGGTTGGTGCCGGGGCGAACCACCGAGAGCGCAATCGAAGCGACGCCAGTGCGGCCGCTCGAGTCGGTGGCGGTGAGCACGATGCGATGCGCTCCGAGCGCCGCGTTCGAGAAGGTGACGCGTGGCCCCGAGCCGAGCACGCCTGCGCGGTCCGAGGTCCACACGAGCGCTCCACCGGTGATGGCGCCGTCCTCGAGGTCGGTCGCGCTGCCGACGAGCGAGATGGGCTGGCCTTCGTCGAAAACGCTCGCGTTCGAAGGTGAGCTGATGGTGACGACCGGGTCGGTCATGCCGCCGTCGCTGCTGAGCCCACCGTCGACGTTCATGCCGCCGTCGTTCGGCACGCCGCCATCGTCGAGGCCTGCGTCGGCGAAGGTGCCACCGTCTGCGGTGCTGCCGAGCCGCACGTAGACGCTGACCTGCGCGCTGCCGACGTTGCCCGTGATGTCGGTCGCCTCGAGGGTCAGTCGGTGTTCACCGGGCGAGAGCGAGATGGTGGTGATGGCGCCGCGGCCGACGGTGCCGTCGCGATCGGACTTCCAGGCCACGCGGTCGGGCTGAATCAGCTCGTCGGGGTCGGACACCTCGCCCGAGACGGCATGCGGCCCCGTGCCGTCGAGGTACGTCCAGTCGGTGGGCGACACGATGCGCACCGTGGGCGCCGAGCCCGAGCCCGAACAGTTGCAGCCGGCGATGAGGCCGACGCTGAGAAGGAGGAGCGCGCGCACCGCAGCCTCACTGGAACATGATGCGGCCGGCGTTCTGGTAGCAGACGGTCGCTTCGCCGGAGGTGGGGTGCACGGCGACGCCGGCCGAGATGCCCGCCGAGCTGCCCAGCTGCGTGTACGTCCAGAAGCCGGCGGCGTTCGAGGTGATGAGCTCGAGCGCGCTGCCGTGCGCGTGCACCAGCACCGGCCGAGCCTGAGAGATGGACCACGCGACGGCCCCCACGCTGGAGCCGCTGAGCTCGACGCTCGAGTGCGTCATCGTCGAGGCGCTGAACGTCGAGGCGAGCGAGACGTCGAACAAGCCCGTGTAGCTGCGCACGAGCAGGCGATTGCCTCCGATGACGACGGCCTCACCGCGAGTGCCGATGGACTGGGAGAACGCGACGGACGAGCGCCCGGCGGCCGAGGTCCACGCCACGAGCTGGTGGTTGGGGCTGGTCGTGTAGTCGAACGAAGGGAACAGCATGCGCCCTGCCCCGTCGATGGTGAGCTCGCCGTAGAGGTACACGTCGCTGACGCTGGTTGAGACGGTGCCCGAGATGACGTTCCTCGTCCATGCCCCGGGGCTCGTGCGCACCGCGACGACCGCCCGGTACGGAGCTGAGGTGAAGCCAGAGCCCGACTGATACGCCACCGCCACGGTCGTCCCCGAGACCGCGATCGACGGCGCCGTGATGGCCTCCAGCCCGCTGTTGAGGTTGGCCGAGAGCGCAGGCGAGGTGGCGTCGACACGCTCACGCAGCCAGTTCGCTCCAGACTTCGTCGCGTACATCACGGTGCCTTCGCGCACGTAGGCGATGTGCGGCGTTCCATTGGCTTCCACCTGCATCGAGACGAACGGGTCGATGACGCCACCGGTGTTGAAGCCCATCGCGTCGACGACCTCGAGGCTCCAGGCCGAGCCGTTCCACCGGCCGTACATGAGCGACGGGTGCGTCTGGGTGGTGAAGGCGATGGCGATGTTGTTGGTCGAGCCCTCGTAGCGAACCTCGCAGCCGCCGCCTGAGATCTCGAGCGAGCCACCATCGAGCACGGGCATCGGCATCGCGAGCAACGCGGCCTGCGCGGTCATCGGGCGGTTGGAGTCGACCAGCGGCGTGACGGCGAAGAGCCACGTCATGGTGCCTTCGGAACCATCTCGCCGGTTGACGACGACCGAGAGCTGGGCGCTGGTGGCGTTCGGCAGCTTCCACTCGGCCGTGCGACCCGAGCTCGTGAGCGAACCAGCCGAAGCCGTCCACGTGATGCGTGAGACCTGCTCGTCGACGTGAACACGGAAGCGCTCGGTGGCTCCCGCGAGGTAGGGCCCCGAACCTTCGAGCCGCTCGAGCCCCTTCACGCCGACCGCGTCACCCTGTCCTTCCATGAGCGATTCCGGAGCGATGGCGCTCTCGACGGCACAGGCACACCACAGCAGGCACGGCAGGACGATGGACAGACGGGTCATGGAGTCTCCCAGGGGACGACCGCATGACCCGGCACGCCAGAGCGGTGTGCAATTTTCAGTACGGAGTAAGTCGCAGGCATGGCTGACGCGAACTCACGCTCGGGGCAGACGTACTTCACGGGGCCGATTCTCGATTGGTGCGACCGAACGCACGCGCCACACGACGAGGCGCTGCAGGACGCGTTCGATGCGCCGGTGCGGGCAGGCATGCCGCCGATTCACGTCGCCGCGTCGGAGGGCAAGCTGCTCGAGCTGATGCTGCGCATGGTGGGCGCGAAGCGCGTCGTCGAGCTGGGAACGCTCGCGGGGTACTCGGCGATTCGGCTCGCGCGGGCGTTGCCCGACGACGGCAAGGTGTGGACGGTGGAGTTCGACGAGCGGCACGCGACGGTGGCGAAGGACGTCATCGCGAAGGCGGGGCTCACGAAGAAGATCGAGGTGTGTCTCGGGCGAGGGGTCGACGTGCTGCCGACGCTCGAGGCGCATGGCCCGTTCTGCGCGGTGTTCATCGACGCCGACAAGGAGTCGTACGACGTCTACGGGCGCTGGGCCGCGAAGCACGTGCGGCCTGGTGGGTTGCTGCTCGGCGACAACTCGTTTCTCTTCACGAACCTGCTCGACGACACGCCACGCGCGGCGGTGATGCGACGGTTTCACGAAGAGGCGCGGGCGCAGTTCGACACGGTGAACGTGCCGACGCCCGATGGCCTGCTGGTCGGAGTCAAACGCTGAACGAAGGAGAGGCTCAGATGGCGAAGGTGCTCGGAGTGGGTGGCGTGTTCTTCGTCTCGAAGAACCCGAAGAAGCTGGCGGCCTGGTATCGGCGCGCGCTCGGGTTCGACATCACCGCGTGGGGCGGCGCGACGTTCGACTGGAAGGAGTCGAAGACGCACCAGCGAATGACGGTGTGGAGCCCGTTCTCGAATGGCGACTACCTCAAGCCGTCGAAGGCGCCGTTCATGTTGAACCTGCTGGTGGACGATCTCGACGGCGTGCTGGCGAACCTGAAGAAGAAGCGCATCAAGATCGAGCCGAAGCGTGATGATTCGGAGTTCGGCAAGTTCGCGTGGGTGATGGACCCCGAGGGTCGAAAGATCGAGCTGTGGGAGCCGCCGAAGAAGACGCGCACCCGATGATCGGTTTGGGGGAAAGCACTACGCTCGAACCTCGATGAGAGACCTTCGAACACCTCCAGCCACCTTTGCCGACCTGGCGAACGTTCCTGAGACGATGGTCGGTCAGATCATCGACGGAGCCCTGCTCGTCCTGCCGCGGCCAGCGCTCCCGCACGCGCAGACCACGTCCAACGCAGGGGCAGACATCAACGGTCGCTTCGGTCGTTCCCGGCCGCCTGGCGGCTGGTGGATTCTCGATGAGCCCGAGCTTCATCTCGCCTCGGACGCGCTGGTTCCCGACCTCGCCGGCTGGAAGCGCGAGCGGCTCGCGGCGCTTCCGCAAGAGGCCTTTCTGACGCTCGCGCCCGATTGGGTGCTCGAGGTGCTCTCCCCTTCGACCGCCTCGGTCGATCGGGTGTCGAAGGCACGCATCTACGCGCGCGAAGGCGTTCGCTGGCTCTGGTTCATCGACCCGATCGCGCGAACCATCGAGGTGAATCGGCTCGAAGCGGGCCGCTGGCTGCAGATCGCCGCCTTCTCGGCTGGTGAGCCCGTTCGGGCCGAGCCCTTCGATGCCGTCGAGTTCGACACGACCGATTGGTTCAGCAGTCCATAACGCGTCGATTGCATCGATCGATCGGGTTGCTCACCGCTCGCGCTTCGACGTACGCGGCGCGCCCATGACGACCCCCGCAGGCGTTCAGCTCGGCACCGGAGAGACGGGCTCGAGCTTTCTTCACCGCGTGCTGCTCGATGCCGCGTCACGGTTTCCCTCGCTCGCGGACGCGAAGGTTCCCGCCGACGCGAAGCGGTTCAAGGACGACTTCGGAGACATCGTCACGCGGTTCGAGGCGGCTCGGGTCTGTGCGCCCAATCGTGTCGAGGTCGCGCGTCATCTGCTGCACCTGACCAACGCGGCGATGCTGCTCGACGGCGTGCCGTTGATGGCGGCGCTCGAGGAGCCGGTCGCTGCTCCCGAGACGCAGACGCACCAGAGCTCGCCGACCGGCTACGTCCCTGAGGTTCCGCTCGATGGGCGCACGTATCGCGGGCGGGAGATTCAGGTCGCGCTCGACCTGCTGCGTGAGGCGCACCACCTGACGCACGCCGCGCACCGTGGGCTGTCGTGGGTGGTCGAGCGTTTTGCGAACGGGCTCGATCTTCGCGGCCAGCGCTTCGCCATCATCGGAGCAGCGGCCGAACTCTCTCCTGCGCCGATGCTGCTCGCGGCAGGAGCGACCGTTCGGTGGATCGACGTGAGGCCGCCGTCGACGTTCTCGGGCCACATCGTCACGACGCTCGGTGGAGACGACGTGCTGCACCAACCGCGCGCGGTGGCCGCCGCGTTGAAGGACTTCGCGAAAGACGGCCCGGTGCACGTGGGGCTCTTCGCGTACGCGCCGGGAGCGGGTCGTGAGCTGCGTCTCGCCGCCGCGATGGATGCGATCGTTCACAGCCTCGGGACGAACGTCGTGAAGTCGGTGTCGCTGTACATCTCGCCCACGTCTCCGGGAGAGCTGCAGGCGGAAGATCTCGACGCCTCGTCGATGCGTGAAGCGTCTCCGGCGTGGTGGCAGCGTGGCTTCGCGGGAGTGCGTGCACTGAAAGCTCCGGGCTCGTACGGCGCTCCCCAAGCTCGTGTCGCGCGTGGAGCCATCTCGTTGCAGGGCGCGGCGTATCAGGCGGCGCAGTACCTCACGAAGTTGATCAGCTCCGAGGTGCTGGCAGTCGATGGGCTCGGCGGGAAGCCGCTCACGCTCTCGGCGAACGTGGCCGGCATCACCGAGACGAAGTCGCTCTCGCATCCCCTCTTCCAGATCGCGTTCCAGGGAGCACCCGCGTTCGGCGTGCGCATCTTTAAGCCCGACACGACACGCGCGTTGAGCGGCTTGTTGATGCTGCACGATCTGCTCAACCCCGACGCGCCCGCAGCGAAGAAGCACGAGTCCGAGCTGCACACGGCGCGCGCGCTTCGCAGTCAGCAGATTCACGGTGGCGCTTACGCCCTGCCCTGGCAGTTCGAGTCGGCGGTTCGCACGGCGGCAGTGGTCGGTCTCGGGAAGCGACCCGACCTGTTGCTGCGTCGACGCTGAAGTCTCCTCGCCCGTTGCACCAATTCTGCACGCGCGCATGTTCAGGTTCCGCCCATGACGTCGGGCCAACGCCTTCCACGCGCGCTGATGGTGGTGCTGCTGCTCGGCATCTATTCGACGCTCGGCGTGGTGCGTGTCGTCTCGAATGCACTGCGTGACGCGAACCTGTTGCGGGTCAGTGTCGCGATCGTCTTCGGTCTCGTGCTCACGGCGCTGGCCGTGGTCGTACTGAAGACGAAGGAACTCCGAACTCCGCGCGCCTTCGTCACGGCGCTCGTGTTGCTCGGAACGTACGCGTTCGTCATCTGGCCGATGGAGAGCCCCGAAGAGAAGCTGCACTTCGTCGAATACGGCGCGGTCGGTGTGCTCGCGTTCCTCTCGTCACCCGAACGGTGGAGCGAACTCAAACGTCTCGCCGCGGCCGTGCTCTTCACTGCTGCCGCCGGATGGATCGACGAGGGCATTCAGGCGCTGTTGCCCAGCCGCTACTACGACCTGCGCGACGTCGGATTCAACGCGCTGGCTGGATTGCTCTCGGTCTCTGCGCTCGGCGTCTTCCGGTTCATCTCGAGGCGTTGACGCATGCGTGATGGAGACGCGCCACTGCTCGCGGTGCTCTTCGTCGGCCTGCTCGTGTTGCTCTCAGCGATGGCCGTGACGGGAAGGCTCGACCGTCTGACGAACTCGTTCCACGCGCTCTCGCGCAGCGACGGAGGCGTGCCCTGAACGTCTGGTGTCACGAAGCGATCGGAATCGATCACTCTCCGTTCATCATGAATGCGGACCGTCACCACGAAGCACCCACGAGCCAGCCCTTCGAAAGGTGCGCTCGTGAAACGACTGCTCGTGTTCCTCCTCTTCTCGGCCTGCGATCGCACCCAACTCGTTCCTGCACTCGCGTACTCCGAGGCAGCGGTCTGCATCGATGGTGACTTCACGCTGACGCGCGCGACGCCGGCCGTGATGCTGGTGCTCGATCGTTCGGGCTCGATGGAGACCGCGTTCGGCAGTGGCACCCGATGGACGACGTTGCGGAGCACGCTCTCGGCGACGCTGCCCACGCTTGGAGAAGAGGTCGAAGTCGGCGCGTTCCTCTACCCCGCTGCGGGAGTTTCGGCGGGCCAGTGCGCGGTGCCGACGACTCCGGCACTCACCCCGATGGCCAATCAGGTGGCGGCGGTGCGCTCGCTGCTCTCGTCGACGAGCCCGGGTGGAGCGACTCCGACCGCCGACGCCATCGATGCTGCGGCCAACGCGCTCGAGAACTCGGTCTCGACGGACAAGCCGCGCGCGCTCGTGCTCGCGACTGATGGAGCCCCGAACTGCAACCCGTCGCTGCTTCCGGCGACCTGCACCTGCATCGATGGCAGGCAGTGTGTCAGCGCCGAACGTTGCCTCGACGACACGCGAACTGCCGCGCGCATCCAGACGTGGGCGAGTGCGGGCGTTCCCACGTGGGTCATCGGCATCGCGAGTGACGCGACGCTCTCGGGAGTCCTGAACTCGCTCGCGAAGGCGGGCGGTCGACCGAACACTGGCACCAACTCGTTCTTCTCGGCAGCGTCTCCGACCGAGCTGACCGCCGCGTTCACCGAGATTCAGGCGCAGCTGCGCTCGTGCGTGTTCGTGTCGCCGTCGGTGCCCGATGTCGGCGG
>CALRPN020000107.1:0-12493 GCA_943370055.1 Archangium gephyra
TCGACCCGCCAGCCGTCGACCCGCCAGCCGTCGACCCGCCAGCCGTCGACCCGCCAGCCGTCGACCCGCCAGCCGTGGAGCCGCCAGCCGTGGACCCGCCCGCCGTGGACCCGCCCGCCGTGCCGCCACCCGCTCCGCTGAAGCCGCCGCCACTGCCTCCGGTGATCAGCACGCACGTGTTGATCTGACAGAGCTGGTTCTGAGCGCAGCTTCGGCACGACGAGCCGTTGCCACCACAGAAGTCGACGGTGTTTCCCGTCTTGCACTGCCCATTCAAATCGCAGCAGCCCAGACACGAATCAGCGCACTTTCGCTGCGAAGGCGAACACGCGCCCAGCGCACCGAACACCAACACCATGGACAAGAAGGAGACACGCATTGCCAGTTCCACTCGCACACCCCCGACCGGCTCGGGGAGTGCAAACTCAGGGTTCGAGGTTTCTTCGTGCAGTCTCGGCGCCAGCGCGGCAATCGAGGTCGCGCTTGATCGCCAGGCAGCCCTCCCACGCGACGAGCGCTGCCTTCCACTCGCCTCGTGCCCCGTGCTCGAGCGCCAGCCGCTTGTAGTCTTCGGCCGTCGTGAGGTTCGCAGGCGAGGGGACACCGCGCACGACGACAGGCCCAGGAGCGGGCCGCGTGATCTCCACCACAGCCTCCGTGACGCCGGGCGCCGCCAACATCGTCAGCCACAACAACTCGGCGCCTTTGAGACTCAGGGGTCGCCCCGGTACCAGCAGCACTGGAGCTGGCAACGTCGACTGTCTGCGTTTCGCGCCCGGCTCGATGACGAACACCGAGACCGGCTGGTCCTGGGGCTTCAGGAGCACCTGGTAGGTCGTCTCGGTGTCGAGCTGCTGAAGCTCGAAGCGCTGCGACTCGTCGACTGACACGATCAGGTCGATGCCCGCGTTCGGCATCGTCTGCACGAGCTCGACGCCGTCCTTCGTGCGCTTGCCCACGCCGACGTCGAGGCGCTGCCAGAACAGGCGCGTCCGCTGATCGAAGACGAAGATGGTCGTCTGCAACGAGTCGATGGGCGTCCACTCCGAGCCGACCTGCGCGATCCGGAAGGCTCCGTTCTCGAGCGTGGCGGCCAGCAGCTTCGGGCTCATCATCTCCTTGGTCGTGCGGCGAACGACGAGCGACTGACCCTCGAGCGCCCGCGGGAGCAGCTGCGCGAGCTTGAGCCCACTCCTCGAGCTCGCGAGGTCGACGCTGTGAACGCCCGGCAGCAGCCGCACCTGTGCGGGGTACTGCGCGACGCTGCGCGCAGTCTGCGGCACGGGCGGCGGACGCGGCGGCATCGCGACCGGCACCTCCCGCGGCAGAGGGGCGACAGGCGGGTCGTTCAGCACGATCGGCGCGGGCGGAGGGACGACGATGGGCGGCTCGGACGAACTCTCGAGCGCGCCAAGCATCACGACGCCTGCCAGCAACACCAGCGCAGCACCGAACCCGATGAGCCAGCGCGAGCCACCGGGCCGAGCCATCACGCGCGTCTTCGGCACCACCTGCTCGAGTGGCACGTCGGCCGTGGTCTCGATGGTCGGTGGCAGCGTCGGGTGCAGGTTGCCTTTGGAGCCCGGCGTGTCAGGCACCGTCGTCGCCCGGCGGCTGCTCACCTCGAGCGCAGGTTGTTGTGGGTCGGTGCGCTGGTTGCGGCTCCACGAGGCGAGCCACTCGGCGAAGTTCGCGGGCACCGTCACCGACAGCCCGCGCTGAGCGAGCGCGTCAGGGTCGAGCCACGCCATGAAGTTCGGCACTCCTGACGCGAGCGCGATGGGCGCGTTGGTCGCGAGCCAGTCGGTGAGCCGGTGCTGCAGCTCGAGCGCCGAGGGCATGCGCGTCTTCGGGTTGGGGTCGATGGCTGCGTCGATGATGGCGGCCATCGTCGAGTCGACCAACGGCGAGCGCATCGTCAGCCGCAGGCCCTCCGAGGCCACCTGCACCAGCCGGCCTTCTTGCGGGTTCTCTCCCGTGATCAGCTCGGCGAGGAGCAACCCTGTCGCGTACACGTCGACGCGGGCCGTCTGCACCTCGGCGCGGGCCTGCTCGGGCGCTGCGTAGTCGGGCTTGCCACGGAAGATGCCTGGCGCAGTGAACTGCCGCCCCTCGAGCCTCGCGCGCGCGATGCCGAAGTCAGTCACCTTCACCTGACCCTCGTAGCTGATGAGCACGTTCTCGGGGCTGACGTCGCGGTGAATGATGTGCAGGGGAGCGCCGTGCTCGTCCGCGCGGCTGTGCGCGAAGTGCAGCCCCTTCGCGACCTCGATGATGATGGCGACCGCGATGGGCGCAGGCACGCCCGGCAGTCCACGCTCCCTCACGGCGTGGAGGAGCAGGGCGAGTGACAGCCCGTCGACGTACTCCATCGCGAGGAAGCACTGGCCGTCGGCTTCGCCGAAGTCGAACACCTGCACGAGGTTTCCGTGCGACAGCTGCATGGTGAGGCGGGCCTCTGAGATGAAGAGGGCCAGCGTCTGCTCGTCCGCGACGACCGAGGGCAGAATGCGCTTCACCACCACCTTGCGCACGGCACCGGCCATCGCCTCGTAGCGAGCGAGGAAGACCTCGGCCATGCCGCCTTCACCGAGCTTCTCGATGATGTCGTAGCGGCCGACGCGCACGGCAGGGAAACTACTGTGCTGGCCGCCGAGTGGGGCGCGATTCCGCACGGTCACGACGCGCGCTGGCGTGGCGCCATGCGTTGCAACGAGCAGGTCACGGCGTTGAGCGGCAACGACTCCGCAGCGCGCGCGGGATTCCTGCCACTCGATGGAGCGCCAGCGTCGAGAGGCAACGAAACCGCAGCGGGCGCGGGATTCCTGCCACTCGATGGAGCGCCAGCGTCGAGAGGGAACGGAACCGCAGTGGGCGCGGGATTCCTGCCACTCGATGGAGCGCCAGCGTCGAGAGGTAACGAAACCGCAGTGGGCGCCGGATTCCTGCCACTCGATGGAGCGCCAGCGTCGAGAGGTAACGAAACCGCAGTGGGCGCGGGATTCCTGATGGAGCGCCAGCGTCGAGAGGCAACGAAACCGCAGTGGGCGCGGGATTGCTGCCACTCGATGGAGCGCCAGCGTCGAGAGGCGACGAAACCGCAGTCGGCGCGGGATTCCTGCCACTCGATGGAGCGCCAGCGTCGAGAGGCAACGAAACCGCAGTGGGCGCGGGATTCCTGCCACTCGATGGAGCGCCAGCGTCGAGAGGCGACGAAACCGCAGTGGGCGCGGGATTCCTGCCACTCGATGGAGCGCCAGCGTCGAGAGGCAACGACTCCGCAGCGCGCGCGGGATTCCTGCCACTCGACGACCGGGGCAGCGCTCGCAGACGGGGCTGTGGGCCTGGCGACCTTTCGGTGATCGCTTTTCGCCGCTGCCGTACACAGGCCGTGCATGAAACCGCTCGCGGTCGTCCTGGCGTGTGTCTTCGCGCTCGCGTGCGGGCGCACCGAGCCTGTGCGCTACGACGACGACCCGTTCATCGTCGAGGTCGACGCGGGCTTTCGCTTCGACGCCGGCATCGAGACCCGCATCGTGGAGTGCCGTGAAGGTCGCTTCCGCCTGACGAACGCGCAGCCGGTGGTGGGCCTGGTGCTCGACCGCTCGACCTCGATGAACTCGACGTTCGGCAGCGGCAACACGACGCGGTGGCAGGCGGTGCGCACCGCGCTCAACCGCACGTTGCCGGTGGTCGATCAGTCGATGGCGCTCGGCGCGATGCTGTTCCCTCAGGCGGGTCAGACGTGCACGGCGCCCGGTGGGTTCGACATCGCTCCGGCGCAGGGCACGACGGCCGCCATCATCGCGCTCGTCAATCGCTCGAACCCGACGGGCTCGACGCCGACGGCGCTCGCGGTGGAGAACGCAGCCGCGCAGTTGCTGGCACGTCGAACCGCAGGAACCGCGCGCGCCCTCGTGCTCGCCACCGACGGAGCTCCCGACTGCAACGCGGCCCTCACCACGCCATGCACCTGCGTGAACGGTGGCACCAGCTGCGCCGCCACACGCTGCCTCGACGACACCCGCACGCTCGAGCGCATCAACGCGGCACGGCTCGTCAACATCCCCACGTTCGTCATCGGCATTCGCAACGCCACCGACGCGACGTTGACCTCGGTGCTCGATCGTATGGCCATCGCGGGAGGCCGCCCCCGCACCGGCGCCCAGCGCTTCTACAACGCGACCTCGAGCGCCGAGCTCGAGCAGGCCTTCACGACGATTCGTGATCAGGTGGGCGGGTGCGTCTTCCTCACCGACTCGGTGCCGACGGTGGGAGACGGCGGGCTCGTCTTGACGGTGGCGAGCCAGGGCGTGGGCTTCGACCCGAGCGGCGTCGATGGCTGGCGCTGGGCTGATCAGGCGAACGGAGAGCTCGTGCTCGGTGGCGCGGCATGTGACCGTGCACTCGCGAACCCTGATCAGGTCATCGCCGTGGTCTCGTGCGGCAGCGTGGACGCAGGCCTGTGAGTCGCTCCGTCGTTTCGATTGCAGGACCGGAAGACGCGCGCGAGGTCTGGGGCCCCGAGGGCTTTCACATCGAGTTGCACGCCATCGACCTGCGACCGGGCGAGCTGCCGACAACCCCGAGACCGTCGCGTTCATGCAGCGACCGGGCCTGTCCCTGCATCGGGCTTCCGCGCCTCGAGCGGCACCGCGCGAGCGTGCCTCGCTTCAGGGGATGACCTTGCCGAGCGCGGTGGTGAGTGACTCGATGGCCTTCATGTCCAACGTGCCGAGGCGAACGTGCAGTTCGACGCCATCAGCGAGCGGCATGCGCAGCCACGTCGCGCTTTGACTTCCCGAAGCGCTCGCGAGCGCAAGGACCTGTGCGGGCGCAGGTTGCGGCGGTGCTGGCGGTGGCGGCGCAGCAGGCGGCGGCTTGAGTCTGTCGGGCAACGGCAGCTCGGCGAGCTCGTAGAGGGTCTTCTCGTTCGAGGCGGCGAGCCGTCGCGCGATCGCGGGACCGCTGAGGCGCTTCTTGTGCAGTCTCCACGCGGCGATGACGCGGACGCGAGCCGCGTCGTCGAACTTGCGGATGCGGCCCTTGAACCGGGCCGGAGGGAAGGCTCCCGACCTCGCGAGTCTCGTGAGGGTTCGCCCCGACACGCCCAGCTCGCGTCCGATGCCCTTCAGCGTCCAGATGGCCATGAGTTGCCTCCACTGCAGATCATCCCATTGCGTGTGTCGCTTGTGGAGCGTCGCGTGTCGCTGCCCGTTGCGTGAGCGTCGCATCGAGAGGGACACAACCCATCCATGGGGGCCGGTGTGTCGGTCCATGGACTCGAGATGTCGGTTCAGTCCCTCGAGAGGTCGTCTCCCCGAACTCGAGTTGGCCGCTCCCTGCGCTCGTCTGTCAGGTTGCAGGCTCTGAGTTGTCAGCTTGCCGGGCTGGCGTGTCAGGTTGCAGGTCCTGAGTGTCATCTCCCCTGTCTCGAGATGTCACCTTGGCGGTGACAGAGTGTCCCGTCCCCTGGTCCGAGATGTCACCTCCCCTGGGTTGAGATGGGGCCGAGGCAGCTGCGGTTGTCGCCAGGGTTCGGTTGAGTGAGCCCTTGATGGTGACGGGCTGTCGCTTGGCGGCTGTTCGCCGTCGGTGTCCGGGTCGTGCTGTGTCCGGTCACCCTCGTGAACTGTCGCCTGGGAGCTGCGACGTGTCGTCCTGCTGGTGATGCCCTGTCACCCTGGGACGCGGCTTCGTGGCGGTGTGGACCGAGGAGCGCTCGCTGCCCGCGAACCCTGACGCGCGACGCTGGAGCTCGGACTCACCGCGCAGACCTCTGGAGTGCTGAAGGTGACGCCCGCGGTGCGAGGGTCGTGACTCATTCCTCGTAGTCGGTCTTCTTCCCGGGCCGTTTCCCTGGGTGCTTCACCGCTGCCGGTTTGCGGCTGCCTGCATCGACGGGCTCGCTCGGCACCACCACTTCTTCGACGAACACGCCGGCGTCTTCCTCGCTCGCCACGCCGGCGTCTTCCACCACGAATGTCGTCAGGGGCAGGGCGGCCGGCTCGGCCTCGCGCCGTTGCTTGAGCGCGTGCCCGTAGGACCAACCCCACACCGCGCCTGCGCCCATCACCACGAGCGTGACTCCAACGGTCACGACCACGACGATCGTCCCCGAGCTCGTCGGGCGAGGGGCTGGTCGGTCTGCGACCACCGTCACGGTGTTGCTCACCGCCAGCGTTCCCGGTGCGAGCAGACGATCGCGCACCACCGTGGCGCTCGCGGGGCGCTTCTCGGGGTCGGGGTCGATGAGCTCGGTGACCAGGGCACGCAGGCCCGGTGGAATCGACGCGGGCAACGAGGGCGGCGTCGTCGAGACCTGCCGCATGAAGACGGCGTTCGCGCTGTCGGTGCCGAACGGCGGCGTGCCGGTGAGCGCCTCGTACAGCAGCGTGCCGACGGCGTAGAGGTCGGCCTTCGGTGAGACGTTCTTCGCCGACTTGATGACCTCTGGCGCGATGGCGTTCGGGCTGCCGAGCACGCCGTTCGTCCTCGTGAGGCGCTCGCCCTCCTGAACGGTGGCGATGCCGAAGTCGAGCACCTTCACGAGATCGCGCTCGAGCACCATCAGGTTCGACGGCTTGATGTCGCGATGAACGATGCCTCGTTCATGAGCAGCCGCGAGCGCTTCACACACCTGCACGGCGAGGTGCACGGCGCGCTTCGGCTCGAGCGGCCCCTTCGCGATGAGGTCGGAGAGCGAGTGGCCAGAGAGGCGCTCCATGGCCATGAAGAGCACACCGTTCGACACGCCGGCGTCGTGCACGGTGACCACGTTCGGGTGCGAGAGCTGCGCGCACAGCCGAATCTCGCGCTCGAAGCGCTTCACCAGCTCGTCGTCGTTCTGGAAGTGCCCGTGCAGCACCTTGAGCGCGACCTCTCGGCCCACCGACGGCTGGAACGCGACGTACACCGCGCCCATGCCGCCCTTGCCGAGCAGGCTGCGCACCTCGAAGCGGCCGTCGATGACCGAGCCGATGAGCGGGTCGTTCTGGCGCCGCACCGTCGCGTCGATGGTCTTGTCGGAGTCGGTCGTCACAGGCGTGTGCTGAGTGAGAACGAGACTTCGCCGTGCGCTCCGACGCCAGGCACGAGCGTGACGGGAGCAGCGGTGCCTGCGACCAGGCCCCAGATGACTCCGCCTGCGAGCGCGACCGCGCCGAGGCCCCAGCTCGCGTACGTCGTCACCACGAGGGCGCGATAGCCGGTGAGCGCGGACTCCGGCGTCGTCGAGGGGAACGAGGTGACCTGACTCGACGCGACGAAGTAGGTGATGGTGCCGAGCACGAGCAGCCCCGCTCCACTGCCCGCGACGATCCACGGCGTCACCGGGCGCGCGGCTGGCTCGACGGGCGTGACGAGCTTCACCGACTCGGGGAGCGGTGGCGTTTGTTTCGGTTGCTGCTCGGGTGGCTTGATGGGGTCCGGCTGTTTCGTGACGACGGGCGGCGGCGGTGGAGGTGGCGTGAGCGCAACGGTCACGCTGGCGCCGCTCTCGACGCTCGCGGGCTGGGTCCAGCTGGTGCCGTCGCGGCGCTTCACGAGCAGTGAGACGGCGCCGCGTTCGAGCACGAAGGAGCGCTGGCCGTCGACGACCCACTCCTCGTCGGCCCATGGCGCGATGGCGACGCGCAGCTGTTCCCCGGTGGCGACGAGCGTTCCCCACGGAGCGCCCTTCAGCTTCGCCTCGAGCGTGGCCAGACGCGTCTTCGAGGCAGGTGACGCGTTCTTGCCTGCGCGCGCGACACAGCTCTGCAGGAACAGGAGCGCCTGCGGCAGCTTGCCCGAGTCCTGGTACGCGATGCCGATGTTGCAGTGGTGCTGGTAGCGCGGGAGCAACACCTCGGCCGACTTGAAGCGCTCGATGGCGTCGGCGTGTTTGCCCTGCTCCGCCAGCTTCGTGCCCTCTTTGTTCAGCGCGAGCGCCTTGTCGCTGGCGTCATCGGCAAACGCGAGTGAGGCGATCAGCGTCGTGCTGATCAGCGCGCGGATCAGAAGGGGCACGTGTACTCCCTCGTCCTGTTGCAGCCGCCGTTCGGCATGCAACTGCAGGTCCCGGTTTCGACGCAGCTTGCCCATACGCCAGCGTCGTTTCGGTCGTAGCAGCACGGATCGCTGGGCGGTGTCTGGCCTGGAAGTGCGCACGACGAGCGCTCTCCATTGAAGCTGCACGAGTAGTCGTTGCCTGTGCTCATGAGACACGCAACGCCGGAGTCGGTCTCGCCCAGACTCGAGGCCAGGAGTGGTCTGCAGCGCTGATACCGAACGTCACAGACGATGCCCATTTGCAGCGCGCAATCGGTCGGATCACCACAGGCCTGATTCGGCCCCGCAACAACCCCCGCATCGACACATCTTCGATTCGACTGTTCCCCAAAGCATTGTCCAGAGGCGCACTCGTCATCGAGGCAACACGGAGCGCCGCCGATCGCAGCCAGCGGCGTGGTGGGTTGACAGAGCGGGTGGCAGCGGAGACCGCCGTCGAACGGGCTGCAGCCCCCCGCGTCGAAGTAGTTCCCTGCCGCACCGGCATCGAGCACCAAGATGAGCGGTACGGCGCCTCCGGCACTCCCTCCAGCGGTGGTGACTCCCCCGCCAACTCCGCCAGCGCCGGGCTGACTCCCTCCTGCAGAGCCACCCGCCGCAGAGCCACCCGCAGGAGAGCCTCCACCTGCAGGAGAACCACCACCCGCAGGAGAACCACCACCCGTAGGAGAACCACCACCCGTAGGAGAACCACCACCCGCAGAGCCACCCGCAGCAGAGCCACCGGCTCCACCGTCGCCAGGTTGATCAGTACGGGGATCCCACGGGAGGGTGTTGCAGCTGGCGACCAGCGTTCCGCAAACGACTGCGATGAAGAGCGCCCGCATGAAGCGTGGACTGTAACCACGCCCTTCACCGTTCACGAAATGACTTTGCCCGACTACTTCACCCAACCCTTTGCGGCGTTGGCATCGAGCAACGGACCGGCCGACTCCCACGTGGGGCGCGATCCGGCCTTCCTCGACTGCGTGCGCACGAAGAGCTCACCGTTGTAGTCCGTGAGCACCTTGAAGGGCCCCGAGTCACCACCGATGTTCTCGCGCAGCCCGCCTGAGCTTTGCCACAACGAGTCCATCTCGGCCGAGCGCTTCTGATTGAGCGGCTTGAGCTCTCCCTTGTCCACCGCCCGCTCGTAGGTCGCGTGGAACTGCACCTTCCGCTGCTCGGTGAGCTTTGCGGTGGCCTTCGCCTCACGCTCCGCGTTCGCACGGTAGCGATTCCTCAACTGCTCCATGTCTGGAGCGGGCTTCGGGGTGTTGCGGTTGCTGATGGGCATGAGCGTTCCTGGCGACAGGGGAAAGCGAACCGTACCACGGCTCCAGCTGGTCAGTAGGCGGCCGACAGACGCAGGCGGCCAAGGCCCAGCGGGCCCATCGGCTTGCCTGCTGCGTCCGAGAGCGCCGCTCCGGGGAGCAAGAGCCCGCCCTCGAGGACGGCGGTCAGCGTCAGGCCGAAGTCGAACCGGTGCTTGATGGAGGCTCCGAGGTCGAGCTCGGTGCCGAGCAAGCCGGTGCCATTCCCATTCAGGAAGTTCACCGGCACGCCGCCCGCAAGCACCCGCGTGTTGAACGGGTCGGTCAGCGGCGCCGACGCGAACGCGAACAGCGGGCCGCCGTAGATGTCCACCAGGCTCGCCACACGCACGCGCGCCCGCGGGAAGATGTACCAGGCACCGGTCACCGCGCCGCCGTTCGGCAACAGCGACACGCCCTCGGGCGCCACGCCAACGAGGTTCGCATCGGCCGCCCGCCACGCACTGCGCGCGCTCTGGTAGCCGATGACCTGGTCGAAGAGCACGAGGCCGACCTTGTAGTC
The DNA here is from genome assembly GCA_943370055.1 of Archangium gephyra. GTDB lineage: Bacteria > Myxococcota > Myxococcia > Myxococcales > Myxococcaceae > Xiheimicrobium > Xiheimicrobium gephyra_A. The sequence continues at coordinate 9,865 of CALRPN020000107.1, forward strand.
GCGGTCGAAGCGGAAGCTCGTGAGCTGGTCGTCGTAGGGGTTGTTGTCGCCAGAGGCGAAGCCCATGTCGAGGTTGAAGCCGAGGCTGCCGATCTTGTAGCTGGCCTTCGCCGCTGCGCCGAGCTGCCGCACCTGAATGAGCTGATTCTCGGCGGTGCGGGTCTGCGTCGTCGTGCCCGTGATGCCTGCGATCTCGGCGCCCACGTCGAGCGTGTCGAAGAACCGCCACTGCGCCGAGGCGTCGATGACGAGCACGTCGATGGAGCGCTCTCCGGTGATGGAGTTGAGCGGCCGCGACGAGCGGTAGATGGCGAAGAGGCCGAGCTGGTTCTTCTCGTCGACGTTGAGCCGCACACCCACGATGCCCTGCAGCGCGCGGTCGCCGTCCATCAGGTCGACGGTGGAGTCGCGCACCACGAGGTCGAACGCGAGCACAGGCTCGACCGCGAGCCAGCCGCCGCCGAGGCTCATGAACGGGCGGCCCGCCAACAGCGCGCGCGCGGCGAGCGAACCGAAGTGCTGGTGACCGAAGTCTCCGGGCTCTGAGTCCTTCGCGCCGGCGTTCGCCAGCATGCCCATGCCGAAGTGGTTCGTCTGCAGCCCGAGCCGCGCGAGGCCCCAGCTCCAGCGGTACTCGAGGAAGAGCTGGCGCAGCTCGACCGGCTTGAGCGCAGGGAAGGGCACGCGTGTTCCGACCAGCGTGTTGCCCGGCGTGCCGTAGAGCGCGCCCGTGACGGCGTCGAACTCGGCGATGAGGCCATAGCGCTTGAAGCGCACCTCGGGGTTGATGCGAATTCGCGACTCGATGGGCGTCGGCGACAGCTTCGTGCCGTCTGCGTCGAGGGGAAACGCGTTCACGTACGAGCCGACGAGGCGCACCGAGCCGTGCACCGAGGCCTTGAACTCACTCGGCGCGGGCGTGGGCTCGGCTCCAGCGTCGACGGTGACGGCCACAGCCGCAGCAGGAGTCGCCTCGACCGTAGGCGGCGTCGGCTCGACGGACGCAGGGAGCGACTCGACAGAGGCGCCGCCATCTTCCTGAGCGAAGGCTGCGGTGGCGACGAGAACGCTGACCAGAACGCTGCGGAACATGTGGGCCCCTCTTGCCGAAACGGGGTCCGCGTGAACCACGGCGGCGTGAGGGGTGCAAGCACTCGCGCCCGACACGCTGCGCCGGGAAGTCGGTTGATGGCGGACCTGAACTCGCGGCAGCACGACTTCAACCACCGTGATGGTGGTCGCTGTCGTGGTCGCGCGGGATGGTGACTGGCCTGGTCGCCCGGTGGTGAGCACGAATCCAACCACCGTGCTGGTGGTCGGTGTCGTGGTCGCGAGGGATGAGGCGACCGGCCTGTCGCCCGGTGGTGAGCACGAATTCAACCACCGTGTTGGTGGTCGCTGTCGTGGTCGCGCGGAATGCGACTGGCCTGGTGGCCCAGCGGAGTGAGCACGAATTCAACCACCGCGTTGGTGGTCGCTGTCGTGGTCGCGCGGGATGGGGCGAGTGAGCACGAATTCAACCACCGCGTTGGTGGTCGCTGTCGTGGTCGCGCGGGAATGCGACTGGCCTGGTGGCCCGGCGGAGTGAGCACCAGTCCAACCACCGTGATGGTGGTCCGTGTCGTGGTCGCGCGGGATGGGGCGAGTGAGCACGAATTCAACCACCGCGTTGGTGGTCGCTGTCGTGGTCGCGCAGGATGGGGCGACTGGCCTGGTGGCCCAGCGGAGTGAGCACCAGTTCAACCGCCGTGTTGGTGGTCCGTGTCGTGGTCGCGGATTGAGGTCGAACTTGCTCGCAGCACCACCATGATGTCGCGCCGTCTCAGCGAATCTCGTACGCGACGGTGCCCGAGCACGCCGTGTTCGCGTAGCAGCCCGCGCGAATGACGTAGCTGCCGTTCGCCGGGGCCACGAAGGTCACGAATGAGAGCTGGCCGCAGGCATCATCATTCGAGGCCACCGTCGTCAGCGTCGTGTTCGAGTTCGCGATGCGCACCCAGGTGTCACCCGTGCCGGAGGCTCCAGCGACGTTGCAGGTGCCTGCCGTCAGCGTCTGCCCCGCGCGCAGCGTCACCGTCTGGTTTGCCGTGCTCCGCGTGGCGTTGTTCGTGCTGCGGCCCGAGAAGGCGAACGCAGGCGTCGGCGCAGGAGGCGGCGGCGCCGACACACCACACGGCTTCGACGTCGGCCTCGCGCGACAGAGCGCCGCCACCGCCACGTGCGCTGCCACCACCGTCTCTCCGCTGCAGCCCGTCTCGCGGCACACGTTCACCACGTTGCAGGCGCCGTTCGCCACGTAGTCCGTTTCTCCCTGCACGAGGATGCCCGCCACCGAGTAGCCGTCGAGCTCGTACACGCCCGAGCCGGAGTTGCCGCCGAAGGTGTCGGTCGTCGCTTCGAAGCTCGAGCCGTTGCCCGGGTCGCGCACGCTGCCGCCGGTGTCGATCTTGAAGGGCACTCCGCTGCCGCTGCCGATGACGCCCACGCGCTGACCCGTCACCAGGTTCGACGTCGTGACGCGCACCGGCGCAGGCGTGAAGCGTGGCGCCGCCGAGCGGTCGAGGCGAATGAGCGCGTAGTCCACTTCTCCCTGCGCGGTCGTCGTCTCGGCCCTCGCGATGATGGCGGC
>CALRPN020000108.1:0-12399 GCA_943370055.1 Archangium gephyra
GGGAGCCCGGCGAGGCGACCCGGAAGGTGCGGTTCGGGAACGTCGAAGTCGGTGGCGACTTCGTGGTGATCGCGGGGCCTTGCGCGCTCGAGAACCAGGAGCAGGTCGACGCGGCGGCCCACGCCGTCAAGTCGTCCGGAGGCCACGCGCTGCGCGGTGGAGCCTTCAAGCCCCGCACGAGCCCGTACACGTTTCAGGGGCTGGGCGAGCCCGGCCTCAAGCTGCTCACCGATGCCGGCCGTCGCCTGCGCATGCCGGTCGTCTCGGAGATCATGGACGCGGCGCAGCTGCCCACGTTGATGGAGTACGTCGACGTGCTTCAGGTCGGCGCCCGCAACATGCAGAACTTCTCGCTGCTGCGCGCGCTCTCGAAGATCGACCGTCCGGTGCTGCTCAAGCGCGGCTTCGGCGCGACGATCGACGAGTGGATTCTGGCGGCCGAGTACCTGCTCGACGGCGGCAACGATCAGGTCGTGCTCTGCGAGCGCGGCATTCGCAGCTTCGACAACACCCTGCGCAACACGCTCGATCTCGCCGGCATGGCGTACGTGAAGCAGAAGGTGAAGCTGCCGGTGTTCGTCGATCCGTCGCATTCGACGGGCATGTCGTGGCTGGTGACGCCGATGGCGCTCGCTGCTGCCGCCGCCGGAGCCGATGGGCTGCTCGTCGAAGTGCACCCCACTCCCGAGACCGCGCTGTGTGACGGCCCGCAGGCGCTCACGCCGCAGGCCTTCGACGCGATGATGAAGGGTGTGAGCGCGGTGCTCGCTGCAACGGGCCGCCGCATGGCCGACTTCAAGCCGCTCGCTGCGGTGGGAGGTACGCGATGAGTGAACAGGTCCACTCGATGTTCACGCAGATCGCGCCCCGGTACGATCTCACCAACGACGTCATGTCGATGGGCACGCACCGGCTCTGGCGCAAGCAGGCCGTCAAGCTCTCGCTCGCGAAGTCGGGAGACTCGATTCTCGATTGTGCGACCGGCACTGGCGATCTCGCGATCGACTTCAAGCGCGTCGTCGGCTCCACCGGCAAGGTGATGGGCACCGACTTCAACGCCGCGATGCTCTCGACCGCGCCGCAGAAGGCGAAGTCGCTCGGCCTCGACATCGCGTTCGAGGTCGCTGACGCGATGAAGCTGCCCTACCCCGCCGCCCAGCACGACGTCGCGTCGATCAGCTTCGGCATTCGCAACGTCGACGATCCCCAGGCGTGCCTCGCCGAGCTCGCGCGCGTCGTGAAGCCGGGCGGCCGCGTGGTGGTGCTCGAGTTCGGCCAGCCCACGGGCGTCTTCGGAGCCTTCTTCGGGCTCTACTCGCGCTTCGTCATGCCGCTCATCGGCCAGGTGCTCACCGGCAATCGCGCCGCGTACGAGTACCTGCCGCGCACGGCGGCCGCGTTCCCCTGCGGCGACAAGTTCGTCGAGATGATGAAGCGCACCGGAAAGTTCTCCGAGCAGCGCGCGCACCCGCTGATGGCCGGCCTCGCCTACGTCTACGTCGGCGTCGTGGCCTGAGCCGAGCGGCGCTTTCGCACGAGCGCCATCACCAGCCGCGTTCCCACCGCGACGAGCACCACCGAACCTCCCGCCATCGCCGCGCGGAGGAACGCCTCTTCACGTGCGCCTTCGACCCCTTCGGCGATCGAAGCGGCGAACCACGTCGAGACGAGCACTCCCGGCAGCAGGCCGATGAGGTGACCGACGAAGAACTGCGGCCAGGTGATCGGTGACGCTCCGCAGACGAGGTTCGTCGCCATGAACGGAATCGGCGTCTGCCGCAGCACCAGCACCGTCAGCACCCCGCTGTGCTCGAGCTCATCCATCGCGGCCGTCCACTTGCGACGAATCAAGAGCTCGCGCATGCGCTCACGGCCCAACCAGCGCCCCAGCCCGAAGTGCAGATGCCCCACGACGTTCGCGAGCAGGAGGTTCGGCCACAACCCGCCCCAGAAGCCCCACATGGCGCCTGCGACGACGTGCAGCACCGCGGACGGCAGAAGCGCAGATGTCGCGAGCAGATAGAGCAGCGCATAGGCGGGGAGCGCTCCGCCGCGGGCCCCCAGCCCCTTCAGCGTGTCGATCAACGCCTTTGGCTCGAAGGAAGAGCCCAGCGCCCACCGCCCGCCCACGGCAATTGCGAGCAACGTCATCGCAAAAATCACTGGACCAAGCCGACGCTTCACGAGGGCGGCTTCTACTCTTTTTCGTTGAAATGGCTGGAGCGCGGTGCGACTCAATGGGCCATGTCCAAAGACACGCTCTCAGTCACCGACAACCGTACTGGCAAGAACTACGAGCTGAAGATCGAGAACGGCTGCATCCGCGCGATGGACTTGCGCGCGATGAAGGTCGACGCCGAGGACTTCGGCCTGATGGCGTACGACCCGGCGTTCATGAACACGGCGAACTGCAAGAGCGCCATCACGTTCATCGACGGCGACAAGGGCATTCTCGAGTACCGCGGGTACCCGATCGATCAGCTGGCCGAGAAGTCGACGCACCTCGAGACCTCGTACCTGCTGATGAACGGCGAGCTGCCGACGAAGCCGCAGCTCGACGAGTTCGTCACCAAGATCACGCACCACACGTACGTTCACGAGAACATCAAGCAGTTCATGGACGGCTTCCGCTACGACGCGCACCCGATGTCGATGCTCGCGTCGACCGTCGCCGCGCTCTCGAGCTTCTACCCGGAAGCGAAGCAGGTGAAGAACAAGGAGGTGCGCCGCAACCAGATGATGCGGCTCATCGCCAAGATGCCCACGCTCGCGGCGTTCTCGTACCGCCACAGCCAGGGCCTGCCGTACATCTACCCAAACAACGATCTCTCCTACACCGAGAACTTCCTCACGATGGTGAAGAGCATCGGCAAGCCGAACTGGCGCCCGCACCCGGCCCTCGTTCGCGCGCTCGACGTGCTCTTCATTCTCCACGCTGATCACGAGCAGAACTGCTCGACGACGTCGGTGCGTGTCGTCGGTTCGTCGGAAGTCGACCCGTACTCGGCCGTCGCTGGTGGCATCACCGCGCTCTACGGCCCGCTGCACGGCGGCGCGAACGAAGCGGTGCTCCGCATGCTCCGCGAGATCGGCGACAAGAAGAACGTCCCCGAGTTCATCAAGAAGGTGAAGGACAAGGACGGCGACAAGAAGCTCATGGGCTTCGGTCACCGCGTCTACAAGAACTACGATCCCCGCGCGAAGGTCATCAAGAAGGCCTGCGACGAGGTGTTCGAGGTCACGGGCCGTAACCCGCTCCTCGACATCGCCGTCGAGCTCGAGCGCATCGCCCTGCAGGACGACTACTTCGTGCAGCGCAAGCTCTACCCGAACGTCGATTTCTACTCGGGCCTCATCTACGAGGCGATGGGCTTCCCCATGGAGTTCTTCACCTGCCTCTTCGCGATTCCGCGCACGGTGGGCTGGGTGACGCAGTTCGAAGAGATGATCACCGACAGCGAGCAGAAGATCGCTCGTCCGCGTCAGATCTTCACGGGCTCGAAGAAGCGCGACTACGTGCCGACCGAGAAGCGCTGAACGGTCGAAGCCTCGCTGCACCAGCCGCCTCGGATCTTCTCGATCCGGGGCGGTTTCGTTTTCAGGCGTACATCGTGGCGATGGCCTGCGCGTACTTCTGCTCGCACACCTTGCGGCGGATCTTGAGCGTGGCCGTCAGCTCGGTGCCTTCGACCGAGAAGTCCTTCGGCAGCACCGTGAAGCGCTTGATCGTCTCGAAGCGAGCCACCTTCGAGTTCACCTCGGCCTCGATCAGCTGCTCGAGCCACGCGCGGAACTTCGCGTCGGTCGAGAGCATCGAGGGATCGGTACCGAAGCCGTGGGCCGCGCTGAACGCCGGCAGCTTCTCGGGGTCGAGCGTGAGCAGCGCGACCAGGTACGGCTTGTTGTCGCCGAAGACGATGGCCTGACCGATCGGCGCGATCGACCGCAGCAGCCCTTCCAGCGTGGCGGGAGGCGTCTTCTTCCCGCCCGAGGTGACGATGATCTCCTTCTTGCGGCCGGTGATGCGCAGGAAGCCATCGGGGTCGAGTTCGCCCACGTCACCCGAGTGCAGCCAGCCGTCTTCGAGCAGCTCTGACGTGGCCGCGGCCTCTTTGAAGTAGCCGGCGCATACGTTGTCGCCCTTCACCAAAATCTCGCCGTCGATCGCGATGCGCACGGCCACGCCCTGCATCGGCTTGCCGAGGGTGCCCAGGCGCGTGTGCTCTTCGGTGTTGAGGGACGTCGGGCCGGTGACCTCGGACTGGCCGTAGAGCTCACGCAGCACGAGATCGATCGAGGTGAAGAACTCGAGCACGTCACGGGCGATCGGCGCCGCGCTGGTGACGAGCACGTGGCAGCGGTCGAGCCCGATGCGCGCCTTGAGCGGCCCGAAGACCGCCTGCTTCGCCAGAAGGAACTGCCCGGTGAGACGAATGGTCGGCTGCCGGTGATCCATCGTGGTGAGGTGAAAGCGCAGCGCCACGTCACGCGCCCAGGCCAGCACCCGCTTCCTCGTGCGCGGCAGCTGCGCCATCGAGGCCTCGGCCTTCGCCTTGAACTTCTCCCAGACGCGGGGCACGCCGAAGAACACCGTCGGCCGCACCTCGCGCAGGTTCTCGCCCAGCTTCTCGAACGACTCGGCGAAGTACACCTGCATGCCGTTGAGGATCGGGCCCGAGATCGACGCGGTCTGTTCGGCGATGTGTGAGAGCGGCAGGTACGAGAGCAGCACCTCGTCTTCACCGATGCCGACCGCGTCAGACAGGCGCGCCGCCGTCCACGCGACGTTGCGGTGGGTCAACATCACGCCCTTGGGGTTGCCGGTGGTGCCCGAGGTGTAGATGAGCGTCGCGAGATCGTCGGGCCGGGCCTCGTCGAGGCGGGCGTAGTACGGCGCTTCGGGCAGCGTCGCGCCACGCGCGAGCACGTCGGCGTACCTCGAGACACCGGAAGGCAGGCTCGCGGGCGCATCCATCACAATGACGTGCTTCAGCGCGGGCAGCCTGGGCCGCAGCGCCTCGATGGTGCGCAGATAGCCCTCGTGCTCGACCACGACGATCGACGCCTCACAGTGGCCCAGGACGTAGGCGATCTGCTCAGGAGAGAGCGTCGTGTAGAGGCCGACGGGAACGGCTCCGGCGGCGGTGGCAGCGAGCGAGCTCACCAGCCATTCCTCCCGGTTGAAGCCGATGATGCCGATGGCCTGCTTCTGCGCCAGCCCCAGCTCGATGAAGGCGAGCGAGACCTGCCTCACCCTGCGCGCATAGTCCCGCCACGAGGTCGGCACCCACGTTCCCGAGCGCTTCGTCCACAGGGCGGGCCGGTCGGCGAGCCGTTCTGCCTGTGAGTGCAGCTGATGCACCATGGTTCGTGGGACAGCGCGCATGGTTCGACCTTCGTGGAAGGTCGTTGACAGGTCAACGCTGGCGAAATTACTTCGGGCCCCGTCATGACCATCGAGTTCACCTGTCAGAAGTGTGAGGGCACCTTCGAGATCGACATGCAGGAGTTGATCGACGGAAGCGAAGCCCTCGAGTGTCCCCACTGCGGCAACAAGGTCAGCAAGGCCATGGGTGAAGACTTCACCTCGGCGCTGGCAGAGCTTCAGACCCAGCTCACCGCACTCGCCAAGAAGTTCACCCTCAGCATGGAGCTCGACTCCGAAGAGATCCTCTCGGCCGATCTCGAAGAGGAGGAGGACGAAGACGACGACGATGAAGAGGATGACGACGAGGATGACGACGACGAAGACGATGATGAGGACGACGACGACGATGATGATGATGACGAGGAAGAAGACGTCGCCGACGACGAGAACTGAGCTCGCCTGAGCCAGACGCACGAAAGCCCGGCCCCCTCCATGGGACGCCGGGCTTTCCTGTTTCAGCGATGCGACTGACGATCAGAACTTGTCGGCGAGATCCGAGATGACGGGGATGCGCCAGCGCTCGCCGTTCAGCGCCTTCACGAGACCGAGCACGCTCAGGATCAAGCCACCGAGCCCGCCGACGACGGCGGTGCAGATGCCGATCACGATGAACGAGAGCGGAATCGAGATGAGCATGATGAGCAGGGTCGCGGCGAAGATCACCAGCGCCTGCTTCGCGTGCCACTTGATGAAGTCGTCATCCTTCACCGTGAGGAACGGGATGAGGGCGAGGGGAATACCGAAGACGTTGCCGCCGTAGGCGAGGAAGAGGTGAATCTTGTTCTCTTCCTTCACGGTCTCGCGGGTCGGCACGGACTGAATGGGAGCTTGCTGCTGTTGCTGATCCTGCGGCGTCATTCGCACTCCAAAATAGGGGGAATTCACCTCGACGGCGCTCACGTCGTAGGGCGCGGTCGCAGGGCCGTCAAGGCACCAGCGGCTCGCCCCCCATTCGCACCTCGCAGCCGCGCAGACGACGCACCGCCGACTTGATCGCGTACTTGTGATCGCGCGTGAGCGTCAGCTGCGGTGGTGCCGTGATCTCGATCTGGGTGAGCGCGGCGGGTCCCAGAAGCACGAGGATCGCGGCGAGCCGAGAGAGGCGATCATCGGAGTCTCGAATGCCATCGCCCGACATGTGGACCTGCAGCCGGCTCCAGGTGAGGTCGCGCTCGAGGCTGAAGAGCAGCCCGGGCGCTTCGATGCTCCAGGTTCGGCCGCCGGGCCAGCGCCGCTCCAGATCCTCGTGGTGTTCAGCCGGCAGACACAGCCACGTGCCGACCCCTTCGAACACCCCATACGGCACCACGAGACGCAGCTCGGGAATGCGCGCCGCGATCTGCAGCTGCACGCGAAGCGACTCGTACGTCGCGAAGGCATGCGGAGAGGCGAAGAGCAGCCGAGAGACGAGCTCCCACCTCGGCACGGTATGGGCGACCGCGAGGCCCTGAAGCGGGAACAGCGCGTTCTCGAGCAGCCCGTTGTCCGAGATGCCCAGCGCCTCGAGGCTGAACGGCAGTGGCGCTCCAGCGAGGCAACCGGCGGCTTCGGGGCTGACGGTGAGGCGGGTCACCGACGCGAGTGAGGGCTGACGAAGGAACTGGCCGAGTGGCTGCGGCTTTCGCTGTGTCGAGGCGTCAAGCGTTCGCACGGTGGCCAGGCGCGGCTCGTCGCTCATCGAGAGCAGATCGGCGGGCCGGGCGTTGAAGGCGAGCACCAGCGTCTCGAGAAAGCCGCCCTCGAAGGTGGAGCCCGCGGGATCGGCGATCGCCTCCAGGGGCCCCAGCCAACGCCGGGAATGCGTACGGACGATGCTCTTGAGCCGACGCTTCTCGGCCATGGTCAGCGTCTCGCGGGTGGCGAGGGCGATCACCTCGGCGCGTGGGTCACCCTGCTCTGCCAGCAGATCGGCGTAGACGAGGCGCGGCTCGGGGTCGAAGGGCCGCACGGCGATCTGGCGAAGCAGCTCTTCTTCCGTCACCTGCCCGACGCTACTTCAGCTGCCGGCGTCAGGGGCCGCTTCGGGTGCCGCAGCGGGAGCAGGAGGTGCGGGCGGCGGCGTGGCAGCGCGAGCCTTGAGCGCGGCTTCGGCCTCGTCGGCGAGCGGGCACGGCGAGACACCCGTCGCCGCAGCCTCTTTGCGCAAGAGCGCGAGCTTCTCGGTGTTGTTCATCGTGCCGAGCGAGAGGAACACCTTCTTCGCTTTGGGCGAGTGGATGTTCTCGAACAGGTAGCCGCCGATGATCTGCCCCTCGTTGTCGGAGTTCGGGGGGATCTTCACGTTCGAGCGGACATTGCAGACCGTCTCGACGTCCTTCTTGTAGCCGTCACAGCCAACCAGCAGGAACAACGTCACGACCAGCGCGAGCGTTCTCATGCGGCGGACCGTATTCCTCTGGTGCTGCGGAGCCCGAAAAGTCGCTCTCCAGATCGACCCTGCCTGACGCGGGAAGACTCGACGATGAGCACCCCTTGTGGGCCACCTTCACCGTCAGTCGTCACCAGAGCAGGCCGGCGCTGCGCTTCGCTTGGGCGACGGCGTTCGCGGCTTCGCTGGGATCCTCCGTCAATCGAAACTGAGCCTCCTCGGTCCCCAACGAAGCGGTGAGCCGTGCCCCTGTCGGCCCGTGGCAACCAGAACACGTCGAAGCGGCAGGAAACCGGGACGTGAAGTCGGGCATGCAGGTCGCGCCGACGGGAATCAGCGCATCGCGCGCCACCAACTCGAGCCCGCCGCTCTCATCGAGGCTGTGCACCAGCGTCGAGCGTTTCCCTTCGAGCACGTCGTTCGCGAGCGCGCCGATCGACTCGGGAATGAAGCCCTGCGCGCGGGCCTGGCGAGTCTCGAGCAGCGTGATGAAGGGAGCCACCAGCAGCTCCCCTTCCCTCGTGCGCACGAGCGGAGCGCCGGTGATCACGAAGCGACTGCCCTCGGGGAACGGTTCGGGCCACCGCGCGGCGAGCTGCTCGACGACGGCGCGGCCCGACGGGTGATGCACGAACACGCGAAAGACCACGCGATGACCGTGACGTTCGGAGTGACGCGTGGTGGTGCGCCAGACCTGATGCTCCCGCGACCGGGAGACGAGCTCGACCCAGCCATCACGCGCGGCGAAGCCCGAGAGCAGCTGCGGAAACCGGCGCTCCACCGCGCCTTCGTTCGAGTGCAGGGCTTCGAGCGCCGCGCGCGGCAACGAGACGTGCTTCATCAACGCCACGAGCTTCGTGCGAAGGGCCTCGAGCACCGCCCAGTCGGCGCCTGGCTGGGTCGCGATGGCTTCCGTGATCGCGTCGACCCGCTCCCAGAGATCGTTCTGAAACAGAATGGCCGCGACCGGCGCGGACGAGGGCTCGATCGTCATCGCCTCGTCGATGGCCCGCTCGAGTGCCGCACGTCGCGCCGGCGCCTCGAGGAACGTCACCTGCTCACCGATGAAGGCGAGCGGCTCATCACCACCCAGCACCAGCTCATTCGTCACCATCGGCTCGGCGCGAATCGCCAGCGGGTCGCGGCCCAGACACCCGCCATCGACCGCGCACGAGGGAACGCCAACCTGCACGCGCCGCTCGAAGGCCAGCGCGAACACCTTCGACCACGCGGGCACGCCGTAGACGTCTTCGGGAACCGCAGCGACCTCGTGCGGAAGCCACGTCGTCAGCGCGCGCACCGGGCGTGCAGGCTCGACCGGCTTCACCGGCTCCCTGCACTTGCAGCCAGCCAGCATGAGCACGACCACGATGCAGATCCGCACGAAGCCCCCAGGAACGACGAAGCGGAGCGTTCCACGAAGGAGCGCTCCGCCTCGGTGATGATCTCAGCTCAGGAAAAGTCTCAGCCGAGGAAGCCGCGGGCGATGCCCATCAGCTCGACGTTCGCGGCGACCGACTTGGCGAACGCTTCCTTCTCGCTGGCCGACAGCTCGAACTCGAACACCTTCTCGGCGCCCTTGGCCGACAGCATCACGGGCACGCCGACGAACGCGTCCTTCACGCCGAACTCACCCTGCAGCTCGACCGAGCACGGCAGCACGCGCCTCTGGTTGCGAACGATCGCCTCGACCATGAGGCAGGTGCCAGCGCCGGGCGCCAGCCACGCCGACGTGCCGATGAGGGCGGTCAGCGTCGCGCCGCCCTTCTTGGTGTCGTCGACGACCTTCGTGAGCTGCTCCGCGTTCAGGAACTTCGAGACCGGCACGTTGCCGATCGTCGCGGTCGAGATCACGGGCACCATGTCCTTGTCGGTGTGCGCCCCGAGGACGATCGCGTGCACGTCTTCGACGCTGCAGCCAGCCGCCATCGAGAGGTACGTGCGGAAGCGGGCCGAGTCGAGCACGCCGGCCGAGCCGATGACGCGCTCACGGGGGAAGCCCGTGACCTGCTTCGCCACGAAGACCATCGCGTCGAGCGGGTTGGAGACGACGATCAGCACCGAGTCAGGCGCGTGCGTCTTCACGTTCTTGCAGATGTCGCGAACGATGCCCGAGTTGATGTTGATGAGCTCTTCGCGCGACTGACCCGGCTTGCGGGGAACACCGGCCGTCATGACGACGACGTCGGCGCCAGCCATCGCCTCGGGCTTGTCGGTGGCGATGAAGTTCGTGTTGTTGAACCCTTCCCACGCGCCACACTGCGTGAGGTCGAGCGCACGGCCTTCGGCGGCAGTCGCCTTGAGGTCGATGAGCACGAGATCGCCGAGCTCCTTCAGCACGGCCCACTGCGCGACCGCCGCGCCGACGTTTCCACCTGCTCCAACGATCGCAATCTTCGGACGCTTCACCATGGTGTTGTCTCCTGTTCTTTCCAGTTGAAGAGCGGTTGCCCACTCACATGTTGGCGATGATCGCCTTGCCGAACTCGCTGCACTTCACTTCCGTCGGGTTCTGGCCTTCCTGCTTCATCAGGCGCGCGAAGTCGTAGGTGACCGTGCGCTTGCTGATGGCGCCGTCCATGCCCTTGATGATCAGATCGGCGGCCTCGTTCCAGCCCATGTGGCGCAGCATCATCTCGGCCGAGAGGATGACGGAGCCCGGGTTCACCTTGTCCTGGTTGGCGTACTTGGGCGCGGTGCCGTGGGTCGCCTCGAAGACGGCGTGGCCGGTGACGTAGTTGACGTTGCCGCCCGGAGCGATGCCGATGCCGCCGACCTGCGCGGCGAGCGCGTCAGAGAGGTAGTCGCCGTTGAGGTTCAGCGTGGCGATCACGTCGAACTCGTCGGGGCGCGTGAGCACCTGCTGCAGCGTGATGTCGGCGATCGAGTCCTTGATGACGAGGCCGGCGCCGGGCTTGCCCTCGGGGATCTTGCACCACGGGCCGCCGTCGATGGGCTGCGCACCGAACATCTCGCGCGCGACCTTGTAGCTCCAGTCGCAGAACGCGCCTTCGGTGTACTTCATGATGTTGCCCTTGTGGACGATGGTGACGCTCTTGCGCTTGTTCGCGATCGCGTAGCTCATCGCGCTGTACATGAGGCGCTCGGTGCCCAACTGGCTGACGGCCTTGAGGCCGACGCCGACGCTGATGGCGACTTCACGCTTGGCCATGCCGACGCCCTCGAGCGCCGCCTGCCACTCGTTCGAGGCCTTCTGCGTGCCGAAGCGAATCTTGGTGAAGTCCTTCGGGAACTCCTTGGCCCAGAACTCGAGAACCTTTGCCGCCTCGGGAGAGCCGGCCGGGTAGTCGATGCCCGCGTAGATGTCTTCGGTGTTCTCGCGGAAGATCACCATGTCGACCTTCTCGGGCGCCTTCACCGGAGACGGCACGCCCTTGAAGTAGCGAACGGGGCGCAGGCAGACGTACAGGTCGAGCATCTGGCGCAGCGCGACGTTCAGCGAACGAATGCCGCCGCCGACGGGCGTGGTGAGCGGGCCCTTGATGCCGATGAGGTACTCGCGGAACGCGGTGATCGTCTCGTCGGGCAGCCAGTTGTTGACCGACTTGAACGCCTTCTCGCCGGCCAGCACTTCTTTCCACTCGATCTTGCGCTCGCCCTTGTAGGCCTTCTCGACAGCGGCATCGACGACCATCTGGGACGCCTTCCAGATGTCGGGGCCCGTTCCGTCACCCTCGATGAAGGGGATGATCGGGTTCTTCGGGACGTTGAGCTTGCCGCTCGAGATGGTGATCTTTTCGCCAGTGGCCATGAGTGTGTTCCTTGAGGAAAAAGGCGGGCGGACCATCTCACCGGCGCAGGAGTTTTCAACGAGAACCGGCGCGGCGTGGTCTCGTCGCAGCTTTCGGTTCCTTCACCTGTGCTGATGGGTCGTCGCCACGCATCCACGCCAGGGCGCGTTCGCGTTTCGCCCCACGCAGGTTGGAGTTCCGGATGCTGATGGACCAGTGCACCTTCAGCCTCTTCGCCGCTCGGGCGAACCAGCCAGGCAACTCTTCGGGGCTACAGCGGCCGAGGCCGAGCTGATCGATGGTGTGCGCGTCTTTCGAACCGAACGAGGTCGTACGGTGATCGGCGAGCGAGTTGGGAACGTGGGTGACGCTCACGTGAAACCAGTTGGCCGAGGTGGAGTCGATCTCCGCATGGCTCTGGTACTCAGGCACACCGCCCTGCTTGCGGTTGAGCTCCTCGCTCCAGAGCGACCAGTGGACCGAGAAGGTGTCCACGTCGAAGCCGATGCTGCGCGCGAAGGCGAGCGCTGGTGACTCGTCGTTCCGTTTTCCGAGCAGCTTCTCGACTGACTCGAACATCAGCCGAATGGGTTCCGTCTTCGCCGCGTGGGTCTTCAGGCGCTGCAGATGATCGAGCAGGTTGCTCTGACTGCTGGCGGCCGCGTGGAAGTGCGGCATGAGCGCGTCGACCGAGGCTTCCGATCCATCGGCGGCGAGCACCGCCAGCATGTCGAGCGTGGGTCCCTCGCCCCGTGAAGCCGCCGCTTGAATCGCCGGCAGCAACGGCCCTTTGGCGAGCCCAGCGATCTTCGCCTTCCGCTGCTTCGAGCCCCAGCCGTAGGTCGTGTTCA
>CALRPN020000109.1:0-12368 GCA_943370055.1 Archangium gephyra
CTCCGTCGGGCACCATCTACACCGGTCTCCACACCCGGCGCCGAGTTGCCCACAACTTTCAAGTCTCCCCCTGCACCCCCTCCGACCGCATCGCGACGACTACGGCGACTTGGACCGGAGGACTTCAGTGAGTGAGGGTCATACAAGCGCTCGCGTGAACCGCTCTCGCGTCTTCAGTTCGACTCCGCCGTCGCGAGCCAACCTCGCCGCGGCATGGACCGGCAGTGATGATGGAGCCGCCGCTCCTCAGGCTCGCTCTCGGCTTCGTCTCACGGTTTCCAGTTCGACTCCGCCGTCGCGAGCCAACCTCGCCGCGGCATGGACCGGCAGTGATGATGGAGCCGCCGCTCCTCAGGCTCGCTCTCGGCTTCGTCTCACGGTTTCCAGTTCGACTCCGCCGTCGCGAGCCAACCTCGCCGCGGCATGGGTCGGGTTGGTGGCGCTGACCTTCCTCGCGTGTGACGAGGTCGAGCTGCGCAGCCTGCCGCGCCCGCGTGACGCCATCTCGCTCGACGGAGAGTTCTGCACCGGTGAGCCGTACGACACCGCCCGCAACCTGCGCGTGCTCTTCGTCGTCGATTCCTCGAGCAGCATGCGATGGAACGACCCGAACGACCTGCTCGTCGGCGCGGTCGAGCACATCACGCAGCGGTACGCGTCGAACCCGAACCTCACCTTCGCCATCATTCGCTGGGGCAGCTCGCGCGCGGTGAAGGAGAACGTCGACTTCGAGCCGCCGGGCTCCGACCCGCCGCTCTTCACCAACGACCCGACGAAGCTCGCCGCCATCTACGCGCGCATGCGGCAGTCACCGACGGTGAACCCGCTCAAGTACCTCGACGGCACCAACTTCATGCTCGCCCTCGGAGCGGCCACTGACTACCTCGTCTCCGACATCGCGAAGAACCCGAACGAGACGCTCACCTCGCGGTACGTGATTCAGTTCGTCACCGACGGCATGCCGCAGTCGACGAACGACGACCCGGCCATCACCCGGCGGGACATTCTCTCGGCCGTCGACAACCTGACCAATCGCTACGGCGCGCGGACCGATGTGGTGAGCATCGCGCAGGACGTGGTGGCGCCGCCGGAGTTCCTCGGGCTGCTCCCCGCCATGTCGCGCTCGGGCGGCGGCACGTACACGCAGCTCACCGGACCGGGCGGACTCGATGCCGTGCTCGACGCGACCATCAGCGGGGGCGCGAACCTCGTCGACTACCAGCTCGGCACCGCGTTCGTGTGGAACCGTCAGGCGCGCGTGACGGACGCAGGCGTCTTTCTCGACAGCGACGGCGACGGGCTCATCGACGCGAAGGAGAACGAGCTCGGCACCAACTCCCGCGCGGTGGACAGCGACGGCGATGAGCTGTCCGACCTCTTCGAGGTTCGCGCGCGTGGTGGCTATGACCCGACCGCGAAGAACGTCTACGAGCTGGGGCCTGATGGTGGCGCTGACCCTGACGGCGATGAGCTGACGACCTTCGAAGAGCTGCAGCTCGGCACGAAGCCCGACTCGGCCGACAGCGACCGTGACGGCGTGCCTGATGACCTCGAGCTCGCGGCCGGAACGGATCCGGTCATCGCCGACGACACGGCGGATCCCGATGGCGACCGCGTCACCTCGGCGAAGGAGCTGTTCGAGCACACCGATCCTCTGTCGGTCGAAGGCTCGGACTTTCGCGCGCAGGCCGCGTACCGGTGGAGGCCTGCCGAGCTGATCCGCTCGGAGCGCGGCGTGCGGTGCTACTCGTTCGCGGTCGAGAACGTGGGCCTCGCAGTGACTGCGGCGAGCCTCGACTTGCAGAACCGCAGCCGTCCGCCCGGCTTCAACCAGCTCGAGGTCGTGGTGCTCGCGCGCGCGGTGCTCGGCAGTGCGCAAGGTGTTGCCGCAGAGCGGGCCTTCCCCGTGCGGCTGTTCCGGGCGCGGCGCTACGTCATCGCCGGGCGGGGTGGCAGCGCAGATCCTCCGACGAGGTCGCTGCGGCTCTACCCTTCGGAGTTCTCGCCATGAGGTCCACGCTCGTCATCGCGCTGCTGTCGCTCTCGGCGTGCGGCCCGGGCGACCGGCTCAACGGCACCATTCGTGACCGCGCGTCGCTGTTCTTCGTCGAGGTGCAGGCGCAGTTCCTCGTCGACCGGCTCTCGCTTCGCTACCTCGACACCCGCGGCGGTGTGACGCAGGAGCCGGTGCGCGTGACGTTGCCCACCGCGAAGGCCGTCACCGGCGTCGACGTCGACCTCTCGAAGGGCGTGCTCGTCGAACACTTCTCCACGCGCGAGACCGAGTCGGGCCTGCTCGTCGCCGAAGAGCCGTTTCCCGCGGTGAAAGAGGGCGTGCTGACGTTCACGAAGGTCTCGACGGCCCGTGGGCAATCGGTCGAAGGCGAGTTCCACCTCGTGTTCGCTGGCGCGCTCGACACGCTCAACGGCGACTTCACCGCCATCGTCGTGCCTCCGTAGCGCCGGCGCCCTTGACCGTTGTCGGTCACCGACTTCGGGCTACGGTTCGCCGCCGGAGGGAGCACACACATGCCGCGTTACGAATTCGCCGAGGGTGGTTCGAACAAGTTCTGGGAAATCACGCTCGAGGGGACGTCGTTCAAGACGACCTACGGGAAGATCGGCGCCGCCGGTCAGACGACCGTGAAGTCGTTCAAGTCGGAGGCTGACGCGAAGAAGGAAGCCGACAAGATCACCGCTGAGAAGATGAAGAAGGGCTACCAGCTCGTCGGTGGTGGCGCTGCTCCTGCTGCCGCTGCTGCGCCTGCCGCCCCGAAGAAGAAGGCTGCCGCCGCTGCCGCCGAGACCGTGACGCACGCGGTGAAGTTCACCGCCGACGCGCGCAACCCCGAGATCGAAAAGGCCATCATCGCCGACCCGACCAACCGCCAGGCGTTCGCGCTGCTCGGCGACTGGCTGCAGGAGCAGGGCGACCCGCGCGGTGAGCTGATCAGCCTGCAGCTCGGCAACAAGGAGAAGCAGGCGAAGGCGCTCATCGAGAAGCACGCCGACTACTTCCTCGGGCCGCTCGCGCCGCACCAGAAGGTGCACGACGAAGGTGGCAACAACAGCATCTCGCACCTGCGCACGAGGGAGCAGGAGGCCGCCTGGCAGAAGACGCAGCAGGAGGCGTTCCTCTGGCGCAACGGCTTCATGTACCGGGTGCGCCTCAGTCACGACAGCTACTCGGACGAGGCCTACAAGGGGAACACGGTCGACATCTTGAACGACGTGCTCAAGCACCCGTCGGCTCGCTTCGCCGTCGAGTTCGCCTTCATGTCGAACGGCGACCCGAACGACGACGATCTTCAGGACCTCATCGACGCGCTCGCGAAGAACGCGCCGCCGACCGTGAAGAAGATCAGCTTCGGCGACAACGTCGATCAGATCAGCTGGCACCACACCGGCAACCTCGGCAAGTTGTGGAAGGGCGTGCCCAGTCTGAAGACGCTCGAGATCGAGACGGGTGAGTTCGAGGTCGGGAAGATCGATGCTCCCTCGCTCGAGCGCGCCATCTTCATCACGGGCGGGCTCTCGAAGTCGTGCGGCAAGGGCATCGCCACGGGCGTGATGCCGAAGCTCAAGCACCTCGAGATCTACTACGGCACCGAGGAGTACGGCGGTGGGTGCTCGTTGTCAGAGGTGCAGCCGCTGCTCAACCGCACCGACCTCACGAACCTCACGTACCTCGGCCTCAAGAACTCCGAGTTCGCGAATGAGATCGCCAGCGCGCTGAAGGGCGCGAAGGTGCTCAAGACGCTCAAGACGCTCGACCTCTCGCTCGGCACGATGACCGACGCGGGCGCCGAAGCGCTGGTCGCCGCGAAGGACTCGCTCGCGCACCTCGAGTGCCTCGACCTCACCCGCAACTTCCTCTCGGCCAAGGGCATCAAGGCCGTGAAGGGCATCTGCAAGAAGGTCATCACCTCGGAGCAGGAAGAGTCTGAGGACGAAGACGACCGCTACGTCGCCATCGCGGAGTGACCTGTCGATGGTCGTCAGGCGGTCGCGCGCGGCGTGACCGTCGCATGACGAGCAGGTAGGACAGTGCCTCGCATGGGTCGCCTGACGTCCATCATCCGCTTCATCCTCGGCTTCACCCTCATCATGGTCATGACCCTCATCGTCATGGTCGCGGTGACGGTGATGCTGCCGTTCCGCGTCGTGCGCATTCACATCTGCAACTGGTGGGGCCACGTGGTGGGCCGCTCCATCGTGTTTCTGGCGGGCGTGACGCCGGTGGTGCGCAACTGGGACCGGCTCAAGGGCTCGATGCCGGCCATCTTCGTGATGAACCACGCGAGCACGCTCGACGCGTTCTCCGGCATCTGGATGTGCCCGTACGGCGGCTGCGGCGTCTTCAAGAAGGAGATCGTGAAGGTGCCGTTCTACGGCCAGCTCGCGTGGATGTCGGGGCACCTGCTGCTCGACCGCAACAACACCGGCAAGGCCGTCGAGACGCTGAAGGAGATGGCGAAGTTCATGATCAAGAACCGCCTCGGCATCTGGATTTTCCCCGAGGGCACGCGCAGCAAGGACGGCCGCCTGCTGCCGTTCAAGAAGGGCTTCGTGCACATGGCCATCGCCACCGGGTTCCCCGTGGTGCCGGTCGTCGTTCACGACGCGCACAAGAACTGGGTGAAGGGCAGCCTGTTCGAGTTCAAGCCGATGACGCTCGAGGTCGACGTGCTGGAGCCCATCGACACGAAGGGGTGGAAAGAAGAGACCGCCGCCGAGCACGCGCTGCACGTGCATGACGTGTTCGTCGCGACGCTGAAGGAAGATCAGAAGCCGTTGCCGGTTCAGGCTGCGCCGGTCGAGACCCCGCCGGTTCCTGCCGGTGCAACGCCCGCCACGCCCTGACGCTGCACGGTGTGCTGAAGGCTGCACACTCGCGACGCTCCAACCTGCCGAGATGACGTTCGACCAGTGATGGCGAGCCCCTTGCGATGGGGCTGGTCACCATGAACCTGTTTCCCGGTCGTATCGAATTCGCTCGTCACCTCGGTCTCTACAACGCGTTTCACCAGCACCACGGCAACCAGCTGGTGCACACGCTCGCGTCGCCCTTCGTCTACCTGTCGGCCCTGGTGCTCATTCAGGTGCTGCTGCCGGTGGTGCTGATTCCGTTCGTCGCGGTCTCGCTCACGCTCATGGCCCTCGCCGATTGGCGCGCGACGTTCGTGTACGGCCTCGGAGTCGCCGCCGCGTGTGCCGCCGCCATCGCGCTGGCCTCCGTCATTCCGGCCGTGCCGCTCGTGCTCGCAGCGCTGGCCGTGCAGGGCCTCTCCTGGGCGTCGCTCATCTTCATCGGACACGGCGTGTACGAGCCGCCCGTCATCGTCGACGGCCAGCCGATGAGCACCGGCGTGTACTTTCACCGTGGCTACAACCGCGCGCGCGACCTCGGCGCCCAGCCCAACGCGTTCGACGTGTTCCTGCAGTTCAGCATCGCTCCTCTGGCGCACACGAATGACATGCTGTTCGCGCTCGGCCTGCGGAAGGACCTGAAGGACGCGATGATTGCCGAGCGCACGAAGGTGCTCGAACGTCTGGCCGCTGGTCGCGCGCCGCTGGAAGGAACTGAGGCTGACGAATTCGGAGCGGCTCAGCTCTCGAGCAGCTGACGGCCCATCTCGCGCAGCTGGCTCTTCAGCGAGCCGTCGTACGTGCGCGAGCCGACCGAGGCCACCACGCCGCCGAGAATCGTCGGGTCGACCTTCGCGTCGAGCAGCACCTTGCGCTGCGTGAGCGTCTCGAGCTGGGCCTTGATGGCGATGAGCTGCGCGTCACCGAGCAGCGTCGCCGACGTCACCGTCCCGCGCACGCGACCCATGCCGGCGTCGACCATGTCGCGGAACTGCAGGGCCAGCGTGGGCAGCGCCGTGATGCGGTTGCGGTCGGTCAGCAGCTTGAGCAGGTTCGCCAGCATCGGGTTCATGCCGTCGGCCGACTTGATGACTCCCTCGGTCATCGCCATGCGCTGCGCGCGCGTCGCGGCCGGGTTCGCCAGCGCCTCGAGCACCGTGGGCGCCGTGTGCAGGTAGCGCACGAGCTCTTCGAGCTGCGAAAGAACCTGATCAGCCTGGGCTCCCGAGGCATCGAGGAGCGCACGGGCATAACGGCGGGCGACGGAGACGTTCTGCATGCGCGGCGCCCTAGCACACGGCCCCATGGCGGCAAGCTCTGCGCGCACGCGCGTTCAGCCCTGCTGATGGCACGGTGTCGCACCTCACTGTCCCGGGTTGGCGAGTCGGCCGCTTCCCTGAATCTGGATCATCCCACCGCCGCGCAGGGCTAGACTCGCCGCCCCTTCATGGATCCCGTCATCGGTATCGACCTCGGCACGACCTACAGCGCCGTCGCCACGCTCGATTCTGGCCGCCCGCTGCTGATTCCGAGCCGCGCCGGAGCCCGCCTCACCCCGTCGGTCGTCGGCTTCACTGCGATGGGCGAACGCGTCGTCGGCGAACGCGCCCAGATTCTCGGAGACGAAGCGCCTGACCGCGTCGCTCCCGCCACCAAGCGCTTCATCGGCAAGCGCTGGAGCCAGGGCCTCGAAAAGGCCGCCCGCGCCGTCGTGCCGTACCCCGTGCTCTCGGGCCCGCAGGGTGAAGTGCGCATTCGCGTCGCGGGCCGGGTGATGCCGCTGACGCAGGTCTCGGCCATGTTGCTCGGCGAGCTCAAGCTCGACGCCGAGGCGCACTTCGGCCGCCCCGTCTCGAAGGCCGTCATCACCGTGCCCGCGAACTTCGACGAAGGCCAGCGTCAGGCCACGCGTGAAGCCGCGCGCATCGCCGGTCTCGAAGTGCTCCGCCTGCTCAACGAGCCCACCGCCGCGGCCATGGCGTACGGCCTGGTGAACTCCTTCCAGGGCCGCGCGCTCGTGTTCGACCT
The DNA here is from genome assembly GCA_943370055.1 of Archangium gephyra. Classification (GTDB taxonomy): domain Bacteria; phylum Myxococcota; class Myxococcia; order Myxococcales; family Myxococcaceae; genus Xiheimicrobium; species Xiheimicrobium gephyra_A. The sequence goes on from CALRPN020000109.1 coordinate 6,898, forward strand.
CGGCGGCGGCACCTTCGACGTCTCGGTCCTCGAGATGGAGAACGGCGTCTACGAGGTGAAGGCCACCGGCGGCGACCCGCAGCTCGGCGGAGACGACTTCGACGCGCGCATCGTGCAGTGGCTCGTCGCTCAGGTGCCCGACCTGCACCGCGACGCCGTGACGAAAGACCGCGTCTCGATGCAGCGCCTTCGCTACGCCGCCGAGCGCGCGAAGCGAACGCTGTCAGACCAGGTCGAGGCCTTCATCTCGGTGGGCGAGCTCGGCGACCATCAAGAGGGCGCTCCCGAGCGCTACTGCCAGCTCGACACGGCGCTCACCCGCGACTTCTTTCAGACGCTCGTCGACCCGCTCACCACGCGCTGCATCGACGTCTGCCGCTCGGTGCTCGACGAAGCGAAGCTGACGCCCGCCGACGTCGAGGCCGTGATGCTCGTCGGTGGCATGACCCGCATGCCGCTCATCCGGCAGCTGGTGACGCAGCTCTTCGGCCGTCAGCCCGTCACCGGCGTGAACCCCGACGAGGCCGTCGCCCTCGGAGCCGCCGTGCACGCCGCCGAGCTCGTCTCACGTCAGGGCCAGACGCTGCTCATCGACGTCGCCACGCACACCATGTCGGTCGGCGTGCTCGGTGGAACGGTGCGCAAGCTCATCGCGCGAAACTCTCCCGTGCCCGCCTCGGCGCGCGAGACGTTCCTGCCCGGCCGCACCGGCCAGACGCAGGCGCGCATTCCCGTCTTCCAGGGCGAGAGCGAGTTCGCCGACGAGTGCACGAAGCTGGGCGAGGTCGTGCTCACCGACCTCAGCGTCATCAACCGCGCCGAGGTGCCCATCGAGGTGACGTTCGAGCTCTCGAACGAAGGCACGCTGTCGGTGCGCGCGGTCGACACCACGACGGGCATGGCCGAAGCGATTCGCATCGAGGCCCGCACGACGCTCTCCACCACCGAGGTCGACTCGCTCTCGCAGGAGCAGGCCGCCTACTCGCAGCAGCAGGCCGAGAAGGACAAGGTGCTGGCCATCTCGACGTTCCCGCGCGTGCTCGACAAGGCCGAGCGGCTGGTGCGGCTGCTCGAGAAGAGCGCCGAAGAGAACCCGAGCCCCGAGGCTGACTCCGCGGTGGGCCAGGTGAAGGCGCTGCTCGCCCAGGGCCGCGTCGCCGTGAAGCTCGGAGACACCGCGCAGATGGCCGAAGTGACGCGGCTGCTCGAGCGGCTCGTGGCGCTGACCTGACGAACCCGACGTTGGAGGTGTTCTCGTGACGATGCTCGCGCTCATCGCCGTGCTGTCTCAGTTCCCCATCGACGAGAACACCGCGGCCTTCGAGAAGCTCGAGAGCGCCGACGGCATCACGCTGCTCGGCCGGCCGGTGAAGGGCAGCCCCTATCAGGAGTACCAGCTGCAGACGGTCGCGCCGTACCAGGTGACCGACCTCTGCGAGGCCATCTTCGAGTGGGGCACGCGTGGCTCCGACAGCCCGGGCATGGTGCTCAGCAAGGTGCTCGTCGACGGAGAGAACCAGCGCATCGTCTACGCGCACATCTCGCAGCCCGTGGTGGCCAACCGCGACTACGTGCTCTCGGTGAAGCGCGAGTGGTTGTCGCCGACGCACTGCCGCGTGCGCTTTCGCACCACCACCGAGTCGGCCCCGCCCAAACCAGAGGGCTTCGTGCGCATGGAGAAGCTGTGGGGCGAGTGGAACCTGGTGGCGAAGACGGAGGGAGGTTCGACCGTCTCGTACACGCTCTTCTCGGACCCCGGCGGCTCGGTGCCGTCGTTCCTCGTGCACGGCGGACAGAAGTCGGCCGCGAAAGACTCCGTCAACCGGGCGATGGGCAAGGCGAAGGCGTTCGTCGAGAAGAAGAAGTAGCTACTGCAGCAGACCGGGCCCTTGCTGCGACGCGGTGTCGAGCGCGCGCTTGAGGCGGTCCTTCAAGCGCAGCTCGATTTGCCGCAGGCGCTCGCGCGAGAGCTTGAAGCGGTCTCCGAGGTCGGCCAGCGTGGTGTCGTCGTCGTCCGAGAGCAGGCGGTGCTGCAGCACGGCGCGCTCACGGTCATCGAGGCCCTTCCACAGGCGGCGAACGGTGGCGTGCACGAGTTCGTCACGCTCGACGTCGCCCAGCGCGCGCTCCGGGTCGGCGTCGTCACCAGGCAACAGGTCGAGCGCTGTGGTCTCGGAGTCGTCGCCCAGCTTGACGTCGAGCGACACGTCAGACGACGCGAGCCGCGCCGAGTGGTGGCGAATCACGTCTTCCGAGACGCCGAACTGACGGGCCAGCAGCGCGTCGATGCCTTCGTGGCCCACGCCCAGCTGCGTCTCGGCCTTCGCCCGCGCGCTGCGCAGCTTGAAGAAGAACTTCGCGCCGAGCGCTCCGGTGGCGGTGGTGACGATGCTGTTGGCGCGCATCGCGTAGGCGAGCATGTGCGCGCGAATCCAATAGGTCGCGTAGGTCTTGAAGCGCACGCCACGCAGGTCGAACTTCTCGACCGCGCGGAGCAGGCCGACGTTGCCCTCGGCGATGAGCTCGTCACGCGGAACCCCGTACCCACGCAGCCGGCGGGCCACCTGCAACACCACCGGCAGGTGCGCTTCGACGAGCGCCTCGGCGGCCTTGCGGTCCTTCTGCTCGAGCCAGCGCCGCGCGAGGGTCTTCTCTTCGTCTTCCGTCATCGGCGGGCGGCGGCTGATCCGCGCGCACTGCAGCTCGAAGTAGCTGGCTTCGCTCATGCCCATGGTGAACCTCTCGCGGTGTTGGGATGAGCGCTGTGTAACGTTCGTCGAATCTGTTGATAACTCGATATTTGGCAGTCGAAGCTTCTGCTTTCTCGAAGTGTCTAGCGCGAGGTCACGAGGCGTCCGTGACGACCGGCTGCCGCTTCACGCTGCCGTTCGAGCTCGCGGGCGACGAGACGGCCGAGGCGATCAGCGGCGTGGTCGAGCAGCGACAGCACGTCGGAGCCCTCGTCTTCGACGCGCAGCTCGTCGCCGTGGTCGAGCTTCACGGTGAGGGAGCAGTGCTTGTCGATGCCGCCCCTCGGCCCGTTCACGTCTTCGAGCAGGACCTTCACTGCGCGAATGCGGTTGGAGAAGCGCGACAGCGCGAAGTGCAGGCGCTTGTCGGCGTGCTGCTCAAGCTCGGGTGACAGGGTGAGGCCTCGACCGCGGATCTCGATGTGCACGTCGAGACAGGTACGAACGGCACCCACGCTCACCACTGATTTTCTCGATGGATCGCCTCACGGATTGCAGAAGTCGCAGACCGAGGGAGCCGTGGCGCCCGATGAGCCCGTCATGCGCCCGGCGTCTCGCCTTCACCCTGGGCGCGGGTCCACCCCGTGGCGCCGTCGAACTCCTGCAGCTTCTCGATGTGCATCCACGCGAAGTGCTTCTGAATGCGGCTCAGCAGGTCCCACAGCTCTTCGCTCTTGAGCTGGTACGTCTCGACGCGCGTGATGAAGCGGCAGCGCCAGTGGTCGACGCAGTCGGTCGGCGTGCCGGTGAGCGGATACACTTGCGTGCCGCGGTTGCTGATCATCTTCAGCTTGAACGGCGTCGACAGGCACAGCTCGTCCATCGCGCGGCCGAGGCTCTCGGGGTCGGTGGCGCTCTCGACGAACACGTCGAAGCCGGCGAGGCGGCGGCTCTTGACCTTCACGAAGTCGCGGTTGGCCGAGACGGTGGGCAGCTGCAGCGGCTTCACCACGCGCGCGGGCTTCGCGGCCGTTGGCGTCTTGCCGAGGTTCTGGATGATGGCGTCGGTGAACGCCTTCGTGCCGAGCGCGCCGTCAGCCTTCACGTCGCAGGTGAACAGGCCCTGCTCGTAGGTCGTGAGCACCGCGTTCTCGATGCGCGTGGCGGCGTCGTGTTCGTCGAGGTGACGCAGCAGCATCACCGCCGAGAGCACCTCGGCCGTCGGGTTCGCCAGGTCTTTTCCCGCGATGGTGGGCGCGGTGCCGTGCACGGCCTCGAAGATGGCGATGTCGGCGCCCAGGTTCGCTCCGGGCGCGAAGCCGAGCCCACCGATGAGCCCCGAGGTGAGGTCCGAGAGGATGTCGCCGTTCATGTTGCTGGTGACGATGACCTCGAACTGCTCGGGCGCGCGCACGAGCTGGTGGGCCGCGTTGTCGACGAGCAGGTGGTGCGCCTTGATGCCGGGGTATTCCTTCGCGACCTCTTCGAAGGTGCGCTTCATGAGGCCCTCGGTGAACTTCATGATGTTGGCCTTCGTCGCGCAGTGCACCGACGTGCGGCCCTCCGAGACGGCGACCTCGAAGGCGAGCCGCACGACCTTCTCGCAGCCCTTCTTCGACATCAGCTTGAGGCACTGCGCGACACCCGGCGTCTGCAGGTGCTCGATGCCGGCGTAGAGGTCTTCCACGTTCTCCCGCACGACGACGAGGTCGACGCCGCGCCCGCTGAAGGGCGTCTTCACGCCAGGCACCTCGCGCACCGGCCGCACGTTGCCGTAGGTCTCGAACAGCTTTCGCAGCGTGACGTTGGCGCTCTTCTCGCCGTAGCCGACGGGCGTCTCGAGCGGGCCCTTGAGCGCGACGCGGGTCTGTCGCAGCGACTCGATGGTCTCTTCAGGCACGCCGGTCGGGTTGCCCGCCTTGAACACCTTCGCGCCCGCGAGCCGTTCTTCCCACGCGAGCTTCACACCCGCCGCGTCGATGAGGCGCCGCGCCGCTGCCGTCACCTCGGGGCCGATGCCGTCTCCGGGAATGAGGGTGACGCGCTTCAGCCCCTGCTCGTTCGTTCGAAAGATGCCCATCTGCCTGCTCCCGGTGACTGCTCGTGGTGGTCGACATACGAAATGCATGTCGTATGTTCCGGCTGATCAGGACGAGGGCCCGCCCCGTCAAGGAGAAGTGCATGGCCGCCAACTGGACGTTCCTGTCGAACCACGCGCACGTGCTGCTGTGTCTGGCGAAGGACCCCGAGCAGCGCATGCGCGAGGTGGCTGACCTCGTCGGCATCACCGAGCGCGCGGTGCAGCGCATCGTCACCGAGCTCGAGGAGGCTGGGTACGTCGAGCGCGAGAAGGACGGCAGGCGCAACCGGTATCACGTGAACCGTTCGCGGCCGCTGCGGCACCCCATCGAGGCTCACCGTCGTGTGTCGGCGCTCATCGACCTCGTGAAGAAGCGTTGACGGGCGCTTCAGTGGCAGCGGACGACGAGCGAAGCAGCGCCCACCTGCGCTACATCGAGCGTTCGCCTGCGTTGGAGCCGGAAGGGTGATCAGCCCGGGTGCGCGAGGGAATCGAGTGACGTGAGCGTTCGAGCCGTCAAAGAGAAGGCCGCGAAGCTGGTGGCCTCGGGTCAGTTCGAGCGCGCAGAGGTGCTGCTTCGGCAGGCACTCACGCAGTCTCCCCGCGACGTGCAGACCTGGCTTCGGCACGCCGAGGTGCTCAAGCGGCTCTCACGCAACCCCGACGCGGTGGCGAGCTACCGGCTGGCGGCGCGCATTCTC
>CALRPN020000110.1:0-9123 GCA_943370055.1 Archangium gephyra
ACCCGAACGTCGTCGCGAACCCGAATGTCGTCGCAAACCCGAACGTCGTCGCGAACCCGAACGTCGTCGCGAACCCGAACGTCGTCGCGAACCCGAACGTCGTCGCGAACCCGAACGTCGTCGCGAACCCGAACGTCGTCGCAAACCGCACCCTGGCGCGCCCCACGGGAGGCGTCGCCGCAAAGAGCGACCCCAACTCCGTGCTGCGCCACATCGAGCCCCTTCCGCCCACCGTGGCCGTCGACACCTCGAGCGGAGCCCCTCGCAACCTCGTTCCCGACCAGGCTCAACCGCTGCGCGACGAACTCTCGGTGCTCCGGCTCGCCATGACCCACCACGACTCGGGCAACGACGCCGCCGCGCTCACCAACCTCGACGAGTACCAGAGCCGTTTCCCCAGCGGCGTGATGCTCGTCGAAGCGCAAGTGCTCCGGGTGCTGGTGCTGTGTCAGCTCGAGCGAAAGGCCGAGGCCACGAAGGTGCTCCGAGCGCTTCAGCGCACCACGCCCACGTCGCCCGCGCTGCAACGTCTGTCATCTTCTTGCGCCATGCGGTGACGGGTTTGACAGGAGCGGCCACTCACCATCGTGTCACCCAACATCTGGAGACACCCATGCGCCGCGCTCTGCTGATTCCACTCGTCCTGTTGTCCAGCTCGTGTCTGCTCGCGATCGATGCCGGTTCGAATGCCTCGTGCCTTGCGAGTACCGGCAGCGCCTGCGACGCGGGCGCTGACCTCTCCGACGCTGGCACCGCGAGCGGCGACGGAGGGCTGCCTGCAGTCATGCTCCTCGTCGATACGTCCGGGTCCATGAATACGCCGCTGATGCCCACGAACCCTGAGTGCGGCGGGTGCTCGGGTGCCTCGTGTCCCCAGACCTGTCCGACCCGGGCTTCGGTGCTGAAGGGGGGCATGAGCCAGTTTCTTCAGGCGCAACTTGGATCCGCATGGCTCGGGCTCACCACGTTCCCCGACCCTGACTTGAACGCCACGTTCACGCCGTCGGGTTGTGCACCGGCGACGACCCAGGCGGTCCCCCTCACCACCGCGCCGGGAGACTCGGCCGCGTCCGTCGCTGCCCAGAGCCAGGCGGTGCTGGCCCGGGTTCAAGCGTTCGGCTCACGGGAGGGGCCCTTCACTGGAGGCACGCCGACAGGCGCCAGCCTTCGTTTCCTCGCCACGCTTCCTGCGCTCGCGCCGTCAGCGCGACCCACCGGAGTCATTCTCGTCACCGATGGGCTGCCCAACTGCAACCCGAACAACGCGTTGTCCTGCGCGGCCTCTCCGGCGCCCGCTCAGAGCCTCTGCACCCTGGGGACGAACTGCGTCGGGCCCTACTGCCGCGCCGGCTATCTCGACTCGGATGAGACGGTGTCTGCGGTTCGTGCGTTGCGCTTGGCTGGCGTGAAGGTCGCGGTCATCGGGTTGGGCGCTGACTTCTCGTCGCCTGTTGCCGCCGCGGTGATGAACGCGGTCGCCGACGAGGGGGGCGCGACCGCCTGCGCGCCGGGCGTCGCGTGCGCGAAGCGGTACTTCGAGGCCAACAACGAGGCGCAGCTGCTCGGATCGCTCGCGACGGCCTTGCTGCGCGTGTCTCAGTGACTCAGAGCCGGTCGGCCGTGTAGTTCTCGGTCAGATCGCACGCCTTCGCGCCTGAGCCACGGGTCGAGAGGGAGCCCACCAGGTGAACGCTGCCGGGCACTGTGCCGCCGTCGGCCGACGAGCCTGCGCTGCCCACCACCGCCCTTCCACGAAGCGAGTACGTGTTCTCGTTGCGCCCACCAAGCATCGAGAAGTCGTACGTGTCGTAGAGGGTGCCGCGCAGCTCTTCTCCACCGACGAGCACCGACAGCTGATTGCCCGTCTGCGTGAAGTTCAGGTTCACCGGCCGCGGCCCCATCGCCGGACAGCCATCTTGCGGAAAGCCCGACTGCCAGGACGCCAGGTACGCACCGGCAATCATCGGGCACGTCAGGCACGGCTGCTGATCGCCACACGCGAGCACGAAGAACGGGAGCACCATCACCAGTCGACGCATGCGAGGCTTCTACCATGGCCGCCCTCGACCGACTGCCCACGCCCGTTCAACGCGCCATTCGGCCCTTCCTCGACGATCCCTCTGCGCCACGCGCGGCCGTGTTCGACGCCGATGGCACGCTCTGGCGCGGAGACGTTGGAGAAGATCTGCTCCGCTACCTCGGCGCGAACGCGCTGCTGCCTCACGCACCGCCCGGCGTCTTCGCGAAGTACGACGAGCTGCATGCCGCCACTCCGGTCGAAGCGTACGGCTTCGCCGTGCAGGTGATGCAGGGGGTCGCCGAGGTCGAGCTCAACCGCATCTGCGACACGTTCTTCGCGCAACGCTTCGTGGGTCGCGTCTTCCCCTTCGTCCGGCCGCTCTTCGACCTGCTGCGCTCGAGCGGCGTCGACGTGTGGATCTGCTCGGCGTCTCCCCGGTGGATCGTCGAGGCCGGCGCACGCAGCCTGGGGCTCGAGCCAGCCAACGTCATCGGCGTCGACGTCGAGGTCGAGCAGGGTGTGCTGACCGACACGCTCCGCCTTCCCGTGACGGCCGGCCCCGGAAAGGTGACCTGGCTTCAGCGAAAGAAGGTCGCCTTCGGCTTCGCTGCGGGCAACGGCGAGCTCGACCTCGACATGCTCCAGGCCGCCGCCTACCGCCTCGTCGTCGCCCCGTTCGATGGCCTGGAGAACTCGCTGGTTCGCCACGCCCGGACCCATGATTGGCCGATTCTCAAGACTTGAGAGGCCCTCGCCGTTGACCGCTGGCCGTCAATGACGGCAGAAGGCCGCCATCCATGCGTGCTCTGCCGCTCGCGCTGTCCCTTGCCGTCTTCCTGTCGTCGCCCGCGCTCGCCCAGAAGTACCGGGTGGTGGTGCTGGAGATCGACGGCGATCAGAACAACAAGCTGCGCAACCAGATCGAGGCCACGCTGGAGAAGGCCGACACCGTCGAGGTCGTCGCCCTCGACGAGTTCCGCGCCGCCGCCGCGAAGAAGAAGCTGAACGGCGCCGCCGCGATGACGATCATCGGCATCAAGCGCGTCGGCAAGCAGCTGAAGATCGACGCGGCCGTCACGGGCGAGGTCGGCGACAAGTACAAGGTGCTCATCTACGACCGCGTCGGCAACGATCTGTGGACGAAGGAGCTCGCCGTGAAGAAGGGCCTCCTCTCGGAGGACTTCGCCCAGAAGCTGGCGCGCGCGATCAGCGCAGCCGCAGAGCAGGGCGCTGCGAAGAACCCTGACTCCGCCGACGGCAGCGACGGCACGGGCGGCGGCGACACGGGCTCGGGCAACACGGGCGGTGGTGATACCGGCAGCGGCCCCGAGATCGATCTCACGGGCGGCTCGGATACGGGAACGGGCAACACGGGTGGCGGCACGAAGACAGGCGGCGGACGAACTGTCGTCTCCCCGGGCTCAGGCAACGGCAACAACGCGGGCAGCGGCTCGGGTGATGACAACCAGAACCGTGACACCGACCTCGACCTCGAGTCGTTCAAGAAGAAGAAGAAGATCGGCCCCCGGACGATCACCGTGTCGATTGCGGGTGCGACGACGTGGCGCTCGCAGTGTCTGCGCCCAGGCAGCCTGCAGCTCGCGAGCTGTGCCGACTTCGATCGTCTGGCCGAGGCCCAGCAGCCCGTCGGCACCACCGTCACCTTCACCCCGCAGGTGCCGTACCTTGGCTTCCACGCCAACCTCGAGCTCTTCCCGCTCGCGAGCTTCGAGAACCGCATCGTCAACGGGTTCGGGCTGCTCGGCAGCTTCATCTACGGCTCGTCGGTGACGACGATCTCCGAGATCAACATGCAGGGCATGAGCGAAGAGAAGCAGGTGCAGAGCGCCGACCTCGGCTGGTCCGTCGCGGCCGCATGGCGCTTTCACTTCGCGATGGGCGCGGGAGAGCCGCAGGGCATCGGCTACGTGGGCATTCGAGGCGGCCTCTCGTCGCGCAGCTTCAACATCGACCCGAACGCGGGCGTGCCACTGCCCTCGAGCCAGCGCGTCGCTCCCACGGGAGCCGGCTTTCCCTCGATCGGCGCCGACCTCGCGTTCCCCATCGTCCGCTTCTTCCGCCTCGAGCTGGGCGCCTCGCTCTTCTTCAATCCGCGGCCAGCTGACGAGCAGATCATCGGCTTCGGAAACCTGATGGATGACACTGGCGGCGCGAGCTCGACTGGCTGGGGCCTCGACGTGGGTGGCTCGGGCGACATCGTCGCGCTGGGCCCCACGATGCTGGGGTGGACGCTCAAGGCCCGCTACCTGTCGTTCTTCGATCGCTATTACGGCCAGGGCCAGAAGTGGACCGTCTGCAACGAGCAACAGTGCGGCGGGCTCGGCGAAGAGTCGTACCTGAGCATCACGTGGGGCGTGTCGCTGGCGTACTGAGCCTCAGTGCTCGGTCAGCACCGAGACGAACTTCTCGTGATCGTGGTCCGTGATGATCTCGAGGCCCGAGCCGGGGCTGAGCCTCGAGCCCCACTCACCCTTCTCACGGTACAGCTCGACCTCGGCCCACGTCGCGATGGAGGGGTCGATCGCGCAGCAGGCCGCGAGCGGATCGTGGAAGGCCTTGCCTGAGCCGCGCGCGAGGTAGGTCTCCATTCCCTTCCAGATGAGGTCGAGCGAGCGCGAGTGAGCACGCACCGCGCCGAAGCGCTCGTGCATCGCCTGGTCGTACACGACGCCGTGACACACGTTCTTCGAGACGAAGCGCTTCGAGCCGATCTGCTTCGAGGCGATGACGGCGAGCGCCGAGGCGGGGTCTCCGTTCAGGTTGTAGGTGGGGCAGGTGACGAGGCCCGCGAACTTGGCGAGCTGCTTTTCTTTCGGCACCACGCCTTCGCCGGCGAAGCCGCCTTGCACGACCAGGTGGCCCAGCGTGAACCCGTCGAGCTTCAACGCGGCCCCGAGGTTCTTGAGCGGCCCGCCGGTGACGAGCGTGACGTCTGGACCGCACAGGGCCCGCAGCAGCTCGGGCGCGGGCACCGCGTCGGACGACGCTGGCAACTCGCCGTACGCGTCGTAGTGCCATGACGAGACACACACGCCACGCTGGCCCGTCGCCAGCGGTTTTCTCGGGCGGTAGTCGAGGTCGAACGCCCCCACCGGAAGCGCCTGACGGCCGAACCACGAGAGCGCCGCACGCACGACGCCGATTTGATCAGGCGTTCCCGGCGTCACCGTCACCCCCAGCAGCTCGACGCGCGGATGACCGAGCAGCATGAGGAGCGTGAGGAAGTCGTCAGGGTCGCCCGTCTCCATGTCCCAGAGCAGTTTCATACGGGCCCCACGCCAGAGCCTCGGCAGGCCTGACGAACGCGCACACAGGGCGTGGCCACGTGGTGCCGTTCACCGCTCGGCCTGATCGGCGGCAAATCGGACGCAGCGCGTGAGATCGATGTCGGAGCCCCTGCACTCGTGTGTTGACACGTCACACCGCGCTGCATAGGACGGCGCGCCTTCTTTCGGCCGCAATTCACAGGGGTAATTCCGTGAAGATGATTCGAGTCGTCGCGCTGATCGCCGTCACCACGTCGGTCTTCATGGGGTGCCCACCGCCGCCACCGATGACGGATGGTGGCGTCGACAGCGGCATGGGTTCCAACCCCAACCCCATCGAGGCGTGCTCGGGCGGCTGTGCCGACAACCAGATCTGTGACGCCGACGGCGGCCTGCGTGGAACGCCGCGCACCTGCGTCGACGGCTGCGGCGGCTGCGATGCAGGCACCTGCCGCCGCAACGCCGCCAACAACACCTTTTCGTGCGTGCAGCCGGTCACGACCTGCAACGGCTCGGCGTGCGCTGGCGGCCAGTCGGCGTGCGTGTCGAACGAGTGCAGCTGCCTCGTCTCCGCCCGCTCCACGCAGGACACCTGCCAGTCCGAGAATCAGTGGTGCCGCGGCAAGAACTGCAGCAACCCCAAGCGCTACGAGGAGTGCAAGCCCGGCACCGCCGCCGCCTGCCCCACGGGCGAAGCGTGCGTGCCGCTCTTCAGCAACGGTGACATCGCGGTCTGCCTCAAGGACTGCCAGGCGGGCGACAACCTCTGCGACATCGGCGAGCAGTGCTTCGGCCCGATTCGCACCTTCCCCAGCGGCAAGATCTGCTTCCCCGACGGCCTGCTGAACGAGTGCAGCCAGAACGTCCCGCAGGATGCCGGGTTCAACGATGCTGGCCAGCCGCTCCCCACCGACGGTGGCTTCGCGCAGCTGCCCGACGGTGGCTTCATTCTCAAGACCGTTCCCGTCGGCAACACCTGCCTCACGCGCTCCGGTGCAGGCGTCATCACGGACAACGCTGGCGCTGGTCGCGGCAACTGCACCTACGCCGCGTTCAAGGTGTGGCGCTTCGGCTTCTTCCCCGTCGATACCTGCCTGCCTCCCGGCACGGCCGCCCTCGGCGACAAGTGCACCCGTGACTTCACGGCAGGCACCCAGGCCACGCGCTGCGGCACAGGCCTCGAGTGCGCGTACACCGGCGGCGCGACGGACGCGGGCGTCGACGAAGGTGTCTGCCTCAAGACCTGCAACGCGAACCCGGGCAAGACCGGCTTCGTCTCGCAGCCGGCCTGTGGTGGCGGCGAGTCGTGCGTGAACCTGTACCGCTACACCGACCCGAACGACAACGCGGTGCTCGGCGTGTGCATGAAGAACTGCAACGTCTTCAGCGCGACCTCGTCGACCTGCGCCAACCTCGGTCCCACGCCGACCAGCTGCGTGCCTGCCTCGGCTGACGGGCAGCTCTCGCTCACGCTCGACGGCGCGGGCATCTGCGTGCCTCAGCAGAAGACCATCGCGAACGCCGGCGAGCGCTGCTCCACCACCGACACCTTCCGTGGCGCGACCTGCGGCAGCGGTCAGGTGTGCTCGGGCTTGTCCTTCACCGATGCGCCGACCTGCACGCCGGTCTGCGATCTCTCCTGCAACGTGGCCAACCCGCCAGCCCGCTGCATGAACCAGCCGAACGCGACCTGCGCGAACGGCAAGACCTGCCGCAGGGCGTCCAGCACCACGGGCGCCACCGTCGGCTACTGCTTCTGAGTCGTTCCTTCAGCTGAGGCAGTGCTGCGGGCCAGGTCACTTCGACCTGGCCCGTTTCGTTGGTGCCCATTGATGTGGCGTGCGGGGCCACGAGGCTGGTGCGCGGCCCTGCAGCGTCTTGGTGGCCGCGTGAGAGTGCCGTCATTCGGTACCGCCATCGTGACGGCCGCCGCTCAGTGCTCGGCGTACTACCCGCAGCCCGCGCGTGCGGGTCGCGTCGAGTTCTTCAAGCTCAGCGCGCTCATCCGGCTCTCGCTCTTCGCCGTGTTGGTCGCGGCCCAGTCGACGCCGCCGGTGCTGCTCGCGTTCTCGGCGGTGGATGCGGCTTCAGGCGTGTGGACGCTGATCAGCCTGCGCTCGTCGTCGCCCGGCTGAAGCGTCAGCTTCGAGATTTCTGTGGAACCCGGGCACGCGCGCGGGCGGTAGTGTACTGCGGCGTTCAACGGAGGCCGCCCCGCCATGTCCTTCACCCATCTGCACCTTCACACGCTGTACTCGCTCCTCGACGGTGCGATCCGCATGAAGGATCTCATCAAGACGGTGAAGGCCAAGGGCATGTCGTCGGTGGCCGTCACCGATCACGGCAACATGTTCGGCGCCATCGACTTCTACAAGAAGGCGAAAGACGGCGGCATCAAGCCCATCGTCGGCCTCGAGGCGTACGTCGCGGGCCCCAAGGGCCGTGAAGATCGCAGCGAGAAGATCGCGAACCACCTCATCCTCTTGGCCAAGAACAAGGAGGGGTACCAGAACCTCAGGTACCTCGCGTCGACCGGCTACATGCACGGGTTTTATTACCACCCGCGCATCGACAAGAAGGTGCTCAAGGAGCACTCGAAGGGCCTCGTCGCGATGACCGCTTGCCTCGGGGGCGAAGTCACCAGCGCGGCCTTCCGCGGCGACATGGATCACGCCCGTCGCGCGGCGCAGGAATACAAAGACATCTTCGACCCGGGCCACTTCTTCCTCGAGATTCAGTGGAACGGCATGGAGGAGCAGGACAAGGCCAACACGAACCTCAAGCAGCTCTCGCGCGACCTCGACCTGCCGCTCGTGGCCACCGCCGACGCGCACTACATCAAGCAGGAAGACGCGCGCGCCCACGAGCTGCTCATGTGCATCGCGTCGGGCAAGACGCTGGCCGACAACAAGCGCCTCAAGCACTCCACCGACAAGCTCTACGTCTCGAGCCCCGAAGAGATGCGCGCCTACTTCTCGGACGTGCCCGACGCCGTCGACAACACGATGCGCATCTCGGACATGTGTGAAGACCTCGACCTCATCAAGAAGCCGATGCTGCCGAGCTTCAAGGTGCCCGAGAGCCACACCGCCGAGTCGTACATGGCCGAGCTCGCGATGTCCGGCCTCGAGGCCCGCTTCAAGGAGATGAAGGCGCAGAACGTCTCGTACAAGTGGGACCCCGACGTCTACCGCGCGCGCCTGGCCCTCGAGACCGGCGTCATCCAGAAGATGGGGTTCTCGGGCTACTTCCTCATCGTTCAGGACTTCATCAACTGGGCGAAGCAGCACGGCATCCCCGTGGGGCCGGGCCGCGGCTCGGGCGCCGGCTCGATCGTCGCGTGGTCGCTGCGCATCACCGACCTCGACCCCATTCCGTACAACCTGCTCTTCGAGCGCTTCTTGAACCCCGAGCGCGTGTCGATGCCCGACTTCGACATCGACTTCTGCCAGGACCGCCGCGACGAGGTGATCCGCTACGTCGAGCGCAAGTACGGCGAGGCCAACGTCGGTCAGATCATCACCTTCGGCGCGCTCAAGGCGAAGAGCGTGTTGCGCGACGTGTGCCGCGTGTACGGGCTGCCGTTCGCGGAAGGTGATCGGCTCTCGAAGCTGGTGCCCGACATTCTCGGCATCACGCTCAAGCAGGCCATCTTCGGCGACCCCGAGAAGGAGATCGCCGGCGAGCCGAAGCTGAAGGAGATGTACGAGACGCCCCAGCCGATGGCCGAGGTCGAAGGCCGGCAGATCACCAGCAAAGACGTGCTCGACGTCGGCATGGCGCTCGAGGGGCTGAACCGTCAGGCCGGCATGCACG
>CALRPN020000111.1:0-8900 GCA_943370055.1 Archangium gephyra
GGCCGCATCACCGCCATCGCGCCGACGGGCACCGACGTGACGGGCGCGCGCGTCATCGAAGGCGCCGGCAAGACGCTCATCCCCGGCTACGTCGACTTTCACGTGCACCTCACGGGCAGTGCGGCTCCACCGTGGGCGGTCGCGTGGCCGGACGAAGCCCACAACGCACGCGCGCTGCTGGCTTCAGGCATCACCAGCGCGATGGACGCAGGTGGCGAACTCGAGAAGCTCAAGGCGCTGTGGAAGTCGCAGGGCGAAGCCTCGTGGCTGGGTCCGCGCTTCTGGTACTCGGGCCAGATCGTCTCGCTCAAAGACGGCTACCCGACGTCGATGGTGAACATCCTCTACCCGTGGCCGGCGAACCTTGCGGCTGACCAGCGCTTCTCGGGGCCCATCTCAAACGAGGTCGAGGCCATCGCGGCGGTCGACTGGCGAATGCACAACGGCGCGCACCACATCAAGCTGGCCATCGCGAGTGTGCCGCTCAACGCGCAGACGATGCCGCCCGAGCTGGTGAGGGCGACGGTGAAACGCGCACACGAGAAGGGGGCGAAGGCCATCGCGCACATCGACACGGCGGTTCACGCGCTGAGAGCAGCGCGAGCCGGCATCGACGCGCTCATGCACGGCATTCACCTCGGAGAACTCACGGCTGCCGAGGCGGCCGAGCTCAAAGCCGCCAACATCGTCGTCTCACCCACGCTCGTCGTCTTCGACCGCGCCGAGAAGCTGCTCGATTTTCGTTTCGAGCCCACCGAGATGGAGAAGCGCCTGTACCCTGCTTCGTTCCTCACCCCGTTCACGCCGGAGGTGAACCGTCAGCAGACGCTCGACCCGAAGCTGCTCGAGTGGCTCGGCAAGCTGAAGGCTGACCACGACAAGCGGCTGGCCGCAGTGAAGACGCTCTACGACGCGGGCGTTCCCATTCTCGCGGGCAGTGACGGGGCGGGCTCCATCGGCTGTCTCGCCGGAGGGGCGTTCCTCGACGAGCTGCGGTTGCTCTCGGAGGCCGGCATCCCGAACGCGGACGTGCTGCGGGCGGCGACGGTGCTGCCGGCGCGCTTCATCGCAGGAGACGCCGCCGACTTCGGCACCATCGAGCTCGGCAAACGCGCCGACCTCGTGCTGCTCGACGGCAACCCGCTCGACGACATCACCGTCACCTCGAAGCTCGTCACCGTCATGCAGGGCGGCGCCATCATCGAGAAGGTGGAGTGAAGGCCGACGCACGACTCCTTTCGTGGGCCGCGCTCGACGTGGCCATGATGCTCGGCTGCTGGGCGTCGTCGATGCTCGGCCCGTGGTGGATGTTTCTGCTCGTCGCTCCCATTCTCGGTGGGCGAATTCACGCGCTCGGTGTGTTGCTGCACGACGCCTGTCACCTGCCGGGAACGAGCGGCTCGATTCGGGTGCTCGAAGCGCTCGGCGGCTGGCCCATCGGCACGACCGTGGAGTCGATGCGCGCGCATCACCTTCGCCACCACGCCCGCACGAACGCTCCGAACGACCCCTACCTCGTGCCACGGCGCGCGCTCGGAGACGTGAAGCTCTTCGTGGTGCTGCTCGGCATCTTTCCCTTCTGGGTGGTGCGCTCGTTCATCGGCGTCGGCACGCTGTTCGTCCCCAGGCTCACGAAGACCTACGCCGGGCTGCTGGTCTCGGGAGAAGACGACGCCGCCGCTCAGCGCGACGTCGAGCGCGCCCGCCGGGTCGAGTGGCCCGTGGTGCTCACGTGGACGACGCTGCTCGCGCTCACGGCGTTCGTGCCGTCGACGCTGCTTCGGCACTGGTGGTTGCCGCTCGCATGGACCGCGCTCTTCAACGCGTGCCGCTTTCTCGCCGAGCACACGCTCGCTCCGCCCGACGCGGGCCTCGACGAGACGACGCGCGAGTTCGCGAGCCCGTGGCTTTCGCCGTTCGTCTTTCCGCACCATGTCGGCCTGCACCGCACGCATCACCGCTTTCCCACCGCCTCGTGGGAGACGTTGCCGTCACTTCGCCGCTGAGCGTTTCGCGTCGAGCTCGAGCAGGAGTGGCCGTTCGCGCTCGAGCTCGACCATCGCGTCGAAGTCAGCCCGCCCCGACCCGCGCCCGATGCGGTTCGCCTCGTCGAGGGGAACGTCGAAGGCGTAGTCGCTCACCGACGCGTCCCACCGCAGCACCATGAGCAGGTCGTACTGCTGGTTCACGAAGTGCATCTCGTGCCGCTTCGTCGCCTCGTTCCACTGCGGGTCGGTGAAGAGCACGCCGCATCGATAGCACGCCGCCCTCGCCTCCTGCCCCGGGCGCGCTACGGTCCCGCCTGCATGTCCCGCGTGCGTCACGAGCGCCTGTGCATTCTGTCGCGTCAGAAGTCGCTCTACTCGACGGCGCGGCTCGTCGAGGCCGCCGAGACGCTGGGCGCGAGACCCATCGTGATGGACACGCTGCGCTGCACGATGGTGGTGGGGCCGGGCGGCTCGAAGCTGCTCTATCGCGGCGTCGCGGTCGAAGGCCTCTCGGCGGTGATTCCGCGCATCGGCACCAGCGTCACCTCGTACGGCATGCAGGTGGTCAACCAGCTCGACTCGATGGGCGTGCCGGTCGTGAACCGCGCGAGCGCCATCGCCCGCAGCCGCGACAAGGTGCGCTGTCTTCAGCTGCTCGCCGCGGGCAACGTCGCCGTGCCGCGCACCGTGATGGCCAGTGACACGTCACACATCGTGAGGCTCGTCGAGGCCGTTGGCGGGCTGCCCTGCGTCATCAAGCTGCTGCGCGGCACCCAGGGCGTCGGGGTGATGCTGGCGACGACGATGACCGAGGCGCGCACCATCGTCGACACGTTCACCTCGCTCGGCCAGGAGATCTGCCTTCAGGAGTTCATCGCCGAGTCGTCGGGCCGAGACGTGCGCGCGCTCGTCGTGGGCGATCAGGTCGTCGGCGCCATGCGGCGACAGGCGCGCGCGGGTGAGTTCCGCAGCAACCTTCACCGCGGCGGAGAAGGCAGCCCCGTCACGCTCGAGCCTGCCTACCGCGACACTGCCGTGAAGGCCGCGAAGCTGGTCGGCCTCGACATCTGCGGCGTCGACATGCTCGAGGGGCGCGACGGCCCACGGGTCATGGAGCTCAACTCGTCGCCCGGCTTCGAGGGGCTCGAGCGCGCGACGAAGCAGGACGTGGCGAGCGAGATGGTGAAGTTCGCGCTCGAGGTCGCGGCGCGCCCACGCCTTTGACGCCCGATGACGAAGTCGTGCTTGGGCCCGGGACCGCCTGAAAATACGGTTGGCCGATGCGACTCCTCTTCGTGTGGATGGCGCTGCTGCTGAGCGCGTGCCGCTGCGGCTCCGAGCCATGTGATGCCTCGAGCTGTTCCGGATGCTGTGATTCGAGTGGTGTCTGCGTCGCCGGCACCAGCGCTTCTGCGTGTGGAAGCTCGGGCGCCGCGTGTCAGGCTTGTTCCGGTGGCTGCGAGGCTGGTCGATGCACGGCGAGTTCGGGTGGAGGGTCGGCGGGTGGTGGCTCCGCGATGGCGGGCGGTGCGACCGCGGGTGGCGCCTCGATGGCTGGCGGAGCAGCGCAGGCCGGCGGAAGCGCGGTCGCGGGCGGGGCTGCGGTCGACGCGGGCCCCTGGCTCACGCTTGCCGAGTACTGCCCTCGACTGAGCGAAGCGGCCGTTCGGTTCCAGAGCCGCTGCGGCCATCTCGACAGCACGCAGGACGGCGGCGCCCAGCGGGCGGTCTTCGAGTTCAGCTGCGACCAATCGCTCTCGGTGCGCTCCGGCCACGTGCGCCTCTCTCGCGCTGGAGCC
Source organism: Archangium gephyra (assembly GCA_943370055.1). Lineage (GTDB taxonomy): Bacteria > Myxococcota > Myxococcia > Myxococcales > Myxococcaceae > Xiheimicrobium > Xiheimicrobium gephyra_A. Next base: position 3,788 of record CALRPN020000111.1, read on the forward strand.
GACGCCCTGTTCGCTGACTTCACCGATGGGGGGTGCTTCACGAACACGCTTGCCGTCAGCAACGACCAGCGCGTCTTCATTCCCCAACAGGACGCGGGCGAACCCTGCTTCGAGGGTGAATGTGCGCGTGGGCTCTATTGCGACAGCCGAAACGTCTGCCCGGGTCGATGTGCTCCGAGGATCGCCATCGGCCAGCCTGCAACGGGCATCTGCATCGAGGGCGCGCACGCCTACGGAGGGACCTGTGTCGCCGACATTCCCGTTGGCCAGTCGTGCGCCCCGACGGGTGGGCTCACGGCGCGCCATACCTGCGTGGCGGGCGTGTGTTCGGCAACCGAGCGCTGCGAGCTCCAGGTCCTCGCTCCGTCCGGTGGCGCGTGCAGCGCCCACCTGCTGTGTCCACCGAACGAGCTCTGCACCGCAGCGGGCGCGTGTGTGCCGCGGAAACGGGCAGGAGAGGTCTGCAACTTCGACTGTCTGTCCGGGCTGGACTGCGTAGGAGGCGTCTGCGTCGCGCCCGGTGGAATCGGAGAGGCGTGCAGCGCCAGTCGACCCTGTCTCTGGAACTCGTTCTGCGGAAGCGCCGGCGTCTGCGTTCCCCTGAGGACCGAAGGGCAGAGCTGCCAGGCCGGCCAGTGCCTTCAGAATCTCTACTGCGCCACGACCACCACGACGGTCCTCGGGGTCTGCAAGCGGCGGGAGCGGGCAGGTAGCAGCTGCAACCCCATGTTCACGACCGAGGTGCCCTGTACGGGAGCCACGTATTGCAGCCCTCGAGACGCGGGCGTCGGTGTCTGCACGCTCTCGCTCCCCGAAGGCGACATGTGCACCGGCGACACCGTCTACGAGTGCAGAAGTCAGCGCTGCACCGGCAACGTGTGCCAGCCGGGCACCACCCGCAGCCCGACCGCCGTGGGCTACTGCCCGGCCTTTCGCGAGTGACTCCTCGGGCTGGAACCTGAAGCGCACCCTCGAGCGTCTTCCCTGCTGATGCTCACCCTGCTCATCACCCTGCTGACGAGCGCGACGGGCGACGAGTATCCCGACCGCTGTCCGTCACCACTGCTACCTCGGCCGATGGGCGGGCGCGTGGTGGCCGCGCCTTCTGGCGGCACGGTTCGGAGCACGACTGACGGTCTCGAGCTTCAGCTCTGCGCCTATGAGAACCACCTGGTGCGCGAAGTGCGGCTCACGGTTCGTGGCGGCAAACACGCGCAGCTGAAGGTGGGTGCCACGGTCAACCCCGGAGACGAACTCAGCCGTGGCGGCGTCGCCACCCTCGACGGGCTCGCGCCAGCAAAGTTCTTCGAGCAGCACCCCTTCCTCTACGACCCGAAGTCGGAGCCGGTGCTCGTGGTGGTGAACGTCGAGGCGCACGAGGCGCGTCGCTACGAGAAGGGCCAGCGCACGCACTCCTGGGAGGTCGGGCGCGGTCAGGCCGAAGGCGTGAAGACGATGCGCGGCGACCTCAAGACGCCGCGCGGGCTCTACTTCGTCACCGACAAGTCCACCGGCCCGTTCGGCGGAGACTTCGCCGGCTACTACGGCGGCCACTGGGTGAAGGTGAACTACCCCAACGCGTTCGACGCCTCGCGCGGTGTGAAGGAGCAGGTCATCTCCTCCGAGCAGTCAGCGACCATCGCGCGCACGTGGTGGCGTCGTGGCCTCACGGCGCAGAAGACGAAGCTCGGTGGCGGCATCGGCTTTCACGGGTGGATTGCGCCATGGCGCGCCGAGGTCGAGGGCTTCGGGCTGTCGTGGGGCTGCGTCGTGCTGCACCCCGAAGACGTCGCCGGCTTCTACGCCACCATTCCCATCGGGGCCGCCGTCGTTCTCGAGTGACGTCAGTTCACTTCGTAACAGCCGAGGTCAGGGTTGCTGCCGACGGGAACCGGGCGAGGCGCTCCCGTGACGTCGACCATCGGAGCTCCGACCGTTCCACCCGCGCCGCGGGCTGGTGACGAGTTCTGCAAGCTGAAGTTCGAGTTCCCCGCGTTCATGAACTGCGGGTTGCCCGCGAGGTTTCCGTTGGAGCCCATGAGCCCGTTGATGCCCGCCTGCGTGGTGAGCGTGGTGCTGCCTTCGTCGAGGTACAGCGAGGTCGTGCCCTGCGTGAAGAACAGGTTGTTCGCCAACGTCGCGGGGTCGGTGCCGGGCGTGGCTTCGCGGAAGGCGATGGTGACTGCGCCTCCACCCTGCGACGGGCCGGCGAAGATGATGTTGTTGCGCCACACCCCGCCCTGAAGTTGCGCCGCGCTGCCCGTCGGCGCCCCGAGCTGCACTCCAATGCTGGTGAGCGTCGCGTTGCCGCCACCGCCCGATGGCGTCGAGATGATGGTGTTCGAGTGGAACGTGGGCGACGGCGTCGAGCCATCGGAGCGCAGCCTCAAGGTGTGCGCGACGCCCACGCTCGTCAGACACGGCCCCGCGACGATGAGGTTGTTCGTCACGTTCGAGGCAGAGCCCTCGATGCTGAGTCCGCCGACGGTTGCGTTGTTGCCGCACACGACGCCGTTGCCGACGACGCCGAGCACGTTCTGTCGCAGCGCGGGTGACGAGTTGCGAATGAAGACGTGGGTCATCGACCCGGCCGGCCCCGCGATGAAGGTGTTGTTCACCACCTCTTCGCACGAGCCCCGGCAGCTCGCTGGCTGGTTCCCGCAGGTGCCGTCGCAGACCAGACCGACCGAGTTCGTCGAGGCGACCGCACCCCCGCTGGCCGTGACGCCCGAGATCGAGCAGCGCGCGTCGAAGCCGTTCGGGTTGCGAATGCCCGCAAACGAGCACGCAATGCCGAAACCGTTCTCGGGGCCCTGTCCAAGCGAGGGAGCGCCCGCGGCGCCGCTGAACGTCGCCGAGCCGGCAGGAGCGCCTTCGAAACGAACCGCGCACCCATCGGCCGAAGCACCGCCAATCGCCGTGCTGCCGCTGCCGCCAACGACACCGCCAGAGGCCGTCACGTTGCGGACGATGGGCGTGGTGCCTCCAGGGCTCAGTGGCGGGCAGTTGTCGAAGAGCACCCCGATGCCGACCCGTGAGGGGTTCAACACGTTCGGTACGCGCGGGCAGCCACTGGCCGTGATGCCCTCGACGCGCACGCCGCTCGCGTCGCCCGAGGAGGCAAAGCCGAAGCAGCTCGCCGCCGCGCCCGCCGAGTAGGTGCCGCGGTTGAACGTCGAGCCCGTCGCCGAGGTGATGAAGACGCCTGCAGAGGTCGTGTTCGCGTTGCCTGCAGAGAAGTCGACGCTGGTGACGGTGACGCGCCCGAACGTGACGGCCAACGCGAAGCTCGAGGCCTGGCCAGCACCTGCGTTGACGACGCTCTGAACGCCGGCGCCACCCTGCAGCGTCGGAGCCGCCATGGACGCGGGCGCGCCGGTCACGTCGACACCGATGGCGTCGTTCGCGGTGCCGATGGCGATCTGCGGCACGTCGACGGAGAAGTCGCGCAGCACGGGCGCGCTCGAGGTGATGGTGATGCCCGCGACACGGCCAGCTCCAAGGCCGGGGCCATTCTTTTCGATCGCGAAGCCATCGAACACGGTGGAGGACGTGAGGCCCGCGGGGAACTTGAGGCCCGTCGCCGTGGTGTTGCGCAACTGCGTGCGTGGGCCGCTGCGGCTCCAGGAGAGGTTTCCCGCGCTGCCGCTCACCGACCACCGGCCATCGAGGGAGCGGCCCTGAACCATCGTGATGTCTTCGGTGTACGTCGCGACGTTCGCACCAAAACGCGCAGCGACGAGGACACGAGGCAGGTTGCTCATCTGCGCGAGCTGAAGACCGCGCGCGATGGTGTCGACCGGCCGGCTCGCGGTGCCCGGGTTGGTCCCGTTCGCGCCCGGACAGTTGGCGCAGACGTAGACGTCGGTCTGAGCCGCGCCGCCGGCAGCATTCCCTCCAGCGACGAGTCCACCTGCAGCGCCACCTGCGACGTTGCCACCAGCGACGTTGCCACCAGCGACGTTGCCGCCGCCGACGTTGCCACCAGCGACGTTGCCACCACCGACGTTGCCACCACCGACGTTGCCGCCGCCGACGTTGCCACCACCGACGTTGCCGCCGCCGACAGAACCACCAGCGACAGAACCACCAGCGACAGAACCACCAGCGACAGCGCCACCAGCCACAGCGCCACCAGCGACGTTGCCGCCACCAGCCACAGCGCCACCAGCGACGTTGCCGCCACCAACGGTGCCACCACCGACTGCCGAGCCGCCGCCCGCGCTGCCCGCCGTTCCACCGCCGATGCCGCCGTCGTCTTCCGCAGGCACGACGTTACAGGAGCAGCCCGACGCAAACGCCACCAGCACGGTGGCCCCGATGAGCGAGAGAAGACGCATGACAGCTCCCTGAGTCACGCGCGCCGGCCGACGCGCGAAGACGAGTGGGTCATTCTGCAGGAGTCGGCAAGAGCGCGGCGAGGGCCTGCGTGGGATTCTCAGGGGCAGGTCCCATGCCGCTGCTGCGAGAGACCCGTCACGGCGCCCGTGCCGCCTGTGCCGATGACGAAGGTGGGAGTGGTGAAGACAGGCGTGGAGCTGCCCTCACACCACACGCCGATCGAGGCACCACCCGCGCCGCGGCCGCCACTGCCACCAACTCCACCATTGCCGCCGCGGCCGCCAACACCACCATCACCTGCGAACAGGCTCATCAGCTGCTCACCCTCGCCACCAGCGCCGCCGAGTCCACCGGCACCACCGGGTCCACCCGGGCCTGCGTTGCCGCCGTTGCCACCACCGATGGTCGTGAAGCTGCAGCGGTCGAACGAGGGCGACGAGGCGATGATGAGCGCCGCGATGGAAGCGCCACCTGATTGACCTCCACCCCCAGCGCGACCGGGACAACCACCAGCTCCCGAGCCGCCAGCACCTGCACCTCTCGCGACGAGACCTGCGTCGGGGTTGAACACGCCACCACCACCACCACCGGGTCGGCCAGGCGCGCCGGGCAAACCTGCATCGCCCGAGGTTCCGTCGACTGGAGCCCACCGCGCCGCGACGATGATGCCAGGGGTCGTGCCGTTGGCTCCGTCAGGGCCGCGACCACCGTCAGCGCCGTTCGAACCCGCGCCACCTGAGTTGCCCAGGCACGGAGGCGCGTCGCAGGTGAG
>CALRPN020000112.1:0-6957 GCA_943370055.1 Archangium gephyra
GGTCGTGGTCTTGCCGACCCCACCGGCGCCACAGCACACGATGACCTTCTTCTTCCGAAGGATCTCGCCGATGCGAACCTCAGTCATCACGCGCCTCCCGTCGGCAGCGGCAGCGGCGTGATGGTGTCGAGCACTCCTGAGAGCGAGGCGATCAGCCCGTCGTGAGACAGCTCGGGCGTGACGAAGATCGGCAACGCCGTGTGGCTGCGCAGCCGGGCGAGCTCACGGTGGGCGATGATGGGCTTCTTGAAGAGCTCACGACCCAGCCACGCGTGCTGATCGACGAGCGGCGCCAGCGCGTCGCGTTCGTTCTTCGTGAAGGGATCGATGGGCATGCGGTTCACGACCACTCCGCCCACCGGCATCTTCGTCTTCTTCAACCCGTCGACCAGCTCGAGGCACTCGCTGATGGGGAGCGTCTCGGGGAGCGTCACGATCCACGCGGCGGCCAGCTTCGGGTCGTTGAGGTAGGCCTGCCCCTCTTTCAGGGCCGCTGCGATGGGGCCGCCTGGCACCAGCTTCAGCAAGAGCTCGGGCAAGCCGGTCAACGACAGCGTGTGCCCAGTGGCCGGCATGTCGATGAGGATCAGCTCGTGTTTGGGGTGATCACCGGTCTTCTCGCGCAGCGCCGTGAGCAGCTGAAAGAAGACGCCCATCTCGCGAAACGAAGGGCCCGCCGAGAGGAGCCGGCGCAGGGCATCACTCCCGAGCGCGACACGAGCGATGGTTCCTGACCGGAGCACCGACTTGAGGAAGAGCTCCTGGCCAGTTCGAGCGAGCAGCACGGCGCCGTGAATGTTGTGCTCGAGGGGCTCGGGCAGACGTGGCAACCGGTCGCGGTTCCAGTGCCTGGCGAGCGGCGAATAGTCGTCGCCTTCGTCGCCGACCTCGGTGACCAACACGCGCTTGCCCCGCTTTGCGGCGAGCTTGGCGAGGGCTGCGGTCATGACCGAGCGACCGACGCCGCCCTTGCCCGTAATGAGTACGACTCGTTTGGTGACCAGCTCGTCCAGGACGCAGCCTCGGTAAAGGGACGGATATGACCCTAGCGAAGCAGCGGACGATTCCGTGAGATTTCTGGCGACGGGCTACGATGACGAGCGCGTGACGGAGCCCTTCGTTCCATCGTGGGTGAAGCAGGTGCGCTTTGGCGTGCTGGCGGGCGTGCCGCTGCCTGCGGGACTGGAGCCCGTTTCGCCTTCCGTCCTCGCCCGGCTGCACCCGAAAGAAGCGGCCTTCGCGAGTGAGGAGCGCGGGCGAAGGCAGATCGAGGTGGCTGGCGGGCGGCTGGCGTTCCGTGCGGCCGCGAGCGCTTTCGGAGCCGAGGTCTCGTCGTGGCCACTGCTGGCCGATTCGGCGCGGGTTCCACTCGGTCCTCCCGGGCTGACGGTGTCACTCACCCACAAGGAAGATCTGGCGATCGCGTTCGTCGGCTCGTCGCACTCGGGGCTCGTGGGCATCGATCTCGAAGGCGGCCCGCGCGATCGTTCGGCGATCATGTCGCGCGTGTGCCGGCCGGAAGAGCTGGCCGTGGTGCAGGCGCTGCCTGAAGGCGAGCGCTGGCCGAACGTGATGCTCCGGTTCGCGGTGAAGGAGGCGATCTACAAAGCGATCGCTCCGCAGCTCGGCCGGTTCTTCGGGTTTCAGGCAGCGCGCGTCGAGGTCGAATCGAAGGAGCGCGTGTCGATCACGATGTTCCTCGAAGCGAACGACCCGGCGTACGCACTCGACAGCGAGCTCGTCTGGCTCGATGACGGCAGGCTGATCGCCCTGGTGCGCGCGTCGCCGAGCCGCTCCTGAAACGTGAGGCGACTCTAGTGGCTCCGCGCCACCGCTCGCGCTCCGAACGACCGCCCGAGCAGCAGGTGGGAGGGCCTGGGGCTGACGCCGAGGACGTCGCGCATTCGGCTGACGTCGAACGTGTGTGAGCGCGACAACATCGCGACCCGATAGCGGTTGATGATCGGCGCCCATCGGGGGAACGGCGTGTGTAACCACTCTGCGAAGCGCGCGAGGGCCATGAGCGGTTCGCGGGGAAGCCGAATCGTCAGCGGCGTGCGACCGGCGCGACGTTCGACCTCCGAGGACAGCAGCTCGCGCAGCGACACCGCAGGCGTGTCGGCGATGAAGAACGCATCACCACCGCCCTGCCCGTCGAGCAACCGCTCGGCCGCGCGCACGTGGGCGTTCACGCACGTCTCGAGCGACGTGATGCTCAGGCGAACGTCGTCACCGATCTGCAGCACGCAGCCCAGCGTCGACATGGCCGAGATCAGCCGGTGCAGGTGACGTTCGCCTGGCCCGATCACGGCGTGTGGACGCAGCACCGTCGTTCTCGTGACGCCACGGTGCGCGCGGACGAGCCGATCGGCGATCGCCTTCGATCGGCCGTACTCGCTGAGGTGCGCTGTCGGCTCCACCAACGACTCGTCAGCACCCTCGACGTCGGCATCGCCGAGAAAGGCCGAAGGAGACCCCGTGAAGACGAAGGCCGGCACCCGTGCCACCTCACACGCCTCGAGGAGTCGCCGGGTGGAATCGACGTTCTCGCGCTCGAAGTCTTCGCGACGCCCCCAGTCACCCACCCGCGCCGCGACGTGGAACACGGCGTCAGCGCCAGTGAGCGAAGGAACCAGGGCACCGAGGTCCCAGGCGAGAAAGTCGGTTCCGATGACCGGCCGCCGCCCCAGCGCGGTGACCGACCAGCCTTCTGAGAGCAGCCGCCGCGTGAGCGCCCCACCGATGAAGCCAGAGGCGCCGGTGATCACCGCCTTCATGACGACCTCCACGTGAGCGCCATCACCGCGGCCGAGAGCCCGCTTCCGGCGCCGAGCATCGTCACCGGGCCGGGGCTCAGGGTCTTCGCGTCTGCCGCGCGAGCGATCGCCAGGGGCATTCCGACTGGCCCGATGTTGCCGAGCTCGCGAAAGAGCGCACCACGGGGATGCATCGTGCACGAGAGCGCCTTCTCGAGCGCCGCGAGGTGCGCGCTGCCGACCTGATGCATGAAGCCCTGGCCGAGCGTGACTCCGGCCTCCCCGAAGGTCCGGGCGATCAACGCGACGCCCTGGCGAAGAATGCCCGGGCCGTTCGCACGAATGGAGAGGCGGCCATCGTCGCCGATGCGGCCAACACAGAGGCCCGTGTGCTCGGACAGATTGCGCACGAGGCAAGAGTCGATGGACGCGTGGCCTGACGCGACGTGAGCGGCCGTGAGCACCCAGGCGACGGCGCCGCAGCCCATCGTGAGCGGAACCCACAACTCTGGCGTCACCTCACCCTGCACCAGCGCGTCGGCGATGGCCGCGTCGATCGCGCGCCGCATTCCGCCTGCTTCAGCGGCGACCACGATGGCCACGTCGACGACTCCGGCCTCGATGCGATCGGCGGCGATGGAGAGCGCGTCGACGAAGCCAAGGCACGCGTTGCGCACGTCGAAGAGCGTGGCGTTCGAGCCGACCCCGATGTGACGTCCGACGAGGTGGGCGCCCGAGGGCTCAAAGAAGCGGTGATCGATGCTCGCGTTGATGACGAGGCCGACGTCAGGTCCCCGCAGCCCGGCGTTCGCGAGCGCCTGCGCCGCAACCCGAGCCGCGACAGTCTCGGGGTCGACGTCGGGCGCCGACCAGCGACGCGTTCTCACGCCCGTCTTCGCCTCGAGCGTGCCCCGCTCGATTCCGGCGCGCGAGAACAACGGAGCGAGCCGCTCTTCCAGCTCCGCGCTCGTCACCTCCTGCGAGGGAATTTCTTCAGCCCAGCTCGCCAGCCTGACGTTTTTCCAGTTCGAGTGCATGTGCGCTCGATGAGCAGGCGCCGTGCCGATGAACGACATGTGGCTCTGCGCAGTTCGAATGGTCGTTGGTGCAAGCCTCTGCACACGTGTGCAACCGCTCTCCGGCCCCGAGCGCTCTGCTGAGAGCTGTGCTGGCGAAGTGTGCATCTGCGGGCCAACGGCCCGGCGCTTCGAGCGTGACGTGCAGGTCGTTTCCGGTGAGGCGCGCGCGCGACGGCGTCGACGCTGGTGGCGGCATCACCCAGCGGACGGCCTGCTCGAGCATCGCGCGGCGTCCTCTCCACGAGGTGAGCGCCCGTGCACTTGCCGTCGAGTTCTGCCGTGAACGCGAGCGTCCGAGTCCATGTGGCCAGAACGCCAGCAGCGGCGCCTTGTTCTCGTCGCTGGTGCGCACGCCGCAGCTCGCGTTGGGCTGCAGGTACGTGAGAGCCCCGCGGTGGGAATGCGGCGGAGCATCGCGAGGTCAGGGCCCACGACGAGGCGCGGATATGAAGGGATCCTTCGCGCGGGTGGAACGGGCATGAGTCGCGCGGACGGCCACGTCGATGCCGGGCAGCGCAGAGCACCGCGGGCCAGACGTTTCAGCGAACGATCGCCTCACACGGGCGGCAGGCAATGCCGCGTCAGAACGGTCGAGCATCGCGGGCCCTGGTGCTCGTCACCGCCGCAGGTGACGAAACAGTCGCGCGCGGCCTTCTGGGCTTCGGGAGCCGCGTTCGACGCGAAGGCGATTGGCGTCACGCGCCGCAGCAGAGGACGTCGACGTGGTCGTCTCGTTTGTGCAACTCGCCGACGTGAAGGCGCGCTCCAACGAGCGCGAGCACGACTCACCTCTGCAGGGACGCTGCGAGGCGCGTGAGCCCCTCGTCGATCGTGACGGTCGCGACGTAGCCGAGGTCACGCTTTGCGGCCGAGATGTCGAACCACTGCGCGTGCGAAAGCTCACTGGCAGCGAAGCGCGTGATGAGCGGCTCCTTCTCGATGCCGAAGAGCCAGTACGTGCCCTCCATCATCGCGCCGACGCCGTACGCGAGGCCTGCCGGAATCGGTCGTCCGACGGGACCAAGCCCAGCGCAGGCGAGCATTCGGTTCGCCATCGTCCACACACCGATCGGAGCGTCGTCGCTGACGAAGTACGGCTTTCCACCGATGGGCGCTCCTTCGAGCAACTTCTGAGCGGCCAACAGGTGGGCCGAGACGCAATTGTCGATGTAGATGGTGTCGCTCTTCGGGTCACGGGAGCCGATCTGCTTCAACCGGCCGGTCTTCGCGCGCGCGATGAGTCGAGGCAGCAGATGGCGATCGCCCGGCCCCCAGATGAAATGCGGACGCAGCGCCACGACCTTCAGCGAGGCATCAGACGCGGCCAGCGCGTGCTGCTCCGAGATCGCCTTCGTGCGTGGGTAGTGCGCGGTGAAGTGCGTCGCGTACGGGATCGACTCGTTCGCACCTTCGAGGTCGTGATCGGAATGAACGACGCTGGGTGAGCTCGTGTGCACGAGCGCAGGCACCTTCGCGGCCTTGCAGCCAGCGACGACGTTGTCGGTGCCCGTGACGTTGATCGCTTCGTACTCTTTCGGATCGCCCCACCCGCCCGCCTTCGCCGCGGTGTGAAAGACGACGTCCATTCCTTCGCAGGCCTTCGCGGTCGCGGACGCATCGGTGATGTCTCCGCGAATCGTCTCGACGCCGAGTTCACGCAATTCGGGATAGTCGCCGCGCGCGAGCACCCGAACGGAGTCGCCTCTCGCCTTCAGGGCCTTCACCAGGTTGCTGCCGAGAAACCCGCCTCCGCCCGTCACCATCGCCTTCATCGGCCCAGCCCCTTCTCTGCCGCCCAGACGGCCAGCTTCTCGCGCTCGATCTTCGCGTTGTGCCGCTTGTCGACGGGGAACTCGCCGGGGAAGACGTGGAAGTGAACGAGTGACTTCGTGGTGTCGAACAGCTTCGCGAGCGCGCGAACTTCATCGAGCAGCACCGGCTCAGGTGAGCCGTAGTCCTTCTCGCGCTCGAGCAGCACCACTGGAGTCTGCGCACCCTTCGGGCCGACTCCGACGAGCGCCGAGCGCTTCACCGCGCGCACCTGATTGATGACCTCTTCGACGGGCGTGGTGAACAACGTGCCGCTCGACGTCTCGACGCGGTGGCCTTTTCGGCCGCACATCCACAGGCGGCCCAGCGGGTCGAGGTAGCCGACGTCGCCCATGCGGTGCACGACCCGATCACCATCTTGAATCTTCGCAAGCTTCGTCTGCTCGGGCCGCGCCCAGTATTCGCGGGTCACGACGGGGCCGGCGACGGCGATCTCGCCGATGGTGCCCTGAGGAACGAGCAGTGAATCGCTCCACGTCGCGATGGGTTCGTCGGAGATCGCGATCACCCGCAGCGTGATCTCCGGCGAGGGTTTCCCAACACAGACGCCCTTCCCCTGCATCGCGAACTTCCCGGTGTCGGCGAGCACTTCTCTGCTGCCGATGCTCGCGATGGGCAGAGACTCGGTGGCTCCGAAGGGCGTGAAGATCTCGGCGCCGTCGTTCAGCAACTTCGCCATGCGCTCGAGCACGTCGACCCGCACGGGCGCTCCGGCCGAGAGCACGCGCTTCAGCGTCGGCAACTTCACGCCGTTCGCCTCGCCATAGCGGCCCAGGTTGTCGATGAGCGCTGGCGAGCCAAACATCGACGTGCAGCCGTGCGTGGTGATCGCCTCGATCAACTTCTTCGGCTCCGCTTTCGCAGGGAACCGGAAGTCCATGTCGGGAAGAACGGCAGTGGTTCCCAGCGCGGGATCGAAGAGCGCGAACAGCGGGAAGGTCGGCAGATCGATCTCGCCCGGCTTGATGCCGTACGTGTCGCGAATCATCCGCACCTGTGAGTCGAAGATCTCGTGCGAGTAGACCGCGCCTTTCGGAATGCCGGTGGAGCCCGAGGTGAAGAGAATTGCCGCTGTCTCTCCCTTCGCGGGCTCGACCATGGGGTACGGCTCGTCCTTGCCGAGCGCCTTCACCTCGTCGAGCGAATGGCCGCCCCAGAGCAATCGGCGCCCCACCGTCACGTTCGCCTTCACCGTTCGGAACGGCTTCGGGAACAGCAACCGCGCGACGTGCGCCGCCGGAATGCCGATGAACGCGTCGGCCTTCACTTCTTCGAGGCACGAGAGCAGCGCC
>CALRPN020000113.1:0-4987 GCA_943370055.1 Archangium gephyra
AGGGGTACAGTGCGCCGCCATGCGCTACGTGCTCAGGCAGGACCTGTTGTCGTTCGGCGACGACTTCACGATCAAGGACGAAGACGGCAAGTCGCGGTTCACGGTCGACGGTCGCGCGTTCACGTTGCTGCGCGAGAAGCTCTCGTTTCACGAGGCGGGCGGCAAGGAGCTCGCGTTCATTCGAGAGAAGCTCATCGCGCTCTCGCCGAGCTACGAGATTCTTCGCGACGGCAAGGTCGCGGCGGTGGTGAAGAAGGACCTGATCAACGTCTTCCGCTGCGGGTTCACGGTCGACGTTCCGGGGCCTGATGACCTCGAGGCGCAGGGCAACCTGCTCGACCGTGAGTACACGTTCACGCGCGGGAAGACGGTCGTGGCGACGGTGTCGAAGCGCTGGTTCTCCATCACCGACACGTACGGCGTCGAGATCGCCGATTCGGAAGACGCGGTGCTCATCCTCGCGAGCGCGGTGGTGATCGACATGATCTGCCACGCCGACGCGAAGAAGCAGAAGAAGCCCGCGTGAGGCGGCTCCTCGGGCTCATCGACGCGAGCGATGCGGGCGGCTACGGCGGCGGCGGAAACTGGAAGCTCGTGTTTCACCTGGCGGCGTGGCGCTCTCCGGGTGAAGCCGTCGAACGTGGAGAGCGTCGTTGCGAGCTGCCGGTCTCCGATGCTGCGCTCACGCGGTGGATGGTTCGGCTGAGGCCGTATCGGGTCGTCTCGCTCGACGTGGCGAAGGTCGCGCGTGGCTGCACGGTGGTTCGCAAAATTCTGCGCGCGGGTGTGAAAGACGCCGAGCTCGCGCGAGTCGCCAACGAGCTGCAGACGCCGGTGAAGCTGAAGACGAAGCGCTTCGGCACGCTCGCGCTCGACCGTCGCTACGGTTGGTACGAGGGCAACGCACGCTGGAGCGGCAAGAAGCTCAAGGTCACGCTCTCCACGCATGAAGACGCGTTGGCGACGGCGGAGAAGTTGTTCTCGGCCGAGAAGCGTTGGGCGAAGAAGGTCGGCGAGTTCACGGTCGGGAAGCTGCTCAAGCTCAAGAACGACGTGTGGCTGGGAGAAGGCGAGAAGGAAGTGACGAAGCAGCAGTTCCTCTCGCGGCTCAAGCTCCAGTCCATCGCCATCGACGAGGGCGGTCGCTTCACCTTCTGGTTCGGTGATGGAGACCTGTTCTGGGGTCACAGCATCGAGGTGCACGGCTCCATCGCGGGTGGGCTCGAAGACGCGTCGCTCGCCGGTTGATGACGCGCGACGGTGTCTTCTGCTCGTCGGTGGCGCGCGACCTGAGAGAATTCTGCGCGTGAAACTCCCAACTCTCCTCTGCGTTCTCTTCGTCTCCTGCGCGACGGTGGGCAGCTCCACTGGTGCATCCACGGCTCCGACGCCGCCACCTGATGGGCTGTGTTTGACGGGGCGCGATGGGCAGACCGTGTGCGGCTACAAATGCATGCTCGGTACCGATGGGCGCGTTGGCTGTGCAGAGACGAAGGCCGGCCAGTGCATCATGGGCAGTGATGGACGTGTGGCGTGCGGGTTGTCGTGCGCGACGGGCTCCGACGGCATGACCGTGTGCACTGAAGTGCCGGGGCGTACGTGCACGGCCGACGACGGCTCGCACGCGCAGTGCCGGTAGCACGGCGTCCGATGGCTCAGAGAAGCGAAGGGTGCTGGCGGGCGCTCGAAGCCTCGAGTGAGCGACGTGCGCGAAGAATATGCCAAAAGCTGAGGCCCGACCGGGGCAGGCGCGTTTCTGGGAGGTGTAAACCTGTGGTCGGTAAACTGACAACAGATTGACGTCAACTTGTGTACAGGTTTGCGACCACCTGTTTACACCCCGTGAGAGGGGACCACCCTCCGCGGAGGTGATGGGAATTCGGACTCGGCCGATTCCGTGTCGCCTCGTGTCTCGAGGCTTCGGAGCGCCACCCGAGCCACCATCGCTCTCTCAGAGCCTTCAGAGCGCAGGTACAGGCACGATGTCAGCGGGCGATCCACCCGGAGGCGGAGGCGGCTGCTGATACGCAGGCTGCTGGTACGGCTGCGGAGGCGGCGGAGGACCCCCACTCATCGCCGGAGCAGGCGAGCCATCGACACCACACACGGCCATTCCATTCCCCGCGCTGCACAGCCAGCGCTGGCCACACGCGGACACGGCGTACCCCTTCGCACCCGGGGTCGGCGACGCGACCTCGTGCTCCACGTTCGCCTGCGGGCACCCGCTGTTCTGAATCACCCAGTCGCGCGCCAGCCGCCACTCGTCTCCCGACAACCGCACCGTCGACGACGTGCGAGGCGTCTGCTCGACACACCGGAAGTCGATGACGTGCTCGATGGAGGCCGTCGTCGTCGTGTTGTACCGGCTGTAGTTCGTCGTCATGCCGCGGTTCACGTCACGCTCCGCCGCAATCTCGTACGGCCCGCCGCAGTACGTGAACATCTCGCGGTACGCGTCATCACGTGACTTCGTGCCCTCGTAGTAGCGGAGCGACCCGCCACGCTGCTCGTTCGCCGGCGCGTACGCTCCACCGCTGCCGCGCCCTTCGATGGTCGACGACACACACGCCAGTAACGCGATGCCCACGAGCGCGATGACGGTGTTCCACGTGCGTCGCGCTTCGATGCTGGTCGGTTCGCCCATGGCAGCCGGGAGTTAGAACACCGTATTCCCGGCGCACAAGAGCGCGAACGGGTGACACACTGCCGCGCCATGGCGGGGACGCGTCGTCGATGGCTCAAGTGGGTCGGTCTGGTGTTGCTGTTGGTGACGGTCGTCATCGCGGGCCTCGTCGGGCGCATCCTGTTGCTGCGCGCGGAGCACCAGAAGCTGCGTGACGCCGAGGTCGGCCGCGCGCCGGTCGCCGCGCCAAAGCGCTCGAAGGTGCCCGGCCTCCAGCGACTCCCCGTCATCACCAACCCGGGCCAGTGTCTTCGCGGCCAGGTGCTCGACCATGGCCGCCCCGTCGTCGGCATGCAGGTCTCGGTGCCCGACGCGCTGTTCTCGGTCACCGGTCCCTGCTCCTGCCGCGCGTGCCTGTGCACCGAAGGCCTCGAGACGTTGCTCGCCAACCCGGGCGCAGGGCTCGTCGAAGCCGTGAAGAGCGTCACCACCACCACCGATGGCGCCTTCGAGCTCTGCGGCATCGCTCCCCAGGTCGAGTACGTCTGGGGTGAACACCCCGATGGCCGCATCGCCGTCCCCGCGCCAGAGGTCGAGCAGCTCAAGCTCGGCGCCTCGGTGCCGCTCGACGTCCTCACGCCACACCCGATGAAGGGCCTCGTGCGGCTCGCTGATGGAACGCCGCTCCCTGGTGCGCGGGTGCTCGCCTACCCGATACCGGCGCTCTTCGTTCGCGACGTGAAGACGGACGGCACTGGCGCCTTCACCACCACGCTCCCGTACGGCACCGCGACCTTCATCGTCGCCGCGCCCGGCCACGCGCCCGTCCGCGTTCGCCGCGAGGTCGCCCCGAATCAGCTCGTCGTGCTCGACCTCTCAGACCCGTTCACGCTCACCATTCGCGCACGCTCCAACGGGCAGGCCGTCGAAGGCGCCGAGGTCACCATCGCCAAAGAGCCCCCTCGCCTCACTGACGTGAAGGGCGAGGTCGTGCTCAAGCCCGCGCTCGAAGACGAGAACTCCCTGTCGGTGCGGGTCATCAAGGGCGGGCTCATCGGCAGCGCCACCGTTCACCCACAGTCAGGCAAGTCGCAGTCGCTCGACGTCGAGCTGAGGCCCGGCGTGCACGTGCGTGGCGTCGTCGTCGACGAGAAGGGCGCGCCCCGCATCGGCCGGGTCCAGGGCTTCGGCCCCCCGCTCTTCATCGAGACCGATGCCCAGGGCCGCTTCGAGAGCGAGCTGGTGGAGCCGACGCGCGAAGACAGCCTGCGCGGAGTGGTGCCCGACTGTGACTCCGAGCGCGCGCAGTCGGTCGAGCTCGCCGGTGCCGACGTGAACGTGGTGGTGAAGGTTCGCTGCGAGCCGACGGTGAATGGCCTCGTGCTCGACGGTGAAGGCGCGCCCATCGCCAACGCGATGGTGTCACTCCAGTCCGCCAAGGAGGGAGAGACGGTCACCACCGACGCCACCGGCCGCTTCGTGCTGCATCAGCCTGCCGGGGAGTACCGGCTCAAGGCCTGGCACGAGCGGTACCGCGAAGCCGAGCAGCCGCTCACGGTCCCCGCGAAAGACGTCGTCATCGTGCTCGACGCCGGTGGCAGCATCGCGGGGAAGGTCGTCGACGGCTCGGGCGCGCCGCTCGCTGGCGTCGAGGTCATGGCCATTCCCGGAATGCTCGAAGACATGCTGCGTGAGCTCGAGGGCGGCTCCCGCGGCAAGGCGACGACCGACGGAGAAGGCCGCTTTCAAGTCACCGGCCTGCTCGCCGGCCGCTGGGTCCTCGTCGCCACGGGCGCGGGTCATCCCTCCACGCCGTCTGACCCCGTGTTGCTGCAGCCCGGCTCACATCAAGAGGGTGTCATCATCACCATCGACGCGAAGGTCGACCTGAGCGGCGTGGTGGTGGACGAGAAGCGCCAGCCCATTCCCGGCGTGCGCCTGTCGTGGGAGCCCGCCGACGAGAAGGCCGCCATCTCGTCGCTGCTCTTCGATGCCGTGCAGGGGCGCATGGGCGAGGCCGCGCGGTTTCTGCCCTCGAACGTGTACACCGATGCCGAGGGCCGCTTCGAGCTGCGTGGGTTGCCAGTCTCCTCGGTCAAGCTCTCGACCTCGGTCGAGGGGTTCGCGCGTGCGGACCGGACCGCCCAGCGCGGCGACAAGGTCGAGTTCACGCTCAAGCGCGAAGGCGGGCGCATCACCGGCCGCGTCGTCGACGCCCGCGGGCAGGTCATCACGCCATTCTCTGCCAACGGCGCCGACTTCTCGTCACCCGACGGCCGCTTCGACGTGAAGGCGTATACGGAGAAGGACTCGGTGCTCGTGCGGGCGAAGGGCTACGTGCGGACGACGAAGGACGTCACCATG